>CP070784.1:1123554-1154687 GCA_020346605.1 Candidatus Bathyarchaeota archaeon | reverse complement strand
TTCACCTGGAAGCTCAGGTCAAAGGCCATGATGCTGGGGCTGACAATGGTCGCGAGCTCCTTCGTCAACCTAATACCTCCCTATCTCTTCAGCCTAGCAATAGACAGATACATAATCGACCTCGACCAGGCTGGGCTCACGATGCTCGCGCTAGCATTTCTGGCGGTCAACGGGGTCACCTACGTAGTCAGCTATGCGCACACGTACCTGCTGGCATGGCTCGGTGGTCGCCTAGAGTACGACCTCAGGATGGACCTGTTCCGCCACCTGCAGAAGCTCTCCCTGGGTTACTACGCGAAGAAAGATGTGGGAAGCGTCGTCTCTAGGGCGACCAACGACATAGAGAGGATTATCAGCCTGGTCTCGTCCGGGGTCCTGAACGCTATCTCAAACGTCATCACGCTGGTGGGCATCATCTGGATTATGTTCTGGATGAGCCCATGGCTGTCTGTGATCTCCTTCAGCGTCGTGCCCTTCATCGTATTTTTCGCCTACTTCTGGGGGAAGAGGGTGAGGAGGGTCTACAGGGAGACGAGGAGGACCATCGCCAGCGTCTCCGCTAAGATAGAGGAGAGTGTCAGCGGGATGAAGGAGATCCACGCCTTCTCCAGGGAGCAGGAGAGCCGACAGGAGTTCCAGCAGATCAACATCTCCAACATGCAGGCCAACGTGACGGCGAGCAGGACCATGTCCGCGTTCTTCCCCATGGTCACCGGGTTCAGCGCCATCGGCAACTTCCTGGTGCTTTGGTTCGGAGGGAACGCAGTGATGAACGACACCATGACCGTCGGCGTACTCTTCGCCTTCATGTCCTACATGGGAAGGTTCTTCTGGCCCATCCAGTCGCTAAGCCAGTTCTGGAACGAGGTCCAGTCGGCGCTGGCGGCGGCGGAGAGGGTCTTCCAGATTATGGACACAGAGATCGAGGTCTCCGAGAAGCCCGACGCAGTTGCGATACCCCCCATAGAGGGCAGGATCGTCTACGAGGACATGACCTTCAGCTACGAGGACGGCACACCCGTCCTCCAGGACATAGACCTGGTGATAGAAAAGAACACGACCGTGGCCCTCGTCGGCCCCACCGGAGCCGGGAAGACGACGATGATCAACCTCCTCTACAGGTTCTACGACCCCCAAGAGGGAAGGATCACCGTCGACGGCTACGACCTCAGGGACATCAGCATCGAGAGGTACAGGAAGCAGATGGCTATAGTGCTCCAGGACCCGTTCCTGTTCACCGGGACGGTGAAGCAGAACATAAAGTACGGCAACTTGGACGCCTCGGACGAGAGAGTGGTCGAGGTGGCTAAGGCCGTAGGGGCCCACGACTTCATCATGAAGCTCCCCGAAGGCTACGAGACCGAGGTCAGGGAGAGGGGGAGCAGGCTCAGCATGGGGCAGAGGCAGCTCATCTCCCTCGCCAGGGCCCTCATCGCCGACCCTAGGATACTGATAATGGACGAGGCGACCTCCAGCATCGACGCGTACACCGAGCTCATCATCAAGCAGGCCATGGAGAAGGTGCTCAAGGACAGGACCTCCATCGTCATCGCCCACAGGCTCTCGACGGTTCGGAACGCGGACATGATCGTGGCCCTCGAGGAGGGAAGGATAGTCGAGAAGGGCACCCACGCGGAGCTCCTCGCCAAGGACGGGCTCTACAGGAAGCTGTACGACATGCAGTTCAAGTACGAGTCCGAGGAAGAGGAGGTACTTGAGACACTCCTTCAAAGGCCCCATGGACCTATCACGCCCGAGATGAGGGAGGGGATGGCCGCCATTCGAGGAGCAGGGAGCTCACCGCCCCACGGAGGACCCAGAGCCGGGGGAGCCCGTGGTCAGAGGGACTCGGACAACAAAGACGACAACTCTAAACCCTAGCTTTCTCCACATTTTCTTCTGAAAAACGATATCAGAGTGGACCTCTCTAGTATGACCGAGGCCCATGTCAGATACTACCAGACCTAGGCCGATGTTTAAAGTGTGGCTAGAGACAGACGAGGGGTTCGTCTTTGGCCCTGGCGTCTACAGCCTCCTCAAGAAGGTGGAGGAGACAGGAACCCTCAAGCGGGCCGCCCAGTCTCTGGAAATGTCGTACAGGTACGCTTGGGGTCTCGTGAAGAAGGCTGAGAAGAAGCTGGGAGAGCCCCTCCTCCTAGGCCACAAGGGCGGGAGAGCCGGGGGAGGGGGGACTGAGCTAACCGAGATAGGACGGGAGTTCCTCGAAGACTTCTCGAAGATGAAGGCGCTGATGGACGAGCTGTCCAATGACCCCGGCCTACTTCAGGGCATCATCTCACGAGACCATGTCGAGGCAGAGCTAACCGAGATGAGGGGTGTAGGCAACGGTGCTGAGGCCGTCCTCACGGTGCGAGACCATCCACAGTTCATAGTCAACGTCTCAAAGGCGATGCTGGATGAGAAGGGTGTTGAGGAAGGAGACACTGTCATTCTTAGGCTAACGACCCTGATCGGAAGCATCACAAAGGACTAGTATTTACTACGGACGCCTGGAGCCCGCTGCACGATCAAGAGATAGGGATCGTATTTGATCTTCATATCCAAGCCCTTGTCTGTGATCGTGTAGAAGCACCTGTTATCAACATCAGAGGCCGGCAAGTCTACCTTCTCGATGAGATCTAGATCGCAGAGCTCCTTTAAATGGTGGTAGACGTTCCTGACGTCGCAGTCATTCAGATAGATATAGAAAAGCTCCTTGAGGGATTGCCAGATTGTGTACCCGTAGGACTCCCTGCCCACAGTCTGGTTAAAACTGATAAGGGCCATGATCTTCATCTTCGTGGCGCCGGTAGTCCCCTTGGGCTTGACCAACCTCGATCTCGAAACATTTATAAATCAGCGGACTATTTATAATTTACGAATGGGTAAAATATCCATAGTTACCCAGTTTTGAACGGAGAAGACCAGGAAAAAAATCCTGGTAAAGAGGAGAGAGTAATGCAAAAAACAAAGACGCGAGGATGCACCCGTTGCGGGAGCAACAACATCATCATAGACCGAGAGGCAGGCGAAGAGGTCTGTAGCGAGTGCGGACTGGTACTGTCTGAGGACATTGTGGACCTTGGGCCCGAGTGGAGGGCCTTCACCAGCACCGAAAAAGCGACACGGCCCAGGGCGGGCACGGCCAGAAACTACGCCCTCTACGACATGGGGCTCTCCACAAGCTTCAACGGCGACCGGGATGGACGAGGCAACCGACTAGACCCCGACACAAGGAACAAGATGAACAAGCTCAAGAGGTACGACACACGCTCAAAGCTCGACGACACGTGGGGGCGTAACCTCAGCATCGCCATGGCCGAGCTGGACAGGCTATCGGCGGCGCTCCACATTCCTACGACGGTGAAGGAACGAGCTGCCTTCATTTACCGTCAGGCCCTGAAGAAGGACCTAATCAGGGGCAGGTCCATAGACGCCTTCGTGGCGGCGAGCCTGTACGCGGCGTGCCGCCTCCAGAGGGTCCCTAGGCCCCTGAAGACCATCTCCAAGACTAGCACCCGGGAGCACTCCGAGGTCTCCCGCTCCTACAGGCTGCTGCTCAGGGAGCTCAACCTCAAGATGCCCATCGACGATCCCATGAAGTTCGTTCCCGGTATAGCATCGAAACTGAAGATACGGCAGGACACAGAGCATCACGCCATCGACATACTGAGAAAGGCAAAGGAAAGGCAGGGTCTGTCCGGTAAGGACCCCAGGGGAATAGCGGCAGCGGCGCTCTACATGGCATGTATCGAGAACGACGACAAGAGGATCCAGAAGGACGTAGCCGCTGCGGCGGACACAACCGAGGTCACCCTGAGAAACAGGCTGCGGGGGCTCGAGGAGACGCTTGGACTTGCGATGGACCTGGGCGATGAGGCAATCGTCAACGCGACTACACGGTGAGAGGCCACAGCCCTAGAGGTAATAGACCTCACAGTTTTTTTTCAATAAGTTTCTGTATCGATTCCGTATAGTTGTTATACTCCTTCTTACGGCACTCTCTGCAGAGATACCTGGGACTCCTCCTTCTAGTGCCGACCTTTCGTTCGTTGATCCTGATCTCGGTGGCGTCAAGGATCTTCCCGCAGACGGCGCATGACTTCCCTGACATCTCTGCAGTTTTGGTGGGGACTCCACCGGGGATAACTGTTTGGGTCCTTACGCAACATTATTTAAAAATCGTGGAAAGAAATCTATGATACCAATGAATGAGATAGAGGGCATGGCTGAGGCCTTCAAGGACGCGAAAGTCGTTTACCTCACAACCTACAAGGACGGAGAGGAGAGGAGCCGGCCGATGACCAACCTTAACGACAACCCTTACGGGATGATGTACTTCCCAACCTACCGGGATACCAGGAAGGTCGAGGACATCGAGAGGGATTCAAATGTTCTTTTAACCTTCCCCGGATCCAAGGAGGGAAAGTACTACGAGATAAAGGGGCGGGCAGAGTTCGAGGACGAGCGCATCGCTGCCGAGAAGTGGACGTGGTGGTGGCTCTATTGGCACCCGAGCCAGAAGAAAAGGTTCTGGTTCACCGGGGGGGTCCATCCCGATAGGGTGATAATAAACGTGCACCCCGAGTCCGCGCGAGTGGTAGAGAGATAGGCCGCGCGTTTACCCATCAGCCCATATTTCAGGATACACACGACACTGTGCAAGCGTCGTCGGAGTTGACAGAGGACACCTCGTTCAAGGAGATGTACAGGCGCAATCGGTGGGTGTCACTGGGAGTGCTGATGATGCTGGTGGTGGGATTGTCGTCGCCATAATCCTGATCTTCTGGAGATTTCCCGACATGAAGATGACAGCCATCCCCATAATCGTCGTAATCTTGGCGCAGTATCTGCTCCTAGTCAAGTGGATCAACGACAGGATAAACGCAATGCTGGAGAAGGAGGAGAGCTGAAAAGACCTATTTCAGTCTGGAACAGGAAGTAATTTACGGCTCTGCAGCGTCTTATTGGAGATGTCACGTGAAGACCTTCACTCTTGAGATGGATGAGGACACTTACAACTACCTCGAGTTCCTCGAGAGGACCAGGTTCATAAAGAGCAAGGACGAAGCCGTCAGGAAGGCTCTTTTACTGTTCAAGAAGCTCTCCATGCACGACTGGTTGCCGGATATCTATAGGATAGGTGAGAGCCGCATCATCATCATGGACAGGGGTATGCTCCTGGATATTTTCGAGCAACTGACCGAGTCGGAGACCTACAGAGGCGGACACCTGACCGCGATGAAGAGGAAGGTCCTGAAGCCCGAGTACAGGGACATCGACCTGACGAAGCCGAACAACTGGATGATCGTGTTGAAGGAGCTAGAGAACCTGGGCTGGGGGGTCTTCACCAAGGTGGGAAATGAGATCAAGGTGGAGTACTCCGCCGTCCCCACTAACTACCTGAGGGGATACCTGGAGACGATGTTCAATGTGGAGCTAGAGGAGCACCACACGAAGGTGGAGGGGCTGATAGTCTTCATCGCAGGCGATTCGAAGCTCGGGACCTGGCGCTAGAGCCCCGTCCATGGGCACCGCTTGTAGGGCCCTATAACGATGGTAACGACGGTACCCAGTATCCCGTCAAGGGCCAACTCCGTCTCCAAGAACTCGTTCAGGTCCTCCATCTTCTCGAAGATCACCTCAAACAGTAGGTCCACGTCGCCGCTGGTCCTGTAGAGGACATGGACGTCGGGATGGGCCTTCATGTGGTCGACGATCTCCTGTATCTTGGCCGGCTGCACCTTAAGGCCTATGAAGGATTTAATCGCCCGACCCAGATGGTGGTAGTCGAGCATCACAGTGAACTTCTTTATTACACCGGTCTCGATGAGCCTGTCTATCCGGTTCTTGATGGTGGCCTCGCTGACCCCGGTTTCCTCGGCCATGTTTCGGTAGGTGCTCCTTCCGTCCTCCGTGAGGCACTTAATTATCTGCATATCCAGAATGTCCAGGGACATATCACTCAAAATGATGATCTTAAAAAACTATAAAAACTTTCCAGTTTCGACAATCCAATTAAAGAAAATATAAATGTCAATATATAAAAACACATACATTCTTAACAAATTTCTGGGGGACTAGTTATTTAACACATAAATATAAATTATGGTTTCTCAAACACAATTTTTTAATATCTTCATACAAGTATGGTGAAAATCCATTATTCTTTTTTAAATTTCCGTATATATTATTTGTGATCTATTTAATTTTTTCTGGGTTTTTCTATTCTTTGTTTATGGATTCTCATATATACACAGTATGTACTGTATAATCTAGGTTTGGGGATATGGAAAAGGCTGTTGAGAACATACCCAGCTCGTTGCTCGGGGACCTGTCGAAGAACCTGGTGAATATCGTGCTCGGGACCAAGGACAAGAACGCCGTCCCAGCCGAGCTGGCGAAGAAGGTGATCTACTTGTGGCGCCAGGACCAGCTTGCGACGGTGACCGGGATAACGACGCTGATGGAGGCCTCTCTCATGGTGGACGCAGAGGAGACCTACTCGACGCTGGATAGGCTGGGCCTCCAAGAGGTCACCGCGACCATAAAGGGCCTAGCAGGATAGAGCCAATTCAGCTGGTCGCCCCCACCCCTTTTTATTTATCAACCATCAACAAGGATTTAAGAAAACAATGGATAAGAGGATGTGAAGATGTTGATAAGCTACACACTGGCCCGGGTGCACCCGGCACAAGACAAGGAGGTCTACAAAGCCATCCAGACCTTCCGTGAGGTCAAAGAGGTAATCATCACGTACGGCGAGTACGACCTGATCATCAAAGTCGAGTCCAATTCACTGGAAGACCTAGACAACTTCATTTTCAACAAGCTCAGGACGATATCAGGCGTAGCCTCAACGACCACCCTCCTAGAGGCTAGGCCTCAGGAAATGGTCAAGGGATGAGGTGAGAGAATTGGAGAAGTTCCCCTCCGTCGTCTCGGACATCATGGCCTCCCCCGCGGTCACCGTGGACGCGGAGGTCAACGTCAGGGACGCGGCCCTCCTGATGACGGGAAAGGAGATCGGGAGCGTCATCGTCGTCGAGAGGGGAGCGCCCGTCGGGATCGTGACCAAACGCGACATCATCCGCAGGCTGGTAGCGCTGTGCCTGGACCCATGCGAGACAACGGTCAAGGACATCATGTCCAAGCCGCTGATAACCATAGGTAAAGACGTGGGCATCCTCGAGGCGATGAGGAAGATGCGGGAGCACTCGATCACGCAGCTGGTGGTCATGGATGGGGACGTCCTCGAGGGGGTCGTTTCAGAGCGGGACGTCACCAGGGGGGTCTCCATAGCCTCTCTTGGCGCTTTCAGCTCACTCCTGCGCAGGCGTGAGTAGTCGAGGAGCAGAGCGCATCATTTATCTACACGTGTATGGGAGCTTCAGTGGAAATGAGTGGCGACTCCAACCACGTAGAGATGATAAAGCAGAAGAGAAACTTGTTGCTAGCTGTCCTCATGCTGCCCGTTGTGGGGATGACCATCTCGATTCTTCTCATATATTGGAGGTTCCCACACATGATAGGGACTGCAATTCCGATAATCTTCATTATCATGATCCAATACGTGCTTCTAGTTGGATGGATCAAGAAAAAAATCGACGTTTTATAAGCCATGTAGTGCGACGTTTTACTGTCAATTATCTATCTTTATTCGTGTTACGTTTGCGCAATTTTTCCCAGAAAGTTAATGAGAAGCCAGCCAAAAAAACTTTAATATCAAACCCTTCGTTTGATATTGATTCACATTGATGAAGAAGTTCACGATCATTACTCCCCCGGAGTACGAGCACCAGATTATTAGAGATCTAGGTGCGGCGAGGGTTGTCCAGCTGAAGGCCGTGAGCGGTGTGGATGTTGAACGGCTGAGAAAAACCGGGGAGAGGATCGTAGATTTCAAGGGCCTCTACGAGAAATTCCAAGACGAATACAAGGCCCTTGAAGAATCAACTATACTCGAACTGGAAGGTATGGATCTCGAAGCCGATGAGTTGAGGGAGTTTACGGAAGATCCAGCGGCATCAGTGGATGATTTTCTCGCCAAATTCCGGGAAGTCCAAGATAAAATTAAGGAAGTCGACGCAAGGCGGGAAGAGGGAGAAAATAAGCTTGTCGAGGCAAAGCTGCGGTTGGAGAGCCTGAAGGCACTCGAACCGGAGGAGCTGAAGAAGTGCCTCACAGTGGGATTGGCCGATCTCGGCATCCAACAGCGCCTGAATGAGTACCTCCAGAGGTTCGAGGATACAAGCTCGAAGGTAGTCGAGTTTTCATCTGATAAGGGGTACGTCTTCGTTTTCGGCCCGGAGGAGAGGAGGGAGTGGGTCGAGACGATTTTCCTCATATTCGAAGTGAAGGACATCTTCGAGGTGCTCAACACACAAGACATCCTTCTGGCGATCGATGCCGGGAGGCGTGAGGATACTATAAAGGAGTACGAGCAGGAGGTTCAGGAACTCCAAGCCCTAACGGAGGCCGAGGCAGAGTACGAGCAGATAAAGGCGGAGTACTCCCCCGTGCTTGAAAACGCCAAGTTCGTGGACCAGATGCTCAGGATTCTGTCCGACGAGTCAGTCCCCGTCCTCAGGACTACCGTGATCAGCGTCATCCAGGGATGGATCCCCGAAGGTGATGTGCATGCCCTAGATAGAATCATTGACGATCTGCAGAAGAAGACGGGAGAACTGTTCTACCTGGACTACGAGGACCCCGGGCACGACGACCACGCAGTTCCCACTCCAGAACCAACGATGGCGCCCTCGATACTTCAGCCCGCCTGGAAGCTGACCTCCCTTCGAGGATGGCCCGCAGCCAACGAGATTAACCCGATGTACATCACGATCATCGTCTTCAGCTTCCAGTTCGGCCTCATGTACGGTGACATAGGCCAGGGAGCAGTATTCCTCCTCGCGGGGCTCATCCTATCGCGTAAGTACAAGAGGGGGATGATGTCGAAGCTGGGAACGCTCTTCATACCCATGGGCATATTTGCGATGCTGTTTGGCATAGGATACGACTCGATCTTCCTCAAGGAGGGGCTGCTGTTCCACCATCACCAGTTCATGCCGAATCCCGTACACGAGACGACCACCCTGATGAAGTGGGTGTTCAAGATCGCTACGGTCGAGATCGTGTTCGGCCTCGTCCTGGGAGCCATCAACCAGTGGAAGGAGGGGCACAAGTGGGGAATCCTCGGTGAACATGGTCTCGGGATGATACTCTACGTTGTGGGGCTGTCCTTGTCCGTTTTCGAGTTCATCAGAACCAACGACTTCATGGGCGTCATGGGCTACTGGGGATTCTACGTCATGCTGGGAGGGATGTTTATGGCGATGCTGGAGCCCATCATCGCAGCCGTGGCCGGTGGACACTTCGGCATAGAGGTGATCGGAGAGGGAGTGGGAGCACTCCTCATGACCTTCGTCGAGGGGCTCGCAAACCTCTTCTCCTTCCTCCGTATCGTCGCATTCGCACTCGCCCACGCCAGCCTGGCGGGTGCAGCCCACCAGCTGGCCGGATTCATGGGGGACATCCCGAGCCTCATCTTGATGAACCTCATCGCGATGAGCTTCGAGTTCATGTCGAGCGGCGTACAGTCCCTGAGGCTGCTCTACTACGAGTTCATGGGCAAGTTCTATCACGGCGGTGGAGTACAATTCAGGCCCTACAGGTTCAGGATCAGAAAATCCTGACCTGAATTTCCCTTTTTTTATCCAATACACTCTGTGAAAAGAGTTATATTCTGATTTGGTCATTGTAACGAGAAAAAGGTGGAAAGTAACATATGAAGTCAATATATGTCCCCACACTCAACGACATTGGAGACAGCTAAAATGGCGGACTTGATACCTGCTGCTGTCACCATCGCTGCGAGTATCATCGCTGCTACTTGGTGCCTTACACATGGTTCTACTATCAATGCTTCAACATCTGTCGAGAAGGGAAGAAACTCTGTCTGGGGAGTTTCCCTGAACTTGTTCGGAGCCCTGCTAATCTTTTACGGATTCTTGACAGGGCAGATGCTACTCACAGAGCAAGCATCTCCGGTAGTAGTCCTTTTCCTCGGAATAGCGTCGCTGCTTGGATTGATACTGGTAGCTTCGATAGCCAAGAGTGGCGGAGACGAAAAGGGAATCAAGTCTGCTTTGGATGGCTTGGGTTCGTGGGGAGCTATAACGTCGTTGATTATTCTATTCGGTATACTCTTCATATTAATAGGTGGAGGAGGTGAAAATGGCATGATACCTGAATCTGCATGGGGGCTTCTGATGGGAGCGTTGACCATGATCGGTTCCGGATTCGCGGCTGCCTTGTGCATCATGACGGCCGTAAAGTCGGGCTCTGAGATGCTGATGGAGAAGCCGGAGCTTTCGATCTGGTCTCTACTCTTCGTAGCCCTCGGCGAAGGCCTGGCCATCTACGGATTGATCGTGGCGATACTACTGATAGGTTAGCCGTTAAGGCGCTCTATTTCCCCCTTTTACACGTAGGTTGTTTTATAAAAATCAATGATTTCAATTATTTTTTCAACCAATAAAAGTTCAGTGTTATTCTTTCTTGGGGAACAAAACCTCGAATAAAAGGATGAGCACCTAAACAGAGTAGGGTACGGCCAGATACTTCAGGATGTCGTCGGCGGCGATGCCCTGGGTCTTCCCCCAGGCGATGCCGACGAGGTCGTCCTTCTCTATCTCGCTGAAGATTAGGTACGCCATGATGACGTTGAACCCGAAATCGTTAGCCGCGCGCCCCCTCTTGGCGATGTTGTAGACGTGCTGGCGGAGGCGGCTCCTGATTAGCGCTACGTCTCCCTCGTAGAGGGGAGTCAGGATCTCATTGTATGGCGGGTTGAGCCCCTGGATGACGGCCCTGAGGTCATCTGTCTCAATTGCCTCTCTGAGCATATCGAGGCTTATACCGTAAGTCGTGGGAAACATCTCTTCGGGGCTGTGAGCGTCTTCGCGTGCGCTCCTCTGCTTCGCAGCGACGAGGAAGTTCTCTACGTCGGCCTCGGCTTGGACGATCCTCCGGACCAAGCCCCTGTCGCTTTGGGGGAGCCTCTCCAGTGATTTAAACACCGCCCTAGCGCTGAGGTAGTTCAGGGCTATCTCGACGGGCCAGAGGGCGTCGTACTTCTCTGAGAGCTCCAGGCTCGAGACGAGTGGCTCATACTGGGTGCCCTCTAACCGCCTTACGGCGTCCTGGAAGGTCTCCGCTCCCACGATCCCTTCGTAGCTCTCCACCTTGTATGGAGTTATCGGGATCAGGGACTCTATGACCTTGGAGGTCGGGAGTCCGCTGAACTTGCCGCGGATGATCCGCTTGAGGTTGATGGCCTCGAACCTCAGGTAGTAGTAAGACTGGAGGAAGTCGCCGATGTTCGTCGGCGCCAGATCCACTATCCCCATCATCCGCTCGATGAACTTCTGGTAGAAGACCTTCTCCAGGGCCAGGGAGACGTCGCCTTCGGTCTCAGTGGAAATCCTTCCGTACGAGGTTCCGGCAAGCTGTTCCACGAAGTACTCCAGGTTCTCCTGCTGGGCCAGGGTGCGCATCTGCTCTGGCGTCAGGAGGTCGGCCATCAGCGAGTGGCTCTTGATGACCACGTAAGAGAGGCCCGGGCTCACTCTCGTCGCCGTGCCAGCGCACCTCCGATGAGTTTCATCCTGACCAGCTCCTCGAGGCTCTCCTCGTCCAGCTTGTCCTCTATGAACTTGATCACCTGCCTGTAGCTGGGGATGATCGTGTTCTCCAGGGCGTTCACCTTCCTGTTGGTCTTACCAAGCTCGTCCGCGATCCTCTCCGCCCGGGCCTCGTACTCCGCCAGCTGGAGGATGTCGTCGAGGATGCTCAGGACCTTCTCCGCAGCCTCGCTGAGCGTGATGTCGAGTTCCCCGGCGATCTGGGGCTCCTTCTCCACCTTGATGAAGGGGTATCTCACGCCCATCACTGCGCGTGGTAGGATCTCGAGCTCGAGACCGGCCTTTAGGGAGCTGGCCTGACTCCTCACCTCTGTGGGGCCCAGCGAGATGTAGGCTGCTGTGACCGCCCTGTACGCGACCCTGAGGTTCTCGAGCAGGAGGCTCCGTCGGCCCTTGAGGACGTCTATTGAGGCGGTGAGCTCCTTGGCGAGGTGGTCCCTCTTGAGTTTGAGGAACTCGGTGCCCCGCTCTATGAAGCCGATCCGCCTCTTCATCTCCATGAGGTAGCCCTTTGTGGGCCGGACTCCCGTCGTCGCGGACAATGCTACATTTCACTCTTGTGGGCCGGATGGTACTTGTTGATGTACGCCTCTCTCACTCGTATCAGGTCCTCTTCCGGGAGTACAGAGAGCAGATCCCAGGCTATGTCCAGTGTCTGCTCGATGCTCCTGTTCTCGTAGGGGCCCTGGTTGACGAACTCCCTCTCGAACCTGTCAGCGAACTGGAGCCATGTTCTCTCCCTCTCGCTGAGGCCGACGACGCCAACGATCCTGACGAGGCCGCGGGCCCTGGTCCCCTCGGCGTATGCCATGTACACCTGGTTGGAGACGTCGCTGTGGTCCTCGCGGGTGGTCTCTGCGCCGATGCCGTCCTTCATCAGCCTAGAGAGGCTGGGGAGAACGTTCATTGGCGGGTAGATGCCCCTGAGGGAGAGCTCCCTCTGGAGGATGAGCTGCCCCTCGGTGATGTAGCCGGTGAGGTCCGGGACGGGGTGTGTGATGTCACCGGCGGGCATCGAGAGGATCGGCATCAGCGTGACCGATCCTGGCCTGCCGGTGATCCGCCCAGCCCGCTCGTATATGGTGGCGAGGTCGCTGTAGAGGTAACCGGGGTACCCCTTCCTGGTGGGGATCTCCTCTCTGGCGATGCTGATGGCCCTGAGGGCCTCGGCGTAGTTGGTCATGTCAGTGAGGATGACGAGGACATGCATCCCCATGTCGAAGGCGAGGTACTCGGCGATGGTCTGGGCGATCCGGGGCGTGACGATCCGCTCGATGGGTGGGTCCTCGGCGAGGTTCAGTATCATTACGGACTTGCTCAGTGCGCCGGTCTTCTCGAACTCTCCCCTGAAGAAGTCGGCCTCCTCGTTCTTGATGCCCATGGCGCCGAAGACGATGGCGAAGTCCTCCTCCCTCCCTGGGATGGTGGCCTGCCTGGCGATCTGTGCGGCCATCATGTTGTGGGAGAGCCCGGACTCGCTGAATATGGGGAGCTTCTGCCCTCTGACGAGGCTGTTCATGCCGTCGATGGCGCTGAGGCCCGTCTGGATGAACTCGCTGGGCACGTCGCGGGCGGCCGGGTTGATGGTACCGCCGTTCACGTCCCTCATGTCGGTGCTCAGTGGGGAGGGCATGCCGTCGAGAGGGCGGAAGCTGCCGCTGAAGACCCTGCCGATCAGTTCATCGGACATCGGTATCTTCAGTGTCTCCCCCGTGAACCTGATGGCGACGTTGAGGTCCATTCCGCTGGTGTCCCCGAAGCACTGAACCATCGCCCAGTCCCGGGAGACGTCCAGGACGGATCCCGTCACCTCCTCCCCCGTCGGCCTCGTGATCCTCACGAGCTCGTCGTAGGAGACCCCCTTTATTCCCTCCACCATGAGGATGGGGCCACGGATCTCGCTCGTGGTTCTGTAGAGCAGCCCTGCTTCTCTAGCGGTCATATGATCTCCACCTCGTACTCCTCTGCGAGTTCCTTCCTCTGCGCCTCTATCTCGTCGTAGGCAGCCTTTATCGGCTCTGTCCCCTGCCTCTCCTTCAGCCGTAGCAGCTCCGTGAGGACATCCATCTCCCTGATCTTCTCGATGGGCACACCCTGCCTGATGAGGGGTTCCACGGCGTTGTGGAAGTCGATGATCACCTTGAGCAACGCGGACTGCTTCTCCGCCTCGCAGTAGGTGTCTACCTCGTGGAAAGCGTTCTGCACGAGGAAGCCCTCTCTCAGCATTTCCGCCAGCAGAAGGACTAGCCTCTGCTCGTCGGGGAGCGCCTTCTCGCCGATGATTCGGGCGGTCTCCTCGATCTCTGACGCCTCCTCGAGGAGCCGGAGCGCCTGGGCTCGTATGTTCTCCCACCCTGGATCGAACTGGGACCACCAGCGTGAGGCGACCTCCATATACCGCGTGAAGCTCCTGAGCCAGTTGATGGCGGGGAAGTGGCGCCTGTAGGCGAGCTCTGTGTCCAGGGCCCAGAAGGTCCCGATGTACCGGAGGGTGTGCGTGGTGACCGGCTCGCTGAAGTCTCCGCCCGGCGGCGAGACCGCCCCTAGGAGCGTGAGACTCCCCATGTTGCTGCCGGAGCCCAGCGTGATCACGCGGCCCGCCCTCTCGTAGATCTGTGCTATCCTGTCCGACAGGTAGGCGGGGAACCCGGCCTCGGCGGGTATCTCCTCGAGGCGCCCCGAGATGTCTCTCAGCGCCTCCGCCCACCTTGAGGTGGAGTCAGCCATGACAGCGACGTCGTAGCCCATGTCCCTGTAGTACTCGCCGAGGGTGACCCCCATGTAGATGCTTGCCTCCCTGGCGGAGACTGGCATGTTGCTAACGTTCGCGACGATGATGGTCCGCTCGATGAGGCGGCGGCCGCTCCTGGGGTCCTCGAGCTCCGGGAAGTGGGCGACGACGTCCGCCATCTCGTTCCCCCGCTCGCCGCAACCGATGAGGATGATGATGTCTGCGTCCGACCACTTGCTGATCTGCTGGAGTGTAACCGTCTTCCCGGTTCCGAAGCCGCCGGGGATGGCCGCCGCCCCGCCCTTGGCGACCGGGAAGAATGTATCGACGACCCTCTGGCCGGTCATGAGGGGTTGTTCTAGGGGCAGCCTCTCCTTTATGGGGCGCCCGATCCTGACGGGCCAGATCTGCATCATCTTCAGTGGCACTACGCCGTCTGAGGTCTCCAGCTCTCCGACGACTTCTTCTACCGTGAAGTCCCCGGACTGTATAGATTTGATCGTCCCCGATTGGTTGGGCGGCACCATCACCCTGTGCTCGAAGGACGGGGTCTCCTGGACCGTCCCTATGATGTCGCCGCCTATCACCTCGTCGCCTGGTTTGACCGTCGCCTTGAAGGGCCAGACCTTCTCCCTGTCTATGGGGACTATGTTGGTCCCCCTGGAGACGAAGGGGCCGGTGAGCTCCCAGAGCTGGGTCTCGGACCTTTCGACGCCGTCCACGATCGTGCTCATGATCCCGGGGCCGAGCTCAGCGACGAGGGGCCTTCCCGTGTCGATGACGGGCTCTCCTGGTCCGATGCCGCTCGTCACCTCGTAGCACTGGATGTACGCCGTCTCCTCGCTGAGCCGTACGATCTCCCCCATGAGCCTCAGGTCCCCCACCTCGATGAGGTCCCCGATCTTGGGCTCCTCGTTGAACTTGGCGATGACGAGGGATCCGTTGATCCTCTCTATGGTTCCTTCCAAGGATATTCTAGATCACTCCCAGCGTCTGGCCTACTTGGGCCTCTATCCTACTCCTCACGTTCACAAGCCTGCCCTCCAACGTGTTGTGGAAGGTCTTCGTGCCGTCGCTGTTCCTCATGACCACGCCACCCATCACGTCGATGGGCTCGTCGTCAAGCTTGAGGTCTCCTCCCCCTAGGGCATCAGTGATCTGTTTATTTACCTTCTTTAGGTTCTTCTTCAGGTATGCCATGTCTTTTTCGTTGGCTGACACGATGAACTCTTCACCGCCTATCGCAGTTACAGTCTCTATGATTAGCTTGACCAGGACATCCTCGTAGTCGCTGCCCTTGTCCTTTCCTTCGCCGACCTCGGCCAACCTCTCCCTTGTATCGTCGAAGATCTTTGAGAGCAGCTCCTGCCTGGAGAGCATCATCATCTTCCTTCCCTCGAGCTCGGCGCCGCCGACTATCCTGTCGCTGACAGCCCTGAGCTCCGAGCCGACGAGGGAAAGGATCTGCTTCTCCGACTCCTCTTTGATCCTCTCCACCTCTTCCTGAGCGGACTCGATGATTTCCTTAGCTCTCTCCTCGGCCTTTGCCACGCGTTCGTTCCTCTGTTTTACTATGCGCTCTATGAGCTGGGTCTCCAGATCGAGGGGCTTGGTGCTCATTCGGGAAGCACCTCCTTAAGCACGAGGGCTACAGCCTCTTTCAGCTTCTCTTCCGGCACATCCTTGACGGCTTCAGCCTGCTTCTTGTAGTCCTTGAGCTTCTTCTCGGCCTCCTTCGTGGCTTTCTCCTCGGCTTCCTTCAGGAGCTCGTCGATGCCGTAGCCGCGTTGAGCCATCGTCCGCCTGCGTTCTGCATCGGCCCTGGCCTTGGAGATCATCTCTGCCGCCTTCTGCTCGGCCTCGGCGACCTTCGCTTCGGCCTCCTTCTCGGCCCCGTCGAGGAGCCTCTGGAGACGCTCCCCCATTGATAATACCCTTTCAACACCCATTCGATCACAACTCCAGCCTTGTCCCGATCGCGAGGGAGACCACCGCTTGCAACTCATCCATCCTCATCCCGGTCTCCATCGTGAAGTCGGGGATGAGGGCGAAGACGGGCGTTATATCCCCTCTTGTCATGATGCGCTCACGGATAGCCCGCGTTTGCTCAGCGAAGCGCTCCGGGATGATGATGAGCTGGAACCTGCCCTCTTCAACTAGGTCGCTCACAGTCGCCGCCACGGCCTCCCCCGAGCCAGCATCGAAGCCCTCAGCCCCGATGAGCTGGAAACATGTAGTGAATGAGTCGGGTCCAATGACAGCGACACTCATGTCCTAAAAGGTCACGTTAACTTTACTAAAAAAACTTGTGTACATCGATGAAGAAGGGGCGACCTCTTAGATTACTCGCCCCATCCAACGCCCCAACGGGTCGATTAGGGCCGAAATTTTAAATAAATTAATGGGACACGGCGGCGGTCGTCGTGTGCAGTACCTCTGACAGGAACGGTAGCAGGTAGTCGGTGACGAACTTTGGGTATATGCCGATTATCACCGAGAACAGCGCGAAGACTAGGAGCGGTACGGTCATCGTCCATGGGGCCTCCTTCACCTCCTTCAGGTTCTCCGGGAGCGGCCCGAAGAAGATCCGCCTCACCGTCCAGAGGGAGTACCCCACCGTGAGTACCGTCATGATTATTGACACCAGAGCCAGCATCAGCTGCGTTGGCGAGCCCGAGAGCGCGCTGCTGAAGGCGCCGCTGAAGATGAAGAACTTAGACATGAAGCCCATCGTCGGCGGCACGCCCCCGATGGAGAAGAACCCGAGCAGGCACAGGACCGTGGTCCAGGGCATCCTGTCGGCCAGCCCACCCATCTCCTTGATGCTCCGTGTCCCCACCTGGGACATGAGTATGCCTGCGACACCGAACAAAATGCACTTACCAAAGCCGTGGGTTACGTAGTGGAAGATCGCGCCCGACACGCCGTACTCAGCTGCGCTGGCGAGGCCCAGGAAAATATAGCCCATCTGGCTGACGCTGCTGTAGGCGAGGAAACGCTTTATGTCGTCCTGCGCCAGCGCCATGAGCCCGCCGTAGGTCATCGTGAGCAGCGCCCAGAGGGAGAAGACGAGGCTGAAGGTCTGGTAGACAGGGTACATCGGGATCACGACGAGCCTCGTCGCTGCGTACGCCCCGATCCCGATCATCGCCGGGCTCAGCAGCGCCGAGATTGGGGTCGGAGCCTCACCGTGAGCGTAGGGCAGCCAGATGTGGATACCGAACACCGCCATCTTGGTGAAGAACCCGATGAGGATGGCGAAGGCGATCCAGCCCGCCATCGGGCTTCCGACGACGTGGCTCAGGGCGGAGATCTCGAAGCTCCCAGTGATCCAGTAGCTGCTGAGGATGCCTGCTAGAAGTATAACTGCTCCGACGTGGGTCCACATAAAGTACATCATGCCGATGCGCTCCCTCTCGCCATAGCCGTAGTTGTTGATGAGCGCCCAGCTGGGCACCAGCATCAGCTCGTAGAAAAGGTAGAACTGGATGAGGTTCGTAGTGAGGACGGTGCCGAGCATCCCCACAGCGTAGAGGAGGTAGAGAGTGTAGTATGAGGCGTAGGCCGAGTTCGGTGTCGGGATCCCCGTGTGGTGCTCCTCCTCGTGGAACCTGTGCTCCATATAGGTGACTGAGTAGACGCAGATCATGAGGCAGAGCACATTTATGGTGATCAGCATCCAGATGCTCAGCCCGTCAGCGAGCAGGCCGAAGGTGAGACCTGCGGCAGGGGCCCAACTATAGCTCTCGCTATAGGATCCGCCGCCGTTTATCTCGACGGCGAGACTGACTATCAATAGCAGGGTCACGATTAACGGTATCGTCGCAACCCAGCCAACTTTCTTTCCCATCTGCTTACCTAGGAAGTAAACAACGGGTGCGGATACTAGGGGTACTAGGAGTACCAGAGCCAGGGAGTAGGGTATCGCCATTTCACATTCCTCCATACATCTGCAGAGACACGAATCCTAGGATCAGGATTACGAATATTATGACCATGTATATAATGTTGTAAGACAGGACACCTGTCTGGAGCTTCTTGACGCGGTTGTGGAGCCCCATCATGGCCGCCGGGACGCCGTTGTTCAAACCACCGTCTATCACGTCGGTCTCTAGGTCCTTGAAGAGGATCCTGCCCCCCTCCACGAAGACGTTCACCAGCCCCACGTTTATGAGAGGGTCGAATATCCTAGTCTCGAAGACGTGAAGCACCTTCCCGATGGCGATGGTTGAGCCGCTGACGAAAGCCGTGATCTTGTCGAAGACCAGGCTCTCCATGCTGGCGAAGACCACCTTAGCGAAGTCGATGAGCCCGTAGACGAAGACGGCGTAGTAAGTGGAGTTTATGTACCACCGGTTGAAAAGGAAGGTGTGGATGGGATTGAGCACGGGGTTTCCGGAGACGAACTCCCAGGAGTCCACCTTCTTTGAGAGGTAGAAGAGCCAGCCCAAGACCCCGCCGATCAGGAGCATCGCCGCGGACGTTCCCCAAGCCCTCAGGGTCGTCGAGAACTCCAGGTGGTGTGCGTGCAGCGGTATCTCCATATGGTGGAGCATAGCGTGCAGCTGCTTCTCGATGAATATCTCCGGGGAGAAGTAGGGCACGAAGAACCCTACTAGGCCAAGCGCTCCGACGAGACAGACTAGGAAGACGAGTATCGCGATGGGCACCCACATGGTCTTTGGCGCCTCGTGGGGGTGGTGTCCGTGGTGCTCCATCTCCTCGATGTGGTGGCTCTCGTGGCCGAGGAAGGTGACCTTGATGTACCTTATGCTGTAGAAGAAGGTCATCGCGGCGCTGATCGACCCCACCGCCAGCAGCGTCATCGACAGGGGCGTGTTGGCTACCAGACATGCGATGAAGACCGCGTCCTTGCTCCAGAACCCGCTCAGCGGCGGGATCCCAGCCAGGGAGGCCGTCGCGATGGTCATGAGGGCGAACGTGATTGGCATGTACTTCTTCATCCCGCCCATGTTGAACGTGTAGATGGTGTGGATGGCGTGGATCACGGAGCCCGCGCCGAGGAAGAGCGCCGCCTTGAACAGGGCGTGGCTCGCTAGGTGGAAGATTCCGGCCGTTAGGCCGGCGACGTAGGCTCCCTCGCTGAGGCCCGAGACTCCGAGGGCTAGCATCATGTAGCCGATCTGGCTGACCGTCGAGTAGGCCAGTATCTTCTTTAGCTCCACCGAGACGAGGGCTTGGGAGGCGGCCATGAAGCAGGTGAAGGCGCCTATACATGCTATGACGATGAAGTAGATCTGGGCCTCGGGGATGTGCATCTCCCAGGTCCCGAGGTAGAAGATGGGGGACATCCTCGCAACTAGGTACACGCCAGCCTTCACCATCGTGGCGGCGTGGATGAGTGCGGAGACCGACGTGGGTCCAGCCATCGCCTCGGGTAGCCACTCGTGGAGGGGGAACTGGGCGGACTTGCCGATGGGACCCCCGAGGAAGAAGATCGCCGTGATGGCGAGCAGCCCGGGGACCGCTGCGATCTGGGGGAGCCAGTGGTGGGCGGTCTCGATTAGCTCCACGTAGTTCAGGGTCCCGGCGTAGTTGAAGATGATGAAGATCGCCCCCAGTATGAAGACGTCGCCGACGCCAGTGACCACGAAGGCCTTCATGCCAGCGTGGGACGGCGGGAACATCTTGTGGGGAGGCGGGCCTCCTAGCCACCTGTCCTTGGCGTCCCTGTAGTAGTAGCCTATGAGGCCGAAACTGCAGATCCCGACGCCCTCCCAGCCCACCATAGTCTGGATGAGGTTGTCGGAGAGGACCAGCAGGAGCATGCTCCCGACGAAGTACAGGAAGAAGAACCAGAACCTCGTGAGGTGTTCGTCACCGTGCATATACTCAGTGGAGTAGACCACTATCAGGAATGAGATGAAGGCGACCACGTTGCATACGATGATGCTCAGCGGGTCGACGAGGACGCCGACCTCGAGGGGGTGGCCGCTGGGGAAGGTGATCCAGCTGGTTAGCTTGATGTCCCCGGGGTAGTGGCCCGAAAACAGCCACGGGACCATGGACGCGGCAGAGATCACCGAGGTGAAGGCCCAGGCAACCGCCCCGTAGTCCCTGACCTTGTGGCCTAACCTCTCGAGCAGGGGCATCGAGAGGGCGCCGATCATGGGGAGGATCCAGGCGAGCCAGGGACCCGGGTACTTCAGGATGACCTCCAGTGGAGCCATCGCGGCAGCGGGCTCCATCACACCCAGCCTCCCATTGTATCTCCTACCCTCTTTAGCATCCCGTTAATAGCGTTTGCGCAGACCATCAGCCCAGCACCGCCCCTATGTAGGTGAGCAGCCCCTCAACCAAGGCCTCCGAGGCCTGTGTCGCGAAGTTGAGGACCGGGGCAGGCCAGACCCCGAGGATCACGATGATCACGGCCATCACCATGGTCACCGTGACCATGGTGATCGGGGCCTCGTGGACCTTGAAGCCCTCTTCGGGCGAACCCATGAGGACCTGCATCACCCTGATGTAGTAGGCCATGCTCAGGGCGCTGTTGAGCACCCCCATGATCCCCAGCCACCCCAGGCCGGAGCCGAAGGCCGCGCTGAACAGGTGGTACTTGCTGATGAAGCCATTGGTGCCGGGGACGCCACCGAGCCCCAGCAGCGCGATGAAGAGGCTTGCTGAGGTGATGGGCATCATCTTGCCGACGCCCCTCAGGCGCCCGAGGTCCCTGGTGCCCGTCTCGTGGACGATGGAGCCGGAGGCGAGGAAAGCCATCCCCTTCATCATCGAGTGGTTGAACACGTGGAGGAACAGCCCCATGATGCCGTAGGCAGTCCCAGCCGCCAATCCCACGAGCATGTACCCTATCTGGGCGATGCTGGAGTACGCCAGTAGCCGCTTGATGTCGGTCTGGAGCAGGGCGGTGACGTTCGCCAGCGTCATGGTCAGGACCGCGAGGAAGGCGATGGGAAGTTTGTAGACGTTTGGCGCGAAGACGATGTACAAGACACGGGTCATTGCGTAGAGGCCAGTCTCGATTACGATCCCCGACAGGAGAGCGCTGATGGGGCTGGGCGCCTCCGGGTGGGCGTCCGGAAGCCAAGTGTGGAGGGGGACGATCGCCGACTTCACGCCGAATCCCACGATGAGAGTGCTGAACACGGCGATCAGCCACGGCGTCATCTCTACGCCCCTCAAGTTCACGGAGAGAACGGCGAAGTTCAGCGTGCCAGTCATGCCGTAGAGCACCGACATACTGAGAAGCAGGAACGCCCCGGCCGTGGCGCTCATGAGCAGGTACTTGAAGCCCGCCTCGATGGGCCCCCAAGTCCTCTTCAGGAAGGCGACAAGGACGTAGCTGGAGAGCCCCATCAGCTCCCAGAAGATGAACAGAGTGAAAAGGTCCCCCGCCATGACGATGCCTGTCATCCCCGCCATCATGAAGGTGACCAACGTGTAGAACTCGGTGAGCCGGTCCTCCTTCTCCATGTAGCTCACGGAGTAGACCGCCACCAGCAACCCGATGAAGGAGATGCTCCCCGCCATGAAGACGCTGAGCATGTCGATCTCGAAGCACCCGCCCAGGGGAGGGTTCTGCCCCCATAGGGCCATCACTATAACTGAGACAGCCTGCACCCGCTGGTAGAGAATCCAGACGGAGAACAGACCCGCGGCGGAGACCAGCACCATCCAGGCCTCCCTGAGCCGCCCCATCTTCATCCACTCTGTCAGCTTCCCGACGCCGAGTGAGAGGAGGCCTCCCAGCAGGAGTACAGCTAGGGGCAGCGGTAGGTTTAGTCCGCTTGAGAGTAGCTCTACCATTTCAATCGCCTCAGCTTCCTGATGTCGATGGTCTTGTAGTGCCGGTAGACGTTCATCACCATGGCCAGGCCGACGGCTATCACCGTCCCGTCCAGGACGATGGCCATCATCACAATGGAGTGGGCGAAGGGGTCGATGTACCCCGTCGACTGGGTGGCCAAGGAGATGAAGCAAAGGTTAGCTGCGTTGAACAGTATCTCCACGCCGATGAGGAGGCGGACCATGTCCCTCTTCGCCATGAGGCCGGCCAGGCCGATGACGAACAGGAGGGCCACGGAGACCAGGAAGGGCGTCAGCGGGACCATCAGCCCCTCGCCTCCGTCTGCTTGAGAAGTGCAAGGCAACAAACCACCGCTGCCACGATGACGAAGGCCTGGCCCGTCAGGTCGAGGGCCCTGTGTTCCCACAGGTACCTGCTCACCAGAGTGGCGATGTCGCCGAACTGGTCCGCTGGAACCAGCCTCCTGGAGTACTCGGCCGAGTACTGGAAGGCAGGGAAGTCAGCCTCGAGTGTGAGCCATGAGAGCACGAAGAGGGCGCCGATGATGGCGAGGACGGTGAAGAATGAGGCGTATCTCCTCTCGCTCATTGCTCCGCCTCCTGCTCGTCGGCGAGGACCATCGTCCCCGACCTTGTAAACATGACTGTGATTACGAAGAACACCACAATGGCGCCGGCGAAGATCGCCAGCTGGAAGAGGGCGACGGTGGGCGCGCCCAGCATGTAGTAGACCACGCTAAGGCTGACATTGGTGCAGAGCAGTGCAACGACGCCATAGACGATGTTCCTGCTGCTGATCGCGAAGTAGGCGCAGGCGACCGTGAGCGCCAGGAAAAAGATCTGTGCTATCATACGTCCTTCACCTTCCTGTACTTCATGGCGGTCTCCGTGTGGTAGACCTCCGTCCTCCTCTTCAGCATCGGTAGGACCTCCTTGAGGTCGGGGACCGTCGTCAAGCGCTCTGGGGAGTAGACGAGGTCGCTTCGATTGTACTCGGCGAACTCGACGAAATCCGTGAACTCCAATGCGTTCTTGGGGCAGAACTCGACGCAGTAGCCGCATAGGCTGCAGGTCTGGTAGTCGATCTGCGGGTACTTGCCCTCCCTATCCTCGACGTCCACAAGTATAATCGAGTTGCACGGGCAGACCCGGGCGCAGGTGTTGCAGCTTATGCAGCGGTCGAAGTAGAACTTGTGGCGCCCCCGGAACCTCTCGGGGAACATCGGCCTCTCGGTGGGATAGGCTATCGTCTCAGATTCTCTGAAAATGTGGGGGAGGACGATCATGAAGGGTTTGAGCAGCTTCCTTATCAGGCTCATCAGAACACTCCCCATAGCTTCAGCCCCAGCGTCACAATCAGGTTAAGCACCGCCAAGGGCGTCAGGTAGTACCAGCCCAGCTTGAGCATCTGGTCCATCCGTAGCCTCGGGAAAACGACCCTGCACAAGATGACCAACGTGACAAAGATGACGAACTTGAATGTCAGCCAGAAGATGTGGCTCGCCGTCGCCATTCCGAAGAGAACGGGCCCGTTGTACCCTCCCAAATAGAGGGTCAGGAACAGGAGCGCCCAGGCCTGGAGCATAACGTACTCCGTGAACATGACGAACCCGTAGAGGACGCCGCTATACTCAGTCCTCCAGCCGAGAACGAGCTCCGTCTCGGCCCCCGGGATGTCGAAGGGAGTCCTCTCGGACTGTATGAAAACGCCCAGGAAGAAGATGGCGAAGCCGATGAATTGGGGGACGAAGAACCACATATTCTGCTGAGCCTTAACGATATCGACGAGGTTGAAGCTCCCCGCCATGATGGCGACCGCCGCACCGCAGATCACCATAGGGATCTCCGCGGAGATGTACATGTAGGCGACCCTCCAGGCACCGATGAAGGTGTACTTGTTCTTCGACGCCCAGCCCGTGAAGATGGGAATCAGTGGCGCTAGGCCCGCGATGGCAAAGAATATTGGCAGCCCTATGCCCCCGGCGTCCCAGAGCACCCAGTGGGTGTCGAAGGGGATCAGGATGACGGCCAGGGCGGGTACCGAAGGGAGCAGCACCGGCATCGCCAAGAAGAACAGCCAGTTGACATCCCGGGGGATGATCATCTCCTTGAAGAACAGCTTCATGAAGTCGGCTATGAGCTGGAGCCACCCCGCCCTGCCGCCACAATAGTATGGGCCGACCCTGAGCATCGCCCGGGCTAGGAACTTCCTCTCGAACCAGACTGCGATTATAGCGTACACAATCACCCATGCCAGTCCGGGCAGAAGGGTGATCTGCAGGATGGGCTTGGCGTTGACAGCTAGGAACTCCATCGTGTACTGCGGCAGGTGCAGCAGTATATCGACGAATGTGTTGAATGCTTCGGAGACCCACTGGAGGATGAGGTCGGTGGGCACATATACGAAAGTCGCGATGAGCTCCCACAGGGTAAGGACCGGGTTCATTTCAGTTTCTCACCTCTTGTACCATCACATTCACCTATCAGAATCCAGGTACCACGGGTCGATGGAGTTGATCACAACGGGGATGTCGGCCATCAGTATCTCGTCGAGCTCCGCCAGCCTCTCGAAGACGTACATGTTCCTCAGCGACGGGGAGTTGATCTTGACCCTATAGGGGTTCATCCCGCCGTCGGTGAACAGATGCACACCGAGCTCACCCCTGGAGGACTCTACTCGGCTCAGGTACTCCCCGGCCTTCGGCCTCGCGAACAGCGGGACCTTGGTCCTAACGGGGCCGTCGGGGATCTCTTTTGCGACCTGCTCCATCATGTTGAGGGCCTGTCCGATCTCCCTGAAGCGGACCTTGGTCCTCGCCATGGAGTCGCAGGCGTCCTCGGTGATGACCTCGAAGTCGAGATCGCCGTAGGCGGCGTAGGGCTCGTCCCTGCGGACGTCCATGGCGATCCCCGATCCCCTAAGCACCGGCCCAGTGGCTCCGAGCCTGATGGCGTCCTCGGGCTTCAGGACGGCGACGTCGTTGCACCTCATCTCAAAGGTGTAGTTCTCCACCATCGCGTCCCAGTACTTTTGGAACCGCCTCCGCAGGTAGTGGACTCCCTCGATTACCTTGCTCTCGAAGCCCTCCGGTAGGTCCTTGTAGACGCCTCCGGGGAGGAAGAAGTTCAGGCTCCACCTTGCGCCCGTGAGCTCCGCGAAGAGCTCGAGGATCCAGGCACGGTCCACTGTGGTCCAAAGGAACACAGCCGGGAAGTATCCGGTGGATTCGGCCTGCAATCCGAAGGCGTAGAGGTGGCTGTTGATCCTCGCCATCTCACAGATGAGGGAGCGGATCCAGTTTGCCCGCTCGGGCACCTCGACGCCAATAGCCTCCTCAATGGCGGTGACGTAGCCGAGGCCGATGTTCGGCGTGTCCGCCATCACCATCCGCTCGAGGGGGACGATTCCCTGGAGGAATGTCCTGTTCTCCAGTATCTTCTCGATGCCCCTGTGGGTGAAGCCGAGGTCGGCGATGATCCTGTGGACCTTCTCACCGTCTAGGTCCAGGAGGATTCGGGTCTGGCCGCTCATCGGGTGCTGGGGGCCCCAGCTTATCCGCATGATGTCGGGGACGATCTCGGGCTCGCTCATTCCTCGACCCCCTCCCCCTTGAAGTCCTTCCTCAGCGGGTGACCGCCCTTCCAATCGGGCGGCAGTAACAATGGAATCATGTTCGGGTGGCCCTCGAACTCGATGCCGAACATCTCGTGGGCCTCCCTCTCGTGGAAGCTCATGGCCTCCCAGACTTGGGTCAACGTGGGGAGCTTTAGGTCCTCCCTGGGAAGGTCCACCCTGTATATGAGAATGAATCGCTCCTCCGGATGCATGAGATAGTAAACCATCTGTATCCGGTCCTCCTTCGGGTAGTCGATGGCTCCGCCGGAGACCGGCAACTTAAAGCCGAACTCGTCCCTGAGGGCTTTGGCCGCGTCGATGAAGGCCTCCCGCTTCACGAGCATGCTGGCCCTCTTCGACCTCAGCACCTCGGCAGACTCGATGAGGTCACCGTGGGCGGTCGTGAACGCCTCGACGAACTCGGACTCAGGCATCCTTGACACCCAGCCTTTTCTCGTTCTTGATCTTCTCCTGCAGGAGCATCATCCCCTGGATAATCGCCTCGGGGCGGGGCGGACAGCCGGGGATATAAACATCAACGGGCACGTAATCGTCGACGGCGACCGCCGTGTAGGAGTCGTAGAACGGCCCCTTGCCCGTGGGGCAGGCCCCTATGGAGACCACGTACTTTGGCTCCCCCATCTGCTCGTAGAGGTATTTGACCCTGAGCGCCATCTTGCGGGAGACAATGCCCACAACCATAATACAGTCGCACTGCCTGACGCTGGCGAAGGGGAGGACGCCGAGGCGCTCCATGTCGTACTCCGAGCCTGACACCTGCATAAACTCGGGGCTGCAGCAGCCGGTGACGAAGTGGATGGGCCAGATCGAGTACTTCCGGGCCCAACCGAGAAGGTAGTCGACGACGTTGTAGACGGTACCTGAACCAGGGACGCTGTCAAAGTTCCTGCGAAGCTCTTTCGGCTCCTCTTGCACCTTATCTCACCACCTTGTGAAGCTCAGAGAGGAAGTAAGCCACCCCGGTAAGGACGACGAGGATGTAGACGGAGACGATGGCGATCGTCCCCAGCGTGAGATCGACGGACATAGCGGCCGTGAGGACCACCCACCCGAAGGCGTCGAGCGCGAAGAAGACGACGGCGTATCCGAAGTATCGGGCAATGCCCAAGAGTCTCCAGTCGCTTGCGTCACCAAAGGGGTCCTGACCACATTCGTAGGTCGTGGTCTTCTTCTCATTCGGCTTCACGGCGCCAAATATTCGGGAGATGACGATGAGGAGGGCCAGTAGGCCGGGCATCACCACGGCGAAGATCCAGAAAGCGAGATGATCTCCAATATATAACATCCCCCAATCACACTCCCCTTTACTCTACCAATGACCTTATTAACTTTTCACCCGTTCAGCTTCATCGCTCACAAACAGAGATAAAACACCCATCCGGCGAATTTTCTCATCGAAATCCCAGTTTTCACCCCTATTTTTACCGTATTCGCTCATTTCTCGATGAATAAACTGAAAGAAACGTCGTGCTGTTACTCGGTCTAGTCCCTTTTTCCGGGGCGCTGACATTCTTAAATACAGGGGGTCTCGCGTCTAACCCATGGACCCACCAGATCGGGAACGATTCGCTAAGGCCGTACTGCTGGGGCAGAGGATATACATGAACGTCCATGCGATGCTCAACCTGCTCCAGAGGATCAGAACAAGGGAGGTGGTGAGGAGGGGAGGTAGGCTCGACGAACAGCTCTCCGCCTCCCTCGAAGACCTGGGCTCCTGCCTCAAGGAGTTCGACCAGCTCACGGGGATAGACATGACCCCCGCACTGGACACGCTGGCACGGGGCTTCGACGCCCTCAAGAGCGGGGACACCTCCGGACTCTATGAGGCGGTCCAGACTCTGTATAGGGACAACTACCTAGCCGCTATCGTGGAGCTCTCGAAGTAGGAAAGTCACTGGCCGTTTTGGGATGCCTCGTCGAGTCGGATCAGACCTCTCTGATGAGCGACCTCGTCGAGCTGCTCGGTGTAAACGTCCTCCAAACCATCGGGAATCTGCTCATCCAGTCTGTTGGTGTTGATGATTTTGAAGTAGTGCCGGCACTTGAGGCAGCTGGCGATCTCGTAGGCCTTGGCGTCCCCAACTAGAAGGAACTCCTTGCTCTCGGCGCCTTCAGAGCCGCAGTGGGGGCACCTAAATATGTCCATCCTGTACTCGGTCAAACAGTAGCTGCACTTGAACCTCCAGACACCTGACTCTGTTTTTATTACGACGGAAGGCATTCGACCGCATATCGGACAGATCTTGATGTCCCATGCGTCCAAGTACTCACGGTTGGAGTTGGAGGCCATGTAGATCATGGAGGGCTGCAGTAAAGCGCCCCCGACCATCGATAGCGCCAGGGAGGAGAAGCCTAGTCGCCCTGACAGCGACTCGAAGTAACCATGGTCGGACCTCAAGACGGGGCCTATCAGCTCTGGTAGGAGCTCTTCCAGCCGGTTCACCAACTCGACAGGATCGGCTTTGGTGTCGATCTCCAGCTCGTGAGCCTCGTAGACGAGAGTCATCAAAGCTCTGGTGAGGGTTTGATAGTCGTAGTCGTCCTCGTCGAGGAGATACGAGACAGGGAGGCTCTGGCTGAAACCCTCCTTCTGCTTCTCCTTGATGGATTCCTCCCCGGCCATGGACGGTTTCAAACCCCTCAGCGGTACGTCCCAAAGGGGCTCCTGGCCACGCCGTATCGCTTCGGCCAGTTGCAGTTTTTGATGTAATCTAGCAGAATGTTTCTGTTCGTCGACAGGTGAGCCGGACATTTCATATCGAAAACATTCAAGCGAATTTAAGGATTGTCAAACCTATATTTTGGAAAAGGACGGTCTTTCTGATTCTTCATTGTAATCGGAAAAGATTCATATGTGAATATTTACTGTATATATCTCTACTTCTTGTGGAGCAGTAAAGTATAAAATAGAAAGCATCAGGTTAGGTACGGAGAGAAATGTCAAAACTAGCTTTGACAAGACGCGAATTTCTGAAAATGGCTGGTATGTCACCACTGCTTGCATTGACGCCGGGTCTTACTAATCTGGGTGAGAAGAAGCCTCCCACACAAGTACAATTGTTGAACGCCAAGCGGATACCCACCATCTGCACATTCTGCGCGGTCGGCTGTGGCATCATCGCCACCGTTGCCGATGGAAAGGTCATCGACACGGAGGGAGACCCCTACAATCCACTGAACGAAGGCACCCTCTGTCCCAAGGGAAGGAGCTCCATGCAACTGATCAACAGCCCTAGGAGGCTGACGACCCCTTTAATCCGGACGAACCCCACCAAGGGATTCGAGGAGGATCCTAGATGGAGGCGTATCACCTGGGGTGAGGCACTCGACACCATCGGCGACTGGATGAAACCAGCCGTCGACGCCGAGATCGCCCGCCTCAAGGGCATGGGCGTGATGGAAAAGAAGGCCTCCAAAGCCGATGAGGCCTATCGCTTCGACGGCCACGAGTTCCCAGTCGGCTGCATCGGCTCTGCCGTCTACAACAACGAGGAGGCCTACCTTAACAGGAAGCTCTGGACGATCCTAGGCTCCAACAACGTAGACCACTGCGCCCGTAAGTGTCACGCTTCAACGGTCGCCGCCCTAGCCAACACCTTTGGCTTCGGCGCGATGACTAACCACTTCCTCGACATGCAGTACGCCAAGGTGATCATCCACCAGGGTGGTAACCCGGCGTCCGCGCACCCCGTGGCTTACAGGTGGTTGAGGAAGGCAAAGGATAATGGCGCCAAGGTTATAGTGATAGACCCAAGGTTCAGTCACAGCGCCACCCAGGCCGATATCTACGGCAGAGTTAGGGCGGGCACGGACGCAGCCGTCTTCAACGGGATCACCAAGTACGCCATCGACCACAACCGCCACAACGTCGACTTCCTCGTCGAGAACACCAACGCCCCCCTGCTCCTGAACACCAGTGTCTACAACCACGTCCTGTACACCGTCGAGAGCACCGCCGACACCGACTACCTCGGTAACGAAAACCTCTTCAAGGGCGTGAAGGTCCACACGGTCCTAACGAAGGCTGGGCAGATCAAGCCCTGGCCTGAGGTGCCGCCCGAGGACAGGCAGCTCTTGGCCCAGACCACCGGTCCGGGAGGGGAGAACCTGCAGACCGTCTATAGGGTCCTGACCTATGTGCTGGATAACTACACCTCCGAGGAGGTTTCGAGGATCACGGGGCTCTCAGTGGCAAAATTCGAGGAGATCGCCGAAGCCTACACCAGCACCAAGCCGGGTACCGTTACCTATGCCATGGGTTTGACCCAGCACACCTGCGCTGCTCAGCTCCTCAGGGCTCTCTGCCTCATGCAGCTGACCCTAGGCAACATGGGCGTGCCCGGCGGCGGGGTCAACGCCATCAGAGGCCAGAACAACGTGCAGGGCGCCACCGATATGCTGGTGCTCTGCCACCTGCTACCGGGGTACATAGCTATACCCAGCAGCGATACCCAAGTCAGGGGATACCAAGCCTGGAAAAACGCCGGCAGGCCTAGCGACCTCTCCAGGACGATGAAGCCCATCGTGGACTTCACTTGGAAGGGCGTCGACTACGTAGCTGGCGAGGAGTACGACAACATCTGGTACATGGGAACGGGCACAACGAGGACAAACGGCGGATGGAGAAGATACGAGAAGGCCTGGGGAGTCTTCGTCGGCACGTGGCCGACAAGCGACCCCGAGAACGGGGCCGTCATCTCAGACATCCCCTACAACGTGGGACATCCCATCATCGACGCTGACAGGGCCTTCGGGCACGGCAAGTTCAAGGTCTACTTCGAGATAGGCGACAACGGCGTGGTCACCGACGGCGGCGCGGCCTCTGTATACCAAGAGTTCACCGAGGCCCCCGGCAAGATGATCGTCGCCGACATCTGGGAGACGGAGACGGCCCATCTGGCGGACATCGTCCTCCCGATGGCCTCTGTCTACGAGAAGAACGGCTCGGTCTCCAACTCGCCGAGGTGGGTGCAGTACAGGTGGAAGACGAGCGAGCCCCCGGGCAGCTCCAAATCGGACCTCAGCCTCTTCATGAAGCTCTACAGAATGTGGAGGGACAGGGGGATAATGAAGCTCCCGTCCGAGATGTTCATGGAGGACCATCCGGCTGAGGCCTTCCCGACGGACCCGATGGGCAGGAAGTGCCTGGAGTACATCCCCGGAGACGAGATCTGGGGATTCTACGGACTGGCGAAGGGACAGGCCGGGAGGCCCTGCCCCGACCTCAACTGGGAGTGGTACACGGAGCCGGATCAGGACAACATGAGGGCCTCGG
>CP070784.1:1051946-1123454 GCA_020346605.1 Candidatus Bathyarchaeota archaeon | reverse complement strand
CGCCTAGCCTGCTCGTTGAAGTCGATCACATGCAGTGCAATGGAGCCCAGATCCTGTTGTCTGGCCCACTCCTCAGCGTTAACGAGGAGTCGTTTAGCGAGGCCTTGGCGTCTGAACTCGGGGACGACGTGGAGGTTGTAGATCCAGGCCAGGCGTTCCTTGAAGACGTAGAAAGGCTCCCGCCGCGCAAGCCAGATGAGCCCCGCGAGGGTGCCCCCGTCGTCCTCGGCGAAGAAGACTTGATGGTCGGGTCCCCAGGGGTCGATGGGATCGTTCCTCTCGAACTCCTCGAACCTCTCCCTAGCCTCCTGCTCCGGGATGCCCTCGTCTCTGATGAACTCCAGCCTAAACGACTCGAAGTTCAACCTATCAAAGAAGAGCTCGTCTTCTTCAGATCGTCTTGTCCTTATCCTGAATCCCACTTTGCATCGGCTCTCTATTCAGTGCCTCTCTCGAAGAGCAGGTAGTGGTTGACCATCGTCGGCGACCCCTGGGCCTGGTAGGTGTGCAGCCGCCAGCCCTGCCTCTGGTGCTCCTCTATGACCTCTGCGATCCTCTTGTGGTGACTAACCTGCACGCACGTCCATTCCTTCACTCTCTCTCACCTCCTTTACTCTGACCACTGGTAGTTGGAGAACTCCATGGCGTCGATCATAGTCTGGCCGAAGTCGCTGTCCTCGCACTCGAAGGTGTACATGACGAAGCCGTCGTAGGCGAAGAAGTGCATCCTCTTCCTGTGGTAGATGATCCTGGGCTTGGCGATCTCCACCAGTTCGAGGAACTCCCTCCTCCTGAACTTCACCCGGTATGAGCTCGCGTGCTGAGCCGCCGCCGTTGCTGCTGCGGCTCCTCCTGCATATGCCATTCATTTTTCACCTCATTAGAGATCTTCTGGCTCGGCACATAGGGGTTCCTCATGAGATATGTTGGGGGAATAACACAGATTCTGCGACATCAGGACCGTTCCTCCTCGTCCTCGAAGCTGAAGACCTCCTCGATGGGTCTGCCGAAGACCCTCGCGATCCTGTATGCGCGCGCTGTGCAGTAAATTAAGTCATTGGTGAGATGATCCGTCTGGCTTTAGCTTAGGGCTTCCTCCACGTCCTCTGTCCTCGGCAGAGCGGTGAACCTCTTGGAGACCTCACCCTCCCCGAAGACCAGGACCGTCGGGATCGAGAGGACGTCGTACTTTCTCCATGTCTCAGTGGAGACGATGTCCATCTCGTAGAAGTCGGCCTCGCCCTCCAGCCTCTCGGCGAGCTCCTCGAAGCGGGGCTTGAAGACCTTGCAGGTGGGGCATGTCGGGGACGAGAACAGGACGGCGACCCTCCTAGTTGCGTGGAGGACCTTCCGCGGGAAGTCGGTGTCCGCGAGGACGGGGACCCTCTTGCTCTCCCCCCTCCTAAACAGCTCCCTGAGCTTCGAGAAGACCCCGGGATACCTCTTGTAGGCTATCTGGTAGCCGACCCTCTCTATGGCGGCCTCGATCTCCGCAAGTTGGACCCTCTCCGGATCGAAGGTGACTTTCAGGTTCTTGGTCATGTAGTTGCCCCTGACCTCGTCTACGCCCTCCAGCCTGAGCACTTCTTTCTCGAGGACGGGGATGCAGGTAGGGCAGTCCATCCGTGTGATGGGGATGTTCTTCACGGTCTTGGCCATGCTCAGACCTCCGGCTTGAAACTGCGGAGCAGAAGGCTGTTGGAGACGACGCTAATACTGCTGAAGGCCATCGCCCCGGCCGCGAGAATGGGGTGCATCACGACGCCCCACGGCCTGAAGACTCCCGCTGCAACGGGGATCAGCGCGGCGTTGTAGCCGAACGCCCAGAACAGGTTCTGGATGATCTTGGAGTAAGTGACCTTGCTGAGCTGGATGGCGGTGACGACGTCCATCAGGTTGTTCCTTATGAGGATGATGCCCCCTGTCTCCATGGCGACATCGGTGCCGCTCCCGAGGGCGATCCCCACATCGGCCTGGGCCAGGGCCGGGGCGTCGTTGATGCCGTCGCCGACCATCGCCACGACGAGCCCCTCCTCCTGGAGCTTCTTGACCTCGCCTACCTTGTCTTGAGGGAGCACCTCGGCGAGGTACCTGTCGATCCCGACCTGCGACGCTATTGCCTCGGCGGTCCTCTTGTTGTCGCCGGTGATCATCACAACTTGGAGCCCCATCGACCTGAGCTTGGCCACGACCTCGGCGGCGTTGTCCTTCATCTCGTCGGCCACTCCCAGGAGACCGATCACTCGACCGTTTGTGGAGACGAACACTAGCGTTCTGCCTTGGTCGAAGAGCTCCTCGGCTCTCTTCCCTGTCTCACCATCCAGCTCGGCGCCGATCTCGTCCATCAGCCTCTGAGTGCCGACTATCAACTCTTCTCCGTCCACGGTGCCTTTGACACCTCTACCCGCGAGCGCCTCGAAGTCCTTGGGCTCCGGGAGGTCAAGTCCCTTCTCCTCGGCGTACTTGACGATGGCTTCTCCTATCGGGTGCTCTGACCTCCTCTCCAAGGATGCCACGAGGCTTAACACCCGATCCGGGTCGTCTGCGACTACGTCCGTGACGGCTATTTCTCCCTTGGTGAGGGTGCCGGTCTTGTCGAAGGCGATGGCCTGAAGCTCACGGGTCTTCTCCAAGTAGTCCCCGCCCTTGATGAGTATGCCGTTCTTGGCCCCTTGGGCCGCGCCGACTAGGATCGCCGTGGGAGTGGCGATGCCCATTGCGCAGGGACAGGCCACGATGACTACTGCTACGAAGCTGGTGATGGAGAGGCCGAAGTCGCCCGTCAGCCAGTACCAGCCGGCGAAGGCGATGAAGCCCACGGCGATGACTACGGGGACGAAGTAGGAGGCTATAGTGTCGGCGACCCTCTGTATGGGCGCCCTGCTGAGCTGCGCCTCCTCGACCATGTGGACTATCTGCTGCAGCGTGGTGTTCATCCCGATCTTGGTGACCTCGACCTTCAACGCCCCCTCCTTGTTCACCGTGCCCCCGATGACCTCGTCGCCTACGCCCTTTGCAACGGGGATGCTCTCGCCGGTGATCATGCTCTCGTCCACCGACGAGGCGCCCTCAGTGACCTCGCCGTCCAGGGGGATCTTCTCGCCTGGCCTAACGATGAGGACGTCGAAGGGCATAACCTCCTCCACGGGCACCTCCTCCTCCGTGCCGTCCTCCTTCAGAAGCCTGGCGACAGGAGGCTGGAGGTCCAGCAGCCTGCGCACCGCCTCCGAGGCCCGTCCGCGGGCGATCTCCTCCAAGAGCTTGCCCACTAGGATCAGGGCGAGGATGTTCGCAGCGGCGTCGAAGTAGACCTCCGTGCTCGGTACCAGTTGGGGGAAGAATACGACGAAGACGCTGTAGAAGTAGGCCGTGGATGAGCCGATGACGATGAGCGTGTCCATGTTCATCGTCCTCGCTTTGGCGGCGCCCCAGGCGCCCCTGTAGTACCTCCAGCCCGCTATGAACTGCACCGGGGTGGCAAGGAGAAACGTCCAGACGTGTTTGGAGAAAAGTGGCAACGGTCCTGTGTAGAACATGAGAGCCATCACTGTGGCGCCGATGGAGACGCTGAAGTAGACCAGGCGCTTCAGTGCCTGGCGCTCCCTCTCGGGCTGGACGAAGGTGAGCATGCAGGCCTCGCTGCAGAAATAGTAGGTCCTGCCGTCGACCTCCGCCGTGAAGGCTGGGTGCTCCTCGTCGACGAACATGCCGCAGACAGGGTCACGGGCCAAAACAAATCACTGAAAGTCTCTGAATCAGGGCAACTATTAAGGCTTGACAGCTTCGAATCACTTCATATCACATGAAAATCAGGTTCAAAAACCCTCATTAAATCCGGTTCACCACTAAACCACATGGTATCTAAAAGAGAGCATGAGGGGAAGAAGGTTTTCGTCTGCGACATCTGCGGCTTCGGGTACAGTGACAGGAGCAAGGCCCAGAGCTGCGAGGACTACTGCGCCAAGTACAAGAGCTGCAGCATCGAGATAACCAAGGACGCGGTGTACATACCCGAAACCAGACCCATCCAATGAATGAGGTCAACCCTCCGGGAGCTCTACGCTCCGCTATTCTTTGAGCCAATCAGCCAGCTTTATCCGGTTCGTGTTGTGCTCCTTCTCGGCTGAGACCACTCCCCTCTTCAATAACCTGACCAGAATCCTGTGGATCTTCACGCGGGAGATTTCGAGCTCGTAGGAGATGTCCTTCTGCAGCATCGTCCCCCCGGTCGCCACGAGGGCTTCGACGACCCTCCTCTCGTCTGGCTCTAGGAGCCTGAGGGCGACGTCAACAGCAGAGGCTCCTCCGCGGCCAATTTCGGCTTCGTTTCCTCTACTCTCTTCCATCAACTCCACCTCGGGCCTTATGTCTCCCGTTACACTGACTCCCTCAAGCCTGGGGAAGAAGAGGATCAGCAACACAGCGCCGAGGAGAAGGACGGCGAAGCCGGCGAATAAGTAGCTGCTAGTCACCTGGTCCATGTGGGAGCCCATCGGGCCGCGCTGGTAGACGTGCTCGAAGATCAGGCTCAACATGGTCAGGCTTTGATCGGCCCAGACGTTAATAATGGTTGTTTCAATTTCTGAAACGCCTATTACGAGAACCATCTATATGCCATTGTACCACAGTAGAGCCTCGAAAGTAAAGAGGTGAAAAGATTGAGAAGCAGAAACATCCTGATCGCCGTGGCACTGGTAGCCCTCATGGCCTCCCTGTTCGCCGTCCCGACGTTGGGTCACCCCTTCTGGACGGAGGCGGAGGAAGGCGGGGAGTTCACACCACCGTGTCTCACCGAAAACTGGACCTATTACGGGTACCATCGCTGGTATAACGGGACCGAAAGCGGCGAGGAGTTCACTCCCCCCTGCGTCGAAGAGGGCCGGTATCCACTACACCAACCTCCCTGGCTTGAGCAGGGGGAGGGGGGAGGGCTGCCCGATTCGGCGCCCTACCAATATCAAAGGGGCGGATGCGGTGGCCCTGATGGCGGCGGTTACGGCCATCGCCGGGGTGGATGGGGCGGACAAGGTCGCTCCATGGGATCATACGGAAGAAGAACTGAATAGATTGGTCCGTCCCACAGTCAGTGCGACCCCATTTTTTTATTTTTGTCATCCTAGACAGGAAACCACACATCGGCGACGGATCTGGCCGCATCGACGTGGCCCCTGTCGTACGCTCCGAACGCTTCTTCTCCCAGCTGCAAGTAGGAGACCTTCTCAGGGTCGACCCGTATCAGGCCGCATAGCACGGCGTCCAGAGAAACCAAGTCGGGTCCGAGGGCGACGACGTCCAGGTCCCTGATGATGTTGTACTTGCCCCATGGGACGCTCACCTCTCCCTCAGGGTGGCTCACGGTCACGTTCTTGATGGCTTCGCAGACGCCGTAGAGGTCGAAGAATGAGGCGTAGACCTTTGCGATGTCGATGATGCTGCCTCCCAGCCTCTCGTCCTTGGTGCCGTGCCACCAGGAGCGGAGGGGGTCAGGGATGAGGCCGAACATGTTCTTCAGCGTAAGGCTGGGGAAGGTGCTACCGATTCCCTTCACCTTTCCGAAGCTGATCAAGGTCGAGCCCTTGTGGTCGTGCAACCTCTTCGGGAGGAAGCCGTAGAGCCCCTCGTGGGAGACGGGTCCGAAGCGCGCCTCAACGGAACTCCTGACGGCGTCCGGATTGGCGATCTCCCCCAGCCAGACCTCCTCGGTGACGTTGACGTAGTCCACGTCGAACTCCTGGAACAGGTCCGTGAACCCGAACTCGTCCATGAACCACTGGTCCTGCGCCCTGATCTCGTCCCACCGATCTGCCTCCTTCGCCCAGTCCCAGCAGGGATGCTCCATGATCCACCTCCAGTCCACTTCCTCCCCCTCTACCGTGAACTTCATTGATCCGTTCTGCTTCTCGAGGGTGTAGGCCTCCGTGACCACGACGCGGGCGTCCACAGCCTCCAGCAGCATCCTGAGAGTCTCCGCGTCGGTGAAGTTGGCGGGATGGGGGCTGAACCAGTTCGGCTTCACCACCACCACCCCGGACTCGAAGCAGGATTCAGGGAGCAGCTTCCTTAGCTCCGAGGGTGTGTTCACCCTGTCGATGACGACGTCTCCGAGCTTCATCGGCTATCAAGTTGAAGGGCGCGTCCCGACCTATAAACTCCTATTTCGGTTTTGCAGGGAAATCAGGAAACATATTATTCCCTGGTTCCCCCTGAATATCACGGCAGTTGACGCCTATGTCTGGGGAAAGGGGAGTCAGGCTGGATAGGGACGAGATTATAAGCGTCGTGTTCATGGCCCTCCTCTTCTTCGTGGTGCTCGGGGGCAGAGAGCTGGGTAGTATCTACGGCAGCTACCAAGAGGTTTCACAGCTCTCGGTGTACTTCAAGGTCGACGAGGAGGGGATGGCTAGGTACATCAGGGAGGTCCTGATGGGGGAGGACTCCGAGCTTGAGGTGGGCATTGCATTGACGCTTCCGTCGGTGAGGAGCGACACGGGCATGGTCACCGAGCTCCCGGATTACGCACGCCGCTGGTTCATCAGCGTGACGCTGAGCCCCATCGTCGTCCACCAGCCGGAGGTCTCGGAGATGGAGGTCGCCCTTTTCGTCGAGGGGGAGCAGATGCAGATGGATCGCTTCGAATTCGAGAGGGAGGACGTCCCCTACATCACGCTCATCGACCGCACCGTAATGTTGAGGATCGACGATGTCGACGCGTTCAGGGAGGCAGTGGAGGCTGCGTCGGTGGATCACGGCGGCGAGGTGGAGCTGACGCTGTCGGGCAGGGCTCTCGTCCACCTCCTCTTCCTCGAGACGTGGCTTCCCTTCTCCACAACCAGTTACCCCCTCGTCAGGGCACCACACGTAGAGTACATATCGTCGGGGTGGACAGACCTCGAAGGGACCCCTGTGACATCGTTCAGCCTCGGCAAGCAGGTCTGGCTCCAGTTCAGGACCGGAAATCCAACGAGGCTCCACTCAATCCATGAGAACGTCACCGCCACGGTGTACAGGGAGGATTACGGTGAGCCTGTGTACGAGGCCTGGAAGACCGCCTCCGTGGCGCCGGGCACCGAGGCGACGTACGCCTTTTCCTTCACCCCGGAGGAGCCAGGCGTCTACTACTATTCGCTCGATGCAGGGGACGGCTTCAAACTGGCCCCGGAGGAATCGCTTCGACTGAGAGTGGATCGCTGAGCCCCCAGGCCCTGAGTCATTTAAATTCGGTGTCCACATATAGGGTCAGTGTTCCAAATGTCATCGAACCGGGACAGCTGGACTCGCGCAGACCTCGTCCTATTGAACGGGAAAGTAGTGACAGCGGACGCCAAAGACACGATCGCCGAGGCGGTCGCCGTCAAGGGCAGCCGGATCGTCGCCGTCAGTAATAATCGCCTTATCTCCGAGGCCATCGGGGAGGGCACCGAAGTCGTGGATCTGGAGGGGAGGACTGTGTTCCCGGGCCTCATCGACTCCCACATGCACCCAGGCTCCTACGGGGTCTTTTGGGTTAGGGGCGTCAAGTGCGGGCCAGACGTGGAGTCGATGGAGAAGCTGCTGGAGAGGGTCAAGGAGAAGGCGGACGCGACCCCCGCCGGCAGGTGGATACTGGGGTACGCGCTGGACGACGTGAAGCTGGGCCGCTACCCGAGCCGCAGGGAGCTGGACGGCGTCACACCCGAGAATCCCCTCTACATCCAGAGGAGGGACGGTCACATCGGGGTCGCGAACAGCCTAGCTTTGGAGGCAGCGGGGATCACAGTGAACACCCCGGATCCGCCCCACGGCAAGATCGACAGGGACGAGGACGGCGAGCCGACGGGAGTCCTGAGGGAGAGCGCCAAGGACCTGGTCTCCGGGATGTTCCCGTCGTATACGGTCGATGAGTTCGTCGAGGGACTGAAGCACGTCTTCGACGAGTTCATAGGCCTGGGGCTCACCACCATCCACGCCTCCATGACCGACTCCACCGAGTTCAAGGCGATGCAGCGGCTCAGGAAGGACGAGGAACTCAAGCTCAGGGTCTGCGTCCACGCCTCGGGCAGGGAGGAGGGGATGCTGGAGTCCCTGATCGCCGCAGGCATCCAGACCCCCTTCGGCGACGACTGGCTGAAGCTCACCGAGGTCGAATGGGTCTTCGACACCAGCACCAGCGGGAGGACCGCAGCCTACTACGACCCCTACGTCGGTGAGCCCGACAACTATGGCATCCTGCTCTACGACCAGGAGGATATCACCGACAGGGTGACACGCGCCCACAGGGCCGGAATCCGAATAGGCCTCGACGGAATCGGCGACCGAGGCATCGACAGGGCATTGGACGCCATCGAAGCAGCCCTGAGAGAACAGCCGAGGGAGGACCACAGGCACAGGATCGAGCACTGCTGCTATGTTCCTCCGCCCATCCAGAGGCGGCTCAAGGAGCTGGGAGTGATCGACGCCTCCGCCAACGGCTTCCTCCACGACCTGGGGGACGCCTACAAGGCGAACAGGGGTGAGGAGCAGATGCGGTGGATGTGGCCCCACAGGACCCTGATCGACCAGGGAATCCCGGCCCCAGCCCATAGCGACTGCCCCGTCTGCTCACCCAACCCGTGGCTCGGCATATACAGCCTCGTCACCAGGAAGACGAGCAGCGGCGACACCCTCTACGCCGGAGAGGGGATTACGCCGATGGAGGCGATAAGGGCGTACACTGTGGACGGTGCCCACGCGGCCTGGGAGGAGGACTTGAAGGGGAGCATCGAGCCGGGGAAGCTCGCCGACATGGTGGTCCTGGACGGCGACCCGCTCACCATGCCGCATGAGGAGCTCAAGGACGTGAGGACACTGATGACAGTAGTCGACGGTAGGATCGTCTACAGGAGCGACGCGTGGCGGAGTCGAGCGGCTCAGTAGCAGTCACAGATGGCGACGAAGAAGTTCGTGCACCTTCTAGCCTCCACGTGGTCCCAGAATAGTCCCAGCGTCTTCAAGTGGATGGCGGTCGATCCGTTGATGTAAACAGACGCGGTTTCGCCTACATTTTTATTCTTCTCGCGGCTTCCATACCGTATCCGGAGCCACGCCTTTGAGGTCCATCGGTAAGTTTCTCGCCCTAGAGGGTAACGTGCGGGTCATGGCGGTCCAGACCCTGATCAGCCAGTTGGGCTTCGGCATGTTCTTCGTGGTCTGGCAGCCGTATATACTGCACAGGGGGATGAGCGTCGTCGGCCTCGGCGTCATCCAGAGCGTGATGAATCTGAGCACCGCCTCCGGGCTCATCATCTGGGGCGTCCTCTCGGATAGGTACGGACGCAAACCCGTGATACTGGTCTCCCACGCCTGCCGAGTGCTCGCCATGGCAGCCCTGATCATCTCGGGAGACTTCGTCTTCCTCGTCGCCTTCGCTTTCCTCATGGGTTTTTCCTCCCTCTTCATGGTGGGGAATCCGGCGAGGAGCGCCATGATAACGGAGTCCGCGGGCTCCGGGAGTATGGCCACCGCATACAGCACGCTGATGTCCATAAGCCAGATCACCAACACTGTGATGGCCTCAGCCGGAGGCTACATAGCAGTCACCTCAGGATACAGCCCGATACTGTACGCGAGTTTCGTGGGGGACGCCATAGGGCTTCTGCTGCTCACGCTGCTCCTCAAGGAGACATTGGACCCCACGCTCGTGGAGGATGTGTCGGAGAGCCCCATGGAGAGGCTGAGGGGATTCCTCATGCCGGAGGCGGGGATTGGGCGGCTCTACCTGATCTTCCTGATCCTAGGCCTGGGCTACGGAACAGGTTACTCCCTCTTCTACGGCACCCTAGTCGACAACTACGGGTTCACCGACTTGCAGCTCGGGCTGCTCTCCACGGCGTTCAACCTCACCTGGGGGCTGGCGTCTATACCTGTGGGCAAGATCTCGGATCGGTGGGGTAGAAAGCCGATGCTCCTCGCCTCCTGCGCCATGTCGCTGACCACGGTCGTCGGCTTCCTCGTCTTCAGGAGCTTCGGGGCCTTCCTGTTCTTCCAGGTGACCAGTGCCCTGGACCCCGCCTTCTGGATCCCGGCCTGGATGGCCCTCCTCGCCGAGAGGGTACCCAGGGGCAGGCTCTCCACGGTGATGGGCAAGATCGACGCCTACGCCAAGATATCGGGCATCCCAGCGCCCTGGCTGGGAGGGCTGATCTACACCCGCTACGGGTTCAAGGCCCCCCTGCTCGTGCACCTAGCGAGCCTAATCATCGTCATCGGGCTTGTGCTCTCCATCAAAGAAGGAGACGCTAGTTTGAAAGCGGACAACTAAGTGAAGTATACCAGAATCCGACTGCTAACTTCCTCCTCCGACTGGTTCGCGTCAACGACCGTCCAACCGTTGAGCCGAGCCTGCTCGAGAGCCTTGCCCCCGATCTTCCTGAGCTGCTCGAGGGTCTCAAACATCTCCTGCTCCTCGCGACCATCCACGACCCTCCTGTAGGCCTCCTCCGGGTCCACATCTAGGAAGAAGGTCAGGTGCGGCCTTGGCAGGAGAGCTTCGAAGAAGTGGTACGCGAACCTGTCCAAGGGGGAGGGGAGGTAGGCCGTGCCCATCAGGTATCTGACGAAGACTACGTAGTCGTAGAGCCACCAGGGAGAGGCGACCACGGAGCGCAGCACGTCGAGGATGTAGAACAAGGCCGCGGCGACGTGGGCGCTCCTGCCCTGGGAGAGGAGGAAGCGCCTCACCATGACGCCCGACCAGCAGTCGTCCGACGGGTGGTAGCGTAGGTACACCGTCCTCCCGCGAGCGCTTAGGAACTCCTTCAGTCCCCTGGCCTGGGTGCTCTTCCCAGATGCGTCGAGCCCCTCGAAGACAACGAAGACCATCCTCAGAGCCACCCCTCCAGCAAAAGGAACACCACAGATCCCAGCAGCGGGACTCCTAGGTTGTCAAGGCCTCGCGGAGAGATCGCCTCCACCGCTGTCACAAGCGCGGAGGTCACCAGGGCGGGCAGCATCTTCTCCATCGGAGAGAAGTTGTAGATGGACGAGAAGAAAGCTAGACCAGCCAAGACGCTGAACAGGCTGACCAGGAACATGGCCACTGAACCCTCAACGCTCTTACCGTTGGCGAGCCTTTTCCTGCCGTACTTCTCGCCCACCAAAGCGGCGAAGCTGTCCCCGTAGGCCATGGGGAGGACCCCCACTGCCATGACGTGGGGCCTCGAGGAGAAGAGAAAAGCCAGTAGCGAATACGAAGCAGAGTACAGGGTGGGGCCCAAGTGGTGCCCCTCCTCTGTCAGGTCAGACAGCCTCCCCAGCCTCGCCTTTATGCCATGGAACGGGGAGAAAGGGGAGGCAAAGAACGTTATGAGAACGAAGGGGACCGCCACAAGGCTGGCGCTTAAAGCCCATGAGAAGAAGGGGACCGCGAAGACGAGATTTCCAATCATGGCATGGAGGAACTTCCTTGAGGCCTTCCGTGAAACACCGGGCAGCCGGTCCGAGGCCAGGATCATGGAGAGCACGTACCCGTAGCAGAGCAGCATCAAGGGAAGGTCACCCAGCGATACTCCACCCGGCATATCAGCTCGCACTCCCGGAACTCACAGATATGTCGACCGGAAAACTGCAAAGGGTTTTCGATCCGCGAAGGGGCAGAGTCCGCCGGAGGCGAAGACTAAAAGGGCTCAGAACCAGATCTTTGACCGGCGATGTCGGGAGAGACGGTCTTCTACCGGTGTGTCAACTGTGGAGAGTGCTGCGAGAGGCTGCTCATCGACCGACAGGGCGTCCGCAAGGGCCTCCCTTTGCTCCCCCATGAGAAGGAGATGTTCCGGGAGAGCCAGATAAAGCCAGGCATAGGAATAGGAGAAAACACTGGAGATTCGGGATTCAGAATCATCTCCTACCAAATGACGGAGAACGTATGCCCCCACAGGAGGCTGGGGGGCTGCATCGTCTGGGCAAGCAGGCCCACGGTCTGCAGGGCCTACCCCTTCATGCCGACGATCACCCAGGGGGGCCTCGTCATCAAGCAGTACGACCTCCTCTGTAGAGCTCTCAGTGGTCTGACGGAGAGGGCTCACGAAGAACCTGTCCGGTTCGAGCCACGTAGCGTTGCGAGGGAGATGGAGGCCGCGGAGGAGTTGTCGAAGGTCACGCTCAGGGCCGTTGAGAGCCTAGACGGGGCGTGGTTCTACGACCTGAAGTCTGACGGTTGGGTGCCCTTCAGGAGCCTTCTCGGAGAGACCTGAGACTTTCTCAGTGTCCCGGCTGCTATGAATCCTTTTAACCGTTCTGCGCTAAATATTGGACCCATGAAGACCATCGTTCCGGAGGTCGTGGTCGCGGTCATTGGTGGCTCAGCCATCATAGGCTCGGGGTTCCCAGGGGCTCTTGAGGGCGTCGAGGTCATCGAGGAGGATATCGTGTATGAGACTCCCTTTGGCCCGTCGGCGCCCTTCACTCGCGCCTCCTTGGAGGGCAAGGAGTTCCTGTACGTGCCTTTCCACGGCATCACGGATGAGATCAGGAACACGGAACCGGACAGCGCAGGTGAGCGACTGTTCTACGTACTCATGAAAGCCGGGGTCAGGAAGATCATCGGCTGCGCCCTCTGCGGCTCAACGAACAGGCTTCTGGACCCTGCCGACGTCGTTATCCCCGACGGCTTCGTCGACTACACCACCAAGAGGGCTCAGTCCCTCACCAGGAGCCTCAGGAGGAAGGGCGTCGACGTCGAGTCCACCATGTACCGGCTCCACAGGCCCTTCTGCCCGACCCTGAGCGGCCTCCTAGTCGAGGGCTCCAGGGAGGCCGGGTTCCCCAGGGTCTTCTCCAGGGGCACAGTCGGCGTAGCGGAGGGCCCCCGCCTCGAGTCCCCGTCCGAGATCAGGAAGAGGTACGCCGACGAGGGGCTGGACGTGGTGACGATGAACCTGGTCCCGGAGGTCTTCTTCGCCCGGGAGATCGGGGCCTGCTACGCTGCGTTGGAGCTGGTCTCCAACTACGGGGAGGGGCTGGTCTCCACTGAGTGGTCGGGCCACGGAGCGTTCAGCGAGTTCCAGGAACGATGGAGCCGTCCAGCGGCGGAAGCGATCCTCCACGCCCTCAGGGAGATGGACGTCGACGACGAAAGTTGCAGCTGCCCCATGTACAGGTGGCGCACCATAATCGAGTAAGCAACTACCTCTACGAGCTTGGGTCAGCCAACGACGCGTTTTATGAGCCTGAGGTGGTTGCCGCCCAAGATCTTCTTCACATCGTCCTCCCCGTAGCCCCTGCGGAGCAACTCCTCGGTTATCCCCGGCATTTTGGTGACGTCCTCCAGGCCAACCGGCGTGGAGCGTATCCCGTCGAAGTCCGAACCGAGGCCGACGTGATCGGAATCCACCAGGTCCACGATGTGGTCGACGTGATTCACCAGCGTCTCGACCGTCGGAGCCGTGGGGTGGACGAAGGAGGGGGCGAAGTTCATGCCCATCACGCCTCCGCCATCCGCGAGGGCGACGATCATATCGTCGGTCATGTTCCTGGGGTGGCCGCAGATCGCCCTGCTGTTGGAGTGAGAAGCTATAACCGGGTTCCTCGAGATGTCATTGACATCCCAGAAGCCCGCGTCGTTGATGTGGGAAACGTCGACGATGACCCCGAGCCGATCCAGCTCCTCGACGACCTTCACCCCCAGCTCGGAGAGGCCGCCGCCCGTCCTGGCGTCCGAGACGCCATCGGCGAGCAGGTTCCTCAGGCTGTGGACCAGGCCCACCATCCTGACGCCGAGGCGATGGAAGACCCTGAGCATGCTGAGCCTCCCCTCGATGACGTCGGCTCCCTCGATGGAGAGCATCGCCGCCACCTTCCCCTCACCGACGGCCTCCACGATGTCGTCGTGGCAGGTCACGGGGCGGATGGCGTCGCTGTTCCGTTCGCACTCGCCGTGGAAGACGTCGATCATGTCGAGGGCTGTCCTGAGGGCGTGGGGCGGAGTCCGGTCCCTAGCGGAGGAGACGGCGAAGACCTGGCAGTCGACGCCCCCGTCCCTGAGCCTGGGGATGTCTACGTGGCCGAGCTCGGAGCGCACCCCCATGCCCACAGAGGACCTGTCCTTCCACATGGAGCCCTTGGTACGTGTGAACTCTTGGGTTAGGCACTTCAGCGTGTCGCAGTGGGTGTCCACCACGATGGATCTCCTGTGAAGGTCTAGGGCATTCGACGACAATTTTCTACATGGTCAAGGGGACAGGTAGTAAAAAGGATCTGCGCTTCCAGCCTCTATGAGCTGGGACGTTCCCCCAGCACGAGGGAGACGGTCTTCTTCCTTCCATTCCTCAGGATCTGGATGCTTACCTGGTCTCCGGGACTCCTGTGCTCATCGATGAAAGAACCAAGGTCTTCCATGTCGTAGATCGGCTCATCGTCGATCCTCAGAATAACGTCGCCGCCTATCTTCGTTGACTCAAGGATGTACCGGATGGACTCGGAGCCACCCCTCAATCCTGCCGCCTTGGCGGGGCTATCATCAAAAACTTCGACAATCAAAACACCATCGGTGGAATTCAGATACATCGCCTCCATTACCTTCAAAGACACCGGCTTCATGACGATGCCTATGTAGGGGTGCCTGAACCGGCCATCTTCCAGCACGACAGGCAACACGTATCTCAGAATGTTTGAGGGAACTGCGAAGTTGACGCCCTCACCGTACATTGGATTCACGTCAGCCGCTACCATACCTATCACCTGCCCTTCCCAGTTGAACAGTAGGCCTCCAGAGTTGCCGTAGTTGGCTGCTGCATCGAACTGGATTATCCCGGGGATGAGGTACTTCTCATCCATCGATAGCGTCCGCTGGGTCTGACTGACGATGCCAGTGGTCAATGTGCTACCGTACCCAAAGGGATTCCCAACTACGGCAACGGGCTCGCCAACGGTGACCTTGGAGGAGTTCCCAAAAGAAACCGGTGTTAGAGCTTTGTGCGGTTTCACCTTCAACAGCGCAATATCGTAGTCGTCATCGTAGGCGACCAAGCTCCCTTCTGATATGGAGCCATCGTTGAAGACCACCTCGATGCCCCAGGCCTCGTTCTCAACGACGTGGTAGCTCGTCACTATGTTGCCGTTTTCGCTGTATATGAAGCCGGAGCCCTTGGAGACGTACGCCTCGCCATCGCTGAAGGAAGCCACCTGTATGGATACCACCGACTCGAACAGGCTCGCGATGGAGAACTCTCCTGCGCCGTCATCGTCGTTCTCCAACTGGCTCCAGTCATGAGAGATCTTCAACAGTCCCTCTCGAAGATCATCAAAGTCTTCCTGTAGGGTGGCTATCTCCCAGAGAGACCGATCGTGGTTGGCCAAAATCAACGACTCCAGTTCGCTGTATCTCGAGGAGAAATTCAGTCCACGGATCGTTGAAGACATGTTGGCGACGTTCGCCTCTAGAACGCCGAGCCTGGCCTCTAGCTCCTCAAGCTCCACACTTAGGCCTTCTATTTTCAGAGAAAATTGATCGGGGCTCGCACCAGGGGGCCTGAAGACTGATAATAAGAAGAAGCCAGCCATCAAAATTATGATGAAGGGAAGATAGAACCCTAAATTCGACTTTTTTATCTTAGAATCGTCTTCTAACATCTTTTTTATTATTTTTTTGGATTTATAAATCCTTTTTCCATTAAAATCCAAAAAAGACCCTCAAGAACACTGTATCTTCTTCAATCGATCCGGTTCTAAACTTGTCCATCGCGTAGGGTCAAATGGGCCACACACCGGTTCTACTGAGACCGTTCGTGCCATGGCAGGGGCTCGATCACAGCAGCCCATATATTAAAAGGGCGTGAATGCAATTTCCGGGCATGGTTCAAGTTCTGGGCTCGGTCGATTGGGGTGGGCCCGCTTTGGCTCTCCTCGCCCACTGCTCCAGCCTCGACGGCGAGAGGCCGGCGGTGATTCACATCAGGCACACGGAGCGCCCGTTGATCGAGGAGATGGTTGACGGGAAGACCACAGTGTCTACGGAGACAGGGAAGGAGGCGGCTTACGAGTTCGGAAGAAGCCTTCCATGCAGCCGCAGGTACAGGTTCTTCCACTCCTACTACGAGAGGGCCAGGGAGACGGCCGTCAAGATTCACGAGGGGGTCCTCGACGGAGGGGGCTCCTCCGAGGTGTTGGGCTCCGTATCCCTGGCCTCTGTACTCAATCACGAGGCGTACTACAGGCACCTATCCAGATTCTCCGACACCGAATACCACGCCCAGGGCTACTTTTACAGGTGGGTGTCGGGCCACTTCCCCCCAGAGGTGTTGATGCCCTCGATGGAGTTCGCCAAGAAGGGCGCCGAGATCATGATGGGGAACCTGCGTTCGGGCGGCTCTGACTCCTTCGACGTCTACGCGAGCCACGACACGTGGGTCGCCGCGTTCATGTTCCACTGGTTCGGTCTCCTCCCCAGCCGGGAATGGGTGAAGTTCCTCGACGGCTTCATTGTGCAGTTCAGCGACGAGGGTATGACGGTCTACTCCAAGGAGGGGAGGATGGAGGTGGACTTTCCCCACTGGTGGGAACCGCTTTAAAGTGAACCTTTCGATCATCCATCACCCCTTGGAGATATGGGCGAAGGTTTCATATGCGCCGCTAGCGTCAGAGGGCTGAGTGATTGACATGGTCAAGGTATCCCAAGAAATGAAAGTCGTCCTTGAAAAGCAGAGAATCACACCCATGGCCACGGCGGACGCTTCCGGGAAGCCGAATGTGACCCTGGTTGGGATTTGGTGGTGAGAGGACGACGAGACCCTGGTGGTCGTCGACAAATTCCTGAACAAGACGATGAGGAACCTCAAGGCGAACCCGCGAGTGGCGTTCGTCGGATGGGACAGAGACGCCCGGAAGTCCTTCCAGTTCAAGGGGCGAATGGAGGTCCAGTTGGAGGGGCCCCTCTATGAGAAGGGCCATGAAAAGGCTACGAACAAGGAGCGTCCGCTACTAGGGAGAGCGGTCGTCGTCGTAAAAGTCGAGGAGGTCTACCAGGCTCGGGGGGGTCCCGGCGCAGGCGAAAGGGTTCTCTAGATGACGAAGCGGACCTGCTGCTGGTTTGCTGCCCTCTGCTTCGCCAGTCCTTTCTGCATTCCCCTGTTGGTCATCTCGATGTCGAAGGAGACAAACGCGGTCACCATGTCTGTGATCTTGGTGGCCATCTCCTGAAGCTCCTCCTGCGTGAAGTTGGACATGATCTCTGGGCTGTTGACCCACTGCATCCAGCCGCCGAGGCTGTTGCCGAGAGCTCCGAAGGCCACCCTCATGACGCGCACGAGCTCCAGCCTGTCCTGGTCGGGGCTCTCCATGAGTTTCTGTATCTGCTCCAGTGTCTTCTCGCTACGTTGAATCCAGTCCATGTGCATTCCGGTTCACCGGGGTATCTTGGGCTCGGTACCTCTTAAACGTCTTGGAAGCATTCATCCCTCGAAGGATTTTCTAAACGGGATAATTTAATTTCTCACATTCTTCGGAACCTAAGCGAGGCAGCAGGCGACCCATCGATCCTCTCCCACCTTTCGGAGCTCGGGTTCCTCGGCTTCACACAGGGCCTCGCCCTCGGTGCAGCGCGGGCAGAACCTGCATCCCTCTGGAAGGTCTATCGGTGTCGGGGTTTCCCCTTCTATTAAGATCCTCTCCCTCTCTGCTGCGGGGTCCGGTACCGGGACGTTGCTGATGAGGGCCTTCGTGTAGGGGTGGATCGGTTCTTGGATAACGTCCTCCATGGGCCCCCTCTCCACGACCTTACCCAGGTACATGATCATGAGCTGGTCGCCCACGTACCGGGCTTGGGCGATGTCGTGGGTGATGTAGAGGAAAGTCAGGTTGTACTTCTCGCGAAGGTCGGTGAGGAGGTTCAGTATCTCGGTCCTGATCGAGGCGTCGAGCATGGAGACGGGCTCGTCCGCTACCATGAACCTCGGGTTGAGCATCAGCGCCCTAGCTATAGCGACCCTCTGCCTCTGGCCTCCGCTGAGCTCGTGGGGGAACCTCCTATTGAACTCCTCGATGGGGACCAGCCTGACGTCCTCCAGGACCTTGTGGACCCTGTCCCTGATGTTCGCGTACCCAGTGACAGCCCTGTTGACCTCCAAGGGCTCGGCGAGGATGCTGAAGACATCCATCCGGGGGTCCAGCGACTCGTACGGGTCCTGGAAGATCATCTGCATTTCTGGGCGCATCCTCCTCAGCTCGTTCTTGCCGAGGGAGAAGATGTCGACGCCGTGGAGGAAGACGTGGCCCTCGGTCGGCTCGATGAGCCTGAGGACCACCCTGCCAGTCGTCGTCTTTCCGCATCCGCTCTCACCGGCGAGGCAGAGCACATCGCCCTTCTCTATCTCGAAGCTCACGCCGTCGACCGCCCTGACGTACTCGGTCTTGGAGAAGAAGCTACTTCTCCTCGGGAACCACTTTTTCAGGTCCCTGACTATAAGCTCCTCTGACATTAGCCATCACCGATACTGAGAGTGCCCCTGAGTTCGTCGACGAAGTGGCATGCAGCGTGGTGCCCTGGCTCCTCCTCAAGGAAGCTGGGCTCCTCCCTGCCGCATATCTCCTGGGCGTACGGGCATCTGGGATGGAACCTGCACCCCTTCGGCGGGTCGATGAGGTTCGGCGGGGCCCCTGGGATGAATTTTAGGGGCCTCTTCTCTCCGACAATGCTCGGGTATGCGCCGATGAGCAGGCTGGTGTAGGGGTGGAGTGGGCGCTTGAAGATGGGCCCAACGTCGGCGTACTCCATGAGCTTGCCCGCGTACATGATCCCCACCCTGTCGCACGTCTCCGCTATCACCGAGAGGTCGTGGGTTATCAGCATCTGGGAGAGATTCATCCTGCTCTGCAGGCTCTTCATCAGCTCCATTATCTGGTTCTGGACGATGACGTCGAGCGCCGTTATCGGCTCGTCGGCGATCACCAGCTTGGGGTTGCAGGCGAGGGCCATGGCGATCATCACCCGCTGCCTCATACCGCCGCTGAACTCGTGTGGGAACTCCTTCACCCTACCGGGCTCCAGCTCCACCAGGTCGAAGAGCTCCCTCACCCTTTCCCATGCCTCGTCACGGGTGACCTCTTCCTTCTCGAGGATGGCCTCCGCTATCTGCTCGCCTACGTTGATGACGGGGTTGAGGGCGTTCATCGCCCCTTGGAAGACGATGGACACCTTCCTCCACCGGGTCTCCCTCAGCTCGCTCTCGTCTTTCTTGAGCAGGTCCTCACCGTCGAGTATTATCTCCCCTCCGATGATCCTGCCATTGGAGGGAAGCAGCCCCATGATCGAGAGGGCGGCGGTCGTCTTGCCGCACCCCGACTCTCCCGCCAGCCCCAGGGTCTGCCCCTCGTCCACAGTGAAGCTGACGCCGCTCACCGCCTCGACGGGTCCCTGCATTGTGAGGTAGTGGGTCACAAGACCTCTGACTTCCAGGATGGGCACCTGTCTACCTCCTCTTCCTCAGTCTAGGGTTCAGTATCTGGTCCAAGCTGTAGCTGGAGAAGGCGAACCCAATGGCCACGAGCATGATACAGACACCCGGTGGGATGATGAACCACCATCTGCCCGTGGCGAGAGCGCCGGCTTCGTTGGCGTAGCGGAGTATTAGGCCCCAGCTGGGCTTCGTCGGATCCCCCAGGCCGAGGAAGCTGAGCCCCGACTCAGCGAGGATCGCGTCGACGATACCCACGATCGCGTTCGCGAAGACCAGGGGCAGGACGTTAGGCATGATATGGCGGATCAAGATGTGGCGGTCCCTGGCTCCAACTGACCTGGCGGCCTCTACGTATGGCCTCTCCTTGATGGACAGGGTCTGGGAGCGGACCATCTTGGCCGTGCCAGTCCAGCCAGTGACGCCGATGACGAGGATGATGTTCCACATACTCCTACCGATCAGAGCGGCCAGGATGAGCATCAGCGGAAGGTTCGGCAGAGTGATGAAGAGGTCGGTGATCCTCATGAGGATCGAGTCCGGGGGCCCCCTGAAGTAGCCCGATGTCAGCCCAATGAATGTGCCGATCGCGACCCCCGTGGCGCTGGCGAGCAGCCCCACCATGAGGGAGACCCTGCTCCCCCAGATCAGCTGGCTGAAGATGTCCCTCCCGATCTGGTCGGTCCCCAGAAGGTACTCGACGCTGGGGTGTAGGAAGGGATCCCCGACTAATGCCCTAGGATCGTAGGGCGCGATGTACGGCGCCAGGATGGCCACTATTATGACGACGAGTATCACTGCGAGGCCGACCATGCCGATCCTGCTAGCAGTGTAGAGCTCCCAGAAGCTATCGAACCTCCTCAGGTGTGTGGACAGCCGCTCCCTCATCAGGGACCCCGTCGTCAGCTTCTCCCCTACGGCCATACTCATTCCACCGCTTGCCTTATCCTCGGGTCGAGGTACGCATTCGTGATGTCTGCGATGATGCTGGCTGTCACCACCAGCACGGCCATGATCAGGAACAGGCCTTGGAGCACGGGGTAGTCGTTGTTCCTGACGGAGTCGTAGATCAGCCTGCCAAGGCCGTCCCAGGAGAAGACTGTCTCGGTCAACGTGGCCCCGCTGATCAGGAAGGTGACGTGCACCCCCATCAGCGAGACCATGGGCAGCAGTGCGTTCCTCATAGCGTGCTTGAACAGGATCTTGCGGTCCGAGAGGCCCTTCGCCCTAGCAGTGAGCATGTAGTCCTCGGTGAAGACGTCAAGGATCGTGTCCCTCATGAAGAGGAAGTAACCGCCGAAGAAGGAGACGGCGAGGGTGACCATGGGGGTCACCAGATGGCGGATGTAGTCCTTGATGTACTCGAAGAAATTGGCGTGGACTAGCCCTGGGGTGATGGTGCCCGCGATGGGGAAGATGTTCAGGTAGTAGCTGAGGTATAGGAGCATGAGCATGCCGAACCAGAAGACGGGCATCGAGTACGTTGCCAAGGAGACAATGACCGCGGAGATATCCATCTTCGACCCCCTCCTCCAAGCCGCCACGACACCAGCCACGATGCCGAGAACGAAGGCGAGGGACATCGACGATCCCATGAGGACCACGGTGTTGACCAGTTTCCTCCCGAGGATGATCCCGACCACAGGCCTGCCCTTCAGCACGAAGGAAACCCCGAGCTCTCCCTGGGCCAGGTTGTACAGGTAGAGGAAGAACTGCTCGAAGAGGGGCCTGTCGAGGCCGAACTTGGCGATAAGGGCGAGCCTCGTCGCGGTCTCTATCCGGGGGTCCCCCACGATGGAGCGTGTGGGGTCGCCCGGCATGATCCTGAAGAGGAGGAAGTTCATCGTCACGGCGAGCGCCACAGTGACGATCCCCTGGAGGGTCCTCCTGCCCACGTACTCCTTGAAGCCCATCCGGATCTACCGTTAGAATTGCTGTTTAATACTCCGGTTTGTCAACAAAAAGGTTTTTGGCAAAATAAAAGGGGGTTGGGGCTACTTCCGCATCGCGTAGTAGACTGCGACGATGGCCACCAATAGGGCAAGGGCTCCGAGGCCGTAGGACATGTTGAGGGAGCTGTTCAGCTGGGTCCTCAGAGACCCAAGATCGTCCTCCAGCGAAGTCACAAGGCCGAGCGCATCTGTCACACTTGCGGTGAGTGTCTCGACGGACTGCTCCAGCTCCTCTATCTTCTCGAGCTCGACCGCGGGCTCCTCCTCTTCCTCCTCCTCGACGACCTCCACGGGCATCTCCCTTATGCCGTCGGCGTCAGTGTCTAGGTATCCGGCGGCGTCCAGCATCTTGTTGGCGAGGAAGACGTTGAACTCGTAGAGGGTCGCGTCGGGGTTGTCGTAGGCGGGTCCGAAGAAGGCGGGCGGTATGAAGGTCGCCGTGGCTGTCCCGTATCCAAGCCTGGCGATGTCGACCAACCTCTGCCTGTCGATGGCGTGGGCGATGGCCTTCTTCACGACGGGGTCCTGCAGGGCGGGATCGGTCCTCTGGTTGAAGCTGATGACGTAGTCCCACATACCGACGCACCAGGTGTCCTCGAGGGGCGCCAAGTTGGCCTCCCTCTCGGCGGCGTCTATGAAGCCCACGTCCAGCTCGTATCTTTCCGAGTGGACCTCACCGGTCTTTATCGCTAGGAAGCGCGCCGAGGACTCCGAGATCACCCTGACGGTGAAGGAGCCCAGGTGGGGCTTCCCCTCCATCCAGTAGTCGGGGTTCGCCACGAGCTTGATCCACTCGCCGTCGACGTAGGAGTCCCACATGAAGGGCCCGGATCCCACTGGCATCGCGTCGGGGTGGACGACCCAGTCCCAGGTTTTGTCCTCCCAGACGTGCTTGGGGATTATGGGGACGTCCTCCAGGTCGTACAGGACCCAGGCGTAGGGCTCCGTCATGTGGAGTATCACAGTGTAGTCGCCGTCGGTCTCGACGGAGTCGATGCGGTTTATGAGGGCTAGGTCGTACGGGGCCTCCTGCTCCTTGTAGAAGTCGATGGTGAACTTGACGTCCTCGGCAGTCAGGTCCTCGCCGTCGTGCCACTTAGCGTCGTCAACTATGTTGAAGGTCAGGGTGAGCCCATCCTCAGAAACATCCCAGTCGGTGGCGAGCCAGGGTATGATGTTCAAGTCGTCGTCGTAGGAGACGAGGGGGTCGAAGACCATCGACATCACCAGCAGCGAACGGCCGTCACCCGCCATTATGGGGTTGTAGTCCCTGATGAACGAGGGGTAGGCCATTACGAAGTCGGCGCCGTACTCCTGGTCCTCGTGGTAGAGGTCGATGGTTGTCAGCCTGTTGAACCAGTTGAAGATGCCTCCGGGCATGCAGTGGTAGCCCTTCCACTCCTTCCTGATAGCGTGGACGTCGTCGGACGTAAACAGCGGAATATAGGGTAGGTCCTCGGCCAGAAGCTCCTGGGCCTGCCACAGCAGCTCCTTCCTGTCGTCGAAGTCCAGCTCGGTGTTGGACTGGTCGATGAGGGAGTCGAACTGGGAGTTGCTGTACCCCGGGTAGTTACCCCCGTAGTCGAGGATCTCGTCGGAGTGGAACCTGCTGTACAGATGCGCCGGGTAGGGGGCGTAACCGTGGCTCATCTCGTAAACCTCGTAGGTGTGCTCGAGGTCGAGATTGTCGTAGAGCACCTCGTCGCTCAGGGGGATCGCCTTCATCCTGATGCCGATGTCCCTGAGCATCTGCTCGATCACGTCGCCCGCGTCCACGGAGATGGTGTCCCAGTCGAGGGTCCACATCTCGAAGGAGAGCTCTTCCCTCTCCTCGGCGTACGCCGGGAGGGTGAAGAGGCTCATCACCAGAAGCAGAGATAGGAACAGTGTCGAAGCTTTTTTAATGTTTATCACAATGTTTTCCTCCTGTTATCCGGTTATTTAATCTGAATTAAAGGCTTAAAACTCCTGCGCTCGTGTTAATCTTGGCACCAGGGGCTCTTGCACCCTCTCCCCCAGGCAGGGTAACGCCTAAATTGGGGGGGTGTTGGGTATATTCTGAGCCGGGGTCTCCTAGCCTGGAAGGGAGCTAACGCCTTCGGGTGGCTCAGGCCTGGAAAGCTAGTGTCCGTACGGACGCAAGGGTTCAAATCCCTTTCCCGGCGCCAAAAACTTACTCCAACTAGATATCAGGAGTTCATAACAGTTTTACGAAGCTAAATCGACACTTAGAGCTTGGGAATGTCACAGATGAGAAAGAAGAGCTTCAGCTTCCAAGAGGAGGAAATGGAGTGGATAAACCCCCTCCTAGTGGAGTGGTCCAAGGAGAACGAGGGGAAGAGCCAGAGCCACCTCATACTGCAGCTGCTGAGAGAGCACAGAGACAGGCGACCCACGCCGAGAGAATCACTAGACCGCGCCGCCGATCTGATGAAGGAGAAATTCTCTGAATACTCGTCATGGTCCAAGGACGCCCTGAACGGTTTTGTAGTCAAGTCGAAGGACTTCCTGCAGACAATGCAGAGCGAGATGAAGACCTGGGGCGGAAGGCTCATGGACCAGCTAAAAAAAACAGAGACGGACCTCCGCGCGAAACTGCAAGACATCAAAGCGGAGATGTCGCGGCCCAAAAAGGATCCCGACGAAGAAGAATAGACCCCACTCGATACGTACGAGATGAAGCTGAGCTCACAAGGAGCGTTAACCTGCAATCGACTCGCACACGTAGTTGCGCAAGGGCCAAGATCCCTTTCCCGGCGCCATTTCATCGGAGACGTAAGAACGCCTTTTTCACGACGGAGAGACCGTCTACCTCGTCCACCACTAGCACGAAGGGAAACCTGTCCAAGTCCATCGCGGCGTAGAAGTCCCCCTCATGGTACTGGGGCTGAGCGGGGTCGAAGAACTTTGCCCCCTGTGCCGTCTCCCTGATCCGGCTCCGCATCCCATGGAAGTCGGGGGTTCGACCCTCTAGCCTGCCCTCAAGGTACTCGGCGCAGAGTTCGTCCTCCAGCGTCGGCTCCCTGCCGTTCCAGCCCATCGCCACGAGGGAGACGACCTCCGGCTCCCTCCTCCTAATGAAGTCGACTATGGCCTCCGCCATGACGAAGCTCCCCAGCACGACCTCGTCGGCGTCCCCCGCGTTCACGATCCCCTGGGTTCCGGCTCCTGTGGTCTGGATCACAGTCCTCCCCGAGAAGTCGACGCCCATGACCTCATCGGGTGAGCTGCCGAAGTCGAATCCCTCGACCTTAATTCCCCCCCGCTCACCAATGAGCAGCCAGTCCGGGTGCAGCTTTCTGAGATCCAGTGCCTCCTCCACGGTGGCGACGGGGTAGATCCCCACAGCCCCGTTGGCCATCACGTAGGCGTCGGTGGTGAAGGCCCTCAAGACGTCTATGATTACTGCCAACCCCGTAGCCTCCCTGGCCCCGGATATCAGGCTGAACCGCCGTATCTCCATGCCGTGCACCTCGTGGACACGGCAACCTACGCCCATCTCAATGAAAAGCTTCACGGATCCCTGGGAATCCATTCAACGCCTCGACTGGGCCACATATGCGATCAAGAACTAGGATGTTTATACGGGCACAGCGCGACGCCTTCTGCTATTCCTGACGAGCCCCGAATACAGCGGGAACGACGCCGCTCACGCCCAATGCGAGACCTGGATCCCCCGCTACTTGTCTTGTGGTGGGGGTCCGGCACTGGAGCTCCCTGAAGTTCACCTCGTCGCCCCTACCCAAGTCGGCGAGGACTCCATGGATGACCCGTCTGGCGTACTCCACGCCCTCCGGGCGGTCTTTGCAGCTGCGGAGCATGTGCCAAGCCCACTCCAAGGCCTCGAAAGCCCCCATCTCGTAACCGGACATCCCACCACTGGTTCGCCCTCCGCCCCTCCGATTAAAAGGGGTGCGCAGCTTCCAGGGGCGGGGAGACCGGTGAAAGTGGATGAGCAACCTCTAAAAATATGTTCCCGCACAGGGTTTATGGTAGTGCCGAGCGATGTTGGACATAAAGCTCGTCAGGGAGAGCCCGGGACTGGTGAGGGCGAACCTTGAGCGTAGGCATGACCCCGAGAAGCTGGCCCTACTGGACGGGCTGATCGGGGACGACGCACGGTGGAGGGAAATAACCACCGAGGTTAACAAGCTCAGGAGAAGGAGGAACGAGATCTCCTCCGAGATAGGCAGGCTGATGAGCTCCGGTGGCGACGCGTCGTCCCTCAGGGAGGAGGCCTCCGAGATCCCCGAGCTCATCGTCAACGCGGAGACAGAGAGGGATCTCTACGCGGGTAAGGTCCGGGACGCGCTGATGCGCCTGCCCAACATGCTCCACGAGTCCGTTCCCTACGGCGTCGACGACACCGAGAACGTCGAGATCAAGCGTTGGGGGGAGCCCCCGAGGTTCCCCTATGAGGCCCAGAGCCACGCCGAGATCGCCTCCAAGCTGGGGATAATCGACCTTGAGAGGGGGGCGAAGGTCTCCGGCTCTGGCTTCTATTACCTTAGGAATGAGTTGGCCCTCCTGGACTACTCGATCATGAGGTACGCCGTCGACCACCTTCTGGCCAAGGGCTTCACGCTCATCGAGCCCCCGTACATGATAAGGCGAGAGCCCTACGAGGGGGTCACCGACCTCGCCGACTTCGAGAGCGTCATGTACAAGATCGAGGGGGAGGACCTCTACCTCATCGCCACCAGCGAGCACGCTATGGGCGCGATGTTCAAGGACGAGGTTTTCAACGCCAATGACCTACCCGTAAAGTTCTGCGGCGTCAGCCCCTGCTTCCGGAAGGAGGTAGGGGCCCACGGGAAGTACACGAAGGGGCTGTTTAGGGTGCACCAGTTTAACAAGGTGGAGCAGTTCGTCTTCTCCCTGCCAGAGCAGAGCTGGGGGCTCCACGAGGAACTGCAACGGAACTGCGAGGAGCTCTACGAGGGGCTGGGGATCCACTACAGGGTGGTGAACGTCTGCACAGGCGACATCGGCAGCATCGCAGCGAAGAAGTACGACACCGAGGTCTGGATGGCCGACGGCGATTTCCGTGAGGTGGGGAGCAACAGCAATTGCACCGACTACCAAGCCCGCAGGCTCAACGTCAGGTACAGGATGAAGGAGGGGCAGGCCCCCGTCGGCCCCGTGCACACACTGAACAACACGGCCCTCGCCACGAGCAGGACCATGGTGGCGATACTGGAGCAGAACCAGAGGGAGGACGGGAGCGTCGTCGTCCCGGAGGTCCTGAGGAAGTACATGAACGGCATCGAGGTCATCGACGGGAGCCTCAACCCCCTTAAAATATAACATCCCACAGGGGCTGCAGTCCACAGTAGTAGATCGTCGTCAAACGGGATACCTGTAATTTTATTATACCTTCAGCGATGTATTATCGTTGCTAACTGACCCGTCGTCAAGGACCCTCCTGTGATGGCTGATGGTGGGGAGCATCGGATATGAGAATACTTGTTTACGGCGCCGGTCCCATGGGTAGCTACTTCGCCGCAAAGCTCGGCGACTCAGATCAGGACGTCACCATCCTGGCCAGGGAGAGGCGCCTCAGCACCCTCAGCAGGTACTTGATCGTGCTGGAGAACCAGGATGGGGTGGAGACCGCCAGGGTCAAGGTCCCCGTCCTGGTGAGGCTCTCCCCGGTGGACGCCTACGACCTGGTGCTGGTCGCCGTGGGGAAGAACCACTATCCGGGAGTTCTGCCCTTCCTCGCCGCGAACATCTCGACGCCCAACGTCCTTTTCCTGGGGAACAACGTCGAGGGCCCCCGCGAGATGGTGCGGCTTCTCGGTCAGGAGCGCGTGCTCCTCGGGTTCCCGGGTGTAAGCGGGATGGTCGACAGCCGCGTGGTCCGCTATTCGATCGACGAAAGGCCATCCCTAACCTTCGGGGAGCTGGACGGCAGCGAGTCGGAGAGGACGGCCTGGATCAAGGATTTATTCGAGGGCGCCGGCTTCGATGTTAACGTTTCCTCTAACATGGAGTCCATACTAAGGTACCACGCGGCGCTGATACTGCCCCTGATGGGCGCCTTCGTCAGGGCCGAGTGGGATAGAAAGAGGCTGGAGCAGGACGGCGAGGGGCTGGTCCTGATGCTGAAGGCGATGCGGGAGGGTATCGGCGCGCTCAAGGAGCTGGGCCTACCGATCGTGCTGGACAACCTGGGAAGGATCGAGTGGGTGCCTGCCCCTGTAATGGGCATCTACGCCCGCAGGATGCTCGGCAGGAGAGATCTGGAGTACATCTTCACACGAGGGCCCACTGCCCTCGGCGAGATGAAGATGCTTACCGAGGAGTTCCGAAAGGTCCTGGGCTCGACCTCCAAACCGACGCCGTGCTTCGACGAGTTGAGTGAGTACATAAGGAAGGGTTAGCCAGACATCTAGGTTTTCGTTCGAAACTCTGGAGTAGATGGACTACTTCATGTACGCCCTCTCGATGACGACGTCCTCAACGGGCCAGTCATCGTATCGGCCACGGCTCTCCGTACTCACGGCCGCTATCTCGTCGATGACGTCCATTCCGGAGACGACTTCCCCGAAGACGGCGTACCCTAGATTGCCCGGAGCGCTGTCCAGGAAGTCATTGTCCGCGAGGTTGATGAAGAACTGGCTCGTCGCGCTGTTCGGGTCGCTCGTCCTTGCCATGGCGACCATTCCCCTCACGTTCTTCAGACCGTTGTCGGCCTCCAGCTTGATGGGGTTTCTGGTCTCCTTCTGCGTCCCGTCAGGCAGGAACCCACCGCCCTGGATCATGAAGCCCGATATGACTCTGTGGAACACCGTACCGTCGAAGAAGCCGCTCTCAACGTACCTGACGAAGTTCCTGACGGTGACGCGAGCCCTCTCCCAGTCTAGCTCGATCTCTATCACGCCCATGCTCGTCTCAAGGACCGCTATCTCGCTCGCTTCCTCCTGTACCTCCTCCTCTTCTCCCCAGAAGGAGTTGATGACAATTATGACACCGCTGCCTAGGAAGAGGATTATGATCAGCAACACTACAAGCGTCTTGCTGTCTAGCTTCATCGAGGGATGTGCTTTGGGACTTGACTTAATAAATATTGATACCCCCGTCTGAGCCTACGACTGGATCGGGCCGAGCCCTGATGCGGAGCATCGTTTTGGTGATCGCCGCGGCCACCGCCAGCAGGAGAGTCTCGACGGCCCTCCCCAGGGAGGCTAGATCCGGGGGGTCACCTCGCCGCGCGCACGATGACCAGAGATGCCGAGTCCTCCCTGCTCAAGTACCCATACTCGCCGAGGGAGGCGTTGACGACCCTGCGCGCGCAAGAATAAGGCTCATTGCACCGTGGAAGCCGTTTGTACCCCTCCGTCCCTGAGGTAGAAGACGGTGGCTCCTGCGATTAGCAGCGTACAGACCGCCCCGACCACGACGTGGAGGTAGGGGATACCGAGGACCTCGGTGCTGACCATGTCGGTCACGATGGGAGCAAGGTAGTAGACGGTGACGGAGACGACGACTGTCCCAAGTACCAGGGCTGCGAGGTAGCCCATCTGGCCCCTGGAGACATCGTCGATGTCCTCCGGATCGGCGCCCCGTTCGAAGAACTCGTTCCTCGCCATGCGGAACCGCACTGTATACCTGAGGGCGAGATAAGTAGCCTGGAGGAGGAGGCCTACGCCGAAAACCCAGAGGGAGCCGACGGCTGGGGACGGCTCGTAGGGCAGGATGAGGTTCACCCAGTTGAAGGTAGAGAAGTCCAGCACCGACGGAAAGAACATCAGCATGTTGAGGCTGAAGAGCCGACCGAAGCCGGCCTCGTCGCCCCTACGCCAGAAGCTGAAGGAGAGGCCCATCGCCAATCCCAGCACGACTATGTCCACGTACTGGACGTCGGTCCCCAGCACCATCATGATGGGACCGAGCACTGTCAGCAGGTAGGGCTTGAGCATCGCGTAGATGGAGGTCTGGATCATGGTCACCGCGACCATGTAGGTGGAGGCGATAGCGACGCCCAGCTCCGAGCCCCTTATGAACGTTACTACCCTCATCTCAAGCCCTCTGCTGTATCAGCGCCTCCGCGAAGCTCTGTCCGTGCGGGTTCCAGTTCACCACGGTGGCCCCCATCGCCCTCAGTGTGGCGTAGACAGGGCGGTTCCTGTACTGGAGCAGGTCCGCTGCCATCTGCTCCTTGTCCGTCTGGGCCGCCACGTTGTACCCCTGGACGTTGAACACGATGATGTTGGGGAGCCTCCTCAGCCCCCCCGTGTACTTGTACAGCTCCCTGATCCCCTCGAGGAGCCCTCGGGTCTTCTGGGCGTCGATCATCGTGATTATGATGAACAGGGGCAGCGTACCGATGATGTGCCCCCTACAGCTGTGGATCGCCGCCTTGAGGGACTCGCCACCGTACCTGATGTCGACGTTGAGCATCTCCCTCATAATCCTGAACTGCTGCTTCTTCCCGAGGTCAGGGAACAGCACACGGCTCAGCGGATGACGGGAGCCGGACGCTTTGGACTCTATCTCCTTCAGATCGATGGTCGCCTCCATCTGGTCCACGACGGAGAGCACGACGTCCAGGCCGGGCGACACGGCCGTGGGCATGTACGTTCCCTCCCACTCGTGGGCGTCGTAGTCGTAGATGCTGAGGCCGACCTGGCACTCCCTGCTCAGGTAGAAGTTGGTGAACCCTAGGGCTGCCCTGACGGCGTACTCCAGGGTGCTCTTCACCGTGGTGCCAAGGGCCATGTGGGAGGCGGTGTCGAGGAAGATCCAGACCACCTTCTTTCCCTCCTTCTCGTACTCGTTTACCTGGTAGGCGGAGGGATTGGCCGAGAGCCTGCGTGCGGTGACCTTCCAGTTGATACTCCTGTAGGGGTCCCCCGGCTTGTAGTCCCTCACCTCCATGAAGTCCGTGGTGGGGAAGCCCCACTTGATCCTCGCCTCCATCGGCATCGGTATCCGAGTGATGGCCTTCCTCTCCCTCACCCTCTTGACGAAGAGCGGCTTCGGCTGGACGATGTACGTCCTCGGCTCCGGGGCGTTCCCCAGCCTGTTACCCGAAATCTGCAGCGGGTGGCGCGCCTCCCAGGAGATCCCTTCGAGCTCGTAGCGCCCCCGCTTGGCGCAGGTGGCCCGGTAGGTTATGGTCGCCTTTCTCTCACGGGGGCCCTTCCAGAGGAGCTTGAAGTTGGTCCCATCGTCGAGCTTGAAGCTGTCGGGGAGCACGTCGCTGAAGGTGACCATCCCGACGCCGCCCCTCACCGTGGCGTTCACAGTGTCGACGACCTGGTTGTCGACCCAGATCTTCTGGTCCTCCCCTCCCCTCTCGACCGTCACCTCCTGGGGCTGGCCTATGAGGAGGCCGAGGCTGAGGAAGACGACGGGGAAGAGACCGAGGACGATGAGGATCAGGTTGCCCAGGAACATGCCCATGACTATGAAGGTGACCCCGCTTACCACGAGCTCCTGGGTGTCCCTGGTGATCAACCGCTCATTCACCCTTCCACGTACTGCTTGGGGACCTCTATCCCGCCTAAGATCTCGTCCAGGACGGAGGAGATGCTGAAGGCCCCCTCGATGGCGTACTCCATCTTCATGATCATCCTGTGGCCGAGCGCGTCGGCGACGAACATCTTGATGTCGTCGGGTGTGACGAAGTTCCTTCCGTTGATGGCGGCGTGGCTCCTGGCGACCTTGAGCAGGCTAAGTCCGCCCCTGGGGCTGGCGCCGACCTCTATCATAGGATGCCTCCTGGTGGAGCGGACGATGTCGCTGATGTAGTCGATGATCTGGTCGTCGACGTAGATGTCCCTCTCGATGAACTGCTGCATCTCGACGAAGGTCGCCTGGGTCGTGACAGGCTGGATCAGGTCTGTGGGGTCGTCCCTCCTCCAGCTGATCCTCCGCTTAAGGATGAGGCTCTCCTGCTCCTTGGTCTGGACGTAGCCCATGCTGAGCTTCAGCAGGAACCTGTCCATCTGGGCCTCGGGCAGGGGGTACGTGCCCTCCAGCTCGATGGGGTTCTGTGTGGCGATGACGAAGAAGGGAGCTGTGAGCCTATGGGTCTCGCCCTCGATGGTGACCTGCCTCTCCTCCATCGCCTCCAGTAGGGCGGACTGAGTCTTCGGTGGCGACCTGTTGATCTCGTCGGCCAGCAGGACGTTGGTGAAGATGGGCCCCCTCTCCAGTACGAACTTGGACTCTGCGAGGCGCCAGACCCGAGTCCCCAGGATGTCCGAGGCCATCAGGTCGGGGGTGAACTGGATCCTCCTCCAGACGCACCCCGTCACCTTGGCAAAGGTCTTGGCCAAGAAGGTCTTCCCGAGGCCCGGGAAGTCCTCGAACAGCAAGTGGCCGTTGGCGAGACTCGCCGCGAGCATCTTCCTTAGCAGGTACTGGTCGCCGACGAAGTATTCGCCGACGCCGTCCAGTATCTTCGCGCAGATCTCCTTTACTTCCCAAACGTTCATGTTCATTCTTCCCTTCTAATTCACATTATTCTCCGCGACCGTCTGGTCGATGCCCTCTCCAAACGCCGGTGACGGGATGGCTGTGACCCCGGCGCTGGGAACGATCCTACTTATCGTGTTTTGCAGCACTCTGAGGCGATTGATCTTGTTCTCCTCTTCCACCACCTGATACACGCCTAGGCGCGAGATCGAGGGCTTCTTCTGGTCCTCGTAGTTTATGAGGTCCCCGAGGAGTGCCGAGACCTCTTCGTCCCTGACGTGGTTCTCGTGGAGGAACAGGGCGAGGTTGACGATGAGCAGCTCCCTGTTGCCCCGCTCCACGAAGTCGTCCACCATGTCGACGAAGTTGACGAACCTGTCCCCCTTGAACGTTATCACCTGCTGCACGTGCCTCTTCCACTCCCCGAGCGTGTCCCGGACCACGATGCTACCCTGCATCCCCCGCCTCATCACCGTGAAGATCAGCGCGGCGAAGACGCAGATCCCAGTCCACTCCACGTAGGGGGAGAGGTTGACGATACTCGGCGCGTACGCCGAGAGCCCTCCGAAAAAGAAGCCGTAGTACAGGGCACCAATGACGCTCAGCGAAACAGAGAACATGTAGTTCCCGGCTATACCTCCTAGGGCGGCTAGGTAGGAGTTCCTGGAAGTCTTGAACACGGCGAACAGGGTGAAGACGGCGGCGATGGAGACTCCGAGCCCTATGAAGTCGCCGACCGCCGAGGCTATCTCAGGGGGCATCGTCGCCCCGCTGGAGTCAATGAGGAGGGAGATGAGCCTGATCGCGATCTGGCCCTCCAGGAAAACGGTGGCGCTGATCGCGAAGGCCCGGATCCTAGGCGCCTTCCTGAGGCGGGAGATCGTGGAGACTATGTTGTAGATCAGGACCACGGCGAACGCGTAGAGGAGGTAGTACCCGGCCTGTCCTATCTGGGGGCTCGGGTTGAGGATCAGGAACAGAGAGAAGAACGCGGCGAAGCCCCCGGCGTAGAGGGTGCCGACGGTGACCTCCGCCAGGGGGCCCTCGAGGAAGAGGCCTACGAGGGAGGCGATGTAGAAGATGGTCATAGAGACCACCAAGGGGATTAAGAGGAGGTCGATGCTAAGCGGCGCCATCTGCTCCGACATAGGGAGGAAACTGCCCAGGTCCCCGAGCTTGTAGTCGTTGTAGAATATGAGCCACATCATGACGGCTAGGAAGAACCCGTAGAGGAGGGTGCTGCGTATGAAGGACCTTCTTACCGCGCTAGCCATATTCAATCAGTCCGTTCAATAGCTCGTAGGCTTCCATCGTCTTGTCGAACATCTCCTTCGTGGGCTTGAAGGTGCTGTAGTCTGCAATCTCGAAGGAGGTCACTAGGTAGTCGAGAGCGGAGGTCCCCGACGCGGGTATCTTGCCGGCGATAGCCCTCTGGAACTCTCTAGGCGTCATGCTCTCGTCCACTTCTTCGAACCTTCTGGCGCACCTCCTGAAGAAGTGGTTGAACACCTTCACCACCCCCTCCTTGTAGTCATCGAAGTGGCTCGGAAGCTCCTCCTCGACCTCCGGCTCCACGACTGGGGTCTCAGAGGAGGTTTTAGGAATGATCGGAGGCTTGCCCCTTCGGGACAGGACGACGGCGCCCATGACGACGAGGATACCGGCGGCGAGCATCATGTTGTATGGGTACATTATAAGCATCTGGAGGATGTTGGGCTCTTGTGGTGGTCGAAGCGTGACGGAGATGCCGAAAGTGGTGTTGGAGCCGACGTAGTACCTGGAGTCCCCTAAGACCATCTCGACTGTCTCGTTGCCCTCCTCGTCGAATGTCCTGGTCAACGTCACTGAGCCAAGCTCATCGGTGGTGAGGTTCATGGCCCTGTTGTTGATCGTCACGATCACCGTGGCGTTGGGTATGGGCTGTCCGTCGGACTTGTCGAGAAGCACCCCCTCGATGGTCACGGGCTCGCCGATGTATGCCTCGACGGGCGCATTTATGGTGACGTCGGTCTCGGACATAATGGTGATTGGCGGGTCGCTCCAAGACTCCTGGTAGAACTCGTTCTCCACGGCGTGGGCTACGAGGTGGTAGTCCCCTACTTCGATGCTCGGGTCGGCGTCGCAGGTTATGTCGTAGACGCCGGCGTCGACTGTGTCGACACCGCAGCGGATGCCCGTCACGTTCTTCTCTTCATTAAGGTAGATCTCGACGGTGAGATTGGAGACTACCTCCCCCTCGAGCGTGGTAACCATGCCCATGACGCTGAAGGTGCCCCCCTTCAATGCGATGTCGTCGCTGTTCATTATGGTGGTGATGGTAGGGATCCTCTGGTCCTCCGCCGTGACGTCCTGGACTTCCGGGGGGGTGGCGTCGAACGTGATCCAACCAATGCCCTCGAAGGGGACCTCCACCCACATGTGGGCCATCTTGGGGAGGACTAGCTGGTATTCGTTATCAGGAGCGAGAAGGAAGCCCGAGACAGTCCTGGCAGGGACCCCCACAGAACGGGCGAGGAGCACGAGGGCCGAGTTGAACTGGCCACAGGCCCCCCTTCTCTCTGTGAACAGGAACCACTCCACCGGATCCGTGCCATTTGGGGCAGGGGTGAACTGCTTGTCGTACTTGTAGTTCTCCCTCAGGTAGTCCTGGATTGCCTCCATCTTCTCGTAGGACGTCGTGAGGCCCTCCCCCACAATGGATGAGGCGAGGTTCCTCATGTCCGACACAAGTTCCTCCGGGATATCCAAGTAGTCGATCGAGAACTGGGTCTCCGCCCGCAGGAGGGTCTCTCGGGGGAAGTCGTACTGGGCGTAGGTCACGTTATAAATAGATCGGGTCTTCTCCTCGGTATAAAAGAGCTCCAGGGAGGGGTAGCGCTGGAGTGTGCCACGGAACTGGAGGTGGGTGATCCTCAGCGTGGCTGGGATAAACTCAGTGAGGTTGAAGAGGGGGCGTACACCGAAGTTTACCGGCCTCGATGGGGCGGCGACAGTGACCCCGGGATCAAGCGACCCGCCGGCGTAGGTTTCCGACTCGTGCTTCTGGGAGGTCGTCCACTCTCCGTTTCCGTAGAACTCCCCCACCTTCCAGCGGAGGTGGTTGACCCTCGGAGGGTAGAATATCTCAAACAGAGGCACAGCTGACCCCAACGGTGCGGCCTCCACGAGCATGGCGCCTGTCCTCTCCTTCTTGCTGGGCACCTTCTGACCGACCACCGATTTCGAGGTCCCCCTTTGCTCCAGGTCGAGGTCGATGTCGGTAATGTCGCCGAGGTAGTTGATGGCGACCGACATCATGCTCACTGAGAGGAGGAGCACAGCTATGAAGGCGAGTAGTTTGGCGTATTCTCTCATCCTTCCTCTTACTCTCTCTCGCGTCGTTTTATCTCTTTACGTGCTAAAACATAGTTAGATTCCCCCTTTCAATGATATGGAACACTGATCTTTCAACGTTCAGCTAATAAAGAAGCGTGAACGCGGACCGAAGTTTAGGGTGACGTGTTATTTGTATGTGCTGTGGCACGCCATGTTCGCCCCGTTCAGTAAAAACCCCTTTTTAAGTGCAGCAAACTCTATTAGGGCTCCACCCCGATTTTGACGCATGTGGACCGTCAGCTCGGAGTCGGGGACCCTTCGCGCCGTCCTCGTGCAGGAGTCCATCGAGGAGTTCTGGGAGAAAAAGTTCCCTTTCGCTGGCATCGAGTCGAACACGCATCTGCTTGCCAGGTGCCCCCACTCGGACATCGACGGCGGGAGGGAGCAGTGGGGGCGGCTCCCCAGGATGCTGGAGGAGGAGGGGGTCAGGGTCTTCGAGCTGGCGGAAGTCCTGGAGAAGGTGCTCGACGGGGCGACCGTCGGGGAGCGGAGGAGCATAGTGGGCGAGGTCTGGGAGGGGATGCCGGCGGCGCCTGCACCGGAGGAGCTCACCGTTGGGCATCTGTTCCGCGGCTTCCCTTCCACGCCCTTCTTCGACGAGGCGTTGGACCGGGTGGTGCTCCCCGACTTCCAGAGGGTGGGCTGGCCGTACCCGAGGGACACATCGTTCACGACACAAGTAGGCACCGTGATCTGCAATATGAGGAGGTACAGCAGACGGTTCGAGCCACGCGTCGTGAAGATAGCCTATGAGTACGATCCCGTCCTAAGCGAGAAGACCGAAATCGTCTATGACGCCAACGAGGCGAGTGATGGGCTCTCGGAGCCCCCCTGCATCGAGGGGGGAGACACTCAGATCGTGGACGAGGAGACGACCGCCGTGGGGATCGGGCAGAGGTCTACCCACACGGGCTTCATGGAAGCGGCGAAGAAGCTTTTCGAGCGAGACGCTGATGGCGGGCTCAGGTACATCTGTGCGGTCCGCCTCCCCGACCTTCCGGCGCTGGATTACATGCACCTGGACGTCGTGATCAACTATCCCGACAGGGGGAGGGCGCTGGTGATGCCCTACGTCTTCGACTGCGGGGAGATGGAGGACGTACCGAAGAGGCTACTGCTGAAGGCGCTGGAGGCGCTGAGGGCACAGGGGGAGAGGGATGGGAGGCCACTGGGTCCTCTGGTCCATCCAGACGCCTTCAAAGAGGCTGGGGCGTGCTCGGTCTACGGGCGCGGCGATGATGGACCTAAGCTTGTAGGTCGCTGGTCAAGCCTCGTAAACTTCCTGATCGAGGAGGAGAAGCTGGAGCCCGACGGTTTGATCTACGTCGGTGGACGCCCCGAGAAAGAGAACGACGTGGAGCATCTCATGCTGGCTTTGATGGAGCAGGCGAGGGGGGCCACCAACGTCGTCACAGTCAAGCCTGGCGTCGTGATCGCCTATGAGAGGAACCATGCCACGAACGACGAGCTAAGGGAAAACGGGATAAGAGTAAAGGAGTGGAAGGACAGCTATCTGGACATGCTGGGGGGCCCCCACTGCAGCACGAGCCCTCTGTCCAGGGATCCTGCCTAGGCGCGTTGGCTCCTGATCTCGTCCAGGTTGGCCTTGAAGGTCTCCGCGGATTCCCCCATCATTTTCCAGGATTCGTTCAACTTGTCGCAGAGGTAATCTCCGCAGTCGGCGCAGGTGTGGTTACTCTTCTCCACGGCGCACGCCCTGGTGGGGCACTGGGTGCACCACTTGAAGAGTCTGGGGCCGTGGCAGCTGTCGCAGACGACGTCCTCCGCATCTAGTGGCATGTCGTCGGACGCCCACTGCTTGGCGACCTCTGCCAGCTTAGCGACGTCGTCCTCCTTTGTGGCTATGTAGGCGGGGCACTCGCCGCAGTCGATACCGCAGACGGATATCAGCTTCTCGTCCATATCGGTCCTTTGAACCTTCATCGGCGAACAATAAAACTTTTTCACGAAGCAACGATGTTGTTCCCTTCGTACGTGCCTTGCGCGTTCGCCGAGTTTTTCAGGATTAAAGGACCCTAAACCTAGCGCGCCTGCGCGCGCCCGGGTTCGGCATATTCCCAACGCTCAATGAGACGGATCGTGACAAGGCAAGACTGATTCTTAAAACAATCGAGCACGTTTATTCTGAGAACGCTCTGCCTGACTTGGATAACCTCCTAGAGTTTCAAGGCGAACCGATCGTGGTCTCAACCGAGAACCTCGGGATAGAGTTGATACCCAGAATCGGAGTCTATGAGACCAAGTTCGTAGAGCCAATTAAGATCCTCGTGGAGTCCGAGAACGTGAGAGAAAGGAGTTCCAGGCAGTTAATGTTCTTGGCGTTCAACAAGTTGGAATTTAGGAGACCTGGCATAGCGCACATTAAACTTCAACTATGATCCGTAAATCCATACGGCGAAGTACTGTCGCCGAATGGCGGTTATCGCTATAGTTTGCTCAGCTTGATCTACCTCATCTACCAAAAAGAAAATGGACAATGGTCCATTTCTCATCAAAGAGTTGGGATCTCCTGAAACTGCGCGCGCAAATATCAGCAATAAGTCTTAAGCGGTGATGCGCCCCACGAGAACGTTTATTGCGGGGAGTAGATTCGAGCCACAGACATAAAGGTCATGGACCCCACGGGCTGCGTACGCGCGCATGAATGGAGGGAAGGTTCTCGTCGAAACCTGCAGCCCCTGAAAAAAAGGGGTTCTAGAAGTGCCTGAAGCACCTCTCCCCGGTGAAGCCCATCGCGATGCCGTGCTCGTTGCATGCCTTGATGACCTGCTTGTCCCTCATTGAGCCGCCGGGCTGGATGCAGGCGGTGACGCCGTGCTCCGCTAGGAGGTCGATGGAGTCCCTGAAGGGGAAGAAGCCCCCGGTTGCTAGGACTGAGCCAGGGAGTTTGTCCTTGTTGCCCCGCTCGACGGCCTTATCGAGAGCCAGTTTGACGGCCATCACCCGGTCCTGCTGTCCCGTTCCTATACCGATGGTGGCACGGTCCTTGGAGAGGACCGCCTTATTGGACCTGATGTTCATGCAGACGTACCACGAGAATATGAGGTCGGCGACCTCGTTGACCGTCGCCTGCCTCTCGGTGACCCAGTCGATGTCGTTGGGCTTCCTGATCTTGGTCAGGAGGGGCACGGAGAGGACGATGGAGCCGTCCATCAGTGTTGAGAGGGTCAGGGCCCCTGGGTCCTCGCCTACGAAGCGGTTGATCTTGTCCAGGTTCCCAGCCCGGATGACCCTCAGGTCCTTCTTTCGGTCGAAGACGGCTAGAGCTCCCTCATCGTAGTTGGGGGCGACGACCACCTCGACGTAGGACGACAGGATCTCCTCCGCCGTCTCCTCGTCCACGGTAGCGTTGAAGCCGACGACGCTGCCGAAGGCGGCGAGGCTGTCGCAGTCCCGGGCCCTGGCGTAGACGTCCTTCAGCTTGTCCTCCGGCCTCCTGGACGCGGCGACGCCCGAGGGGTTGACGTGCTTCATTACGGCGCAGGCGTGCTCTTCGAAGTAGCGGACGATGCTGAGGCTGTTGTTGATGTCCTCCACGTTGGTCTGGCTGAGGCCGCCCTTCCCCGTCTTAAGGACGTCGAGGGCACCTACGGTGAGTTCTCCCCCCACCGGGCTGTAGAACGCGGCGGGCTGGTGGGGGTTCTCCCCGTACCTGAGACTCATGCTCTTCTCATAGACGACCTCGTCCCCGCCTATGACGATCTTGATCTGGTCCGGCAGCTCCTCTTCGAGCTTGATACGGTACATCCTACGTAGCGACTTTGACACTCTCTACTCCTCCGATCCTTCTAGGTAGGACACTATAGCTGAATCATATCCCGCGGTGCGCTTAAAGGCCTTCAGTGCGTACCTCCTCCGGAGCTCAGTGGTCGGCTCGCCGTCGTTCTCACTCAGAGTCCCGATGACCTCAGCGTACTGGGCTGGCTCGGTAACGATGAGGACGCTGTCGTAGAGCAGGGCCGCCTTCGCCGCGGATCGTACCATTGACGGTCCTCCGATGTCGATGTTCTCGGCCGCGGTCTCGAGGTCGGCTCCCTCCTCGGTGACCTTCTCGAAGGGGTACAGGTTGCTGACGACCACGTCGATGGGCTTGACCCCGTTCTCATCCATCCACCTCCTGTGGTCAGGGTCCCCCCGGTCCATGAGGAGGCCTCCGTGGACCCTGGGGTGGAGGGTCTTCACGAGCCCAGCCGGGCTCTCGGGGTGCCCCGTGTACTCCGACACCTCCACGAGCCCGGCATACCCCAGCTCCCTGATCCTCCTCGCGGTGCCGCCGGAACTCACGATCTCGACGCCGTACCCGTCAAGCGCCTCCACAAGTTGCTCCAGCCCGCTCTTATCGTAGACGCTGATCAGCACCCTCTCGATCATCCCCCAACTACCTCTCAGTTAGAGTGCCGGACTGCATCTAAGAAATTATCTGGTTGGGATTTAGCGGAAGGTTAAAAGTTGCATCCAACCAGACAATGAAAAGGTCTGATTTTAAAAATAGTAGCTTATGTCTTCCTGTTGGGTCCGGGGAGCAGGATGTCGTGGGGGTTGATCTCCTGTACCCCCCTCTCGGTGACCAGCGCTAGCTTCGCCTTCTCCGCCATCTCGGGTATGGTCTTGGCGCCGACGTAACCCATCGCGGCCTTGAGACCGCCGACGAACTCCGAGACGATGTCCGTGACCCCGCCCCTGTAAGGGACCCAGCCCTCGACCCCCTCGCTGATGGTCTTTGACGGCTGGCTGTACCTGTCCTGGGCAAAACGCTTCTGCCGGGCGGCTGCGCTCCCCATTCCATAGTACTCCTTGTAGTACCTGCCCTCCAGCGCGACGAGCCTCCCCGGGCTCTCGCTGGTGCCAGCGAAGACGTTCCCCATCATGGCGCAGTCGGCGCCGACGGCGAGGGCGACGGCGATGTCGCCTGGGTTCCTGATGCCTCCGTCGGAAATGATGGTGGCGTCGGAGCCGTAGTCATTCACCGCGTCCGCTACCTGGGTGGTGGCGTAGAGAGTGGGGGAGCCCGCCCTGGTGACGACGCTAGTACTGCATATAGAGCCGCTGCCGATGCCGACCCTGAGACCCGCTACTCCCTCCAGCTTGGTGAGGCAGTCCTCGGCGGCCTCGTAAGTTCCAATGTTGCCGACGATGACCTCGGCGTCGACTTTGTCCAGCACCTTCTTGACAGCGTCGAAGCAGTTCTTGTTGTGGAAGTGGGCGACGTCGGTGACCAGTATGTCAACGTACTCGTCCAGGGCGACGGCCCGCTCTATGTCGAAAGGGCTGATCGCTGCCGCGCAGATCAACCGTCCCAGCTCATCTCTTATGGCGTGGGGGTACGTGCCCTTCAGGGTGATGTCTTTCATGGTGATGAGGCCTCGCACCTTGTTGGCGTCGTCGACGATGGGGAGCTTCTCGATGCGGTGCTCGTGGAGGATCGCCTTGGCCTCCTCCAGGGTGGTGTTCTCCCCGGAGGTGATCACATCCTTGGTCATGACGTCCTCGACCTTGAGAGTGCGGTCCGCAAGGCGGAAGTCCCTCCAGGTGACGATGCCCACTATGCCGCCGTCGCCGTCGACGACGGGGAAGCCGTGGATGTTCTTAGTCTCCATGAGCCCCAGCAGGTCGTCGATGGTGGCGTCGGGCCTGACTGTGACGACGTCCCTGATGATGAGGGCTTCGGCCCTCTTAACCATCCTCGCCATCTCCACCTCCTCCTTGACGGTGCAGTTCCTGTGGAGGACGCCTAGGCCACCGTGCCGGGCTAGGGCGATCGCCATCTCGCTCTCGGTGACCGTGTCCATGGGGGAGGAAACGAAGGGGACGTCGAGCTCGACGCTCCTGGTCACCCTGCTGCGGACGTCGGCCTCGGACGGCTCGATGGTGGTCCAGCCGGGCAGAAGGAGAACATCGTTGAAGGTGAGGGCGTGATCTGCGTTCTTGAACTTGTCACGAAAGCCCATCTCTAACACACTTCAATTTTAAAACGAATCTTCGCCCGCGAGGTATATTAACATTTTCGTTTCAAAAACGTGCTAAGTTGTGGTTACCATGTACATATTTATGCACCAAGAGATACGCCGGTATCGTCCTCCAGCCACTGAACTCCTGCATCAACGATAGCGGGGTTAATTCTCTCTTATGAAGAGGGCGGGGATTATCGAGACCAGTGATGCCCCGACGATGAGGGGCCTGCGGGGTATCCTGTGGGAGAAGTAGCCCCAAAAAAAGGGGCCGATTGTTTGATAAACTCGCGTTGGTCATCAGCGCGCGCTGGCCATCAACTGGTTGGTCAACGAATAAAAGGAGATGCGGCTCTGCGGGATGCGCTTTGACCAAGGAGGGGTAACGGGGCTCCGAGTTGTTAGAATGTCAGCTCTGACAGCCTATCTCGGACCTGTTCCACAATCGTCTCGTCGACTCTCACCATGCCCTCTTGCTGCATGGCACTGTCAGCGTACTTCGAATCGGTGTACTGGACCTTCATCCTGTAAGGCGGGTCAAGGTTGAAGGGCTCAATGGTATCTATCTTGGACATCGCAGCCTTGGCCCCCACCCGTATAACCTCCTGAGCCCTAGAGGGGGACAGGGACACCGCCTTCCGTATCGAGAGTGCGCCCAGTTTGTGCTTCTCCTCTAGACCCCATTTGACGGCGGCTCCCTGGATGCCCGGCACTAGGGCCTTTGCTTCGTCAATTGCAGCCTGGTCACCGCTGATGAACACTGAGGGTACGCCGAGGACGCCGAAGGAGACCATGTTCATCCCTATCTCACCGATCTTGAGGTCGTTAAGCCAGACGTTCTTTAGGAGGGGCGTGAAGGAGTGGGAAAGCACTCCGCCCTCGGCGCCTGCCATACCGTGGAGCCCGCACAGGAACATGGCGTCGAAAGACTCGTCGAACCCGGCGGGCCCTCCATCTCCGGCGTGCATCACCAACCTGCAGTCGGGATGGAGCAGCTCGAAATCGATCCCACCCGGGAACTCCCCGTGCCCGGGCCAGGCGTACACCTCATCAGCCCCTCCCTCCATGGCCCCGTCGACGAGGGCGTTGAGCTCATGCGTGGCCATCCTTGTCGCCTGCCCGTAGTAGGGCCCGTCCTCCATGCACTGCTTCTTGAAGTCGACCACCCCGGCGACGCCCTCGAGGTCGCACACTATGTAGACCTTCATCAGAGTCCCCTAGGAAGTTGACGATGCTGGCAGGTTTAAGTCCATTGCCAGTTCGGGGGGTATCAGCGACTCGCAGGGGACGCCTGTCTGGCAGAGCCCGCAGCCATAGCCCTTGAAGCCGAAGTTCTCGCGCACGTACTCCCTAGTGAGGTCGAGGTAGGAGCTGCACTTCTCCTTGTCGTGGCCCTCCTCCGAGATGGCGCCTGCTGGGCATCTGTCGATACAAATCCCGCAGGTCCCCCTCATGTAGAGCAGGCAGTAGGCGTGGTGGTCCTCGTAGGGCCTGGGCGTCGGCGGTAATTCGATGCGGGCCACAACGGAGCCGGTGCGCATCGCCTTCCCGACGGGGGTAATGAGGCCGTCGCAGAGTCCGAAGGTGCCAAGGCCTGCTGTGTAGGCGGCGTGCCTCTCGGACCAGGAGGATGCGCGGCCGTACTTCTCTGAGATGCTCCCCTTCCATAGGGGGGAGAGCTGTGGTGAGACCGCCTCGTAGCCGGCGTCCTTGAGGGACTCCATGACGTGTTTTCGGAGCTTGGCGTTTACCTCCTCCCCGTAGATGCGGGCCCTCGCCCACCGGTCGGTGGGCCACCTGATCTGTTTGCGGTGCTCAGTCTTGGTGACCTCGGTCTGGGGGAGGATCCAGCTTATCACCGTCAGCTCCTTGGCCTCGACCTCGACACCGGGGAACGTCTCTGTGAACCACTCGAGGGGCGTCATGAAGAAGGAGCCGATGTCCTCCTTGTAAAACAGGTACAAGGGATCGGCGCCGCTGGAGAAGCCCACCAGTGGCTCTCCCCAGGCCCTCTCGTTCTCCTGGTTCTGCATGGTGTTCTCGGGGGAGTCTACGAAAGCCTTGACCAGGCCTTCGACCCAGCTTCGTAGTTTGCTCATGTTCTCCTAGGGCCTCCAATGTGCTTCATCCGGCGGGGGTTTATTTAAGGCGAGCAGTTCGATGAGAAGCCGATGGGGGCTTCCATGTCGAAAAGCCACCGCGCAAGTTTCGCGAAGAGGAGAGCCCCCGGACTACTCGAAGAGCTCATAGATCACCATCAGGCTGACGCCTGCCAGGCTGGGGAGGATTATGGCGGAGAGGAAGGTGTCGACCTCCATCACGAGGGCCGCGGCGATGCCGCTTGTCCAGAGCACTATGTGCCCTATGATGGCCCCCGTTTTCTTCTTATGGATCAATGCGAGCCTGCTGTAGTCGGCGGTCTTGAGCAGGAGGGAGTATGCGGCCCTGCCGATGGGCGTCAGTCCGTACCGCCCCTCCCTCTGCTCCATGAAAGGCGCCAGGCTCCTCAGGTGGTAGGAGAGAGTGGGGCTGTCCGGCATCCCGGTGGCGTTGAGCACCTCGGTGAACGTGGCGCCCCTCCCCTCGCCGACGAACCTGAGTATGTCCCTCCTCTTCTGGTGGTCCAGCGCCCTGAAGACCTCCTCCTCAAGGCTCTCCATCTGGGCGTCCTTGGACTCCGTCAATCCTCAACCCCAGGTGAAACAATCACGGAACCAAGATTTAACCTCCCCAGTGGACCGGGCTTTAGTAAAAACCCCTTTACGGCCTTCAGGTGCGAAGCCGCTCCTCTCTCGACCGGGCCAGTGGCGATCGGGCTGGTGTGTCTCTGTTTTTTATGCTAGTATGTCCCTTCTTTGAGGGGATACAGTTTGAAAGGCAGTATTCTCTACTTCGAGGAGTCCAAGCCTGAGAACATGGACGTCGTTCTGAACCTCGTCAAGCAGACGGCGGTGAGCAAGGGCATCAAGCACGTCGTCGTCGCCTCCACACGGGGCAATACCGGCTTCAAGGCCGTCGAAGCCTTCAAGGGCACCGGGATTAAGGTCGTGGTGGTGACCCACCAGATCGGCCCCAGGGGCCCCGAGCTCCTACCGGAGAACGAGGAGAAGATCAAGGCCCTCGGCGGCGAGATCGTCACGTGCACCCATGCCTTCGGAGGCGTCAACAGCAGCCTGAGGAGGATCCCACGGACCGAGCCGGGGGAGCAGAGGCCCCAGCCCTACTGGCCGGCGTACGTGCCGTCGACGGGTGACCTCATCGCCAACGTACTGCGGCTCTTCTCCCAGGGGATGAAGGTCTGCTTCGAGATCACTGTGATGGCGGCCGACGCGGGGGCGATCCCCATCGGCGAGAACGTCATCGCGGTCGGAGGGCAGGGGCGGTGGGCCGACACGGCCATCGTGGTGAAGTCAGCGAACAGCACAAGCTTCTTCGACCTCGACGTCGGCGAGATCCTGGCTAAGACGAGCACGAAGAGGGTCCCAAGGAAGGAATGACCCCTTCCCCCTTTTTTCATGAGCCTACGGGTAAGGCAATCTAGTCGCTCAGTTGGTAGATATCTTGCCACGTTTAAAATGCATTACAAGGCTAACGACAGATGTTTAAATAAAAAAAAGTATAATGATTCAGTGATGAATTATTCTGTAGTGTTTTTATGTATTAATATCATGAATCAGCTAAAATCGTATTCATAGAAGGTGTTTTGAAATAACTCTTAACATATTTATTTTTAATATAATTACGACAACACACATCTTAATAATGCGTATAGAAATACACAATTGATAATGCCATGGAACAAAGCAGGAAATTAGATGTATTGGATTTTATCATAAACGTACTAATTGAACACGAGAAAAGGATAAGCGATCTGACCACAAAACTCGAGGACGCCGTGGACAAGTTAGAGGTCAGTGTGGAAAAAAGAGGAAATCACAGCAAGTAGAAATGGGCTGTGCCGGGGTCGTCGGTTCCCCCTTGTACCAGCCTGGCCGAAAGGATTTTCACGGCCAAGTGGCACCTTCATACCATGTCCAAGGTGCGAGTCAGGGTCATCAGCCAGGAGGGGCACTGCTCTGCGGGGCAGAGGGTTGGCGACGAGGCGGTCTTCGACTGGAGCACCCACGAGATCGAGGGGAGGATCTGCCTCCACGCGCTTTATTCGATGATGCCCAAGATCTACGCCCTCGCCCACGGGGCCGACGTCGCCTTCGCTGTGAACGACGAGGGTGCCAGCGTGGCGCGCCACGCCTGCCCCGATGGATACAACCCGGTGATTTACGAGCTGGAACTCGTCTAGGGAGCTCAGCATCGCCCCAAGGCGGTATGCAGTCAGTTGTCGGGACACTGGTCGACGACCTCGTTTACCAGTTTGAGGACCTCCCAGATGCTAGCCGGAGGCTCCAGTGCGCTCCGCTAGAAAAATATGCACGAGGCTCTGCTAGAATCGATCGCACGCGCGCGCCCACAGATTACCATAATTTAGTACGATCCAGATGATTGAGTTGTCTACTCTTCAAGCGATGAGAGAGGTTGTTACGATAGTGGGGGTGATAGCGGGCTTCACGTACTACGTCATGACCGTGAGAAACGCATAGAGAAACCAGGCTCTGACTTTGAAATCACAGGAGGAAGCCCTTGAGACAAGACAGACAGCCCTTATGATGCAGATATTCCTAGAACTGGGTCTCCAGAGTACTGGGAGAGACACACCAGCGTCAGATATGGACCAAGTTATGAGAGCTTTGAGTTCATGGAGAACTGCGGTCCCTTAGCGAATCCTGAAAGATATGCAGAGACATCGACAATCTGGTATACCTTTGTCGCTATAGGTTCTCTCGTATACCGAGAAAAACTGGATCTAGACTATGTGGTGTTGTTTCTGGGAGAACTACCACTGAGGACTTGGGAAAAATGGAAGCCAATAAAACGAGAGTTGAGAGCGTCATACGGCTGGGAGGGTGCTTGGATTTCTTGGGAGTACTTGGCTCATCGAATAAAGGAGCATCTCGAAACACAGTTCAATGAAAAAGTAGTCGGCGACATGAGGCGTCAAATCGATTCCATTCAATGATAAAACAACTGCAGCTCATGTTTTCCCCCATACTCTTTTCTTCACTTCGCCCCAATTGGCACGCGCAAGAATAACTGTATTAAATATTAGTTGATGATTAGTCTTCTGAGGTTCAGTGAAAATGAACATCGTTAAGGACATGTTGAGAGTAGGTAAGACCGCTATCGGGACGACCGCTTCCCTGACGAGCCCTGCGGGGTTCTTGGCGGATGCGGGATTCGATTTCCTCCTCTTCGACACGCAGCACTCGGCCGTGGAGATCAAGGAGTTGCGGCATCAACTCCAAGACATGAAGGGGAAGAAGGCCATCCCAATCATCCGGGTGGGGGATAACTACCAGGATCAGATCTGCTACGCCCTCGACATCGGCGCCAAGGGCATCATCGTGCCCATGGTCAACTCGAAGGAGGAGGCCGTCCATATGGTCCGCTGCTGCAAGTATCCGCCCGAGGGGATCAGGAGCGCCGCCGGAATGAGGGGCGAATGGGGGGAGTTCGAGAACTTCACGGAGTATATGTCCGCGGTCAACGAGGAGCTGCTGATTATCCCCATGGTGGAGACGCTGAAGGCGCTGGGTAACCTAGAGGAGATCCTCTCGGTCCCCGGGATCGACGTTCTCCTGGTGGGCCCTTCGGACCTTTCCATCGCATTGGGTATCGCGTTGGACTATCTAAACCCCAAGTACCAAGGGACGTTGGACAGGATTGCGGAGGCCTGTGAGGAGGCCGGAGTCGTCCCCGGCATGTATTTCATCCCGAGAGGTCTAGATCCCAGTGAATTAGTGGAGAGGGGGTTCAGGTTCTTCACCCGTCCATGGAGTCGATGGGCAGCTGCTGGCATAAAAGACGGTTTAGCGACGATAAAAAGATAAGATCGTACACGCGATGCGCTGCGCCCATACTCTTTTCTTCATTTCACCACAATCCATTATTGAGATTAGAATGATTGAGAAATTGACCCTTCAGACTCTTATCATGTTGATACAGGTAGTAGTAATTCTTGTAGCCGCGCGCGCACTGGGCTGAGCGTCAGCCTTGCGGCGTTCTACTACATAAGCACGCTGAGGAATGCACAGAGGACAAGGGAGCTGGCATTAAAAGCACAGGAACAGGCACTGGAGACAAGGCAGGCACAGATGTTTCTCACTGTGTACAACAGAATGCTTGATGAGAATTTCATGAGGACAATCAATGACGTCCTTTTCAATTGGGAGTGGCGTGACTATGAAGACTTCATGGAGAAATTTGGACCCGACACAGATCGTTATACCAAATTCAACACTATCATGATGTTTTACGAGGGAATAGGAATTCTTGTCCAAGGGACTCATTAAAGCCTCGCTAATATATGACTTCATGTCAGCGGGTACGCTCATACTCAGGAAAAAATATAGCCAGATCATAGATGAATTGAGGAAATACTACGACGCTCCTCAAACCTGCGAGTGGGTCGAGTACCTATACAACCAGATTAAGCCAATCGCAGAAGAACAGCACCCAGAACTCGGGACCTAAATCACTTTTTGCCATCACCAGCTGCAGTAAAGTCGTCCACCAGAAACCATTCTGCACGAATCCATGATAGACTCGTGCAACACCAGAGCCGGTGAGCTCCCCGAGGACAGACGAACGAGTTTGTTTGAGTTAAAAGAGGATATCTCGGGCCCCGTAGTAAAGAAGAGGTCGGTCTCAGGGAGGGACGATCATGTACTTCTGGAACAGGTCCAGGTACTCGTCGAAGGCGGCGGTGTCCCTGTCCAAGAGGTTGGAGAGCTGCCTGAGGGCGTCGTGGTGTCGCCTCTCGTCACTGAGGATGTAGCCCAGTATCTCCTTGACTCTGTCGTCCTCCACCTCCGCGACGATGGCCCCGATCCTACCGATCATCTCCTCCTCCACCCGTGTATGCTGCTTGATCCTCTGGTGGAGGTCGACGGCGGTTGCCATGTCCGTGTCCAGGGTCGCTGGGGCAACCCCAGCCTCGACGTCGATGAGGGCCTGGCAGAGGGCGGCGTGCTTCCTGCTGTCGTGGACGACGGTCTCAAGGAGGGCCGCTATGAGGCGGTGGCCCACCCCGTCAATGGTCGGCTGGAGCCTCTCCACGTGGCCCAGCTCCAGGGCCTTCTGCTCCTTCAGCAAGTCGACTATCTTCGACATGGTTTAGAGTTGATTTCCACTGGATATAAACCATCTTGGTCGAGTCGGGCTCAACGGTGGCCCTCGGTCAGAGGAGAGTCCTGAGGAGCGTGGAGCCCCCCACGACGATGGCCGCGACGCCGATCATCAGCCTCAGCCTCTCGCGGTCGAGCCTCTGGACGATCATGGCAGCCAGCGGCGACGCCAGGGACACGCCGAGGGTCAGCGCCGCTATCAGCTCCCAGCTCGTGGGGGCCCCGGAGAGGGCGAAGGTTAGGAATCCGACCAAGCTCACCGGGAACTCCGAGAGCGACTGGATGGAGACGGAGGCCTTCTCGTCTAGGCCGGAGAGGAGCCCGCCGGTGGTAACGATGGGGCCGAAGCCGCTGCCGCTCAGCCCCTTGTTGAAGGCCCCCAGGAAGCTGATGGCGGTTATCTTGTACCAGGAGAACGTCGACCTGATCCCCCTGCTCAGCAGGACGAAGACGCCGGAGACCGTGACGATGGAGCCGATGTAGAGGCTCAGGTGGAAGCTGGAGATGCCGAGGGCGATGAGGGCCCCGAAGAGGCCGCCGAGGGTCCCGAGGACGCCAATGAGGGCAGAAATCTTGAAGGAGTCGCCCCCGACGGCGAAGTCCACGTTCCTGAACCTGTGGTGGAAGTAAGAGCTCATCAGCGCGCCCACGAAGGAGGAGAAGAGCACGCTGGGAACTGCCTGGCGCGGTACGAAGCCGAGCAGGAGCAGGATCGGCGTGACAGTGAAACCGTACCCCATGCCGAGGCTGATGTCGGCCAGCCCCGCCACGAAGGAGAGTATGGAGCAGATCACTAGGGTCAGGGGGTGGAGCGCCATGAGTTCGCTAATTATCGGAGAAGATTTAAATATTGTTCAAACTGCGTCCGAAGCCCCACGACGGCTCGGGCCTCTCATTCGGGATGCGAAAAAAAGGTCTGATATGACGTTCGGCGTGTACCCGGACTAATCCTCGGTCTTGTGGTACGCCTTGGCTTCCTCTTCCATCTCGTGGAGCCGTGTGTAGTAGTCGGGGAACTCGTTGAGGTGGGCCAGTGCGATCTTGCCCGTGAGCAGTGGGTCGTCGTCGGTGACGTTGGTGACAGAGTTCTCCGTGCCGTGCTCTAGCTCCACGTCCATCCCCATCCTGAACTGCTCAACGTCGTACTCGCTCCAGTCGATGCCCAGCTTCTCCCCGATCTCCTTCGCCTTCTCGGCTGTGAAGACCTTCTTGCCAGTCATGTTTGATACTCCTGTTCGGGCAAAGATAAGCGTTTACGAGACAGGGGAAAGCGGGACTGTCCTCGAAGCCGGGATGATAACGTTTTTAGGTCGTTGACGCCCGGGTTCTGATGGGATGAGCCGAGGGAAACGCCCCGTCTGCATCGGCATGTACGGGACGGAGGACGAATGCCTAGAATGCGAGTGGGAGAGAGAGTGCCAGGACATGACTGAGAGCATCGACTCCGCCGTCACCCGGAAGGGCACACACGTCCGCATAACAGGCAAGTACAAGGAGAAGAAATACAAGCCCAGACGCATCTAGGGTACCTCGGATCACGTGAACCCGCACAGCTCATTCTTCATCGTGCGGGCTAGGTTTTTAGGACTCCAATTTACAATAAAGATTAAAAAACCTTGAACAGGCTAGAAGAACCTTGCTAGAGACGGCCTATCCCCAATCTGGATCGGTTTCGTCTTCGTCGTCGTGTTCTTCGTCGTCGTATTCGTCGTCGACGGCTTCGTCGTCAAGGCAAAAGAGACACAAGTGCTCTTCAACGTCACCGCATTCCTCGCAGAAGCGTTCACCGCATCGCTTGCAGGTGTAGAGAGCGTCTGTTTCCATGCCACACAAAAAGCACTCAGGCATCTGGCATCACTTCTTGGTCTTCTTGCCCTTCTTCTGTTTCTTCTTAGCCATGGTGGATTCACCAAGTACATGAGCAACAAAAACACCGATAAAAAATCACTGTGTTACGTGGAAAAGGTAAAAAAAAAGTGTAACCCTGATTGAAAATAAATAAAATACGAATTTAGTTTATTTGTTCGACTTCTGATCTTAGTATTTAAAGAAATTATGGGAAAAAATTAATGTGGAGCAGAATTTTTTTTAACTTTTAATTTGTTAGTGTAAACAGAAGGATTATATACCATGTCCAGAAAGCGTTGGAGAATCGAGCAGCAGTCTTTTTCGGAATCGTGCTGAGGGGTAGTTCATGAGAACTCTGGGACGTCCAAAGTATAATAAAACCGAGAAAATTCTGTGAAAATGTCCATTCTACTTGCCCAATTCGACGCCGTCTTCAACATCTTAATCGTCGTCACAGTAATCAGCCTCATCACCAGGAGGTTCAATTTCCCGCAGACCATTGCCCTCATCATCGCCGGCATATACTCGACGGTTTTCACACGCTTCAGCCTGCCCTACTTGGAGTCGGAGATCTTCGTCTCGATCCTGCTACCGCCTATCCTGTTCCAGGAAACCCTCCACCGGGACGTCCACGAGCTCATCGAAGACGCGGACATGGTGCTGAGCTACGCCGTCCTCGGGACGTTGAGCATGGTCATCTCCATCTCCACCTTCAGCTTTTTCGTTCTCGGATTTGGGGTTATAGAGTCGCTGCTTCTGGGGATCATAATAGCCCCCACCGACCCCGTCTCGGTGATCGGCACGTTCAACAGCATGGGGGTGGTTAAGCGGTTCCAGATGCTGGTCACGGGGGAGTCCCTCTTCAACGACGGTGTGGCCATCGTCATCTACTCCATCTTGATGTCAGTGGCGACCTTGGGCGCCATCACGGTGCTCGACATCGCGAGGTTGAGCGTCATCTCCGTCCTAGGCGGGCTCTTACTGGGCATACTGAGCGGCTACGTGGCCCACCTCCTGTTCTGCTGGACCGACGACAAGTACGTCGAGGTCCTCATATCCTTTCTAATAGCCTTTGGCGGTTTCAGGCTGGCGGAGGAGCTCGGAGCCAGCGGCGTCCTTGCGACGGTGGTCTCAGGGCTCATAATCAACTACAGGTGCAAGAACTACGGAGGGCTGGGGCGCCAATCCATCGACATGTTGGACACCCTGTGGGAGTTCGTGGGTTTCATAGCCCAGAGCATGGCGTTCATATTCATAGGCATGAACACGGACACAGCCGTCCTATACCGGTACATTGCGCCCGTCTTCGTCATTGTGGTCTTCACCCTTCTCGCCAGATACATCATGGTGCTGGTCGTCGGTGAGATCCTTATGATCACCCGCGACAAGTTCATACCCAACAATTGGACGATCGGTCTGACCTGGTCGGGGCTAAGGGGGGGCGTCTCCGTGGTCCTAGCCCTCGGGGCAGCGAGCCTGAACCTGCACCATAGCGAGGAGATCCTTGCCCTGACATTCGGCGTAGTACTGACGAGCAACATAGTCCAGGGCCTTTCGATGTCCAGAATCATAAACCTCCTGAACCTTTCGGAAGCGAAGATAGAAGCCGAAGCAGGGCAACCCGACGGTGGGCCATCTGAGGACGGGGTGTGATGTATGACGGCCTCTTACAGACCAAAAGGGTACAGGAAGAAGAGGTCCACAACCGAGAAGATCCTTTTTTCAGCGCCCGAGTACATTGTTTTCGAGACTAGGCTCGGAGGCTGGACGGCCTATCAGCTTCAGAGGGCTCTCGGATGGATAAACGAGTTCTCCACCCAAAGGATCCCTAAAACACGGTACAACCTACAGCGGAAGATCATCGAATCCCTGACCGATGTGCTCTCCGGAGCCCTCGATTGGATGAACAGTTTCATCGAGGCACAGGAGACTGGGAGACGGAGTAGAAGGACTGAGCGCGCTTAGAAACCCGCGCAACCATCTTAAACAACTCAAGGCATATTTCTCTGATTCCAATTGGTTGAACTCACTTTCGACCGCTACCACGGCTTCGACGAGATGACGGAGATCCTGGAAGGCTTCGCCGCTGAGTACCCCGGGCTATGCGAGCTCTACTCGATTGGCTGGAGCAGCGCGGGCCGGGAGCTCTGGCTCGTGGAGCTGACCAACAAGTCCACCGGCGAGGCGGAGGAGAAGCCCGCGGTGTACGTTGATGGAAACACCCACGCCGGAGAGGTGACGGGGAAGGAGGTCTGCCTCTGGATGATCGACCGCCTCCTCAAGGGATACGGGGAGGACGACGAGATCACGGGGCTGCTGAACACCAGGTGCTTCTACATCCTGCCGTGCCTGAACCCGGACGGCTCAGAGCTCTACCTTACGACGCCCTACAAGAGAACGGGCGGAGGGATACCCAACCCCGAGTTCGAGTGGAAGCAGGGGCTGTACGAGGAGGACGTCGACGGAGACGGCTTCATCACCCAGATGAGGGTGCAGGATCCAAACGGGGACTGGAGGGTTAGCGAGGAGGACCTGAGGATCATGGTGAAGAGGCGGCCCGACGAGTTCGGCGGCAGCTACTACAGGGTCTACGGAGAGGGTTTCATCAGGGGCTACGACGGTGGCGAGATCAAGATGGCGCCCACCCGCTGGATCGGGGGCACCAACAGGAACTGGCCCGAGCGCTGGAAGCCCGAGAGCAGAGCCTACGGCGCCGACTTGCCGCTGGACGAGCCCGAGGCCAGAGCCCAAGCCGACTTCTGGCGGAAACACAAGAACATCTGCGGCGGCCTTGCCTTCCATACCCACGGCGGCATCATTGTCCGCTCCTCCAGCGCGGTGAGTGATAACGAGCTGGACATCAGGGACATCGCCACGTACGAGTTCATAGGGGAGCTGGGCACCGAGCTCACCGGCGATTCGGAGTACCCCAGCGTAGGGGGCAACAGCGCCCTCTTCACCCTCGACCCGAAGAGACCCAGGGTCGGGACCGCCAAGGACTTCTTTTTCGACATTATGGGGGTCTACGCGTGGACCTACGAGCTATGGGACATGGCGGGGCACGCCGGCCTAGGCAACTTCAGGGAGCGCGGCGGCATTAGGTTCGGCAGGGAAGACAATAGGAGCCTGGAGGAAAACCTCAAGCTGCTCGCGTGGAACGACGAGGCGCTGGGCGGCGAGGGCTTCTCGGAGTGGACGCCCTTCGACCACCTACAACTCGGACCCGTGGAGATCGGAGGTTGGAAAGACAAGTTTACATGGAGGAACCCGCCGACCAAGTTCCTCGCTGAGGAGTGCGCTAGGGCCGGCACCTTCATGATAGCCTACGCGGCCCTATCGCCACTGACGGAGATCGTGGAGGTCAAGGCCGAGTCCCTGGGCGCGGGGCTACACAAGCTGTCTGTCGTCGTCAAGAACCGGGGGTTCCTGCCCACAAACATCACAGAGCAGGCGAAGAAGGCGAACATCGCGAAGCCCGTGACGCTGGAGCTGATGCACGGGAGCGACGTGGAAGTGTTGATAAACGCCGAGAAGCTCGAGGTGGGCCACGTGGAGGGAAGGAGCGATAAGCTGCCCGGAAGGTTCTACACTCCCCTCGGGCCGAAGAAGGCCCCCCCGGGGCGCTACTTCGGCGGGATGTGGGGGAGGGGGGGCGACAGCTCCTCAAAGGCAGCAGAGTGGCTGCTCAGGGTCAAGGACGGCGGAGAAGCAGAGGTGACCGTCGTCGCCTCGTCCGAGAAGGGCGGCGTGGACAGGGAGACGGTCACTCTGACGGGCTAATTCTTCAAATATTTCACCTAGACCTTTTTTCAGGTTAAAGAAAGGACCTCCGATGACCTAGACCTCCGCCGACGTGATGAGGTTCTAGGTCTCCCCTGATTCTAACTATCTTCTCGTCCTCAAGTGTGACCTTGAGAAAGCAAGTGTTGTACCAAACCTTAGTGCAGGCGGTCCAAAGGGTTTATAGGTAATTCCTGAGCCAGAGGTACGGTCTCAATTCGCCTGTTCTGGGAATTCAAGCGAGTTATATTAAACGACGCCCAAGATCGATGTGGGGACAGGCGTGCAGGAGGAACTCGTTGCTGTATTCATCAGGCTAAAGGAGATCCTCAAGAGATACGAGAACGCCCTGAAGCCGAAGTTCGACCTCGACAGTAAGTACGACCTCTGGTCCGTCAAGGAGATCGTCATCGATGGCAGGAAGAGAAAGGAGGTCTACTTCGCGGGGATCATCATCCAGAGCAAGTGGGTGGGGCTGTACTACATGCCCATATACGTGGACACCCGGCTGGAGGAGGTGTTCAAGCCGGAGCTGCTGAAGCTCCTGAAGGGGAAGTCCTGTTTCCGCATCAAGGAACTCGACGACGAGCTCGTTGCCCAGATCGAGGAAGCCCTTGAGATAGGATACCAGCTGTACAAGCAGAGGGGATGGATCTAAGGAACCTTTCCCCAATATGTAGCCACTGGACAAATCGATGTGAGCGTGTGATCAAGGTCTCCCTTGACTTTGTAGAGGACTCCGCCTACGACTTCGAGCACGTTCACAAGGCCACGCGGACCGCCCCATACCTCGCCAAGGAGGAAGAAGCAGACCCGGAACTTGCACAGGCGTCGTCACGCCGCGCGCGGTAGAGATTAGGGTCTCCAATCGCCAGAGGCTACTTTTGGCTTATAGCCTTTCAGAGCCTTGGGATCGAAGCTCAGTTTACTCCCCTCCTCAGCCGACTTGTACGCCGTCATCATCAGCCGGGCGACCAGCAGCCCATCCCTCCAGTCCTCCTCCGGCATCTCGCCCCTCAGGAACGACTCCACCATGTGACGGTCCTCGTCCTGGTACCCGTAAGCGATCGCCTCGTTCGGCACCATCGGCATCAGCCCCTGCTCCGCGGCCTGCTTCTCGACAAACTCCTCAGAGGGCGGCATCACCACACCCCGGCTGAAGAACACGTTGAGCTCCTGCTGCAGACTGTTTATCGATATCGAGTACTCCGGGCCCAGCACCTCGAATGTGAGCCTCAGCCCCGGACCGATGAAGCTCCAAGAGGTCCTGGCCTCGGAGAGGACCAAACCCCCATCCTCGTCCTCGTACGACACCAGGGTCAGGGCGTAGTCCTCCGCGGGGGTCTCTCCGTAGTCCACGCCGAAGTCGGCTTTGAGCCTTGAAACGTAGGGCTCCCTGGTCCACTTCAGCGAAGCTATCGTTGACTGGACCGACACAGGCTTCAGCGCCTCCTTCGGCTTGTCGGGATCAGACAGCAGGTACCGGTCGGCCTCGAGGCTGTGGCAGGCCATATCCAACAGGACCCCTCCCCCGGAGAGCCTCGGGTCCCAGAACCAATTCCTGTGGGGGCCTCCGTGCTCCTCGGCAGCCCTAGCGAGATAGGGCCTGCCGGCGTATCTGGCGCCGTACCTCCAGACCGCCTCCTTCCCCCTGGCCACGCCTGGGGCGAAGACCTGATTCTCCAGGTACCCGTGCAGGAGGCCAGCCTTCTCGACCAGCTCGACCATCTTCTCCGCCTCTTCGGCGGTCCTGGCAAGGGGCTTCTCGCAGCAGACCCCCACCAGGTCGTTCCTCCCCTGGGCGGCCTCCTCCGCTATGACCTCGACGACCTCCAGCCTCACGAAGTTGGGGTTGAGTATCCAGACAGCGTTGACCGACCCCTCCGAGAGCATCTCCCTGAGATCCGTGTAGACCTCGGGTTTACCCACGCCCAGCTCATCGATCTTTGAGGTTAGAGCTCTAGCGCTCTCCTCTCTGACGTTGTAGACGGCCGTTATCTCAGCGTCTCTAACGCCTTTAAACGCCTCGGCGTGGAAGCCAGCGACGAACCCCGACCCAATAAAACCGACGCCCAGCTTGTCCAATGCTTGACCCTCGACCTTAAATTCCATACGACAATTAAAGAATTGCACGATAGGTGGGATAGGGAAGATGGTAGACATACCGATCGCCCTCCAGCTCTATTCTGTTCGCGAGGACTGCGCCCGCGACCTGGAGGGGACCCTCGAGGCCGTGGTGGACATGGGATACGATGGGGTGGAGTTCGCTGGGTATCACGGCAGGAGCGCGGAGGAGCTGAGGGGGATGCTCGACGAACTGGGGCTCAGGGTCGCGGGGACACACGTCGGCATAGACACCCTCATCGGGAGAGAGCTGGATAGGTCCATAGAGTTCAACCGCGCCCTGGGCAACCGATTCCTCGTCGTCCCCTCGCTGCCTGAGGAGAGGAGGGGGTCCAGGGCCTCGTGGCTCGAGGCTGCCAGGCTGCTGAACGACATCGCCGAGAGGTTGAAGGCTGAAGGGATGAGGGTGGGCTACCATAACCACGCGATCGAGTTCCAGCCAATGGAGGGGGAGCTGCCCTGGGACACGGTCTTCGGGGCGGCCCACTCTGAGGTCGTGATGCAGCTCGACGCCGGGAACGCGATGTCCGGCGGGGTCAGCGTGGAGGGGGTGCTGGAGATCCTGAAACGCTATCCCGGCCGAGCGACCACGGTGCACCTCAAGGCGTTCTCGTCGGTGAACGAGAAGGCGCTGATCGGAGAGGGGGAGATGGACTGGAGCCGGTTCTTCTCGCTTTGCGAGGCCGTGGGTGGCACGGAGTGGTACATCGTCGAACAGGAGAGGTACCCACTGACGCCTATCGAGAGCGCCAGGCGCTGCAAGGAGAACCTCGACGAGATGATGCGCTAGTCACCACTCATCACCTTTTTTACAGCAATGGAGTTCTCCGATCTTCGCCGTCTCTCTGAAATCACTGTTTTATAGTTAAAGCTCAGACTGAATCGTTGGAGGTCTGATCTTTGAGAGAGGTCGGGGTCGGGGTGATCGGGTGTGGTAGCATAGGCCTCCACCACCTGAAGCGGCTCCTTGAATTGAGTTCAGCGAGGGTCGTGGCTGGCTGCGACGTGAACCCGCAAGCCCTTGAGAGTTTTGGTGTCGAGGCGGGGCTGCCCAAGAAGAGCCTGCACAGGGAGTACGGGCGGCTGCTGAGGCAGGATGACGTTGAGGCCGTCGTCGTGTGCCTCCCGAACAGGCTCCACTCGACGGTCACGGTCGAGGCTTTCGAGGCCGGGAAGCATATCTACTGCGAGAAGCCGATGGCTGTGAACCTGTCGGAGGCGACGAGGATGGTCGAGGCAGCCAAGAGGAGCGGGGGGAAGCTGCTCATCGGGCTCCAGAGCAGGTTCCGCGGTGACGTCCAAGCCCTGAAGCGCCACGCGGCCGACGGCGAGCTCGGTGAGGTCTACTACGCTAAATGCGGGTGGATCAGGAGGAGCGGGGTCCCCGGGTGGGGCAGCTGGTTCACGAGGAAGAAGGACGCCGGGGCCGGCCCCATCTACGACATCGGCGTCCACGTGCTGGACCTCACCCTCTGGCTCATGTCAAACTTCGAGCCGGCGGCGGCCTACGCCACGAGCTACGCCAAGTTCGGGCCGGAGAAGAGGGGCCTGAGCGGATGGGGGAAGCCCGAGCCCGAGGGGTACTTCGATGTGGAGGACCTGGCCACTGCACTCCTGAAGATGGGGAACGGGGCCTCCGTCTCCTTCGAGGTGAGCTGGGCCTCCCACATCAAGGAGCCGAGGAGGACCGTGACGCTGATGGGAGAGAAGGCGGGCCTGGATCTCGAGTCGATGACGATCTACACGACCGAAGAAGGGGGGCACGTCGATAAGAAGATCCACTTCGACGAGGTCGATCCCTACCTCGTGGCGATGAGCCACTTCGTCGAATGCATCCTGGAGGATGGGGAGCCCCTGACCCGACCGGAGGAGATGCTCGGCCTCCAGAGGGCCCTGGACATGATCTTGAAGTCGAGCCAGGAAGGCGGCGTGGTATCCTCGGACGAGGTGTAGGCTCCAAGCCGATAATCAGATGCGAAGGTGATGAGATTGAGGAGTAAGACCCGTGTCACGGTCTGGAACGAGTTCATGCACGAGAAGAAGGACCCCGAGATCGCCGAGATCTACCCGGAGGGGATACACGGAGCCATCGCTGGGTACCTCAGGGGCAGACCCGGCCTCGACGTCCGGACCGCCACGATGGACGAGCCGGAGCACGGCCTGACAGACGATATGCTCTCGGAGACCGATGTCCTCACCTGGTGGGGGCACATGAGGCACGAGGAGGTGAGCGACGCCGTCGTCGACAGGGTATACCGGAGGGTAATCTACGACGGCATGGGGCTGATCGTTCTCCACTCGGCCCACTTCTCCCGGATCTTCAAGCGCCTGATGGGGACCCACTGCAACCTTAAGTGGCGTGAGGCTGGCGAGAGGGAGCGCCTGTGGGTGGTGTCGGAGGGGCACCCTATCGCCGAGGGGATCGGAGACTACTTCGAGTTAGAGCACGCGGAGATGTACGGGGAGCCCTTCGGCATACCCAGCCCCGACGAGCTCGTCTTCATCAGCTGGTTCAAAGGGGGTGAAGTTTTCAGGAGCGGATGCTGCTTCTACCGGGGCATGGGGAAGATCTTCTACTTCAGCCCCGGGCATGAGTCCTACCCGATCTACCATGACACCAACGTGCTGAGGGTGATCGAGAACGCGACTCGCTGGGCTGCACCGGTTGAGAGGTCGAGACCGGTGTTGGGAAACGTGAAGCCGATAGAAGAGCTTCCATGATTTATCAGTGTGCGCGCGCAATCAGGTTGGCGTAGTGGGGCTAACCCCGTGAAGACCTCAGCTTGACCATTGTCGAGTTGAAGAAGGGGCCTCCGCCGATAGCCTGGGCTTCCCCCGACATGATGAGGCTCTGGGCCTCCCTCGACCCTGATGATCTTCCCGCCCTCAACGGTGACCCTGAGGGAGCAGGGATCGTAGCAGTCCCTGGGGCAGGCGGTCCTAACGGCGTTTTCAGTCATCCCTTAACGTAGTCACACGGGTGCATGTTTCCTGTTCTTGGCTTGCGTGCTTGGTGGTATAGATTATTACGAATTAGCTAATTGTCTTTCCACGTATTCCTCTTTTGATAATCCTCTGTTGTCCCTTAGAATCCCTTTGAGCGTCTTACCGTAGTCCTGCAGCCAGTCGAACTCGGAGCAGTCGTCCAGTCCGTCACACTGACTGCACAGCTCGAAGCCTTTGTCACCCGAGCAGGTCCTGATAGCGCAGTCAGGGGGGCCGCCTCCCCTCTCGCAGCCAGCACAGTTGGCGTTCTGGATCATCCAATCCAGCGTCCTCTCGGTCTCAGCCCAGTTGAGGTCGCCGCCACCAGGGGTCGCAGGAGCCCACTCCTTTATCCCGTACCCCGTGATGTGCTCCTTGGTCTTCTCAGCCGTTTCCGCAATGGTACCGTTCCCCAGGACACACGCTCCACACGCTATACCGCAGGGGCCAGCCTGATCTTTGACTTGATTGAAGTCCCCTTCTTTCATGGCGTTAGTCGACTTGTCCGAATGGCCTTTTAAGTATTGACACATACCCGCTCGGAGACGAGGTTCCACTGTAAACCTGGCGCGCGTAGAAAACTAATAATGACTCGATTCATGATCTGGTCTCATAATGGGGTTACGCGATCAGGGCTCCCTCTGGAGTATTAGACTGGACGTGTTCGTATCGGGTGCGGTCGTCATGGCGCTGGAGATGGTAGGTAGTAGGCTCCTTGCGCCCTTCTTCGGGGACAGCGTCTTCGTCTGGGGCAGTCTGATCGGAGTCGTAATGACCTCACTCGCCTTGGGATACTACCTCGGGGGAAGGTTCGCCGATAAAGAGCCGAGTTTCAGAACCTTCTCGCTCATAATCCTCACAGCGGGGGCGTTTATTGTTCCCATCTCCATGTTCTCAAACACCGTCCTGGAGACTGTGCTGTACTCGGGCCTCGGTGAGCGATTCGGACCGGTGCTGGCTTCTCTGATACTCCTAGCGGCTCCCACTACGCTACTTGGCATGGTCTCACCATACGCCCTGAGGCTCGCTGCAAGCAGCCTGAAGAACATCGGCGGCGTCTCAGGGAGCCTGTACTCCGTGTCGACCGGGGGCAGCATATTCGGCACTTTCTTCACCGTCTTCGTCCTGATCCCCAGTTTCGGCGTCAAGTCCATACTGTTCGCGCTTAGCCTAGTCTTGATGGCCGCAGCTCTCCTAGGGCTGGCCTGGAATCAGAGGCTCTCCACTGTTCTCTTCATGGTGGTCGTCCTGCTGCTCCCCTCGACCCCCTTTCTTCGGGGATCCCTGTCCATCTTCGCAGGGACCGTTGTCTACCGGAAGGATACGGCCTACAGCTCCCTGACCGTCGTCGACAACAGGAACCGGGGCATCAGAACCCTCTACCTGAACAACCTGCCCCACAGCGCCTATTACCTCAACGGATCTGACAGAGCGGTCTACATGTACACCGATTACTTCAACCTGGGCTTCGTCTTGAACCCTGAGATAGAGAGTGTGCTGTTCGTAGGCGGAGGAGGATTCTCGGGGCCCAAGCAGTTTCTGGAGCAGTACCCCAACATTACCGTCGACGTCGTGGAGATAGACCCTGAGGTCGTGAACACGGCCAGGAAGTACTTCGGGGTGCCAGACGACCCGCGCCTAGGGGTCTACGTGGGGGATGGGAGGGCGTTCCTGGTCAGAGCCGGCAGATACGACCTCATAGTCCTTGACGCGTACTCGAAGACCTATGTACCGTTTCACCTCATGACCCGTGAGTTCTTCGAGGTCTTAGCCGACCACCTGAACCCCAACGGGGTCGTGATATCCAACCTCATCTCGTCGCTCATAGGAGACACCTCCAACCTCCTCGTGGCCGAATACAAGACCATCGGCGAGGTGTTCCCGCAGATCTACCTGTTCACCACCAGGGACGTCTCACTTTCATGGGTCCAGAACATCATTCTGATCGCGACCGAAACAGAGACCAGATTCGAGAAAGAAGATCTCCAAACCATGGCCGAGGAGGCCCCTCTGAGGGGTGAAACCTTGGCGGCTTATACACGGAACCTCGTCGACTGGGAGATCGACACGGCGGATTCACCATTGTTAACGGACGACTACGCGCCCACCGTGGCCCTCCTCAATCCAGTCACGATGTCGCCTTACAAATAGCACCCTTGCGAGTTGCATGCGGGGAAAAGAGCGCGAACACGGATTTTGAGTAAACATCAATGTGGGGCGACAGTAGAATTTGGTTACCCACAGTGCGCGTTGTGGAGGCTTCTGCGACCAACTCTATGGGGGTGCTGACCTTCACACGGATCCAGAGCAATCATCCTTGGAGTTTATACGGATTTTGAGGATATGAATCGATGAGAGGCGGAGATGAACCAGGACGAAAAAGCCATGTAAACTACATCGTCAGGTACGAAAACGTCGTTAAGATTGAAGAAAATCTAGCTCATCCTTCCTAGGAATCCATCGACGACGTGTGGTCGCCTGAAAAAGGAGGGCGCGCGATCAGGGTCTCCCCTGACTCTGCCTGTAAAGGGCTCCTGCGATGATGAGGACGCCCACCACAATGGCTGCGAAGGGCCCGAGGTCGATGCTCCAGCCGAGGAGCTCGCGAACTCCCACGAGGATGATGGCGAGACCTATGAGGACCCCGATGATCGAGTTCCCTCGGGGCAGGCCGAAGCACTCGGCCTCCATTCGTCTGCCGAACTCCTCCGCCCTCTCCCCGAACTCCTCCGCGCGCACCTCGATCTCTTCCTCCCAGCCCCTCCTCACTCGCCGGGACACCCTGAGGGAGGCCCCACAGCTCACGCAGTTGGAGGCCCCATCCTCGTTCTGAGTCCCACATTTTGTGCAGTAGACCATGACGGTCGTCTCCTGTGAAAAACAGACATATGAATGAAGATATAAGAGTATTAGCGAGCGTACGCCATTGAGGGAAAAGTTTAACCCGTATTCCTGTTTCTCTGCTCGGCCAGTCGGATAAGTACGTTAATATCTTCCAGTAGGTACATTACAACCATGTCTAACCGGAGAAATTTGGGGATGTTCAAGAGAGTGAAAGCATTTTTAGTGCCACTGACGTTGGCGGCGGTGTTGGCGGCCGGACTGAACCCGCTAGGGCTTGCATCGGCCGCGGACTCCCAGTACGACAATCACATTACATTCCAGATCCTGCCCGACGAGAGCATCGTGATACGGGCCCAGGGCAGCTTCACCCAAGAACGCTATCAATGGGGGTTCAGCGACCTGGTCCGTAACTACCAGATGTTGCTGGACCTTGAGACCGCCACCGAGGGAAGAACAGACATCTCCTTCGACCTCTCCTTGGAGATGAGACCGGAAGAGGCCTCAGAGCTGGCGAACCTTGAGCTGGAGGTGGAGAGTCAGGGAGACAGCACCAGCCAGGTTGTCTACATCCATGTCGACTACCCCGGGTACATCGCCCTCGACGGAACCCTGGAGTCCAACCTCGTCGAGCCGCCCTTCACCGGCACGATAGACCTCTCCGTGAGCGCCACACTGTACTATGTCATCTATCCCCAGGAGGAGATCGAGCAGATGCTCATGATGTTCCCGCTGATGGAGACTATGCTGGCCTCACAGGTAGCCGAGAACTCTGACGGGGAGCTGAGCTTAAGCAGGCTGGAGCTCGTCAGCAGCGAGATGGGCCCCGTCTCCACCACCTTCGCGATCGAGGCGAGTATAGGAGGGGACTTCCAGAAGGGGATCAGGGCAGCCATGGACAACATGGGCCTCGTGTACACCGAGGAGGGATACGACTTCGGGGAGATCTCCGTCGTCGAGGTGGAGTCCTACTCCTCGAGCCTGGTCTACGTCAAGGATAGCTTCACCTTCGAGGCGAGCTCCGAGGCGACGGTCGTGGGCGACGTCGACGAGCAGCTCAACGTGCTCAAGGAGTCTATGCTCACCGAGGTGCTCCAGGAGGGCTCACTGGACGACGAGGACGTCGCCATGATAAACGAGTTCCTCTGGCCCACCGTCTTCAGCGTCAGGGACCTGCACTTCGAGGCCGACTACGAGGCGACAGACGGCACGGTGAACTCGGGCTTCGATCTGAGGGATCTGGGGATGGTGCCCCCCTCCCTCAACGCATTCACGGAGTTCCTCCAGTACCTAACGGAGGAGAGCCCCCCGGAGGACTTCATGCTCATCCTGGAGGGGGGTTCCATCGGCGGCGAGAGCGTAGTCATATCCTCCCCGGCGGGGAGCAACCCAGTCTCTGAGGAGGCCGACAGGGTAGTGTGGGAGTTCGACAACGCCGAGAGCCTGGACCAAGTGAGCCTCGACGTAACGTCGTCTGAGCCAGGGTCAGGCAGCATAGTGATGATCGCAGCCGTCGTGGGTCTGGCTGTTGTCGGGGCGGCGGCGTTCTTCTTCCTGAGAAAGAAGTGACCACCTGAGCCCCTCTTCGCGCCAAAAATGACCTGACATGCGCGCACGTTTATACTTCCCTGGACGCTCCTTTATGCGGTGGTAGAATTGAGCAAGAGTGTCTGGGAGATCTTCAACGAGGAGACCCCCGAGGCGGCGGAGGCCTACATAAAGCTCTCCGCGGCGATAAACAAGGACGGAGTGCTCGACGAGAAGACGAGGAACCTGATACTGGTCGGCATCTACTCGACCACGAGGGACCCGGTGGCGCTGAGGCACTTCACCAGGCTCGCGTTCGACGCCGGCGCGTCCAAGGAGCAGATCCAGGCGGCTGCGCTGATGGCGTTCAACACAGGGGTCTCATCGGCGGAGCTGAGCATACCGCTGATCAAGGAAGTTAGTGAATCCCTCACCTCCTAATTTTATTGCGAACTTTGATCCTAGCACACTAGATCAGCTACGCGCAACATTATACATGAGTGTGCACTCACACGTGATTTTATTGTGCACACACCAGTTATTTTATTTGTCAAATTTACTCGAACCAGCGTTCCTGTAAACCGCTTTTAATATTGGTTCTAACCTTGTTTGCATCGAATTCCATTATCCTTTGGGCTATTGTTTTTTTAGGTTTTACCATAAATAGTTCTAAAAAATATTCAACTAAGGGGTGTTCGGTCTTCAGTCTTTTTAGGAGGTGTTTCTGTGTGTCAATATCTAAATACCCGTAAAGTAAAATTAGTGTTTGAAGGCTTTCGGTGTCAACATCGGTTATATCTATTGTCCATGGTACTTCCTCCTCATTTATTTCTACATACGGATAATCTCTGATGAATCTTAGCAGCTCTCTGTCTATCATTCTCTCACGCTCTAACTCTTTTTCTTGCTCTTTTATGGTTTCACGTGCACGAGTGAGTTCAACACTATTCAGTTCTGAGGGTAAAAGCACGGTTCGGATTTCAGGGCGCGTAGGAGACTCGATGGACATTGATGATTTTGGTTTCAGTCCGAGCTTATCTATCGTGTACTCAGAGTTGATAACCCCCGCATCTAGGAACATCATACAGAGCGATAAGACGCGTTCTGCAACCAGCGGTGAAAATTCGTCATCCCCCAGAACCGAGTGCTCCTCCACTGGCGCGAAGCCTCTTCCATAGCCAAGCCCTCTGAAACTCGTCGCCCTCAAGTCTAAATCGAGTCCGGAAGGGTCAAACCTAGAAACAGCGGCGTTCAAGCCACAGAGAGGGCATCGTAGATGACTCATCCAGTCCCCCATAGAAATTAGGACGTCGAGCTTTATTTCCGTTTGTTTAACCACCGTGAGCGAAAAAGCCCACCTCTTTTAAGCGTGCTCGCGAGTTCTAAACGGCGCGCGCCCATACTCGGGTCTTACATGGTAAACCATGTCGACTCAAACCCCGTAGTAAAGGACACTGGGTACAGATGAGGGCTACGATGAAGGTATTGATGCAAACGTATACAAGAGCTTCTGATGGGAAGTAGGCTAGCCTACCCCTCAAATATTCGGTGGTAAACAGGGTAAACCGGCATAACCAGGTAGGGGAGAAGGTCACACCGAAAGTAAGCAGCCCCTTCATGGTAAACCGATGGGAAACACATTAATATGGGAAATTTCATCATTCCAACGTGGGTTGAGTTTCCCATGGTTATGAAAATTGATGAGGATGAGATTCGGGGACTCATATCGGATGGGTGGAATTTCAGGGCTAAAACTGTAAAAGGTCACAGATACATTACCCGCAGAAAGGGGCAGACGGAGCGAGGAGTCGGTCCATATGACCCTGAACTCTGGAAGCTGATCACAAACCTACGGGAGCAGGCGAAGACCGAGAAGAATTCGTTGACAGTACGTGAATATGATGAGGTCACGCGCACGAGGCATTCCGAGGAGTGGCTGAGGAAGAGAAATGAACTGATGACACAACTGGATTATTCGCTCTCAATTAATAGAGGTAGCACCATGATGACGAGCTGCCACCACAGGGATAGAGAAGGTCATTGCATCTATTGGACCTGGAAGGAAAAGCCAGGCTTCTTCAAGATAGTTGACGATCTGGATATGAATTATCTTTATGTAAAGAAAAAAATATCTTCTAAAGGCGTGATGACCGAGAAATGGGTATTCTCGGCTTCTCCTTGGTTCTGCTCAAATTGCACAGTTTATCCAATTCGATCATGACTCACAGTTTTTCATCAAAATATATTTGTAATGCGTACGCGCGCGATACGCTGCTGAAGGTGGTCACCGAGACCCCTGATAGCATGAAGGACATGCGCGCGCAACGACGTCGAGGAAGTGTCCAACACCAAGACCATTATATCACTCACCAACCCTAACAGATAGTTTTAAGAGATCATTTAAGTTCCTTGTACTATTCTTGGTAGACTCTGGACTCCTCGCCAACCTTTCTCACCCTTATCAAGTTTACGCCCTCCTCTTCGCCGTGGCCGTGGTGGGTCACCAACAACACCTGCCCGATCTCCCTGCTGCTCCGGGCTACGTACTCCAGGAGCTGGGGGACGTTCTCCGAATCCACAGCGTCCGTCGGCTCGTCTAAAATCAACAGGTGTGGAAAGCCCATTACCCTGAGGAGGGCGAGGCGCTCCGCGAGGGCAAAAAGGCTCTCGTGCCCTCCCCCTGCCAACCAGGCGGGCATCATCCTGTTTCCGCCGAGGGGCTGGACCTCCAGCGTGTAGCGCTCCCTGTCGATATGGCACCCTGCGTATGACTGCTGGTCTGTGAGGCGGCGGAAGTAGTTATAGGTCTGGTACTCCAGGAGCTTCAGCGTGTTCTCCCTCAACTGCTGCTCGTACTCGCCGTAGCGCCTCTGGATTGAGTCGACGGCCCTTATCTTGGCCTCGTACTCCCGTATTCCGTCTAGGAGCCCCAGCGACTCCTCCAAGACCTTACGGTGGCCCTCCTGCTGCCCCTGGATCCTCTCCTCTTCCCTGTCAGCGTCCTTGAGCCGGTCCTCCCTCGAGCGGACCTCGGCCTGGAGCTCCCTCTGCTCCCTGCGGGATCCGTCGAGCTGTTCGCCGATCTTCTCCTGGGCGTCCTCGAGGGAGGCGAAGGCCGTTGCGAGCTCCATCTCCGCCTTCAGCAGCAACTCCTCGGTCTCACGGCCGATCCTGGCGTGGAGGTCGGCCCCCCTGGCCTCTAGGTCCTGCATGGTTTTCTTGAGCTCGTTGATCCTCCTCTCCTGGTTGACGAAGTTGATCACTGCCCTGTCGGCATCCCTGAACCTGCGGCTGGCTGCCTTGGCCTGCTCCTGGACCATGCTTATCTCCCTTTCCAGCGCCTTCAGTCGGCCTCGTTCCTGCTCGAGCTCAGCCTGCCACTGCTTCACGTCCTTCTCCAAGAGGTCGAAGTTGACCTCCTGGCCGCACTTGGGGCAGACGGTGACCCCCTGCTCCCTCAGCTCCACGTGCTCGCCGATTTGGTGCTCCAATCGGGAGACGGCGCCCACTGTTTCGGCCCTGTCCCTGGCGAGCCTCCCGTCGAGCAGGCGCCGTAGCTCCTCCTCTGTGGTCTCCGCAGAGCTCCTCCGCTCCTGGAGCTCCCTGCGCGTCTTCTCGGGATCCTCCCCCATCTCCACGTAGATGTCCTCCAGGTCCCGGGCTACGTCCTCCCTCTGCTCCTGCAGGCGCTCCAAGTCGGCCTGTGACATCTCCACCCGCCTAAGCTCGGCGAGGATGCCGTCCATGGTCTCGACCCGGCCGTTGGCAAGGGTGAGTCGGACCTTCATCTGGTTGAGGCCCTCGGATAGATCGCGCCTGCGCTCGGTGACCTCCACCAGCTGGCCATCCAGGTCTGAGATTCCCTGCTCCGCGTTCCTGACCCTCTCCTCTAGGGCTCCGCGCTTCTCGATGCGCCCCCGATCCCTGAGCATCCTGCTCACCTCTCGGAACTGCTCCCTGATCTCGGCGGGAGTGGTGAGCCCCAGTATAGCGTCCATGCGCCGGCGATCGGGCTTGAGAATCTCAATGAACTCCTTCTGCTGCGCGTAGACGACGTTGAAGAAGGTGCTCCTGCCGACGCCGATGAGCTCCCTTAGCTTGGTCTGGATCTCCCGCTCACGAGCGTACGTGGCGTCCTCCCCCTCGACCTTGAGCAGGCTCTTGGAGGAGCGGAACCCGCCATCCCTTGTCTGGCCGCCCTCCCTGTGGATGGTGATCCTCTTCCCGTTGAGGGGGCTGCGGAGGGCGAGGGTGACGTCGACGTCTGCCCCGTTGAGGGGGATCAGGTCCTGCTTGTTGACGCCCGGGACGTCTCCGAAGAGGCCGAAGAGCACCGCTTGGAGGAGGGTGGTCTTCCCAGAGGCGTTTCGGCCCGAGATCTTGTTGACCCCCCGGGTGAACCTGACGGTCTGGCGGCTCCTGTAGGACTTGAAGCCCCGGAGGGTGAGCTCCTCTATCATGGCTCGTCCTCCCCGAAGCTCCGCTTCTCGAAGCGCTCAACCCACTCCTTGACCAAGGGGATCCTCTGGCTGGGTGTGAGCAGCCCCGTCTGCAGGCTCGCCTCCTCCTCCAGGGTCTCACGGATCCTGCCGTGCATCTCCCCTATGTCGTCGGCGAACTCCCCCATTGCGGAGAAGAATGCCCTGACGTCCACAAGCTCCCTCTCGGGGACCCCGGCCAGCAGGGGCATCTCGATCCCGAGGGTGTCCACGTCAACCCAGAGGAGGAGCGGGTCTGAGGAGACCATCTCATCGACGGGGGACAGGTCGATGTCACCGGGGTATCCGTTCCTGAGGCCGCCCTGCACCCGTACCCTGATGTATCCCTCCTTCCCGGCCCCGACGAGCTCTTCCCTGAAGGCCTCGACCTTCTCCACCACCCTGTCCCTGTACCATTGGGGCTCCCGGCTGTGGTCCGACACAACTCTGACCTGCTTCATGGCGTGCATGGGCTCGATGGGGACCCAGGTGAACTGGGGCTCCTCGCCGTTGGCGTCCACGATGTAGAAGCCCTTCTCCGGGGTCTCGGCGAAGTCGTACATCTCCAGGCTGCCCGGAGTGAGGGCCCAGCCGCCGTTGGGCAACCTCCTCCTGGGGCAGCGCCTGTGGTAGTGGCCAGTGAAAACGAAGGCGGGCTCCACGGAGGCTAGCTGGTCCAGTGTGACGCTGCTCTCGTAGGGGGGGACCTGGTTGTAGCCCTGGACGAAGCCGTGGAGCATAAGTATCCTGGTGCCTTCGGCCCCCTGGAAGGCGGGGACGACGAGCTGGTCGAAGGCCCTGTCGACCTGGTCGTAGTAGTTGAGGCCTACAACGTGGAGGTTCTCGTCCTTGTAGGTGATGTTATCGTCCTCGAAGACGTGGAGGTAGTCGGCCAGCGGGTGCTTGATGTAGTCCAGGGTATCGGACTGGGAGCGGCCGTCGTGGTTGCCCCGGATGATTAGGATCTTCGTAGGCTTGCCGTGCCTCTCCTCGGTCTCCGTCGACAGCCTGTAGAGCTCGTCGTGGGTGAACTGGACGAGGTAGGGGCGGAGGGTGCGGCGCTCGAAGAGGTCTCCGCAGATGAAGACGTAGTCGACACCGGCTTCCACGATGGCATCCACCGCTTTGGTGAAGGCGGTGGAGAAGGCTCGGCGCCTGTGCTCGGCTATGGCAAGGGGGATGCTGCGGCCGATGTGGGCGTCGGCGAGGACGGCAAACCTCATAACTGAGTCTTAGTTGGAGTTCTACCTATTGTCGTTTTCCTCGTGAGGGCTGTAGCGAGCTGCTTAGTCGGCGCGTCTCTCAGGCTCCTTCACCTTGAGGAAGGCGGCGAGCGCGCCCAACAGCAGCAGCCCCGCGCTGATGTAGAAGATGAGCGCCTTTGAGTGCCCCCCGTAGATCGCCCCGCCGACGATGTTCCCTGCCCCCCAGATCAGAGACCAGGAGACGCTGGCGATTGCTGCGAACCTTCCGCGGTACTCCTTCGGCGAGTAGTCGTAGAACATCGCCTCCCACGCAGGGTCTCCGATGCTGCTTGCGAGTGTCAGCAGCAGCCTGGCGGCGAGGATGGCCTGGAATCCCCAGCTGTAGGCGAACAGCAGGAAGCCGATGGGCCAGAGGAACATGCAGGGCAGTATGAACATGATCCTGCCGTGGCGGTCAGAGGCCCTGGCAAGTGGCAGCTTGAGGACTATCGGGAGCGCCATGGTGAGCATCGTGGCGAGCCCCCATTGGGCCGCCGAGAGGCCCACCACCTCCTTGGCGTATGTGACGAAGTAGGGTTCGCCAACGGCCCAGGCGAAGGTGATGACGAAGTCGATCAGTAGGAAGGTCCATAGCTGGACTGGCAGCTCCCTGAAGGTCGCCACGAAGTCGGAGAGGATCTCCCTCACCGCTGCCCTCGGGTCTTTCTCCACACTCCGCCCGTTCTCCAGGGTCTCCTCGATGAACCTGTACCTCATGAGGGAGGCAACAGTGGCCATCGCGAAGGTGAAGACGTAGGCGAACCGCATGGCCGGCAGGATACCCCTGTCGTCTATCAGCAGGCCCACGGCGTAGGGGGAAAGGAGTCCGAAGAGTGAGGAGGTCACCTGCAGCGTGGCGACGGAGAGGGCGCGACTCTCCGGCTTCGTGGAATCGAAGATGATTGACTGGAACGCTGGCTCCCTGAACCCGTGGAGGAGAGAGCCGACGACCGCACCGACGTAGATGTACCTGTAGTCCGGGGCGTAGGCGTAGATCAACTCGTTGACGGCCAAGAGGAAGCTCAGCGTGTAGAGTATCCTCTTCCGCCCCAGGGCGTCGGTTAGGTAGCCCCCGAACAGTGTTGGGGCTATCTTTGCCACCGCCCCCAGGGCGGAGATGAGGCCTATGTCCATGTAGCTCCCCCCCAGCTCTAGGACGTAGAGCGCGTAGAAGGGCCATGTCATGGCGAATGCGATGTCCCACAGACCTGAGCTAAGAATCATGACGCCGATGTTACCCTTCAGAAAGTCCCATCTACCCGCAGGGTTTTCAGCCATCTCAATCAGCGAACATTGCTACCATCAGCTGCTCAGGTTATGGAATAATTAGCTATAAGTCTGGAATAAAAATGTGCTCCCATACACAAAACTTTTACTTCTATAATTTTCCAAAGATTTTGTCAGCAATGAACAAGCGCGCGACTTGATACTACTATGCGTAATTCAAACCTAATTTCCCGAGTTGAGTTTTGGGGATTAAATTTTATCCCCCCACACACCCAAACCCAAACTGTAGGAAAGTCTAAACCATGAGAAGAATCCCCAGGCCGTTGATAACTAGATGGATGATAACTCCAGGCGTGGTGTTCCCCATTCGCTGAGTAATGAATGGGATGATCCAGGTGGTAAACAGCATGAACGGAACAGCCCACCACTTGAATGCATGGAAGAAGGCCCATAACACACCGTGAATGGCCCAAGCATATCGCCCGTGTTGTTTCTCCTGCCGAGGAAGGATGTATCCCCGCCACCACAGCTCCTCACTCATGCTATTCATAAACAGAACGAACGCCATCAAGGGTAGGTTTAGCATCGGACCAGATGGCGATATGTCTGGAGGCGTAAATTTCAGAATGTTATAGACTTGGCTCGCGAGAACTGTAGCTGCTAGAGATAGAAGGATCTGTGTAATAAGGCCCCCAAACGTCCACTTCCATCCTCTTCTATCTAATCCAAAGAGACGTAAACGACGTCTAAATGATGACCAATCGAGAGAATTCCCTTCGATCACGTTAGCCACGAGAGCTGCACTCAATAATAACGTGAAAACTATCAAAGCCTGGTAATGATACGCTGTTTCCTCGGTTATGCCGACACTCATGAAGAACGGCCAGAGCACATATTGGCATACTGCTGCTACCAGTGCCGGTATCCCGAAGAAGATCAGAGACTGCCAAAACGGCATGGGTTGAATTTGCTCTTTAACCCCTTTTCTCATGGTTTTTCGCTTCTTGCGCATTTAGAAGTTAATTCGTTATATAAATAACCTGTAAAACGGTTGTTGTGGACTAAATCTTAATTTTGGAAACGCGCGCG
>CP070784.1:1007300-1051846 GCA_020346605.1 Candidatus Bathyarchaeota archaeon | reverse complement strand
AGGTGACGACCCTCTGCTGCTACGAGTTGATCAGGCACGACGGGACAGAGCTGGCCGAGGAGAACGCCCAGAGGGCGCTATGGATGGGCCTCGTGGGGGGCGTGGCGCTCATAGCTGCTGTCTACGTGGGTCATTTCTCGGTTGGCAGCATTGCCTTCGACGAGCTTCTAAAGGTGAAGCCCACGCCTCTTCTCCTGATGGGGTTCGCCTTCCTGGCTCTGGCATCGTTCACCAAGTCCGCCCAGTTCCCGTTCCACAGCTGGCTACTTGGCGCCATGGTGGCTCCGACGCCCGTCTCGGCGCTCGTCCACTCTAGCACGATGGTCAACGCGGGCGTCTACCTGATACTGCGGATGACACCTGCCATCGAGGGGACTCCGCTGTCGTGGGCCATTGCGCTGATCGGCGCCTTCACATTCATGCTGACGGCGATCCTGGCCGTGAACCAGAGGGTGTCCAAGGGCATACTCGCGTACTCGACCATCGGGAACCTCGGATTGATTATCCTATGCGCCGGCATCAACACGCCCCTTTCGATCGCGGCGGCGCTCACACTCCTGCTGTTCCATTCCCTCTCAAAGGGGCTGCTGTTCATGGGGGCGGGCATCGTCGAGAACCGGCTCCACAGCCGCCTCGTCGAGGACTGGGAGGGGCTTCTGCGGAGGCTGCCGTTCACGACGACGATCATGGTGGCGGGAATGGCGAGCATGTTCCTGCCTCCCTTCGGAATGTTACTTGGTAAGTGGGCTGCGATGGACGCCGTCGCGTCCTCGCCTCAAATGTTGGGGACTATCTTAATTGTGCTGATGGTTGTCGGCAGCGCGGCGACGACACTGTTCTGGGCCAAGTGGCTGGGACACCTGACGACACTTCCGATGAGGAAGATCAACTTCGCCCTTGAACAGCTCCAAGCGCCATACCAGTTCTCCCTGACGGTCCTTCTCGGCCTCGACGTCCTGATCGCCGTCGGAGCCGCATATCTCATCAAGAACATAGTCCTCCCCGTCATGAGCGCTGGACAACGGCCTTCAATCGTTACGCCCAGCCTGAACGTGAACACGGGCTTCGGAACTTTCCTGGTCCTGCCTTTATGGACGGCGTTTGTCCTGACCCTCTTACTGGGCATGTACGTGGCTAGGAGGAAAGGTGGCACCGTGAGGACGCCTTACATCGGGGGGGAGAACATAGGGAACGACCCTGTCTCCTTCAGGACGACAGCTGACACCGAGGCGGAGTTCAAGGTCGCAGGGATGTTCCTGGGCGACATCATATCCGAAGGAAATATGAGCAAATATGGCGTTATAGCTGGAGTTGCGCTTATTCTACTGATGTTCGTTACGGTGGTGATCTGAGATGGCCGGGAACAATGTAATTGGTTTATTGATTCCGGTGCTGTTGACTTTGGCTGCTCCTGTTCTCGGAGGGCTCCTCGTCGGAGTCGACCGGAAGGTCACTGCAAGGATGCAGTCGAGGATAGGTCCGCCTATACTGCAGCCCTTCTACGACGTAATCAAGCTATGGAGCAAGGAACCTTTCATCACGGGTTCGATCCAGCCTGTACTGGCGTTCAGCTACATGGGTTTCGCGATCGTCGCCGTCGGGCTGCTGATGTTCAGGCAAGACCTGCTGCTCATCCTTTTTACGGCAGCGATCGCAGACGTCTGTCTCATAACGGCCAGCCTCAGCTCGAAGTCACCCTACAGCTACATCGGAGGCAGGAGAGAGCTCCTCTCCGTGTTGGCGTATGAGCCAGTACTAATGTTGGCCTCCGTCAGCATCTACCTGGTCACGGGCAGCTTCCTGATCGAGGGGATACTAGCCTACAACACGCCCCTATTCACGGTGCTACCCGCTGTCCTCGTCGCCATGGAGCTCGTGCTCGTCGTGGAGATGAAAAAGTCGCCATTTGACGTCTCGGCCTCTGGACACGCCCACCAGGAGCTGGTGCGGGGGGTCTTCACCGAGTTCTCGGGTTACACGATGGCGATGCTTGAGCTGGGCCACTGGGTCAAGACGGTCCTCGTTCTCTGCATGACGGCTCTGTTCTGGGCTCCCAACTTGCTGGCTGGGGCCGGACTCGCCGCGATAATGTTCTTCATCGCGCTTGCCGTCGACAACAGCTACCCGCGCCTCACGTGGAAGAGGATGCTCGGGACTACCTGGGGAGTGGGCTTTGTCCTTATCCTGGCCAACATCGTTGGCCTGAGCCTGATGGGGGTGATCTGATGAAGACAGTGACCAAGGCGCGGCTGAAGTCGCCGTGGGTGCTCCACTTCAACTGCGGGAGCTGCAACGGATGCGACATTGAGATCCTGGCGGCGCTGATGCCGAAGTTCGACGCCGAGAGGTTCGGGATAGTGAACATCGGGGATCCGAAGCAGGCGGATCTCCTTGTCGTGACGGGTCCCGCTAACAGGAGGAACCACAGGGTCCTCAGGAACCTCTACGATCAGATGCCGGAGCCCAAGGCTGTCATGGCCGTGGGCACCTGCGCGTCGACGGGAGGTGTGTTCCACAACTGCCCGAACACGATGGGGGGCGTCGAGAACGTGATACCCATCGACGTGTACGTTCCTGGATGCGCCGCGAGGCCTGAGCAGATCGTAGACGGAGTGGTCCTGGTCCTGCAGAAGCTCGCCGAGAAGAGCGAAGGGGGAGGCGACTGAGATGACTGTCCAGAACACAGACGTCGACAGCTCATATCTGTTCTCGACGCTCGAGGAGCTGAGGGCGCAGGACGCTAGGTTCCTGACACTGACGGCTCTGGACAGGGGAGACGAACTGGATGTTATCTACCACTTCGAGAGAGGCCAGGACGTTGTCAACCTGAGGCTCAGGACGAGAAAGGACCAGCCCGTTGAAAGCATCACCAGCGTCTTCGGGGCTGCCTTCCTAGCGGAGAACGAGGCCCAGGACCTCTTTAACCTGAAGGTGTCCGGGCTCAACGTCGACTTCGGAGGTAGGATGCTGAGGATCGAGTCGGCGATCGAGACCACACTGCTGAAACCCGCTATGGGGGAGAGACCAACTACTACGCGGTTCCAAGGAAGGTGCAGAGATGAGTGCCCCGGATTGGTGAACATACCTTTGTACCTGCAACAGATCGCCGCAGGCGACACATTGGGAGCGTACGAGACAATCATGGAGAGGGCTCCCCTCCCCGCCATCCTAGGAAGGGTCTGTTCCGCCCTGTGCCAGATCGGATGTAGACAGGAGAAGAACGAAAGCCATCTCCAGATAAGGCTCCTGAAGAGATACGTAGCGGACTCGAACGGGAACATGAAAAGAGACATAGAACGAAGGAAATCGACAGGGAAGAGGGTTGCGGTGGTCGGCGCCGGCCCCTCGGGAATAACAGCGGCGTACTACCTTGGCTTGCTGGGGCACGACGTCACGGTCTACGAAAAGGGGGAACGATTCGGGGGCGCGATGCTCTGGGGAATCCCCAAGTTCAGGTTGCCCAAGGGGATACTCCAAGAGGAGGTCTCAGCCCGCTTCGGGGAGGCCCAAGCCACTTTCGTTCCTGGCGTTGAGATCGACGACCTAGACGCTCTGCTCAGGGAGGGGTACGACGCAATCTATGTGGCGATTGGGGCTATGAGCCCCAACGCGCTGAGGATAGAGGGGGAAGACTCGCCCGGCGTCATCGACTGCATGGAGCTCTTGACAGCGGTGAACGAGAGAGATGAGACCCCTGATGTGGGTGACAGTGTTCTCATCATCGGCGGAGGGAACGCTGCAATCGACTCGGCGAGGGTCTGCAGGCGCTTGGGCGCGAAGGACATCACCGTCTTCTATAGGAGGACGGAGACTGAGATGCCTGCCCTGCTCGAGGACATCCACGCATCCATGAGGGAGGGGGTGAGCTTCGACTTCCTCTCCCAGCCTTTAAAGATAATACCTGGAGAGCGTCTCACGGTGGCCTTCCAATGCATGATCCCGGGGGAACCGGATGACTCTGGGAGGCGCAGGCCCGAGCCGATGGAGGGCCGGATCCTGATGAAGGAGGTTAACACAGTGGTAAAGGCCATAGGTAACACGGTCAGCGTCCCAGAGACCTTTGGCTTGGAGACGAGCAGGAGGGGCTGGATCGTCGTCGACGAAGAGTACAGAACAAGCAAGGAGGGCGTCTGGGCTGGCGGCGATTCCGTTTTCGGCCCCAGGTTCGTCATCGAGGCGATACGGGACGGCCGGAAGGCAGCCTCATCCATCGATGTGTACCTGGGAGGGGAGGGGCTGCGGGAGCCTATCGTCGACCTCCAAGAGTTCGTAGCGAGGCCGGTGGATCTCGAAGATAGGAAGGATCAGCCTATGGTCCCGGTGAGGGAGCTCCCGGTCGATGAGAGGGTGCTAAACTTCGACGAGGTCGAGCTTGGCTTCAGCCCCGAGGAAGCGTTTAGGGAGGCGACTCGTTGCTGGAGGTGTGACTGGAATGAGTGAGACCGAGACCAAGATCAAGGAGTTCACGGTGTTCCCCTTCGGACCTCAACATCCAGTGCTCCCCGAGCCGCTGCAGCTGAGGTTCACCGTTGACGAAGAGAGGATCGTCGAGGTGGTCCCCAACATCGGCTACGTCCACAGGGGCATCGAGAGGGCATGCGAGCTGAACGACTACAGGCGGAACATCTACCTCTGCGAGCGGATCTGCGGTATCTGCAACTTCATGCACGCCATGTCCTACTGCGAGGCTATAGAGAAGATAACCGACACCGATGTGCCAGCGAGGGCGCGCTACCTGAGGACCATCTGGTCGGAGCTGAGCAGGCTACAGAGCCACCTCCTGTGGCTGGGGCTGTTCGCCGACGGCATGGGCTTCGAGAGCCTCTTCATGCAGCTATGGCGAGACAGAGAGATAATCCTTGAGCTCACCGAGAAGACCGCTGGGCACAGAATCCAGCTGTCGACCTGCGCCATCGGGGGCGTCAGGAAGGACATGGACGAGAGCCTCATAGGGCAGTATCGCTCAGGGCTTGCCGAGCTGACGAAGAAAGTTCAGGCTGTCGACCCAGTGTTCCGCAACGACAGCGCGGTGAAATCCAAGACAGTGGGGAAGGGCATTCTCCCGAGGAGCGAAGCGACCCACCTCGGAGCCGTTGGCCCCACCATCAGAGGGAGCGGTGTGCCGCAGGATCTGAGGACACTGGGGTACGAAGCCTACGGGGAGCTCGACTTCGCCCCGATAACACACGACACCGAGGACGCGTACAGCAGGACCCTCGTCAGGCTCGACGAGGTCTACCAGTCCATCGACCTCATCAACCAGGCGCTGGTCCAGATGCCGGAGGGGCCGATCCTTCAGAAGAGCACCAAATTCCCAGAGGGCACGGCGATAAACAGGGTGGAGCAGCCCCGGGGGGAGGCGTTCTACTACATCGTGGGGGACGGCACGATCCACCTGGAGAGGGTGAGGGTGCGCACACCGACCTTTGCGAACATCCCAGCGCTCCTCAGCATACTTGTGGGCCACGAGATAGCCGACATACCCCCCATCGTCCTCTCCATCGACCCGTGCATGTCATGCACTGAGCGCATAACCTATGTAAAGGAGGATGAATGAGATGCCGAAGATGCTCTGGAACGTTCTAAGGAACCTGCTATCGTCACCGGTCACTGTGAGATATCCCTATGTAAAATCCGATCCGGTGGATGGAACGAGGGGTAGGATCAGCTTCGACATGAACGCCTGCGACCAGTGCCAGGATTGCGAGAGGATCTGTCCGCCGGCGGCCATCAAGGTCTACCCGGACGAGAAGCGCATAGAGTACGACCCCTTCCGCTGCATCTACTGCCACCTCTGCGTCGAGAACTGCATGCAGAAAGCTATCCTTGCAGAGGAGGTCGTGAGGTCCCCGGAGTATGAGAAGGTGAAGGAGGTCTTCGAGGAGGGTCAGTGAACCGGCCTAACTCGTCCCACGACAGCCTTCAAGGACATCGAAGATGACGTCGGCCACCTCTTTCGCGGCGGCTTTGGCGACGGATGACAGCCCCTCTCCGAACTCCATGCTGAGAGGTTGGACGCCTATCAGCGTCACTCTGGTACCGGTGGTCAGTTCAAGGAAGGTGATCAACACCTTCAGAGATGAGGTGTGAGTTGAGATGCGGCTTTCCATGATCTCATCAGTCGAAATCACCCTTGCCGCTCCAGGGGCTAAGTTCAGTCCCGCGGAGTCCACCAGGAGCAAGTGCGTCGGTTCATACTCCCTGATAGGACCGGTGAAATTCTCAGGCGCAGACTCGGCCCTCAGTAGAAGAACATCCTCCAAAGATTTCTGCTCAAGGTGATCGATCACAGCCAGACCCACGGCATCATCGCCCCTGAGCGGGTTTCCTATCCCTACTATGACAACTCGTCCCCGCGCGTCTTTCTGCAGGAGGCGACGGAGTTGCTCTTTCAGGACGTTCATTCTCAAGTGACCTAGAACGCTCTCCCTCTTTTTAATAACTGACTCGATATGGAGAAAGGGAGGAGACTCTTCATATCATCTAGTTCTGGAGAGCCGTCTTATGGCTGTGTCGGCTGCGACCAGGAGGGGGTCGTACACCTCTGACACAGCAGGGCAGTAGGCGAGCTCGATCGTGCTAAACTCCTGAATCATCACCTTCTGCTTTATGGCCAGAGCCACCACGTTCATCCTCCAAGCTGCTCCCTCCTCACCTATCGCTTGACCTCCCAAGATACGCCCTGTCTCGGCATCGACCACCAGCTTCACAGAGATGTCCTTGGCTCCAGGCATCCAGCTGGGCTTGATCTTCATGTTCGCCCTGCCAGTAACCACCTTGAACCCGTTCCTCTCCGCGGCCTCCGAGTTGTAACCTGTGCAAGAGATCTCAAGGTCCCCGATGAAGGAGACGAAAGTACCGAGATTGCCACCATAGATCGCGTCCCCGCCCGCAGCGTTTACTCCGGCGACCGTTGCCTGCTTGAAGGCAGTGGTAGCCAAGGCGACGTATGAGGGCTCTCCGTCAACGCCGCTGAAGGACCGAGCGCAGTCGCCGATGGCGTAAACGTTCTTGACGCTGGTCTCCATCCTTTCGTTGACCAGCACAGCCCCCCGCTCCGTCGCTATGCCGGCCTCCTCCGCCAAGAACGACTCCGGTCTGACCCCGACGGCCATCACAACTATGTTGGTGTGGATCGTCTCACCCTCTATCACTACCGACTCTACACGGTCCCCACCGTTGATGGCGTCGATCCCCTTCCCGAAGAGGATGTGAAGTCCCTTCGCGTCAAGGTACTCGCTGATGATCTTGCCCATGTCGGGGTCCAGGTTCCGGGGGAAGGGAGGCGGACTCCTCTTGGTCACCCAAACCTCCAGCCCCAGCTCCTTCAGTGCGAAGGCTATCTCAAGGCCTATGGCGCCTCCCCCTACGACCACCGCTCTCTTGGACTCAAGTGCGACGTCTCGGAGCTCCTCGGCATTCTCTGGATTGGTCACCACGTACACTCCTCGGCCCAGAAGCTCCTTGGCCCCGGGTATAGGCAGGATCGTCGGCTGGCTCCCAGTGGAGATGATGAGGGAGTCGTAGTCGAGCCAGGACGTCTCTCCGGACTCGAGGTTCTCCACCTGGACTCTCTTACCCTCCGCATCGATGGAGAGCGCCTCGTGCCGCAACAGTTTCTTGAGCTGCCTCGTCGAGGGGACAGAGTGCTTGAGATCCTCGAAGCTCTCCACCATCCCCTCGATCGCGTAGGGGAGCCCGCAGGGAGAGAACATGTCGTAATCTCGCCTCTCCACGATTGTGATCTCTGCCTTCCGATCAAACCTCGTTGCAGCCCTCGAGGAGTAGAGGCCCCCCGTCCCGAGGCCGATTATCACAATCTTACATGATTCCTGACTCTTACGTTCACCCATTTCTCGCAACTCCCTCTACTTGGTCTCCAGTGATTTTTATGCTTTCTCGTGCAAACCGAAAAACAGTCTTTATAATCGTTCAATCTTTACAGCGCAGACCTTCAGTTCGGGTATCTTCGCCTTCGGGTCGAGAACCGGGTTCGTGAGGACGTTGGCGCCGGCCTCTGCGAAGTGGAAGGGAATGAAGACCACGCCCTCCTTGATACGTTCCGTCACCTCCACCTTGAGGGAGATCTCCCCTCTCCGGCTCTTTACGTGAACAAGGTCTCCTGTGGAGACCTCCAGCGCCGATGCATCCTTAACGTTGATCTCCATAATGGCCTCGTCGATCTGATCCGTGAGTGTGCCCGATCTCCTCGTCATGGTTCCGGTGTGCCAGTGGAAGAGGAGCCTCCCCGTGGTCAGTATGTAGGGGTATTCGTCATCGGGCTCCTCGGCGGGTGGTCTGTACTCGACCGAATGGAACCTGCCCAAACCGCGTGAGAAAGTATCTCGATGGAGTATCCTGGTTCCCGGATGGTCTTTGCTCGTGCAGGGCCATCGCAGCCCCTCGATCCCAAGACGGGAGTACTGCATGCCGCCGTAGATGGGCGCCAGGCTCGTGATCTCAGTCATTATCTCCGCAGGCGACTCGTAATCCATGGGATATCCCTGCAATCTCGACAGCTGGGATAATATCATCCAGTCCGGCCTGCTCTCCCCTAAGGGCTCAATGGCCTTCCTGACCCTTTGCACTCGACGGTCGGTGGCGGTGAAGGTCCCCTCCTTCTCTGCGAAACTCGCCGCCGGCAGGACGACGTCTGCCATCTGGGCGGTCTCACTGAGGAAGAGCTCAGACACAACCAAGAAGTCCAAATTCCCAAGCTGCTCCCGGACGTGGTTGGAATCAGGATCCGACACGAGCGGGTTCTCGCCCATGATGAACATCGCCTTGATCGCCCCTCCGCAGCCGTTCATCATCTCCACAAGGGTGAGGCCAACCTCCGAGGGTAGCTGACGACCCCAAACGTCCTCGAACCTACTCCTCGTCTCTGAATCCGTGACTGTCCCGTATCCTGGAAGATAGTTGGGCAGGGCACCCATGTCGCAGGCCCCCTGGACGTTGTTCTGGCCCCTCAAAGGGTTCACGCCGGTGCCCTCCCTCCCAACGTTCCCGGTGAGCATCGCTAGGTTGGCCGTCGACACCACGTTGTCGACCCCCGTTGTGTGCTGGGTGATACCCATGGAGAAGAAGAGGGAGGCCCTCTCGGCGCCACCGTAGAGCCGTGAAGCCCTCCGGATCTCCTTGGCGGAGACGCCTACGACAGCCTCGACGCTCTCAGGCGTGTAGGTCGACACAGTCTCTTTCAGATCCTCGTAGCCCTCGGTCCTTCCACCTATGAACGCCGCGTCGTGGAGCCCCTCCTCGATGACGACGTTCATCATGGCGTTGAGTAATGCGACGTCAGTCCCGGGTCTATGGGGGAGATAGACCGTAGCATACTCCACCAACTTGATCTCCCTCGGATCGGCGACGACCAGCTTGCTGCCGCTCTTCACCGCCTTGATGATCCTCCTGGCGATGAGGGGATGCTGCTCCGACGTGTTGGAGCCTATGATGAAGATGACGTCGGACTCCTCGACGTCCTCCTGGGAGTTTGTCATAGCGCCGCTACCAAACGACGAGACCAGGCCCGTGACAGTGCTAGCGTGGCAGAGCCTCGCGCAGTGATCGACGTTGTTGGTCTTAAAAACGGCCCGGGCCAGCTTCTGCATCAGGTAGTTCTCCTCGTTAGTGGTCTTCGCTGAGGAGAGGAAGGCGATGGAGTCAGGACCGTACTTGTCCTTCGCAGCTCTCAGGGCCTCTGAAACGGCGTTCAGCGCCTCTTCCCAGCTTGACTCCCTGAATCCACCTCCTTCCCTGATTAACGGCCTTGTAAGGCGGTCGGGGTGATGTATAAACTCGTGGGCACTCCATCCCTTGATGCAGAGTCTGCCTTCGCCCGGCCCGTTCTTGTTGGGCAGCACAGAGACGACCTTGCCTTCCCTCACCTTCAGGTCAAGGATGCAACCCGTGCCACAGTAGATGCAGACAGTTGGGACCCTCAACTCAGCAACCTCCCCATCTTATCCTCGAAGCCAGGATCCCTCACCCTGTGCATCCTGTAGTGGATGTCTTCCAGGCTGTACCCCATGGATAGAGCCAACAGTTGCAGGTAGAAAGTGACCGGGAGCTTGAAATCCAGTCCCAGCTGCCGGGACGCAAGCATCTGCCCGGTGTCGAACTGGTAGAAACACTGGGGGCAGATCGCAGTGATGCAATCGGACCCGGCACCCTTCATCGCACTCAGTTTAGCTCCCACGAGCTTGTTAGCGGACTCCCTGTCCCCGTAATTGGTGAGGGTCCACCCGCAGCACAGGGTCTTCAGATCGAAGTCGGCTGGTTCAGCCCCCAGCGCCGCCACCATCTCGTCCAAGACCACGGGGTCAAACGGATCGTCGAACCCCATCACGTCGACAGGGCTGACAATATGGCAGCCCGTGTGACCTGCAACAGTCAGGCCAGATAGAGGTTTCTCGACCTTCTCTTTGATCCGCTTCACTCCGACATCTTCCTTGAGGATGTGTGCGAAGTGCTTCACATCGACGGTTCCCCTGAACTGGTGGTCTGTCGACGAGAGAACGTCGTTCACCCTGTCCCTGAGCCCCTCGTCTGCCTTGAGCTCCTCGTTCGCCTGCCTGAGAACGTAGGTGCAACCGTTGCAGAGGGTGATGACATCCTTTCCCGCATCCTCCGCCAGCGAAATATTTCTGGCCGCGATGACCGTCGCCGCGAACCTATCGTTGATCTGGAATCCCACCGGCTCGGGACAGCAGGTGAAACCGTCGATATCGTGCAGCTCAACGCCGAGTTCACCGAGCACCAACCTAGAGACCTTCTCTATGTAAGGCAGCCTCACCGGTATGAAACAGCCCCTGAAGAAGGAGAACTTCAACCCTCCTCCTCCCTATGCCTCCGGAGCTTGGTTCCTAGGCCTGTCTCCTCAGTGATGACTTTCAGATCATCCTGCGCCGTAATTTTGAGGGGTTCCAGCTCAAGAACCTCCCGTTGCCTCGCAGACGATCCTGTCAACGGAAAAGCAAACCCAGTCTCCACTATTTGTTCAATCTCGCTCAGTACACTGGGGTGGGCACTCCCCATCTCGAAAGCCTGGGCCTTCATCGCTTCTATGAAATGTACCGGAGAGACGTCGTAGGGGCAGAGCTCCTCGCACTTGTGGCAGGAGACGCAGAGCCAGAGGTTGGGGTTTTCAACCGGCTCTTCCGTTCCTAGGCAGTCGTACACGAACGTGTGACGGGGATCGAACTGTCCGTCATACTGTGCGTGACAGGAATGAGCCCTCAAGACGCAACAGACGCCGCACTGGAAACATATCTCAGCGGCTTCCTTCAGTTCCTCGGATGCATCTCCAGATGGGTAGACGGCATGGATCGCCAATTGAAATCATAAAGGGAGGAAAGGTCAGCGTGTATTAAACTTGCGTCAGGTCCAAAGATCGTCTCAGCCTGTGGTTTAGCACCACCAAGGGTTCCACGCCCCTCCTCTTGGCAGCCGTGATGCAGAAGAAAAGGAGACATCCGGGAAGCACCGTTAACGCGAACTGGTTGAAGGCCGTGATGTAGAGCGGGGACTCCTTCTGGAGTAGCCAAGTGACTGGGACCGTGCTACCCCCGTCCCCGAGCCACCACATGCTCGGCGTGATGCCCTTTATCCACCATACCATGTCACACCCCAACGGGATGACCGTGAGTACGAAATGGTAGAGCCAGAACATGAGACCGGTGTCATCGTCCTCGAAGGCCAGAGGGGCGACGACGCACCCAACGTACCACAGTGCGAGCGCCAGTAACTCTAGCTCAAGATGAGAATCTTGCACAAACCAGAAGCTGAATAGAACCAAGGGTGATAACGTGAAGGGTAGGAGCGTCAACCAGGGGAAGGAGCCTCCCGGAAGACCGCCCCTCCGATCGGGCATAAGGTTGTCCGCGAAGAAAACCACCGCCATGAGAGCAAGAGTTAAGCCGAGCCCTCTAGTGGTCTTAATGAAGAGGGGGAAATAGCCGAAGACTGGTATGTTCCTCACGACCCTCCCGATCACGTAATCCTCGAGGACAGCCCTGCCATCCTCCATGTTGTTGTTATCCCCCTTCGTGACGAACGCCCATCCGTCATCGTATGGTTCTTTCCTGACGGTTCGGTGAACGATGTAGTCATCAGACCTCAGGAACACGAGTATATCTCCGTCGGGTTGAGGTGCCGCAACGACGTCATCGATATCTGAGATGCTGCCGACGAGGATGAAGTCGCCGACATTGAGAGTCGGAACCATGCTCTGTGACACGACCACCATCACAGGGTACTGTGTTCCCAGACTGGACTTGAGCGCGAGGAAGCCCCCCCAAGCCACGCCTGCGAGGACTATGAAAAAGAGAAAATATTTTGCGTAGTCTTTCAGGCTTTCGCTCAATATCGGTTCCCATCTCAAGTAACGGGATCAGGCTGTGAGGGCTCTATATCGGGGTTGACCCATGCCGTCATGTCGGAGCAGTTCAGGGGAGATAGCATTCCTCCCTCGAAGCACTTGTCGAGGTCATCACAGATCATGCATGGGCAGTCCATGATGGAGTCTATGGTGACCGGCTTTATCATGGAGAAGAGCTTGTAGGTCCACCGTCCTCCGTGGAGCACCCTCCTCCGCTCAACGACGCCCTTCTCCTCGAACTTCTTTGCGAGCCGGGAACCCTCCCGACTGGTAACTTTGAGCCTCTTCCACATGTCGCTCTGCAGTATCCCCTCTTCGCCGGCGTCTATGACGAACTGAAGCGCCATACGCTCCAAGTCGTTGTTCCTAGGCATGTCAGGCCCCTGAGAGACACCTACTCGTAGTAGATCAGCTCGTCCTCTTCGAGGATGCCGTGGAGCTTGTGCACAGCCTCCTTGACCATGTCCTCGTGCTTGGCTCCTGTGCACACGAGCTTCCCGCTGGCGAATAAGAGCATGACGACCTTGGGGACAGCCATCCGGTAGATGAGCCCCGGGAACTGCTCGGGCTCGTACATCACGTTCTCCATGATGTCGGCGGCAGTCTCGAGGTCGATCTTGCCGTGCAGATTGGCCGATGCGACGATGTTCTGGATGACTATCTTGGGCTTGCCGAGGATGATGATACCGTTGTTCTTCAGCTCTCGGACCACCTTGTTGACGGCGCTCCGGGCCATCTTCTCCGACTTTGCTCCTGTGCAGACCATCTTCCCTGAACCGAATATGAGCGTCGCGGTCTTTGGCCGCTTGAGCCTGAAGACGAGGCCGGGGAACTGCTTGGGCCTGTACTCCACATTCCTGAAGACCTTCATGATGGCCAATAGATCGATCTTCTGGTCCAGGGAAGCCGAGGCAACCACGTTCTCAATACTTATGTCAATCTTCTGCTCCGACATTCAACTCACCAATTTTCAGAAGGCTCAAGTTTGTCTCCTAAAGATCGTTTACCTTCTTCAGTAGATCCTCTGGGAGAAGGTCCTGGTTCTCGATCTCCACGACCGGGAAGGAGTTTATGTTAGGCTCGTGCATCAGCTTCTCGCTGGAACTGATCTCCCCTGTGTAGGTGTTGTATGTGATGAAACTACCTCCCAAGGAACTCTTCTCCTTCACAAAGTACAGGAAGATCTCACTGAGAGTACCACCAATTATGAAATAGAGGTGGTCGCCTCCATTATGGAGGTGTTGAAGAACGTTCATCGTCGGAGATGAGGCGACAAGCATCACTAAATCTCTAATCGTTTTTAACTGGACAAACTTCATGGCCTTCTATATATATGCCTTAAAACGGGTATTTAAATACTTTAAATACGTAATTCGATCTCCACACCGGCTTTCTTTAAAAAAACGGAGAAAACGTCCTTTTTACGTATTTTTTTCACATTGGGGTCCAATCGGATAATTACGACTTGCAGGATAATATCAATAAATGTGGAGTAAAGCAGGTAAAAAGATTGATACTTATCACATTCATTTAAGATTGAGTGTCCTATGAGTTTTTAACTCTCAGCATCACTGTGTAAGCATTGGAAGTAGTGAATTATAAAGAGACAGTGAAACAAAGGAAACATGAAATCATCATATTATTGTGCACATTAATTTAAACAGTAATTTTTTCATATCACACATGCCTGAAATATTATGCGTTTAAAAGCTACGGATGGGACCTAGGCGTTTTCAACCAGGTCATATTTTCCTCAGTCTATCGCGACAGATGGTTCTACTACACGCCCGACCTCTTCATGAATCCTGAGGGGAATTACTTCGCTATCCTTTTCAGCCCGATACTGGTACTTCTGTTCCCCGATCTATGCGATCTTTCCTTTTGATCAGACACTATTGACGTTGAAGAGCCTCACAATTGGTGCCGCTGCGTTACACCTCTTCTACCTGACGCGCGCGCATCGGGAGGAAATCTAATCCTCTGTACAACTCTGGCCCTGGTGGGATTCGAATCCCACACCAAGTTGTGATATCACCTTTTTACCTGTCGGTGCCGTCATATTGTGAGGAGAAGACATGCAAGCCAAGGAGCTACGACGCTACATCAAGACTACCGAGAAAATGGTCGTACCCGCCAAGGTCGCGTCCACGACCCAGGGTAGCGCCATACTCCGCAAGCTGCCACTCGGACTCCAGCGGTACATCGTCAACAGAGGGGCGCGCACCAACCCATACATGAGCTTCGTCGTCGAACCGTATAGTGTGTCCCTCGCCTTCGAGGTTACAGAAACTACACGCGCGCAGCGTTTGTTGCCGCCGGACTACAGCTTGATCCCTTCGGCGATGTTCCGCGATAGTCCCAAGCGACCGTGCGCGATCGTCAGCGCCTTCAACGTCCACACGAGCGTGTTCTGGGGGAACCGCGTGGAGTTCTACCTGATCGCTGAGAACTACAAGACCGGGCTTCTCTCTTGGGTCATCGTTGAGTATGAGAGCAACACGCACAGCTATGACCCGAGCCAAGGCTTCATTGGTCCTAGTACATCGCATTCAGTAGTCACCACGTCTTATCTTGGAGAGATCCTCGTTGATGTTGCGAGCGCCCAGTCCGGTAACAGCATCAAACTCGATGCGGACCTGAAGAAAGGTGTGCTAACGGAACTCGATCAGCGCCTGTGGGTCGAGGGAAACCTCTCAGTTGACTACGGTGGTGAGTTGCAGCAATGCACCAAGCCGTTCAGCTTGGTATTCGATCCGAAGGAGATGGCGCAGGCGCTGAAGATCCCCCTTGACGATATCTTGCTGTGCACCAATACGTTTGGCACTGGCTTGCTGAACCCGAAGCCGTTCGAGGTGGCTTGTTTCCCGTACGCGCAGCACTTCGTCACGACGAGCGTCCCAACAGCTACTTCGATGCGGTCGGCCGAGGATCTCGAGCAGGCCATAACCGAGATCAACGACAAGATGAACGCCCCCTTGGAGATGGACTGCATAGAGTGAACGATGACACGCGCGCACTAATCGATGATTTTATCCTCAGTCTACTCTAAGAATGTATATAGCAATCTTAGAAAAATAATCGATAATTTTATCGCCACACCAAGTGAGCAGAAAATTGATGTGGGAGGGGGGGCGAACCCTACCACTGGTGTTGATATCCCCACATCTATTGTTTCTAAAGAGGAAAATCAGCTTCAGGATACCATCGTTTTCCTATTCACACATTCCCTTGATGTTTTCAGAAAATCAAGGTCATTCACAGTCAACTCATGCTCAGCACGTAGAGGAACCTTTGACCTCCCTCGGCGTCATTGATTATGCGCTAACAATACATTTCTGCATACAACAGAGTTATCAACAGTACAGCTGATGGTAAAATTCTGTACAAGGTTAATCCAATCTCTCTAGGAACTTTACAGTGGCAGCGATGATTTGGTCTTGCTGTTCCGCTGCAGAGATCGATGCAACACCGTCGCCTTTTTGAAAGCTATAGTCTGCATATTGGCGGTGGTTGCCTCCTTCTATGACATATAGCATAGCCGAATCAGCAATCGCTTCATAGAATGCTTCTTGTTTAGTCGCGCCTGGATCTCTTGATCCTATTATCAACATAATAGGTATCGAAAAATCTACAAAATCATTGTAGTTTGCGGGGTAGGAGGCAAACATGATAAGTCCATCAAGACTATCCTCATTGTTTTTAGCGTATTCGGCAGCCATCGCCCCACCGAGTGAGTGCCCTCCAACCACCCATGACTCAATCTCTGGGTGATCTGTCCGAATCCCGTCAGCACGATTGATACCCAGGAACGCAAGATTGAGTGGCATTTTGGGGATCACAACAAGGTATCCTGCGTCTGCGATGCCTTGTGCTGTAACTGCATATGCTTCAGGATCAACCAGCCCACCTGGATAGTAAATCAGACCTCTATCTGTTGGGGAACTCGCTTGAAATACGAGCCGACCATCTTCCAGCTGAACACCGTTATCATGCAAAACTGTAACTGCACGCTCTGTCGCTTCCTGAGCGCTCAGGTTTGCCCAACCAACGAGCCCCGCTGTCCCAATAAGGAAGATTAGGATAATTCCTATTATCAGTCGACGCAAGTGCTTTCGCAGTTCCATGAATAGAAATAAGCATGCGTAATAATTGAGGGATTTGATTAAGATTATCTCTAATGCTATGCTTTGAGTGTCGCGCGCGCGCCGCCCTAGCTCCCGCCCAGCGCCCGGGCCACGGCCTCCTCTGCCAGGACCTGCAGGGGATCCACCACAGGCACGTTGACGTCCCCCTCGCCGACCACCAGTGAGACCTCGGTGCAGCCCGGGATCACAAGCCCCGCTCCGGCATCAACGAGGCTTGACGCCGCTCGGAGCAGGATCTCCCGGCCTCCCTCCAGGTCCCCCGTCTTGACGTGGCCGTAGATGGCCTCCATGACCTCGCGCTGGGGCCCCTCCTCTGGAGTAAGCACCTCGACGCCCTGCTCCTCGAATCTCTGGTGGTAGATGCTGCTGCTGAGGGTGCCGTCGGTGGCGATGAGCCCGACCCTCTTCACACCGGGGTGGTTCTCTGACACGAACGCGGAGGTGAGCCCTATCATGTCGAGGACGGGGACGCCCACGCTCTCCCTGACGTCTTCGATGAAGTGGTGGGCGGTGTTGCAGGGCATAATCAGGAAGTCGGCACCGGCTCCCTCCAGTGCCTTCGCGGCTTTCACCATCTCGGGGACCGGGCTCGGACCGCCGCCGAGGATCGCCGCGGTCCTATCAGGGACCTTGGAGTTGCTGTATATTACTACTCTGACGTGATCCTGATCCTTCTCCACCGGCGTCGAGTGTATTATTCTATAAAAGAGATCGGCCGTCGCCTCCGGCCCCATGCCGCCAAGGATGCCGATGATCCCCTCCTCCATCCAGAGCCCCTCATACCTCAGGATGACCGAGTATTACAAATCTTCTTCGATGGGTAAGTTGCTACGGGCACTCATCGAGCGTGGTTCTCGGGAGATTGGTGTCAATCACTTTTCTTCGAAAGGGTTCGATCCGCTCATGCACAGCGTGCAAAGCTTCGATGCGGGCATACCGATCGCCTCGACGACGTTCTCTGGGGAGTTGTACCGGACGTTGTTGATGGAGGGTAGCTTCGATGCGACTAGGTCACCCACCTCCTCGAGGCTCCTCCCCTTGTAAGGGGCCGCCGCTAGGGGCTTGTCCGGTGGATCTGAGAAGCACGGGTGGTATATGGGGGCGTAGCTGACGAGGAACTCGACCTCCTTCGCCCCGGCCTTCAGAAGGTTCTGGGCGACGGACTCGCTCACCGTGCCCCTGACTATGCTGTCGTCTGTGATGATCACTTTTTTGCCGCTGATGGTCTCCTTGATGATGTTGTGCTTGAGGTCCGAGGCGATCTTCCGGTACCCTGGGTCGTCGATGATGTACGTTCGCCCCAGGTAGGCGTTCTTGATGACGCCCTCGTCGGCTGTGACGCCTATCGCCTCAGCGACGCCGGTGCAGACTGACCTGCCCGAGTCAGGCACCGGGATCAGGACGGCGTGGTCTATCTTATTGCTCAGCCCATGGGTCCGAACCAGCGCGTGGCCGAGCCTCTTCCTCACGGTGTGCACGGTCCTACCCTCGATGACCGAGTCGGGCCTGCCGAAGTAGACCCATTCGAAGGCACAGTGGGCCTGTCTCGGCTCCAGGACCTGCCTCTCAACGAGCCCATCTTCGCCCCTCCTTATCATCGTCCCGGGCTCCACGTCCCGCCTCTCGTGTACCACCCCGCCCATGCTCTCGAGGATGTCGAGGGGTGCGGATTCGGAGGCTACGAACAACTCGCCATCGTTGAGCCCCATGTACAGTGGCCTCACGCCGCGCCGGTCCCTTAGCACGATAAGCTCGCTGCTATCGGTCTCCTTGTCTAGTAGGGCCACCACCAGCGAGTAGTAGGCGTCCCTGAGCTCCCTCATCGTCTCGGCTAGAGCGTCCTCAACAGCCGCCTGACCCAGTCTCCCAAGGAGCTTGGCCCCAAATACCTCCTCGTTGATCCCTTTTCCAATCTCCAGAACGTATCCGTCTAGGGCCAATGAGATCTTGTGGGTCTCCGATTCGAGCTCGAGGGGGGGAAGCTTGCCTTGGTTGATTCTCTCCCCGGAGGCACAACCTATCACGACATATTCATCGGGGTGCATGAATGCCTTGAACTGCTCGTGGAAGACGTTGGAGACGAGGCCCACTCCGCTCCATGTACGGAATGAATGGTCGCCAGCCACTGTAAGACCCGAGCTCTCCTGACCACGATGCTGGACGCCGAAGAGTATATGCAACGCCTTCTGGGTCGCGTCATCCTTGGAGTAGACCCCGATTACGCCCTGCATGGTGCACAATGTTGACTGAACAAATAAAAACAAGACGTCTGAATGTTGCCCCCTAGGAGACAAATTTAAGCATCTGTGCAACATTGGAAATGACCATGTCTGAACTAGTAGACTACTACAGGAAGCGTGCGGTGGAGTACGAGGAGATCTACGAGTGGCGCGACCCCAGCAGGCAGGAGGAGCAGGAGCTCCTTGAGACGGCCATCAAAGCTGCCCTGGGAGGTAGGAGGGTCCTGGAGGTCGCATGCGGCACCGGCTACTGGACGAGGGTGCTGTCAGAGGCCGCCGAGAGCATAGTGGCCACCGACCTAGGAGAGGAGGTGATGGAATTGGCCAAGTCGAAGGAGTACGGCTGCCCGGTAAGCTTCAGGAAGGAGGATGCCTACCGACTCTCCTTCGATGACGGCTCATACGACGGCGGCTTAGCCTTCTCGTGGCTCTCCCACGTCCCGAGGCACAAGATTGACGGCTTTCTGAGGGGGTTCCATCGCGTCCTTCAGGAAGGGGCAAGGATCATCATAGCGGATAATATCTACATCCCGGGCGTCGGCGGCGAGCTGATCAGGAGAGAGGGGGACGAGAACACATACAAGCACAGGACACTGAAGGATGGGAGCGAGTTCGTGATTGTGAAGAACTACTTCTCTCCCCAGGAGCTGACGGATATCTTCGCCGGGCACGTGGAGGGTTTCACCGAGGAGAACGTCTTCTATGGACGCTGCTTCTGGTATGTCGACTACGAGCTGAGGAAGGGTCGGGGCGACTCCTATGGCGGATGAGAGGCCTCCGGCCACCCCTGCGATCCTGTTCCTCAGGGAGAGAGGCGTGGAGTTTAGGCCCCATTCCTACAGATATGATAAAAACGACGTCACATGGTCCGCGGCGAGGGAGGTGGGAGCCTCCACACACGAAGTCGTGAAGACCCTGGTGATGGAGGACGACGGGGGGAACCCGTTCATCGTCCTGATGCACGGGGACATGCAGGTATCCACGAAGAACCTCGCAAGGAGCATCGGAGCGAAGTCCGTGAAACCCACGGACAGGAGAACGGCGAAGAGACTGACCGGTTACGACATCGGGGGGATATCTCCCTTCGGGACTCGGAGAGAGCTGCCTGTCTACGTCGAGGGGACCATTCTGAAGCTCCCTCGGTTCTTCATCAACGGCGGGAGAAGAGGGCTCCTGGTTGAGATGACGCCCGACGACCTGTTGAAGGTGCTTGACACCGTCGTAGTCAACGTGGCGAGAGGTTAAACTATGCGGGAAGGGAAAATTGTCTCGCAACTATGAGACAATATCCCAGTATTTTTTGAAGAGGGCGTCTATGTCAGTCTTCGTGTTGTAGAAATGGGGAGCCGTTCTTATGTGCCCGCCGTGGGCCTCACGGCCCGTGACCTTCACGCCCTCCATCATCAGCTTAGCTGCGACCTCGGGGGCGTTCTCCTCGAAGAAGCTGACTACCGGAGACTTTGTGTCTGGCGGCGTGTACATTCTCTTCCCCATGTCGTGGGCGGAGTCCCAGAGGTACCCGGAGAGGTCCAAGACCCTTCGCTCGACGGCATCCATTCCAATCCTGTTCAGGTATTCAAGTGACTTCTCCAGCGCGTAGACGCCCTGGAAGTGGATGGTCCCGTACTCGAACTTCTCGGCGCTCTCAGTGAAGTCGATGGGCTCCTCCGCATGGTCGCCTGCCCAGATCTGGTTTTTCCAGCCCACGCGGTCGGGCTCAAGGTCGCCGATGTGCTCCGACTTCACGTACAGGAATGCCAGCCCGGCTGGGCCCATGAGGTACTTGTAGGGCGCCGCTGAGACGTAGTCCACTCCCTCCTTCTTCACGTCGATGACTAGAGCCCCTACCGCCTGGGTGGAGTCCACCAGCACCCTCGCCCCGTGCTCGTGCGCGATCCCGGCGACGCCTTTGAGATCGGGCCTAAAGCCGTTGATATACCCCACCTGGCTGACTTGGACGAGCCGGGTCCTGTCGTCGACGAGCTTCTCAAGGTCCGCCAGCTCCGTGCGTCCCTCCCTCACCTCTTGAGACCTCACCTCGACGCCGTTCCGCCTCAGCGTCGTCGTGTCCATCGGATTGTGCTCCCACTCCGGGAAGACGACGTTGTCGCCCTTCTCCCATGATGTGCCGTTAATCACTATGTTCAGGCCGGAGCCGGTGCAGGTGGTGAATACTATCTCCTTGGCCTTGGCCCCTATGAAGTCCCCGATCATCCCTCTGACCTTTGCGGCCTTTTCGAGCCACTCGCCCAGGATCGTCTTGGTCCCTTCCACGTCGAAGTTCATCCACCTTTGTACGAACTCGTCGTAACCCGCCTTCACCTGTTTGGGCATGAGCCCCACGAAGGCGTTGTCTAGGTAGACCCATTTCTTGAGCGCGGGGAAGTCAGCGCGCAGTTTCTCGACGTTCATGATGCTTCTCCTAAAGGTACTTGCACAAGTGGGATAAATTAACTGCCCTGAAAAACTGAGTAATAAAAAAGGGGTTAGAGCCCTTCGTGGAGGACCTTGTACTCCTTCTCGGGCCCGGGCTTGGTGAGCGACCACTCGAATCCACGCTGGGTGGTGACGTACTCGGGCCACGGCAGGTCGATGGGCGGGAAGAAGTCCTTGGGCAGCAGCGGCGGGACCCACTTGGAGCCCCCTATGCCGCCTCCCGTCCTCTTGATGAACTCCGTCTTCGCTTCCGCCAGCTCAGAGGGGTGCTGGATTATGTCGACGATTGACGTGCCGATGGTCTTGGCGGCCGTGATGATCCCCGGGTTAATGCAAGCCGCGTAGCCATTCATGGCGTACCTTGCCCAAACGGGGTAGACGTACTCGGGGTCTGGGCGCCTGAGGCCGGCGTTGGCCGTGTAGAGCCTCGTCGAGGGGGCCGTCCACTGGTAATCGACGTAGTCGTCGGAGCCCTGGGTCTCCACCCACTCCGGGAAGTTGTGCCTGACCCTCTTGTCGGATGCGTCGATGGGCGCGATCTCCTGGCATGTCTGGTTGAGTGGCTCCTCCATGGGTTCTAGGCCCAGGTTCTCTTGGATCTTGCGTGCGAACTCCCTCGCCTCTTCTGAGAACTTGGGAGGCCCCACGAGTTTCAGGTTCCTGTAGACCATCTCCGCCAGCTTGACGTTAGTTAGGCCGCAGCGGGTGCGGGCGATGATCCTCTTGGTCACCCTGGTCCCGGTTATCTGGGCGACGCCCTTGGCGGTGTTGTCGAGAACCGTCTCGATCTGCTCCTGCATCTCGAGGAGGGGCGCCCTGTGGGCGTACTGTATCTGGGATATCCGGGGTGGCAGGTTGTCAGACGTGCACTGCCCGCCAGTCATAATGTACTCGTTCAGGGTCCACGTGCCCGTGTACGGGAGCATCGCGTCCTCCACGTACTTCGTCGCCGTGTACATCAGGCAGACAGCGTCGAGGGCGGCAGGGATCCGGCCCCCTGCGTGGCCCGCGATGGGGAAGGGCGCGTTCCTTGGTCTGGGCCACTTCTCGGGGTTTATAGTCTCGAAGGTGTACAGCGTGTTCCAATACGAGCCGCCCTGTATCTCGTACTTAACCCCATTTGTCCCGCTGGGGTGGTACGGCAGGGAGGCGTCGAAGTCGTCGAAGTAACCCTTCGCGGCGTGGACGGGCTTAGATCCGCAGACCTTCTCAGCCGGCTCTCCCAGGAGCTTCAGCGTCCCTTTCAGGCCGTGCTCCTCCATGGCCCGCTTTGCGGCGAGGAAGCCGAAGAGTGCGCTGGTCCCCAGCGCAGAGTGGGGGTCAGTATGGCCGGCCGTCCAGGGGTGCAGATTCTCGTCCCGGATCTTCCTGTAGGGCACCTGATCCTGCGACGTGCCCGGTACGGCGTCGTACTCGGCGAATCCGCCTATCACGGGTTTCCCCTCGCCCCAGACAGCGCAGAAAGCTGTGGGCATCTCGCCGCTTCCCTCCTCGACCTGGAAGCCCTCCTTCTCGAGGAGCTTGACGTAGGCCTTGGCGGACCTGTACTCTCTGAAAGCCGGCTCGGCGTAGTGCCAGATCTCCTGGTGGAAGTTCGAGAGCCACTTGACGTTCTCGTCCACGAAGTCAACGGCTGTCTTCTGTTCCTTGGTGAATGAGCTCAAAATTCCTAAACCTCCGGACATACTATAAATTGAATATATAATATACTTGCGAGCGCGCATATCCTTTTTATAAGGGATTCAGTTGGGATACAGGAGAACACACGGTCCGCTTTAGAAGGTGACATCTTGTATTCTGGAAGAGATTCGATAGCGCCCTTCGTCGCCTCACCCCTCCCGGTGGTCAGGAAGATGCTGGAGTACGCCGATCTGAAGCCCGGGGAGACACTCTACGACTTGGGCTCAGGTGACGGCCGCATCGTCCTCACGGCAGCGAAGGAGTTCGATGCCAAAGCTGTCGGCGTGGAGCTGAACAGGCGCCTCGTCGACGAGGCGATGAAGAAGAGCGATGCAGTCGACCTCATGGATAGGGTGAAGTTCATCCACGGGAGCATCTTCGAAGTAGACCTGAGCCCAGCCGACGTAGTCACCATGTACCTGACGACGGGGGCCAACGAGAAGGTGAGGCCCAAGCTAGAATCAGACCTCAAACCGGACGCGAGGATCGTTACTCACGACTTCTCCATCCCGGGGTGGAAGTACACGAAGAACATGAAACTGAAAGAGGGCTACAGGAACCACACCATCTACCTCTACGTGAAGGGAGATCAGAGATAGCCCCTACATGCTCTGGAGAAGACACGATCCCCAGAGACGGTTCATTGTTAAATATCCAGATGCATATTAGAGGACGAAATGTCTGAGCCAGTGGATTTCTGCAAGAGGAGAATGAAGCACCTAAAAGGGCTGATGGAGGAGAACGAGCTGGACCTCGTCTACCTCGTCAAAGGCCCCAGAGATGGCTCAAGGTACACGAGGCTCGTGGGCACATCGTCGGGTTCAGCACTGCTGATCCCGTTGGACGGGAACCCCGCTTTGTTCTGCTTCCCTGTGGATTACGTGAGCACAAAGGACGAAGCCTGGATACCAGTCAGACGGCTGGAGAGCAGGGCCAGCGCAAGGGACGTCATCGCCGAGTTTGCGAACCAGCACCTCAGCGGAAAGGCCCCTAGGATAGGGCTCAACGTCGACGCCCTGAACCACGAGGACTATCTGTACTACGAGGAAAGGCTGAAGGGGAAGTTCGTGAATATCTCCCAGACCATCATCCCCAAGGTCTTCTTCGGGCTCTACCCCGATGAGATCAAGTTCCAGAGGACCGTCAGCAGGCTAGCTGACATCGCCGTGGCAGCGGCCAGGGAGAGCATTGCCCCCGGCGTGAAGGAGCACGAAGTGGCCGCCGAGGCGAACTACGCCATGATGAGGCAGGGAGCGGAGCAGCAGTCTTTCCCCACGATAGTTTCCAGCGGCGAGAGGTCGGCCTACTGCCATGGCTGGCCTGGGGACAGGGAGCTCAAGGAGGGCGACCTGGTCATCGTGGACCTAGGCCCCATGAAGCAAGGTTACGCTGCCGACGAGACGAGGACCTACCTGATTGGAGAGGACACCAAGAAGCAGAAGATGCTCGAAGCCATGGACAAATCAGTGGTTGCCGTCATCGAGAGCATCAAGCCTGGGGAAAGCTGCAAGGAGCTTGACGCCATATCCAGGAGGGTGCTGAAGGAGCACGGCTTCTCGGACTACCCCCACTCCCTCGGCCACCCGCTAAGCGGGTTCGCAGTGCCCTCGCTGTCCAAGACCAGCGAACTAACCTTGAAGGAGGGGATGCTCTTCACCGTGGAGCCCGGCATCTACCTGCCTGGCTACGGCGGCGTGCGCTTGGAGGAGAACGTCGTCATGACGGAGGACGGCTTCGAGCAGCTGACGAAGAGCCCAAGGCTAATTTGACGGCAGCTCTCCCTTTTTCCACAACCATCTTCGCACAAGAGGAAAAAGATGCGATGACAATAAAAAACGTCGACTGTCCACAGGAAAATGTTTGATCATGGTAAAAAAGGGCGTCTACTGCCTCGCCATTACGGTGGAGGAGCCCGTTGACATAACCGTGGGCGCTTTGGGAAGGCTCGAATTCCTTTCAGGCTCCTACGTCTACGTTGGCTCCGCACTGAACGGCATCGAGGCGAGGCTTCGAAGACACATCAAGACGAGCCGTGGCCGAGGTGAGACAACACACTGGCACATCGACTACCTTCTAAGGGCGCCAGAGGTTGAAATTGAGGACCTCTTCGTCAAGCTCACAGACCTGAGAGAGGAGTGCGAATTCGCCGATTCGGTCTCTGAGTTGGGTAAGCCCACGAAGGGTTTTGGCTGCAGCGATTGCCGTTGTGTCAGCCATCTCTTCAGAGTCGAAGGCTTCGACTTCCTGCCCAGACTCGGTCTGAAACCCTTTTATCTCGATTAGGCTACCTCAGGCACAACATCGCCCCTGCTGGCACACCTTACATGTTAAATATCATGCTTCGTTCAAAGGTGTAACAAACGGGTCGAAGGTGCCTGGAAGCTGAACAAGTTCAACGAAGACATCGAGTTTATTCTCCGGAAGATGAGGGACGAGCTCGAACAGTCAGAGTACAAGAAGATGGTGGCCCTCAAAGACACCCTCATCGAGCTCCACAAGAAGAAGGTGGTGAAGATCAACCACTCCGTCATGGAGCTCGTCAGCGCTAAACACCTGATACAGAGAGGTTTCGAAGTCGAGATCGAGCACAGCCTCGACAAGGTGTCCTGCGACGTCTACGCCACTAAGGGCTACGGCTCGGTGATCGTGGAGGTTGAGACGGGCTTCGTGCCGCCGGAGAACGCCGTGGACCCCCTTTCCTACCTGAATGCGCGGATCGCCAGCAAGATCACCAGGTACAGCGGGTTCGCGAACAAATTCATCCTCGCCACACCCCCCTACTACATCATGCTGATACCCTCGGTCCTTACTAGGCCCCCCAGGTTCCGGACGGACGAGGAAATCACCTCGATCAAGGAGCTGTGCGACCTCTACTACACTAGCCCACCGGTCTCACTGGAGGAGATCAGGAACGCCAGGCTGCACTCGCTCTTCACCGTGGACGTGGACAGCGTCTCAGTTACCGAGTGGGACGTCAACGAGTACATGGGAAAGACGTCCCTCTGGGCTGTGTAGATTGAGTAAGATTTAAGATGTAGTTCTTTTCCTAGGATGGAAGGACTGCGGATGGACGTATCTACCCTCCTTCTAGGCTTGGGACTTGTGATGACGGTGCTCGGTGCCCTGATGGTAGTGCTGAGCATGAAGTCTAGGGGGAATGAACGTGAACATGAAAGCAGTTCGATAGGGGTCATCTTCCTCGGGCCTATCCCCACAGTCCTCGGCGGCAGGGGGAGGTGGATCCTCATCGGGGTCGCTACGGCGATACTGTTGATCTTTCTCTTCACCATAAACGCTTACCAGCCGGATCTCCTAAGGTGGTGAACGGGACGCCTCGTTGCGAGATATGCGGAAACCCCGACGCCGACACTTACTGCGTGAGGTGCGGTCGCGTCGTCTGCGATAGGTGCTTCTATGGCTTCGATGAGCTCTGCGTGGAATGTGCTCGGATCAGGGTTATGATCGCCCCAGACGCAAGGAGTTCCCCGTCGAGTGGAGTCTCCTCAGCGGGGCTGAGGATTTTGGGCATGCTGTTCATCGCCTTCGGGCTGATGATCACTTCGATGGCCTTCATTCCCGAAGATGGAGAGGGGGTGATAGTTCTATTCCCATTCGTGATAGGCAACGTCAGCGGGACGGCCGCAGCAATCCTGTCGCTAATCTTCCTGGGCATCTTCCTCGCGACGTCTCTGCTACCATGGTACATGTTCACGAGGAGGAGAAGACAGGAGGTCTACAACTCCTACAGGTGGGAGGTGAGGCCACCAGAGTCCGAGGTGACGGAATACATGATTACAATCGAGATCCCCAAACAGCTGAAGAAGACGGTCTATCTCGAGGGACTGGGAGGGGTCATTCATCTCCGCAGCAGACTCGATTCCTCGTTCCAGAGGAGCTACAGCCTGCCCGAAGGGTTCGAGATGGACGACTACACCTACGAGTACGACGGCAACTACCTGCTCCTAAAGTTGAAGCTGAAGCGGATCATCTGAGGGAGCAGATCTCCATCTCAGACTCGGGATTGGAAGGATTTTTTAACGTCAGCAACACTCCTGTCTTCGACCAATCATGCCCCGGATCTTCGACCTGGAAGAGTACCACGAGAAGCTGAAGAACGTGAGCCTGATAGTTGGCGAGGGGCTCTGCAGTAATGTTTACGTCATCGGCAAGGACGAGGCCGTCGTTGTGGACACCGGCGTCGGGAACTACGCCAACCCCATCTGGCCCCAGCTCGAGGAGCTGGGCGTGACGCCCGACAAGGTGAAGGGCGTCATCCTATCGCACGCCCACCACGACCACGCCATGGGGGCCTTCATAATACTCCAGAAAGCGGATCCCAAGATATTCGTCCACACACTGGACACGATGTACATCGCCTCCCGCTTCGGACCCAACCTCGTGAAAGTGGAGGAGGGGGACGTCATCGAGACGGAGCTCTGGCCCCTCGAGGTCATCTGGACGCCGGGCCATACCGAGGGGGGTATGTGCCTCTACAACAGGGACGAGAAGATCCTGTTCTCAGGTGACACCGCCTTCGCCGACGGCCGCTACGGGAACTACTACAGCGAGTCCGGCAGCCTGACCGCCATCATCGAATCCCTCAGGAAGCTCTCCGAGCTGGAGGTCGACATCATGATGCCCGGCCACGGTAGCCCAGTCTTCAAAGACGCCGGCGAACACATCAAGCTAGCGTACAGCAAGGCATCCCAGCGAGCTTAAACGCCTTAAGTAACCTCCTAGCCTACTGTACAGAAGGTTGACGTTTATGGTTGAGAAGAACCTCGACTTCAGGAGCGACACAGTGACCCTACCATCGCCGGAGATGAAGGAGGCAGCGGCGAAGGCCCCGTTAGGAGACGATGTGTACGGCGAGGACCCATCTGTAAATAAACTGGAAAACCTAGCTGCCGAAATGTTGGGGAAGGAGGCTGGGCTCTTCGTTACAAGCGGCACGATGGGGAACGCCGTCGCCGTGCTGGCGCACACCAACAGGGGCGACGAGATCATCCTCGAGGCGCGCAGCCACATCTACGTGAACGAGGTGGGGGGGCTGGCGGTGATGGGAAGCCTGATGGCCAGGACAATCCAGGGGGAGCTGGGATGGATGAAGCCCGAGGACATCCGAGCCGCAATCAGGGCCGACAACATCCACTTCCCGAGCACAGGCCTGCTCTGCATCGAGAACACACACAACTCCGCCGGAGGAATACCGCTGACCATCGAGCAGATGAAGTCCAACTGGGACGTGGCGAAGGAAGCAGGCATAGGTGTACACCTCGACGGGGCCAGGGTCTTCAACGCTGCCATCGCCCTCGGCGTCGAAGTCAAGGAGGTGGCAAGGTACACTGACACGGTCCAGTTCTGCCTCTCAAAGGGCCTCGCGGCGCCGGTGGGTTCCGTTGTGGTGGGGTCCGAGGAGCTCGTCAAGAAGGCGAGGAAGCACAGGAAGATGCTGGGCGGGGGCATGCGCCAGGCTGGCATCATCGCTGCTCCCGGCATCGTCGCCCTGACCAAGATGGTGGACAGGCTCGCAGATGACCACGTGAACGCCGCACTCCTAGCGGACGGCCTGAAGGAGCTGGGCATCAAGATACTGAACCCCGTAAAGACGAACATGGTGTACATCGACCTCTCCAGCGTAGGCTGGAACGGAGTCGACTGGGGCGAAGCCTGCGCCAAGCTTGGCTGGAAGAGCAGGGGATACGGCTCCAGGGTGAGGCTCTGCACTCACTACGGAATAGAGAGAGAGGACATCGAGTCTTTCCTTGAGGGCATCGGCAAGCTCGTCCCGAAGTAAGAGGGCGAAACCCCTCAATTCTTTATAGATCTAGGCAGCTATCATACGCCATGAAACTCTTTGCGGCCGACAAGCTCAGGCAGCTGGGTGTCGAGATCTTCACAGCCCAAGGCCTGGCCCGAGAGAAGGCGGAGTTCCTATCCGGTACACTGGTCGAAGCGAACCTGACCGGACACGACTCCCACGGCGTCACATACTTCGCGGCATATTCGAACCGCATCAAGAACGGGCACATCGACGTCAACGCTGAGCCGGAGATCGTGAAGGAGACCACGAACTCCGCCCTCATCGACGGCCACTACGCCCCCGGCCAAGTCACGGCGAAGCACCTGATCGAAGTCGCCGTCGAGAAGGCAAAAGAGAACGTCGTGAGCGCTATCGGAGCCTTCAACTGCAACCACATCGGCCGGCTCGGCTACTACACCAACTGGGCAGCCCAACAGGGGGTGGTCGCCATGCTCTTCGTCAACGTCGGCGGCCCCTCGGTCTCGGTCTATCACGGCATGGGCAAGGCCTTCGGCACCAACCCGTTCAGCGCTGCAGTTCCCACAGGGGAAGCGAAGCCCTTCCTCGTGGACTACGCAACGTCAATGGTGGCGGCCGGCAAGCTCAGCGTGGCCAGGGCCAAGGAGGAAAAGATACCGCTCCACTGGGTGAAGGACAAAGACGGGAAGCCCACGGACGACCCCAGAGCCACCAGGGAGGGGGGATGGCTCCTCCCCTTCGGTGAGCACAAGGGCTACTGCCTCCAGCTCCTCACCGAGCTTCTCGGAGCTGTCCTGACCGGATCTAGAGTCGGCCCAGATCCAGACAGGGTGCCTCCTTCCACCAACGGCGTCCTCGCCATAGCCCTGAACCCTGACGCCTTCGTCGGCCTCGAGGCACTCAAGCAGGGGACGGACGAAATAATAGACTACGTGAAGAATATCGAGCCAGAGCCCGGCGAGCGGGTCCTCGTGCCAGGCGAGCCAGAGTGGGAGTCCAAAGAGCAGAGGCTGAGGGACGGCATCCCCATCCCTGACAGCACCTGGGAGCAGATCACCAAACTCTGCGAGGAGCTAGGGATAGACCCCGAACTCTGATACGTTTCACACATTAAACATCAGGTCCGGTGGTCCTCCACCTTAATCCGGTTTCCCTTGAAGACTATGTGCTTCAACCAGTTCTCGTCGTCTCTTCTTGGGTGGTCCGCAAGGTAGTGGGTACCCCGGCTCTCCCTCCTCGTCAACGCTGCCCGTGTGATCAGTCTTGCGACGGCGACCATGCTGTGGAGCTCGATGAGATCGGTGTTCATGCCGCGGCTCAGCAGGCTCTCAGCGCGTTCCTCGATCTCACGCAGCTCGACGATGACCTGCTTGAGGCCCGCGACGCTCCTGTTGATCCCCGTTGAGTCCCACATGACATCCTGGAGGTGGGACCTCAGTACGTGTGCCTCAGGCGTGTCTACGATTTGAACCTCCCTCTCCATGGGGGACAGATCCACGGACCCCTCATGCGGTCTGATCTTCTCGAAGGCTAGAGACGTGAAGACGAGGCACTCCAGCATGGAGTTGCTGGCCATCCTGTTCGCCCCATGTATCCCGGTGCACGAACACTCCCCAAAGGCGAGAAGCCCGGGAATGCTTGTCTCGCCGTACTCGTTGACCTTGATCCCCCCGCATAGATAGTGGGCGGCGGGTGAGACAGGGATCAGGTCACGGACCATCGAGTAGCCCTCCTCGGCGCACCGCTGATAAATGGTGGGGAACCTCCTCCTTAGGAAGGGCTCCCCCTTGTGGCGGACGTCGAGGTAGACCTGCCCCCTCTTCTGCTCCTCCACCATCGCCCTGGAGACGATGTCCCTGGGGGCGAGGTCTCCTAGCCGGTGGATCCCCTTCATGAAGGCCTCCTCGCTGTTGTTCCTCAGTATCCCCCCCTCACCACGGACGGTCTCCGAGATCAGGAAGAAAGGGCTTGTGCCGACGTTGAGCACAGTGGGATGGAACTGGGTGAACTCCATGTCCGCCAACTCTGCCCCCGCCCACCAGGCCATAGCCACGCCGTCCCCCGTCGCCACCGCGGGATTCGATGTCTTGGCGTAGAGTTGCCCCACGCCACCTGTGGCAAGCACCGTGACAGGAGCTTGGAAGTTGACCAGACGGCTCCTTTCCACATCCAGGGCGCGGATCCCACGACAGGAGCCTTCGTGGACGACGAGGTCAACGGCTACCACTTTCTCCCTAATCTCGATGGCGGGGCTCTCCTTCACACGCTGGACCATGACCTCCTGGACGGCGCTCCCGGTCAGGTCGCCGGAGTGGGCCACCCTCCGCCTGCTGTGGCCACCCTCCTTTCCGAGGTCGAGGACGTCACCCATCCTGTCGAACTCGACCCCGAGGCCCATGAGCCATCCTATCAGTTCGGGGCCCCTCCTCACCAACAGCTCGACGGCTCTCCTGTCACAGAGACCTTTACCCACCCTAATTGTATCGTCGATGTGATTCTCGAAGCTATCGTCGGCTCCCAGGACCGCTGCGATGCCACCCTGGGCGAGGCTGCTGTTAGAGTCCATCAAAGCCTTTTTGGTGATGACCGTGACTTCACCCAGCTCTGCCGCCCTCAGAGCGAAGCTGAGCCCCGCTAACCCGCTGCCGACGACGAGAAAATTGGAGTGGTTCACGGCCTCACCCTAGATCCGGTCTCCGTATACGTCTCCCCTCGAACTCTTCCGTGTCTGTTCGGGTAGCGTTACAGGGGCAGTTGTTTAAAAGGTTTGGAGGTTGAGCCGTGTCATTGGTTCCTCCGTAGGGTCCCCCCTGCGAGTGTGCCAGTGTGCTTCCCTTTCTCGACGGCGATCCTACCGTTCACTAAGACATATTCCAGCCCCTCCGGGTACTGGTGTGGGTCCTGGTACGTGGCCTTGTCCGTGACGGTCTTGGGGTCGAAGACGACGACATCGGCCCACATCCCCGGCCTCAGGATTCCCCTGTCAGAGATACCGAATCTCTGGGCGGGGAAGGAGGTCATCTTCCTCACCGCCTCCTCGAGCCCGAGCACTCCGAGCTCGCGTACGTACCTGCCGAGTATCTTCGGGTAAGAACCGTAGCCTCTGGGATGGGGCTTACCGCGGCGCATAAACCCGTCTGCAGCGCTGGCTCCCGAGTCGGTGCCCACCATCTGCAGTGGATGGCCCATTATCCGGCGGACGTCCCCCTCGTCCATGGCGAAGATGATCATGCTCACTGAGCCCTCCTCCTCGAGGATGAGGTCGAACAGCGTCGCGAAGGCGTCAGCGTCCCCCCTCATCTCACATATCTCCTCGAGGTTCTTCCCCTCGAAGGGTTTGTTCTCGTCGGACTTCACCGAGCTCACCATGACGTTCTCCCAGCCCAGTTCTCCCGCGAAGTTCTCCCAACCTGGGATGCCCTCTTCGATGTCGCTCCTCATCCTCGCCCTCGCATCGGGGTCACCGAGCCGCTCAAGGAGCTTCTCTATCCCACCGTCGTGGGCCCACGGGGGCAGACAGGTCGCCAACGACGTTGACCCGGCTCTATAGGGGTACTGGTCCACCGTCACGTCCACCCCCCTTTCCCTGGCCTCCTCCAGCAGCCTGAGGCTCTCGACGCTTTTTCCCCAGATGGACTTGGTAGCAGCCTTGTGGTGGCTGATCTGAACCGGGATTCCAGCCCTCTCTCCGATGGCGATCGCCTCCTCCAGGGACTCCATCAGTGTCTTTCCCTCGCCCCTTATGTGGGAGTCGTAGACTCCGCCATACCTGGCCGCCACCTTAGCGAGCTCTACTATCTCATCGGTCTTCGCGAAGATACCTGGGGGATAGATCAATCCCGTGCTGATGCCGAAGGCCCCCGCCTCCATCGCCTCTGCGGTGAGCTCCCGCATCCTCTTCAGCTCCTCGGGGGTCGGGTCCCGGGCTTCGCGGCCCATGGAGGCGATCCTGATGGTGCCGTGGCCCACGAGGTGGGCGACGTTCGTTCCCAGCCCGCTCTCCTTCTCCAATCTGAGGTAGTCATCGAAGGTGGTCCAAGTGATGCTGGGATCAACCTCCGGAGGAAGAACCTTCGCCCTCCTCGCCTCCATCTCCTCCCTGAGACTCGGATCAACTGGGGCAGGGCTTCCACCGCACTGCCCGCCGACGACTGTGGTTATCCCCTGCATAACAAGGCTCTTCATCTCTCGGAAGTACAGGGTAGACCTGTCGGCATGGCTGTGAGCGTCGATGAACCCGGGCACCACTACGAGGCCTTTAACATCAAGGACAGAATCGGCCTTGGAGCTGTCGAGTGTACCAATGGCGGCTATCTTGCCGTCTTTGATGGCCAGATCTCCCCAATACCAAGGGTTACCGGTTCCATCGATGATCCTGCCTCCCTGTAAAATCAGATCGTAGGTCATGCACCTCACTGGAGGTGGGTGCACCTGCTCTGGATATATATTCTTCCCCAGACATAGGATGAGTTTAGAAGCTGTTTGTCCAGACACAGCCGACATTGGCGAAACTCTTGGTAGGCAACGAAAGAATTCAAAATTCGTAAGTTGGGCTTCCCGAGGTGATGGTCTCAACTTTTTTATGCGATGCGATTGTCATAGGCTCTGTGTAAAATGTCGGAACTCGACGTCGCATCATTCATTGACGGACAGGTCAAAGCTGTTAAGGTGGTCCTCGGAGACGAGAGGGCGCTGATAGCCGTCTCGGGAGGGGTCGACAGCACTGTATCTGCTGTGATAACCTACAGGGCTCTGGGCGACAACCTGGTCTGCGTCTTCATAGACGACAACTTCATGCGCCTCAACGAGCCCGAGAAGGTGAAGGCGATGCTCTCAGCTCCTCCACTGGATCTCCCAGTCAAGGTGCTCAACGAGAGGAAGAGGTTCATGGACGCCCTATCCGGGCTGGTGGACGCAGAGGAGAAGAGAAAGGCCTTCAGAGAGACCTTCTACCGGACTCTCAGCGACGCGGCGAAGGCCGAAGGGTGCAGGTACCTAGTTCAGGGGACTATCAGAGCCGACATAGAGGAGACTGCGGGCGGCATCAAGACGCAGCACAACATCCTGGAGCAGATCGGCATCGACCCGGTCGAAAGGTTCGGCTACACCGTGGTAGAGCCCATCGCCTCCCTCTACAAATACCAGGTGAGGCAGGTCGCCAGATACCTGGGCGCGCCACCGGAGGCCTCCGAGAGGCAGCCCTTCCCAGGGCCAGGGCTCTCGGTGAGGGTTCCAGGCGAGATCACGGAGGAGAAGCTAGTTCAGCTCAAAGCCTCGACGGCCGTCGTGGAGGAGGAGCTGAAGAAGCTGAAACCCGCCCAGTACTTCTCGGTCATCTTCGACGGGGAGACCGAGGAGGCTCCGCCAAGAGTCAGAAGTGCGGTGGAGGAAGCCCTAGGAGTCGAGCTTGAGGCGGTGTCCACCTACTACCTCAAGGAGAGAGGGACCGGCATGGTTGAGGGGAGTAGAACCTACGGCTACGTCGTGGGCATCGAGGTGGAAAGGGGAGGAAGGTTCGACTACACGGAGCTGGAGAGGATGAGGAAGGCGGTGCAGCCTCCTGAGGCAGGCATCTCCAGGGTGCTCTACCTGGTCGCTGACAGGAGGGGCGAAGGCTACTACGTCACGATGAGGGCGGTGGAGACACAGGATTTCCTTACGGCTCAGATCACGGAGATCCCCTGGGACATCCTGGAAAAGACGGCGGAGGGCATACTGGAGACCTGCCCGAAGGTCGTGAAGGTCTTCTACGACGTGACCCCAAAGCCCCCGGCCACGGTGGAGTTCGAGTGAGGGGGCCTACCTCAGGCCCAGCTCCTTCAGCGTGTCGATGGCACCTTTCTTTAGGAGGTTCATGTCGTTCGAGATAGTTATGAAGTTGTACCCCTTCTCCATTCGCTCACGTATGGACGTGCCAGACGCCATGTGGATGCCCGTGGCCTTGCCCGCTGCGACAGTGGCGTCGTAGACCCTGTCGATCGCCTTCTGGACGTTGGGGTGGGACTTGTCGTTGAGGTGCCCGTGGGACGCCGATAGATCCGCGGGGCCGATGTAGGACACGTCGACCCCTTCGACGGAGACTATCTCCTCGATGTTGGTCACGGCCTCCTTGGTCTCGATCTGGCAGATGACGAGGAGCTCATCGTTCACCGTCTCGTAATATTCGGGGTCGAAATACTCCGCCCTCCGCGGCCCGGTCCCCCTAAGCCCCTCGGGAGGGTATCTTGTGGCCTTGACGGCCATCTCCGCCTGATCCTTGTTATTGACCCAGGGGACGAGGACGCCGTAGGCACCTATGTCTAGGGCTCGCTTTATAGCGACTATGTCGTTCCACCAGGGGCGCACAATGGGGATCGTCTTAGAGTCGCCCCTCATGGCCTGCATCAGCGTCTGACACTGGTATATGTCCAAGGGGCTGTGCTCGGTGTCGAAGACGAAGTAGTCTAATCCCAACATGGACAGCCATTCGGTGCACAACGGGCTCTCGATGGTTATCCAGGACCCGTAAACCTGCTCGCCGCGCTTCAACCTTCTCTTGAGCTCGTTCCTCATACTTGTACCACCGCTATCAGTCTATTACGTCGACCGTTTGGCTTAAAATCGTTTGAGTTGGTACTGGTAAAATCGCGCTCATCAATGAGGTCTGTAAGATCCTGACAGGAGAGAAGCCGACAACGAGGTCGGGGTATTTTCAAGGGCTCTACAGATCCTCTTCCTTCGACCTGTCCTTCAGAAACCAGTAGGACATCTGCAGTATCTTGTACAGGGCGTAGACACCGAATATGTTGGAGCCTATCAACAACAGGAGGCCGATGGAGTCACTGAGGTCTACGGCAACACACCTACACCCCACTCTCAATCCCCTTATATAAACCCTCATAAGCCGACCTTCACACGTTTTTAAGGCGAGGCCCCTCATAGACCATCGATGGAAAAGAGCAGGGCGGAACAGGTTCTCAGAAACATAGAGGGATCCAGGAGGCGTTGGTACCTCCCGATCCTAGGTCGCGAGAAAGGAAGGATCCTCGTAGACGTGGTGCGCAGGTTCAAGCCTAGGCGGATACTGGAGGTCGGAACCCTCGTGGGTTACTCGGCGATCTTGATGGGGATGGAGTTAGATGACGGAGCGGAGCTGATCACGATCGAGATCGACGAAGACGAGGCCGAGAGCGCGAGAGAGAACATCAGGGAGGCGAGGCTGAGGGCACGGATTAGGGTCCTTGTCGGCGACGCCCTGGAGCTCATCCCGACCGTCGATGGGGAGATCGATATGGTCTTCCTAGACGCCGCAAAACACGAGTACCTCAAATACCTGATGCTTGTCGAAGAAAGACTACATGCGGGCAGCGTCGTCGTCGCTGACAACGTGGGGAGCTTCCACCGTTCAATGGGTGTGTACCTAGACTACGTCAGGAACTCGGGGAAGTACGACAGCGAGCACATACCCGTGGGATGGGACGGGATCGAGATCAGCGTAAAACTGTGAAAATCATCTGGGTTGCTACCAACCTCATGTAAAGGATGAAGATAGAGACTCGTGCTCTCAGATCTGGTTCATCACCATGTCACAGAACCTTGTGAGCTGCTCCTTCATCTCCGATATCGTGGAAGCTGGTCTAACATAGACAACGATCATTTTCACACCGAGGTCCTGTGCCTGTCTGAACTTGTCGACGAGCACTTCGGGAGTACCGGCGAATATATTCGCCTTGGCTTCGGCTAGGGACCTGGAGGAGCGTTGGGCGACCCTCTTCGCCAGAGAAACGTACTCCTCCTCGTTCCTCGAGACTGTGACCTGGGGGGCGAAGCCCGAGAAGAAGAAGTCCTCAAGCCTCTTTCCGTTCCTATCCAGGGCGGTGACGAGGCGCTCCAAGATGGACTTGAAGTCGTTCAGGCTCCCTCCGGTGTTGAGCCCGTCGGCGTATTTGGCGGCAATTTTGACCATCCTGGGCTTGCTTCCGCCGACGCTGATCCTCATGGGATCCTGCACGGGCTGGGGGATGTTGATCGCGTCCTTGAGCCTCCAGTATTTACCCTCGAAGGAGAAGGTCTCGTTGGTGAACATTCCCCTTAGGATCTGGAGGCTCTCTTTCAGCCGGTCCACCCTCTCCTTCGCCGGCGGCATCCCCCTACCTAGCTCCATCAGGTCGTAGCCGTCGTACTCCGGTTCATTCCATCCGGCTCCCAGTAGTACCTCGTACCTACCGCCGGTCATCACGTCGAGCGTGGAGATAGACTTAGCCAGGAACGCCGGGTTCCTCAACGAGTTGAAGAGAACTATGTGTCCCAGCCTTATCCTCCTCGTCTGCACGCCGATCCCCGCTAGAGCGGTCCAGGCCTCGAGATAGGGCTCCATGCCCCCCTCGCGCATGCCGTGGACGTGGTCATTGAGGAAGACCCCCCAGAGCCCTAGCTCCTCCGAGTGGCGTGCGAGCTCCAGCATCCCGGAGTAGGTCTCCGCGGGTCTCAGGTAGTATCCGAATTTCATGCGCTTCAATCTGACAGCCTCTAACTGTGGGTACTGCATGGAAGGAACGGGGACCGATTTAATAAATCCAGTTGATATTAATGTTGTCCGGTGCTCGACCTCCATGGGGAAGGGGTTCAATGTCGTGTTCGAGGGAAAGAGATACCTCCTCAGGGTGTACAGGAGGTACATCTATCCTGTTCCCTATCGCATCAACGGGGAGGAGTACATGCTGTACTCTGATACAGGGAGAGAGATCGAGATCAACTACGAGAGGGCCGAGGACTACGACTTGGACGACCCCTTCAAGAGGATGGCCCTCATGCGCCTCGCGAAGGCGATGAACTGCCTTGACTGTGTGCCCTTCGACAGGGGACAAAGAAAGTGCCGTGTGACAATCTGCACAAGCGAGGAACTCCACGGTCAACCGACAGACAGCGTCATGTGGGTTCCGTTCGATCCTGAGAGAATGGAATCCCTGGATGATCGCATCATGAGGCTCAGGGAAAAGTTAGTTTGGGAGAACCGTATCTGAATTCATAATTACTACATTCACCAACTCCAAAGGCAACTCCTCCTTGAGTGAGTCTGAGAAATGAGATCGGCTCACTCCAGGGTCAGGATTAAATTACCCGAGCCCCCAGTAGGTGCTTGATGAGTGCGATAGACGAGGGCGACGACGTGGTCCTCTACCTGGACAACAGGAGAACGTACATGGTCAGGGTGGAAGCTGGCAAGCAGTTTCACACCCACAAGGGCTTCGTAGAGCTCGGTGACCTGATCGGAAAGCCCTTCGGCTCCCCCGTCGTCAGCAGCCTCGGCGCGTCGTTTTACGCGCTCAGGCCCCTGATCAGGGACAGGATCATAAAGACCGAAAGGAGGACTCAGGTCCTCTACCCTAAAGACATCGGCTACCTGCTTCAGCAGCTCGACATCAGTTCGGGCAGCAGAGTTGTAGAGGCTGGGACCGGGAGCGGAGCCCTCACCATGGCCCTGGCTGACTCGGTGAGGCCAGAAGGAAGGATCTACAGCTACGAGATCAACCCCGCCTTCCAGGCAGTTGCGAGGGGCAACATCGAACGGGCTAGCCTCATGGCGTACGTCGAGCTCAAGGAGGGCGATGTCACCGAGGGGATCGAAGAGAAAAACGTCGACGCCGTGGTGCTGGACCTAGCCACTCCCTGGATCGTGGTGCCCCATGCATCCGATGCCCTAGCCGGGGGCGGCATATTCGCATCCTTCAGCCCCACGATAGAGCAGGTGATGAAGACTGTGGCTGCGCTCAGGGAGCACCCTTTCATTGAGGTAGACACGGTCGAGCTCATCCTCAGGCACATCACCGTCGCCGAGAACAGGACACGCCCCCAGACCCAGATGCTCGGGCACTCGGGGTATATCACGACGAGCAGGAAGATACTCAAGTAACATGTCCCTGGTTCCTTTCACATCGAGAGGGAGCTCTAGCCCGTCAGATAACCCTTTATTGGATTGGACTCACTAGTTGGGTGATTGGTCATGCTTGACAGCAAGTCTCTTGATCTGATGAAGGTCATGATGGAGGCGTTCGGCCCCTCAGGCTTCGAGAGAGAGGTGAACGCCATCTGCAAGGAGTACATGGAGGAGTACGCCGACGACGTCATTGTGGACAAGCTGGGCTCCGTCACGTTCCTTGCGAAGGGTAGCCACGAGAGGCCTAGGCTGCTCCTCGCCGGGCACACGGATGAGATCGGATTTATCGTCTCCTCCATCTCGAAGGAGGGGTACCTCACGTTCAACACGCTGGGCGGCTGGTGGAGCCAGGTGCTGCTCGGTCAGAGGGTTGTGATCCGCACTAGCAAGGGTCTGATCCAGGGGATCATCGCCTCCAAGCCTCCCCACATCCTGCCGCAGGAAGAGAGGAACAAGGTGGTGGCCACCAAGGACATGTTCATCGACATCGGAGCAACCAGCGAGGAGGAGGCCGGGGAGACGGGCGTCAAGGTGGGGGACCCCATCGTCCCCTGGAGCCCCTTCAGCGTCATCCAGAACGGCAAGGTTGCAATGGGCAAGGCCTTCGACGACCGCATCGGAGCCTTCGTCCTTATGGAGGCGATTCGCCGGATCAAGGAGCAGGGAATTGAGCACCCCAACGCCGCTTACGGATCTGCTACGGTCCAGGAAGAGGTGGGCCTCAGGGGCGCCCAGACCACGGCCCACGTCGTCGACCCCGACGTCTCCATCGTCCTGGAGGTGGACATAGCGGGGGACGTCCCCGGGATCAAGCCGCACGAGGCCCAGACCAAGATGGGGAAAGGGCCGGGGCTCATCACCTACGACAGGAGCATGATCCCCAACCAGCCCCTGAAGGAGTTCGTGATCAACGTCGCCAAGCAGGCGGAGATCCCGCTGCAGCTCAGCCAGGTCTCTGGGGGAGGAACGGACGCGGGCAGGATCCACGTCAATAGGGCGGGCTGCCCCTCGGTGGTGCTCACCGTGCCGACGCGGCATATCCACAGTCACGTGGGGCTGCTGAGTCTCGAGGACGTCGAGAACGCCATCCGCCTCGTCATTGAGCTCATCAAGCGCCTAGATGCCAAGACAGTCGAGGGGTTCACCGCCCTCTAGTTTTATACAATCAATCATCTATCCTTATCCGAGGACAGCGATGAGACCCCCCCTCAAGTGGGCCGGTGGGAAGAGGAGTCTGGTCGAGAGGATAGTGGGGCTCCTTCCGTCGGACTACGCGGAGAGGAGGTACCATGAACCCTTCTTCGGGGGCGGGGCGGTGTTCTTCCACATCGCGCCCGTCGGGGGCTCCATCAACGACGTGAACCCGCGGCTAATAAACTTCTACAGGATGGTCAGGGATAGGCCCGAGGAGCTCATCGAGGAGGCCTCCAGATATAGGTACGACGATGAGGAGTACTACGCCCGTAGGAGCAGGTTCAACTCTCCGGGGCTCTCAGACGTCGAGGACGCCGCCCTCTTCTTATACCTGAACAAGACGGCGTACAACGGCCTCTACAGGGTCAACTCTAGGGGTGAGTTTAATGTCCCATTCGGGCGCTACGAAAACCCAAAAATCGTGTCCAAGAGGAGCTTGATGAGGACAAGCGAGCTGCTGAGGAAGGTGGACATCCGGTGCGGCGACTTCACCTACGTCCTCGACGTGGTCAGGAGGGGGGACGTCTGCTACCTGGATCCGCCGTACCATCCTGCGAGCGAGACGGCGAACTTCACGGACTACTCCGCTGAAGGCTTCGGCATGGAGGACCAGGAGCGGCTCAGGGACCTCTGCGTCAGGCTCGACGAAGTGGGCGTCGTCTTCGTGCTGAGCAACTCCGACACCGAAGCGATCAGGGATCTTTACAGCGGATGCGAGGGCTTATCGTTCCACTCGTTCATCACCCGCAGGATGATCAGCAGCAAGGTCTCGAGCAGGAACTCGGGCCACGACCTGCTCATCACGAACAGTGTCTAGCCCTCTTCGACTCCCTTAGGCTGGGCGTTCACGAACTGGGCCCAGTCCACCCTAAGCAGGGCTAGGATGATTATGGCGAGGATGACGACGGAGCCGACGCCCCCGAGGATGCCGCTGGACTCGAAGAGGTCCCTGACCACGGTGAAGCTGTACCTGCCTGCGTAGGCGACTGCGACGCACATCCCCACCTTGCCGAGGAAGGCGGCTACCAGGGCCTTGCGGAGGTCGTAGCGGAGCATCCCCAGGGGGATCAGTATAAGGTCGTCGGGCAGCGGGAGCAGGGCGAAGAGGAAGATGACGAGCATGCCGTGCCTCTGGACCAGGATCTTGGCGCTCTCGAGCTTTTCGCCGTACCTCTCGTTGATGACCCTGCGCCCCCCCATTCCGACGAGGTACGCGGAGAACTCCCCCACGGTGGAGCCGAGGCCGCAGACCAGCCCCAGGAGCAATGGGTTAAGGGTCGCACCAAAGGCGTATATGGTGATGACGAAGGGCACTGGGAAGAAGATGGTGAAGTTGCCGAAAATGGAGATCAGGAACGCCCCGGCATAGCCGTAGCTCTGCACCAGGCCGCCCATCCAACCCCAGACGTCCACCACGGGTGTCAACCTCCTGACTGTCAAATATCGAGCCGAACGGATCAGATATCTGTTGAACGATCCTATATGAGTGATTCCATCGATCTATTTCCCGAATCGGTAAACATTAGAGTCTCCTGTCATATTCCCCACTTGGTTGAGGCTTTATGCTCAGGGTCGAGGACGTGAACGAGGGGAACGTGGACGATGTCTTCAGGGTCTGCAGCCACAGCAGGCTCGACGACCCCCTGCAGAGGGAGGGGATGGAGGTGAAGCGGCGCTGGCTGCTGGGGATGCTGGAGCGGCACGGTCCCTGCACTAAGATCGCCTATCTTGACGACGGCCCCGTGGCGCAGGTGCTGTTCTACCCCGAGGCCGCGGTGCCGTACATCGCCTATCCCCGGGAGGGGGTGGTGGTGGTCCACTGCGTCTATAATCCCTTTCCGAAGTCTCGGGGGATGGGGGTGGGGACCGCGCTGATGGAGGCGCTCGTCGACGACTGCAGGATGGGGATCCCGGTGCTCGGCGGGGGGACGTGCAGCTACATCGTCGCGAGGCCCTTCAACACGGGGGAGGGGCTGTCGATGGTGGACTTTTACTCTCGGATGGGCTTCTTCGACGGGCTCAACGAGATGTACCTTGGTGTCTACGGTAGCTACGAGGCGAGGGAGGAGACCAGATACGTGCCGCTGAATGAGGACAGGGGGCGGGCCGTTGTGCTGTACGAGCCCCTTTGCGAGTACGCCCTGCCCCACGTAACCAGGGTGAAGACGTTGCTGGGGGAGGTGGACCCGGATCTGCCGGTTGAGCTCATCGACTCATGGGAAAGGCCAGAGGAGTCCATGAAGAGGGGCAACCAGTGGCTGGTGGTGAACGCCAGACCCATAGAGTCCTACGTCACGGATGGTGCTACGTTCAGGGCGGAGATCGAAAAAGCCCTGAGAGGATGACGTTTATCGGAGCTCCTAGCGGCGGAGCTGAGGGTTTTACCACTGGGTTTTAAATGTGATCGTGCAGGGCCCTGGTCAGCGCTCGGAGATCGTTGAGCGAGAGGCGGGCGACCCTCTTCTCGAGTATGATGGGCGAGAGGTTCATCGCCTCGACTCTCAGCCGTGCCTCTCTCTTGGTGGATGGTCCTCCGTATCTGCTGGATGTGGATATGAGGGACTCTCGCAGTGCGTTCCTGAGCTTCATCCCTTCGTGGAGGAGGAGGCGATGGGTGATCGCCTGGACGCGGTTCTCCGCTTCGCGTGGGCTCAGCGTTATCATGCTTGTCGAGACACCGGACGGTGGGTGGTACGAGCCCGGCTCTATCTCCTGTACCCTGTCTATCTCGTAGAAAGTATTCGCAACGAGTGTGAGGTGGCTGTAGTGGAGGTTTCCGGGGTCTGCGGTGATCGTGTTGGCGAATGTGGACGACACGATGAGGGATGCCTTGTTGAAGTCCGTGTGGGTCAGCCTGTTGAGGACGGCCTCGCAGATGCTGTAGGGGAGGTTGGAGACCAACTTGGTGAAGCAGGGGAGCCGCATGGCGAGGGCGTTGTCGTTGATGATTTCGACGTTGGCGAGCGTGAAGGTCCGCTCCACGAGCGGTGGGATGAACTTGGGATTCTTCTCTACAGCGACCACCCTCCCGGATCTTGCGGCGAGGGGGACGGTGATGTTACCGAGGCCCGCGCCGATCTCCAGCGTAGTGTCCCCAGCGCCGACCTCGGCGTTCTCTATGAGGCTGTCGATGACGAGGGGGTCGACGAGGTGCTGCTCGTCCAGTGCAGGATCCAGCTGGATCCCGTGCCTCACCAGCGTCCTCTGCGTCTCCTCTCTGAGCAGCCTGGTCACCCCACGAGCGTCGGATAGATGTGTTTTTTGTTGTATGCTTATTAATCGTGCTGCTTGTCGTGTGTTGCGCGGATGTTGAAATCGTAGCTCGCGAATTGCTTTGGTACTGTCTGGATTTATCGCGCGCGCAAGATTTTGCGTGGATATATGAAGTAGGGCCTTGGTTGTTTCGCGCGCAGGGGGCAGTCGTACCTAGTAGGAACTGGTCGTACCTAGTAGGAACTGGTCGTACCTAGTAGGAACTGGTCGTACCTAGTAGGAAATAGTCTTACAAAACACTTAATAGCTATTTTTACATATACATGCGGAGGCTCAACACATGAGCAGCTCTAAAATAGTGAAGGTAAGACTCAGCGACATAGACCTCACTGATACGAGGTTCATGTCCCGTCTCGACATAGACCTCACGGGCATCGCCAACCTTGCTGAGGACCTGCGCAAGTTCGGGCAAAGAAACCCTGTTGGCCTGCGGTTGGTTGGCGGGAAACACCAGATTATCTATGGCTGGCACCGGGTCAAGGCGGCCCTTCTCCTAGGCTGGGAGACCATCGAGGCAAGGATCTACGAGGACATAACGGACCTTCAGGCCCAGCTCCACAACATATCAGACAACGTCACACACGAGAACCTGACCACGCTTGAGATCGCATATCAGGTCCGGAAGCTGAGAGAAGTACACGGCCTCAGTGTCCTTCAGATCTCCGAATTGTACGGCGGCAAGGTACAGTACATCTACGACCTGCTGACCCTGACGGGGATGAAGGAGGAGATCAAGCAGGCCGTACACCTCGGGAGGATCAGCCTCACCCACGCCATCGAGATCAACAGGTTTCCAGTTTCGAGTCAACTCGAAATTCTCGATGAGACCATCAATGACGGGCTCTCAACTTCGAAGTTGAAGCGCAAGCGGGGCATAGGCATCCAATCCAAGGCGGCAGGAGAGGCGTCGTCACGGCTCTCGGAGGAGGAACTGGAGGAGCTGGCGATCCAGAGCGAGTATCGGAGACTTGAAAGGTTTCTACTGGGGCAGGTGGACGCAGATTCCGTTGCTCAGGGCGGCCTAAAGGAAGAGGTTCAAGGTTGGATCACAACTCTGGAGGCGGTGAGAAGCGCGTATGGGTGGAGCCCCACGAATGTTACGGAGAGGAACAACACGTTGATGTTCTCCATAATTCGCGCCAGGGCCTGCCCGGAGCTAGAGAGTTACGCATGGAAGACTCCTGGTGAACGCCTTATGAACTACGAGCTGCTCGAGCTGACTGGCCTGCGCCGGGACAAGCCATCCCGCGAGATGCTGGGGTGGTTGATCAGAGAGGGTAGGAGGTTTAACGCCCTTTTCTGCGATCACCATTGGCTCGGAGATGGTGCCGGGAGTACTGCACGCTCTGTGGAATCAAAAGGTATGCCCGGCTAGATTGGCATGACCCACCGCCCGAGCGTCCTCTGACCACCAAGAGCGAGACCGTATGGTAAGGCTGGGCGCGCGGCGGCAATGAGCTTCGCGGAGTTTCCGTTTTCACAGGGCGGAGGACTCCGAGCGAGT
>CP070784.1:970978-1007200 GCA_020346605.1 Candidatus Bathyarchaeota archaeon | reverse complement strand
GGAAATATTTCCAGGAGGCGAAGGGAGCGAGCCGATATCAGCAGTGCGCCCAGTGGCGCTATGAGATCAAGATATGCTGTGGCCTCGGGGGGGTGTCCCTCGCCGAGGGCGACTACGCAGAGGCGCTGGAACTCGCTGACGAAGCGGTGGCGATATCCAGAAAAGCTGGCGCCAAGAAGCACCTCACGAAGAGCCTCAAGTTGAGGGCCAAGGTGCTGGGGAAGATGGGCAACACAGAGGGGGCAATCGAGTCGATGCAGGATGCCCTCGAAGCTGGCCAGCAGGTAGGCTACCCGCCCCTGTTGTGGCAGATCCACCACAGCCTCGGCAATCTACTCTTAGAGCACGGGGACCCCAGAGAGGCCAAGGAGCACTATGCTGAAGCGAAGGCCCTCATAGAAGAAACGGCCTCGAAACTAAACGACCCGTCACTCAAGGATGCCCTCCTGACAGGTCCAGAGATAACAGCCATAAATGAGGCTTGTTCGAAAATAGAACAATAATGCGCGCGATTACCTCTGTGACGGACTGCAGCTTCATCGCCCGATCTTGGGTCAGGAAGACTATCGCCGACACCCTCCCCGGCAGGCTCCCACAACGACCGCCACTCCGACGAGATCACCCGCGCATGCGTGCGTTGTAGCACTCAGTCGAGGCACACATCAGCTTGTTTTCATTGTTTTTTACGCCGTGCCCGAACGATGAGCGGCAGAAACACGCATCAAAAGACGACGGCTATCCACACAGCGATAGGCATATCATTCATTGACCTCACCTCTCTCGCTATCCCCTCCCCCACGATACTAAAAATTACTTAAGTCCAATACTATCATCCCATAATCCATCTTACCCGCGTACAGGTGAAAACTTTTAACACACGCCCGATTGGCGAGCGCACATTGAACCTTGACGCGACGCGCACGCGCCACCACGGAGCCTCAAGCATTTTCCATGGCTGTGAAGAGGAACCATTAAAAAAGAGCACTCATTTAGGACCTTGGTGTACCTATGGCTAAGTTAAAGATCTTGGTCTGGGAGTCGAGCACTCCGTCCGGCGAGCCCGAAGTGGAGGTGACGATCCCCTCCTACCTCGCAAAGTGGGCCCCGCGCATGATGAGGATGATGCCCAGGGAGGCCCGCGAGGAGGTCTGGGGGACGGACGTCGACTGGGACGACTTCAACCTCGATGAGCTCATGAGGGAGGCCATCGACCAGGGCGAGTCGGAGCTCCTAGAGGTCAAGTCCAGGGACAGCTACGTCAGGATATTCATCGAGGAGTAGAACCCGGGCTTGCCCGTCAAGATAGACCTGGGCCAGGTCTTACAGGGGGCCATGCTGATAGTCCTGGGGCTCATACTAATCGTCGTCTGGCTCTTCACAAGCGCATTGTCCCTCATCCTACCCTTCGGGAGTCCCCAGAGCCTGCTGTTCATCGGCGTGGTCCTGTTTATGGGGGGGATAGCCTTCGCCCTGACAGGCTTTAGGTACAGGCCCCGTTCAATGAAATAAACAGTGCACGCACGATTTACACGTAAATTTTCTCTTTCCCGCGTTCTTCCTGTGGTTAGGCCATCCAGATCTCTCGAAGTAGGAGGTCGCGCGCGAGTCTCATCGCCCGACCAGGGGACAATACAACCCGCTTCGACACCCTCCTCGAAACGGTCTTCTGAGACTTCTGAAGATGAAGTCCGTCGATGGCGAGGCCGCCGAGGGAGTCCACCTGAGGATGAGAAGGCTCCTCGAAAAGCCTCCGGCGAGCTTGAGTTGTAGAAATGCCCGATGACCTTCACTCATCTCTACCATTGAAGAAAGCGTCACTGATGCACATAAGCGTCAATTTGTTAAGGCACGTCCGACCTCGCTGATACACACGCCTTAAATAAATCTCGAATCCAGGTCTAAACGTCAGTGAGGGCTCACGATGGGCGTGTGCGCGCTCTGCTCTAAAGGCGGCGAGGAGACCAGCCTCCTCGAGGCGGCTCACAAGGAGCTGGGGAAGATAATGGTCTGCAGGGACTGCTGGAGGGACCTCTACCAAAAGAACCGCATGGTCTACGGATCCACCTGCTCGGGAAAATGCAGCGCCTGCGCCCGATGATCGCCGCCTAGCCATCGGACTCTAACTGTGGCCGAACTTATTCGAACCGGAATCCCACAGTTTCCCTCCCCGGGCGCGCAAGAAAATATTAAATCAAACGCGAAACAGCACAATTTGAGTGAGAACTATGAGCGCCGTGAGGAAGGCCATCAGATTCGAGGACGTCCCGTGGAGGAGGAACGACGACGCCAGGGACTGGCTCAACTACAAGCGCCTGATCTGGAGCGAGACAGGATCGAACGACCTCTGCGTGGGGGTTGGTAGCCTAGACCCCGGGAAGATACTCGGCCTCCACCACCACCCGGAGGACGCCGAGTTCTACTACGTGCTCAGCGGCAGCGCGAAGGTGACAGTGGACGACGAGGAGATAGACGCTACGCCGGGCACAGCCATCTACATACCCGCGGCGGCCAAACACAGGATACTGAACGACGGCGGTGAGAAGTTCGTCTTCGTCTACGGGCTGAACGCCGGCACCCGCCGACACGTGTACGACGAGCCCCCGGAGTAGTCGTCGACGCCGGAAGCTCCACTTCAACTCATTTTGCGCGCGATGGCCATACATTTATCAAGGCTCCCAGCAGACGAGAGCCCATGAGGAACGTCTACGTCGTAACCCACGCCCAGTCGCTCCACCACGTCGAAGAGAGAGTCGGCGGGTGGTACGACACGTCCCTGACCGACCTCGGGAGAGAACAGGCGGAGAAGACCGGTCGATTCCTGAGATCAGCCGTCGACTCCACCGACGTTCGGCTCTTCTCATCCGACCTGAAGCGAGCCGCGGAGACGGCGGAGATAATAGGCAGACACCTCCAGAGGCCTGCCACGCCGGACTCGAGGCTGAGGGAGATGAGCTACGGGGACGCCGAAGGGAAGCCGCAGAGCTGGTTCAGAGACCAGATCAAGCCCCAGCCATCGGACGGGAACAGGCTCGACCACCGGGTCTACGCTGGCGCCGAGAGCCGGAGAGAGGTTGCGGAGAGGGTCGGCGCGGCGCTTACCGACATCCTTGAGATGGGAGCCTTGGACACGGTGATAGTGTCCCACGGCTTCGCCTCCACCTTCCTGATCATGGCCTGGATGAAGGCACCGGCGGAGCACATGGATTACTGCAGCCTCCCTGCGAGGCCCGGGAGCGTCACAAGGCTCCACGAGGACGACCTGTTTGGCAATCGCTCGGTGATCTATCTCTGCCGCACGACCCATCTCGAAAACTAGATCAATTTATTGTTATTCATTCGATGGACTCAACATAATATTCTTGAGCGAGCTTGTGATGCAGAAACACTCCATAGGTTTTACGAAACTCTTCCTACGGGGCAGGCGTCCATGCAGATCGTGCACTCCAGGAAGCTGTTACCGGTGGGGCGCGCGATGAGCTTCCTCTCCAGCTCCCTCACGTCTGCCGGGATGTCCTCCCTCCCTGGGTTCTCCGACGCGTACGCCATGCAGCGCATGATCTCCACGCTGTAGGGTTCCAGGGCCCCCGTGGGGCAGGCGTCGATGCACCTCGTGCAGTCCCCGCAGAGGTCCCCCTCGAAGGGCTCGTCCACCTCCAGCAGGGCGGTGGTCACGACCGTCATCAGCCCCAGCCTGGGGCCGACCTCCGGGTGCAGCAGCAGCGTGCTCTTCCCGTGGCACCCCAGGCCGCACGCGACGGCGGCAGACTTCATCGGGATCGAGGTCGACAGCACCGCCCGGTGCCCCTTCTCCCTGAGTAGGGACACGATGGACCACGCCTTGCTCATCGTCACTTGGTAGACGATGTAGTACCCCTCGAGCCCTTCGTCCTCCGAGTGGAAGCTGTACCCCTTCCATCCTGGGGGGTCGATGTGGAGGAAGAAGGACCTGTCCCAGGCGTGGAACAGCAGGACGACCACCGACTTCGCCCCGGGCAGGATCTCCTCTGGGCTGAGCAGCTCCTTCACGTCGGCGACCCATCCTTGGGGCAGGTCCCTCATCCTCTCCGGGGCGGTGATCCCTACCCCCGTGAATCCGGCCTCCAGCGCCATCCGGTGCACCTCCTCAGTCAGGTCCATCTCCGACATCTCCCTCGTACGGCGTCCTTCCTAACCGTCGAAGATTGTCATGCAGGTTATATATAAACTTATAACCATCAAAAGACCAATAACTGGTTAGAACATGGCGCACTCACGGCACTTCGCAGAACCCAAGCTGGTAGGGACCCTCCTCTGCTTGGACTTCGCCAACACGGTCTCGTGGAGGGGCAAAGACGACCCCCAGGAGCATCTCAAAGGCTACGTGGGCCTCCTCCACTGGAGCCGTAGGCTAGGGATCCTAGACGACACCGAGTACGGAACACTCAGCAGGGAAGCGGAGAGGTCTCCAGGAAAGGCAGAGGAAGTCCGCGGGAGAGCCGTAGCGCTGCGTGAAGCAATCTACGGCGTCCTCTCTGCGGTCATCGACGGCAGAGAGCTCGAGGTGGAGGACTTGAACGCCCTGAACGAGGAGCTGTCGGAGACGCTTAAAAACACCAGGATAGTCCCCTCTGAGGAGGGCTTCAGTCAAGAGTTCACCACTGGGACCAGCCTCGATCGATTGCTCTGGCCAATCGCCAAGTCGGCGTCGGATCTGCTCCTCTCGGACAGGCTCGACAGGGTCCGGAGATGCGCAGCCGACGAGTGCAGATGGCTCTTTCTGGACACCAGCCGGAACCGCAGCCGGCGATGGTGCGACATGAGGGACTGCGGCAACCGCATGAAGGCTCGCAGGCACTACAACAGGAAAAGGGGTACAGGTCAAAAAACTGGGATGCGGTAGGAAAGGGGGTCAGATGTAGGCTATCAGCCCCATCTCCCTCAGATCCTCGGCGAAGTGGAGCAAGAACTCCACCCCGGTCTCCTGGAACTCGAAGGAGACGAGGTGCCTTATCTCCAGCAGGCTCCGCTCGCCGTCCATCAGGTTCAAGATCTCGAAGGCCCTGGAGCCCAGCCCCCTCATCGGCCCCACGACGTAGCCGTCGTACCAACCCGCACGCTCGTCACCCAGCTCCTCCCTGATCCTCTGGACGGCGTTGCTCAACGACCCCTTGAACAGGCGCCGAGGCTTCAGTTTCGCCGCTTCCCCGTACAGTTTATCGGGAGCATAAGGCTCTTCGGCCAGCCCGTGCCTCTCCAGCAGGAGGCCGTAGGCTGTGTCGATCCTGGCCTTCTCCCTCGCGGCCTGGACTAGCAGGCCGTCGGCCAGCCCGTCAATCATCTCTTTCGCCTCCTCGCCCTCGCAGAGCTCCTTCGCCTTCCTCACGTTGCCGGCCTCGACATCCGCCTGCAACCCCGGGTACTGGGCCGCGTTCCAGTGCACCTCCGCCAGCCTCCCCTCGGGGTCCGAAGCCTGCCCCTGCAGCAGCTGCAGAGACTCCTTTGTCGTCTCAGCCATCCTGACCCCGGCCTGGCCGTAGACCTCCCTGGCGACCCTCAGAGCCTCCTCGTCCCCGGCGTTGGCTAGGAAGAGCGCTGCGGCCTCCGCCAGGCAGATGATCCTCTTCATCTCCGTGGGGTCGCAGGTCTCCGTGGTGTCCATGTTGGTGTGGTGGAACACGTTGCTGTGCCCCAGCATCACCGAGGGCACCGAGAAAGCGGAGTCGTTGAACATCACGTGGTCCGAGCCCCCCGAGTAGCCCTGCACCCTGTGGTTGAACCTGTACTTGGAGCCGCGGGGCTCGTAGAACCCCTCCCCCTCCAGCCAGGGCAGCAGGTCGGCGAGGACGTCGTCGACGTACCCCGGCACCGAGTAGGGGGAGCAGGTGAGGTTGAAGTTGGCCTTGCAGAGCCCGTAGTCCTCCCCGATCATGTCTAGGTTGATGCCCGCCAGCCCCCTCTCCCCCACGTCCTGGTGCCTGCTGGTGTACGCCGTAGCGCCGTGGAGCTCCGGCAGGAACAGGAACCTGACGGTCCTCCTCGGCGGTGGGATCTTCCCCCTCCCTACCAGGTCCGCTATGTTCCTGATGATCTCCACCAAACCTGCGCACCCCGAAGCGTTGTCGTTGGCCCCCGGCTTGTAGTGGTCCAGGTGGCCCATCAGAATCACCTCCTGCCCTGGGAGCTCTGTGCCCACGAACCTGGCGTCGATGGTGGGCATCTCCCCCTCGATGAGCTCGGCGTCGACGCGCGCCCTCATCCTGACCGTTTCATCGCCTTCGAAGAGGGGCAGGAGCTCCTTGACCTGCCTCCGGGACAGCGCAAACCCGAATCCCGCCTTTTCTACCTCTTCCCCCTTGGTGTCCAGCCGGCTCACCTCGATGAGATCCGGGTACTCCATCCGGTCCGCCCTGTCCGAGGGCCCCACCAGCACCCCGGCGGCGCCCCTCTTCAGCACCGCCTCCCTGTGCACCTTGGTGCCGTTGCCACCGACGGCGAAGACCAGCCTCCCCTCGACGTCCTTGCCCTCGTAGTCACCGTCGGACTTGCCCTCGCCGACGTAGACCACATCCGACTCGACTTCGCCCCCCTTCGAGTAGGGCATCAGGCAGACGGCGTCCTCAGAGAACCGTGAGACCAGCCTCTCCTCGGGCTCGGTGAGCCAGAGCTCGGCCTCGGTGGCCCTCCAGCCCAGCGGTGACAGCCACTGAAAGTACTTCAACACGCCGTCGGACTTGAACTTCACGACCTCCACCTCCAAGCCCTCGATCTTCCCCAGCTCCCCCGCGAGCCAGTCGACGCACTGATTGTAGCCCGAACCCTTACCTCCCCCGCGGATGCGGTGGAACCGGGATATCTTGGAGACCAGGTCCCAAGCCCGCTCCCCGGAGACCTCGCCCTCCACCTTCTTTAGCAGCTCGCCGTCGACGACGTACTTGTTCACGTCCTTCGACGGGGCCCAAATGCTCGATCCCATGATATGATTGCCTCGGCGTAGATCGCCTGTGGAAGGTCTTAACCCTTGCTCCTCGTGTTGACAGCGAAAACGACAGCTCCTGGCTCGGTGCCCATGAGCCCGCTCATCACCTGAACTATCAACGAGATTCACAAGAGTTCACAAATGCCACTTAAATGGAGTCCAGATTTTTCATGACTGTCTCAGGTTCTGTCTCAATGTTGATACTGGACATATTCTCCTTTTCGACCACTTCGAGGAGGGTGTTGTCAGCTCCTAGAAACAAATCGCAACCCGCTTCCCTTGCCGAGGCGACCTGCAGGGCATCCGCGGCGTATATGTGATGCCTGAGGACGAGCTCCCAGGACTCCACGAGGCTCTTCGACGTTATTGGAAGCAGCCGCAGGACCCCAAGCCTCAGCATCTTCGCCGTCTCCGAGGTCAGGTTGCTCAAAGTGGAACCGAACTCCTCCTCAGAGATGGCCCCCCTCTTGTGGTAGCGGTCAAATACGCCCAGGGCCTCGCCGACGTTCCAGATCGAGAAGGCTACCTTGACTCTTCCCCTCTCGGCCTCACTGTAGACCCTGTCGAGGACCTCGGTGCCCCTCTCCTTCACGTACCTCTTAACGACGCCGCTGGTGTCCAGGTAGACGCTCAGCTCTCTCATACCTGATCGCCCTCACAGCCTCCCCCGCCGAGGTATCTGCCACCGGCCTGCTCCCCTCGACCTCCTTCAAGGAGGGGAATCCGCCGTCGATGCCAACGGCCTCCATGAAGTCCGCCAGAATCTCGCCCGTGTTGAAGCTCCTGATCGCCTCCTCGACCGCTCCACTGAGGTTCCTCAGGCTACCGCCGCTGGAGGAGATTGTTTTCTTGAACCTGTCCCACGTCTCCTCGTCGATGTTGATCGTCGTCTTAACCGTTGGCATACGGCTCGCCTTACGTATGGTATGCCGTCAAATCGTATAAATGTTGCCTACGGTGGTCCAAAAAGGGTACGAAAAGAAAAGGATGCTATTCCAATAGGGGCCTGAACTTGTAGCCGTACTCGATGATCCCCGAGGGGCCGTCCTCCCTGATCCTACGGAAGACAGTTTCCACCCTCATCTCCGAGGAGACCTCGTCAGGCTCCACGTCCACCAGCTGCGAGAGCACCCGCACACCGCCGTCCAGTTCCACCAGAGCCACGACGTAGGGAGCGTACTTCTCATATCCTTTGGGGGGGTTCCTTATCACAGTCCAGGTGACAACCTTCCCCCTGTCCTCCAGCTGGTGCTCGTCTAGGTTCGCGGACCCGCACTCCGGGCAGACCGCGCTCCTCGGGAAGAACGTCGCTCCGCAGTCGCCGCACCTCTCGCCGATCAGCCTGTAACGGTACTTTCTCTCTCTCCAGTATCTTGGTACGCTCATCTCAATCCCTCCTAAGTATCGTCACCGCGCACGTGGAGCCCAGGCCCCCCATGCTCTGGGCCAGCCCCACCTTCGCCTCCTCGATCTGGCAGTCGCCCGCCCTCCCCTGGAGCTGGAGCACCACCTCGCCGATCTGGTATAGCCCCGTGGCCCCTAGGGGGTTTCCACGGGCCTTGAGGCCGCCGAAGGTGTTCGTCGGCAGCTCGGCCCCACGGATCGTGTTTCCCCCGGCTACGTAGGATGCCCCTTTCCCCTTCTCTGCGAAGCCCAGGTCCTCGATGGAGAGGACGCCGTTGATGGAAGTGTCGTCGTGGACCTCTACTAAGTCGACGTCCGCCGTTGTTAGGCCCGCCAACTTGTAAGCCCTCTCGGCTGCATCATTCACCGCGCCGTAGGTGAGTATGTCCTTCCGCCCAGATAGGTAGTATGAGTCGGTCGCCACGGTCGTCGCGGCCACCTCCACGCTTCCCTTCACCTTCTCCGCTGGCATGAGCATGACCGCTGCCGCGCCGTCTCCGACCCCAGCGCACTCCAGCATGTGGATGGGATCAGCCTGCATCGGTGACGCCACCACCCTGTCCAGGCTCGCCTTGAAGGGGTACTGGGCATGGGGGCTGCCCACGGCATTCTCGTGGCTCCTCACGGCGAACATCGCCACGTCCTCCGCCGAGGCGCCGAACCTCTCCATGTACAGGCGGTGGGGCAGTGCGTTCATCCCGATCTTGGTCACCCCGGTGTAGCTGGTGTACTCCTGATCCTCGGCCATCGCCATCGCCGCAGAGACCTGTTCGGGGAGGCCGTCGCTCATCTTCTCGACCCCACCCACCAGGACGCAGTCACAGAAACCAGAGGCCACTGCCTTCACCCCCTCGTGGAACGCTACTCCGCCACTCGCGGAGGCCGCCTCCACCGTCGCCGCCGGGACTCCGCTCTTCCCCAGGGCGTTCGCCATCAGCGCACCCAGCTGGAGCTGCCCCTGCAGCGGAGCGGCCAGCATGTTGGAGACGTAGAGCCCGTCAATCTCGCCCGTCCCCGCGTCATCGAAAGCCTTGAGCGCGGCCTCGGCGAACAGGTCCTTGAGCGCGAGGCCCCAGTGCTCCTTCACCTTGGTAAAGCCGACACCAGCTATCGCAACCCGTCTCATTTCTGGATCTTACCCCTCAGCTTGGTGTACGTGGTGTAGTCGATGTACCTCTTCCTGGTGATCAGCTGCTGGACCGCCGGCTCGAGGCGCCTGTCGTTCTCGATGGCGTCCTTTACCTTGAAGCTGAAGGCATCGCTCCCCGCCCCGGAGCCGTAGGAGACCATCAGTATCCTGTCCCCCGGCTCCGCCACGTCCAGCGTCGCCGCCAGTCCCAGAGGGCTCGACCCGGCGTAGGTGTTGCCGACGAAGGGGACGACGAGCCCCGGCTTGATCGAGTCCATGCCGAACCCCAAGGCCCTCGCCACGTTGATGGGGAACTTGGTGTTGGGCTGATGGAAGACTGCGTGGGTGTAGTCCTCGGGCTCGGTGCCCAGCTCGCCCATCAGCCCCTTCGCGGCGCCGATGATGTGGCTGAAGTATGCAGGCTCCCCGGTGAAGCGGCTGCCGTGCCGGGGGTACATCTCCCTGCCCCTCCGCCAGAAGTCGGGGGTATCGGTGACGTAGCTGTACGAGCCCTCGAGGTCCGCCAGCGTCCCCTCCCTGCCGAAGATGTAGGCGGCTCCGCCGCAGGCCGCTGTGTACTCCAGGGCGTCCGCGGGCCTGCCTTGGGCGGTGTCGGCCCCGATGGCCATCGCGTACTTCATCATTCCGCTGGAGACCAGCCCCACGCAGGTCTGGAACGCCTCCGTCCCCGCCTTGCAGGCGAACTCGTAGTCTGCCGCCGTAACGTTCGGCGTCGCCCCGATCGCCTCCGCCACAATCGTGCCGCAGGGCTTCACCGCGTAGGGCTTAGACTCTGTCCCCACGTAGACCGCCCCGATCTCAGAGGGATCGATCCGCGCCCTCTTCACCGCCGACCTGGCGCACTCGACGGCGATGGTGACCGCGTCCTCGTCCATGGAGATGACGGACTTCTCCTCGATGGGCTCCCCCGCGCCTCCCCAAACCCGGCTCACCTCCTCGGCCCTCAGCCGGTTGATGGGGATGTACGCACCGTAACCAACTATACCTACGGTGATAGATGTCTTCATCACGAAAACCCGTTGAATTTGATTCACTTGACTTGAGTGGAACCCTATTTAAACACTTCGACAGAGATCGATACAAAAATCGACAATCGACGAATATAGGGAGATCGCACGGCGGCGTAAAAAAGCTGCACTGCCTAAGGTGCGCCTATCAAAGATATACTTTCCTGATCGACCTCACCGATTTCAGAGTCGCCATCAGCGAGTAGGGCCTCTCGAAGGGCACAGCGAACCTCCGCCAGTCCTCCCCCGCCACATGGATCCTCTCCACGTCGATCTCACCGAGCCCTATCTCGTGTGCCCTCGCCAGATACCTGATCTCGTGCGGGTCGAAGCCCATGATGTTGGCGCAGACGGCGTCCACGGAGACCGCGTTCGTCCCGGCTACTATGATCCCCAGCTCCCTCGGCGTGCCTATGATAGGGCCATTCCCCTCCATCGCCGTGATGCCGTCCACCACCACCAGGTCGCTCACGACAGTCTTCGCCAGGTAGGGCAGTATCTCATCCAGCCTCCCGTGAAGCTGGCTCTTCCTCCGCCTCATAGGGACCCCGAACAGGTTCTTGACGGAGAGGGTGACTGAGACGTGTCCCTCGGTCTTCATCTTGGGCAGGTTGATGAAGCGGTCGGCGTCCAGCACGGTCCTCGGTAGCCTCAGCTTCTTCCCCGCAACCTCGTGGACCTCGCCCTCGTCCTCGCTCAGATTCAGGAACTCGACCCCCAATCCCTTCATCAACTCCGAGAGCCCCGACCTCCTAACCCGATCGGTGGCGGTGCCGGAGATATTGTCGGACTCGACCACCGTTATCCTGTCCGTCTTCTCCTTGACGAGCCCTATCACGGCCTCGACGACCCCGAAGTCGGTGATCACCATCCCATAGGGGTTCTTGGCGTTGCAGACATTGGGCTTGATGACGACGTGCTCCCCGCCGCTGAGTCCGAGACCACCCGCCAGGTCGACGCATCTCCTGACGGCTCCAGCCACATCATCTCTGACCTCCAAGATGGCGACCTTGCTCCCATCCAAGCCTGCTTGTCTCCCCACCGCTCCCCCTGGATAATGCTATCCGCCGGATATATCGGTTTCATCCAGCCTCCCGACGACCTCCTCTATGAGCCCCAGCATCTCGGCCTCGTCGTCGACGGTGAACCTCGGGCTCTCGGAGCCCTCTACGACGGCGGCGAAATGCCTGTACTGCTCCCTGAACGCCGGATGCCTCAGCCGGGCCAGCTCGAGATACTTCCCGAGCCCCTTCCTGTCGAAGACCCTCCTGCCGGTAGGGCCCCTGACTGTTACACGGTGGGGGGCCTTCATCAGGTCCATCTCCATAACACCGGAGTCCCCGGCCACCTCGATCCTGTACCCCGGGATTAGGCTGGTCCAGTTCATGGAGCTGTCGATCACAGCGCCTTCCCCCATCAGCAGGACGACCTCCAGGTTGTCAATCACATCGTAGCTTTTCGCCCATCCCCTCGCCTCCTCCAGCCCAACAGAGTCCGTGAAGACGTGGGCGACGGAGAGGACGTGGGGGAGCAGGTCCTCGACGATGCCATGCCTGTCCCTCAGCCTGAAGTCGGTCTTCGAGCAGTAGCTCCAGAGGTTGTTGTCGAAACGGAGCTTGATTCTCTGCGGAGCCCCGATCTCATCGCCGCCGATGAGCTCCAGAGCCCTGTAGAGGCACGGCGTGAAGGCGTAGTTGTGCACCGGGCTGACGACGAGGCCAGTTGCCTCCTGCGCCTCGCCGACGTGGAGGCATCCCTCGACGCTCTGGGCCAGGGGCTTCTCGCAGAGGATGTGCTTACCGGCCCTGAGAGCTTCTAGAGTTATCCCCTCGTGGAGCTTGGGAGGTGTGTTGACGGCCACGGCGTCGACGTCCGGGTCGGATAGCAGCTCCCTGTAGTCCAGGTAGCCCCTATCGGCGCCCGCCCTCCTCCTAACAACCTCCATGCGCTCCCTGTCGGGGTCGGCCACTGCCGAGACCTCCACCTCCTCGACGTCAGCGATGGCCCTGAGGTGGAACATCGTGGTGACCTTGCCGCAGCCGATTATGCCCATCCGCAACGTCGGGACCGCCCTCTGCTTTTCAGCTTAGTATGATGAGCCCCATCTTTATTTCTTGTACCCTCTTTGTATGAAAAGGGCCACGGCGATGAAGGTCCTAGATGTCCAGGATCTTGGAGAGGAGAAGATCCCTAAGCCTGTCCGGCCTTCTCAAGCTTCTGGGCATGGGCGGGTTATCGATGTTGCAGAAGTGCTTCCAGTAGACGTACTTGCCCACGGTCACCTCCCTCTTGAGCAGCCTGTGGAGCGCCACGTCCACGGTCCCCATCCACTTCCTCCCGAGGAAGCTCCCCGCGAAGGCCATCCCCAACAGGTACGCCGCCACGGCTATCAGCGTGTTGACCCACCACTCCATAGCACTCGCCCTCGTATCTCTAGCGATATGAGCGTGGCTCGTTGTATTAATACATATCGCTAGCGAAAAAGCGCATCCAGAGACGCACCATAAAAACGTCTGAGGTTCCACCAATTCACATCAATGCGTTACCCCAGTACTCCCTGAGGGACTCCCTGTACCCGTAGTGGAAGCTCACCGCAGCGCACAGGACCACCTCGAACCAGTAGGTCGCCATCCGTGTGAGCAGAGAGATCGCCGCGGCGTGGGAGAGGGGGACGCCCATGAGGACGAAGGCTCCGGTGAGGCTCGCGTCGATGACCCCCAGCCCCCCCGGTATGAATACGTTCAGCTGCTGGATGAACTCGATCATGGCGTAGATGAGAACGATGACCCAGAAGTCTATCCTCCACCCCAGGGAGAGGGAAACCAGGTACGCCGTCAGGGCGCCGGTGCTCCAGTGGAAGGCGACCATGAAGATGGAGAGCACGTTGTTCACGGGGTCGGTCATCAACACGTTCACCGCCGAGCTTATGTCCTCTATCACCTGGGGGAACCCGCCATCCCCCCTATCGTAGAGACGGTCGAAGACGTTCCTCCTGACCCAGCTCGGACTGGAGTTGTAGGCGCCCAGGAGGAGCCTCGGGTTGAGGGCCATACCGTATATGATGCTCGACCCGACAGCGAAGACGATCACGAACCAGACGAGCCCGGGGGGCACCGGTATGGGCCCGCCGCGCAGTCCCATCACCATGAGGGCCGCGATCCCTATCAGGAATCCGAAGGCGATGTTGTAGTACGCCTTGTGGAACACCACTGAGGCGATGGCCTTCCCCATGTCCGAATCCTCGGCGTCCCTAACGAGATAAGCCCGTATAATCTCGGTGCCCACGGGGATGGGTATCATCCAGACGACGAAGAGGCTGATGAACATCGCCCTCATCCCCTCCCAGAGGCTGATCTTGACTCCCAGGACTTTCAGGAGCAGGTACCAGGAATTGGCGAAGAAGAACAGCCCTAAGTAGTTGATGAGCACCGCCATCGCGAAGACGACGAGGTCGAGGCGGCCCACCTCCAACAGGACCTTGAAGGGGTTGGAGTAGGCGAGGTACGCGACGAAAATGACGACGCCCAGCGAGGTCAGCAGCAGCCCCCGTCTGTCACGAAGCAACAGTATCTCAACGCTAGATCCGGTACATATCCCATAAATAGATTAAGACTCCCCGGAGTAGAGGGTATTGACCCAGACCACGGGGACCGGTGGCCAAGTCATGGACGCATTCACATCATTCCTCAGGGAGCACGAGGACGACAGGATCTACACTGTGACGCCGGGGGGCAACCACGGCGACACGCTGATCCACATGGGCCTAGTAAAGAAGCTTGACGAGGCTGGGGTCAGTCACGAGTGCTGGAACCTGGAGGAGGTCTACGGCGAGAGGGTGTTTGTGGGGCTCAAGTACCTCCTGAACATCGCCGGCTGGAGAATCGGCTTCGATCCGGGCCTCAAGCTCCTTGATGTCCCAGAAAACACGGACCTTATCCTCTTCGAGGGCGGGGGGTACATGAACGACGTTTGGTACGGCCCCGTCCTCCTCCGCCAGGCGCTGAAGCGATACAGACAGCCCGTCGCTGTCGCCCCCCAGAGCTACATTTTCGAGAGGACGGACTTTGGGGGGATGCTGCCAGATGACCGACAGATCACCTTGTTCTGCAGGGAAAGGTACAGCCTGGAGCACATGTCAGCGATTGCGCGCCTGCCCAACGTCCGCATGGACCTCTCTGGGGACACAGCCCTCTACATCGAGAGGAGGGACCTCACCGAGCACATCGGCCCATCGGACCGAGAATACGACCTCATCTGCTTCAGGAGGGACAAGGAGTCCCTCATCCCCAGAGACGAGATGGAGAAGATCGTGAGGAGCTCCGAGGATCCCTTCGTCGGGGACATATCTAAGAGGGGCAGCCTCAGCGACTTCGTCTCCGCCGTTGCCAACGCTGATAGGATCCACACGGACCGGCTGCACGTCGCCATCCTCGGCCACATACTCGGGAAGGAAACCACGCTCTACGGCAACAGGTACCACAAGAACAAGGGGGTCTACGAGTACTCGCTCAGCGACGACCCCAATATCAGGTTCGTTGATGTCTGAGCGGCATCCCACCATCGAGTAATTAATAAACCTATACTCACTGATGAACAGAGATGGACGAGCCTTCGGCTGAAGACCCATCGATTTCGATTATTGTTCCAGTGAAAAACTCGGTGCGGACGATACGGGACCTCCTGGAGTCACTGATGAAACTGGACTACGATCGAGAGAAGCTGGAGTTCATCATCGTCGACGGAAACTCCACGGACGGCACGAGGGAGATAGTCACCGAGTACCCCGTGAGGATGTACGACGAGGAGGGTAGGGGGCTCAACGCGGCCAGGAACACAGGGGTAAAGTACTCCCGCGGCGAGATACTCGCCTACACCGACGGGGACTGCATCGTCTCCACAGACTGGGCGAAGTCTATAGCTAAGAACTTCAGGGACCCCAGCGTCAGCTTCGTCGGCGGCCTCGTCGACGGCTTCGACAAGGTGGACTTTCTCTCTGTTTACATGGACGAGACCTTCTTCCAGGTCAAGCCGGGCTTCAGGGGTAGGAGGGAGTCCACAGACCTCGCCCTTCTCCTGTTCCCCGCGGGGTGCAACATGGCGTTCAGGCGCCGCGCCTTGGAGAAGATCAACTACTTTGACGAGAGGATCGACTACGGCTTTGACGACCTCGACCCGGTTGAGAAGCTGGGGAGCCGGGGTTTCCGCATCGTCCTGGATCCCGACGTCAGGGTCTTGCACCAGCACAGGACGACGGTGAAGGCAATCCTCAAGCAGCACTTCAACTACGGGCGGGGAGGGACCCTCCTCATCATCTACAAGAGAGCGAGCAAGCTGGCCAGATGGTTCACGACGTACCTCATCGTCACGACCTTCGGCCTCAGCATCAGCGTCATGATGCTCACCTCGTCCATCGTGATGCAGCGCTGGCTCCCGATGAACGTAATCATGTGGCTCCTAGGACTGACGTTCCTGTTCCTCATGACCCTGAACATGGAGGTCGCCTTCCGGACCAGGAAGCTCCAGAAGCTCATCGTCTACCCTTTCCTCGACATCATCCGCGGCTTGTTCTTCACCCTAGGCGGCATAACCCAGCTCTTCAAGACCCTGCTCGGCGAGAGGCGCTGACGGAGGAAACCTTAAACAACGTCTTAATCCAAGGTTCCCCTTGAGGCTCTTGTCCCCGTCGCTGAGAACCTACACCAAGGAAGACCACGCGCGCGTTGTCGAGATAGAGAACTCCAGTTTCGGCGACCCGTGGCCCCCGAGTTTCTTCACCTACCTACACAGCAAGGCCCCCGACCTCTTCCTGGTCGCCGAGGACGAGGGGCAGATAGTCGGCTACATCATGGGGGAGATCAAGGAGGTGATGTTCAGCGGCCTCTCCCACCGTTCCAAGATGGGCCACATACTGAACATCGCGGTCGACGGGGCTTCCAGAGAGCGGGGGGTGGGCTCACTCCTTATGGGCGAGATCGAGGAGAAGTTCAGGAGGCTGGGTGCCTCCCACGTGACCCTGGAGGTCAGGGAGTCCAACGCCACGGCCCGCTCCTTCTACCTGGGCAGAGACTACAGCGAGGTGGGGAGGGTGCGGGCTTACTACCCCGACGAGGACGCGGTGATCATGAGGAAGCCCTTGGAATAGGGCGCCTGCTGTGAGCGCCTTCGTTATATAGACGGACCCTCACATAACTCTCGGAAACAGGAGGGAATTACACTGGGAGCTATCAGGATCGCCGTCGCAGGCGTCGGCAACTGCTGCTCCGCCCTCGTGCAGGGCGTCTACAGCTGCAGGGACGGCGGTGAACCCGTCGGTCTCATTCACGAGAAGCTGGGCGGCTTTGGTGTCTCCGACGTTGAGTTCGTGGCGGCCTTCGACGTCGACAGGCGAAAGGTGGGGAGGGACCTCTCCGAGGCCATCTTCTCGGAGCCTAACAAGGCACCGAGGATGGTCGGGCCAGACGACCTAGGCGTGACCGTACTCATGGGGCTCGTTCTCGATGACTTGACGGACGACTCCGAGGGCATGATAGAGGTCTCCGACGAGCCGGCGGTAAACGTCTCCCAGGCTCTAAAGCAATCCGGGGCCCACATCCTCGTTAACATGGTCTCGGGCAGCGCCTTGGAGGCTTCGAGGTTCTACGCCCGAGCCGCCCTCGACGCGGGCTGTGCGTTCCTGAACGCAACGCCCTCCCCGGTGGTCAGCGAGCCCGATTGGGCGGGACGATTCAAGGCCTCCGGCGTCCCGCTGGTGGGCGACGACCTCCTCGACCAGATTGGCGCCACGGTCACCCACATAGGCCTTCTGGAGTTCCTCCACACCAGGGGCGCCCACATCGACGAGAGCTACCAACTCGACGTTGGCGGCGGCGCCGAGTCCGTAAACACGCTCTGGAGGACCAGGGGGCTGAAGCGCGACATCAAGACCTCCGCTGTCTCAAGGTCTGTGCCCTACGAGTTCCCGCTGGTCTCGGGCTCCACCGACTACGTCGACTTCCTGGGGAACAGCAGGGACAGCTTCTTCTGGTTCAAGGGCCGGTACTTCGGAGGGGCGCCCTTCACGATGGATGTGAAGCTGAATACCGTGGACGCCCCCAACGCCGGCGCCATCCTCATAGACGTGATCAGGGGCCTACGGCTCGCCTCAGAGCGGGGGCTTGCAGGGCCCGTGGAGCCCCTGTGCGCCTACGGCTTCAAGCGCCCCCCGAAGAGATATCCACTGGCCGAGGCCTACAACCTTTTCAAGGAGTTCGCAGAAGGCTAACCACTGGGTGAGCCTTTGTTCCTGATCTTCGTCCTAGGGACAGCGGGTTCCGGCAAGTCGGAGCTAACGGGTGTCTTCACCAGGTATCTCGAGATGCAGGGGGAGGACGCCATGGCCGTCAACCTCGACCCCGGCACGTTGACGCTACCGTATACGGCGAACGTCGACGTCCGCGACTACATCAGGGTCGACGCCCTCATGGAGGAGTACGGCCTCGGGCCCAACGGGGGGCTCATGTTGGCGAGCGAGATGATGCTGGAGATCATCGAGCAGCTCGCCTCCGACATAGACGACTTCGGCCCTGACGTCGCCCTAATCGACACCCCAGGCCAGCTGGAGATGTTCGCCTTCAGGGACGTGGGGGCCAAGATCGCCGGGGAGCTCTCCGATGAGGGCAAGGGGATCCTCTACCTTTTCGATTCGGCGTTCTGCCGCGACCCCTTGAACTACGTGATGAACATGTTCCTGGCGTCGGCGATCAACAGCCGCTTCCTGCTGCCCCAGGTCTCCGTGCTCTCCAAGGCTGACCTGCTGCAGGGGGAGCTGGAGGAGGTAGAAGGCTGGGCGGAGGACCCGACCCTGCTGGAGGAGGCCATCAACAGCCGGCTCTCCGGCATGAACAGGCTCATCAGCCAAGACATGATGGACGTCATCAGCAAGCTGGGGATAGAGTTCACGCCGATCCCGTTCTCCACCAGGACCAACCTAGGCTTCAACAGGCTGTACTCGGTGATAACCCTGGCTTTCATGGGCGGGGAGCCCTTCACGTCGTAGCAGTGAAACTGTTATAACCCCTGCGCCCCCCTTTTCCTTCGGAGATTGTATTGACACTGTACCTTACTCAGGACGAGGTAAAGTCCGTCCTGGACATGAAGAGCACGCTGGAAGCCGTCGAGAGCGGCTTCAGGGAGATGGGCAACGACAACATAGAGATGCCCGCACGGGTCTACCTCCACTTCGAGAAGGGGGTGCTGATAGCGATGCCGGCGTACATGCCCGGCCTCGACGCCGCAGGGACAAAGCTGGTCACCGTCCACCCGGGGAACAAGAAGGAGTACGGGCTGCCCGCGGTGATCGCCAGGATAGTTCTGAACAGCCCCGAGAACGGTGTGCCCCTCGCCATAATGGACGGCACCTACATCACCGCCCTCAGGACAGGGGCAGCCGGGGCCACCGGAATCAAGTACCTGAGCCGTGAGGACAGCAAGGAGGTGGGCATCTGCGGCCTGGGCGTCCAGGGCAGGAGCCAGGTCATGGGGCTCATGGAGGTGCGCCAAAACGTCGAGAAGATAAAGGTCTACGACATCATACCAGAGGCTAAGGACGCCTTCGTCAAGGAAATGGGCGACAAGTACCCCGGAGTCGAGTTCGTCCCCGTGGGCTCCCCCAGGGAGGCCGCGGAGGGCTGCGACATCGTCATCACCTGTACGCCCAGCCCAGAGCCCTTCATCGACGGCGCATGGCTAAAGAAGGGCTGCCACGTCTCCGCGATAGGGGCCGACACCGGCGCCAAGAGGGAGCTGATGACCAGCGTCATCCGGAAGTGCGACAAGCTTGTCGTCGACTTCATACCCCAAGCCTTCGTGGTGGGAGACTTCGCCAAACCCAAGGATGAGGGAGTCATCACCGAGGACGACATCTACGCCGAGATGGGGGAGGTCGTCGCCGGCAAGAAGGAGGGTAGGACCAGCCCCGACGAGATCACCCTCTTCAAGGCCACCGGCCTCGCCATACAGGACGTCGGCACAGCCCACAAGGTCTACCAGCTCGCCAAGGAGAAGGGTATCGGGATCGATATTTAGACGGGCATGTTCCCGTGCCTCTTCGGCGGATGGGGCTTCACCCTCTTTTTTCCCAGCATCCAGAGGGCAGAGACCAGTCTGGACCTGATCTCCTCTGGCTCGATGACGTCGTCGATGTAGCCCAGCCTGGCCGCCTGGAAGGGGTTGGCGAACTCTTCGCTGTATTGTTTCAAGAGTTCCTCCCTGCTCTCGGGATCCTTGGCTATCTGCCTGCGGTAGATTATCTCCACGGCCCCCTCCGAGCCCATGACTGCGATCTCGGCCCCGGGGAGCGCGTAGACGAAGTCCGCTCCGAGGTGCTTGCTCCCGAGGGCGATGTATGCACCGCCGTAGGACTTCCTCAGGATGACGGTGACCTTGGGGACCGTCGCCTCTGCGTATGCGTAGATCACCTTTGCCCCGTGGCGGATGATGCCTCCGTGCTCCTGGTCGACCCCCGGCAAGTAACCCGGAACGTCCTGGAAGGTGACGACGGGGAGGCCGAAGGCGTCACAGGTGCGGACGAACCTGGCGATCTTGTCGGAGGAGTCGATGGTCATCACCCCTGCCATCACCGCTGGCTGTGAGGCGACGATCCCGACGCTCCTCCCTTCGAACCTGGCGAACCCCACCACGGCGTTCGTGGCGTACTCGGGCTGCACCTCGAGGAAGCTTCCTTCGTCGACCACGGCCTCCAGCGCAGCTCTCACGTCGTACGCCTTCCTGCTGTCGGCGGGGATCACACCTTCGATGGTGGCCGAGGGCACTGTCGCCACGTGTCTTGGGGGATCGTCGAGGTTGTTCGACGGAAGGTAGCCTAGTAGTTTCCTGATGGTCTCAAAGGCCCCCTCCTCAGAGTCGAGCGCCAGCGTGGAGATCCCAGTGATGGAGGCGTGGGTGTCCGCCCCGCCGAGTACCTGTGGTTCCACCTCCTCGCCTGTGACCTGCTTGATCACCCGGGGCCCCGTGATGAAGGTGGTGCTCATCCCCCTTACCATCAACGTGAAGTCCATCAGTGCGGGGGAGTAGGAGGCGCCCCCGGCCGTGGGCCCGGCTATGACGGCGATCTGGGGTACGACGCCCGAGGCCATGACGTTCCTGCGGAAGATCTCGCCGTACCCGGTCAGGGACGCCACGCCCTCCTGGATCCTGGCGCCGCCCGAGTCGTGGAAGCCGACGATGGGGGCTCCGTTCTCCAGCGCCAGGTCGTACACGTGGCAGATCTTCTTGGCGTGGGCCTCACCGAGGGAGCCGCCCATGAACCCGAAGTCCTGTGAGTAGACGAAAACTGTGCGGCCGTCGACAGTCCCGTGACCCGTGACGACGCCGTCCCCGAGGCGCCTGCGCCCATCCATTCCGAGGGCCGAGACCCTGTGCTCGACGAACGGATCGAGCTCGACGAAGCTCCCGGGGTCCAGCAGGTTCTCCAGCCTCTCCAGTGCGGAGAGCTTGCCCCTCTTGTGCTGGCGCTCAGCCGAGTCCTCGGCCTGCTTCGCGAGTTCCTCTCTGAGGCGCATGTGCTTGTCTGTCTCATCACTGCCCATGACCGCTCCTCTCGCTGGTCCTGATTCGGTCCATGTGCTTTTAATACCTTCCAGAAAACTCCATCGCGCCGATGGCATTGGAGGACCGATGGGACCTCGTTCAGTAAAGTCTTTAATTCCTCCGTGCGGATCCAGTTATAGGTTCTAGGTTTTGGCAACGACTTTGCAAGATTTAGCCCTCTCAGAGATACGAGACAGGGTCCACGGCCCCATCAGCATCTTCAGCCCCGACGACACCGTCTCCAAGGTCCTAGGAGTGCTGGAGAGGACAGGCCGGTACGAGGCGGCGGTCTCCTCCGCGTCGGCCGTGGGGCTCATCACCATAAGGGACCTGCTCGGGGTGGACCAGCCCGCAAGGACCAAGGTCGACGGCGTCTGGAGGGCGACGGGGAGCGCTTCGTCCGGTTCGAGGGTGATCGATGTCGCCGAGAGCCTCGTGAGGAACAACATCCGGGCTCTGCCGGTCGTCGATGCAGGGGAGGTCGTCGGGATACTGTCACAGGTGGACCTCATCGACGCCATGGCCGAGGTCGAGGGGCTCGAATCAGTGCCCGCAAAGGAGCTCATCAGGAGCCCAGTGTGGTCGCTGGACATCAACGAGGGCATCGCGTACGCCAGAAGCATCATGCTGGAGAGGGGTATCAGCCACATCCCCGTCATAGAGTACGGGAGGCTCGTCGGCATGGTCACGGCCGAGACCTTGGTCCACAGCTTCATCACCCCTGCCTCAAAGGCAACCACCGGTGACAGGGTCGGTGAGCGCGCCCCCCGGTTCCCGGGCCAGGTGTCCGGTGTCATGGACACCCACCCCTGCACCGTCGGCCCAGAAGCCTCAGTGCTCGATACGCTGCGAGTGCTAAGGGACACGGGGAAGGGCGCCTGCGTGATGACCAGCCCGACCCAGACGATCCTGGGCATCGTGACCCCTAGGGAGCTGATCTCGCTCATCATGAGGCTCAGGGCGGAGGAGGAGCTCCCCGTCTACATCATAGGTCTCTCAGACGAGGACTTCTTCGAGCGGGCCGTCGCCGAGGAGAAGGTCCGGCGCGTTCTGCAAAAGGGGATGAAGTTCCGCTCCGACATCAACGAGATCTCGATCAGGATCAAGAGCTCCAAGACCAGGGGCAGCCGGACCAGATACGAGCTGACCGCCCGCGCACTGAGCCCGGAGGGGCAGATCAACGTCGAGGCCAGGGGATGGGACCTCATCAAGGTCTTCGACGAGCTCTGCGACACGCTGGGCAAGGCTATCCGCAAGTCCAAGCCGGAGACACCGGGGCGCACCAGGATGAGGAGATCCAGGCGGTGACGCCGACGATTGCGAAAGCTTTTACAAGCTGAGATAAAGACCGTAGGAGGGACGAGTCCGTGGGAGATCTCACAGTCGTCGTGACCGAGCCCATCCACCCGGCTGGCATCGGGCTCTTGGAGGAGAACGGTGTCAAAGTCATCTCACTGTCGCCGGGCTCCGACGGGGAAACCCTCGCCAAGGTCATGGGTGAGGCCGACGCGTTCATTACACGAGGCAGCATCAAGATCACCAGGGAGGTCATGGCCTCCTCGCCGAGGCTGAAGGCCGTGGGTGTCCACGGCATCGGCTGCGATCACGTCGATCTGGAAGCGGCAAAGGAGCTGGGCAAGGTCGTGCTGAACACGCCAAAGGCCCTCACGGAGACCGTTGCGGAGATGACGCTGGCACTCATGCTCTCGCTCACCCGGAGGGTCGTCAGCGCCGACAAGGCGGTCCGCTCAGGTGAGTGGTCGCGCAAGTACAGCGACCTCAAGGGCACCGAGGTGATGGGGAAGACGGTTGGCATCGTGGGCCTCGGGAAGATCGGGGCGGCTGTTGCCCGGCGCCTCAGGGGCTTCGAGGTGAAGATACTTTACTACTCCCGCACCCGCAAGTCAGAGCTGGAGGCGGAGATCGGCGTCGAGTGGGCGGAGCTGGGCGACCTCCTCGCGAGGAGCGAAATCGTTTCCCTTCACATACCCTATTCGCCTGAGACCTTCCACTTTATATCTGGGAGGGAGATCTCGCTGATGAAGGACGGGGCCTTGATCGTCAACACGGCGAGGGGGAGGATCATCGATCAGGAGGCTCTTGTCGAGGCGCTGAGAAGCGGGAAGGTCGCAGGAGCGGCCCTGGATGTCTTCGAGGTGGAGCCCCTCGATCCAGGGGACCCGTTGACTGAGATGGATAACGTGATCCTAGCCCCCCACCTAGCAGCCAGCAGTCACGAGGCGATGTGGAGGATGGCTACGCAGGTCGCCGACGGGGTCCTCAAGGTCTTGAGGGGGGAGGTCCCGGACCACCCCGTCGTCATCTGAGCCGCATGTTGCAGACTCTCTTAAACCTTTTTAAGGCTTGGGAAAGCCTTCGTATCCGAACAACATGAGCAACATCGACACTGTCTACATTGGGAACAAGCCCCCGATGGCCTACGTCATGGCACTGATCACCGCGTTCAACAACAGTAACCAGAACTCCGTCGTCCTCAAGGCGAGGGGACGGGCCATATCCAGAGCAGTCGACGTCGCCGAGATCGCTAGGAACCGCTACATGTCCGACGTTAAAGCCACGAAGATCGAGCTTGGCTCAGAGCAGCTGCCTGCACAGGGAGGCGGCACGCGAGGTGTATCGACTATCAGCATCACTCTAGAGAGGCAGTCTGTGGCTACCGCCCCCGAGCCGGAGAAGGAGCCTGAACCGAAGAAGGAGGCAAAGAAAGCTGAGGCCCCGCCCCAGTCGTTGGACGTTTCCGACATTAAGGGCGTGGGAAGCGCCACCGAGGGCAAGCTGAAGGATGCCGGCTATACGACTGTGAAGCTCATCGCGAGAGCGAAGACGGAGACGCTATCGAGGAAGACGGGGCTTTCTGAGAAGGTATCAGAGAAGATAATCGAATCCGCCAAGGAACTTGTGAAGTAGACCCGGGATTATTCCGTTTCATTTTTTCTTCAACACGTCCGAGCCAGAGGAGGATCTAGGAGAACTCCTTCAGGAGCTCGGATATGTCGATATCGCCCAGCGCCTTTCGAACCAGCGCCTCTCCCTCCAGAAAGGGGAAGCTCTCAAGGTATGCCTCCCTCTCCTTCCTGTAGAAAACGCCTATTGGTATCCTCTCGCCCCAGGCCAGCGCCTTCTCCCGAGCCGAGGCCGCATCCGTCGGGTCGTACCCCTCGTCCTCCAGCTTGTAGATCCTCTCGCCGTAGAACTCGTAGGTCTGGTCCCTGTTCCATGAGACGCAGGGCTGGAGCACGTCCACTAACGCGAAGCCACTGAAGGCCATCGCCTCGACGAGGAGCCCCGTCAGGTGGCGCACGTCGCCGGCGTACCCCCTTGCCACGAAGGAGGCGCCGCTGGCTAGCGCCAGGGATAGTGGGTCCACGGGGCGCTCGAAGACACCGCGGGGCGTCGTCCGGGTCCTGTGCCCCCTCATGCTGGTGGGGGAGGCCTGCCCCGTGGTAAGGCCGTAGATCATGTTGTTGTGGACGACGAGGTTGATATCGTGGTTCCTCCTCGCTGCATGGGGGAGGTGGCCCATCCCTATGTTGTAGGCGTCCCCGTCCCCGGCGAAGCCGACGACCGTTAGCTCGCTGTTCGCCAGCTTCACGGCGGAGGCGGCGGGGAGGACGCGCCCGTGGATGACGTGGAGGCCGTTCACGTTAACGTAATTGGTGATCTTACCGTGGCAACCGATCCCGCTGACGGCCACGACCTTCTCGGGCTCGAGCCCCAGCTCCATGATCGCCCTCTTGAACGCCATGAGGATGCCGAAGTCGCCACACCCCGGGCACCAGGTGTTGGTGACGGGCGTCGCCAGCTCCTGCATCGTGGTCATCGCATCGCCTCCAGCGCCCTGTCCCGGATCTCCCCCGGGTTGAAGGGCCTTCCGTCGTACCTCAGGTGCACGTGCTCGAAAGCGAAGCCTGTGTGCAGCTTGATGAGCTGCCCCAGCTGGGCGGTCCGGTTCCCCTCCACGAGGAGGAACCTCCCTCCTCCCCTGAGGGCGCCGTTCATCGCCTCGGCGGGGAAGGGCTCCATGTAGACGGGCTGAAGGAAACTGGCGCGGACTCCGTCCTCCTCCAGCATCTTGAGTGCCTCCAGCGCAGGGCCCTTCGTGGACCCCCATCCGACAAGGCTGATGTCGGGGTCGGCGCTGCCGTAGACCTTGACGGGCTCCATCTCCATGACCCTCCTCCTCAGGTTCTCCATCTTCCTCCGTTGCTTCCCAGCCATCTCCTCGATTGTGGCGGGGTCGATGGTCGTGAATCCTCGTTCGTCGTGCTCGTTCGAGTTCGCGAGGGTGAGCGCCCCTTTGGTACCGGGTATCAATCTGGGCGAGGTACCGCTCTCAGTGACCCTGAAGCGCTTGTACTCCTCTCCGGTCCACTCGTCGATCTCAAGGAGGTCGCCTCTGTCGATGCCCACCCTCCCCAGGTCGAAGGGCTCTGTGGATTTATGGCTCTCGATGATGTTCTTGTCCGTGAGGATGATGGCGGGGACCTGGAACACGTCGGCGAGGTTGAAGGCCTCCATGGTCCTGTAGAAGCACTCCTCGACGTCCCCTGGGGCCACGACGACCCTGGGGAAGTCCCCTTGGGAGGCGTGGATAACGAAGAGGAGGTCTGCCTGGGCGGAGTAGGTGGCCATCCCCGTGCTGGGCCCGGGGCGCTGCCCCACCATCACCACGATGGGGGTCTCGGCAATGGCGGCGAGGCCCAGGGCCTCGGTCATCAGGCTGAATCCGCCTCCGGAGGTCGCCGTCATAGCCCGTACCCCAGCGTAGGAGGCACCGATCACCATGTTGATGGCCGAGATCTCACTCTCCGGCTGGACCACCACCATCCCCGTCTCCTCGTCCCTGTTTATCAGGTAGTGGAGCACCGGGCTGGCAGGGGTCATCGGGTAGGCGGCATAGAACCTGCACCCGGCCTGAATGGCACCGAGGGCGATGGCGTCGTTCCCGGTGAGCATATTCCTCTCGGTCCTCTCGTCGGACGGCCTTAGATAGCATGGGAACTCGTCGCCTTGGTGCTTGACGATGTGGTCGTGCCCCCGTTGCGCTGCCTCCTGGTTCATCCCGATCACCTCTGTCCTGCCGGGGAAGGAGATGGCGATGGCCTGCTTCAGAAGCTCCAAGTCGTATCCGACGAGGCCGACGGCCGCACCCAGGGCTACGGTGTTCCTCATGATGGGGGGCCCGCCGATCTCGTCCACGATGGCCGAGAGAGGCACGGGATAGAGGCTGATATCCTCTCGCGTTATATCCTCGTCCTCCAGCTCGATCCTGTCGTCGTAGATGGCTCCGCCGCCTTCGTTGAGGTCGGTCTGGTGGAGAAGCAGGGTCTCCTTGTTGAGCGCCAGGATCAGGTCCACAAGGTCGTGCTGTGAGTGGATCTCCTCGTCCGAGACCCTGAGGGTGTAGAGGTTGTGGCCCCCCCTGATCACGGAGGGGTAGTCGTTAGCCCCGTAGACGTGGAACCCTCCGCGCATGATGGCCTTCCCCAGCAGGGAGCCACTCCTAGTTATCCCTTGGCCAGCCTCGCCACCGACCAGGAAGGAGAGGCTATTCCCGATGATGCATTTGATGCTCGTAGTGAAGCCTCCTACAGCTCTGTCACGGTGATCGCTTTGAAGGGGCACGTCGCCTCCGCCTGGCCGTAGCAGCCCTTCTCGTCGACGTTGATGAACTCCTTGACGTTCTCGCCACCTTCGATGACGGACTCTCCTCTCCTCAGCTTGGACTTGCCGTCCTCATCGGAGAGGTAAAACCCCCCTGGACACAGCTCGACGCAGGCCCCGAAGCCTTGACAAATGGACCGATCTATCTCTATCCGATAATTAGGCATAATTCTCAGTAAATTTGTGGATTCGAAAAGATTTAAACATGGTGAAATTAAATTCTACTGGCGTAAAGGGGAGTGTTCGGCTTGCCCAAAGTGACTGTTGATCTCGACGTGTGCGAGGGCGCAGGGGTCTGCGCAGAAGTATGTCCCATGAACGTCTACGACATGGTCGAAGTCAGCGGAGAGAAAAAGGCCCAGCCCGCGCGCATGGAGGAATGCATCCTGTGCATGGCGTGTGTCAACGCTTGTCCGACCCAGGCCATCGTCGTCGAGGACGAGTGAGGCCCAGCACATTTCCCTTGTTCGATCGTTGTAGAAAAATTAGTTTCTGGTCACTGTCTCCTCACAGCGATGGCCCTGACGATGTCAGCAGTATTCTCGCCCCAGTCGGCGACAGTCTCAACGGCGTCGAGGAACATATTCAGCAGTATGAGGGCCCCGGAGCTGAACCCAGGGAACTGGAGATCTGCCAAGTGCACCCTCGCGATGCTGTAGAGCTCGTCTATCTCCTCCTCCAGCATCTCGACCTCGTCGGCGAGGCTCAGCGCCTTCTTCGGATCCTTCGGCAACGCTTTGATCATCTTGCTCAGGACTCCGACGCAGTCGACGTTGGCCTTGCACATGTTCTGGGCTGCCATCTTCATCTCGTCGGGGGCCTTGTGGAAGGGAATGATCGCCAGTATCCTTCCGGCCTCCTTGGACCAGTCGGCGACCCAGTCCACGGCCCTGACTAGCTCCATGAGGTCGTCCCTCTCCTCCGGGAACATCTCGCTCTTGGTGAGCTCCATCACCATCTCCCTCCTCAGGGCGTCTGCCCTCATCTCCAGCTGCGAGATGCTTTCGAAGAGGTTCTTGCTGTCCTCCTCGCTGTAGAGGGCGGCGGCCTCCACCATCCTGTAGAGGTCCTTCACCGCGCTCTCGGTGAACTCTAGGTGTTGATCAACCATCTCCAGCACATTCTCGCCCCGCTGAGGGGCAAACCAACCGAATAATCTCTTTGCCATTGACGCAGCCTTTCAATTCTTCTCATTAATATATTATATACTTTCCTTGCTCCGGACATCTCTTCACCGTGACCTCAAGAGTTTGGTTGTATTATTGGCCCTATTACAGGAAAAACCAGTGTGTAGAGGACGAATGACATCATTGCGGTGACAACTACGGAAGCAACCCAACACAGGAGCAGAAGCGAGACGGTCCTCTTGTTGATGCCACTGGAGCCATAGCTGGCGTAGCCGACTCCCACGAGGGCCCCGATGTTCGCCAGGGATGTGGAGATAGGTAGGCCGTAACCTATCAACATGAAAGGTAACGTGACAAACAGGTGGACGACGAAGGCGTTCGTGATCTCTGCCGCTGTACCGCTCTCTATGTTGAGCCTGATGATGTTGAAGGCTACAGTCTCTATAACCTTGGGGCCTAGCCACAGCCCTCCTATTATTACGCCGATGCTCCCGAAGACGGAGAGCAGAAACATAACTCTACCCTCAGGCGAGCTCCCCATCACCATCTGGGTCACGGTCACATAGACGCCAGTAGCGTTCGATATATCGTTGGCACCGAAGGCGTACGCAGAATAACAAAGGGCCACCTTGATCAGTGTGGGCATCATCTTCCTGAGGCTCTCGTACCTCGACGTCAGTGACGTCAGGACCTTGTACAGCGCCACAGCCACGAGCGCCGCCAGTATGGGGGAAGCAAACCAACTCACGATGACCATCTGTATCAGAGACCACCGTATTCCATTCACACCGAACTTGGTTAGGCCGTATCCCAGAATGCTGCCGACGATCGTGTGTGTCACGGATATCTCGAGCCCACGATTGTTGCAGAACATTATCCAGGCGAATGCCGTGAGGATGATTATTATGGCCCCGAGGAGGTCGATGGAGGGAACTATTCCGGTCCCGATCGTCTTCATGTTCATGTATCCTTGGGTTAGAGCTCCCACGGTAGCGAATATCGCGAAGAGGGCGAGGGACTGCCTTATAGTCAGGACCCTCGTGCCCACGACGTTGGCCACCGGTGAGGCCGCGTCATTGCCCCCCAAGGCAATGGCCATTAGAAACGATAACAGAAAACCGACACAGATCGCTATCTGTGGGAGGTTCATCCTCTTATCCCCGTAGACCTTTCTTCATTGGTGTATGCGTGCAACCTTTCCGGAGGCTTATTGACCCTCAAACGGAGTATAATGGGGTCAACAGTTAATGCATCTGAGTAACAAGCGAGTCGATAAGGATCTCTGCTCCTGTAATTTAGAATCAAACCTCTCTTTCTAATGCTCTATAATTGGGTTAAAAGACTCATTTATATAGACTATATTGTCTCTATAGGCCGAATCTCGCAGTCGACGTTGGCCTTGCACATGTTCTGGGCTGCCATCTTCATCTCGTCGGGGGCCTTGTGGAAGGGGATGATCGCGAGTATCCTCCCGGCCTCCTCGGACCAGTCCGTTTTCCACTCTCATAGAAAGTACGCGAGCATAACCATGATGGGTATCGAGTAGAAGATCATGGCTATGGCCAGTGTAAACTTCGGTGAGACTGCAATCCGATCCGCAGTCCACCTCACGAGAGAGCTGAAGGGCTTCAGAATCGGGATGAAGATCAGGGCCCCTATTAGGTTGATCGAGAGATGTACCATCCAGACGCCCAGGGAGGTGGATTCCCCTGTCGCCAGGGCGGCTATCATGACGTCGAACACGGTCCCGATGTTGGCTCCCAGTATGTAGGGAAGAATGTAGTACTCCGAGAGGATGACTCCGCTCCCCGCGAGGGGGATGAGCAGGGAGACCATCACCGAGGTGCTCGGCACGAGGACGGTGAAAATGAAACCAGCGATGAAAGCCCGGGTCGGCTTTGTGAACGTCGCCCTGATGAGGTTCCACGACTTGGGCATGCTGAAGATCGCCGTCATGTACTTCTCGATGCCCCCGAGGGCAACTACCATCATCACACCTCCCATCAGAAGCCCCGACCATGCGGGGATGATCTCGAGGAGGGGGTCCACCCAAGGGGTCAGCACGTCCAGCAGGTCGGGGATAGCAGTGATCCATGTCGCCCTCAAGAAGAGGGTGCTGCCCCACTCGGCGACCTTTGTGAAAGAGCCGTAGAAGAGCTCTATCGGGTAGAAGATCATGAGGGTGAAGAGGTTGTACAGGACGTGGGACATCGTCACGTTGAAGCTAGCGGAGAGCCGGTCCTTTCTCCGCAGATGGCCGAGGACGGAGACGAGCAGTGGGGTGGCCGTAGTCCCTATCTCGGCGCCTATGATGGTGGCGACGGCGAGGGAGAGGGGCATCACGCCCGACGACGTGAAGGCGATTACGATGGAGTCGAAGGCCCCGCTGCTCTGAATGAGGGCCGTGGCGATCCAGCCGGAGAAGACTCCGCTCGTCGTGTCGCTGATCAGCAGGATGATCTTCTCGGCCAGCGCCTCTCCCATGAGTACCGCGGCCGACTTCACCACGATGATCCCGGATACGAAGAAGTAGATGGCGACTAGCGATCCCGCGGCGTTCTTGGCGTTGGTGCTCAAGATTGATTAGGCTATCAATCTATATTAGATTTAAACATCATTTATATAAGATATATAGAATATCATACCCTCTATAGTCTATACAGCCCAAAACATCCAAATCTACCGACGCGCGCACACTGATGTTAATGTACCAAATGGCGTCAATACGGTTTTAAGCCGTTACACGGTTATCTTTCCTAGGTCATTCAGAAAAACATAATGTGATTTGATTATGGAGAAGATCTATTACGATCTGATAGAGCTCCCGATGGGAGAGGTCTGGGCTGCCGCTTCAGACAAGGGCCTCGTGAACGTCTCAGCGCTCACATCGAGGGACTCCTTCACGAAAGGCCTGATGCGAACCGTCGATGCCGAGTTGGTTCGCGATCCCGGAAGGTTCGACGAACTCAGGAGACAGCTCGAATCGTGGAGCCAGGGGGAACCTGTCTCCTTCGATCTACCCCTGGATCTGATGGGGACCAAGTTCCAGAAAGAGGTCTGGCACGCCATCCACGCCATACCCCACGGTAAGCTCTCGTCCTACGGGAGGCTCGCCGAGGCCATCGGGAGGCCCCGAGCGGCGAGGGCCGTGGGGAACGCTGTCGGGGCTAACCCCTGCGGCATCGTCATCCCCTGCCACCGTGTAATCTGGTCGAACGGGGGCATCGGGGGATTCGGCGGTGGCTACGACCCGGAGAGGTTGAACAACAAGAGGAGGCTCCTGGTGACCGAGGGGATCCTCCCCAGAGTGGAGGGGAAGCCCGAGAAAGAGGTGGACCTCACCCGCTTCTTCGAATGGTAATAAAACACAATTGTACGAGCAGGAGACTACGAACCTTCGGTCCAAGCCTTGCAGATGTTTACGCCCTCGACGGCCGTCTTGGCGTGTGCGTCGACCCCGGCACCTCTGGCGAACTCTTCGGTTATCGTGGCGCCGCCTACTATGATCTTGACGTGGCTCCTAAGGCCCTCCTTCCAAAGCATCTCGACGATCAGGGGAAACTGCTCCAGGTTAGTGGTCAGGAGGGCGGAGAGCCCCAGGATGTCGGGGTCGTGCTCCTTGACGGCTCCGACGATGGCGTCGGCGGATACGTCGACTCCCAGGTCGATCACGTCGAATCCTGCGGTGTCCATCAACGTCATGAATATGTTCTTCCCGATGTCGTGGATGTCCCCGGCCACGGTCGCCACGACGATTTTTCCGCGTTTGGCGCCTCCCTGACCGCTCAAGTGGGGTTCCAGCACATCGAGGGCCTCTTTCATCGTCTCCCCGGCGATGATGAGCGACGTGACGAAGTACTCCCCCTCCTGATACTTCTCCCCCACGATGTCCATCCCCTCCGAGAGGACGTCAATGATCTCCTCTGCCCGCACTCCCTTGTCGAGGGCTCCTCGCACCATCTCCTTCAGCGAGTCCACCTCGAACTCCACAAGGGCGGTCTTCATATCATCGAATAACTCGTTGATCGCCACCTTCTCTCCCTCACAGCCCCTCGTTGAACTCCTCGACAATCCCGTTCACGAGCCTGACTCTCTCCAAGTCCCCGTTCGCCGGGAGCAGGTCCGAGACCCCGAGGATGAGACTCGGGTAGAAGGCCTCAATAAGCTTCCTCACGTGGCTCTCAAGGGTCTCCATGGGGGTCCAGGGGCACATGAGGACGGCGGGGATACCGTCCCTCAGGAACATGCCCACCATCCTCTCCTTCATCTCCCCGAGGGTGACATCCCCCTGGGGCAGGGGGGTGACGCACTCGAGCCCGTCTAGCCCCGTCTCCCCGACGAGGGGGAGGAGCTGCTTCACGTATCCGTCCCAGTGGGAGGTCGCCACCATGCCCTGGGCGTGGACCCTGGGCATCACCCTCTGGTAGAAGGGGATGACGTAGTCCCTGAAGTAGGGCGGCGGGCAGAGGTCCTGGTGCATGTTGTCCCCGAAGCTGAGCTCCGCCACGGGCTTCCCCCTGTAGGCATCGATCTGCTTGACATGTTCGGTTTCGAGGACCCTTATGAACTCCTTCATCGCCTCGGGGTGCCTCCAGATCATGGTCACCGTTTTCTTGAATCCCATGAGCCCCACGATGAGCCACATGATGGGGCTCCTCTCGAGGTTGGCCCGGAGGGGGATATTCTTTCCGTACCGTTTCTTACCCCACTCGTAGCGGTTCTGGTTCCACCAGTAGCTCCTCTCCCCCAGGACGTGCTCGAAGACCTTGAGGTCCTCGAGGCCCTTCAGGTAATACTCGACGTTCATGAGGGAGGTGCCGTGCTCCGTGTACCTCTGCACCTGCCGGAGGCTCCCTACGGGGGTCCTGATCTCGGTGACGAGGTAGTCGTCCTCGCTCTCCCCCCCGTATCCTCTCATCCTCCTGGTCCAGACCTGGATGTCGTCTCCCTCGATGTTCGACAGGGCGAAGTAGCCCGATAATTCCGAGCCCATCCTCCTGGGCCCCCAGACCTCACGGGGGGAGACGCCCAGGTCCCTATAGACCTCGTCGAGGTACATTCCATGATACCTGTCGGGAAGGGTCCCGGCGTTGAAGTTGACGTCGAACCAGTGCCTCAGTCTCGGCTGGAAGACCAGCGGGAGGCCCTCCCTCCCCTCGTAGACCGCCATTATCTCGTCGTACATGCACAACCCTCGGAACGTCTCGTATGATAATAAAACCATCCCATCAGTTAAAGAACCAACGCCCGCGTCTCGACGTTTCCCGGCGTGATTACTGGTAACGTTTTCCCAATGTTGGATGATTTCTAGGTGTGAGTGTTCTATGCGCATAGTCACGGGAACCATCTCCCACGAGACGAACGTTCTCTCAAACATCGTGACCGATCTCGAGAAGTTCGAGAGGAGGCGCCTCCTCTACGGCGAGGAGGTCTTCGACTACTTCAGGGTCACGAGGACCCCAGTCGGGGGCCTCATGGACGGCTGCGAGAGGCACGGTTTCGAGCTCATCCCCACTGTTTTCGCCTCAGCCACCCCGTCGGGACGGGTGACCGCAGAGGCCTTCGACACCCTCCTGGGGCAGATCCTCGAGGGCATTGAAGGCGCTGGGGAGTTCGACGGGATCGCCCTCCACCTCCACCACGCGGGGGTGAGCGAGAACCACGACGATATCGAGGGCCACATCCTGTCAGAGGTGAGGAAGCTCGCCGGGGAAAAGCCAGTCGTCTCCACCTTCGACCTCCACGCCAACAACACCAAGCTAATGGTGGAGAGCGCCGACGTCCTCATCGGGTACGACACATACCCACACGTCGACGGCTACGACAGGGGGCTCGAGGCCATCGACGTCATGGAGAGGCTCCTCGACGGGAGCCTTAGGCCGACGAAGGCCTTCAGGTAGCCACCGATGATGCGGGCGCTCCAGGCCCAGTTCACGGGCCGGTATCCCATGAAGAGGCTTATGGAGGAGGCGTTCCGGATGGAGGGGCTCCCCGGAGTAGAGACAATCACCGTGGCCGCCGGCTTCCCCTGGTCCGACTTCTAGGACGTGGGCCTCAGCTTCATCGTCACCACCAACGACGATCAAGAACTCGCGGACAGTTGCGCGGACAGACTCAACGAACTCGCATGGAGCCTGCGCAGGGACTTCTTGGTCAAGCCGACACCGGTGAAGGACGCCCTCAAGAGGTAGCAACTTCGGATAAGGGGCCGATCGTCTTGGCCGACATAGGGGACAACCCGGGTGGCGGGGCCCCCTGCGACGGGACCGTGGTCCTCAAGGCAGTCCTCGAAGCAGGGCTGGAGAGCGGGGTGCTCGCGGTGATGTCGGACCCCCAGGCGGTCAAGGAGATGTCGGACGCCGGTGTCGGTGAAGAGGTCACACTGGATCTGGGCGGGAAGATGGACGAACTCCACGGCGCACCCGTCAGGGTGTCCGGGATGGTCAGACTCATCTCCGACGGAAAGTACATAAGGAAGGGCCCGATGGGGACTGGCTCGCAGGCCGACATGGGGCTCACCGCTGTGCTGCGGGTCGGAGAATTGGACATCATCGTCACCGAGAAGCGGCTCCAGCCCACGGACCTCCAGCTCTACCGGAACCTCGGCATCGAGCCCACGGAGAAGAGGTTCATCCTCGTCAAGTCCTCCGTCCACTACAGGGCGGCCCACGAGCCTATCGCCAAGGAGGTGATCGAGCTCGACACACCGGGACTGACGAGCCCCCGGCTCGCCGGCTTCGGCTTCAAGAACCTCAGGCGCCCCATCTTCCCCTTGGACATGGAGATGCTGGGCATCACCGAGCTGAAGTCGATGGAGGACGAGTAGCCTCCCAGATAATATTTTATTTTCCTCCACCTTCTGTTCCTGAGTTGATTGGATGAAGGCATTGGAAGGCATCAGGGTCCTCGACCTCACCCACGCCCACGCCGGCCCCATCTGCACCCTCTACATGGCCGCGATGGGCGCCGAGGTCATAAAGATTGAGCCGGCCTGGGGGGACAGGACGAGGATGTTCCCTCCCCTCGTCAAGGGGACGAGCCCCTACTTTGTGTTCCTCAACCGCTGCAAGAAGGGGGTCACACTCGACCTCAAGGACCCACGGGGGAACGAGATGTTCAGGAAGATGGTGAAAAAGTCCGACGTCGTGATGGAGAACTTCTCCGCCGGCACCATGGACCGCCTCGGCCTCGGCTGGGAGACCCTCCACGAGCTCAACCCGGGCATCATCTTCGCCTCCATCTCAGGCTTCGGCCAGACCGGGCCCTGGAGCGACCGCCGCAGCTTCGACCCCATCGCCCAGGCGGCAAGCGGCTACATGTGGGTGATGAAGGACGCCATCGACCCGGAGGGGCCGCCACTCATGGCCCAGGAGGCCATCGCCGACACCATCCCCGGGTTCACCTGCCTCATCGGGATCCTCGCGGCCCTCAACCACAGGAACAGGACGGGGAGGGGGCAGAGGATCGACGTCGCCCAGATGGACTCGATGATCGGCGTGATGCAGAGCTTCTCTTTCTGGAACCTCGTCAACAACACGTTCAGGGGGGCAGCGACGTCGGGTGGGGTCAGGGTCTCGGGCCTCCACAAGGCGGAGGACGGGTACGTCATGTTCAGCCTCCCCGCAGGCCGCATCACCGACTGGTTCCAGGAGCTGCTGGGAGTCGAGGAGCTCACCCCGGACATGGTGACGAAGTGGGTGGCGGAACGCACCGTGGACGAGGTCGTCGAGCAACTGGCGAAGACGGGAGTCCCCGTAGCCCCCGTCCAGGACCTCGACCAGACGCTGGCCAACGAGCACGCCCGGGCGAGGGAGATGTTCGTCAAGGTGGACCACCCCGTCCTGGGCGAAACGACGCTCCCCGGATTCGCCATAAAGTTCTCAGAGACCAAGGGGCACATTTCGACGCCCGCTCCCCTGCTGGGCCAGCACAACGAAGAGGTCTACTCGGAGCTGCTGGGCCTCTCGAAGGAGGAGGTCGAGGGGCTCAGGAAGGCAGGGGTCATCTAACCCCGGATAGGAGGGCCCCATAGGCGGCCAGGTGCAGGTCGACGACCCTGTTAAGCTCGTGGACATCAGAGACGTAGGCGAAACCCCTCCTACCCCTCTCCCTCCAAGCATCGTCCTGTAAAAGGCTCAGGAGGCCCTCATCGAGGTCGCCATCGGTCACGTGGTACCCGAAGTTGCTGGCAAAGCCATCTGGGTCATGAAAACTGAGGATAGCGCATCCGTGGGCGCCCGCCTCGAGGAAGGAGACGGGCAGGCACTCGCTCACGCTCGTATTCACCACGATCCACGAACTATCCAG
>CP070784.1:950173-970878 GCA_020346605.1 Candidatus Bathyarchaeota archaeon | reverse complement strand
AGGGCGGAAGGCGTTCGAAGGTGAGGTACGTGGTCACCGAGAAGGGTCTGGGTGTTCTGGGCTACTTCGATGGGGCCAGGGAGCTCATCGACATCGACGACGTCCTCAGCCACACATAAACCAACATTTTTTCCCTTTTAGACTAGGCATTCGCCGTTTGAGTCATTATTTCAAATACACTACAACCCAATGATCTATACTTTTTTATTATCGAGACGTTATCGGTAAGGTTGGTGTTGACGGTGCCCGGTGACCGTAAAATTTAGCGTTCTTCGAAGTACGGGCACCTATGAGTATCTTTTACATCTTCGGGGACAGGGTGATTGTTGTAGATGACTTATGAGCAGATAGACAGCAAGGTGGACTTCCCCACACTTGAGCACGAGGTACTGGAGTTCTGGGCGCGCAGCAGGGCCTTCGAGAAGCGCGTCGAGATGCAGGAGGGCAGGCCAGGCTGGACCTTCATCGACGGCCCCATCACAGCCAACAACCCCATGGGAGTGCACCACGCGTGGGGCCGCACGTACAAGGACCTCTGGGCCAGGTACAACTTCATGAAGGGCTTCCGCGTACGCAACCAGAACGGGTTCGACTGTCAGGGGCTGTGGATCGAGGTCGAGGTGGAGCGCGAGCTCGGCTTCAAGTCGAAGAGGGACATCGAGGCTTACGGTATGGCCAAGTTCGTAAAGAAGTGCAAGCAGAGGGTGCTCGAGTACTCCGCGGCCATCACCGAGCAGTCCATCCGCCTCGGGATGTGGACGGATTGGGACGACCCCGACGAGTTGAGGAAGCTCGAGAAAGCCATGGAGAAGCCGATGGAACCGACAACGTACGTGGGTACCCACGGCCCCGTCGAGGGAACCGCAGAGGAGCTGGTGGGGAGGCTGGGGTCCCGCGAGATGGGGGGCAGCTACTACACCTTCTCCGACGAGAACAACTACATGATCTGGGCTGTGCTGAAGAAGCTTCACAAGAGGGGGTGGATCTACAAGGGCTTCGACTCGATGCCTTGGTGCCCCCGGTGCAGCACGGGCATCAGCCAGCACGAGATCGTCACGGAGGGGTACAAGGAGCTCACCCATCCGAGCGTCTACCTGAAGTTCCCCTTGAGGGGGCGGGAGGGCTCCCTCCTCATCTGGACCACTACGCCCTGGACGCTGACCTCCAACGTGGCGGTCGCCGTCCATCCTGAGCTTGACTACGTCAAGGTAGCCTATGACGGCGAGGTCCTGATCCTATCGAAGGGCTCGCTGGCGGGCGTCTTCTCGGAGGGGGGATATAAGGTCCTGGAGGAGATGAAGGGCGCTGAGATGGAGGGGTGGAGCTACGACGGCCCCTACGACGAGCTTGAGCTCCCCAGTCGCCTCGGCGCACCTGGGGCTCACAGGGTAATCTTCTGGGACGGGGTCGGTGAGGCCGAGGGCACGGGGCTCGTCCACATCGCTCCTGGAGCCGGGAAGGACGACTTCGAGTTAGGACTAGAGTTTGGCCTCCCGGTGGTGGCGCCCCTAGACGAATTTGGAGTTTTTATCGGCGGGCTGGGATGGCTTTCGGGGACCCACGTCTACGATTCGGCGGAGCCAATATTCGAGGACCTCAGGCGTAAGGGGGTGCTGTTCAAGACGCAGGACTACACACACAGGTACCCCGTCTGCTGGAGATGCGGCAGCGAGCTGGTCTTCCGCCACGTGGAGGAGTGGTTCATCAGAATGGGGGAGCAGCTGGACAAGCCCCTCGAGGAGGTAACCGAAGAGGAGAAGGAGCAGAACCTCCGCTTCCAGATAATGGACTCCGCCAGCGAGGCACGCTGGCTCCCAGAGTTCGGCCTCGCCAGGGAGCTGGACTGGCTGCGGAATATGCACGACTGGATGATCTCCAAGAAGAGGTACTCGGGCCTAGCGCTGCCCATCTGGGTCTGCTTCGACTGCGGTTGGTTCGACGTGATGGGAAGCAAGGAAGAGCTGAAGAAAAGGGCCGTCGAGGGGTGGGAGGTCTTCGATGGGCACAGCCCCCACAGGCCATACATAGACTCTGTGAAGATAAACTGCGAAAAGTGCGGTGGCGTGGCCTCCCGTATCCTGGACGTTGGGAACCCCTGGCTCGATGCAGGGATCGTTGCCTACTCAACGCTGGATTACAGGACTGACAGGGAGTACTGGAAGGAGTGGTTCCCCGCTGACTTCATCACGGAGGAGTACATTGGCCAGTTCAGGAACTGGTTCTACTCGATGCTCACGATGAGCACAATACTGGAGAGGACCACCCCCTTCAAGGTCTGTCTGGGCCACGGTACAGTCCTCGCCGAGGACGGCAGGGAGATGCACAAGAGCTGGGGGAACGCCATCTGGTTCGACGACGCCGCCGAGACAATGGGCGCCGATGTGATGAGGTGGATATTCTGCTCTACGAAGCCCGAGAATGACCTTCTCTTCGGCTACACCAGGGCGGGGGAGGTGAAGAGGCTGTTTTTCATGCCCCTCCTCAACGTCTACAACTTCTTCTCCATCTACGCTAACTTGGACAAGTGGACGCCGGAGCAGAAGCCCGGGAAACTCTCTGAGCTCGACAGGTGGATCCTCTCAACGCTTAATCTTCTCGTAAGAGACGTCACAAAGGGCCTGGACAACTTCGATGTCTTCGATCCAACGAAGAGGATAGAGAGGTTCGTCGACGTCCTCTCCACCTGGTTCGTGCGCAGGAGCAGGCGGAGGTTCTGGAAGAGCGAGGCCGACGACGACAAGAGGGCGGCCTACTCTACGCTGTACATTTGCCTGAAGACGTTGACGCTGCTCATGGCCCCCATCACGCCGTTCCTGTCCGAGTACCTCTACCAGAGGCTCTTCAGGAGCGTCGAGCCGGGCTCCCCCGAGAGCGTTCACCACGTCCCGTGGCCAGAGGCAGACCCCGGTCTCATAGACACCGCTCTCATGGAGCAGATGGAGGGGGCCATGAGAGTAAGCAGCCTAGGCCGTGCAGCCAGGACGAAGAGCGGTGTAAAGCTCCGGCAGCCCCTCAGTGAGGTCGTCGTCGTTGCCGACGACGAGACGATCCAGCAACTGAAAGTGCTCGACTGGCTGGTCGAGGATGAGCTGAACGTCAAGCGCGTCGTTCTGAGCGACGACAAACAGGAACTGTACCGACCCAGCGTCAAGCCCGTGAGGAGCCTTCTAGGCCAAAAACACGGGAGGAACCTCACAAAGGTTGTTGAAGCCATCCAGGGTTTGGACGAGAACGCCGCGGCGACTCTCGCTGACGGAGGCTCTATCGATGTACAAGTTGACGGGGAAGCTGTCACACTCCTAGCCGAAGAGGTGGAGGTGGAGACCGTCCCGCGGTTTGGATACTCGGTCGCTGAGGAGCAGGGTATAAACGTGGGTGTTTGCACCGACATCTCCGACGAGCTGAGGCGTGAGGGCCTGGCGCGCGACATAGTGCGGCGTATCCAGGATCTGAGGAAGGAGGCAGATTTCGAGATCGACGACCAGATTGAGACTTACTACGCTGGTGACGCCGAGATCGATACCGTCTTCGAGGCGGAGTACGGCTACATATCCTCTGAGACCCTCTCAGTGAAGCTGGCGAAAGGCGAGGCTCCGGAAGGGGCTTTCCAAGGCGAATACGACATCGACGGTGTCAGGCTGAATCTGGGCTTGGTGAGGCTGACCTAATTCAGGCTCAGCGGACCAAGTTTTTCAACCCCGCCCGTTCCGCCATCTCGAGGGCCCCCACTATCTCTTCTCTCGTAAGCCTCCTCCCCAGCTCTTGCCTCTCGCGCGCCCTCCACTCGGGTCGGTACTGGAACATCAGGTTCACCCTGGTCCAGGGCCCCAGGTTCTCCTCGATCCATTCCAGAATGGGTCCCGTGCAGCACTCGTTGTGCCCCGGCAGGACGAGCACCCGGATCACAACCTCACCGTGTCTGTCCGCCGTGAGGTGGTTTCTGGTGCAAGCCTCGAAGTAACCGGGGGCGTCGGAGATGGTCTCCGCGCAGCCGTCGTTGCCGTATTTGAAGTCGAGCAGGTAGAGGTCGATGAAGCTGGCGAGGAGCTCAGCGGTCTCCTGGCTGTAGTAGCTGTTGCTGTTCCACACAGTGGCGATGTCAACGCTGACGTCCTTCATCGTCCTGAGCCAGAGCCAGCAGTTCGGCGTCGGGTCGCCCCCGACCATGTTGACGTTCCTGCACCCCTGGCTTTTCAGTGACTCCACTATCCTAGCAACCCTGCCCGGTTTGGTCGGTGTCCCGGACTCTCTCCACTGGCTAATCCCCCAGTTCTGGCAGTGGAGGCACCGGATCGTGCAGCCACAAGTGAATATCGTGCCAGATGGCACGAGCTCAGGTTCCTCGCCAAGGTGTGGGAAACAGCTGGACACAGAGAACTCGTCCCCACAGCGGCAGTAGCCCCTCTCCCCGGAGAGGCGATCGACGGAGCATCTCCTCGTGCAGAGATGGCAGCTGGTCATGACCCTTCTACCGAGTTCCAGCTTTAGGTCAAGGAATGAATTAGCCCCACCGATATCCGGAAGCTTGGCCTCAAGGCCATCCAACCGTCTTTCCTTTTCATTGTACTCGTCAAGGACAAGGCGGTGGATGTTCCACAGATCCTCTGTCGAGGTGTCGGAATCGAAGTCAACCACCATGTTCTTGGCGATAACGAACTTGGGCCTCAATTCCCCCTTTACAACACCGACGTATCTGGGTAGACTCTTCTTTACTTTCGGGTCTTCCAGTATCGACTGCCGGGAGCCTACTAGCCTCCACATGTCCCATCTATTACTGATCGTCAGCCAATACAAGGGTTGCGAAGGGAACCGTTTTTAGTGTCGGCGGCGTTCCACCAACGTGGGTGCGTGGCCCTGGAGAAGGAATCGCGATTCGTGGAGACCTTCGGCGAAGACGCCCTGAGGTGCACCATCTGCCCCCGGATGTGCGTCGTCAAGGAGGGCCAGAGAGGGTTCTGCGACACCAAGGAGAACAAGGACGGGAGGCTGATCAGCCTGACATATGGGCTCCTGTCGGCTCTCGCCGTGGACCCCATCGAGAAGAAGCCCCTCTCCCACTTCTACCCCGGGAGCAGGGCCCTTTCAATCAGCAGCATTGGGTGCAGCTTCACCTGCCCGTGGTGCCAGAACTGGCACCTGAGCACGGCGAAGATCGGCGACCACCCGCTGAAGTACGCCTCGCCCAAGGAGGTCATAGCGATGGCCCAGAGGCAGGACTGTACAAGCGTCGCCTACACCTACAACGAGCCCCTCATCAATCTGAACTACGTCGAGGACGTCTCCCGCCTCGCTAGGAGAAAGGGGATCAAGAACGTTCTGGTGACAAACGGGTACATATCGATCCCCTCCCTCGATCGGATCGTCGACGTTATAGATGCGGCGAACATCGACTGGAAGGCTTTCAACGACGATTTCTACCGGAAGTACTGCAGCGCCGACTTACAGAGCGTTCTGGACGCGACTTTGCGCATGAAGGACAGGGGGGTCCACATCGAGGTCACCTTCCTGATCATCCCCGAGACGAACGACTCTGAGGACGAGACCCGCAGAATGGCTCGTTTCATCGTCGACAAACTCGGGCCGGATACGCCCCTCCACCTGAGCAGGTTCTTCCCGCAGCACAAGTTCAACCACGTGCCTCCGACTCCTGTGGAGACCCTGGTCAATGCGCGAGACATCGCCTTGGAGGAGGGGGTCAGGTACGTCTTCGTGGGCAACGTGCCCCTCACCGATTATGACCACACTTTCTGTCCAGGTTGCGGTAGGGTGGTTATCGAGAGGGAGGGCTACACTGTCACGGGGTGGCACCTAGACGAGGGGAACAACTGTGAGCACTGCGGTTCAAACATAGCGATAGAAGGAAAGAGGGAGAAGCGCAGATCCCACTTCTTCTAAGACGACAGGAATCTTTTTTTCCAGCAACTCTGAATAAACACCGTTTAAGAGGAGGAATAAAATGAGCATTGAAAGGACAACCATATACTTCGAGAAACCCGGCAAGGAGCACACGGGGGAGGCATTGAAGATTGCACTTGAAGCTGCAAGAGAAAGAGAGATCAATACGGTATTGATCTCGTCAACTACGGGGTGGACGGCCTTGGAGGCCCTCAAGGTTTTCGAGGGGAGCGGCCTCAAACTGATCTTCGTGACGCACCAGACAGGCTACAGGGATGCCGGAGTCCAGCTGATGCCGGCCGAGACCAGGGAGAAGATCGATAAGGCTGGTGCCATCATTTACACGGGCACCGACGTGCTGACGGGTGGGGTTGAGGTTGGGATGTCGCGCCAGAGGCCACCGAAGACGGCGTCCCAGGAGGGAAGGCTGCCCTACATTGTCCCTCCTGTATCCACCATCGTCGCCAACACCCTTAGGCTCTTCAGCCAGGGCGTCAAGGTGTGCGTCGAGATCGCCATGATGGTGGCCGACGCAGGGCTTGTGCCGACCGACAGACCCTTGATATCTGTAGCCGGGAGCCACGCTGGGAGCGACACAGCCATGGTGATCACGCCTGCCTCGTCGAACAGGATACGAGACATGAAGTTACACGAGATCCTTGTCAAACCTCTGCTGTAGTGCGCGTAATCCCCAGTCCTCTCACTTTTTTATATAAATTTCAATACAAGAGACATCATCGATATAGAGGAGTACCAATGGAAGACGACCGCAGCAGACTTCTTCTCGCGTTGTTCGCGGTAGTTTTCCTCACATCCACGGGATACGGGACCGTCACCTTCCTGACGCCCGTCTACGCCGAGGAGCTGGGCGCCTCCTACGTCGCCCTGGGAGTGATGGGTTCCCTTGGCTCAGCAGTCTACACCGTGATGACCCTAGTCTCCGGGATCCTGCTCGACAGGTTCGAGAGGATCCGGTTCTATCTGGTGTCTCTAATCGTCGGGGTCTTCATCGTCTCATTGTTCTGCATCACGACAAGTCTGTCTCAGGTGATCCTCCTCAGGGGGCTCCTCGGCATCGTCTCCGCGGCTTTCTGGGTGGCCTCCAGCACCTTGACAGTGGATATATCACCAAAGGAAACCCTGAGCAGGTCCGTCGGACGGTTCAACCAGGCCTGGATAGTGGGCTTCATCGTCGGTCCTGTAGTCGGAGGTTACATCGCCGACACGTACGGTTTCCATCTTCTCTTCGCGGTCCTGGCTATCTTGCTAGTCTCGAGCGTTGTGATAACCCTGAGGGTCCTGGTCCCCAACCTCAGACTGCGGCATCAGAACAAGGCCGAGGGGTTCGACCTCTCACTCCTAAAGTGCCTTGCTTACGCGTACCTAACGTTGCTGCCCTTCGCTGTAGTGCTAGGGATCTACATGGCCATCATTCCCGGGCACATGAGCGCCCAGGGCATCTCGGGGTCAGTAATAGGGATGTTCCTCACGATGACGAACGCCGTCAGGGGGATCGGCTTCTTTAACGCCGAGAGGTCCGTTAGATGGGGGACTACGAGGTCCCTAATGGCGGCCGCGGCCATCACCTGCACAGCAATGGTGCTGATGGCGTTCTCCGAGTCTGCTCTGAGCTTCTTCCTCCCCCTCGTGCTCTACGGAACGGCCGCTGGGATCGTGACGCCAGTGCTACTGGATTACATAGCCAATAGTGCTCCCCAGAAGGCACTGGGCACAGCGATGGGGGTCCACGAGGGGGTGTACGGCGTTGGGATGAGCTTCGGTTCCATTGTTGGGGGTTATTTAGCCGACGCGTACGGCCCCGCAGTTCTCTATCTCCTACTGGCGGTCATAGCTGCCTTTATGATTCCCTTTTCCGTAAAGCTCGATGATGATGTAGTTCGAGAAGAGTGAAACCTCATATATCCCCGCCCATCACTATTCTCAAGTCTCAGAATGGTGAAGTGTGATCTCTGCGGAAGGGGCGTGGACATGCCCTTCCGATGCAAATACTGCGGCGGCTACTTCTGTTCTCAGCACAGGCTGCCCGAGTTCCACGACTGTCCGGGGCTGCAGCGGGGTGTGGGAGCTGTCGACTACGGGCAGGAGGCGTTCACCCGTCCCAGAGACTACTTTGGTCGCTCGGGTTTCCGAAGGGGCCGCATCGGTAACATCTTCAGGTTCAGCGAGAGAGAATTCAGGGATCTTGGGATAGGTCTGCTCATCATGGCGGCCATACCCCTGATGTGGTTCAGCGGCAGCATCCTCGTGGCCCCCTGGGTCGTCCTTGGGGCCATCGTCATCTTCGCCGCCGCTTTCCTGCTACACGAACTGGCCCACAAGTTCGTCGCGCAGAGGCTGGGTTACTGGGCTGAGTTCAGGCTCGATCCCTTGGGGCTGTTCATCACAGTTCTATCCTTCTTCTCGCCGTTCAAACTGGTCGCGCCCGGTGCTGTCATGATAGCCGGTCTGCTGCAGAGGGACGACTACGGGAAGATATCCCTGGCGGGCCCTGTCACAAACATAGTCCAAGCCCTCTTCTTCCTCGCCTTGGGGCTGCTCTTCCCCCGTTCGATTTTCAGTGTGTTCTCCTATGTCGGCGTCACCATAAACTCTAGCCTCGCCCTGTTCAACCTCCTCCCCTTCGGCGTCTTCGACGGGGTCAAGATCATGAGGTGGGACACCAGGATCTGGCTCGCCACGACAGGCACAGCGTTCATCCTCTACCTGTACTCCGCGCTCTAGTCGGTGATTTATTATCCTAAGGCCTTTACCTTTCTAATCGACACACCATGATCATCATTCCAGGCCCCGCGTCCAGGGACTTGGGGGAGCGAGTCGCATCTGAGATGGGTGCGGAGGCTCACGCAATTGATCACCGGATATTCCCAGACGGCGAGAGTTACATCAGGCTCACAGACCCCGTCGAGGGAGAGACGGTAGCGATTGTACAAACGACCGCGCCCGATCCCGACAGGAAGCTGATGAATCTCTTTCTGATGGCCCGCACAGCCCATGATCTTGGGGCCGAGAGGATCATCTGCGTCGCACCCTACCTCGCATACACAAGACAGGACAAAAGGTTCTTGGAAGGAGAAGCCCTTAGCCTCGACGTTGTCTTTGGCATCCTGGAAGCCTCGGGGGTGGATGATCTCGTCGTCGTGGATGCCCACAACAAGAGTTCTCTGCGGAGGATCGAAGCAGACCACGACATCGAGGTGCACAATCTCTCAGCAATTCCTCTCCTCGCGGATAATCTACTAAGAAGCGGCTTCGAAGGGGCCTACAGCCTATCCCCCGATAAAGGTGCGATACACCTCGCTGAGAGTGCGGCGAAGATACTGGGAGGAGGAGTAGGCTTCTTCGAGAAGACACGTGACAGAACCACTGGCGAGATCGAGATGAAGGTGGCGGATCTGGACATCGAGGGGCAGAATGCCGTAGTGTTCGACGACATAATCAGCAGCGGAGGAACCATGGCCCGAGCCGTTGAAGGCCTGAAGAGCCATGGGGCCAGTAAAGTTGCGACTGCCTGCACCCACGCCCTATTCATGGAAGGAGCAAGGGAAAGGGTCTCTGGTGCAGGGGCGGATACCATAGTGATCTCCGACAGTGTCCAGAGCGAGGCAGAAGCCGTTAGGGTATCGATAGCTCCCCTACTAGCCAGAATGCTAATGGAGCTGACATCAGCGAAGTTGACTACTCGTTGATACAGTTCTAGGTATGGCGCGCGCGCTCAGAATGAATTCACCGGAATATATTTCATTTACAGACCGACCCTATTGATGTGCCAAAGATGCTTAGTTCCAACATCAGGCTCAAAGTGCAGTCTGTGAAGTCCGTCAAGGACGTCGAGAAGAGGGAGAGCTACCAGATCGACTTCGTGGAGGTGAGGGCACGCCCGCCGATGGTGGCCATGACTCCCACGGAGTTCCCTGAGGAGATCGGCCAGATGGTGGTCCAGATCAGCAAGGGGATCCAGAAGGTCATGCCGGGTGGAGACGCCAAGGAGTACGAGCTGAAAAAACTGACACTGATCCTTACTTCTGATGAGCTTGAGGCGTTCAGGCTCAAGCCGTACCCTAACCAGCTCTATGAGCTCACGATCTCCGAGGGCGTTCTCAGCTTCAATGAGATCTAGGTAGCTGTTCGAAAAGGGTTATAATCGACCCCTCCCAAACACAAATTAGTGTTATCAGATGTCCGAAGTGATCGAGCTCCAGGCTGACACATGGGACGAAGAGGTTGCTACCGCAGAGGGACCAGTGGTCGTAGATTTCTGGCATCAAATGTGTGGCTGGTGCCTTAAACTCGCTCCGGAGTACGAGAGGCTCCCGCAGCACTTCGAGGACGTGAAATTTGGCAAGATTAACGTCCTGGACAGCGTGGAGAACCGAAGGATAGCCATGGACCACGGCGTGATGGGGACGCCGACCATAAAGGTCTTCTGCCACGGCCGGAGCGTGGGCGAGATGGTAGGCTTCAAGACCAGCGATAGATTGGTGGAAGAACTGAGAGAGATGCTCGCGGGCAGTGAGGAGTGCCTCAGGCAAAGCAGTCCGCTCGAGTAAATTGACTGAAAGGGACGGAAACTGTACGACGTAATTGTACTCGGAGCGGGGCCCGCCGGCCTCACAGCCGCCATCTACACCTCAAGGGCCAGATTGAAGACCTTGGTGATGACTGGCCCGATGGTGGGCGGGCAGATCGCATTGACTTATCAGATCGACAACTATCCCGGCTTTTCAGGCGGCACGGGACCGGATCTCGTAGGCATCATGAAGAAGCAGGCGGAGGAATTCGGGGCCGAGTTCCTTGAGCACTCGGCCACCAAAGTGGACTTATCGGAGAGGCCGTTTAGGGTCCATGCGGGGGGCGAGGAGTATACTGGGCGCACGATGATCATCGCCACGGGATCGCTGAACCGGAAGCTGGGCCTAGAATCCGAGGAGAGGCTGATGGGGCGAGGGGTTTTCGTCTGCGCGACCTGCGACGCACTGCTGTATGAGGGGAAGAAAGTGGTCGTCATCGGTGGCGGCGACTCGGCGGTCCAGGAGGCTCTGGACCTCGCCAACTTCGCCAGCGAGGTCTTCGTCGTGCACAGGAGGGGCAGGCTCACTGCCTGTAGGTGCCTCGTTGACAGGGCGAAAAAGAACGATAGGATCAAGTACGTTTGGAACACCGAGGTACAGGAGATACTGGGCGAAAGTAGGGTGGAGGGGGTGCGCCTGAGGGATAAGGCCTCGGGGGAGGAGTGGACCTTGGAGTGCGACGGCGTGCTCTTGGCTATAGGGTGGGACCCAAACACGTCCCTCTTCAGGGGGCAACTGGAACTCGATGAGAGGGGCTACATCATCTCCGAGAACGAGGTCGAGACTGGAGTAGAAGGGGTCTACGTGGCCGGCGACCTCAATGATCGGCGATACAGGCAGGTCGTGACCGCATGCAGCAGTGGCTGCAAAGCGGCGCTGGAAGCCGAGCGCTACCTCGCCGAACACGGCGACGGTGGCAGCTGAACTGTGTGACCTCGCGGAACAAGTCTTGTGGTAGTTTTTTAAAATGACTACGTCCAATCATATGCTGTACCGTGCATCGATGGGCTCGCTCAAGGAGACGTGTATTTGGAGGTAATCTTCCTCGGCACAAGCGGTAGCATGCCCACACAGAGAAGGGGCGCCTCAGCTATCGCGATAAAGAGAGGCCGGGAGCTAATCTTCTTCGACTGCGGCGAGGGGACCCAGCGGAGGATGGTGGAGGCGCGCATCGGCTTCAGGCGACGGACGAGGATGTTCATCAGCCACCTTCACGGTGACCACGTCCTCGGTCTTCCTGGCTTACTCCAGACTATGAACCTCCTCCAGAGGGAGCGCCCGCTCTACGTCTACGGCCCCCAAGGCCTCACAGAGTTTATCGAAGCATTCAGCTCAGTCCTCGGGGGCCCCAGCTTCCCCCTGCATGTGCACGAGATACTATCGGAAGGCAAGATCTACGAGGGGCCAGAATACGATGTCACCGCCGTGAGAGCGGACCACGACGACCCCACTTGGTGCTTCATTCTCGAGGAGCATCCTAGGCCAGGTCGGTTCCATCCGGAGGTGGCCCAAGCCCAGAGGGTGCCTGAGGGGCGTCTCTGGCACAGGCTCCAACACGGCGAGGATGTAAGGCTGGACAACGGTACCGTCGTGAGGTCCGAAGATGTCGTAGAGCCTTCCAGGAGGGGACTGAAGGTCGCCTACAGCGGTGACACTAGGCCGTCGAAGGCTTTCACTGATGTCTCAGAGTGCGCGGACCTCATGATCCACGAAGCGACCTTCGACGACTCCCTCGCCGATAAGGCAGAGGAGAACGCTCATTCAACTTCACGAGAGGCCGCTGAAGTGGCGAAGGCAGCGGGAGTGAAGATGCTCGTTCTGACGCACATAAGCTCTAGGTATCCCGATCCTGGAGTCCTGCTGGAGGAGGCTCGGAGCATTTTTCCAGAGACCATGATCGCTGAGGACCTTATGTCCCTGAAGCTTGAACCCTAGATCAGATCATTCAGCAGCTGGATGCTCTCCCCGATGCCTTCGTAGGATTCTACAGTGATCCAGCCGTCATACCCAACGCCCTTCAGGGCAGAGATGGTCTCGGCCCAGTCTATCGAGCCCTTACCGAGCTGCAGGTGGACGTCGCTGTCACCGTTGTTGTCGCTCACGTGAACGTGCCCGATGGCGTCGCTGAAACGGCCTATGAAGCTTAGGGTCTCGCCCCGGATGTTGGCGTGGGCCACGTCCAGTACCATCTCTGCATCCCTCTCTGTCTCATCGTAGAACCTCTCGAAGTCGTCCACAGACTTCATGACGTACGGGAAGGGCTCGGGTACGTTCTCGATCATTGCCTTGACGCCGTACCTATCAGCGCATGAGAGGATGTGGTCCACAGATTCCAGGTTGATCCTCCAGGCAAGCCCCGGTGTGTATCTCTCTATGGCCGTGGAGTTGCCGGGGTGGAACACGAGGACCCTGGCTTCCAGCATAGAAGCCCAGCGTATCGAAGCCGTGATCCGTTCGAGGATAACGCTCCTTATCGACGGGTCGTCGGCCGCTAGGTTGACATCCGTGTATGGCGCGTGGATCGAGTAGCTGAGGAAATGCTCTTCTTTCAGCTCCATGAGCCTCTCGATCCGTTCCTCGGTGAGTGTGTGCTGACCCGCGTCGACCAACTCTATGAGGCTCGTATCTGAATCGACGATGTCTAAGAGAGCGTGTTCGAGGGGCTTGTGGAGACAGAACAGCGTTGACGTGGCAATATCCATGGCTATCAACCATCCTACGGGCATCAAGTACTTGAGGATTGGCTCAAGGCGGCCCCCCTGTGTAAATTTTCTGAACCCTTTTATACGGTCTTTCCTGATCTCGATCCGTGTTGTGATGTTTTGACACAGTTGAAGGACGGGGTTTACTGGGTCGGTGCCATTGACTGGAACATCCGTAACTTCCACGGCTACCTCACCCACAGGGGGACAACCTACAACTCGTACCTGATCGTTGACGACAAGGTCGCCCTCGTCGACACCGTGAAGGAGCACTTCTTTCCTGAGATGATGAGACGCATCAGGGAGATAGTGGACCCGAAGAAGATCGACTACCTGATATCAAACCACACGGAGCCCGACCACTCGGGATCGATCACCAAGCTCCTGGAGGTCGCACCGGGCGTTGAGGTCATCGCGTCGGACCCGGGGGTCAGGAACCTGAGGGCGTACTACGGGGAGGATTTTGAGGCGACCTCCATCAAGGAGAAGTCCTCGCTCAACCTCGGCTTGAAGACGCTGAACTTCGCCGCCATCCCCATGGTCCACTGGCCCGACTCCATGGTGACCTACATACCCGAGGACCGTCTCCTGCTCCCCAACGACGCCTTCGGGCAGCACTTGGCTTCGTCGAAGAGATTCGACGACGAGGTGGAACAGGCGGTCCTGATGCAGGAGGCGACGGCCTACTACGCGAACATCGTGATGCCGCTCTGGATGAGCGTTTCCAGGGCGTTCAAGGCTCTGGAGGGGCTCGACATCGACATGATAGCCCCCAGCCACGGCATCATCTGGAGGAGCAACCCGGGTGTGATACTGGAGGCATACCAGCGCTGGGTCTCCGGCGAGTCGAAGCCCAAGGTCGTAGTGGTCTACGACACCATGTGGGGGAGTACCGAGAAGGTGGCCGAGGCGCTCGTGGAGGGCGTCTCCTCCGAGGGTGTGACGGTCCAGCAGTACAGGCTGAGCGAGACCCACAACAGCGATGTCATTGCCGAGATACTTGAGGCCAGGGCGGTCCTGGTCGGATCCCCGACGCTGAACAACGGACTCTTCCCGAGCGTTGCCTCCTTCCTAACGTACATGAAGGGGCTCAAACCGAAGAACAAGATAGGAGCGGCCTTTGGGTCGTACGGATGGGGTGGGGGCGCAAAAAGGGCCGCCGAGACGGAGATCAAGGCGGTGGGCATCGAGCTGATAGAGAACGACCTGGACTACAAATTTAGGCCGACTGACGAGGAGCTGGAGAGAGCCGTCGAATTTGGGAAAGGGATCGCTGCCAGAGTAAAAACGTCCTAACCCTTTCCTCATATCATGGGCAGCAGGATGTTGACGTATAACAGCATCTGGAACCATGTGAGGATGGTGCTCAGTATCGCCCCGGCTGCCACCTGCTTCTTATTGTGGGCTTTGAGCTCGACCCTCGCCCAAGCAACGGGGATAATCAGCAGTATGAAGGGTACCATCTTTGCCCCCAGCTCAAAGACGAGGGCCGTCACTGGCCCCATGACCCCCACCGCGTGGATGCTGATCTTCCACCTGAGGGTGATGAAGAGCATGATGATGGCGTTTACGAAGTAGCACGCCATTAGCGCGGTCACGACGAACGGCGCCTCAACGTAGAGGAGGGCCGTCACACCCAGTAGGTACGAGGCCATCGCCCACAGGAAGGGCTCCGTCCTCGTGGACCTATCCGACGCGTAGATGTCGGGTATGATACCCTTCCGCACGAGGTAATACGTGGACGACAGCGGCAGAATCGCCCCGAATGCGGCGGTTATCAGTACAAGCAGGAACGAATTGGAGGGCTTCTGAGACAAAATCAAGGGGGTGAATGTGAGAAGCGCAATCAGAGGCGCGTTCATTGTCGCAGAGATGAACTTAGCTAGCTTCCTCTTATCCACGCATATTCCCCTAGTTCTCTGTTCTCTAGACCACTCTACTCGTTTTTAACCTTTTTTGCCTGAGCCTCGCAACAGCAGACTATCGTCCTGCCATCGACCTCGGTCCTCACAGCGGCGAGAGCGCAGTCCTCCCCCTCTTCTGGTCTGCAGATGGGGCATTGCTCGATCTTGCTCAATCCATTATCTCCCCTTTCTTCTTCCTGTAGTCCTTGATCGCCTCGTGCAGGGCGTCCGCAGCGAGGTTAGAGCAGTGCATCTTGACGGGCGGGAGCCCGTCCAGCTCGTCTGCGACCTTCTCCCTCGTTATCTTCATCGCCTCGTCGAGGTCCATCCCCTTGGCTAGCTCGGTGGTCATACTTGTTGTCGCAATCGCGGCGCCACAGCCGAAGGTCCTGAACTTGATGTCAGCGATCTTCTCGTCCTCCACCTTGATGTAGATAGACATCATGTCGCCGCAGACCGGGTTACCGACGGTTCCCACGCCGTCAGCGTCCTCTATCTCGCCCACGTTGCGCGGGTTCCTGAAGTGATCAAGCACCTTTTCAGAGTACATCATCTCAGCTCCGGGGGGGTGAGCGGCGACATGGCCCTCAATTTGCTCACCACGTCGGGTATGCCTCGTACGACGTAATCCACGTCGTCCCCCCTATTATCCTTTCCCAGAGTGAAGACCAGCGAACCATGGGCTTCCTCGTGCTTGAGCCCGAGCGCCCGCAGTACGTGCGAGGGCTCCAGCGTCTTCGCGACGCACGCCGAGCCCGATGAGAGCTGTATCCCCAGCTGGTCGAGGCTGATGATGAGCGCCTCCCCCTCAACGTAGCTGAACCTGATGTTGGCGTTGTTGGGCAGCCGCTTCGTTGGGTGCCCGTTGAGGTAGGACTCGGGCACCACGTCGAGCACCCCGCGGATCAGCCTGTCTCTCAGTCCAGTGAGCCTCTCCCCCTCGGCCTCCATTCTTCTGATCATCAGATCTGCGGCCTTCCCCATGCCGACGATCCCCGGGACGTTCTCGGAGCCCGAGCGCAGGCCCCCCTCCTGGCCTCCCCCTATCATGTGCGGCTTCAGCCTGAGACCCTTCCTCAGGTAGAGGGCTCCGACGCCTTTCGGGCCGTATAGATCGTTGGAGGAGAGGGTCATGAGGTCGAAGCCCATGGTCGCGGCTTCGAGGGGGATCTGACCGGCGGCTGCTGTCGCGTCTGTGTGGAAAATGGCCTCGTGCGAGTGAGCTATCTCGGCGGCCTCCTTTATCGGCTGAATGGTGCCGATCTCCCCGTTGGCCGCCATTATGGAGACCAGGACCGTCTCGTCGTTCACCAGCTCGCCCAACTTGTCGACGTCGACTATGCCCGTCTCATCCACGGGTGCCATAACTATCTCGAAGCCCTGCCTGGAGAGCTCCTTGCCTATGTTGATCACAGAGATGTGCTCTATCTCCGAGATCACCACCCTCTTTCCCCTCTTCCTGTACCGTATCGTAGCACCGGCAATCGCCAAGTTGTTGGACTCTGTGGCGCAAGATGTGAAGACAATCTCCGATGCCTCCGCCCCAACAAGGGCCGTCACTTGCTCCCTCGCAATGTTTATGGCCTTCAAAGCTTCGAAGCCGTGGGAGTGGAAGGACGAAGGGTTGCCATGAGAATCGCAGAAGTATGGCATCATGGCGTCAAGAACCGCCGGGTCTACGGGACGAGAGGCGCCGTAGTCCATGTAGGCTTTCAAAGGATTCCTCCCGTAATGGAACGACCTCTTCAATAAAAAGGGATCATAAATCGAATATAAAAGAAAGTCAAGAACCCCACACCACACCGGAGGCGAAGTACTGAAGACGACATATACAGACTCGGCGCGCGCCGTATCCCGGAAAGGATGTATATAAGACGTGGCTCTAGAGGGTAATAGTAGCTTCTGAAAAATTGTGGATAAGAAAGAGGTGGACTTGGAGGTTACGAGGTCCTCTTGTAAAACCCGGGTCTCGGCGAGTAGATGGTGCCGTCCCTCATCAGGACGCCGATGAGCCGGGCCGACTCGGTCCTGTTTATCCCGTGGTCCTGCAGCAGGGCGTCGAACAGGTCCTCGTCCTTGACGACTCCGGTCACCCTCTCCATCTCCGAGATGACGGTGAGGACCTTCTGCAGCTGCATCTGGAGGCTGCGGGGCTTCCCCGTGTAGAGTATGTCGATGTCGATCTCCCCTGTGGTGACATCGATGCCCACCTGCTCCAGACTCCTCTGCATCAGCGCTATACTCGCCTCGGCGTCCTCGACGGTGACCTCCTCCCTGAGGTGTACCCTCGCCCTGGCCTCCGCGAGCCTGACGAGGGACTCTAGCTGTCTGGCGGTTATGCTGATGGCGGACGCCTCGCCCCCCTCCATCGATGCGGTCCTCATCCTGACGTAGAAGTCCCTGAAGCTCGTTATGACCTCCTCGGTCATCACGGGGTTGATCCCCTTTGAGTAGCTGATGTACTTCCGCAGTAGCTCCGTTTCCAAGGGCGCTGTCACTGGCGTCCCGGCGGCGAGGTGGAGCCTTAGTATGTGCTCTGCCAACTTGGCGTCCTTCTCCGCCTCGGGGAGGTCCCTGAGCACGAAGATCAGGTCGAACCTGCTGAGGATAGTAACAGGGAGGTTCATGTTCTGGGCTATTGTCTGGTAAGGGTTGTATCGGCCCAGGGTCGGGTTCGCGGCGGCGAGTAAGCTGGTCCTCGCGTTCAGGGTGGCCACTATGCCCCCCTTGGCGATGGAGACCACCTGCTGCTCCATGGCGGGATGGATGGCGCCCCTGTCCTCGTCCCTCATCTTATCCATCTCGTCGATGCAGCAGATCCCCTTATCTCCAAGGACTAGGGCCCCCGCCTCCAGTACGAAGTTGCCCGTCCCCCCCTCCTTGACGACAGCCGCCGTGAGTCCGGCCGCAGTGGATCCCCTGCCCGTGGTGAGCAGCCCCCTAGGGGCTGACTTTGAAGCGAACTGGAGGAGCTGGCTCTTCCCGGTGCCCGGGTCGCCCACCAACAAGACGTTAATGTCCCCCCTGATTCTGACATCCGGTAGCTCCTTGGAGACGCCGCTGAAGAGAAGGTACATAATGGACTCTTTGATGGCGTCGAGGCCATAGATCGAGGGGGCGATGGACTGGAGTATCCGCCTGTGGATCCATGGGTCCGATGCTAGCTCTCTTATCCTCTCTTCATCCTCCTCCGTGATCTCGAGGAGCTCCATCTCCCTACCGCTCACGTCGATGTTATTCGCCTCGAGTACGAAATCGAAGGTCCTGAGGACGCCCCCCCTCCCCTGCCTCCTGATGATTCCGATAGAGCCCGTGATGCTGACCCGGTCGCCGGGCCTGGCGGTGTCCACGAGGTCGTCCTTGATCTCGACGTTCACTTGGCGCGGCAACTGACCGGCCGGGAGCTCCTCGGGCCTCTCCTGGATCGTGATCCTCTGGGAGTCGACGAAGACCGACTCCTTTGGGATGAGCTCGAAGCCCCGGCGGCTGTTGCAAGCGCTGCACTCTTTAGGGGTCTTCAGGAACTGGTCCGTCTGGTCCAGGAGAATAATCTCTCCGCAAGAAGTGCAGCGGAACGCAGCCCTTATGATGAAGGGCTGGACCGCTGAAGCCCTCACTATGATGCCGTTGACCATGACCAGGGAGCTGATGTGCTCTGACCCGACCTTGCGCAGCAGGGTCTCCGAAGGGAGGCCTCTGAACCTCACGTGGACCCTCTTGATCTGATCTGCGTGCAGTGGGTCCCTCATACGGAGCTTGGAGAACGCTGCGATGTCGAAGTAGGGCAGGTGATCCTCAGGGTTGGATAGTATGACCCTCGCCAGATCCGTGTCGTACGCATAGATGTCCTTGAAGTCGATGACAATGGATTTCTGCCCCTTCACGGCCATCTCCGAGATGGCCTGCTCGTACTTGACCTCGTCTCTCTCGTCCCTGAATTCTTCGATGAATCGCGTGAAAGCCTCCTCAGACTGAATAAGAATTGACGTCGAGATCACCAGCCAGAGCTAATGGTCCTATTGTGTAATTTGTGCTTCATATGCGCTCGCACTGTTTTTGGGACGCTCTCATTGGGAAATATAATAGTTAGCGATATTCTTGCAGTGGAGAGGTGACTGAATATAAATTATTTGTTCCGAAAAAATAGAACAAAACAAGGTTCTTATAGTTAGACCCGATTTCATTAAAAAAACTCCAACGTAGAGTTCCGGAGAGCACAACCCACAATTTTGATTCCTAATAATAAAGATTAAACGTGAAAGAGTAACAATTGCGCAACTTCAATGAATGATATTTTCATCAGATAAGAGTTAGTAAATCGGCTGAGAATTACCAAAAGACGTGATTTCTCAATGGTTCCAGAAATACTCCATTTCCCTGAATCTCTACAAAGATATAATGAAAATGATATTTCATCAGCCGATACTCGATTCTCCGCCCAGCTCCCTCATCTTACTACGCCAGCGCTCAATGATATTGTGCAGTTCGTTGTAGAGGACCGACTCCTCGGACTGAAGCCCCCTGGAGTCAGCCTTCACCTCCGCCCCTGCTAGCCTCATGATCTTGGTGATCCGGCTCTCAACGATGTCCCTGTACCGCCCCTTCATCCTCCCGCTGGCTGCTTGGCGCCCCTCATCCCCCGCTGTCCTCATGGCCTCTTTGAAGGTGATATAAACCCTGGGGTAGAAGTCCTTCGGGAGGGGCGTCGGCTGCCCCAATGGCTGGACACGCTCACGGAAGTGGATCTGCGTCCACTCCTCGTCGCTCACACCTCCGTCGGAGAGGCGAGCTAGCCCCGTCTCGATGAGCTCCCAAGCCACCCACAGGTTGACCGTGAGCTCCGTCCCAGCCTCGGCCCCCTTGACGTCGAGGCCTGGGGTTTTAATCTCGGGGATCTTCCTCGTTGCGACGATGCGAACGGGCATGTTTTCAAACTCGAGGTACAGGGCTTCCATGAACGACGACGTCAACTGATATCAACAGAGTATAAAGTCTCAGGACTACTATAATATGGGTTTTGTCTCAAAAAGATGTGTCAAAATCACTCATGAATCCGCACAGCCAAGATTTTAAATCTGCCCCTTCGCTTCTTGGAACAGAACCGGCAGATGTTGAACCCCGTAAAAGGCTTGGAATCTCTAGCGAGCGAGGTCATAGTGTTGCGCGGCGACCCAGAAGTGAGGTCGACCGTGGAGGGTCGCGTGGCTGAGTTCATTGAGGTCCACGGGAAAGACACGTACGCCTGGTTCGAAGAGCTTGTGTACTGCCTGCTGACAGCCTACTCCAGCGCTCGCTTAGGGCAGCTATGCGTTGACGCCCTGTGTGACCGCGGCGCACTCCTGGAGGGCTCACTTAAGCAAGTCGTGGAGACCCTCAGAACCCAAGGGCACAGGTTCTCCCAGAAGAGGGCGGAGTACATCGTCGAGGCTAGGAGGCTTGCTCCGACCTTGAAGGGTACCATCCAAGGCTTCGAAGGCTCAGAAGACTCTAGGACTTGGCTGGTCGAGAACGTGAAGGGCTTGGGCTGGAAGGAGGCCAGTCACTTCCTTCGGAACGTCGGCTACTTCGACCTCGCCATCATCGACAGGCACATCCTCTCAAACCTCAGAGAGCAC
>CP070784.1:899321-950073 GCA_020346605.1 Candidatus Bathyarchaeota archaeon | reverse complement strand
GACGATGCCCACCAGGGCGATGGCGCTGCTGATGAGCTGGGCCACGTTCTGTGAGATGGCCCTCCCGATGGCGTCGACGTCGTTGGTGAGCCTGCTCATGAGGTCCCCGGACATCCTGCGGTCGAAGAAGCTGAGGCTAAGGGTCTGGATGTGCTCGAACAGCTCCTTCCTGAGCTTCTTCAGGCTCCTCTGGCTGATGATGGCCATGACCCAGCCTGAGGCCATTGAGACCAGGGCGCTAAAGAGGTAGACCCCGGCGAGGATCATGGATATCCTCACGAGCCCCGGGAAGTCTCCGGGGATGATCGTGGTGTCTATGGCTATCCCGATCAGGTATGGGCCGGCGAGGGTCAACAGGGAGCTCAGGGCCGTGAGAAAAGCGATGACCACCAGATGGATCTTGTATTCGCCGAGGTATCCGACCAGCCTGTTGAACGCGCCTCTCGCGTCCTTGGCCTTCTCCACTGCTCCCATCCCGTGGGGGCCTCGGTCCATCATGCGGCGGGGCCGGGGCTGCTGTCCCCCGTCCCTGCTGTTTTCCTGCTGTCCTTTGCGGCTCATGCCTCGGCACTCCCGTCGCCGAGTTGGCTCTCATAGATCTCCTGGTAGAGGGGGCTCGTGTCCATGAGCTCCTCGTGGCTCCCCTCCGCGGCTATCCTGCCATTGTCGAGGACCAGTATTTTGTCGGCCTTGAGGACCGTGCTGATCCGCTGGGCGACGATGAAGCAGGTAGTGTCGTCCATCAGTGATTCGAGGGCGTTCTCGATCTCGGCCTCCGTCTCGACGTCGACTGCGCTGGTACTGTCGTCGAGGATGATTATCTTGGGCTTCACCAGCAGTGCGCGAGCTATTGCGACTCTTTGCTTCTGCCCGCCGCTGAGGTTTACCCCCCGCTGCCCCACCATGGTGTCGTACCCCTCGGGGAACGTCATGATGAATTCGTGGGCCTGGGCGGTCTTCGCTGCCTCGACGACCTCCTCGTCTGACGCGTCGGGGTTCCCGTACCGTATGTTGTCCCTGATGGTTCCGCTGAACAGGATCGTCTCCTGGAGGCTGATCCCTATTTGGCTCCTGAGGCTGTCCATCTTGACTTCCCTGACATCGACGCCGTCGACGGTGACTCGCCCCTCGCTCGCGTCGTAGAACCTCGGTATCAAGTTGATGAGGCTGGACTTCCCCGAGCCAGTCTGCCCGAGCAGGGCCACCTTCTCCCCCGGCTCGGCTGTGAAGCTGACCTCGCAGAGGACCGGGTCGCCCCCATCGTCCCTGTAGCTAAAGGTGACGTTATCGAATGCCACCCTGCCCTCCAACTCATCAAGAACGATGGCGTCGGGGCTGTCTTCGATCTCCGGCACCGTGTCTAGAACCTCCATGATGCGGGTTGCCGACGCGGAGGCCCCCGAGATGTGGGCCGCCATCATGGATACCATGAGCACAGGGAACATGGTGGCGAAGAGGTAGTTGGTGAAGGCCATGATCTGGCCCACCGAGGTCGTGCCCGCGAAGACCTGTAGCCCGCCGAAGTAGATGATGGCGACGGTGCCCAGGTTCATAAGGGTCATGACTATGGGGAAGAATATGCTGGTGTACTGGGTCATCTTCAGAGAGATGTCGTAGAGCTCTGTATTGGCCACCTCGAACCTCGTGTTCTCGTAGTCGCTCCTGACAAACGCCTTGACCACACGGATCCCCGAGAGATTCTCCTGCAGAACCTGATTCAGGAAGTCCAGCCGCTCCTGGACCCGGGTGAAGAGGGGCCTCACGATGCGTATGAAGAACATGACCAGCACGAGAGTAACCGGCAGAAGGGAGAGTATCACCATCGCCAAGCTGGAGTTGGTGACGAACATGATACCGAAGCTCCCCAGGAACATCAGGGGAGCCCGCGTGAACATCCGGAGACCCATCGTGACGACAAGCTGGACCATGTTCAGGTCGCTGGTGAGCCTTGTGAGGAGCTGGCCCGTGTTGAGGTCGTCCAGGTTCCCGAAGCTGAACGTCTGTATCTGCTTGAAGATGGCCTCGCGTAGGTCGGCCTCGAAGCTCCGGGACGCCTTGACGGAGTAGTAGGTGTTGGCGATGGATAGCGCGGCGCTGAGAATGCTTGCCCCGATCATGAGGAGACTAGTCCACAAGATGACGCTCATGTCCCCCTGGGCGACGCCGTCGTCGATGATAACTTGGACCAGCCGGGGGATGGAGAGATCCACCACGACGACGAATCCCAATAGGATTGTCGCAAGCGTGGCTTCCTTCTTGTAGGGTGAGAGGTACCGGAGAACCCTTCTGAGATCGCTCATGCTCTAGGATTCAATCTCCTTGATCTTGAGGGTCGCAGCGTCGAGAGCGGCCTTCATCGTCACGACTGTGTCTGGTTCTTCTCTGTGTCTCGTGTAGATTTCTTCGAGGACATCAAGCAGATTCCTGAGGCTATTATATAGCTCTTCGGTCATCCCGGTGTGGAGCTTCCAATACATCTTCCGTATGTTGCGGTTTCGGCTTCTTATGTGGTCGTCGTGAGCCAGGAACTCGTCGACGTGTTTTCTTCCCACCTCTGTAAGCTCGAAGCGTTTGAGTGTAGTGTCACGATCCTCGTGGACCTTTATGAGCCCGACCTCCTCCATGTGGGACAAAAGGGGGTAGATACTGCCTGGGCTGGGCCTCCAGTCAGTATACTCCTCGATCCTGTCAGCGATCTCGCTACCAGACATGGGCCCCTCTTTGAGGAGCTGGTAGCTGAGGTGCCTCAGAATGCCTCTGGGCACCCCAATCCTCCGACGTCTGTCGCGCCTTCTATAACCCATGTAATATCACTTCCGATATCGGATATGTTATCACTTCCGATATGATGTCCGACACTCCTATATAAAGATTCCTAGGGCCAAGCGGATGGCAAAATTTTTTGAACTATATGCTTAGCTGGGAAAATGCTCAAGCGCAAAAAAAAGGTGTGATCCTGCTCCGATCATACTGTCGTCATCGTGTACTTGCAGCCGAGAGGGGCCAGAGCTTCGTCGATCTTCTCGGTGAGCATGTCCAGCTGGTCCATGGTGGGGCCGGTGAACCACTCAAAGAAGAAGTCGTACTCCCCGAGGGTCGAGCTCGACTTGCTGATGATCGTGTCACAGCGCTCCTTGGTTATCTCGCCGATCCCGCTGAAGTACTCCGACACGTCTTCCTGGTGACCGAGTCTGCCGGAGCCTACGTCCGGCAGGCCGCTGACGATGAGCGTGTCCATGATGCAGACCTCTGGCATGTCGATGGCGATCTTCTCCAGTACTTTCAGCGACTTGAGGATCGGGGGGCCGTAGATCTTGATATAGGTCCTCAATTTCCCTCAAGTCCTGCTTTGGAGGGCTGGTTCTTAAACCTTTACTAACGTGTTCAAGTCCACGTCTTTCCTTGCACACATACTCCGTTCAAGGCTTCCGCTGTGCGGCGGCGATCGTGTTTCCTCTGGTAACGCTGATATCATAGTTCGGAGGATGGAGAACAAGGTCTTTGATGGTAAAATGGGAGGGGGCTTTCTCTATCCTCATTACCGCCTACACAAAGGACGACGGCATCGACGGGGACGCGATCAGGAGCTCCGTCGACTACTTTATCAGGGTTGGAGCGCACGGCGTTGTCGCTCTGGGGAGCTACGGGGAGAACCCGTATCTCACGCAGGAGGAGAAGAGAGAAGTGATCGACACGGTAGTCGACCAGGTGAACGGACGGGTCCCCGTCATCGCTGGGACCGGCGAGGTCGGCACCGACATGACGGTGGCCCTGGCTAAATATGCCTTGGACGCCGGTGCGGACGCCACGATGATCTGCCTGCTGATCTACTGGCGGCTACCCGAGGAGCAGGTCATCGGCCACTTCACGTCTGTGGCGTCGGCCGTGGACATTCCCATCTTCCTGTACAACATTCCTTCGACCACGCACCTAGAGCTGATCCCAGAGATCGTGGTCAAGCTCTCGGAGCTCGACAACTTAGTCGGGATCAAGGAGTCCATCAGCGATCTGGAGCAGATCGGCGAAGTGATACAGAACGCCAAGAAGCCCTTCCACACCTTCGTGGGGATGAGCCGGCTGCTCCTCGACGTCCTGAAACTGGGCGGGAGCGGCACCTTCTGCCCCGTGGTCAACACGTTCCCGGAGGGAATCGTCGCCATATACGACGCGCGCGCAGAACGTTGAGAAGGCCGGACTGCTCAACGCAGCACTTGCCAGCTGACTTCGCGCGCCCTTAACCTTGAGCCTCGGCCGCAGCGCGGTGTGACAAATAAAAAACATGCTACTGAGCCGGCCTCGGTCGGGCGCCTCGTTGGGAGCCCAAGTGGCCAAAAGGGGTTAGTCCATACCTCCTTTGTCGATCAAAAATAGATTCCACGCCCTGAATGTTTTTCTAGGAAACCATTTATTGGCTCAGCCAAGGTTTGATAACCATAATGGAGGGCGGAAAAACGATCAACTCCTCTAAAGAACTGACCTACAAGCAGCGCCTTGAACTGCTCCACGCCACAAAGCTGGAGTACGCCCGTAGGAAGGTGGAGCTGACGGGACCCAGGGACTCCGACGAACAGGGGAACGTCCCCCTGCCGCAGGAGCTCTCGGAGCTCGTCGAGGCGGTGAGCGGCTCCGGCGTGGTCGTTAAGACCATGCTGCTCAAGGGCTTCGAGCCAATAAGCAACCACCCGAGCGGCGGATTCTTCGGCCCGAGGGCGGTGGGCGAGAACTTCCGGCGGCTGCTGGAGGTGCATCCCACGTACATCGACCCCGTGAGCTCCATGGCCGGGGTGTACATGGTCAGCTTCAACTCGTACAGGAAGCCTAGCTGGAACTTCGACTACGACTACTCTCACCTCCACGAGGAGCAGGAGAGGTACGGCATCGACCCGGGTATAGGTGGGCTCCAGCACTTCTGCCCGGACCTCAAGATCGGGCTGGACCTGGGGTGGGGAGGGCTCCTGGACAAGGTCCGCCGCTACCGGGAGGCGAACCCGCAGGCGCCCGACTTCTACGACGGCCTGGAGGAGATCATCCTGGGGATGCAGGGCTGGATCATGCGCCACGCTGATGACGCGAGGGCGATGGCCGAGGAAGAGGAGCGCCCCCAGCTCAGGGAGAACCTGGAGGCCATCGCCGACATCTGCTGCCGCCTAGCAACAGACCCCCCAGGGACCTTCCGCGAGGCCTGCCAGTGGCTGGTCATCTTCCAGGCGGCGGCCAAGATGTACAACGGCAGCGGCGAATGGGGGCAGCTGGACGAGCTCCTCCGGCCTTACTACGAGCGCGACGCCGAGGTGGGGGAGCTCACGGACGACGAGGCGATCTTCCACCTAGCCTGCCTGCTCCTCAGCGAGACCGCGTACATCCAGCTGGGCGGACCCGACTCGGAGGGCAACGACCTAACCAGCAGGGTCTCCTACCTGATCCTCGAGGCTGTGCATAGACTGAAGACGCCTGCGAACATTGGGGTCAGGGTCGGGTCAAACGTGGACCCCGGGCTCTTCAGGAGGGGCGTGGAGATCCTCGTCGAGGACAGGATGGGTTTCCCCAAGTTCGTTGGCGACGAAGCTGTCATAAAAGGCTTCGTGAGGAGCGGCTACCCCGTCGAGGACGCCCGTATGCGTGTCTACTCGGGCTGCCACTGGCTGGCCATTCCTGGCAGAGAGTACAACATGATGGACCTCATCAAAATAGACCTTGCCAAGGTCTTCGACACAGCCCTCAGGGACATGATGGCGGACCCCGCCGCGGCGCCTAGCATCCCGGAGCTCTGGACCCTGTTCGAAGGGCACCTGCGGCGGGCTGTGGAGGTGACGGCGGAGGGGATCGACCTTCACTTGGAGCACATGCACCGGGTCTTCCCCGAGCTTTACCTGGACCTCTTCTGCTACGGCCCCCTCGAGAAGGGGCTGGACGCGAGCCAGGTCGGAGCCGTCGACTACCATGACATAGGCCTGGACGGCGCCTCGCTGGCCACGGTAGCGGACTCCTTCGCCGCCTTGGAGCAGCGGGTCGAGGAGGAGCGGCGGCTGACCTGGTGGGAGCTGATGGCATACCTGGGCTCGGACTGGGCGGGGATCGACGGAGAGCGCGCGAGGCTGATGATGCGGAACATTCCTCGCTTCGGCGTGGGCGGGTCTAGGGCCGACGAGTGGGCCGTGCGAATCGCCAGCACGTTCACATCTTTGGTCACCGAGAAGCCCACACCCAACGGAGTTCCGATGGTGCCGGGTTTCTTCTCCTGGGCGAAGGTCGTGACCTACGGAAAGCGCCTGGGGGCCACGCCTGACGGAAGAAGGGCCGGCGAGCCGGTTTCCCACGGACCCAACCCGTCCCCAACATTCAACATGGGGAAGGGCGGCACCCCGACGCAGATGGTGACCGCGGTGGCGGCGGTGCAGCCCGGGCGCGGGAACACAGCCCCTCTCCAGCTGGACATCGATCCCTCCTTGGGGAGGGAGGAAGAGGCCGTACAGACGGTGGAGGCGCTGATCAAGAGCCACTTCGACATGGGCGGCACGCTGGTGAACATCAACGTTCTGGACAGGGAGACGCTGCTCGACGCCCAGAGGGATCCCTCCAGGTACCCCGACCTGATGGTGCGCGTCACAGGGTTCAGCGCCTACTTCGCCAGCCTCTCCGACGAGCTGCGCCAGTACGTCGTGGGCCGGATCGTCACCGGGGGGTAGGCTAGAGGGTGCAACGCACAGGCACGATCTTCGACATCAAGCACTTCGCCGTTCACGACGGCCCTGGCATCCGCACAACGGTGTTCCTCAAGGGCTGCCCCCTGAGCTGCCTCTGGTGCCACAACCCGGAGTCGATCTCCAGACAGCCCCAGCTACTCTTCACGCCTCGGAAGTGCATCGGCTGCGGGTACTGCGTCGATACCTGCCCCCGGGGCGCCCACAAGCTGGTGGATGGCCGGCACGTGATCGATCGGGAGAGCTGCGCCGCCTGCGGGGCCTGCGCTGAGGGCTGCTACGCAGGAGCCCTGGAGATGGCCGGACGGCAGGTCGCGGTGGACGAGGTAATGGACGAGGTTCTGAGGGACCGCACCTTCCACACCAACTCGGGCGGAGGGATGACCCTCTCCGGCGGTGAGCCGCTGGCCCAGAGGGGGTTTAGCCTTGCGTTGCTACGGGCGGCAAAGACGGAGGGGCTCCACACGGCCCTGGACACGTCGGGCTTTGCCCCCTGGGAGCTTTTGGAGGAGCTGCTGCCCCACACAGATCTGGTCCTCTACGACTTGAAGCACATGGATCCAGAGCGCCACGCGGCCCTCACCGGAGTGCCCAACGAGCTCATCTTGGACAACCTGTGTCGACTCGACAGCACTGGGTCACCCATCTGGATCCGGATCCCGTTGATCCCAGGTCAGAACGACGACGACCCCAACTACCATTCTCTGGGTGAATTGCTTTCGCATCTGGAAAACGTCGACCGCGTCGAGATACTGAAATACCACCGCCTGGCCGAGTCGAAGTACGAGAGCGCTGGCATGGAGTACGCGTTGAAAGGCCTCGTTCCGCCCAGTAGTGAAGAGCTAGAGTCACGTAGGCAGATCCTAATGAACCACGGTTTGAAAGAGAGCTTGCTGAGGTGACCAGGGGCAGAACTGCGGGGATAGACCGCGCTAAATAATTGTATGCTGAATCAAACAGGGGCCTCGTTCTCGCTTCTCAACGTCGTCGAACGTCACCATGTGCCTTTACGCATACTGAGGGCTCGTGCCAACTTTATATTGCGTCGGTGAATGTTAATCGACGGTGCTTGAGATGGCTGTTGGCATAAGGGGCAAGTTCATAATAGGGTTCGACGGCGAGGAGCACAGGCTACTCAGAGACGGCGTCGTCGTCTACGAGGGGAACAGGATCGAGCACGTGGGCAAGTCCTACTCGGGGCGGGTCGAAGAGTGGATCGACGCCTCCACGGGGCTGGTCCTCCCTGGCCTAATAAACACCCACCTCCACGCCGCTGGGGCACCCAACGACAAGAGCTTCCTAGAGGACATAGGGGTAAGGCCCCTCTATGGGAGCAACCTGGGGGAGAACCTCACCGCCCTCGGGCTGAGCACCAGCAGGGTGGACATGAAGATCCTCGCGAGGTACTCGCTGGCGGAGTGCCTCAGGAGCGGGAACACCACGGTCGTCGAGATAGGGATGGTGCGCGCCCTGGGGGAGGAGGAGGCCGTCAGGATGATCGGCGAGATGGGCATCAGGGCCTGCGAGGGGCACGGCCTCGGGGACGGCAGGACGGTCCGCACCCAGGCCTACAACTTCCAGACCGAGTGGCTGGGCCTCGAGGAGGGGCTCAAGGGGCTGGACGCGGCCACGGAGTTCGTGGAGAAGTACCGGGGAGCCCACGACGGGAGGCTGATGCCGGCCCTCTACCCGGGCGGCGTAGCCAGCTGCAGCGGAGACTTTCAGAGAGCGATAAGGGAGAGGGCGGACCAGCTCGGCGTGCCCGTCTCCATCCACGCAGGGGAGTGGGTGGTCGAGTTCCAGATCATGCTCAGGATGTACGGGAGGACGCCGGTAGAGTACATGTACGACACCGGCCTCCTCGGCTCCGACCTAATCATAGGCCATGGATGGGCGATCGCTGGCCACCCGCTGCTGGCTTTTCCCCCCGTCGGCGGAGGAGACCTAGCCCTCCTCGCGGAGACGGGGACCACCGTCTCCCACGACCCCGTGGTCTTCGTCAAACGGGGGAACAGGATGCACTCCCACTCCAGGTACCTGGCGGCGGGGGTCAACGTGAGCATCGGCACGGACACGGTGCCCCAGGATATGCTCAACGAGATGAGGATCGCCTCCTATGTCTCCAAGCTGGCGGACTGGGACCCCTACTCGGGGACATCACGTGAGGTCTTCAACAGCGCCACCCTGGCCGGAGCGAAGGCCATCGGGCGCCCTGATCTGGGGAGGCTGGCCCCGGGCGCCGTCGCCGATATAGCCGTCATCGACATGGAGACCATCAACAACGTCCCCTGCAGGGACCCCATCAAGAACCTGGTGAACTGCGCCCAGAGGAGCGACGTCAGGACGGTGATCGTGGACGGACAGGTGCTGGTGGAGGACGGGAGGCTGCTGTACGTCGACGAGGAGAAGCTGGTCAGAGACGTGCAGGAGGCCGGGGAGAGGATCTGGAGCAAGATACCTGAGAAGCACCACTTCCACAGGACAGTGGCCGAGGTCTCCCCCCAGTCCTTCAAGCCCTGGGAAGGATAGGGAAACACCCCTTTTTCCGACGAGCCGCGCCCATTCGTCCGCCCTCACCGAGGGCATTTATATGATGTACACGTTGTTTAGGATGAGTTTTCAGGTGAACTAGATGTCTCTGCTCGACAAGATACGTATTCTGGACTTCAGCCACGTCTACTTCGGTCCCTACGCCACCATGTTGCTGGGCGACATGGGGGCCGACGTCATCAAGGTGGAGCCGACCTGGGGCGAGGTCGCCCGCGTGTATCCGCCGCTCTTCGGAGGTGTGAGCGGGGTTTTCCACTACCTCGACAGGAACAAGAGGGGGGTGACCCTCAACCTCAAGGCCCCGCGTGGGAAGGAGATCGCGCTGAAGCTCGCGGAGAGGAGCGACGTGGTCGTCGAGAACTTCTCCAGGGGGGCCATGGACCGGCTGGGGCTGGGCTACGAGGACATCAGGAAGGTTAAGCCCGACATCGTCTACGCATCCCTCAGCGGCTTCGGCCTCGACGGGCCCTACGCGAAGCGCCCCAGCTTCGCCTCCATCGCCTCCGCCATGTCCGGCTGGTACAGGCTGACCGGCGACATCGTCGACCCCGAGGGGCCGCCTATCAGGCCTTCGGAGTGGCACGGGGACCTCGACCCGGCGCTGTTCGCCACAGTCGGCATACTGAGCGCCCTGCTCCACAGGGAGTGGACGGGGGAGGGGCAGCTGGTGGACGTCTCCCAGTTGGACTGCATGATCGCCCAGAACGGCGTCTCCATCACCCACTACCTGATGTCAGGGCTGCTCCCCTGGGAGATCAGCGAGAAGTACATGGGGCTCAGGTTCTTCGGAGCCTTCAAGGCCTCGGACGGCTGGGTCTACATCCACACGAGTCCCAGGATGGTAGACCGCCTGAAGGAGGGGATGGGCGTCGAGGAGCTGGAGAGCAAGGAAGCGCTGGAGAGCTGGGTCGCGGAGAGGACCGTCCTGCAGGTCGTCGAAGCCCTCTCCGCCACCTCCGTCCCCGTGGCCCCCGTCTACCAAGTGAACCAGGTCGTCGAGGACCCCCAGGTGAAGCACAGGGGGATGATCGTCTCCTTGGAGCACCCCGAGGCGGGTACCGTGAGGAGCCCCAACTTCCCCGTGAAGTTCTCCACGACCTCGGCCGAGATCAGGATGCCCGCCCCGCTGCTGGGGCAGCACAACGACGAGGTGCTCTCGGAGCTCCTCGGCTATGGGAGCGAAAAGATAGAGGCGCTCAGAAAAGACGGGGTCATCACGTAGTCGGCTACTGCCGTCGTTTCCCAAGCCCGTTTGGGACGCTCCGGCTGCAACAATTCCAACATCGAATCTACACTGAGCCCCATTTTCATCCGGGGATATGTTTGGACAGAAATGTTTGGTGGAAATACCCTCGAATTCTGTTATTTTTTGAAAATTGGTCTTAAAACTGGCTTTTTTCGAGCAGAATGTTTATCTCTGATGAATGGTACACTTGTGCGATTAATCCAGCTAATTTGATGGACTGAGGGGTGACCGATGGGGTTCGTCGACGATTTCAGGGAGTTCTGGGGGAACCAGTCGAGGAACTTCAAGGTCTTCCTGGTGAGGGACATGATCGGCACCCTCCTCGGGAACATCGGAGGCCGCTACGGCACCATCTACATGAGCAACCTGGGCGCCAGCGCCGTGGACATCGGACTGCTGAGCAGCGTCCTCTCCCTGGTGAGGACCCTCCTCTCCCTGCCCGGGGGCATCCTCACTGACCGCGTCAAGCGGATCAAGAGGCTCTACCTCACTGGGAGGCTGCTCATGCTCCCCGTCAACCTGCTGAAGGCCGTGGCGATCGGCTGGCCCATGTACTTCTACACACGGGTCTACGAGGTCATGACCTTCAGGATAACCATGCCCACGGGGAACATTCTCTCCATCGCCTCCATCACTAACAGGGACCGGGTCAGGGGGCTGGTTATGAACCGGACGGTGATCGCCGCCATCGGCCTCATAGCCCCCATCCTCTCCGCGTACGCCATCACCTACTTCGGCGGGCTGGAGAGCGTCGAGAGCTTCAGGCCGCTGTTCATGATCCAGTTCGCCGTCAGCATCGTCGTCTTCCTGCTGTTGGCCACGCAGCTGGAGGAGCCCGAGTTCGAGAGGAAGGCCTCCCAGGAGGGGAGCGTCCTGCAGTCTACCTTCTACATCTTCAGGCAGGTCCCAGGACTCAGGGGGCTGCTGCTTCTAAACGTGGTGCGGACGTTCTTCATGGAGATCAGGATGCCCCTGATGCAGCTGTACTACTACGAGGTGAAGAACGCCGACGCCTTCGTCATCGCCTACATGGGGACCATCTCGACGGCGGTCACCCTCCTCCTCTCGGTGCCCATGGGCAACGTCGCCGACAGGGTCGGCAGGAGGAAGATGGGCTACATCTCCCAGGTCGTCTACGCCGCATGCATCCTTGCTGCGATATTCACCCCAGCCTCACAGCCCGAGTGGCTGCTCCTCTACAGCTTCCTCAGCTCCGTGGGGGGCGCCATGGACGTGGGGTGGAACGCCTACATACAGGGGTACATCCCCCTTGACTTGAGGGGCAGGTGGATGGGGGTCAACACAATGGCGACGGCCCTCATCTCGATCCCGGCGCCCATCATCGGTGGCCTTATCTGGGCCATCAACCCGGACTACCTGTGGTGGATATCGTTCGTCTTTTACCTGTTCCTCGCGATCCCCCTGAGGATGAGCATCCCTGAGGACGGTGTGGCGTTGGAGGAAGAGGCAGAAAATCCCACCGAGGGAGACGGCTAGAGGCTCATCTCGACCAGCTGAGCCAGATCGTAGACGGGGACCTCCTGAGGCTCCAGGGCGTATCTCAGGTTGATGATGCAGGCCGGGCACCCCGTGACTATTCCCTCGACTTTCATCGGCACGATCTCATCTTTGAGTTTGGAGACGGCGATCCTCTTCGAGAGATCGGCGTCGTAGGCCATGAGCCCGCCACCGGCGCCGCAGCACAGAGCGTGCTCCCTGCTGAGAGACGGCTCTACGAGCTCCAAGCCGGGTATCGACTTCAAGACGTTGCGCGGAGGGTCGTAGATCTTGCAGTGCCTCCCCAGATCGCAGGGGTCGTGCCATACGTATCTCCCCGAACTCTCCTTGAGTCTTAATCGCCCCTCCTTTACGAGCGCCTCGATGAGCTGAGAGGTGTGGAGAACGTTCACATGGAGGGGTACGTCCAGCATTGCGTACACCCTCTTGAAGGCGTAGAGGCAGCCCGCGCAGCCCGTCACCAGTGTCTTCACCCCGCGCTCCCGGAACTTCGCGACGGCCTGCTCCGCGTTCCCCTTCGCCTCGTCCCAGAGCCCCATGAGGTACAGGACGAGGCCGCAGCAGCCCTCCTCCTCCCCCAGCAGTCCGAAGTCCACGCCCGCCTCAGCGAGAACGCTTGTCGTTGCCTCCACTACCTCGGGGAGCCTGTAGCTTGTGGAGCAGCCGGTCCAGTAAAGCACCTCGTTCCCTTCGAAGGGGTGCTCCTCGGCGGCCTCCTCGTACCATAGTGACCTGTCCTCGGCTGGCATCCCCATCGGGTTACCGTCCGCGAGGATCTGTCCGGAGACGATCCTGCAGTGGCCGGGCTCAATGCCCCTCGAAGCGACCTCGCGCCTGGCTAGGACGATAACGTTGTTCATCTCCAGCCCCATCAGCGACAGCTGATCGTAGCACTGGCCGCAGGTCGTGCAGCTGTAGATGGAGTCCACGAGCCTATACGAGGCCTCGATCTCGTCCGCCATCAGGCCCCGGGTCAGTATGAGCCGCCCCTTCGAGGAATAGGTCTCCACTCCATCGAAGTAGGACTGGACTGTGCAGAAACCATCGTCCGCACCAGGGCGCTCGCCGATGCGGTATCCGTCCCTGCTCTTGAGATTCGTGACGAACCAGTCCGGGAAGTTTGAGGAAGACCGGAGCCTTCCCTTCCCCTCTCCCTTCTCCTTCTCTAGCTCCGAAAGGATCGCACTGAGGTTCCTCGCCGTCACCCAATCATCTCTGTCCAGCAGCACCACTTGGCTGTCCTCATCCTCGGGTACATCTTCGAGTACATCGTTCCAGGCGGCGCGTGCACCATACGACTCTATCAGTCTAGCTAGCTCCCTCCCCTCGTCCTCTGTGCGAGGCCTGACGACTGCGATGGGCTGCTTCCGGCGTTGGGTGGCAAACTCCCCTGTGAAACTGTAGACATACCTGTCCTCGGGCTCCGTAAGGAGCCTGTCCCGTCCGACTATCTCAGCCAGCTTCTCCACGAGTTGGGATGAGGTTCTACCGTCCGGTCCAGGTGACATGGGAGAGGCCTTCAAGACAGATCGACGGCCGTTTCTTAAATCTTCGCCGCTTGAATCACCATTGATCTGTTTTTTCTGCTGTCTTTGCCCCTTTTTCCTCTCCGAAAGTGTAAAGAGCTTAAAGAACTCTACTTTCAGAAGGCGATTATTGTATGGTTAACGGTTGGGCGGGCAAGACCCTCCAGATCGATCTGTCGAAGGGAAAGGTCTCCACCGCCACATGGAAGGAGGAGGCGAGGCTGTTCCTCGGTGCCCGGGGTGGAAACGCTTGGCTCTTCTGGAAGCACAGCAAGGCTAACCAGGACCCCTACGATCTCGACACACCGCTCATCTTCGGGGCGGGAGCCCTCGCGGCGACGGGGCTCATCGGAGCCTCGAGGATGGAGGTCACCACGGTCTCCGCTGCGAAGACGGAGAGCCACTCGTACGGGAACGTGGGGATGGGGGGCTCTTGGGCACCGGAGCTCAAGTTCGCTGGGTACGACCACGTTGTGATCAAGGGCGGGGCCAATAAGCCCGTTTACATCCAGATCTACAACGACGACGTTGAGATCAAGGACGCCGCCGGCATCTGGGGCAAGGGCACCTTCGAGACCGAGGCGCTGATTAGGGAGGAGCTCGACGACGATGACGTGCAGGTGGCGAGCATCGGACCCGCCGGTGAGAACCTCGCCATCCAATCCACCGTGGAGCACGGCTACAGGAGCGGCACCCCCGTGGGGGCCGCGATGGGGGCGAAGAAGCTCAAATCCGTCGCTGTCAGGGGCACCAAATCCGTGGATGTCCACGACCCGGAGATGATCCTGGAGCTGAACCGCCAGCTCGTGGAGAGGGTCAAGGAGGCGAAGAAGAGGACGGGCATCACAATCGCGAGGAACAGGGGGACCGACGCGTACCTCCAGGGCTTCCTCGCCGGAGACGCCGGCGTCGTGGGCAACTACGAGAGCCACGCGTGGAGGGACCGCCCGGACATCAGGAGGGAGTACGAGGAGAACTACATCTGGGAGCTGTACGAGAAGGACATCGGCTGCTTCGGCTGCCCATTCCCGTGCCAGCCCCTCTACAGCGCCCCCGACGTCGGAGCCTGCATCTGGAGGTGCTACCCGACCTACTGGCCGTGGAAACTCTGGATGACCGACCTGAAGTCGGCGTTCGCCAGCACCAGGATGATGACTGACCTGGGGATGGACAGCAAGGAGATCGCCACCACGGTCTCCTGGCTCATGCACCTCTACAGCGACGGCAAAATCAAGGCCGAGGACCTGGACGGCGTCGCCTTCGAACGGGGAGACCCCAAACCCCTCTTCGAGACCATCCGTAAGACCGCCTACAGGGAAGGGTTCGGCGAGGCCCTGGCCGACGGCCCCGTGGCATTTGCGAAGAAGCTAGGCAAGGCGGCCGTGGATTACCTCTACCAGAATCAGGGGCTCACCATGAGGACCTTCGAGTTCCGCGCCGAGCCCGGGACGGCCCTCGGGGAGGCGATCTCCGCGAGGGGGAACAGCCTGAGGGCGACGACCTACCATGTGGTCCTCTGGGAGAAGTCCGCCAGGGACCACTACGCCGGTGTCGACTCCCAGGAGATCGCCGACTCCTACGCCTGGTCGAAGGAGAAGTTCGGGACCGAGGAGGCGATCAGGGCGACGGCGTACGAGGGCAAGCCCAAGTCCCTAATCTACGAGATGAACGGCGCCGCCATCGCCGACAGCCTCGGCTACTGCACCACGATGATCCGGCCAGGACGAGTGGGTGCCCCCGGGTCCCAATTCGGCGATACCTCCTATGCCTTCGCTGCGGAGAGGTATACCGCGGCGACGGGGATCCCGATGGACGAGGCTGGCCTCTTCACCATAGGTGAGCGCATCTGCAACCTGGAGCGGGCCATCGTCGTGAGGGACGGGCGGACGAGGAAGACCGACGCCATCCCCGACTTCTTCTTCGAGGTCCCCGTCCCCGACGGCCCCCAGGAGGGGAGCAAGCTCGACAGGGAGAAGTTTGAGAAGATGAAGGACGAGTACTACAGCCTCAGGAGCTGGGACGTCGAGACCGGGCTGCCCTACAAGAACACACTCGAGGGGCTGGGTCTGAAGGAGGTCGCCGCCGCCCTGGGGAAGCAGAAGAAGCTGGCCTCCAAGAGGAAGAGGAAAGAGGGCTGAGCGATGGAGAAGGTGCTACAGGTAGACATAGAGAAATGCGTCGGTTGCAGGACCTGCGAGGTCGCCTGCTCCCTGAAGAACGCCGGGGAGAGCAACCCCACAAGGTCCAGGATCAGGGTCATCAGGTACGAGAAGACGGGGCAGTTCCACAACTACGTCCCCATGGTCTGCCAGCAGTGCAGCAACCCCCTCTGCAAGGAGGCCTGCCCCGTGAACGCCATCTCCAAGAACCAGGAGACGGGGGCGATGGTGGTGGACTCCGACACCTGCGTCGGCTGCAGGGTCTGCTCCATGGCCTGCCCCATCGGCGGGGTGAGCATCGACCCGGCGACCAACGTCGCCTACAAGTGCGAGCTCTGCGACGGCGACCCGGAGTGCGTCAAGTACTGCTACCTCGAGGCGATTGAGTACGTGCCGAAGGACGTCATGGACCTCGACCTGAAGAGGAAGAAGTCCCAGAGGCTCTCGGAGCTCTTCGAGCTGATGCAGGCGCTGCGGTAGCAGATCCCCCTTTTTTTCCGACAAATATTCTTAATTACTTCATTCCACTTCATCGTAGGCACACGCCGTGTAACGGAGGATCTAGATCCATGCCTGATGCGTTCGGCAAGGTCTTCATGGCCCATCATCGAGGAAAGCAAGCAAAATACATCATCGAGAGGGACGACGGCCTCGTCGACGAGCTCGATGGAAAGGATTACTTCATGGAGTACGAGGAGTGGCCCCAGCACGAGCGGGACGCCCTGACGTGGGCCAAAGGGAGGGTCCTAGACGTCGGCTGCGGTGCCGGGAGGGTCGCCCTCTGGTTTCAGGAGAGGGGCCACGAGGTCGTGGGCATCGACCTGTCCCTCCTCGCCGTGGAGGTGTCGAGGGAGCGGGGCGTAGGAGATTGCAGAGAGATGGACGCGAGGCGCCTCGACTTCCCGGAGGGGCGCTTCGACACGGTCATTATGTTCGGCAACAACCTCGGCATCGCCGGAGGCTTCGAGGAGACGCGCATTATGCTGGAGGGGTTTCACCGCGTAACCTGCGAGGACGGGGTGATCATAGCCTCGACGAGGGCACCCCTGACGACCGATAACCCTGTCCACCTCGCCTACCATGAGCAGAACATGAAGAGGGGACGCCCTCCGGGCCTAGTTAGGATAAGGGTGGGCTTCCAGGGGGAGTTCGACGACTGGTTCGAGCTGCTGATGGTCGAGGAGGAGGAACTCGTCCGGCTCCTTGAGCCCACGGGCTGGGCACTGGAGAGGATCTACTGGTCGGAGGGCTCGAACTACACGGCTATCCTCACCAAGAAGAGTTGACGAGGTCAGCCATCCCCCGCACACTCTTTTATGCTCCTACAACCAATCTCTAAAACGTGTTAAGTCGATGACAGTCATTCCCGAGTTCGGGGACGGCGAGCAGAGGGTCTTCTTCAAGGCGGGGGGTGAGTGGTGCTACCTCTGTACCTTGGGGAGCTTCCGGAGGAGCGAGCCTGCCCCCGTCGTGATCCACCACCACGGCGCCAGGGGATACGTTAGGGAGGGGGAGGCCGACTGGCTCGACACCGAGTCGAAGACCGCCTACCTGAGGGCGGTGATGGAGGGCGGGGGCTGCGCGATCGCCGGCTCCCACGCTTGCGGTGACCACTGGGGTAACCCCGACTCAGTCGCCGCGAACGCCGCCCTCTTCGAGGCACTCGATGAATCACCCCACATCGACGTAGGCAGGACAGGGCTGATGGGTGGGGGGCTCGGCGGCGCGCTCATCTGGAACTCGGTCCTCGGCCCCCTCGCCGGGAAGACGAGGGCCGTCGTCGTTATGCAGGCCGTGGCGAACCTCTCCGCCGTGATCTGGGAGCAGAAATTTAAGGCTCCCTGCATCGCCGCCTACGGCCTCCCTGAGGACACCCCCGACGACGAGGCCATCTCCAAGGTCCTCCCCCACGACCCAATGCCAAGGCTCCAGAGACTGAAGCCCGGGACACCGCTGCCGCGGGTCGCCATATACCACGGCTCAAGGGACGAGAACATCCCGGCGGCGACGAGCGCGGTCCCCCTCGCCGAGGCCCTCAGGAAGGCGGGGGCAGAGGTCGAGCTGGAGCTGTTCACAGACGTGGAGCACGACGTTTACGGCATGGGGAAGCCCATCGAGGAGCGGCTGAGGGCCTTCTTCGCAGAGAACCTGTAGCGGGGCTCCATCCAACCTTTTTTCAACAGAGACCCCACCACTATGAAACATGCGAGTTGATTTTCGGTATGGATCTTGAAGAGATCCTGAGAGACGTCCCGGACTTCAGGGAGTTCATGACGGTAGATGAGCTGAACACGAGCTCCCGGAGGCTGGCCGATAAACACGATCATGTCGAGTTCTTCAGAATAGGGGAGTCGACCGAGGGTGATCCCATATCCGCCCTCAAGATCGGCGAAGGTTCGAGGAACGCTTTGCTCTTCGGCTTCCCCCACCCCAACGAGCCCATCGGATCCATGACCTTGGAGTACCTGTCAGGGAGGCTCGCAGAGGACGACGCCCTCAGGGAGGAGATGGGTTACACCTGGTACATCGTGAAGTGCATCGACCCCGACGGGGCCAGGCTCAACGAGGGCTGGTTCAAGGGCGAGTTCACGCCGCTGAAGTACGCGCTCAACTACTACAGGCCCCCCGGGAAGAACCAGGTGGAGTGGACCTTCCCCATCGACTACAAGACCCTCCACTTCCACAGCCCCCTCCCCGAGACCCAGGCAGTGATGAGGCTCATCGACGCCCACAGGCCCGCGTTCCTGTACTCCCTGCACAACGCCGGGTTCTGTGGCGTCTACTGGTACCTGGGCGAGGAGCTGCCCACTCTTTACCCGGGGCTCCACGCCCTAGTCCGGGGCCAGGGGCTGCCCCTGCACATGGGGGAGCCCGAGACCCCGTTCATAGAGAAGCTCGACGACGCCATCTTCAAGATGTTCGGTGCCGAGGAGGGCTACGACTTCACGGCGAAGCACACCGACGAGGACCCGGCGAAGCTGCGCGACAGCGGGACGAGCAGCCACGGCTACCTGAGGAGCGTCTGCGACGGCTTCACCCTAGTCTGCGAGATGCCCTACTACTTCGACGAGCGGGTGATGGACGGCTCTCCCTCCGACGTCGGTCGCAGGCAGGCGGTGCTGGACGGGATCCGCTACAGCGAGGAGACCTACGAGTTCCTGAATCCGCGCTTCAAGACGATAGCGGGAAAGGCGGACAAGTCCAAGAGGCTGTACCAGACCACCTCCGACTACCTGGAGAACTTCGTCAAGCGCCAGGAGCCGAGGAGAAGGCACGCAGAGACTGCAGAGGAGTACGAGCGCAAGGCGACGGTCGCCCAGGCCTTCGACTCCATGGTCGCCCGGAAGTTCGGCACCATGTTCAGGCTGGGGATGACCATGAGGGTGGCGGACGAGGTCCTACGCAGGGGGGCCGACCCCGAGATCCAGGGGATCAGGAACGAAATTGAGGCGCGCATGCTTGAGACCAATAGGGAGGTCGAAGCCGAGTCCGACATAGAGGTGATACCCATCCAGAAGCTCGTCAGGGTCCAGCTGGGCAGCGGGTTGATGATAATGGAGCAACTCAGGGACAGATGAGCCCGGGGGTCTTCCCCACATTTTCTTATACAGCCATCTTCCAGTCATCTATGATCTCAATGCTCGACAAGGTTAAGGTGACCGCCGCCCAGGTGGCACCCGTGTTCATGGACAAGGAGGCCACCGTGGACAAGGCCTGCAGGACCATCGTGGAGACCGGCAAGGCGGGGGCCGAGTTCGTAGTCTTCTCCGAGACCTTCGCGCCGGGGTACCCCTACTGGAGGAGAGACCAGCCGATCTCCAAACTCTCTGACCTCATGGTGGAGTACCATAAGAACTAGTTGAAGATCCCCAGCAGGGATACGGACGTCCTCTGCGACGCCGCCAGGGAAGCCGACATCATCGTAGCCCTGGGCTGCTCCGACCTCAGCGACAGGAAGGGCAGCGACATCCTCAACAACACGATCCTGTTCATCGGCAACGACGGCGAGATACTGGGCAGACACAGGAAGCTGATGCCCAACCCACGCAGAGTGGATCATCTGGGAGATGGGTTACGTCAGCGACGTCAAGGTCTTCGACACCCCCATCGGCTTCATCGGGGGCATCGTCTGCTACGAGCAGCAATGATAAAAACTGTATAGTTGTTCCTGGTTTTGTGAGGTGAATCGCCAGATATACACAAATAATGAAAAGAGAATAGTGAAATCCATGGAAGACACACTACTAAAAGTCAAGGTAGCTGTTGTGCAAGCATCTCCAGTACTTTTTAACTGCGAAGCAACAGTTGAGAAGGCAAAACATCTGATCTCTGAAGCTGCAGAGAAAGGGTCAAAACTAATTCTCTTTCCAGAGGCATATATTCCAGCATATCCACGAGGATTGAGTTTCGGCACAGTAGTGGGCAGTCGAAGCCCTGAGGGCCGTCTGACTTGGGAGAGATACTGGGTAAACTCGGTTGATGTACCAGGACCAACCACAGAACAGCTAGGAGATGCAGCACGTGATGCCAACATTTACTTGGCCATGGGTGTGATTGAACGGGATAGCCAGTATAGCCGAGGTACTCTATACTGCACACTGCTCTACTTCGGACCCAATGGTAAGTTATTAGGGAAACACAGGAAGATCATGCCCACAGGCGCGGAACGTCTTATATGGGGAGCAGGAGACGGTAGCACTCTAACCGCTATCAAGACAGACATCGGAACCATCGGTGGCCTAATCTGCTGGGAGAATTACATGCCCTTGGCAAGGGTCTCTATGTATGGTAAGGGAGTTGAGATCTACCTAGCTCCCACAGCCGACGCTCGTGAACGATGGCAGTGTACGCTTCGACATATCGCCCTAGAGGGACGCTGTTTTGTTCTCGGATGCAACCAATACGTAACGAAGAGCATGTACCCCACAGATCTAGAGGGAATTGAAGATCTCGCAGATTTACCTGAGGAGATATGCCAGGGGGGGAGTGTCATAATCTCTCCATTGGGAGAGGTTTTAGTAGGACCTTTGTATGGCAAAGAGGGTATCCTGTACGCCGATCTAGATCTTGCAGAAGTGGTACGCAGCCATTATGATTTCGATGCTATTGGTCATTACTCTCGACCTGATATTTTTCAGTTATATGTCGATGAACGCTCTAAGCCCACGGTTCTCTATAATGAGAGAGGGCAGCTTAAAACACTCATAAAATCTGATGAAAAGGAGAAAAATGCAGAAAAAAGTGCATAAAATCTGTGATCGCCACGCGCGTGCGAAAAAAGACGGGTAATCGCTGAGGTAAGCTTGACCTAAAGGGCAGGTACGATCTCCGGCGCGCGCTGGGTCAATCCGTGAATTAAAGTCTATATCTCAGGAGTTTCACGTCTGCGAAGTATTCTCCGTTCGTGTCTACGCCCACCTTAACGTTGAAGATCTTAAAGGGTAAAGGGCTGTATCTCTCCAGCTGACGTGAGATGGTCGAAACGATCTCAGCGTCTAAAACCTGCTCCAAATAATCCTCATATAACCAATACGCGACACCGTTAGAGAGGGCCTTCCACACGTTCCCCTCTGCCCAAGCTAGGGGGAGGTTTCTCGAGAAGTTAAGAATGATATCGTGTATGACATAGCCACGGTCCTGACCTACTTTCGATCCAGTGAGGGCCATCACCGCCGTTTCAACCCTCTCCAGCCTCTCATCGAACCCCTCGAATGCATCCTCAATGTTATTTCTCGCGAGAGAACTGCTTCGGGCTTTGACGAGGCCGGCCTCCCGCAGGATCTTTCGAATCGTCGGCAGGCTTAAGTTTGTCCTCTTCTTGATCTCGGTGTTGCTGCAGCCTTCCTCCTTCAGCCTGATGATCTTCTCACGCGTCTTTCTATCGATCATGATCCAATAGACAATATGTCATGGAAATATTTCACCTTTTTTAATCGATCCTTTCCGAAATAGGAAGGAAAGAAACCAGAAAAATATCCGAAAAAAACATGAAAGATAACTGCCTAAAAATTGAAGGTGATATGAAAGTTACCTGAACATTCCCCAGAATAGGGTACCATATCACTTAAGATCCCGTTATCAAATATTATTTTCACAGGTGATACACAGTTTCATACCTCAGATGCCCCCGCGCGCGCAGACGGGCCCCGACACCGAGACCGTCGGCGGATCGGCCTTCATGTTCGTCCGGACGGGGAGGCCGAGGAGCCCCCCCAGATTTCCTAACTCGACCATAGTGCCCTACGAGCTCCTCAATATCTCGATTATTTATACGCTTCATAGGATAATATATTCGCGCTAATCGTTTCGACCTTCATCCAGGAAATTGGGAGGGGTGACACGTTTGTCTTGGTTACCCTAAACGATTAATATTCAATCGCTTCTGATAAAACGATAGACGAAAATGTCCTTTAAAGATAAAACCATCGTCATCACCGGGGCTAGCGGAGGGATCGGCGGCGAGACTGCGCGCCTCTTCGCCGGGGAAGGGGCGAACGTTGTGGTGAACTACTTCTCCTCCCCCGAGAAGGCCGAGGTGATCATCAGAGAGTTGGAAGAGGCGGGCTGTGAGGCTTTCGCCTTCAAGGCTGATGTCTCCTCACCGGAGGAGGTGAAGGCGATGATGGAGGCCGCGGTCGAGAGGTTCGGCAGGATAGACGTCCTCGTCAACTGTGCGGCGAAACACCCTCCCCCCATGTTCGACTTCAAGGACCCCGACTGGGAGTACTGGAAATGCATGGCCCACGTCAACGTGATGGGCGTCCTCGTCTGCAGCCACTGCGCGACCTCCCCCTTGAGAGAATCAGGCGGCAACATCGTGAACGTCGTCATGGACTGGGACGCCGGAGGCCTCGGCTATACCCTCACCAAGACCGCTGGCACGCCCCTCACGCGCGGCCTCGCTAGGGAGCTCGCACCCATCAGGGTGAACGCGGTCTCTCCGGGTGCCGTTGACACCTGGGGGATGACCGACGAGGAGAAGGAGTACTTCACCGGCATAACGCTGCTCAAGAGGGTGGGCCAGCCCGTCGACATCGCCAAGGCCATACTGTTCTTGGCATCGGAGGACGCCTCCTTCATAACTGGGGCGACCATACAGGTGGACGGGGGGACCCGTCTCCTAGTCTGAAAAGGTTAGGCCTTGATCCTCTCCAGTGCCGCGGCCACGATCAGCGGGAACACAATGGTCACGTCTCCGAAGATGGTGGAGGCCTTGTCCCCCTTGAGCTTCCCCCAGCTCACAGACTCCTTGAGCGGCGCTCCACTGAGGCTGCCGTCCTCCACCCGGGCCGTACTGATCTGGATCGCCGCGTCGAGTCCCTCCCTCAGGGTGTTCATGTACTGGGTATGGTGCTTCGGCGTGCCTCCTCCCAGGATGATGGCGCCAGTCTTCTCGGCCTCGTATACCATGTCGCCGAGGAGGTCGAAGTCCTTGATGGGGTTGATCACTAGCCTGCTCCTCTTGGAATACATCCAGAGGGGGATGCCCAGCATCGAGTCCAGGAACCCAGGGCTGAAGACCGGAACTCCCTTCCTCGCCGCGTTGTGGAGTATGGAGTCCTCGTCCTCCAGCCTGAGCCCGATCTCCCTGAGCAGGCCGTGGACGGGGACGTCCACCCGCTTCTGCTCGGGCATCGAGTCCAGAACACCGCCGATGAACTCCTCGAGAGCTTGCCAGGTGTCGCTCTCGATGAAGATGTCGTAGGCCCTGTTGATTCTCTTCTCCAGCAACTCGGCGTCGTCCACGTCCACGGCCCCGACCATATGGGCCTTCCCCATCGCCTCGACGATGTCGTGGACTATGTTCGCGCCGTTGGTGACGACGGCGTCCACGTACCCACCCCTGATTAGGTCCGTGAAGATCAGGCGCATGCCACTGGGCACTAGGGGCCCGGAGAGCGTTATGAAAGTGGTGTAGTCGGGGTCCGAAAACATCTCCGCCACTATATCAACGGCCCTGCCGACTCTGCCGGCACCGATCACCCCAGCCCTCAGCATCTCGTCAGCGAGCTCACCGACGGTCATACCGGGTCGTAGGCGCATCTGCTCAACGCGCTTCATCTGGAGGCCTTCGATTCAGCCTTTGACCCGCTGGATCTTGTACCTGCCCATGATCTTCCAGTACTCGACTTCAATGCCTGCTTGGAGCCTGGAGGCGATCTTCTGGTCGTCCGGCGTCATCACGTCGAAGATCTCGTAGGACTCCAAGTCCATGAGCTGCACCGTCGTCGGACCCACCGAGACGATCTGGGCGCTGTTCTTCTCCACGATAGGGATCTGGATGCTGGCGTCGACTGGGCTGACAAAGCTCCTCTTGCTCCCGTCGAAAATGCTGATGGCGCTGCATCTGAACTTGGCGCTCCCGTGTTTCCCCGACTTGCTCTTCTGGAGGGAGGCGATCTGGCTCGGTTCGCCGTCGATGATAGCGTAAGAGCCCACCTTGAGATCGCCGACCCTGCCCATCTTGTATGACAAAGAATGCACCTCTGATTTTCGAACACAATTCGGGCTGTCTTATAATAAATGTTATGCAGAGGCTGGGTGTAAAGTCGGGACAGGCGCGCGGGGTTCAGTGTGCGACCGATCAGCTTCAGCGACGTCTACTATAGGAACGCCGGAGGCGACGTACTGAGCGAAGAGTCAGCGGCGGATCTCGTCCCGTTTTTCAGGAGGATCACCGGGGACTCCTTCGAGCGGAAAGGCCTCAGGAAGACAGTGCCAACGATCTGGTACCTCCAGGGGGTGCTGGGTCACATACTGGATCCCCGAGGGCGCACTCTGACCTGCTCCGCAACCTCGGACTCCTTTATCGACCCCTACGGCAACGTCTACCCTTGCATCTTCATGAATAACGTGCTGGGTAACATCAGGGAGTCCACATTGGAGGAGATCTACATGTCACTGGGGGCGTTGGACGCCCGCCGCGTCATCAATGACCTAGAATGCCCCAGCTGCTGGGTGGAGTGCGAGGCCTTCCGTGACATCAACAGGGACACGTGGGGTTCGGTCTCCGCTGCCCTGAATGCCCTTCTCGACGCCTCCACGCTGGGGATAGGCTGAGCCCCTAGTCACCTCTCGCCGGTCTTCTTGATGATGTGGTAGCCGAACTGCGTCCTCACCGGCTTGGAGATCTCCCCGACCTTCAGCGCCCAGGCGGCCCTCTCGAACTCCTTCACCATCCGCCCCCTACCGAAGAAGCCCAAGTCGCCCCCCCTCTTCCCCGAGGGGCATGTGGAGTGCCTGCGGGCCAGCTCCTTGAAGTTGCCACCCCCCAGGAGCTCGTCGAGTATTCTGAGGGCCTGGGACTGCTTCTCCACGAGGATGTGGGACACCTTTATCTTCGATACCATCTCGGTTCCTCAGTGATCATTTCGCATCAACAGATAAGGGTTAGGGGACTAAAACGTTACGAGGCATCCCTCCCATCACCGAGCTGTGTTCCACAAAGGATATTAACGGCGGACCTCTGTTGAAGATGTTACCCGCTAATCGTAAGGTGAGTCCCGTGAGCGAACAGTGGATACGCGAATGCAAAGAGTTCCTCACCCAGATCAGGGAATCGATGAAGATCGAGGACCCCGACAGGCTGGAGCTGGTGACCGCGATGCACAGGGCCCTCTTGGCCGTCAACCACAGCATCCTCGGCTGGTTCCAGTACGTCAACAACCCCGACATAATGAGCAGGTTCGACAGGGAAGAGCTCAATGAGATCAGCGAGACGCTAAACAAGTTCGCCGAGTCCTTCATAGAGCACGACATACAGGTCACGGAAAAGGGGATTAGGAAGGGCCTCAGCGAGGAGAAGCAGAACGAGGAGGCGCGGCAGCCCTTCTACGTCTAGACAGCGCCGTACTCGATCTCGTACAGCAGCACGAAGCTGTACTGTGAGTTGTAGACCAGGTTGAAGCCCGGGCCGGGCTGCACCGCCATCAGGTGCGCAAGCGTGGAGTCCAGGAACCTCTGCTTGTATCCGTCCTGGTCGATGAAGTCGGATACCTCCAGCCCCGCTATCTCCACCATCCTCCCCCAGATCGCGTTGTAGCCGAAGGGCCACTCGTTCCTGGGGTCCTGGGGGTTGTAGTTGGTTTGGAACACGACGATGTGGGTGGCACCGTAGTCCTCGAGGATGGAGAGGGACGTCGTCTGGTTGGACATCATGATGTTCGCGATGTTGTTGATCTGCTTCCTCTTCATTGTGGCCCCGTCAGCCAGCGTCGTCCTGTTCGCCATCGTTTCGATCCAGTAGCCCTGGTCCCACCAGGAGACCACGATGGCGTCCTCAGGGAGGTTCTCCCGCATCCAGGATAGGGTCTGGAGCCAGTCCTGCGGGTACGTCCCGTCCCCCAGAAGGACGGGCACGTGGGAGGTCGCGATGTCCACCGGCCTAGCCGACGCCTCCATGGAGCCCCAGAGGGTGGGGAGGGTGCCGACGAGGACGAACAGTATGAACACGACGGACAGCTCCCTGCTCACCGGGTAGACCACCCCCCTGCGCCTGCTCCTCCTGTTCACTTGCCTCCTCCGGGACAGGTTTATGAAGGGAGTCACCAGCCTCTCCAGGCCGAAGCCGGCCATGAGGCTCGCCGGGATGGAGAGGATCAGCCCCAGCCGGGTCATGGCGCCCGCGAAGTAAACCCCCGTCAAGAAGAACAGCGCGGCGTAGAGCCTCCTCTCGGTGATCTCCGTTAGGCATACGTAGGTGGCGAAGACGCCAAAGATCAGCGTGAGCCCGAAGTTGCCGAAGAAGCTGGTCCAGGCGGCCCTCCTGTGCTCCCCCACGGACTCGTAGAGGGCGTTGACGGTGCCCCTCCTCGGGTCGATCACCCTCCAGAACTTGCCAGTGAGGGGCTTGATCACTCCAACCGCCTGCAGAGCGAAGAGCCCCACGATGAGCACTACGACGAGGGCACCCATGAGCGTCAGCAGCCTGCTGGTCTCGATCTTGTCCTTCACCCCCTCATAGACGACGAGGGCGAGGACGACGAAGAGGACCATAACGTTCTCTATGCTCGTGAGGTACTTGACGCCGAGCTTGGGGACGAACGCCGCCACGATGAATCCGATGCCCATCGTCAGAACGTAGCTGACCAAGTAGTTACGCTCGTACTGCCTCGTCACGACCGAGGCCAGCATAAACAGCAGGACCAGGCCCACCATGTATCGCGCCGCTCCCCAGGCGGCGAAGAGGTATCCCAGGAAGAGACCGGACCCGACGGCGTAGGCGGCCCTCTCCTTGAAGCCCTTCTCTTTATCGATCGAGCGGACGAAAAACAGTGAGATCATGAGGATGCTGAAGATGCCGACGTTCTCCAGGTCGAAGAAGCCCATGAACGTCCTGCTTATGAAGGACTCGCTGACCGCCATGAAGAACGCCGCCAGGAGCCCCACGGATCTCCCGCCCAGGTCCTTGCCGAGGAAGTACATGGCCAAGCACGTGGCGACGCCCATGAAGACGGGGAAGTAGAGGCAGACGTTCATCAGGGTGACCTCGAATCCGACCGCTCTGAGCGCCTGGTAGAAGAACGCTGCGGTGAAGGGCATCGCCGGGAAGGAGCTCTGGGCGATGTCCCGGCCCATGGGCCACCAGCTGAGAGTGTCGTGCCACGTGAACCAGGCCGCGTACCCGTTCTTGACGACGTACTCCGTGACCCTGTACTGGAACAGGGGGTCGTAGCCGTCCAGGTAGGCCCCCCACCTAACCCTTAGGACCCTAAAGATGATCGCTAGGACGACCACCAGACCGAGGATGGAGATCTCAAGAACGGTGCGGGTCTCGAGCTTGGGCCTCAGGGAGCCCAGTGTCCCCAAGACACCGCCGAACCGGTTTTCAGTCTTCGTCATTTTTCCTCGGTCACACCATTAGTGATGTGGGAGGCTTTTATTTAACTTGTTATAAGTTTGCAGAGACGGTCGTTGCGGATCGGATTCATCGTCAACCCCATCGCCGGCATGGGCGGCAGGGTCGGCCTCAAGGGCACCGACGGAGAGGAGGTACTGAAGGAGGCCCTTGCCAAGGGTGCGACGTCCTGGGCCCCCCACAGGGCGAGGGAGACCCTAAAGAGGCTGACGATAGCCCGCTCCGAGATCGAGTGGATCACCTGGCCCGGAGAGATGGGCGAGGGGCTTCTCAAGGAGATGGGCTTCGGCTGCGAGGTCCACGGGAGCATTGAGCCCGGAGCCACGACGGCGGAGGACACTAGGCGGGCGGCCCACGAGATGGAGAGTCTGGGAGTCGCGCTGATCCTCTTCGCCGGCGGGGATGGGACTGCGTCCGACATCGTCGGGGTCGTCGGGACGAGGGTGCCGGTCCTGGGGATCCCGTCTGGGGTGAAGATGTTCAGCGCTGTGTTCTCCCCGACGCCGGGGGCCGCCGCGAGGCTCATTCTCAAGTTCCTCGGCGGCGAGGTCAAGCTGGTCGAGAGGGAGGTGATGGACATAGACGAGGAGGCCTACAGGTCCGGAAGGCTGTCCGCTTCGCTGAAGGGGTACGCCGTCACACCCTACGCCGTGGAGATGGTCCTGGGAGGGAAGTCCGTCTCCTCGGGGGCCGACGAGGGGCTGATGAAGGAGGCTATTGCGTCGCGCGTCGTCGAGGAGATGGTGCCGGGGGTGTACTACGTCTTGGGGCCCGGCTCCACAGTGGCGAAGGTGGCCGAGGCGATGGGCGTCGAAAAGACGCTCCTGGGCATCGACGTCGTCAGGGATGGCGAGGTCTTGCTGAAGGACGCCGACGAGCAGGGGCTTCTGGACGTCGTTGACGGTGAAGCGCGGATAGTCTTATCTCCCCTGGGCGGACAGGGCTCGCTTCTGGGGAGGGGGAACCAGCCCATCAGCCCCCGCGTGCTCAGGAGGGTGGGGCTGGACAGGCTGATCGTCGTCGCAACGCCGACTAAGCTCGTCGGCCTCGGGGCGCTGACGGTGGACACAGGGGACCCCGAGCTGGATCGTAGGCTGAGGGGTTACAGGCGGGTCATCGTCGGATACCGCGAGGACAAGGTCATCAAGGTAGTCTGACTTCACCGGCCAACGTAGAGCCTGCTGGCCAGGGGCTCGGGGATGCCCCTCTCCCTCATCCGAGAGGTAACAACGTCGATGTCGTACTCGACGCGCTCGTTGGCGACCTCGACGCCATTCCCGGACAGGTCGACCAGAGCGTAGCTCGCCCTCGGGTCGCCGTCCCTGGGCTGTCCCACCGAGCCGGGGTTGACGACCGTGCCGCTCGATGTCTTGACCATGTACGGGACATGGGTGTGACCCAGGATTATTATGTCGGCCCCCGTCGATTCCAGGAACCCTTCGCCCCTCATTTGGGCCTCCATCGGGAACACGTATTCCCTCAGGGGGTGGATGGGGCTACCGTGGAAGACCGCCAACCTAAAGCCCTCGAACTCCAGCTCGAGGCTGCTGGGAAGCCCCCTCAACCACCTCTTCTGCCCGGCCCCCAGAAGGCCCCTGTGGATGTTTATGGCCTTCGCTGCGTATGGGTTGGAGCCGAAGGACTCCCCGGTCGTCACCTCGACATCGTGGTTCCCTGCCACGCATCTGACGTTCAGGCCCCTGACGGTATCGACGCATCCGCCCGGTTCGGGGCCATAACCGACTATGTCCCCAGCGCACAGGACGAGGTCGTGGTCGCCTGCGGCGGCGAGGACCCCCCTGAAGGCGGTAAGGTTGCCGTGGATGTCGGATACGACCAGGAGCCGCATGAGTCCCCCATTTCCATGGACGTGAGGTGGTTTTTAACGGTTCCAGGGAAAGGGAACCCTTAACTGGTCCTGAGTATTATGGAGGACCGATAGCCGATGGGTCTGGACTTCTCTACGGGGGAGGTCGAGTTCCAGGACAGCGTCTTTAGGGGCTCCGTCGTCGAGCTGGGGAACGCCGTTCTGGCCCTCTTCTGGGAGGGCGACGAGCCCCTCATGGGGACGTTGACCGTCACCCTCCCCGACAGGTCCTCCTCGCCGCTCCTCGGTGACAGGGATCGGCAGCTGGGGCTGGTCCTGGGCGCCCACATCGCAGCCCAGACGGGGAAGATGGCGCTGGTCTCTGTCAACCTGCCCCTGGGGAGGGGGGAGGCCGCCGGGAGGACCCTGCTGCAACTCGCGAGGAGTCTCTTGGGGGAGGTCGGCAAGAAGGAGGATGAAGGATGAGCGATTTGAGGAGCTTCCTTGAGAGATTGGAGTCTCGCGGCGAAGTGGTGCACATCGAGGAGCCGCTTTCGCCGAGGTTCGAGATTTCGGCCGCACTGAAGACGTTCGACGCAAGCAAGGCCGTTATGTTCGACAAAGTCAAGGGCTTCGGTGGAAAGATCGTAGGCGGGGTCTGCGGCACCCGCGGGCGCATACTCGAAGCACTGGGCGTGGAGGACGAGGCCCTCTACAGCCACCTCCAGCACGCTGCGAGGAATCCGATCACCTGCGAGGTCGGCGATGGTCCGGTCAAGGAGGTAACAGAGGACCGGCCGAAGCTAAGCGACTTCCCCGTGCTCACTCACTTCGGCGACGATCCCGGACCGTACATCACCTCTGGCATCGTCTACGCCAAGACCCCGGACGGCTCGGTGGAGAACGTCTCCTTCCACAGGCTCCTCGTCCTCGACGACAGGCGAATGGGGATCCGCATCGTGCCCCGCCACCTCTACAGGATTAACCAGATGGCCAGGGAGGCGGGGGCGGACAGCATCGACGTCAGCGTCTCCATCGGCGTCCACCCGGCCGTGTACGTGGTCTCGGCGCTCCCGGCATCCTTCGGCGCCAGGGAGTTTGACATCGCCAATACCCTACTGAAGGGGGGCCTGAAACTCACAGATTGCGAGCACGTGGACGCATTAGCCCCTGCCGACGCTGAGCTGGTGCTCGAAGGGCGGCTACTCCTCAACGAGGAGACCACGGAGGGGCCCTTCGTAGACCAGTCTGGGACCTATGATATCCAGAGGCAGCAGCCCGTCGTCGAGCTCGTGGGGGCGATGCACCGCGAGGATTACATCTACGAGGCGCTTCTCCCGGCGGGCTCGGAGCACAAGCTGCTGATGGGGATGCCGCAGGAGGTCCGGATCTGGGAGTACGTCAGGAACGTCGTCCCCACTGTGCGCGGCGTCAACTTGACCCCGGGGGGCCAGGGGTGGCTGCACTGCGTAGTCAGCTTCGAGAAGTTCAGGGAGGGTGATCCCAAGAACGTCCTGATGGCGATCTTCGCCGCCCACACGAGCCTGAAGCACGCCGTCGTCGTCGACTCGGACATCGACCCCTACGACATGGAGCAGGTGGAGTGGGCCATCGCCACCCGGTTCCGGGGGGACGAGGACCTGCTGGTCATCCCCAAGGTCAGGGTCTCTAGCCTGGACCCGGTCTCCGACCAGGAGAAGGAGCTGGGCTGCAAGGTGGGCTTCGACGCCACCAAGCCCCTCGGAGCGGAGGGTTTCCAGAGGCCCACGATACCAGTCTCCGACGAGGTGAGGAAGATACTGGAGCGGTACGCCGGGTCATCGAAGGGCTAATCTATCTCGGGTGCTCGATTGATGATTCTCACGAAGGAACAGGAGGCCATGCTCGCCGGGGAGGAGGGCCCCGCTGCGGCGAAGCTGCTGGAGCTACTCGTAGCCCTGGGCGAGGTCTTCGGGGCCGAGAGGCTCGTCGCCGTGGAGAGCGCCCACATCGCTGGGGTCTCCTACAAGAACTTGGGCGAGGCTGGCACCGAGTGGCTGGAGGAGCAGGCGGACCTCGGGGCGAAGGCCCGGATCTGGGCGACCCTGAACCCAGCGGGGATGGACATGGAGAAGTGGCTGGAGATGGGGGTCCCCAGGGGGTTCGCCGAAGGGCAGAGGAGGGTCATCTCCACCTTCCAGAGGATGGGGGTCGAGCCGACCTGCACCTGCACACCCTACCTCGTGGGGCACGTCCCGAAGCTCGGAAGTCAGATCGCCTGGGCCGAGTCATCAGCGGTCTGCTACTCCAACTCCGTTCTCGGCGCCCGCACCAACAGGGAGTCCGGGCCCACGACCCTGGCTAGCGCCGTGACGGGGCTGGCCTCGCTCTACGGCTACAGGCTGGAGGAGAACAGGCGCCCGGGGGCGGTGGTCGACGTCGAGGTCGGGCTGGAGACACCGCTGGAGTTCAGCGCCCTCGGGTACCTGACAGGGAGGAGATTGGGCACTACAGTACCCTACTTCAGGGGACTCGGCGACCTCAGCCTCGAGTCCAAGAAGGCCCTGGGGGCAGCCTGCGCAACTAAAGGCGGGATCACCCTGTGGCACGGCGAGGGGGTGACCCCCGAGGCCGGGCTCTACGAGGGGCTCCTGGACGGGCTCGAGAGGTTTACAGTGGGGAGCTCTGACATCGAGGCGGAGGTCGAAAGGCTCACGGCCCCCCTCGACGACCCCATCATCGTCCTGGGGTGCCCTCACTCCAGCCTCGGCGAGCTGGAGATGATAGCGGGGCTCGTCCGGGGCAGGGACATGGAGGGGAGGCTTTGGGTGTTTACCAGCCGTAGTGTCTACGCGGAGGCCAAGGCATCTGGTTACGTCGGCGGGATAGAGGAGGCCGGAGGCAGGGTGGTCAGGGACACCTGCATGGTGGTGGCGCCCGTGATTGAGATGGGTTGGAGGGAGGTGGCGACGAACAGCTTCAAGGCGGCGCATTACATGACCAACGCCGGTTTGAAGACGAGGCTCGGCACCGTCCAGGAGCTGCTCACGGGGGAAGCCCAATGAGGCTGAAGGGAAGGAAGGTCGTCGGGGGCTACGCCGAGGGCGAGGCGCTGGTTAGCGTCGATCCCGTCAGCTTCTATGGGGGCGTGGACCCCGAGACCGGCGTCGTCGTCGAGCCGGGGCACGCCGTAGAGGGCGAGTGCATAACTGGCAAGGTCTTCGTCTTCCCCACGGGGAAGGGGAGCACCGTAGGGAGCTACGTGATCTACAGGATGAAGAAGCTAGGGACTGCGCCGGCGGCGCTGATCAACGCCGAGACAGAGGCCATCATCGCCACGGGCTGCGTCATATCCGAGGTCCCCCTCGTCGACAGGGTGGAGGGGGAGCTGTTTCAGGTCCTGCGCACCGGCCAATGGGTGCGCGTCGATGCCGACGATGGGTTCATCGATATCTCGGACCGCCCTCGATGAGGCGTCCGTGGCAGGGTAACCTTGGGGCTCCCATGAAAAGTGATTTATTGTCTTTTCATCACATCTACTTCTCAGACAGAGGTGGGCTTCAGGCCCAAGTCATCGAAGGTAATTGATTTGGAGATGGATTATAAAAGGAGGCTAACGGGCCTCCAGGAGAGGATGGCGGAGCTCGACATAGATGTCGTCATCTACGGCTCCTGCCAGAACTTCCAGTACCTGACGGGGCTGCCCGTCGAGTGGAGGAGGGGCGTCGACCTCCAGTACCCGGAGACCAACGTCTTCGTCCCCAAGGAGGGGGACCCGATACTCACGCTGTCCGCGGCCTCCGCAGGACACGCCGAGGGCTCTTGGATAGGGGACGTCCGGCCCATGGAGCGGGGGGTTGCATACAAGCCGGTCGTCGAGAAGGTCGCCGCCGACCTGGACTGGAGCGAGGGTAGGGTGGGCGTAGGCGACCACGTCTGGGGGTCCTCTTGGATCGAGGTAGCCAGAGCCTTCCGGGGCGCCAAGTTCAGGAGCGCCGAGGCGCTGATGGACCACCTGAGGATGATTAAAGAGCCCGGTGAGATCGAGCTCCTCAGGAAGGTGGGGAAGCTCACCGACGACGTGATGGAGAAAGTCATCTCGGGGATCAAGGACGGAGACACCCAGAGAGGGCTCCAGATCGAGATCGAGGGGCTGGCGAAGAAGAGGGGGGCCAGGGACATCTCCTTCGGGCCCACGGCGGGCTTCGTCAAGTCGGGCTCCGAGGTCACGGAGAGCCCCTTCACCTACCCCAGGGACGAGGGTCTCGTCCCGAGGACCAGCATCGCCTTCGACATCGGCTTCGTGATGGACGGCTACTGCAGCGACTGGGGGAGGAGCATGTACTGGGGCCAGGCCGGCGGTGAGGTGAGGAAGGGCTACGAGGCGCTGATGAACGCCGTCGTGGAGACGGTAGACAAGATGCACACCGGCAGCATGAGGGTCAACGACCTGTTCCCCAGCATAGAGGCCAGCCTCGACAAGGCGGGGTACGGGGAATACCTCCGTGCCCGGCTCAAGACGGGAAACGTGGGCCACCAGATCGGCGTCGAGGTCCACGAGCCGCCGTGGCTCAGGCCCGACAACGAGCACGAGCTCCAGACAGGGATGGTGATGTGCCTGGAGCCGAAGCTCTGGCACGCCGGCGAGTATTATCTCAGGGTCGAGGACATGGTGCTCATCCACGAGGACAAGGCCGAGTTCCTGACCAACTACGACCGTGAGCAATTCCAGCTCTAACTATTTTTTCATCTTCTCTCAAAAATGCTTTAACGCTACCCTGTGACATCTCTAGGTAATGGCCGATCGGGGCGTCTTCATCGTCTTTGAGGGGATCGACGGCAGCGGCAAGGACACCCACATCAAGTTCCTCCTTCGAGAGCTTCGTGAACGAGGGTACAACGTTGTGGAGACAGCCGAGCCCAGCAAGAACCGCGTCGGCACCTTCCTGAAGCGCTACCAGAGGAGGGACGAGGGGAGGCTCCCCGCCGAGACCGAGGCCCTTATCTTCGCAGGAGATCGGTTCGACCACCTGAAGACTGTTGTCGAGCCCGCGCTCAAAAGGGGAGCCATCGTCATCTCGAACCGCTACTTCTACTCAAGCCTGGCGTACCAGGGGGCGATGGGCGTCGACCTCGACTGGATAAGGGAGATGAACAGGTTCGCCCGTAAACCCGACCTCGTAGTGCTCCTCGACATCCTCCCTGAGTTCAGCCTCCAGCGGCTGAAGAGGCAGAGGACGATCTACGAGAGGACGGAGTACCTGCGGAAGGTTAGGGACATCTACGTCCAGCTGGTGAACACCGGTGAACTGGTCAGCGTGGACGCGGACAGGCCCAAGAAGGCTGTGCAGGCGGAGCTTCTGGAGCTGTTGGAGGGACTCCTCGAAGCTAGAGAGGGATGACGCCGCCCCCACTGATAGATTTTAATAGACCTCGCGGGAAGCTTCAAAGACACCCCGGGTGATCTCTTACGTACGTCGAAGCCCTCTCCATCTTCACGGCGTTCTGCTACGGGACCAGCGCCGTCCTCGCAAGGAAGGGGATGAGGGACTCCAACCCGCTGACGGGGGCCGTTGTGGCGTCCATGGTGCAGGTGGCTGTCCTCTCCACCCTCGTCGCCTCGGGACCGCCGGCGGCGATGAACCTGACGGGCGTCGCCTTCTTCGTGGCCTCGGGCTTCATGACCTCGACCTTGGGGAGGCTCCTCAACTACACTAGCATCGATAGGCTCGGTGTCTCGGTGAGCGCTACAATCATCGGTTCCAGCCCGCTTTTCTCGACGTTCTTCGCAGCCTTGTTCATCGGAGAGAATGTGGCGCCGGCGACCCTCCTGGGCGTCATCTTCGTCATGGGAGGCGTCGCCGTCACCAGGCTCGAGGGAGCTGGCAGCTCCGACCTCAGGACCTCCGCTCTGTTGATACCCATCCTCTCCGCGGCTTCGTACGGGGCGTCCGGGGTCTTCAGGAAGATAGGTCTTAACCTCCTCCCCAGCGCAACGCTGGGGGCCCTCGTCGGCTCCTCCGCGAGCCTGCTCTCCTACGCGGTCTACATGTTGGCAGCCCGGCAGACGGGGAGTTTCAGGCTCACGAGAAACAGCGGGGCGTTCTTCGCAGTCTCCGGCATCGTCCTGAGCGCTGGCTGGCTCGCCATGTTCAGCGCCCTGTCCCACGGCGACGTCTCGGTCGTGGCGGCCCTCATAGGTACGAACCCCCTCTTCTCCCTAGTGTTGAGCCTAATTTTCCTCAGGGACTCTGAGAGGATAGACTGGCGGGTGGCCGTCGGCTGTCTAGTGATAGTGGCGGGAGCGGGGATCATAACCCTGTTCTAGGGCGACTTCTTCCTGATGCGCCTCGCCTTCTCAAGCGACGAAAGGAGGGAATCCAGAACCTCGGTGGCCTCCTTCAGCTTGGCCGGCTCGTTCTCGTTTGCGATCAGGGTTCTCATGGAGGCGATCTTATTGACCAGGGCTCTCTCCAGTGACTCGAGCTCCATCCCCGCTTCAGCGGCGGACTCCTCCCCCTCCTGTACGATGACTACTCTCCTCTGGCAGTTGGCGCACCAGATCTCCCCCGACTTGAGCTGGAAGAGGGGTGAGTTGCACTCGGGGCAGCTCTTGTCGAGCATCCTGGCCCCCGACCTCAGGAGCTCGGCCATCTCTTTCATGCCGCCTGACAACGCAAGCACCTTCTCAAGCCTTAGCAAGCATACACTTTAGCGTTGCGCTCCTACAGGTCAACGAATTTTTATCCTAAAAACGCAGAAACCTCAACAGGTGATCGGTCATGACGTACCGTGAGGGCGCTGAGAAATACTATGACCTGTTCGGAGCGAAGGCGGACGGGCCCTTCTACATTGGGCTGGCGAAGGAGCACGGCGGCAAGGCCCTCGAGCTTGGCGTGGGTACGGCACGCCTCGCGATCCAGCTCGCCAGGGAGGGCATCGAGACCTGGGGCATCGACAACTCCCCGCACATGCTGAGGGCCGCGGATGCCAATCTCGCAAAGGAGCTCGTGGAGGTGAGGGAGCGGATCCATTTGGAGCTCGCAGACGTGAGGGACTTCAGCCTCGGCGAGGGATTCGGCCTCGTCTACTTCCCCAGCTTCAGCTTCGACCACCTGCTGGAACGCGCTGACCAGCTGAAGGCACTGGAGGCGATAAGAGCTCACGTCGCCCCGGATGGGGTCTACGCCTTCGACCTCGCCCACGTCCCCGAGCTCAGGGCCGACAGCAGCTGGTTCGTCCAGAGGAAGCCCATCGACGAGCGCAACACGGTGGTCAGGACCGGCCACCACAGCACCGACCCGGAGAGGCGCCTCATGACGATAAACCTGTGGTACGAGCACTACTTCGACGGCAGGATGACGGAGAGGTACTTCGAGGGCGGCGAGGTCTACGTCCACACCCCCGATGGAATATGGGGGCTCCTCACCGAGTCCGGCTTCAAAGTCGAGGACTGGTACGGGGGGCACGAGGAGCAAGAGTTCAGCGACGAGAGCGCTATGATGGTGGTCGTCGCCCGCCCCGTTTAGAACCTGACTACCTCCCTTTTCGAGGTGAGGTAGTCCTCCACGATGGCCTCCCCCAGCTCACCAGGTCGGGTGAAGAACACCCTGCCCAGGTTCTGCTTCGCCACCTCCTTGGCCATCTCCTTGAGCCGTGGGTCGTCGTCTAGCATCACTATGTTCAGCACGATCCCGGCTGCTCTGTACCTCCTGGCCTCGTCGAGGAGGTGGGGGAAGGCCTGGTCGAAGCCGACGTACTCTCCGTCCTCGAAGTTAGGGGCCGAGTCGGTTATGAGGTGGGCCTGCTTGTTGCCGGACTCGTGGGCGACCGCCCTCCTGAAGGATCTGAGGGCTGCCCTGATGTCCGTGTACCCTATGGGGACGACGAGGTCTGGGAGCTCCCAGGGCTCCACCTCACGGGACTCCTCGGAGAAGGCGATGACCCGTAGCCTGTCCTCGGGGAACTGGGTCCTCATCAGCCTTGAGAGGGCGAGGGCGGTCCCCACGGCGGCCTCCAGTTTCCCGTCCCGGTTCATCGAGGCGCTCTGGTCGACCAGTATGCCGAACTGGACCTCAGTGCTGTGGATGGCCTCGTATGTGCGGAAGTCCTCCAGCCTCAGGTCGCCGAACCTCCCGCCGCGCTCCAGGGAGGCGATGAGGCTCTTCTCTATGCTGATCCTCTCGTAGGGGTCGCCCACCTCGTAGAGACGGATGGTGGACGAGAGCCAGGGGCCGTGCCCAACGTCCTGTATCTTGTGGGGACCGACGCCGTGCCGGGAGAGGCGCTGCAGGATCCTGTTGAGGAAGCCCTCCCCGAGGAGTTGGGCTCCCTTCGACGTGAGCGCGATCCTGGGCCTCTTGGGATGCGTCAGTCCCTTCCTGTCGAACTCGGAGAGGACGTCATCGAAGTCCTCCCTGGTCATGCCCTGTGGCTCCTGAGCTAGCTCCTCGAGCTGCTCCCTGAGGTTTGTCCCCTCCTCGTCAGACTCCAGAGCCTCAATGATGTCTTCGGGGCTGCCCCCTCCACTCAGGAGCTTGTCGAGGGCCTCCTGCATCTGCCTCCCCTCCAGCTCCTCCAGCTCGGACTCGGCGATCTCCTTCCTCCTGCGGGATTCCCGGAACCGCTTCTCCGCCCTCTTCCGGGCCCTGTCCATGATCTTGGAGTCGTAGTCGAGGCCGTGGCCCATCTGCATCTTCGCGACCTCCCTGAGCATCTCCAGCTGCTCGTTGGTGAGGTCGCTGCAGGGGCTCCGGCTGAGGGTCTGCATCACTCTTCCATCCGCTTAGGAACGAATATCTGGCTTTGATCGCTGAACGAGCTGACAGTACCCGTGGCGAGGAGCGCGTTCGCCAGCAGCTCCAGCCCCGAGAGCCTGTACTCTGAGACGGTATCAGGGTCCACGCCCTCTGTGCACTCCCTGAGCTGGTCCTCGAGGTTGTTCACGAGATGCTGTGCCTCGGCCGGCCCGGCATCGTCCATCCAGTCCAACGCCTCCGAGACCGCCGAGCCTACTTCAAGATCCCCAATGCCTCCACCGGTCGAGATGAGTCCGTCGATCTCCTTGGCGAGGGCCCTGTCGCTGACGTCGAGTCCCGCGAGGATCCTCTCGCCGACGTCCCTGACCGCGTACCACATGACGTCCTCGACGACCTCGTTGGTCTTCGCCATTGCGTCGCCGACTCCCTCGTCGAACCCGATGAGGTCAGCCCTGATGCGCACCCGCCCCCTGAGGGCGAGGTCGAGGCCCCGGACGGTGTCGGAGAGGTTGGAGACGCGGCCTCCCCGCATCTCCGTCGTCGAGTAGGTGTGGTCGAGGGCCTTGATGCTGCCGCGGATGCTGGCGCCCCTGTCGATGTTGGGGCAGTCCCTGGTGTACCTGGTGGTCTTGGCGATGACTTCGACGATCCACCAGGGCGCTGCGATCCTGCGCCTCAGCGCCATGGGACCGATGTAGAGTGGCTCCTGCATCGGGGGCTCCTCCCTCTCCACGAAGAAGTCCTCGTAGACCCTGAACCGCTCCCTGTACATGATTTCCCTCTCCACAACTTCGTCGGGGAGCCCCATGGGGATCATCTCCAGCCGGTCCAGCAGCGGCTCGGGGATCCGGTTGACGTGGGCGAAGCCCGTCGGGTTGCCGGTGGCGATGAAGAACAGGTCGACGGGGCGCTCCCAGGCGTACTCCTCCAGGATGATCTTGTCCTCCTGCAGCATCGGGTGGAAGAGGACCTGCACCTTGGTGGGGATCGCCGGGAGCTCGTCGACGACGACGATGCCCCTGTTCCCACGGAGGACTCCGGTGCCGATGAAAGTACGGGGATCTGTGGGACTGCCGCCCTGCACGATGGCCTGTATGTCCTTGACCCCGAGGATCTTCGCCTCGTTGGTGTACTCGTTCCCCTGGATCCGGCTGTACCGCTCCTTCCCCGATATGAACTCGATCTCTGGGTCCTCCTCATCCCGGCAGCTGGGGCACTTCCAATCCTCCGGCCACTTGGGGTCGCAGTTGTAAGGGCATCCCTTGATCTTGGGAACGGGGGGCAGCAGCTTCGCCAGAGACTCCGCGAGGCGGGTCTTACCCGTGCCCTCCCTGGATACCAGGTAGGGGTGGCTGTTGCTGAGGACGGCGCGGATAACGTCCCTCTTCGTCTCCTCCCTCCCATGTACGTCGGGGAGTGGGTCCTCGCCCTCACCGAGCTTCTTCAGCATCACGTACCTGAGCTCGTATCTTACAGGCATCGGCTGGTACTTCTCTAGGTCAAACTCCATCCTACATCGCCACATCTATGGTCCGATCTGTCTTGTGTATGCAAGCTAGGAGTTGTTTAAAAGGGATACGAGGTGGGGAGACGCTCTAGACAATGGAGAGGAGTTATCTCCCGTAGTTCCTAGCCGTGCCCCTCATCAGGTCCATGATGGGGAGGCCCTGCGGGCACTGCTCCTCGCAGGCACCGCACTGGACGCACTTGTCCGCGCGCCCCTCCTCGGAGACCCCGTCGAGGTAGGCCTGCTTGGCCTCTTCCCGCTCCTTTGTGTAGCTCTCGTTGAGGACCCCGAAGATCTGGGGTATCAGGACCCCCTGGGGGCAGGGCTGGCAGTAGAGGCAGCTGGTGCAGCCGATGTACCCGTGCTCCGCGTACTTCTTCTGGACCTCAGCTACGATGCCGAGCTCCTCCTCGGTTAACATCTCTATACCTGAGCGACCTGCGCTCTCCACGTTCTCGACGACGTGCTGCATGGTGCTCATACCGCTGAGGACCAGCGAGACCTCGGAGTGGTTCCAGACCCACTGGAGGGCCCACTCGGCTGGGCTCCTCTTCACCGGGGCCCTGTCCCAGAGCTCCTGTATCTCCGCCGGTGGCGTGATCGAGAGCCTGCCCCCCTGGATGGGCTCCATCACAACAACGGCGAGGTCCTTGAAGGCGGCGTACTTCAGGCCTTCGGTTCCGGGAGCCCTGGCGCTGGACATCGTGTCCATGTAGTTGTACTGGATCTGGCAGAACTCCCAGCCGGGGTAGTAGTTGACGATCTCCTTGAGCATGTCGTAGTCGTCGTGGAAGCTGAAGCCGATGTGGCCGATCCTGCCGTCGGTCTTGGCCTCCTCAGCCCACCTGGTGACCCCCAGCTCCCTGAGTATTGGCCACCTCCCCCTGTTGAGCCCGTGGAGCAGGTAGAAGTCGATCCTGTCCGTCTGGAGCTTCCCCAACTGCTCGTCTAGGTACCTGTCGAAGTCGTCCCAGGTCTGGGTGAGCCAGGTCGGCATCTTGGTGGCGAGCATCGCCTTTTCCCTGTAGCCGTCCTTCAGCGCCTTGCCTACCAGCCTCTCGCTGTTCCCTCCGTGGTAGCCGTAGGCGGTGTCCACGTAGTTGACGCCGTGGTCGATGGCGTGTCGGATCATCTCGATGGCGAGGGGCTCGTCGATCTTGCTGGAGTCGTTCTCCAGGATGGGCAGCCTCATGGCCCCGAAGCCGAGGGCCGATGGCTTCCAATCCAACTTTCCGAACTTCCTGTATTCCACAGTATCCCTCAGAATTTGGGTTTATCATCTGATCCGTTTCATATAGAAGTTCCGAAAGGCTCTTGGAGCCGCGGGGATCGTAGGTCGGCGTGCTACAGGTAAGGGGGCCCCGGTGATCAATCCCTTTATGAGTGCTCACAGCACCATGCACTCCTGTCGAAGCTGTGATTCCATGATGGAGAAAGTCGCCGCCTACATAACTTGGGGCGACAGGCTCCTAGTGTTCAGGGAGCCGCGGTATCCGGAGTCGGGGGTCCAGGTCCCAGGGGGGACGGTGGAGGAGGATGAGCCGCCAGGGGAGGCGGTACTAAGAGAGGCCATCGAGGAGACGGGCCTGACGGGCCTGAGGATAAAGAAGTACCTGGGGTCCGGGGTCTACGACTTCAGGCACCTCGGCTACGGCGTTTTCCGAAGGCACTTCTATCACCTCGAATTCCTCGGCGAAGCCCCAGACCGGTGGATCAGCTACGAGGAGACACCCTCCGACGACACCCCGTCGCCCATCGAGCTTGAGTTCTACTGGATCGATCTGGCGGACGGAGGCGCCTTTCTGGTGGGGGAGCAGAGCGACTATATCTCGGAGATATGTCTTCGTTGATGTAGTCTTCCAGTCTCGACACGGGGACCAGACGGCCCTGTCCCTGCTCAGCTTTAATATCTTTGTCCGTTCTCTCCTCTGTGATGAACATGGATTCGGAGAGGTTCGAGCGGGTGATGGCGGTGATGCGCCGGGAGGTGCCCGACAGGGTTCCCTGGGCCATCTGGGGGCACTTCCCCGCCGTCGACTGGCTGGGAAGGTACAGCTGGGAGAAGTCGACCCGGGACGGGGAGGAGTCCGCTATGGCCCACATGGCCCTCCTAAGGGAGCTGGACTACAAGATGGACCTTCTCAAGGTAACTCCCTACTACAGGTTCATGGCGATGCAGTGGGGCAGCAGGTTCGACTTCAGGGGCAACGAGGAGAACGCGCCCACCATCTCCACGGCGGTGGAGGAGACCGAGGACTGGGAGAAGCTCTGGGTGCTGGACCCCAGGAAGGAGCTCAGGGAGTTCGTCAGGTGCAACGAGATCCTCGCTAGGGACCTGCGGCGGATGCCCTTCATCTACACCATCCCCAGCCCCATCATCCAGGCTATAAACGGTGTGGGAACCCCCGAGAGGGTGATGGAGGACATGGTGAAGAGCCCGGACGCCCTGAGGAGGGGCCTAGAGGTCATCACCGAGACCACGATTGAGTTCGCATCCGCCTGCATAGAGGCAGGGGCCACGGGGATCTTCTACGGAATAGGGGGCGGTGGCCGGATCTGGAGGGAGCTCACCAAGGAGCAGCTCGAGGAGTACGCCCTCAGCTACGACAGGAGGGTGCTGGAGTCCACGGACTGCCCCATCAAGCTGATGCACATCTGCAGCACCCCCCAGGGCAACCCCCAGGACAAGAACCTGATGGAGGGCGGCTGGTTCAGGGAGTACCCCGTGGACTGCATCAACTGGGACGCCCACGAGTACACCTGGCTCGACAAGACCAAGGAGATCTACAGTGGCAGCTTCGCGATCTGCGGAGGCCTCAACCGGAACATCACCCTGAGGACAGGCTCGCCCGACCAGGTGGAGGTCGAGGTGAAGAGGGCCATAGAGGAAGCCGGCGAAGGCGGGGGCTTCATGCTTGGGCCGGGCTGCACCGTGCACCAGGACATGCCCCGGGAAAACTACAACGCGGTGGGGCGTGCAGTCCTAAAATACGGCCAGTACAGGCGCTAGTCTAGGGGGCCCACACGGTCCCTAGTGAGGTCGTCGAAGAGGCCCTCGCACTCCTCTGCCACGAAGTCGCCGTCCCACCACTCGAAGGTGAAGATGTCTTCCTCGGGGACCAGTATGTGTGGCACCCCCGCCTCCACCACAGCGACCTTGCCGAACTCCAGTTCCACCTCGCGTCTCTCCCCGTCCACGTGGAGAATGTTCTTGGCTTTTCCCTTCAGAAGTAGGGTGTACTGGTCGACGGGGTGGACGTGGTTGCCCCTGTAGGCTCCGACCTTCGTCTCCAGGACGCCGTGGAACTTGCCGTGGTGTACGAAGCTGTAGGCAGTCCCCACCGCATCGGTGGTGGCCCACTTCTCTACATCGAAGACCATCTACGTGCATCGCTCCTCGGATGTGTGTAGCAGGACGGTGATCTTCTGATATTAAACGGTTGCCTTTGCGCGCTGTCCCGATGCCGTCTGGGTTGCATTCTGTAAAAAGAATCATCGTAATTCGGTTTGTTTCAGCGAGGTCAAGACAGAACTTTTAAACCAAGTGCCCTTTGAAGTCTTTGATACATCTGCGTGGTCATCGCTGTGGGAGACTCGTCGGAGAACCAGAGGGTCAAGGGCGTCGTCGGAGAGGTGGGGCTCCAGCGCAATGGGAACCAGTTCAACTCCTTCAAGCTCACCATAGAGATGGTCATAGATAACGGGAAGGGCCTCACATACGACCAGGGGGAGGCCCTCATGAAGCAGTTCAGGAAGGAGCTCCTAGGGAAGAACGTGGAGCTTGCCGCAGTGGTTGTCCCGTGCCCGGTCTGCGGCAAGGAGTTCAACAGCGAAAACGGGATGAAGCAGCACCTCAGGAGGATCCATGGGGAGAAAAAGTCGAAGCGCAGGTCCACCAGAGGTAGGAAAAAGTAGAGAACAGGTTCTTTCCATGCTCGACTGTAGATTTTGGAGGTTCATCGATGAGCGTCGAACTGCCTGAGGCTTGCATCCTCGCGGAGCAGATGAACACCGAGCTCCCCGGGAAGAAGGTCCAGACCATTCAGATCAGGGACTACGAGAGAATGCAGAGGATCGGCTTCATGAACAAGGACCTGAATGGGTACGATCGCCTAGTAGGAGGGACGGTGAAGTCGATCACATCGAGGGGCAACACGGTCCTCACGAGGCTGGACAACGGGATGAACCTACTCATCGCGCCCGAGTACGGCGGCAAGGTCCTCTACCATGAAGATGGGGGCTCCGCCACCGCCAAGTATCACCTGAGGCTAGACTTCGTGGACGGCACGGCGCTCACCGTTAGACTGACCAGCATGGGGGTCATCCAGGCCGTAGACGACGAAGGGCTTGAGGGCTCATACGTCTACAGGCGGGACTTCTCCGATAAACTCTCACCAGGGGACGAGGAGTTTACATCTGAGAAGTTCGCCGGGCTCCTGGTTGAGAGGAACCGGCAGCTGAAGCAGGTGCTAGTTGGGAAGGACGCGGTCGTCGTGGGGCTGAGCAACAGCGTCTTCCAAGACGTTTTGTTCAGGGCGGGGCTCCACCCGAGGAGGAAAGCCTCAAGTCTAGACGAAGACGAGGTGCGCTCCCTCCACGGTGCCATCGTAGCATTGGTCCGGGAGAGGCTGAGGCTCGGCGGGAAGGACCGGTTCCAGGACCTTCATGGATCTCAGGGGATGTACGTGCCGGCGATGGGCCCCAACATGAAGGGGCAGCCCTGCCCTGTTTGTGGGACCGGAGTGGAAAGGCTCAGCATCGGGGGTGGGCAGGTTTACCTCTGCCCCGAGTGCCAGAAATGATGTGCTGACTTGTCTTACATTTTTTTTGGATTCCCGTGAGAGGTTTTTTATTTATATATCTTAATCCAATGTTCCATTGATTTCTCCTGGGGGCGGCGATGTGTCGGAGGCTGAGGGGCTGGAGAGGGAGTACAGGTGGTCTGAGGCCGCTGATGCCCACGAGCGTGCACTGGGGGCATTCGGGGAAGAAGACTTCATGGGCAGTGGCGAGGCCCAGGAGAGGGTCGGTTACTGCCTGCTGAGGGCCGCCGCGCAGTCCGAGAGCCATGGTGAGTTCAGGGAGCGGATGCAGCGGGTCGTGGAGGCCTACGAGAAGGCCGCCGACTTCTACGGAAGAGGCGGCGACGAAAAGAGGGCGTCGGCAAAAAGGCTCCACTGCAGGGCGCTGGTCTCCTACGTCGGTTTCTGGCTCTCGTCGGGATCAGACGCCAAGAGGGAGCTGCTCGACGGGTGTCTGAGGCTGGCGAGGGAGGCGCTTAGGGTCTACGACCAATCTGGGGACGCAGCCGGCGCAGGAGAGACCTGTGTCGCTTTGGCCAACTACCTCTCCAATAGGCTGGATCTGGAGCTGGAGACTCCGGGACGCGAGAGGATCCTTGACGAGGCGCTGGGGTTAGGGGAGAGAGCGATAGAGATATTCTCTGATGCGGAGGACGACGTCGGGCTCTCGGAGGCCTACTGCATAACGGCCATCAACAGCTACGATGGGGCCATGTCCATGTCCGAGGGGCGCAAAATCAAGGAGTGCGAGAGAAAGGCCTTCGAGTACTCTGAGAAGGCCCTCAAGCTCTCGGAGGAAGACCGCGACAAGTTTGTGCATGGGAGGACCACCGTCTTCCGGGGTTTAATCGAGACCGATCTGGGAGCCGGCGTATCTGAGGGGCTAGAGATCGAGAAGGAGGCATTAAGGCTAGGTCAGGAGACGAGGGACAACCGCCTGATAGCTGAGGCATACGATGGTTTATCGTATTGCACGAGTTGGGGTCTGGGTATTGGTTATGAGGAGGACCCCGATAAGGCCAGAGAAGTAGGGAGGAAGGGTGCCGAGTATTCCGCTGAGGCTATCAGACACAGTGCATTGGTCGATTATGGTCATGGGATTCCTCACGCATACCTCAATCTTGGAGGCGCAAACTTCTGGTTATCCACCAGTGAAATAAACTCAGATACCAGGTACGAGCTGCTGAGGAAGACCGTAACATACCTTAGACAGGGCCTCGAACACGCACAGAGAACGGGCTCTACTCATGCAACATACCATCTCTCCAATTACGCCGCTAGGGCTCTGTCGAACCTCTCGACGACTCGAACTGGAACTGAGAGAAGAGAGCTGCTCGAGGAAGCTATGGCGATGGCGGAGAGAGCCGTGTACTATACGCAACAACTTCGTCCATATTTCAACCTAGTGCGAGGAGGTAGCTATGGTGGATTCTCGAGGGTACTGTTAGAACTAAGCAAGATGGAAGAGGATGACGAGAGAAAGAAGGAGCTACTGGAAAAATCAGTGGCCAATATGGAGATGGGTATCAAGCTCCTCGAAAGCCACATTGTTTCCTTCCCTCCGCGTAAAGAAGTGTTTGCCGGCGAAGGAGATAACCTAATAGAGCTTGGGGACAATCTTACCCACCTCTATCGCCTTACGAATGAAAAAGCCACCCTAAGAAGGGTCATTGAATCTTACAAGAGTGCCGCGGATTATTATGAGAGGGCTGATCTCTTGGGGAGGGTGGCCGAGGCGCACTGGAAAATTGCAGTGGTCCAAAACCTTCTAGCGGAGTATCCTGACTCAGCATCAAGTTTTGAGTATGCCTCCCAACTGTATCAGAAGAGCGCCCGGAACACACCCGGGCTGGAGAAATTCTACGCTGGATACGCCACCTACATGGAGGCGTGGAGCGAGATCGAGAGGGCGAGGCACCACCACTCAGAAAAACGCTACGGGGAAGCGAAGGAGCACTACGTGAAGGCGGCAGAGCTCCATGAGTCCACGGAGCGTTGGAGCTACCTCACCCCGAACTACCGTGCTTGGGCCAGCCTGGAGGAAGCCGAAGGCCTCAGCAGGGGGGAGCAGACCCAGGAGGCCAAGGAGCTCTTCGGGGAGGCAGCCCGACTGTTCGCGAGGGCCGAGGGATCGATCAGGGCCGGACAGGACGCGATCGAGGACGTTGAAGAGTCGCAGATGGCCGAAAAGCTGATACGGGCCTCAGGGACACGCCGCCAATACTGCCTTGGCAGGACGGCGATGGAGGAGGCGAGGACCCTGGACAGACAGGGCGACCATGCCACCAGCGCAAGAAAATACGGCGAGGCCGAAAAGAACTTCAGGGCTATCATCGACTCAATGGAGAAGGAGTCGGACCGCCAGGAGCTCAAGCCGATAGCGCTGCTCTGCCAGGCCTGGCAGAAGACGATGATGGCAGAGGCGAGAGCATCGCCTATCCTCTACGGAGAGGCAGCGGAGCTGTTCATGCAGGCGAAGGACCACGCCGTCGACCAGTCGACCAGCCTCCTCGCCCAGGCCCACAGCAGCTTCTGCAGGGCTCTGGAGATCGGGACCGAGTTCGAGCTCACCAGGGAGACGGCGCTGCACTCGACGGCGAAGAGGCACATCGAGGCCGCGACCAGCTACTACCTCAGGGCCGGCTACCAGTCGGCGGCGGAGTACACCACCGCCACCAACAGGCTCCTCGACGCCTACATGTACATGTACGGGGCCCAGACGGAGTCGGACCCGATGCAGAAGTCGAGGCTCTACCAGATGGCGGAGAGGCTCCTCCAGGCATCGGCGGGCTCCTACCTCAAGGCGCAGCACCCGGAGAAGAGCGAGGAGGTCCGCAGGGTGCTGGAGCAGATCAAGGAGGAGAAGCAGATAGCGATGGCGCTTTCCGAGATACTGCACGCGCCATCGATAGTTGCCACGACCTCCTCCTTCTCCACCCCCACGCCCACCCACGAGAGGGCCGTCGGGCTGGAGAGGTTCGAGAACGCCGACATCCAGGCGAACATGATCGTCAGGAGGCAGGAGATGAAGGTCGGCGAGGACCTGGACCTGGAGATAGAGCTGGTCAACGCCGGGAGGGCACCTGCCCAGCTCGTCAAAGTCGAGGACGTCATCCCCCAGGGCTTCGAGATAAGGCAGGCCCCCGACACCTGCAGGGTTGAGGACAGCTACCTCGACATGAGGGGGAGGACCCTTTCGCCCCTCAAAACGGCGGAGCTGAAGATCGTCCTCAGGCCCCGGGACAAGGGGACGTACGACCTTAGGCCGAGGATCCTGTATCTGGACGAGGCGGGGAAGTACAGGTCCCACGAGCCGGAGCCGGTCACGGTGGTGGTGAACGAGATGGGGATCAGGGGCTGGCTCAGAGGACCGCGCAGATAGATGAAGGAGGAGAATCAGATGGGAGACGAATACGACAAGAGTTACGTGGAGCCTATAGTCAACGCCTCGCGTCCGGGGACGCTGGCCGGGCTGAGCCTGACGGTGCTGAGGTTCAGCGCCGACGATCCGTTGATACTGAGGCTCGTGCTGATCATCGGCGCCATAATGTTCCTGCTGTCGTCGTTCTTCATATTTTTCTACAGCATCTACCCGGCCCGCAGGGTCCTCTGGACGGGGACCGCGGCAACGTTCCTGCTTGGGCTTCTGTGCTCTATACTTTCCTCGGTGATCCTGCTGATCCTGGTCTGACATGCTATCTAAGAGGGGGCGATTCTCATTTTCCTGTCGCCGCTCACGTCAACAGCGGGGCAGGGGAATGAATCGGAGTATGATCGTCCAAAGAAAGGTAATGGCGGACGTAGACCCCTTCTCCCTGGAGCCTACTTGAGCCCCTCTTCGACCTCCCCGATGGACCTGTCCAGTAAGTCTACTATCTCGTCTATCTCCGAGCGCTCCACGACTAGCGGCGGGGCGACCTGGATGTGGTTTCCCCTGACGCCGTCCACGGTGCCGTAGCCGGGGTAGACGAGCAGCCCGTTCCTGTAGCACTGCTCTACGATCAGCCGCGTCAGCCCCACTTCGGGGGGGAACGGCTCCTTGGTCTCTTTGTCCTTGACGAACTCGACGCCGGAGAATATCCCCATCCCCCTGATGTCCCCCACGGTGGGGTGGTCGTAGAGCTCCCGTAGCCTCTCGTGGAAGTACGCTCCCAGCTCGGCAGAGCGCTTCGCGAGCCTGTGCTCCACCAGGTAGTCCAGCGCGGCCGCACCTGCAGCACAGACGACGGGGTGGCTTCCGTAGGTGTGGCCGTGGGCGAAGCCCCCCGAGAACGCCTCGAAGATCTTCTCCGAGGCGATGACGGCGCCGAGGGGGAGGTAGCCGCTGGCGAGGCCCTTGGCGGAGGCGATGATGTCCGGCACGGTCTCCCAGTGGTCGAGCCCCCACATCCTACCGGTCCTCCCCAGCCCCGTCATCACCTCGTCGGCGATGAACAGGACGCCGTGCTCGTCGCAGATCTCCCTGATCAGCTGGAAGTAGCCCTCCGCCGCCGGCACGGTACCCAGGGTCGCCCCCACGACGGGCTCCGCGATGAACGCCGAGACGCACTCGGGGCCCGTCGCCTGTATCATCCTGTCCAACGCCCTGGCGCACTCCAGGTCGCACTCACCGCAGCTCTTACCGAACCAGCACCTGTAGCAGTAGGCCGGGGGAATGTGGGGGAAGTCCAGAAGCATGGGGACGAACCTGCGGCGCCTGGCGATGTTCCCCGACATGGAGAGCGCCCCCAGAGTGTTCCCGTGGTAGCTCTGCCACCGCGCCACCACCTTATACCTGGTGGGCTCACCGTTCTCCAGATAGTACTGCCGCGCCATCTTCGCCGCCGCCTCCGTGGCCTCCGACCCGCCTGAGCAGAAGAAGATTCGTGTCATCCCCGGAGGCGCGAGGGCGGCCAGCTTCTCGGCGCAGTCCGTCACGGACTTAGTGTAGAAGTGACCGCTGTGGACGTAGGAGATCTCGGAGACCTGCCTCGCGATGGCCTCGGCAACCTCCTTCACGCCGTGGCCGATGTTGACGCAGATGGGGCCGGCGCTGCCGTCGATGTACCTCCTCCCCTCGGAGTCATAGACGTAGATCCCCTCCGCCCTAACGATCTTGTGGAGGTCCTCTGAGCTCCTGCCGAAGATGTTTGAGAAACCTGGTTCTGACAATCAAACCACGGATGTGATCTGACTCCGTGACGTGATAACACTTGCGCCCGCAGACGGTCCAATGTAATATAGGATGAACTGCTGTTCCCTATCAGAGGAGCGATGATCGAAGATATCAAACGGGTCGCTTGCGTTGGCTCAGGCCTGATAGGCCAGGGCTGGGCCGCACTCTTCGCCCTAAACGGATACGAGGTCGTCATGCAGGACCTCTCGGAGGAAAAACTCGCGGAGGCGGTGGAGCGGGTGAGGGGCCACGTGGATTTTCTGGTCCAGGCCGAGTTGGGCGGCAGCGCGGATGAGGAGATGTCAAGGATCGAGACCACGACCGAACTCTCCGAGGCCCTGAGAGACACGGATTTCGTCCAGGAGTCCGTGTACGAGAACTACGACGTGAAGAAGCCCCTGTACGGCGAGATGGACCGGATCGCGCCCGCAGAGGTCATCTTCGCCAGCAGCACCTCGGGGCTCCTGATGACGGAGATCCAGAAGGCCATGAGCGTGCACCCGGAGAGGGGGATCGTGGCCCACCCCTGGAACCCGGCGCACCTGGTTCCCCTGGTCGAGCTGTGCCCCGGCGAGCTCACGTCCAAGGAGACCGTCGACAGGACCTACGCGCTGATGGAGGACATCGGCAAGGTCCCCGTCGTACTGAAGAAAGAGGCGCAGGGCTTCATAGCAAACAGGCTCTCAGCCGCCCTCTGGAGGGAGGCGCTGAACCTGGTGGAAACGGGCGTCGCCTCGGTGGAGGACGTCGACAGGGCGGTGAAGGCGGGGCCCGGTATCAGGTGGGCCATCATGGGCCCCTACCTCACGTACCACTTGGGGGGCGGCAAGGGGGGCATCGAGTACCTGATGCGCCACATAGGCGCTAGCAAGGCCTCCTGGCTGGAGACCATGGCGAAGTGGACTGTGACGCCGGAGTCGGCGATCGAGAAGGCGGTCGAGGGCGTGGATGAGATGGTGGGCGACAAGACGCTGGAGGAGCTGGAGGGCTGGAGGGACAGACACCTCATAGCCCTGTACAATCTTCTCTGGAAGAAGTAAAGATCGCTTTCTTGTCAGTGAGGGTCGCGAGCTGCCCTCTTGATCTCGGCCAACGACTCCCGGTTCTCGACCACGGACAGGTCCCCGGGCTCGCTGCCCATCATGACGGCCTTGACGATCCTCCTCATGATCTTCCCGGCCCTGTT
>CP070784.1:812880-899221 GCA_020346605.1 Candidatus Bathyarchaeota archaeon | reverse complement strand
TGGCGGAAATAGATGCTGACGACTACTCGGGGACTCCCCCAGCCAACGCCCACGGCGAGTACGTCTACCAGGGAGCTTACGTCTTCAACGTCTCCCCGGAGGAGGGCATCAGCGTCAGGGGGCGGGTCACCCACATCGACGACGACAGCTTCCTGAAGAGCGGTTACTATTTCGAGTCCGAGCTCATGGTGGAGAGGAGCCTCTACATCGAGGACGTCCTCTACACGATCTCACGCGGGATGGTGAAGATGAGCGCCATGGAAGACTTCTCCGACATCGGAGAGGTATCGATCCAATAATTTCCCCTTTTTTAGGGATGAGTCAAGAAGAGCAGCGCGAATCCTAAAGGGCGTTTTCACCGCGTCGCCTGACCACTATTGCATACACTAAGATTGGATGTTCTTCTTCACTCGTTGTGGTCCACTAACAGATGCTTGTCCAGTTCATCCCTGAAGCTGAAGGTCTTCTTACTCTTGTCGCAGTTGAAGACCCCGGCGAGTCTGATGTGCTCTTGGGCGTGATTCTCTAGTTGTTCCTCCGTGGGGAACGTCAATCCACACTCCTTGCACTTGTACCCCTCATTCCCAGACAAAGACAACCGAGGAAACATGAGATCGACCCATAAAAAACGTTGTGCGCACCCTGTTGCGTCATCTGGTCGCGTCCATCAGACCTTGGGCTTTAAAATGTATATGTTGTCCTCGGGCAGGAATGTGTGCGTCTCAACTAGATCGTATCCGGCCTCGTCGGCGTCGCTGAGGATACCCTCTCTTGACACCGCCTCATATCGGCTCCTCTCTCGAAGTGTGTCCTCGTATTTGGGGCGACCGCTCTTCACGGGATCCCTCTCAACGATCGCCAGCCTCCCCCCGGGCTTCAGGCTGGGCTTCACGCTCCTCAGCAGGCCCACAGGATCGCTGAGGTGGTGGTAGGTGCTGATGAAGAAGACAAGGTCCAGCTCACCCTCGGGGAGACGGGGGTCGACGTCTTCCCCCAAGATCGTCACCACGTTCCCCAAGCCCTCTCTCCGGCATCGCTTTGAGAACTCCCCGAGCCTCCCCTCGTGGATGTCCACGCCGTAGAAAGCCCCCGAGTCACCCAGTCGCAGGGCCACCCGTACGCCGTAGCGGCCTCTTCCGACACCCACCTCAGCCACCTTCATCCCCGGCTCGACGCCCATCGCGTCCATGACCTGATCCGGCGGCTGCTTATTGTTCAGCCTTCTCTCCAAGAGTGATGTGTAGACTTCCTTCATACTATTCACGACTTACGCAGAGTCGCACTAATAAGCGTCCTCGTGCCCAAATCGCTGGAAGGTTTGTCGAGGCTCCGAACTGTTAGGAAGCCTCGTATACAGGAACCTCCGAATATATCGCATGGCTTCACAGCGTCTTCCTGAAAGCTTGCGGAACCGCATCGATGAGTTCAGGGACTGCCTCAACGTCTTCCCGAGCACCGTCTCCCTTTCCCTGGAGTGGCTGCAGGACATCACCAGGGACCTGGGGCACAGCCTCACGAACGAGGAGATCGAGTGCATGATCGACGAGGCAGCCTCAGCTGTGAGGGAGGAGCTGGAGAAACCCAGCAACATCAGAGCCCTGAAAGCCCACGTCACCAAGCTCTACTACGAGCAGCTGGACGCAGCCCTGGACATCGGTTAAAAAAGTCAATCATTGAGGCTCGCTGTCCAAAGGAATAGATGAATGCCCCGACAAGGTATCCATTCAACCGACACTCGCCTCGAATATCGAGGCTCCAAGAGTGAATTTTGGCTTTAAAATCATCTTTTTCGATATTTAGTCAATAAAAACTAGATAAAGCACTTTTACACACAGAAAAACGCATAGTTTATCTTTGTCGGTCTTGCGAAATCTCTGGGAGCACGGCCAAGAAAAATGAAAGAACTGGTGCTGACCGAGAGGAGCCTCCTTACTTACAGGAACTTCGGCATCGAGCCACGGTGCAGGAGATGCGGCAGGAAGTTTAAGGTGGGAGACAGGGTGATAAAGACCAAGGTACGCTCAGACAAGAAGGAGAACCCCTTCTACTGCCCCGAGCACTTCTACGCCGAAAAGCTGTCGAGGAGAAGAAGAGCCGCCAGACCTTACTCAGGAAAAGACGTCACGGTCTAGGGAGAGCCTCCTCAGAAATAGTTCGAGGCGTCGGGCTCAACAGCAGCCAGCATTCATCCCACGTAGTGTTATTCCATGCGAGTAACTGATGCTTGAACCTGTTTTCACTCTTCAACCCCCATACTCGAGGCGATCCCTTTGACGACCTCGTAGAGCCGTCCGACGCTTTCTATGTGAACCAGCTCCTGGGGGCTGTGGGGGTTCTCGATATCCGGCCCTACGGAGACTATCTGCAACTCGGGGTCCAGCCTGCTGAGGAATCCGCACTCCAAGCCCCCGTGGATCCCCGTCACCCTCGGCCTCGCGCCTAGGATCGCCTCGTAGACCTGCGAGACCAGCCCTAGAAACGGCGATGAGGGATCCGACTTCCATCCTGGATAGCCGGGGCGCTGTTCGACCTGTGCCCCATGGCTCTCCCCGAGTCGCCGGAGGATCTCCCTGTCCCTCTCCAGGTCCTCGGCATCTGAGCTCCTGGAGCTGATGGGGATCACGACGGCGTCCTCCTCCGTCCTCACGATTCCCAGGTTGTTCGAGGTCTGGACCAGACCCTCGATATCTGGGCTCCATGAGACCACGCCCTGGTGGACCTCGGTTATTAGAGCTATCACGGACTGCGAGACCTTCTCAGACATGCACCTTGATGCCCGGACCTCGGTCAACGTTGTCACCAAGCTCTCCTCATCGGACTTGTCCAGTCCAGCGTCCCATTTGTTGAGGACCGCAGCGGCCTCTCCCGCTCTTCCCTCTGGCACGAGGAAGTCGCAGTTCGCTGACCTGGGAATGGCGTTCCCACGCGTCCCACCTTTGATGTGTATTATCCTGAGCCGCATCCTCTCCGAAACGCGCTTCAATGCGTCGCCGACGAGCTTGTTGGCGTTGAGCCTTGGGAGGTGGATGTCGACACCTGAGTGGCCGCCCAGGAGCCCCTTCACCTGCAGACTCAACCCCTCCCAGCCCTGGGGATCCTCCCATTCGACGGAGATGGCGTAGATGGTGCCGCCTCCCCCCGCCGAGCTGACGATGATGACACCCAGCTCCTCGCTGTCCAGGTTCACCATCCTCTTGCCTGTGAAGAACCCTGGCTGCATCTTGATGGCCCCTATGAGCCCCGTTTCCTCCTCTACCGTGAACACGGCCTCGATCCTACCGTGCCTCCCCAGCCCCGGCTCCACCATCATCGCCATCGCGATGGCAACACCAACGCCGTTGTCGGCTCCCAGAGTTGTACCATCGGCCGACAGTACGCCACCATCCACTCTGAGCTTCAAGGAGTCTCTGTCGAAGTCGTGGTCGCTGCCATATGTCTTCTCGCAGACCATGTCCTGGTGGCCCTGGAGAGTCAGCGTAGGGATATCTCCTCCCCCTTGTGAGGGCTCGCGGTATAGTAGTATGTTGCCTACCTCGTCCTTGCGGAAGGCTACGCCGTTCTCTCCAGCCCACTCCTCGATCCACCCTTGAAGTTTCTTCTCCCTTGCTGAGCAGCGTGGGATGGAGGATATCTTCTCGAAGAGGCTCCAGACGATCTCAGGCTCAAATCCTTTCAAAGCAGCACCCATTGGCGATTTCACCTATGGAAACTCGTCGCTTGTGAATGTAAACTTGTGCCCAATGAGTAGGCTCTGATGGGTTTCCAATGAGAGAAGATGAAAAAAAGTGAAAAGAGGATTATTTTTTCTACTTTATCCCTAGGTAGTGGGCGATGTTCGCGTCGGGGTCTATCTTCGGAACGATGGCGGCGTCCTTGCTGCTGAGAATTGTGGTGATCCCGGGGCCGTGGCCTGCGGAGTAGCTCCAGCCGTGGATGACGATGCCGATGCTGATGGCGCCCTTGTAATAGCCCCTGCCCCACCAGTTGAGCTGGTCGTGCAGGCAGACGACGTCGCCGAACCTGATCTCCTTCAGCTTAAACTCGTCCCAGACCTCCGGGCAGGTGGTCTGTATGTCGTAGTCGATTGTCACTGGGTGCATCCCATAGCCCGAGCCCATCATCCAGCACGGGTACTCGTTTACTACGGGGACGACGAGTTTGCCGTCCTTCTCCTCGATCCCCATTTTCTCAAGCAGCTCCGGGTCGATCTTGTTGGCCCTTACCTTCTCCTCGAAGCCCACGACCTGCAGACCTGTACCCCAGGACTTGACTCGCAGCTTGTCACCGGGACAGATCTTCTCCTGGGCCTCAGGGGGGAACCAGACCAAGAACGCACCGTGCTTCCCGGTGATCCGCCCCTTCACCCCCTTGGCGTCGCCGGACACGACGGTGACCTCGTTGCCGATGCAACTCAATACAGCCAGTGCCTGGCCCTCGCCAGGGTTGCTGTTTGTCATGCTCAGCCCGGGCTCCGTGTGCTCACCCTCCTCGTGGTGGTAAATGGGGTCACCCACTGCGACGTTGTATTTGACCCCCGACATGCCCAGCCCCACCCGGGGTTGGCCATCCCAGTCAACCCTGTAGCCACTGCGGGCGCTGGGATGGTTGACCTCGCCCATCACCGCCATCTTCACAAGCCGGTCCTTGTTTGTCGTGATCATGCTCACACCTCCAGCCCTAGGTACTTCACCAGATTTGCATCTGGTTCGATCCTGGGCTTGATCTTTCCCTTCTTGGACGCTGCGATGGCCAGCACGCCTGGTCCGTTGCCCGCGACGTCGCTGGCTCCGGTGGTGATGACGCCGACGGTGACGGCGCCCTTGTAGAAGCCCTTACCGTAGGAGATTAGGGCGTCGCTGCAAGACACGATGTCGCCGAAGTGGAGCTTATCGAGCCCGAGCTCCTTGACGAGGTGGGGCGGGTTCGACTGTATGCACCAGTTGCCGGTCTCCGCCGAGCCACCGCCGACGCCGATCCCCATCGCGATGATGGGTATCTCCATGGCGACCGGCAGCTCCAGGACGTCTCCGTCCAACTCTGGCCTCAAGGTCTCCAGGAAACCGGGGGACATGTTAAACACCCTTCCGTCGAAGCCCTCGACCTCCAGGGCGACGCCCTCGGATACGACTTTAGCCTTGTCCCCTATGTCCAGATTTCCAAGGTCCTCGTCCCTGAAATGGGCCAGCAGGTGCCTCCTCGTGTTCCCCGCGCTGCCCTTGCCCGTGATCACGCCTTTGGCTCCCTTCCCGGAGCCGCCCACCATGATGACCTCGTTCCCCACGCAGCTGTACTTGAGCAGGGCCTCCGCCGTCCCGCTGGTGTCCCTGTATCCGGCGAGCGGCTTCTCGTCAACGCCCATAAGGGCCACGCCGGGCTCCAGGAACTCGGTCTCGGGCCAGCCGAAACAGGGATCGCCGACCTTGACGTTGTATTTGACGCCGCCGACGCCGATGCCGATCTTCGGCCTGCCATCCCAGGTAGTGACATATGTGCTTCTGGTCCCGCCTCCTGCCATCACCGGCGGGGCGATCTTCGCCATCAGCGCCTGCTTCATCATCCTCTCCTTGTTGGTCTTAACAACCATTCTAGAAACCTCGAAGGTACTCTTGCGCCATCTATATAACAGTGTATGTCCGGTTCAAAACCGCCCCACCTGGGGTTCTTTAGTTGTTTTGATCCCAGATCGCGCCACAACTACTGTATATTTACCGAATATTTATATATTAGATGTATAACTGTACATTTCGTGAATGGATTTGTCCAGCGTGGACGAACTGAGGAGGGAGCTCGAAGAGGTCAAGAAGCTCAAGGAGACCCTCAAGGACGAGATCGAGGAGATCAGGCGAGATCGAGTCACCGAACGCAGGAGATCGAGGAGAAGCACGGTGATAGTGGAGCCTCCTCGTATCGATCTCTCGGGGATCACCGACAGCCTCGAGGAGATGATGGAGGACATCGGGGATCAGATCGGTAGCTCGCTGAGAGGGGTAGAGAACATCGGCGAAAAATTTAGATGGAAACACCCCCGCAGGACGCGCTCATCGAGGAGACGCCGCCCTGACATCGAGACCATCCCGCCGGAACGCATAGCGAGTGTGATCAGTCCCCTGGGGAGCGAAGAGCGGCTCAAGATCCTCGACCACCTGAAGGAGGGAGCTAGGACCTTCAACGAGCTCGAGGAGAAAACCGGCAGGACCGGTAGCTCCCTCACTCATCACCTCTCACCCCTGGTGGACGCCGGCTACGTTGTGAAGGGGGAGGTCAGGGGCACCTACTTCATCACCGTCGAGGGGCGCCTCGCATATAGGCTCTCCCAGTGGCTCACCAGCCGCCTCGAGAGGGAGATGGACCAGAGGGGGGATCTGGGAGCCCAAGAGGCTGATCCCGACTTCGATGACGAGGAGGAGTTCTGGTGATCAAGATCAAGCCCCTGGGCGAGGTGAAGGTGACAGGCGAGGCCCTGAAGCTCATATCAAATGAGAAGGCCTTCGCGAGGATCGACGCCGGCTCATTCTGGGCGCCCGTCGAGGACGACGCCGAGAAGGTGGGAGCGATCATTTTCGGGGAGGGTAACTACGCCGTGGACGCCATCGTCGAGACTGAGGAGGGTGCCGTCGGCAGGTCCCACACGGGGTTCATCGACGGTTTCAAGCTCTTCCTAGGAGCGAGCCGGCTGGAGGAGATGTCTCGCGCTGCATCGGACGGCGAGCTCCAGTCGATGGGGTTCGAGAGCTCCGGATCGTTCATCGACGCGGCTGACGAGGCGATAGAGGAGTTCCTCGGCACAGACGCACACACGGATAGGACCCATAGGCGCAGGGAGGAAGGTGTGCTATTCTGGAGCGACAGGGAGAACAAGAGGAACATCATCGTGGCGGGCTTTGATAGCCTCGTCTTCATCAAGGGCGGTAAAGTGTTCGTGCTGAATGACGACAACGCCGTCTCCGTACAAGACGGAAACGTTTTCCTCCAAAACAGCGGAGGCGGAAGATTAGTGATAGACAAGCACGGCATCAGGGAGCCTGAGGAGCTGAGAGACCTGGGGCCGATGATCGCCGACAGGGTCAAGCGGTCGCTCAGAGGCTTCATGCACAGCCACAGATACAACAGGCGCTGGGAAGACGCCCAAAACTGAGTGAATTGAAACTGACCCTACTCCAAAGGCCCTCCATTACAATACATATCGTTTTTATCTGGGAGTCAGAAACGATTTAAAGTCGGTCCCCAGTCTCTGAGAGAGGGGCACACATGCCTAAATCTGGAGTCCTCGACCCTGAGGCCCTCGCCAAGCTGGAGGCCCTCCACAATTCTCATGTCATTGATCAGGTTAAAAAGTTCGCGTCGCTCTGTAAACCTGACAGAGTCACCGTGATCACAGACGACCCCGAGGAAATCGCCCACGTCCGCCAGCTAGCACTGGAGAAGGGAGAGGAGAGTCGGCTGAAGACGGAGGGGCACACGATCCATTACGACGGCTATTATGACCAGGCCAGGGACAAGGAGCACACAGCTGTGCTGCTCCCCGAGGGGCAGAACCTGAGCCGGAGCATCAACACAGTCGAGAGGGAGGCCGGACTGGAGGAGGTAATGGGCATCCTAGATGGCGCCATGAGGGGGAAGGAGATGCTGGTCAGGTTCTTCAGCCTAGGACCCACGGACAGCCGGTTCAGCCTCTGCGCCCTCCAGATAACTGACTCCGCTTACGTCGCCCACAGCGAGGACCTCCTTTACAGGAGCGGCTACGAGCAGTTCAAGAGGCTCCAGGGCTCCCCGGCCTTCTTCACTTTCGTACACGCGGCGGGGGAGCTAGATGAGAGGAACTGCACCAAGAACGTGGACAAACGACGCATCTATGTCGACATCATCGACGGGAAGGTCTACTCCGTAAACAACCAGTATGCCGGTAACAGCCTCGGCCTGAAAAAGCTGGCGCTGAGGCTGGGCATATACAAGGCGAACCAAGAGGACTGGCTGACGGAACACATGCTCGTGATGGGAGTTCATCCCCCCTACAAGGACAGGGTGACATACTTCACAGGCGCCTACCCCAGCGCCTGCGGCAAGACCAGCACGGCTATGATCCCCGGTCAGAGCATCGTCGGGGACGACATCGCCTACATCCGGTCCGACGGCGAGGGGAACGCCCGTGCCGTTAACATAGAGTCGGGGATCTTCGGCATCATAAAGGACGTCAACCCTGTCGATGACCCCCTCATTTACGAGGCGCTCACCACTCCCCGCGAGCTGATATTCTCAAACGTCCTGGTAGCGGATGGCGTCCCTTTTTGGCAGGGGATGGGAGATACGGAGATCCCGAAGAAGGGCGTCAACTTCTCAGGCGAATGGTGGGAGGGAAAGACAGACGGTGACGGCAAGTCCATCCCCTTTGCCCACAGCAACGCACGTTACACCATGCGGATCAGTGAGCTGGAGAACGCCGACCCCATGGTTCACGACCCCAAAGGCGCCGTCGTCCAGGGGATTTTCTACGGCGGCAGGGACTCGGACACCAACGTCCCCATCTGCGAGGCACTAAACTGGGAGCACGGCGTCTACATCGGCGCCACCATCGAGTCCGAGACCACCTCGGCAACCCTCGGCATGGAGGGCATCAGGAACTGGAACCCCATGGCCAACCTGGACTTTATGGTGGTGCCCCTGGGGACGTATCTCAGGAACCACGTGGAATTCGGAAGGAGGCTGAGCAACTGCCCCAGGGTCTTCGCAACCAACTACTTCCTGAAGCACGAGGGCAGGTACACCAACGAAATACTTGACAAGACGATCTGGGTGCTCTGGGCCGAGGGGCGTGTCCACGGCGAATACGACGCCATCGAGACCCCCATCGGATACCTGCCCAGGTACGGGGACCTAGTCGAGTTGTTCCAGCAGGTCTTCGACAAGGAGTACACAGGGGAGGACTACGAGCTCCAGTTCTCGCTTCGAATAGAAAAGTACCTAGGGAAGATAGCGAGGATGGAGGAGATATTCAGGACCGAGCCCGACCTGCCGGAGGAGTTCTGGGGGGTTCTCAGTCGACAGAGAACAGGACTGGAAGCATTGAAGAAAGAGACGGGTAGATCCGTTCTTCCTCCGAGTTATTTCCAATGAATACGTGTCTTCGCTCATGCAAGGCTTCACTAAGCGCTGGCAAGCCGCTGAAAACGTACGCCACCGAACCGTCACATGGAGAATCGTGCACGATGGGTGATAAGAGGTCTCCCCGGCTCATAATAAACTGGCGATGATGGCTGCAAGGTTTCACTCCTTGATGTCGATGTCAGACACGAGAGTGTTGCCAGGGGAAGACCAACTCCTCATGTGAAAGGCGAGTCGTAAACAATTCCTCGACGGGACGCGTCATAGTGATCGTTGGTCTCGGAGTCATTCCCTCGACTCGGGAAGCTTTTATCTTGTTGTTGCCTGTTCAGTCATCTGAGGTCATAGACTTGAGTGATTACGTTGGGAAGACCCCGGGTTCCAAGGAACTCTACGAGAGGGCCGAGAAGGTGCTGCCCGCAGGCGTCTCCTATGGCATCAGGGACATCACCCCCTACCCATTCTACGTCGACCACGCCAAGGGCGTGAAGCTAACCGACGTGGACGGGAATATCTACACCGACTACTGGGTGGGCCACGGCGCACTGATCTTGGGGCACGCCCCTGACAAGGTCATGGACGCCGTCTCAAAGCAGATCGGCAGGGGAACGCACTTCGGCTTCTCCCACGGTCTGGAGGTCGAGCTTGCCGAGCGCCTCGTCGAGATGGTCCCCAGCGTCGAGATGATAAGGTACACCAACTCCGGGACCGAGGCGAACATGTACGCCAGCCGCCTCGCCAGGGCTTACACCGGTAGGATGGGGATGGCGAAGATCGAGGGGGGCTGGCACGGAGGCTATGACAGCCTCCACGTGGGAGTTCACGAGCCCTTTGACATACCGGAGTCCGCAGGGCTAAACCCCAAGGTAGTTGAGGACACACTGGTGATACCCTTCAACAATCAAGAGGCCGCCAGGGAGGCCGCCAAGGGAGAGAAGCTGGCTTGCATCGTCGTGGAGCCAGTGCTGGGGGCAGGCGGATTGATCACGCCAGAGCCGGACTACCTTGAGGGTTTGAGGGAGATCTGCGACGAGACCGGTACGCTCCTCATCTTCGACGAGGTGATCACCGGGTTCAGGCTAGGGCCCAGCTGCGCCCAGGGGTTCTATGGGGTCACGCCCGACATCACCATCCTCGGAAAGATCATGGGCGGAGGCTTCCCCATCGGCGCTTTCTGTGGGCGTAGGGAGATCTTCGAGAGGCTGGACCACAGGAAGTATCCGAAGATGGAGGAGAGGGCGTTTCACGGTGGCACATTCACGGGCAACCCTATCAGCATGATCGCTGGCATAACAACCCTCGACATCCTCAAAGACGGAAAGGTCTACAGGAAGATGGACGGCATGGGCGAGAAGGTGAGGACGGGCCTCGAGGACATCGCCGACAGGAGCTCCTTGGACGCCACCATAACGGGGGTGGCCTCTGGCTTCGCCATCCACTTCCAGAAGGGGACGCCCAAGAACATCAGGGACGTGGCAAAGAACGACAAAGAGAAGGCAAGAGCCTACTACGCGCACATGCTCTCAAGGAACATCGCCTACGTGAGCCCGTCGCTCCCCCACTGCTTCACGGCTGAGCCCCACACTAATGAAGACATCGACGAGTACCTAGTGGCAACCGAGGACTTCTTCAAGACTTACAGGGAATAGATGGCTTTCGGGGGCCTCATCCCCCTTTCCTGATGACGATAAGGCGCTATTTCCCCTAATTGATGTTGCGACTGACCCTTTTTCACGATTCAAGGGCAGACGCCGAACGCACGTAGTGTCATCAGATTTCTTCTCTGACTGACGAAGTCGTGAAGGATTCTCTGAATAGATCGGAGTGGGCAACTGTTTTATCCACCATATAATTACCATTACCAGATTGTCATGAGCATCTTCGAAGAGTTTGGCGTCAAGAAGGTAGTGAACGCATCCTTCGCACTGACGCGCCTCGGGGGCTCAGCCCTCTCCAAGGAGGCTATGAAGGCCATGCAGGAGGCGAACAAGAGCTACGTCTACATGTGGGACTTCATCAAGAGAGGCGGCGAGATCATAGCCGAGGCCTGCGGAGCCGAAGCAGGTTGGATAACATCAGGCGCTTTCAACGCCCTAGTTCTCGGTGCCGCGGCGTGTATGGCAGGAAATGACCCTGAGAAAATGCGGCGCCTCCCAGACACTACTGGGATGAAGAACGAGATAATCATCCAGAGAGCGAACAGGATGTTGATCTACGACAGGGCCATGCAGGTACCTGGCGGCAAGTTCGTCTGCGTGGGTGACGAGTCCTGGGGCTGCACCCCGGAGCTGATGGAGGCCGCGATCACCGACAAGACCGCCGCCATCCACCACGTCATCACGGGCAGGCTCAGGCCCAGGGTGGTCTCAGTCGAGGACACCGTGAAGGTCGCCCACAAGCACGGCGTCCCCGTCATACTCGACTGCTCTGGGATGACCTACCCCCTCGACGGCCTGACCAAGTTCGTCGCCATGGGCGTCGACATCGCCTGCTATGGCGGTAAGTACGTCGGAGGCCCCAACTCCACCGGCTTCTGCATAGGGAAGAAGGAGCTAATTGAGGCCATAGCTCTGCACAGCTTCATCGGCCACGAGGCAGGGCCTATGGAGCAGGGGGGTTACTACAGGAGCGTCGGAAGGGGTTACAAGCTCGACAGGCAGGAGATCGCCGCCCTCCTCGTCAGCTTCAAAAAGTGGCTGACGATGGACCACGAGAAGGAGCGATTCGAGCCGGCCTGGAAGAGGGCCCGATATATCGAGAGGCGGATCAAGAAGCTGCCAGGGCTCAAAGGCGTCGAGATGAGCTACGTTCCTCCCAGCGGCACGGGCTGCGTGTACCACACACTGGGGCTACAGCTCGACTTCAAGAGCAGAACTGGCGAAGAGGTCTCCGACATCGTCAGGAGCCTAAGGGAGGACGACCCAGAGATCTGGGTCAGGTTCAGGAGAGGCACCCCTTCCTTCGCCATAAACTGCCTCATGCTGCAGCCAGGGGAAGAGAAGATCATCGTCGAGAGGTTCAGCGAGATCTTCGGCTAGGCAGACTTGCATTTCCATTTTTCCTTATCCCGAATTTTATTAGGCGAAACCGGCCTTTTCCTACCTGTGACGATGGATGAGTGAACCAGTAAAGGTCCATGGCCTCACCGAGGGGGAGCTCATGGAGGTCGATGTCGCGGTCCTCCGCACGATACTCCACGAGCGCGTCCACCACACCATTGAGGTCAACATGTACCGCATCCTTTCCAAGAAGAGGGGAATACCAACCAACTTCGGCGAGACCGCCGAGTTCCTGCTGGACATCTGGAAGAGGAGAGGCCTGCCAACCAGCGACCCCGACATCCAGTGGTGCCTCAACTACATAGGCTTCGCGCGGATGATCAGGACGGGGGGAGAGTTGGAACTGGGCACAGAACTCCCCGAGCCCTTCTCCGAGGAGGAGATGAAGGCTGTGGAGAAGCTGATCTACGGGAGGCGCTCCATCCGCCAGTTCAAGGACGAGCCTGTCCCGGACGAGATGATTAGGAAGATTCTGCACGCAGGACTGTGGGCGCCGCAGGGGTGCAACGTCGGATCGATAAGATACATCGTGCTTAAGACCCCCAAAGAGTTCAAGCTCGTCAGGAGCGACATCCCCGTCGAGAACTGCGTCATGATCGTCGTCTGCCAGGACATGCGGACCTACAAGGCCCTGGGCTTCGATAAGCGTGCGCCCCAGAACGTCTACTTCGACGCCGGCGCAGCGGCAGACCACATCTGCCTCATGGCTCACGCCCTCGGCCTCGGGGCTTGCTGGCTCACACACGGCGAGGAGACCCAGCAGAGGCTCAGGGAGCACTTTGACCTCCACGAGGACTTCGTGAGCCGCAACCACATCATCGTGGGATGGTCCGACGAGGCACCTATCAAGAGCCAGAGGATGAACCTCGACGAAGTTGTCGTAAACATTTAGTAACGACGAACAGAAAGTATACGACGGAGCCTATGCTCTACGGCGTAGGGTTTCTGTTATTTCTGAAAAGAGAAAAAATTTAGGGGGCTTGTATTACAGCCCTTTCGCGTACCTCTCGAGTCTGTCGCAGGTCTCCTTCAGGATATCGACGGGCCTGACGAGGGCGAACCTTATGTGGCCCTCGCCGTTGGCGCCATAGCCGATGCCGGGTGCGCAGCGCACCTTCTCCTTCTGGAAGAAGTCCATGGCGAACTTCGCCGATGGTACGTTCAGCTCGGAGATGTCTGCGAACACATAGAACGCGCCTTCGGGGTACGGGCAGCTGATCCCATCGATCTCGTTGAGCCGGGGGACGATGTAGTCGATGCGCTTCTTGTACGCCGTCCTCATCTCGTCGACGAAGTCCCAGCCCTTCTCCAAGGCGAGGGTTCCGGCCTTCTGGAAGGCGACGGGCATGCTGCAGATGCCGGTGGGTACCATCCCTACCAGCCTCGCGAGCTCTGGGCCCGCGATGACGTAGCCGGCCCTGCAACCAGTCCAGGCGAAGGTCTTGGAGAAGCTCATGAGGACCATGGTCCTCTCCTCCATGCCGGGCATGTTTATGATCGCCCTGTGCTTGTTGTCTCCCCAGACGAACTCCGTGTAGATCTCGTCGGCGATGAGGACGATGTCCTTCTCCACCGCGATCTCGGCGAGCTTCGCCAGCTCCTTCTCCGTGTAGACGGTGCCACACGGGTTGTCGGGGTTGCAGATGAGCATGGCCTTGGTCTTTTCAGTGATTGCGGTCTCGATATTGCCCATGTCGGGCCTGAAGAGACCGCTCTTGTCCTTGGTCTGATTCGCCCTTGTCATCGTCGCGCCGAAATAGGCCGCGGGGGCCCTGTACCCCTGGTACGCCGGATCCAGAATCAGGATCTCGTCACCGGGGTTGAGGATGGCGGCGAATGACTTGAAGATGGCTTGGCTTCCGCCAGACTCTATCAGGATCTGGGTATTGGGGTCGATGTCGACGCCGTATTTCTTGTAGTACTTGGCGATTGCTGCCTTGAATCCTGAGTCGCCGCCGAAGGAGTAGTGTGTATAACCCTCCTTCATCGCTTCGTAGACGGCCTTATTGATGAATTCGGGCTGATTAAAGTCCGGATCACCGGCACCCAAGTTGATCATTCCCTCCACGGGTCCGACCCTAGCGCGAGTACCGGCGCCGCGATAGGCAGCCATTATGGCAAGGAGTTCCTTCTTCGCGAATTTTTCAACAGTCAATCTTATCACTTTTCTCTTTAGCTACATTGTGTGGTGTATAAAACGTCTTCGTTTCTATAGTCCGAAATAAACGGAGAAGGAAAAATAAGGTTGAGTATATGTAGGATGGGTCAGCCCAGCAGGCAGTTGAAGAGCAGCTTAAACGTGGCGTCGCTCTGAGCCCTGAACTGAGGTGAGAACCCGAAGAGCACAACCCTGCCCTGGCCCTTCTTGGCGTCGATCAGCGCACCCTTCCTGCTCAGGTGCTTCTCACCTATGAGCCACCCACTCTCCATGATGTGCTTGTCAGGGTAGGAGAGGACGACCTGCAGGTCCGCGTTGTCCGGGTTGGGAGTCACCTCGAAGGCGGGGTTGTTCCTGAATATCACGAGGAGGTCGTCCTGAACGCCTTCAGACAACGGGCTCTCCTTGTTTACGTCGACGTGCAGCGTCGAACCGGGGCAGAAGAACTCCGTCGACTTCACCCCGTCCAGGACGTTCTTCACAGGAAGCTCCAGCGCCTCGATGGCGTATTCCGACGCAGAGGCCAGGCAGACCAGTAGACCGCCCTCCTCGACGAACTCCTTCAGCTTCTCCGTGCCCTCCTTGCCGAGACCCGTTTCGTACTTCTCGGGGTACTTGGGGGGCGCACGCGCTCCGCCGAACCGCTTCTTGTAGTACTCCTCGATGCCCTCCCCCGTGATCATCTCCTTGGTGTCGCTGGGCAGAACGATGACGTCAAACTTGTTCGCGAGCCTGCCCCGCTTGATGTCGGCGTCCATCAGCTTCTTGTACCTGAACCTGAACTGCTCCAGAAGCCATCGGGTCCAGCCCTCGTCCATGTTGCCCCCCCTGTACCTCTGGTACATGCCGACCCTGAGCATCTTCACCTGCCTGCGTCCGAACTCGGAGGAAGGAGCAGCTGCGAAGGTCAGGTGCAGCCTCTTGGACTGCCTCTTCACATCCTCCTCGACGCCGTCACCGGTGGGGATGTAGAACGACCCCTTGCCGAAGGTTGCGTCCCCTGCCTCGACGGGTCCATCGATGCGGTGGATCTCGATGCCTCTGCGTAGCAGGCGGCTGACGGCTGCGAAGCTGTCGTTGTGGCGGCAGTCCAGCAGCCAGCCGGAAGCTCCCTCGTCCACTGAGCCCCTGGGGTACCTTATCGAAGGCAGCTCCTCGAAGGCCCCCTCGAACGGTGCCTTGACCTCGTGGAGGTTGACGCCCATGAACTCGGCGATGTTGTAGGTACAGAGGTCGTACGGTGAGATGGGGGTACCGTCGGAGTTGAAGCTGAAGGGGCCCGCGTGGTAGAAAGTCCTCCTGAGCAGGCTCATGATGTAGGGCCTGATGGGCTGGGAGGTGAAGATGGCGAAGGTTCCCCTCGGGTAAGTGACGCCTTCGGCCTTGAACTCCTTGGTGCTCCTGCTCACGGCGACGTCCATGTCCATGATGAGCTTCATGAACTTGTAGGCCATCAGCTCGTCGTGCTGCTCCGGCTTGACGATGAAAGCGTAGGGAGCCTCGTTTAGGCCGGCGTCGATGCTCCGCTTCGCCTTCATGTACATGTTCCTGAGGATCATGGCCCTGTGGCTCGCGGCGACCTTCAGCGTCGCCAGTGATGCGATCTTCTGCTGCTCTACGATGTCCCTGAGCCTCCACCAGCCCCCGGGCCAGGGGTGTGGGAAGCCCATCTGGGTCCTGTACTCGGGGCGCCCCCGCCTGCTGGGCTTGAGCTGGTGGTAGTGGACGTACGTGGGCGTTGCGAGTTTCGCAGAGGAGGACTCCGTGAGCATGCCGCAGATGTTGTGCCAGCAAGGTATGTAGTTGAATGTGGGCATGAACTCCCCCGGGTAGGTGGCAGCCGATTCGATGCCGGTCTTCCCAGAGCCCTCCAGCATCGTCGCCATCATGGCCCCGTAGAGCTGCTGCTCCGTCCAGATGAGGGGGTCCACTTTGTCGTCGATGGGGTTCGCGAAGGGTGGTATGTAGAACCTGGCTCCGTAGCTCCCCATGTGGTGGTGGTCGATGTAGGCCTGGGGGTACCACTCCTTGTACATCACCCTCGAGACCATCTGGGCCTCCACCTGGCTGTTGTGGATGGCGTCCCTGTTGTTGTCGTGCCCCACGTACTTGTGGTAGAGGTAGGGGAGCGGCCCTCCCTCGTACTCTGTGTCGAGGTTCTCGTTGTACCAGTCTGTGACCATGATCTGGCCGTCGGGGTTGAAGCTCGGGACCACGAGGAGAACGGTGTTACTGCGGACCTCCTCCAGCTCGGGGCTGGTGGCGACCTCGTAGCAGAGCTCAGGGGACATCTGGGTGCCCCCGATCTCGGAAGCGTGGAGGCTCATGGTCATGACGACCACGGTCTTGCCCTCGACGATGATCTTCTCGATCTCCCCGTCGCTCAGCCCTTTGGGGTGGGCGATGCTGAAGCTCATCTCCCTGATCTTCTCGGCGTTCTCAATGTTCTCGGGCGAGGAGACCATCACCAAGAGGAAGGGGTTTCCCTCTGTGGAGGTGCCCAGCTCGTCGACCTTGACGCAGAGCGACCTGTCCAGGGCCCAGAAGTACTCGACGATCCTGTCCCAGCGGACCAGTGTCCTGTCCGCTCCCATCTTGTGCCCGAAAAACTCCTCGGGCGACGGGATATTTTGTGACATATGTATATGTTGTCTATGAAATATTAAAAATCATTCATTTCGGCCTGAAATCCCCTCAAAAAGGGGCTCATCTGGGTTTTTTGATAGGTTGGTATCCGCGGATTTCATTCAATATTAACATAACGTATCTGAGAGCGTGGGCCATGGAGTTAAATCGTGTCGAGATGCATCATAGGGGTGAAGATGTCTCCCAAGAAAGTGAGGGTTGAAGACCTTCGGAGGTTCAAATTCGTCTCAGATCCCCAGATCCACCCCGACGGAGAGAGGATAGCGTTCGTACTGTCCACTATTAACCACGACAAGGACTCTTACGAGCGGCACATCTGGACGGTGGACAGGGGTTCTGGCGAGGGGGTTCAGTTCACCCACGGCATCGGAAGGGACACATACCCCCGCTGGTCGCCGGATGGTAAACAACTTCTTTTCCTCTCCAGCGGTAGAGAGACGGAAGACAAGAAGACACAGGTCTGGGTGATGCCGTGCAACGGTGGCGAGGCAAGTATGGTGGCGGAGATGGAGCTCGGGGTTTCGAAGCCCGCCTGGGCACCCGATTCGAAGAGCGTGCTCTTCCTATCGAGGGTGTGGACGGAGGAGAAACCAGACACGGATATCAAGGTTATCAAGCGCATCAAGCACAAGCTCAACGGGATCGGCTTCTACAATGGGCGCCGCATCCACCTGTTCACCGCTCGACTAGGCAGGAAGCCCAAGCAGTTCACCAAGGGAGAATATGACGTAGACGCGGCCGCCTGGAGGCCTGGCGGAGAGGCCATCGTCTTCGTGGCCAACATGGAGGAGGACGCTGACACCAGCAGGGTGAGGGATCTTTACCTGATGCCCTCGAAAGGGGGTGAGCCCCGGAAACTGACCGGGGGGAGTCATTTCATCTCCGACGTGTCCTTCTCCCCGGACGGGGATCGGCTGGCGTTTATCGGGCACGACAGGCCGGACGAGCTTGCGGTCTACTCAGATGTCTGGGTGATGTCATCAGAGGGCGGCAGAATGAAGAACCTCACCGGTTCCCTCGATAAGGCGGTCAACGCAGGCGTCGGAGGGGACCTCAGGGTCGCTACACCGCGCCCCGGCGCGATCTGGAGCGAGGACGGGGGCCACATCTACTTCAAGGCGGCGAGCATCCCCCACGCGAACGTCCACAGAGTCGCTGCCGGCGGTGGACCTATCGAGGACGTCGTCACCGGCAAGGCGGTGGACGGGTTCAGCCTCTCCGGAGATGGCGTGATTGCCTACAACTCACTGAGCGCCACGACTCCGGCCGAAATCTGGGTCCAGGACGGGGAGGGGGATAGGAGACTCACGAGCTTCAACGACAGGCTCCTGAGGAGCCTCGACCTGATCGAGCCAGAGCGCTTCGCCTTCGTGAACGCCTTGGGGGACGAGGTTGATGGCTGGATGATGAGGCCCGCTGACTTCCAAGAGGGCGAGAGGTACCCTACGATACTGGAGATCCACGGTGGGCCTTCAGGGCTCTACGGGGACTGCATCTTCCACGAGTTCCAGATACTCGCCGCCCAGGGCTTCGCTGTGATCTACACCAATCCCAGGGGGAGCAGCGGCTACAGCGAGAAGTTCGGCCAAGCGGTGATGGGCCACTATGGGGAGTGCGACTACGAGGACCTCATGGCCTTCGTCGACGAGGCCCTGAGGCTCTATGCCTTCATCGACGAGAAGAGGCTGGGAGTCATCGGTGGCAGCTACGGAGGGTACATGACCAACTGGATAATCTCCCAGACTGACAGGTTTGCCGCGGCGGTCACCTTCAGGAGTATCTGCAACTGGGTAAGCAAGTTCGGGGTCAGCGACATCGGCTTCATGCAGCCCCGGAGCATATCGGGGCGGGAGACCTTCTGGGGGGAGGACATCGTCGAGCAGCTCAGGCACAGCCCCATCATGTACGCCGGCGCCGTCAAGACCCCTTGCCTTATAATTCACAGCGAGAACGACCTCAGGTGCCCCATCGAGCAGGGAGAACAGTGGTTCACTGCGCTGAAGCTGAACGATGTGCCTACGGAGCTGGTCCGCTTCCCGGACGAGACTCACGAGCTCAGCAGGAGCGGCAAGCCGAAGCACCGGGAGGAGAGGCTTCAGCACATGCTGAGATGGTTCAACAAATACCTGAAGCCAGAAGTGCCTGAGAGATGATGCACGAGGGTTGATCACCGGTCGACCGCAGGAATGATGTATCTCTCTATGAGGGGGAGCGAGAAATCGAAGGTCTCGGGGCTTCCCCCTGTGAACACGACCACTAGGTCCAAGCTAGGGACGACGAATATGAGCTGCCCCTTGTACCCCAGCGCCAAGTAGTATCCATCGGAGTCGACCCACCATTGGTACCCGTAGCCGTCCACCATAGTGGCGTCGACGTGCTTCATCGTGGCCTCCTCCACCCACTCTCGGGGGACGATCTGCTCCTCGTCCCACTCCCCCATCTTCAGGAAGAGAAAGCCGATCTTCGCCATGTCATGCGGTGTGAGGTATATGCTGCTGTAGCCCCAGTTCCTCCCCTGCTGGTCGCTCCTCCACTCCACGTCCGTGATACCCAGGGGTCCGAAGAGGTGCTCTCGGGCGAATTCGAGGGCGCTCATCCCCGTGGTCCTGCTGATGATGCAGGAGAGGAGGTGGGAGACGCCGTTGGTGTACTCGAACCTGGTCCCCGGCTCCTCCGTAACGGGTAGGTCGAGGACGTACTGGAGCGGCTCGGAGCTGTCGTGCATCCTCTCAAGCCCCTCCCACTGATACAGATAGGAGTCCCGGGCGTTGAAACCTGCCGTCATCGTCAACAGGTCTCTCAGCGTCATCCCCTCCTTCCAAGCGTTCAGGTTCTGCACCGACCTATCAGGGAAAAGGTCGAGGACCCGCACGTCCACCCCCTCGATGTATCCTTTGTCGATGGCTATACCTATGAGTGTGGAGACGATGCTCTTGGTGCAGCTGTAGACAATGTGCCGTTCTCCCTCCCTGAAGGGCTGGAAGTACTCGTCCAAGACAACGTAGCCGTTCCTCGCCACTAAGACGCTATCCACGTCGTACCGGCTCCTGCGAATGGCACCCACCAAATCCTCCAGCCCCGCCGATTCTACGCCCACATCCTCGGGCTCTGTGAACCTCCAGCCGCTGGTGGGCCAGTACTCCTCAATATCCATGGCTTTTATCTCCTCGGCGACGCTCTTGAACGTGTCCAGATAATCCCGGAATTTCTTTTCCAGTTCTTGCTGGTCGACCACCTTGGGGATGCTTATGTAGTAGAACAGGTAGGCTCTGGAGATTTTCTCGTCGTACCAGGCCCCCGCGACCCCCAAAAGGAGGGCTCCGTCTGTCTCCGTTATCTGGAAGTGCTGGTAGTCCATCTCATCACCGTCCTTTGTTGAGGCGTACACGGGCCCCAGGTCATGGATATCGTCGGTCTCTTGAGCTTGTGTCATGACCTCGATCAGGAACGTCCCGGGCTCATAAGGAGAGGAAGACGTACGCCATATGACGCCGAAGACTTCCGGGACACCCTCATAGGTGCCCTGAACCTGACCATAGACCCCCGAATCCACATCCTCAACGGTCTCACGGAAGCTTACACCCAGGGGGTGGACGAATGAAATACCGTACTTTGAGTAGGTGTCATACCCTAATCGAGAGGCGTCCCGGTTCAGCCAGAGGTTCCCACCAGTCACCGCACCCACGAAGATCACGACCATAATGAGAGATCTAGTGTCAAAAACCGAGGCCCTGGGCTCAACATCTGTTTCACCCATAGTTTACCACTTATGGCGAAGTCGGTAAACTCAACCCAATAGGCCCAGAATTGACAGACCGCACTGGGTTTACCTCCTCCATCTGCGTTCTCATGTTCCTTTACGTTCCGCCCTTTACATAAAACCTCTCAAAGAGAGATGTATGTTTTTCAACATCGCTGATGCGAGTTTAAGACCAGTTTTCCCGACAAATACCAGCGGTCTCCCAAAAAGAGCATTCTCAACTGCCATGAGCCAGTAACATTTGAGCCTGACACATTTTAGAGAGGATCTCTTCAAGAAAAGTGTAGCACATTTAAGATCGTGCTGGATGGTAATTTAGTAATCGACCGGTGTCAGGAATGGAACGTCTGGGCGACCTGCTCTTCGAGGTCTCTAACGAGGACAGGTTGAGGATACTGAATAAACTAGAAGAGAAGCCACTGAAGATTACTAACCTCTCAAGGGAGCTGGATCTCACCAACCAAGAGTGCAGTAGGCACGTCACTCGCCTCGGGGACGTCGGCCTTACGATGAAGGACGCGGATGGCTTCCATCGCCTGACTTTCTACGGTGAATTGGTTCTCAGGATGATTCCAGGATTGGAGTTCGTCTCGGAGCATGGGAACTACTTCCGCTCCCACTCGCTCGAGATGATCCCCCAAGAGTTCGTGACGAGAATTGGTGAACTAAAGGACAGCAGCTACGTCGACGACGTGATGGTGGTCTTCCACCACGTCGAGAGTATGATACTGGATGCGGAGGAGTACGTCTGGAGGCTCACTGACAGGTACCTAATGACCGCGTTAGACGAATTGGAGGATGCGGTCAAGAAAGGCGTCGAGGTCAGGCTCCTCGAGCCGAGGGATTTAGTCTTCCCGCCGGGTTGGGATGGCCCGGGCCCGGTCATCGAAGAGGCTACGACCAGAGGGCAATTCCTCAACAGACTGCTGGAGAGGGCCAACGTGTTCATCGCCATGTCGGAGAAGGAAGTGGCTGGGATCAGCTTCCCGATGAGGGGGGGACGGTTCGACTACTTGGGGTTCCACGCCACTGATGAGCGCTCTCACAGGTGGTGCAAAGAACTGTTCCAGTACTACTGGGAGAGATCAGAAGCAAGGCAGCAGTGACTATCTACGACTCCTACCGTGATTCAATTTCTTATATGGGATACTGTTCCCGCTCCTCAAGTTGAGGTTAGAATCGACGGCCGTGTGAATACACGATTTCTCTTCGGAATCCACCTGACTAGTTATATCTCCATTGCAGTACCGAGGAAGAGGCCGAGGAGGATTCCCGCTCCTACTTTTCCCAATATCGCCCCGAGAGCGGCGCCTATTAACAATCCCACGACCAGCCTCGAACCGGGGAACATGGAGGTCAGTCTGCTGTTGGACCCTTCTCCGTACATTCTCCACTCCAACCAGTCGATGAACCCCATGAGGTATCTCGGAGATTTCTTCCTCACGCGGTCCATGAAGTAGATCAGAAGGAGGCAGAACAGCCACGCGGTCCCAACGATCCACCACAACTCGACGTTGTTCCACAGGAAGTATGTGGTGGCCAGAGGGCAGAGGAGGAACAAGACGGCTCCGACATAGAACGCCCGGTTCAGGTGTCTCTGGATGAAGGCCTTCCTGTTGGCCCTCGCAGCGGTGGTGTAATCCTCGTAGCTCTCTTCCACGTCCTCCCTTATGTTGTTCATCAGTCGTACAGCCTTCTTCCCTAAGGCTGTCAGACGGTACTTCCTTTGCTCGTTTCTCTCGATGAATCCTTCCAGCTCCTTCAGGTGGTAGTTGAGGCGCCCCGTGGAGAGGCCGGTATCCCCCAGTATTCCGCTGTAGACGACGCCATCCTCCGAGGATTCGATAATCTTCAGAATATTCCGCCTCTCCCTGTGGCTCAGAGCCCGGAGGACCAGCTCCTCGACATCAGCGCCGAGGTCGCCATTCACATGCATTTTGACCGTCATCGAACACGCTTCAGAGGTAAATAACGGTTTTTGAACCATAATTTTTGACAAATCCAGTTGTCATGGAGCCGCCCTAGGTTTTTTTTAACAAAGTTAAAAGATGAGGGCAGCGTGATATTCATGCCCACTGACGACGCACCATGCAGACGGACCTCGCGGAGGGCTGCCAGTGATTCGGGGTTACCCAGACATGGGACAGGTGGGCGGGCGGGCGTCGGAATCCTTGCGGATGAGAGAGCTCGGCTGAGGGGGGCGTCGTCCTATCTGTGAAGCCGAGAGTTTGCCGCTAGGGACAGGGACGCCCGCCCTCATGTGCTTTCTTCGTTGCCTAGAGGAGGAGCTCTATGAGCAGGTAACCATCAAAAGCGACGAGGAAGAGGCATAATGCAATGATGTTAATGGACTTTGTACGATAAACATCCTCGAGGCTCTCGAAGTGAGAATTTAGACCTGCGAGGCTAGCCAAAACAGGGACCAACGACAGAAGGGGGATCGCCCAAGTGTGACTGGAGTTGACTGCGTCGAAAAAGGTGAAGAATGCTGATGCCGCAGCGGAAAGAATAAACACCAGAACGGCTGCGGCACGTCTACCCAGAAGAACCATGAGGTTCCTTCTACCGCTGCCAAGGTCGACCTCCACATCCGGCAGCTCAAGGCTGAGGCTCAGTATGAAGCCGTACAAAACCAACGGCGCCGAGAAGATTAGGAATGCGCGCGCTATGCTGTGGAGTACTTCTACCAGGTCAATAAGAGGGATCAGGGGGGACCGCTCGCCCAGCTGATAGGGCGTTCGGACTTCACCCTCTTCCCGGTCGCAGGATACCTGGTCAATGGCCGACCCGATTCGGTTGCTCTACTCTACTTCCTTTTCTTCTACCCCTTCGCTCAGGCACACCTCGGCGCCAACGATATCATCGACGTGGAGAACGACGAGGTACGGGGTCTGAAGACGATCCCACTGCTCTATGGGACGAGAGGGACAGTGTACTGGATCCATTTCTTCACCCTGCTGCACCTGGTCGGAGCCTACCTGTTCGTCGGCGTCCATGAGTTGATTGCGACATACGGGATCGTAATAGGTGTCCTCCTTCTCCTCTGCGCCAACGTGATGATAATGAAGGGGAGGTCCCCCTCAGACTGGCTGAAGGCCTTGCCATTTTTCCACTTGGCGATGCTCGCCTACGTCGCCTCGATGATAATCGATTATTTCATCTGATCAAGCTGGGAATGTGGAAAAAAGAAGGTGTTATTGAAGGCTTCAGCCCTTCTTGATTGGAGGTATCCACCACTCGCGCCCGCGAGGCGTCGTTATGTACTCAGGCCAACGCAGGTCGATGGGGGGCTCCATGTCTGGCGGAAGAAGGGGTCCTACGATGCCATCCTTTGTCCTCTCGTTGAACTCCTCCCAGCACTTCTTCAGCTTCGCCGGATCGGTGATCAAGTCGAGCATGGTCCCCGAGATCCCCTTGCCGGCTGCGTAGATCGACTTGTCAATGGGACCGGGCATCCCCCCGAGAGCCATCCTCGCCCAGTAGGGCACTCGGGCGCCCGGGACGGCGACCCTAGGGGTCGCCACCTGTATCCACACGGTGGGGCAATGCCAAGTGAACTCGACGTAGTCGTCGCTCCCGATGTTCTTCTGGCCAGGGGGTATCCTCATCCTAGTCAGATGCTCCCACTCCTCGGGTGGCGTAAGCTTGTCGTTGAAAGGCTGCTCAGGGGCATCGTACCCCAGATTCCGGATGATCTCCCGAGCCTTCTCTTTGTCTTCCTCGGTCCATTCGGGCGGACCCACCAGCTCAAGGTTCTCGTACGCCAGATCGGCCAGCGCGATGTTCGGCAGCCCTATGCGGGTCTTGGTCACCCATCTTGTGGTCAGAGAGCAGCCCGTCGCCTTGGCCACGGACTCCGCGTTGTTCTGGAGGACCTTGTAGACCTGCTCCTGCTGGTCTAGGGTGGGAGCCCTGAAGGCGTATGTGATGACCCCTATCTTCGGGGGGATGTTGTCGCTTGTGCATTGGCCAGCCGCCAGTATCGCCTCGTTGATGGTCCAACTCCCCCTGTTCCGAGCCATCGCCTCCTTGGTATACTTCGTCGTAGTGTACATCAAGCAGATCGCGTCCAGGGCCCCGGGGCATCGTCCGCCTCCGAACTCGGCCCACTTCTCGGGCTCGAAGCACTCGAAGATGAAGGCGACGCACCAGTAGCTCCCGAACTGGGTCTCATACATCACAGTCGTGTCCCCCCTGGGGTGCCACGTGACAGCTGCGTCCAGCCCGTCGTAGTAGCCCCTCGCGGCGTGGAACGGCTTGGCGACACAGATCTTCTCCGCGCAGGCCCCGAATACCTTGATTGTGCCCTTCAAGCCGTATTCCTCCATGGCGTGCTTGGTCGCCGTCGCACCCACCAGTGCGGCTACCCCCAGTGCAGAGTGGGGGTCCGTGTGCCCGGCCTGGTAGGGGTTCTCAGCGGACCTGTAGGGTACTGGGTCCTGGGCCATCCCCGGCACGGCGTCATACTCAGTGTAGGTGGCTATGACCGGTTTACCGCTTCCCCAGGTCGCCATGTAGGAGGTTGGCATACCGGCGATCCCTTCCTCCACATCGAAGCCCTCCTCCTTGTGGAACTCCACGTAGGCCTCGGCCGACTTGTACTCCCTCAGGGCGGACTCTGCATAGCGCCAGATGCGCTGGTGGAAGTCGGTGATCCTCTTGGAGTTCTCCTCCACCCAGTCGAAGGCCGCCCTCTTCTCCTTCGTCAACTCAACCAGAAATCTCACCGCTTCAAGGAGGGGACGATTAAAGCTATAAGATCTATCAGGAGCATGGGGGAAATCTTATGCATTCAATGAGAGCACGTAGAATGGAGAATGGCTCGCAAGGCCACAGTCGTCAGGGTGGACGACGGCGCGACGTTCGTCATTCGCCCAAACATGGCCGTGAAGCTCCACGGGATCGACCCGCCACCCAAGGGAACTCCCGAGGCCCAGAAGGCAAAAGAGAAGCTGGAGACCCTCATACTGAGGAAGAAGGTGGAGTTCGAGACCCTCGAATGGGATCGGCTAGGTCGCAGCATCGCCACAGTCCACGTTGGAGACGTCGACGTGAACAAGGCCATGGAAGACTTCCTTGCATCCCTCTGACCACACTAACCATCGGAACTGCATGTTGTTCACCGGGCGATCATGCCTTTATACGCAGGCGGTGGAGTTGATACTGATCGGAATGGCAGATTTCCACAAAGAGAAAGCAGACAAGGTCATAGAAGGTATGAGAAATGGCGGCGCCGATGCCTTCCTCCTCTTCCCGGGCACAGACATCGGCTACTACACCGGTTTCTCCATCGGTATGAGCGAGCGCCTCGCCGCAGCCCTGATCCCCTTCGACGACGAACCAGTCATCATCGTCAACGAGTTAGAGAGGGAGCTCAGGGAGCAGAAGCCCTGGATCAAGGAGGTGGACGTCTGGCTTGAGCACGAGGACCCCGTCGAGCTCCTTGCCGAGAACATCGAACGCCTCGGCCTAGCCGGTGCCGTTATCGGTGTCGCACAAGATGCACCTTGGGGCTGGGTGAGCCGGCTCCAGGCGAGGCTCCCCGGTCTTCACATCGTCGACGCAAGCCCCTACCTGAGCCACGAGCGGATGGTTAAGACGGAGCAGGAGCTGGACTGGATGAGGATGGCCTGCGCCATCACCGACATGGCCCTCGAGGAGAGCTTCGGGCATCTCCACACGGGGATCACGGAGAGGGAGCTGGCATCCATAATCTCGTCCGAACTCAGGGCCAAAGGCGGCGAGACCGGCTTCGCAGGAGTGCTCTTCGGGGAGAAAGCCGCCCTACCCCACGGCAGGTCGGGAGAGAGCGAGCTGGAGCCCGGGCAGGGGATCCTCGTCGACATGGGAACCAAGATCCACGGATACAGCTCCGATCTGACGCGGACCGTTTTCTATGGTGAGCCCACGAAGCGCCAGCGTGAGATCTACGAGATCGTCAAGGAGGCCAATCAGGCTGCATACGGGGCCGTGAGGCCCGGCGTCACCTGCGACGCCCTCGACTCAGTCGCCCGGAAGGTGATCTCCAACGCCGGCTTCGGGGAGTACTTCATTCACCGTCTCGGCCACGGCATAGGGCTCAACGGCCACGAGCCCCCCTACGTAGTCAGGAACAACAATTTGGAGCTGGAGCCCGGGATGACCTTCACCATCGAGCCCGGCATCTACATCGTCGGAGAGGTCGGCGTGAGGGTCGAGGACACCGTCGTCTGCACCCCTGAGGGCTGCGAGAGGCTCACCAGGCTCAGCCGGGAGCTCACATCGTACCCTACCCCTTGATAGGAGCCGGGACGGTTTGGTCTCACCCCTCTTCTTCGCCTCTCTTCTTATCGGCGGAGCCCTCATCGTAGTGGGCTCCTACGCCTGCTTGACGTGGTACATCTTCTGGAACAGAGAATACAAGGGTCAGCTACTCACCGATGGCCCCTACTCCCGGGTCCGCCACCCATTCTACTTGGGCTTCCTAGCCCTCACTGCGGGCCTCGCGATAGCCCTCCCTATTATGGAGACAGTAGCCCTCGCCCTCCTATCAGTCGCCGTCATCGTCTTCTACATCCAGAAGGAGGAGGAGTTCCTGATCCAGCGTTATGGGAAGGCCTACAGGGAGTACATGCGGCGCGTGCCTTGGAAGATGATCCCCAGAGTGTACTAGATTCTTTGAAAGATAGAAAAAGGAAGATATAATTGGGTTCTATTCTCTGACAGTCTTCAGGTCGTGGACCTCGACGGCGCCGAGGTACATCTCCGTTAGCTGCGGGTGGTTCAGTAGTTCTGTGGCGCTCCCCTCGTAGGTGAACGTGCCTCCACGCATCATGTAGGCGTGGTCGCCCAGTTCTAGGGCCCTGCGGGCTCTCTGCTCGACGATGACGATGGGGAGGCCCGTGGTCTCCGCCATCTCCCTTAGCTTTTTCAGGACGTCCGTCACGAGCTTGGGCATCAGCCCGGCCGTCGGCTCGTCCACCAGCATCACCTTGGGGTCCCTCATGAGGACCATGCTCTCGGCGAGCATCTGGCGCTCTCCTCCGCTCAGCGTACCGGCAGCCCTCGGCAGGAAGTCCTTCAGCACCGGGAAGAGATTCATAACCATCTCCCTTTTCTCCGCGATGAAGTCCTTGTCCTTCATGGTGTAGGCGGCCATCCTGAGGTTGTCCTCGACTGAGAGGCGGCTGAAGATGTTGCCAGTCTGCGGCATGTATCCGATCCCCTTCACGGTCCTCTCGAAGGGCTTGTCCCTGGTGATCTCCTCTCCCTCGAAGTAGACCTCCCCAGAGTATACGGTGGCGAGGCCCATGATGGCCTTGAGGAGCGTCGTCTTCCCGACGCCGTTGGGGCCTACGATGATAGTGACCTCGCCGTCCTTTGCCTTAAAGTCCAGATCGTAGATGACGTGGATCGGTCCGTAACCAACGTTCAGGCCCTTGGTCTCCAATATGTATTCGGACATTTCACTCACCCAGGTACGCCGTTATTACCCTCGGGTCCTCGAAGACCTCCTCTGCAGTTCCCTCGGTGACCAGCTGACCCCTGTCCATGGCGAAGACGTGGTCGGCGTACTGCGCGGCCACTTCAAGCCTGTGCTCGATTACGAGGAACGTGAGGCCCAACTCATCCCTGAGTCTGAGGACGTGGCTGAAGATCTGATGGCAGAGCTTCGGGTCGATGCTACCCACCGGCTCGTCCAGAAGTATTGTCTCTGCACCACACATCAGGGCCCGACCGATCTCGAGGAGCTTCAGCTCACCGCCGCTGAGGGTCCTAGCTGGCATGTTCCAGACATGCCTGAGGCCCAGCACGCGGAGGAGCTCGGCAGCCCGCCTGACGGCGTTGACCTCGCTTTCCTGCCAAGTCGGCTTGAACATCGAGAGGAAGATGTTCTCCCCAGCGTTGTCCGGAAGCGCTACCAGCATGTTCTCCAGCGTCGTGAGTCTGAGGAACGGCGAAGCGATTTGGAAGGTTCTGACGAGGCCTCGCCTTGAGATCTTGAACATTTCCTCGTTCGTGACATCTGCATTTCGGTAATAGATATTCCCCTCTTCAGGGTGGAATAAACCCGAGACGCAGTTGACGAGTGTGGACTTGCCGCAGCCGTTGGGACCGACGAGAAGGTAGATTCCACCCTCCTTCATTCCGAAGCTGATACCGTCGACCGCTGCAAACTTACCGAAATATTTCCTTACACTATCAAGTCTTAGTATCTCTGACATCGGTATCAACTAACCTAGTAATTACCATGCTGTTTAAAACATTTCCGAGGTCGCCGGGATATCATTAATACGACTTGGAAGGGTCGTTTAATGTAAAAAAAGGAATATGAAGGGTTCTACTTTCCTGGTGGAGTTAGTCCTTCGATGGGCCTTTCGTCTACGGATTCAGCTATGGCTGGCCATGCTACGCTGTCGTCTGCAGAGTAGTAGTGAGCGAATTTCGTGATTGCGATGGTACCAGTTTCATCATTGCCGTATCCCCAGACGTCGTAGTCAGATCTGGCACGGTCGCCGCCGTCGTTGAGCTCGGTCCACCCGCTGACACCCCATGTTCGGTAGCACGTGTCAGGGATCAGCGGTATCACGTCCCTCGGGTCCTCGCTCTGGCTCATCAGTGTGGTCTCTACAATGTTGTGGTAGAGGTCGTACGCCGCCAGAGTGTAATATCCGACGGGAGTGTCGGAGATCCTCATGCTCTCGTCCATCAGGTGGTAGAAGATCGGACCCTTGTAGGGTGGGCTGGCGTATGTGCTCAATATCCTTAGATGGACAGCCTGTTCTGGAGCCTCGTCACGAGTGGTGGAACCCATCGCCGTACCATCTGAACCGAACCATAAGACGCTCCAAAGGTTCGGGTAGTCGATGGCCTGAGTGATCATTGTAGTCGCCTCAGAGAAGGAGATGATCTCGATTGCGACGTGTTCAGCACCGTACTTATCGATAAGTTCACCGATCTTTATGTCAGCTGTGGCTAGGTAGCTGCTGAACTCGGTTACCTCACCAGCATACCTGACTCTGTCGCCGACCTCGATGTCCATTTCTTCAAGTATGGGTATCATTTGGTTGTAGATGCCGTCCGCCCATGCGTCGGCCCTGTGGATGAATACGATGCCCTTAACTCCCCACGAGTCCAAAGCAGCACAGATAGCTGGAGCCTGGATCGTGTCGTCGGGGCACATCCTGAACAGGTTGTCGTTGGCGATCCTCAGCACCGGGGAGGTGGATGAGGAGCTCCACAGCAGGACATTGTTTTCGTTCACGTACGACAGAGCAGCCTGAGCCATTGAGGACCAGCCGCCACCGTGGATGATCTTAACGTCCATCGCCTTGAAGGACTGGACCTTCTCAAGGTGCACGGCCGCCTGAGATTCAGCCTGATCGCAGAGCAGAGTGTATGTGACATCGTAGCCTAGTTCCTCTACATAGTCGGCGAGTGCCGGCTCGATGACCTCCTCAGCCCATGGCACACCGGTCTCAAGGGAGGTAGTGCCCGACATCAGGTTGGCGATACGAACGGTGTAGTCTTCCATTGGAAGTACATCCTGTGTAATGGTTATCGTTTCGCCTTCTCCAGCTGCCTCCTTCGGAGCCATGAAGTAGCCGACGCCTCCACCGATGACTAGACCTACGACAAGTAGAACTGCCATCATCATTGTTGAATTCTTTTCCATTTGTTTCACCTTGCACTTTTTTGCAAATTTTTATATCCCAATCTAGACTATATAAAACTTGTTTCGTAGCGAAATTATCAGTTATATCTAGTAAACCATTAATGATATCTAATGCATAAGTTTCAGCATTCTTTTATTTCGGGTATTAATATCCATGAGCGTCTCGAAAGTATTATTAATACTGTACGAGCACACAATAACGGATCAAAATGCTAATTAACGCACTTTGGATGGCTGCAATAGTATACGCATGCGAGCTGACAATCCTAAGCGTCGGCTTCACCCTGACCTACCTCACTGCAAAGATACCCAACTTCGCCCACGGTACATACGCTGGAATAGGCATATTCACTGCATGGATATGCGATAGGGTTTTCAACATCTCACCCTACTATGGCTTCCCGTTCGCCTTCCTCTTCTGCGGCGTCTTCAGCGTCATGGTTTACGTGCTCGTCATAAACGTGCTCGCAAATCTGGGCGGTGGCGCCATCGTGATGACCATCGCCACTCTGGCCATACAGATATTCCTGCAAGCTTCCTTGTGGGTGTTCTCTTACTGGCTGAGGGCTATGACCGGGAGGTACACCACTGGATTCCTGTTGAAAAGAACGGACTTTGTGCTTTTCGACACGCCAGGAATATTCTACGTATCACTCGGCTCTAGCATTGTCGCAATTGTAGTCTTGCACTGGATGCTGACAAAGACGAGGATCGGGATCGCCATGAGAGCGACCTCTGAGGACACTGAACTGTCTGCCGTCTTGGGCATCAACGTGAACAGAATTCAGACTTTTGCATGGTTCCTGACGGGGGGTCTCGCAGGCCTGGCTGGTGCGATGGTGCCAATGTGGTTCGCATCTAGCGCAGCCACGGCTGGCGGAATGCAGACGAGTATCATGGCGGGTAGCCTTCTCGGCGGATTCACAAACATGTACGGAGCCATAATCGGAGGCTTCAGCATCGGCCTCCTAGAAATCCTTCTGACATTCCAGCTGCAGCAGTCGATAGGCACCTGGGTCGGTGAATACAGGCCTTTGATACCGATGTTAACTCTGGTCTTGGTACTAATCATAGAACCCAATGGCCTGCAGGGATTCTACAACAAATTCGCCGCGACGAAGACAGGCGAGAGATTCCTGAAAGCAATAGGCAGAGGTGACTGATGAGATGTTGGATCTAATCGGAGGCCTCGCGTGGGCTGTTACGGGTAACGCCAGGCTCATCGTCGACATCGCAATGTTCTTCGGACTCCTCGTCATCGTCGCCATGGCCATCAACTTCCAATACGGAAATGCGGGAATACCCAACATGGGCTGCGCAGTTCAGGTAATCATAGGCGGCTTCACGGTGAGCGCAATCACAACTAGACTTACGTTCTGGGTAGTAGCGCAGGCAGGAGTCGAGCTACTAGAATATAACAATGACTTTGACTGGGTCTACAACAACCAGATCAACGTGAGCGTGCTCGCCAATGGCTATATCAAGGACAATGCAGCTCTCTGCATCTCGCTCCTGCTGTTCTCGATTGCGATGTGCATCTTGCTCGGGGCTGTAGTTGGATGGATCATCGCGGTACCCGCCATTAGGCTGAGGGCGACCTACCTGATGGTCACCCTCATCACAATGGCCGATGCCTCGCAGATCATAGGCAGGAACGTTGTTGGTATCAGCGGCGGAACCCTGGGCATGTTCGTGCCCAACGTCTTCGCCTTCTACCCAGGTGACAGGACCGTAATCATGGCCGCTCTGACGCTGTTCATAGGGCTCATATCCTTCTTCATCTTCAAGACGATGTTAAACTCACCCTACGGGAGACTGATGAGGTCCATCAGGGAGAACGAGGTAACCGTGGGAAGCGTGGGCAAGAACGTGGTCTCAATAAGGAGGAACATACTGATGTTCTCCTCAGGGATCACCGCGACCGCTGGATGTCTGCTGGCGTTCTACTACTCCTTCGTCGTCGAGGCCAACTACCAGAGGGCCTACTGGACCTACTGGCCGTGGCTGATGCTGATGATGGGAGGCCCGGGCAACAACGCGGGAACGTTCCTCGGAACCACGCTGATCGTGGCCCTCAGGCGGATAATCATCGTCTACAAGTGGGTGTTCGACAGGCTGCTGTTCTTCCCCATCGCCTACTTCGAGAGGCTGCTCTTAGGCATACTGCTGCTGATCGTCATGATCTACAGGCCCAACGGGCTCATCCCGGAGAAGCTGCTGTACATCCCAGGCATCAATTACCGACAGCTGGTGAGGGAAGAGGTCCCCGTGGACTGGAGATCCGCCCCTAAGGCCAGAGAGGCAATTGGCGGCAGCATACTGGACCGCCTACGCGGTAAGGGAGGTAGCTAGAGATGGACTACGACACCATCTTCTTCTGGGTGATGATCGTGATCTGGGTAATCATGCCGACGTTCATCGTCTACGAAGAACTGAAGGAACGCAGAGCCCTCAGGGAGCACCTTCAGGCCGAGGAAGCGTCATAAAAACCCAACCCTTTTTCCCATAATATTTCTAATAATTATGTTTTGTCACGAGTATTACTAATAACGGGTAATAGAAAAGAATTAGGTGGGTTCGATCACTTGGTCGTCATCGTGTAGCTGCAGCCCATCCCGTCGAGAGCTTCATCGATCTTTCCCAGGAGCCCCTCGATCTTGTCCATGGTGGGCTCCTCAGTCCACTCGTAGAAGAAGTCGTACTCACCGAGCATCTGCTGCGAATCGCTGATGATCTTCACGGGCTCGTAGCAGTCAACATAGTTCTGCTTCATGTTGTTTAGGTAACTGTCCCAGTCGTTCCTATCAGACTGCATGCGCGTAGGGTACGGAATGCATGTGTGGCTGAACTTCACGCTCGTTGACTTGGACATCTCGACGGCGACAGCCTCGAGGGCCTTGATCGCCTTCAGAACGGGTGGACCATATACTTTTACGTAGCTCCTTGCCATCGATATCTCCTCCTATCAGTAGTACCACAACACAACATAAATCTTTCACTCCCCCGAGAAAGTCGAAGTTTACTAATATTCACTACAAAATCGCCAAGATGCGTCCCCTTGTGTTTGAAAATAATATCCGGCTACGGGTTTTCTCTCCTCGCCATCCTGCGCATCTTCAACCTGTACTCGCGATAGCGGTCGTCCATGGAGAACTTCCCCGGATGAGGGATCCGCACTGGACCTCCACACGAGGGACAGGACTCCTGGTCAAGTGTGTACCGTCCACATATTTTACACTGTCTCATGAGCCAGACCAAGGGCGTTCCCCCGGTCACTCCCGGGTGAAGGCCACATTGCCGTCGTGGTTGGCCCAGGCGTCGTTAGTGTAGGAGATTATCTTCTCCAGGGCAGCCTCGGCCTTCCTGTAGTCTTCTGCAGTGACCTCGATCCTGTACTTAGGCGCTCCAAGACTGTACAGGTTCACCTCTGCCTCACTCTCGGCCGCCACCTTCTTCGTCTGGAGAAGGGTCTCCCTTATCGCCTCGATGCCCCTGGACTCCATTGTGCTGATCTCAAGAACCCCCTGGATGGTGACGACCTTGACGACGATCTTGTCCCTTGCGACCTTTTCAAGGACCTTGGAGATCTTTTTTGACACCCCAGCCTCGTGGAGGGCTTCGACGCCCCGCTTGACAGAGGCCTCCAGCCCTTCGTAGAGGCTGCCGTAGTGCTCGATGATCTTGGCTCCAGCCTTCTCGTAGACGGCCGCATCGTCCATCTTGAGGGCTACGGCAGCGGCTTTCAGGAGAGTCTGGGCCTTCCGGTTTTTCTTCCACTCCTCCAGCTTCTTCCTCCTGTCGTCCTGGGTAACCCGCCTGAGGGAGAGATCGATCTGGTTCCGTTCTGGGTTGACGCGATTCACCTGGAGGACGACCTTCTGCCTCTCCCGGACGTGGTTCCTGATGTTCCGGACCCAAGAAGATGAGATCTCGGATATGTGGAGTAACCCTTCCTTCCTGTCGTACTCGTCCAGGGTGACGTAGGCGCCGTGCCCCACTGTACGGACTACGGTCGCGACGATGAGGTCGCCGACCTCGGGCCACTCGGAACGTCCAGCGCTCATATCTCTCACCCTAGGACTGCCAGGACCGGGCCGTTAATCTTGGCCTTGCCCCCCGTGGGCTCGGCTAGCGTGTCGTCGCAAGTTCTGCACTTGATCTCGCGGGTTGTGTGGCTGAAAATTATCTGCTCGCTCTCGCAGGTCCTGCAGCGTACCCTCAGGAACCGGGAGGTCGGGCGCGGTATTAGGTTCTCCCACTCCGTCATGGTTAGGCTACCTCCGCCTTCTTGAGCCTGATGCCCTTCCTCATGAGCTTGTAGTTGCACTCCTTGCACTCGAGAGTGAGGGTTTGTTTCCTAGTGACCTTGGCCTGGTTGTGCTGCTCAGGGAATTTCTGCCCGCCGTAGCCTCTCTTCCGTACTTTCTGGTGCCTCTCCCCCTTCTTCGCTGCCATTCTCTTCCCTGCCTTGTAGAGGGAGACAGCGAACTCGGTGTGGGTCTTGCACCGGGGGCAGTATGTCCTCATGGACCGCGGTATCTTCATTCCCGAATCTCCACCTCTTTTGCGATACCCCGCCTTATTAGGTTTTCAGCGTTCTCCACCGGAATCGTGGCCACGTCCTCCGGTTTGAAAGGTCCATAGGTCTTCATGTCGATGCCCATGATCGCGGGCACCGGCTGGAGGAACCTTACCACCCTTGACCTCGTCTTAGGCGGGGTTTTTGCGTCTACCTGAGGCACAGGTCCCCTTAATATACTTTTCAATCTGTCCTGATGGCTCGACAGGAGGGCGCGTACATCGGCGTGGAGGGTTTTCTCCTCCCTCGTAAGGGCGGAGCCCGCGATGGCCGTGCCGTCTAGTTCGGCTTCAACTATCTTCCGAAGCCTTAGCCGGGAGAGTTCTCCGAACATGCTCTCGGCGTTCTCGTGTTCCTTCTCCGAGATCCGCCTCTTTATCGAGGACTCTTCGATTGTCTCCGATTGTTCGCGGAGTTGGGTGACGTACTCAGTCATCTCGGTGTAGAAGCCCTCTGGCAGGGTCTGTAGGTCGGTATTATGCCTCTCCGCCATCCAGGCTTTGTGGAGCGTGTCGTATCTGCCCATCATCTCTCCACCCTCCCCGCCTTCCTGCAGAGGACGAACATGGCGACGGCCATGGGGAGCTCCACCACCTCGTCCTCGAAGGGCCCGTAGGTCTCGCCGGCCAGGGCGATCTCTGGTGTTCTCCTGATGCGGATCTTCTCCGTGCCGTCCTTGTAGGCGATGGCCTCCGTGAGGGGGTCGTAGTCGGCGAGGTTGTCTATCGGCACTCTCTGGGCTAGCCAGCCTGTCTTCCCGTGGAGCGTGTTCGGCAGCCTTATCAGGCGGCGGAGGTCGGTGGTGACCACAGTGTCAATGGCGGCCGCCTGCTCCTTCACCGCTGCAGCGATGAGCTGGTCGAGTAGCTTCCTGTTCATGTACTTGAAGATACCGCTGGGATGTCTCTCCATCAGCATCCCGAGGATGTCGTCCCTGCTGCCTAGGAGCTTCTCGATGGTGGGGGCCCTCAGCTTCAGCGACCTCAGCGTTTCGGGTGTGGTGTTCGCGAGGAAGTCGTAGAGGGCCTTGGCGGATCGCATTCTCCAACCGTCCTCCGTGATGGTGGAGCCTCCACCGACGGGCCTAGCAGTGAACCCCTGGTGCTCTGCCTCGATGCCGATCCCCAGCATGTAGTCCACCACCTCCCTTCGAGTCATCTGGTTTAGCTCCTTCACGGCAGGGCTTCTTACGTGGACGTGGTATCCCCTGTTGCCCGAGAAGTTCACGCTGAGTTCCTGGGACTGGGAAAAGCCGAAGTCCTGGACGAGGATGTCTATGAGCTTCTGGGCCTCGTATTTAGCGGCCTCTAGGCACCTCTCGCAGAGCCAGTTCTCCTCTTCGAAAGAGGCCTTGCCACAGCTTGGGCACAGCTCCAGTGGGTGGCCCATCCCCTCCTTACCGCAGGTCCTGCAAGTCCACCTATCGTGCTCCTTCTGGCACGGCAGATCGAAGTGGTCGGCGTCTATGTCGAATACGAGGTCAGCTCCTAGCCAGCCCTTGTTCTCCATTGCAGCTCGAGGGTCCTTGTAGTACGCAGCCGAGAAGTAGGCGTGGGCCGGGTTGTAGTCCATGAGGTAGCCCCTGATCTCCTGGGTGTCTCCGAAGCCTATGTGGCGGAACATAGTCCTGCCGCCGAACGAGAGGAAACCAAACTCCCTCTGTTGTATCTGGGGAGGTGCCTCGACCTTGCTGGCACCCGAGGTGTAGTATCGTTTGAACTGGTCCGAGACGTATCTCTCGCTACCCCAGTCATGTTCCGTCATGTAATGTTCACTCAATACGTCTGGTGAACCATTAAAAACAAGTTTCGGAGCCGGGGCCGATGTTCTACTGTTCCTTCAGCCCGTTGTTGGGGCATTTCGCGCAGAGACTAGGGTTGAATTTGACTAGGTTCTGGTAGTACCTGCAGAAGTGGAGGCCGTACTTGGGTCTGTACCCCTTCTCCTCTAATCCCCCTTTTCCCATGTCTCCGTCCACCGGACTCCGGTTTAATGCTCCGTATTGGTATTTGAGGGTTCTACTTGCTTATCTTCTTCATCCTGCTGAAAGTCCCTGACCTTGAACCTGTAGTAGCTGAGGGGATGCTTCACGCGCTGGCAGCGTCCGTCTGGGTTGTAGCAGACACCATGCGTCCTCAGGGTGGCGCAGGTGGGGGGCGTGTATCGGGTCCTGCTGCCCCGCAGGCCGGCGATGTGCTCTATCTGGTAGCGGGTGAAGCTCTCGTCGAAGTCGGTGACGGAGACGAATAGCATGACGATGTCGTCTATCTCCATTCCGGCGTGGATCAGGAAGGACGTCAGGGCGAAGCGTTCCATGTGGCTCAGCCTCTTGCCGGCCATGAGGCCCTCGAATGCGTGCTGGATGCACGGGGGGATCGCATCCATCCTGACCTCCGCCGGCATGTCGCCTCCGGTCAGTCTGGACCGGTTCTCGTCGAGGAGCTTCCCGAGGCTGTCCACCTTATTCCTCAGTGGCTCGGGGAGGTTCAATCGGGTGTGCTTCGAGACGAAGCCGTACACCCTCCTCTGCACCTCCTCCTGGAGCAGGCGCGCGGCCTCGGGCTTCGTCAGTAGAACGTACCCTTCCCTCATGAGCCTGTTCACCAGCTTCCACTTGGGCTCACGGAAGGATGCGGCGTTCCTCAGGTAGTCGCCGAAACGGAGCTCGAACCTGTACAGCTTACCGTCGAGGCGCTCCCTGACGAGTCTCAGGTTCCAATCGAACTCGTTGCGTGCCATTTTGGCGATGCGGTCTTCGCTCTCATCCTCCAAGAGCGCATTAGTCCTGACCGCCTCCGAGAGGGCGTACCTCCTGTCCAAAAAGTCTTCGGCCATGACGTTTACGAACATGTTGGCCACGGGAAAAGAAAGAAGCTCCGTGATTGAGTCACCCAGATCGGTTTCGGTCTTCCCGTTCAGGATAGCCTGGGAGACACGCCGCTCGGCCCTGTCGAGGACCTTCTCGTGGGAGGGGTCTGATAGATCGTCGAGGGTCAGGTTTAACACCTCCACGAGCGCGACCGCCTCCTTGAGGAACGGGTACTTGGCGGCTTCCCTCTCCGAGATCATCCAGGACAGTCCCAATTCAATGGCTCTACGATTGGATATAATATCCTTTACTTCGGGCGTAAGCCATAAAAAGAGGGCATCCGATGGGGTGTTAGATGTTAAGAAGCTAGGGCGCTTAGACTCCGATCATAGGTGCGAGATAGTAGATCAGCTTTCCCTGAGGGAGCTCGAAGTCCATCTTGATGGGCATGTCCGTTGAGAGCTCCAGTGTCGCCACCTCGCTGGAGGCCTGGACCGCGTTCACTATGTCGTTGAGGTAGCTCAGCGTGAAGTTGGCGTTGGAGTTCTCCTCCGCCTTGACCTCCAGGAGCTCGTCGGAGTCCTTCTGCCATTCGCTGAGGGCGCTGCCCATGTCCCCCGTGGCGCTGATGTTAAAAGCGTCGTCGGCGACCTCCATCTTGACGTGCTCGCTGACGAGGGTGGCGTCCCTGAGGGCCCTGCGCAGGCTCTGGGTGAGGATGCGCGTCGACGCCTTGAAGAATATCTTGGGCTGGGGGACCTCCTCGTTCAGGGGCTCTAGGATTGGCATCATGAAGCGTCTCGTGTGGCCTCCCCGTTTGCACCTTATGACGAGCCTGGCCTGCTCCTCGTCGAGCTTTATGTTCACCTTCTCGTCCCTGTCGACCCTGTCCAGGAACTTGAGGAACTCACCGATATTCACTGTGAGCTTTGGCTCCCCCTCGCAGGTATACTTGTCGAAGAACTCCGTGGGGAGCTCGAAGTCGACCATGGCGACGTGGCTGGGGTCCATGGCGAGAAGCTTCACCTGTGCCTCGTTCATGTTGAAGGTGCCCTCCTCGACGATTACCGACAGAGCCTTCACGAGGTTTCTAAAGGGGTCGATGTTGGATATCTCTACTTCGAACAATTCTCGTCCTCCCTGAATGTCTTGATGATGCTGCTACCATATTGAGTGGATGTTTAAAAAAGGTGATCGTTAGCCGTAGTCGCGCCAGGTGTGGGCGCACTTCGTGCATCTGAAGAACTGGGTGGCGCTCTCGTCGATGCCCCGGGTCTGGACCATCCACCAGTAGGCCATGGTGTTGCCGCACTTGGGGCACTTGGCCTTGGTCTGGGGGGTCGTCCTGAGGTTCCTCTCCTTCTTGCCAAGGACCACGATTTTGTCCTGCTCTTCCTTGTTGCGAGTCATCACTATGTCGTCCTCTGCGGGCTCCTCGGTCCCGCACTTAGAGCAGGTTAGTAGCTTCTTCTCTGGGTCTAGTTTAAGGACAGTTCCGCAGTTGGTGCAGAATTTCACCCTTGATAGCCCTCCCGCAGTTCTCTCTTAGGCTGAGAGACTCCTTTTAAATATTATGTCTAAAAGATTCAGATCACCCTGAAACGATGAGCCCTGCGACCCTCAGCGCCTCGGGGAGGACGGCATTTCTCGTAGCCTTTCCGAGCACCTGCCTGGCCACACGCTCCTTCAGACCCACTGAGAGCACAGGGATCACCGTGTCGTCTACCACCAAATGGAATTTTTCCGTGGATACCCCATTCGTCGCTTCCTGCGCGTGTCCGATGGCGATTATGGGTCTGGATGTGGCCTCGGAGAGGGCGATGGGGTCGATGGTGGATCCGTCTAAGAGTCCCGCGTAGATCAGTATCACTCTGATCTGGAGGTGATGGGGTGAGGCCGTAATCATCTCGACGGTCTCCTCTGTGACGTCCGCCCCCCGGGCCCCGGTAGCCATGACACCGTCCAGGTACAGCCTACCCCTGAATACGGCTCCCACGATGTGGTATCCTTTAGAGTCTTCGTCCTTCTTGGCAGCGACGCCCAGGACGCGGATCTCCTCCTTGACCTGCCTTATGACGTAGGACCTCATCCTTATCTCGCCGTCCCAGGCTGAGGCTGTGGAGCCTGTCTGCTAGGAATTCGCTACCTGGTCGTTGAACTTGGTGAGGAACTCTTCCATCCTCTTCTTGGCGTTCCCTGTGGCGTCTATGAGGACCTTCTTCTGGTCCCTGTTCCTCTTCGTGGTCAGGTACAGGACCGCGTGGTCCATTAGGGGGTGGGGCTTGGCGTATCCTGCCAGGCTCACGCTTTTGTAGGAGAGTAGGGAGCTCTGGAGGAGGTTTAGCAGTGTGTGACCCTCGCCGCCGACCATGATCTCGATGCTGTTCTTGTCCTCACTTAGTATCTTGAGCTTCATGTCAGCTCCTCCGTGCCGTAGGTCTTGGCGATCTTCCTTCGCTCAGCGCGGTCGCAATTGGGGCAGTGCAGGCGTCCCTGGCTCAGCTCCAGCAGGGTCCCACATCGCGAGCAATAGGCGTAGACGACACCATACTCCGGGCCCCTGATGGAGAGCTGGACCATCCTGTTCTTCACGTTTATAATCTTGGCCTTCACGATGTCTCCGTTCCTGAGGGCCATCCCCATGTCCCTTGCGAAGCCCGACCCGGCGTCGGATAAGTGGATCACTCCAGTGTAGGGCACGTAGACCCTCTTGCCGTCGATCATGAAGATGTCGACCCGACCGTCCCTCCTCATCACCGAGCCGGCCTCGGCCACGACGTCGAGCCCCTCCTCGGGGAGGACCAGTTCTCTGGTCTTCTTCTCCACCTCGACGCGCCTATTCTCGAGGTTATAGTGGGCTTTCCCCAGTTCCTCGGACCTAACGAGGCCGGCTTGCTGGTACGTCCCAGGGCCATCCTCGAACACCTCCATGACTGCGAGGTCGTCTCCCGGGAGGACGTCCCTGTCCTTCATGGCATCCTTTGACATCGTTTAGACATCTCTTGCACCGGTGAGACCGTCTGTGTGGTTTTTTTCAGGTCTCTGGGGCACGGCTCCTTATTGTTACTCTCAATTATAAACCCTGTGATGTACGGGTCAGTCTAAGTAGGAGCTGCCCCAGACGTCCTCCCACTTCCTGTCCCCGAGCATGACCTGGGTCTCGACCGTGGTCAGGATAGGTTTGGAGATGTCGGCGACGCCGTCGACGGCGATCCTGGGGCAGGCGGTGTCTATGAAGGCCTCCGCCTCGGTGAAGTTGCCCAGGCTTATGGTACCCGCCTCGTCGAGGCAGATCACGGTCGCCCGCTTCCCCATCTTCTCTAACCGGCTTACCAGCGCCCGTGCGGCCTCCAGCCGGTACTGGCCAGGCTTCAGGCTGACGATTACCCCGTATCTGCTGGCCTCCTTGGCCGCCGTTATCGCTGCCATCCTCTTCATGGCGAGTCGCATAACATCTTTGTCGTTCAGTCTGTCTGCTGTCATCAGGTAGGGGTTCGCCATGGCGATAGGCTTGCCTGTGGAGATGCCGAGGCCGAGAGGGTGGAACCTGCCGGCTCCGATGTACACGTAGCCGTCGATGTCGTCGGCGATTGTTGCAGCAGAAGCGTAGTCGCAGCCGAGGATCTGGCCGTCGTGCGGTGTGCTGCCTCTGCCTTTCCCGGTGAGGCACCTGCGCCCTGTGCTTTCCAGGGCTTCTGCGACTTCGGCGAGTTTGTGGGCGTGCTGGACTGTGGCGGTTAGGCCCACGGTGCTCCATCCCTCGATGTGGGGGAGGAGTTCGTCGACAAGGGGCTTCACGGGGAAGTCGATGTGAGCCTCGACGTAGACGACTGGGATCTCGGTCTTCATCATGGGGCTGTGGCCGTAGTGTATTATGAGGTCGGCTCCGATGGCGTCGGCCTGGTTGAGGGAGAGGTCGCAGGCGCCGTAGCAGGAGTCTCCGCTGAGGATGATCTCGGCTCCCGTCGTTTCCTTCAGTGTCTCGGCGAGGGTCAAGGCGGCGGGGCGGAGGCCGTCTGGGAGCTGGACCAGTACCCTCTTCGCGCCTCTGCGCCTGATCTCTTGGGTGACCCTCTCGGTTTCCATCTTGTACATGGGGTCTCTATGAGGGCTGTGGGCTCCCTGTTTTTATCCTTTGGCGGGTGTAGGGTGCCCTCTGGTCCTGTTTTCGCCTTCGGGGCCGTAGAACTGATTGGTGGGGTCAGTTGTTCCTCTTGATGAAGATCCTGCAGGGGACGGGGAACTTGTCCGACGCCCTCTTGAGGGCCATCTTGGCTGTCTCCACGTCGGCCTCGTTCACCTTGGCTATGAGGATTGGGGCTCCCCGCTTCACGGCCGCGGCGATGCCGACGGGCTTGCCGTAGGCCTTCTTCATCCCCTCCTGGAACCTGTCTGCCTGGGCGACGTTGATGCGCTTGTGCTCACGGAGGACCCTGTGGGGGTAGGGTATGATCTTGAGGAAGAAGTTATCCCTGCCGAGGGCTCCCTCGAGGACCCTGTTGGCGGCGATGCGTGCGGATTCGAGGGCGTTGTGTCGGATCTGGCCGTCCTTGAGGTTGACGAGCTCTAGGGTGAGCCCGAAGTCGGCGCTGGGGTTGCCCATGGTGAACTTGACGATCTTGGAGCCAGGGATGCCGCCCATGTACTTTCTGCGGGTGTAGGGCATCCCCTTGATCTCCCTGAAGTTGCGGGCCTTCATGGTTTTCCACCATGCCTGTGGGTTAGGGTCTATTAAATATTGCTGGGGGGCAGCACTAGCCCGCGATTAGCGTTTTCCCCGGAATATGTTGCTCATGAGCACGTTTCGGTGAGGAATAGTTCCCCATCGGCTGAGTTTTCATCGTCCTTTCCTTGATCGGAGGGCGGGATCAGCTCAGATCGTTCTACCCTACCCCCTCTATGGTCCCAGCACTTCGTGGCCGCGCGTGGACTACGCCTCTCCCACCTTTGTGCGAATAATAAAATTTTCATGGAGCTGTCCTAAACCATGTCTTCCGATGTTCCAGACAGATGGGAAGAGAAGGCAGGTGTCACATTCAGATAGCTCTAAAAGTCCCCTATGCCCCTCCCGCATCAGGGCATCGTCGACCTCGTTAGGGAGTTGGAGAGGGCCATCGGTAGGGAGAGGCCTCACTTGATCATCGAGAAAGCCGCCACCCTTATGACTGTTGAGGGCATCCACAGAGCCGTCGGGGAGGAATCGGTGCCTCTGGGCGGAGACGTGGTCTGAGATGGGAGTCGCGGACATCGGCTACCTTTGGAACTGCAAGCCCGACTTCGCCCTGGTCCAGGCGATGAACCCCAAACTGAAGATGAGGCGCACCAAGACGCTGGTGAGGGGAGATGACTGCTGCGACTTCATACATACTTGGGAGGATATTTGATACTGGTAAAGAACCCCTTCTCCAAGGGAGAGGGGCGAGCGCATCAATAATTTTCGTGTAATTCATGATGATTAATGTCTTCCCAGCAGTGCGCTGTACAAGGACTTATAACTGGTCCTGAAGGAGGGTGCCCTGGGCAGATCGCATGGGCGAGAGGATACCGAGGAAGCTGGGGCTCAAGGAGGACTGGGCCAGCGTGCCCTTCCTCCTCATCGTAATGGCGGGCTGGGTGGTCGCGGTTTACGACTTCTGGAAGTTCCAAGGCCTCAGGTTCCAGCTGAACGCCTGGACCGTGACAGGCGTCGCGCTGCTCGTCTTCGGGGGTGTACTGAGGCTCACGAGCAGGAGGACGCTGATGAAGGCGGGCTTCGGCCTGGTGAGCAGCTCGCGCCTCCAGATCGTGGAGGACCAGAGGCTCGTAACCGACGGGGTCTACAGGCACATCCGCCACCCCCTCTACCTCGGGGAGATGGCTAGGAACCTGGGTGTCGCCCTGGTCCTCTCTAGCGCGTACGGTTCCGCGATCGTCCTCTTGGGCAACCTGTTCCTACTGTTCCGGATCCCCATCGAGGAGGAGATGCTGGTGGAGGAGTTTGGGGATGAGTACGAGGAGTACAGGAAGAGGACGAAGAAGTTAATCCCTTACGTCTTCTAAGAACATCTCCGCATGTCTAACGGAGAAAAGAGCAAGGTCGGGGGACCAGAGTGCAGATTTCCGACCTGTTTCACGGCCTTCTCTCTTCCCCAACACTTTTCTTCACTTCACCCCAATCCTAGACTGTGAGTTTGATGGTTGACTATCAGGCGTTATCCATCATCTGTGCAGGACTGAGCATCGCAGCCTCGATAGCCTACTATGCAAGCGTACTCAGAAACGCAAACAAGACGCAGCAGATGCAGCTAGAAACACGGCGGACACAAGCCTTCATGGAGCTGACTAATGAGTTACATCAAGAGAAGAGATTGATACAAATGATGGAGCTCTACAAGATGGATTGGGAGGACTATGACGACTTCGAGAGAAAGTACGGCTCGGATAGAAATATCGAGAACTTTGGTAAGAGGTATCCCATCTGGTATTTCTACAATCGAATTGGTTGGCTACTCCACGAAGGAGTCATCGACGTTAAAACGGTGAATGCCATAACCGCCCAGTTCACGCTTTGGATGTGGGACAAGTTCAAATCAGTAATATTGAAACAGAGGGAAATCTACAACCTTCCTGATTTTTGTATCTGGTTCGAGTATCTCGCTGGAGAGATTGAGCGGTACAGGGACGAGATCGGTATCTCTACAGAAATCCCAAAAGGATACGGAAGTTATCCTGTCCAAGATCCATGAAATGTTGTGGACAAACAACTCCATGCTCTTTTCTTAACTTCCACCTGTCTCCACTCCGAATCTAAGATGATTATTCAGTTAACACTCAAGAAAGTGCGCGCGTAATAATACCAAGTTAAACAGTAGATAATGCAATGGTCAAAGCTTCCCGCGAATTCCAGGTCTTCGCAAAACCGATCGGCTCCATCTGCAACCTGGACTGCCGCTACTGCTACTACCTGGAGAAGGAGCACCTATATCCTGAGGGCGAACAGTTCCGCATGTTCGACGAAGTCCTGGAGGAGTACATCGTCCAGCACATCGAGGCATCCCCGGGGCCAGTGATCGGGTTCTCCTGGCACGGCGGGGAGCCGACCGTTCTGGGCTTGGACTATTTCCGCAGGATCGTGGAGCTGCAGCGCAGGCATCGGCCCCCAGGCCAGCGCATCGTCAACGGGATCCAGACCAACGGGACCCTCCTCGATGAGGGCTGGTGCCGCTTCTTTGCGACGGAGGGATTCGCCGTCGGGCTCAGCCTGGATGGTCCGCGGGAGATGCATGACAGGTATCGCGTCACCAAGGATGGTAAGCCCACCCACGAGCGGACGATGCAGGGGTATGAACTATTGCAGGAGCACGGGGTCTACACAGACATCCTCTGTGTGGTGAACGCACACAACGTCCGGTTCCCCATTCAGGTCTACCGCTTCCTCAAGCAGATCAACGCCCGTTACATCTCCTTCCTGCCCATGGTCGAGCCTCAGCCCGATGCCAGAGGCGGCGTCAGCCCCATCAGCGTGCCGTCCGAGGCCTGGGGGGAGTTCCTCTGCGCCATCTTCGACGAGTGGAGGGACCAAGACATCGGGCGGGTCAAGGTGCAGATATTCGAAGAGGCAGTCAGGACCGCCTTCGACCAGGAGCATTCGCTGTGCATCTTCCGGCCCACTTGCGGCGACATCCCCGTCGTGGAGCACAACGGAGACTTCTACTCGTGCGACCACTACGTCGACAATGGGCATCGCCTCGGGAACATAATGGAGACCCCCCTCGTCGAACTGCTGGAGAGCCCGGCGCAAAGGGCGTTCGGTGAATCCAAACTGGGGACTCTCCCCCGCTTTTGCCGGGAGTGCGATGTGAGGGCTATGTGCAACGGCGAGTGCCCGAAGAACCGCTTCGCCACCACCCCGGACGAGGAGCCGGGGCTAAACTACCTATGCCTCGGCTACAGGCGCTTCTTCAACCATTGTCGGCCCTTCGTCTCGGAGGTCGCCGCCCTATGGAGGCGTCAGGACGCCTAAGGAAAAAGAGGGGTTTAGGTCTTCAGCTTCTCCTTGAAGAAGGCCATCGTCCGCCCCCAAGCGAGCTTTGCGGCCTCCTCGTGGTATCGTTGACCCGTGTCGTTGTAAAAGCCGTGCTTGGTCCCCTTGTAGGTGTGTACTTCGTGCTCGATACCGGCCTCCTTCAAGGCTGCCTCGAAGGCGGGGATGCCCGCGTTGATGCGCTCGTCGTCCTCTGCGTAGTGGGCGAGGATGGACGCCTTTATCCTGGGGACGTCCTCGGGGGCCGGCTGCCTGCCGTAGAAGGGGGCCGCCGCTTGCACGTCAGCGGTGTTGACGGCGACCTGGTTGGTCATGCCGCCTCCCCAACAGAAGCCGGTGACCCCCACCTTTCCCGTGGACTGGGGGTGGGTCTTCAGGTACTCGACGGCGGCGACGAGGTTCTTCGTCGTCTCCTCGGCGTCGAGCCCCCTCATCATCTTCACAGCCTCCTCGGTGTCCTTCGGGGTGCCCCCAAGGTGGGAGAGGGGGTCGGGGGCTAGGGCGAGGAACCCCTCCAGAGCCGCCCGCCTCGCCACGTCCTCGATGTGGGGGACCAGCCCCCAGATCTCGGAGATGACGACGACCCCAGGGAGCGTCTCCTCTCCCTTGGGCCGTGCGTAGTGCGCGTGAATGTCGCCCGTCTCGCCGGGGTACTTGATGTCCTCGACGTGGAGGCGGGGATCTCCTCTCTTTACACGTTCGCTCATTTCAGAACAGCCTCACCTGTCTTGAGGTATAATGTTCATATAATTATTGTCCCTCGCACCCGCACTTTATCCTAACACTCTTTTAACAGCTTGCGCGCGCAATGGAAGGACGTGATCGAGGAGCAGAGGAGACGATACTACACGCCCAGCTTCATGAGGGACTGGGAACACATGATCCACAGGCTCATCGAACACGGGGAGAAGATCGGGAATCCATGGTTACTGCCGGCCACACTCTTCAAGTACATACCAGACCAGTGACCCCTCCACATCTCTTCATCCTCCATCCAGCACATCTCCCCATACTCTTTTCCACACTTCCACAATATGCATCACTGTGATTGTCTATGGTTACTCTTGAGACGGTTCTACAGGTAATTCCAGCCCTCAGCGTAAGCATTGCGGCAATCTACTACGCATTAAACATCAGAAACCAGAGAGAAACCCGACAGGCCCAGCTCTTCATGCAGATGTACAACAGCTGGAAAAATGACATCAAAGGTCTTGACTCCAGCAAACCCTTTTTCCCAGAAAAAATATCTGGCCTCGATGAGTATCAGGAAAGATATGCTTCAGACGAGAGATTCAGAAAAATGTTTGATGTACACATCGGTTTCTACGAGGGATTGGGCGTCCTAGTCAAAACCGGGTATATCGACATACATCTAGTAGCCTTGATGTGGGCTGGTCTCACGAGGATGTTTTACGAGAACGTAATTGAACCGATGCTTGAGGAAGCAAAGGAATACTACAATATGCCTCGCTTGTGGAGTGAAACCGTGTACGTATGCAAGGAACTCATCAAGTACATGGATGAACACCAAGAACTCAAGACCTAATCCCCTCAGTATCCCCAACCCTTTTCTTCGCTTCGACGTATTTCATCGTGATCCTAGATGGTTGAGATCACAGTTCCGATCATGCTCCAGATCTTTCAGACCGTGGGCATCCTGGTGGGCATCGTCTACTACATTACAATCATGAGGAACTCCCAGAGGACGAGGGAGCTCTCCCTTAAGGCCCAAGAGCAGGCCCTTGAGACCAGGCAGACACAGATCTTCATGCAGATATACCAGCAGCTGAACTCGGAGGAGAGCTTCAAGACATGGGCTGAACTGAAGAACCTGGATGTCCCGGACTACGAAGAGTTCCTCAGGAAGTACGACTCTGTCGTCAACCCGGAGTTCTTCGGCAAGAGGACCAACCTCTGGTAGCACTACAACTCCATCGGGGTGCTCTTGGAGGAGGGACTTATCGATCCACACCTCGTCTTCCAGTTGCTGGGGCCTTTAGTGGTCATGCAGTGGGAGAAATGGGGTGGCATCATCAAGGCAATCAGGGAGAACGAGAACATACCCGAGAACTTCTCAGGGTTCGAATACCTAGCCGACGAGATGACCAAGATCCGCAGGGAAAGAGATTACCCCGAGATAGCCTACGGCAAACCCCACAAGGAACGCCCGGAACTCGGGACCTGATCTCCTACCCTTTTTCCATTACGCCAACTATCTGGAGGTCTGACACCCACTGCACTCAGAACATTCCAAGGGGCAAGTTGGGATAAAAGGAGTCGACTACCCGTTCTCGACGATCTCGAGGACCTCCAGTATCGACATCACCGGCTCGCCAGCGGTCTTCACCGGGTAGTTACGTATCGACGAGACGTAGCCGTCCCTGTGCGCCCTCAGCGTCTCCACCTCCTCGAAGGTCCTCGGGCTGTACATCACGCCGACCACGTCACCCGTCTCGACCACATCGCCTATTTCCACCTTCGGGATGTAGCATCCGCCAACGCTACACGCGACGACTGCTGCCTTCCGGTCCGCTGTCCAGTTCAGTATGTGCTGCACCGGAGGCAGCTCGATCTCGCCCTCGATCATGCCTAGGTCGACCATGATGTTCCGTATACCCCGCTCAGTGACGGCGGCGCCGTCGGGGGCCACTTCTGGCACTATCGCCGGGATGCCGTGGTCGACGCAGGCCCCGCGGAAGCTGCTTCCTCCCCCGTAGGCCTCCAGCTGCTTCAGCACGAAGTCGCAGCTGTAGAGCAGCGCCATCCTCTCTGACTTCTCAGCGACCTCCTCAGGCACCCCGGGGGAGACGCCGTGCGCCTCGTAGTAGACAAAGGTGGCCGGAGGTACGCCGTGGATGTCCACGACGTAGTCCGCCCTGCCCTCGACGAAGTTCACCCACCAGGCGTGGACGATCCTTTCCATCAGGCTCCCATCGGGGTCGCCACTCCCCACCCTGTTGATGTCGTGGGTGATCCTCGGCGGGAAGTACGATGCGAACCTGAAGCCCACCGGGTTCGGCAGGCTGAATGTCACCACCCCTGAGAGCTCGGCTGGGTCCAGGGCTGAGAGCACGTTGTACACCCCCTCCAGCCCCCAGGTCTCCGCTGGGTGCTGGGCGACCTGGATGTACAGCCTGGGTCCTTCCTCGGCCCCGTTGAAGATGGTGAAGGGGATCTCCATTGGCTGGCCGTCGGCGAACAGATGAGGGACGGCCACTGCGCCGTGGGCTTTCTCCCCGGGCTCCGCCTTCACGCCGGCGATCGTCACGCTCTTGCTCATCGCTTTCACCTCAAACATCAAACTACGATATCCGGTCGCTACTCATTTCCCTCAAAGACTATTTCAAATCATGCATGACCACAACCCTAATTCGTATCCCCATACTAGAGCAGTAATCATCTGACACGCGCGTCCAAAGCGGGATCGAGATGGAGATCAGAGAAGCTGTACAAGGAGACGTCGAAGACCTGAAGACCTTCATCCTGAACGCGTGGGGCGAGGCCGGACACGGCGCCTTCGGATGGACGGGGGCGTCGGATGACACGATATCACAGATAGCCACTCACGACTTCCTCTCCAAGGTCATCGGCAGAGACGGCGTCAGGGTCTTCCTCGCACTGGATGGGGACGAAGCGGTGGGCTTCGCCACCAACAGCAGGATCGACGACGGCCGCGTGGAGCTCTCCGGCATCGTCGTCCTGGAGAGCAGAACGAGCAGGGGCGTCGGCAGCAGGCTACTTGAGCTAGCCGTCAGCACGGCCAGGAGAGACGGCTATTCGAGCATGGTCGTTAAGACGGAAGGCTTCAACGACAGGGCGATCGGATTCTACCTGAACAAGGGGTTCGAACGTGGCGAGATCGTCGAGGAGGAAGTGGAGGGGACCACGGTAAGGCTGGTCACACTGAGCCTCTCTCTGTAATATACTGCAGCGATCTCGTCGTTCCGCCCCATACCCAACTGCGCGCGCAATGGAAGTTCGTCTGCCAGATCTGGAATAACGTCTAGCGTCACTCGCAAACAGGGACCGACAAGGAGGGACGCAGGAGCGCGGCCCCAGCCCGCTACCCTCTCGCCCTCCTCCTCTCCAAAATCTTTCGGGATGCCTCCGAGGTGGGGTCGTAGATCTCGGGGTATTCGTACCACTCGTGCCCCTCCCTCATCACTTCGTACCTAGGAGGGTTGCCGTCCATCTCCTCCCAGAGCAGCTCCCTCATGGCGTCGCAGACGCCGCGCATCTCTCTGGCCAGGTTTTCCAGCTCCCCCGGGTCATTGCGCATGTCGTAGAGTTTCTCCTGTGTGCCGTCGATGTCCGTCATGTAGACGTACCCGTCGTCGCGGCACCAGAGCCACGGGTAGAAGATGCAGGTGGCGTGGTCCCTCGACTCCTCTTTGGCCCCTGTGGCCCACTCCCAGGCGTTGCGGCCGTCCAGCTCCCAGGGGGGCTCGATCCCGGCCATGCCCATCAGCGTGACGGGGATGTCGTGGTGGGCTACGTAGGCGCCGCACTCCGTCCCCGCGGCCTCTCCACCGGGGCTCCGGATGATGTAGACTAGGTCCATGAGCTCGGAGTACATGTGGTCAGGCATCTTGTGGATGACCCCGTGGTCCATGATGTTGTGGCCGTGGTCTGAGACGAGGGCGACGACGGTGTCGTCCCAAAGCCCCTTCTCCTTCAAACTGTCCAGTAGGACGCCGACGTACTTGTCGCAGAGGGTGACCTCACCGGCGTACTGGGCGAGGGTGTACTCCAGCTCCCCCGGCCCGAACTCGTAGGGCCCTCCGTGGGTGTTGATCACCCTCCTCCCCTGGTAGGAGTCGGTGTCGAAGTATAGCTCCAGGTTGTTCCTTGGGGCGTTCCAGGGCTCGTGGGGGTCGAACTCGTCGACGCAGAGGAGGAATGGCCCCTCGTCGCCGTGCCGCTCTACCCAGTCAGCGGCCTTGCCGAGGGTCCTCGCCGGGAACCAGTCGGCCTCCGTCTCCCAGCCCCGCATGTTGGCGAGGCACTGCTCCATGGTGTGGCCGACGCAGCCGTAGGCGAGGTCGCAGGGCAGGTTCGCGGGGTCCTCCACGTCGCCGCTGAGGGGCACCCTGTACCTGTCCGCCTCCTGCCCCCGGATCCACTCCCAGACCTTGAAGCCCCTGTGGAAGTTCATAGAGGGCTTGAACATGTGGAGGGTGGAGACGAAGTGGGCCGTCATGTAGCCGTGTTGGCGAAACACCTCGGCCATGGTCACCTGCTCCCTGGGGATGGGCTGCCAGCCTGGGATGAGGACATTGTCCCCCTTCGGGGGCACGTATCCCCTGCAGGGGAAGGTCCTCATGCCCGTGTGCATCGCCCTCCTGACTGGGATGGTGGGGAGCGCCTCGGGGTAGGCGTTGGTGAACATGACCCCCTCCCCCGCGAGAGAGTCGATGTTAGGGGTCTTGATCCAGTCGTTGCCGAAGCAGCCCAGGTGGTCCCTCCTCAGGCTGTCAAGCATGATGAGAATGACGTTAGTCAAATTTTTGACACCACGACTAGTATGGTCAGTTTTAGATAAAGGCTTTTCACGCCGGCTTTCTCGCGCTTGCAGGGGATCGATGTTTACTAAAGTCTTCTAAAGGCCCAATACTCTTCTTGTCGTTTAATTGTGCAATATGGTAGGATCGACATGGGAAGATCTAGAGTCAAAGTCACGGTCCTGAAGCATGTTGACCCTGAGTACATCTTCGTCGGCGACGCGCGCGCCCGTGTCCCCCACCGGGGAGAAGTGCATCATATGCACAGTCTTCAGGGAGGGGAAGGAGTTCATCCCTGAGATGGACAACAAGACGCTCGAGGGTTCTGCCCCTGGGCGTTCCACGACATTTTCAAGGACGCGTCGATACTGATGTTCGGTGGGAACTTCACCCCATGGACCGAGGAGGGGAAACAGATCGTCTGCTGCTCCGACGGCTTCATGTCCTTCTCCTTCAAACTGGAGAGACTGGACGAATAGGGCGGCCTCCTCTCTTCCTCCCCAACTCTTTTCCCCAGATCCGACTACACATATCTGATACACGTTGGTTGAGCAGATCTCGATCCAGACCGCTCTGATGCTGTTCCAGACCTTGGGCATCTGCGTGGGCGTCATATACCACATAATGACCCTGAGGAACACCCGGAGAACCCAAGACCTTCAGCTGGAGACGAGGCAGGCGCAGCTGTTCATGCAGACATACGACAACTTCATCGAGCCGACGTTCTACGACAAGCTCGCGGACTTCCTCACCTGGAAGTGGGATGACTACGACGACTTCATGCAGAAATACGGCTGGGACGCGAACCCCAAGGCCTGGCAGCAGTCGGGCTCGGTCGTGACCTTCTTCGAGGGCGTCGGAGTCCTTGTTCAGAAGGGCCTCTTGGACATCAACTTGGTTGGCGAACTGATGACTAGACACGTCATCGGTGTCTGGGAGAAGATCGGACCCATTTCGAAGGAGATGAGAAGGCGATTCAATCGTCCAGATCACGACGCCAATTTGGAGTACCTCTACGACGAGATAAAGAAATACGAGGCCTCAAAATATCAAAGCCAAGAAAACTAGGGGAAAAAGCTGGGGGCTCAGCCCCCTTTTATTCCACATTGTTCCAGATATTCCCCTGCAGCTTCCATTCGCCGTCGATCTTCTTGTAAAGGGTCACAAAGTACCCCTTCTCCTCGACCGGGCCCTCGGGCCCCTCTGTGATTATGCGGAACTTGCCCATGTCGTAGGCGAGGTCACCCGACGCCGAGACCTCCAGCCTCTTGATGCCGCGCCCAGGTTCGCCCATGTCGAGGACCTTCGACTTTATGAGCTGCTTGCCGACCTCCCTCAGTGCTTCGTGGCCCTCCAGCGGGGGGGCGTTGGGAGGGATGACGAAGGCGTCCTCCGCGAACATCGCCACGGCCGCGTCGATGTTCGTCGTGTGATCGGCGAGCGTGCCACGGTGAACTTTCTCGATCAGCTTCTTCTCAGCCTCTATGTCAACTCCTTTCAATTCTTCACCTCCTCTCTGTTCATGGTCCAATACTGCGAGCCTGCATTCCGTGTAAACAGAACCTAAGGTCTCTCATACCAACCTATATAAAAAAACAATGCCGATGAGCTAGTCTGTTTTTCAACACAGAATGACCTTCAGAGAGCAGGAACATTTCATTAACATGGCAGAATTTCAATGTTCTATGCCCTTTTCTGTGAGCGCGGGAGCTGGATCTCTTAACCATTTTTTTCGTCAGAATTTGTTGGTCAACAAGCCTTTTTTACTGTAAATTTGAGTTGTTTACAGAAAAAGGGTTAGATTTGCATGGGAATTGAAGGCGTTGAAGAAGTGATCATTCAGGCGTTGAATCACAGCGAGAGACGCAATATACTGAAAATAATCAATGTTCAAGAAAAGGGGGCCTTGTACAGTGATATACTCGGTGAGCTGGGCATACCCACAGGTACGTTAAATTATCACCTTAAACAGCTGGAGGGTTTGATCGAAAGGGACGAGAAAAGGAGGTACCACTTAACCCCTCTCGGCGAGCAGTCACTTAGGCTGTTGTTCTCAATAGGAGAAGGTCTCGGCAGAAACTATGAGACCTATCTAAGAGTGGCGAGGCACTCACAGAAGAGAAGCGTCCACCCAACTGTGAGCATTCTCATCGTATTTGGGATAATAATCAACGGCCTACTCTTGTTTATATGGGGATACGTGGGCTACACGATCATCACCGAAGGTGGACCCACATTTGTGTTAGGTGTAACAGGCGTTCTGTCTGTGCTGGGTCTGATAACCTTGGCTGGGTTGATACACGCCCTTAGAGCTGCACCCGAATATGTGAGGAAAATCGAGAGGAAACTTGGCATTTCATGATCTCTTTTAACCTGGAGAGCGGGCGAACATCAAACAACTCAAATCGCCGTCTTTCTGTCATCGCTATTTTGAGTTGGCTGTCAATGCTCGGTTTCGATTTCTTTCTACACGCCGGGCTGCTTGCGAGATTATACCTCAGGCCAAGCCCATTCTTGCTGCCGCCAACAAAAGCTTTCAGGTTGATTCCACTGGGTTACACGTCATTTCTGCTCATGGCAGTTTTACTAACTTGGATGATGGATAAGCTAGGGATAGTTGGAAAAAGAAGAGGATTGATTTTCGGATTAAAATTTGGCGGAATGGTATGGGGGGCTTTCGTGCTAGGACTACTGTCCATGTCGACAGCTGAAGGCACTCTGCTTCTTGGATGGTTTTTCGGTCAAGCATTAGAACTCGGTGTCGCCGGCGCTGTAGTAGGAAGTGGATTGTCTGGGGAACGCCTCAAACGTGTATTTGTGGTCGTGTTGACATTTACATTGTTCTCAGTGATTATCACGGTATTGTATCAAAATTCAGTGCTAGCTCCAGTCGTAAGTATGTAGGATACGTGTGCGCTTGAATTCAGCGTGAATTTAAACATGTGTGGGGAGTGAATTTTAACCCTTCCCCGAGAACTGCGCGCACGCTCCCGCGCGCGCAGGTGATAAATGAAAAAGCTCGATAAAAAATACTAATTACCTCAATTGCGAGCTATAGTCTAACATGGCGATGCCAATAGAGACTGGACGCCTACTTCTGCGAGACTTTGTCCAGGAGGACTGGAGAGCCGTGCACGAGTACGGATCGGACTCCGAGGTCGTACGCTACATGCCCTGGGGGCCGAACACTGTGGAAGACACCAAGGACTTCATCAGGCGTGTAATAACGTACCAGCAGGAATTTCCTCGGAGACGCTTCGAGATTGGGATCGTCCTCAAAGAGGAGAGCAAATTAATCGGTGGTTGCGGTATCCGTGAGAATGATGCAGCGCTCAGGGAGGGAAACATGGGGTACGTCTTGAATCGCGCCTACTGGGGGCGGGGCATTGCTACCGAGGCGGCCAGAGCCCTAGTCAAGTTCGGCTTCGAGACGATGAACCTGCACAGGATATTTGCCACATGTTCTCCTGAGAATAAGGCCTCCGAACGCGTGCTACAGAAGTGTGGCATGAGTCTAGAGGGACGGCTCAGGCAGAACATGCAGATAAGAGGCAAATGGAGGGACTCGCTCCTGTACGCAATTCTCAGCCATGAGTGGAACGGTTGAGCGCGCAACCTGTCACACAGTTACTGATCCGCGCAGGCAGCCAAGGATTAAAACATATCAAGTCTAGTCAATGATTAGATCATCCATGGAGCCCAAGCGCGCCCTCGTTAGGGCCCCTGGTGACAGCTACAGGAGCTGCCTCTCCACCCACCCGCTGCACAGCACAGTAAGCCTGGAGAAGGCCAGGGAGCAGCACGCAGCCTACTGCCGGACCCTCGCGGAGCTGGGGCTGGAGGTGATCCACGTGCCCAGGGACGACCGGCTCGCGGACGCCTGCTTCGTCGAGGACAACGCCGTGGTCCACGACGGCAGAGCCCTAATCTGCAGGATGGCGAAGGAGAGCAGGCGTGGGGAGCAGCCCGCGGTCGCCAAGAGACTGGAAGAGTTCATGCTGGTTAGGTGGGCGGAGGAGCCCGCTACCATCGAGGGGGGAGACGTGGTCCACCTGGAGGACAGGCTCATCTGCGGAATCACACAGCGCACCAACCCGGAAGGGGTCGCCCAGATGGAGGAGTGGCTCGGAGTGCCCGTCTCCACGATCTTCGACCCCCGAGTAATGCACCTGAAGAGCTACGTCACCTACCTGGGTAGGGGGATCGCCATCGCCACGGAGAAGTACAGCAGGCACCCAGCCCTAGCCGGGCTCCACATTCTGATCCCGCCCGAGGGGGAGGAGTACGCAGCCGACACCCTCGCCGTCGGGGACACCGTTCTCATGGCCCAGGGGCACATGGAGGCCCACGAGCTGGTCCGGGACGCCGGGTTCGAAGTCATCCCGATGGATGTCTCCGAGATCGAGAAGTGCGACGGGGCGCTGACTTGCCTCTCCATCCTCTTCTGAGTAGGCGACGTAAACTGTATATTCCCCACGCGCCCCTCGTTCGTCCATGCAGGAGTACGAGGAGAAGCTGAAGGCTATCATAGAGGAGAGGGGAATCGAGGTGGAGTACCTGAGCTTCGACCAGTCCTGCCACAGCGTCGCCGAGGCCGCACGGACCGTGGGCGCTGAGCCAGAGGACTTCGTCAAGAGCATCTGCATGGTGGACAAAGAGGGCCGCGCAATCGTCGCCATCGTGAAGGGGGAGGACAGGGCTAGCACCAGCAGGGTCGCAAAGGCGCTGGGGATCAACCGCCCCAGGGTCGCCTACCCGGGGGAGATCCTGGCACTCACAGGCTTCCCCGTCGGCGGAACGCCGGGGTTCGGCTACGACGCAACCTTCCTCGTGGATCCCAGGGTATTGGAGAAGGAGACGGTCTACCTGGGAGGAGGATCCAAAAAGGCTCTCGTCAGGATGAGCACAAAGGAGCTCGTCAGGGCAAACGGAGGGACAGTTGTGAGGGTAAGAAACTGAACCGGAGTCGCTCCACGTCCAGTGTGGTTGCTAGTTAATTTTATCAAGCCAACACATCATTAAACGTCGGAGAAAGAGTTGAAGCAGGCCAAGAGACTCGAAATAATCAACTGCAGCGGAACCGACTACGAAATAGGTAGGCAGTACGGCGAAGCCGCCAGAGAGAACATCGTCAAGTCGATCGATGCGCTCATGGGCAGGGTCAACTCCTTCCACAAAGCAGGGAAGGAGGAGATCCTCGCCAACACCAGGAAGTACCTACCCGAGGTGGAGCGGTTCGACCCCGACCTGACGGAAATGATGAAGGGACAGGCGGAAGGCGCCGGCGTCACCTTCGACGAAGTATTAGCGCTGAGGTGCTGGTTCGAGCTACGATGGTACTACCCGCAGTTGACAACCTTATGCACTTCCTTCGCCGTCACCGGCAAGGCTACTAGGTACGGCAAGACCATAGTCGGTCAGAACTTCGATGTCTCGCCCGGAATAGCGCTGGACATGGTCAAGGTGGAGCGGGATGACGGAACAAAGCAACTCTCCCTCGTCTTCTGGGGAGGAGGCGAGCTAACCCTGAACTCGGCGGGCGTGGGGATTGTCCTAAACGTCGTCCCGACCCCTGCCGATGAACAGCGCGTCGTCGTGCCCTGCTGCTGCGTCATGCCCAGGGTCATGAGGCAGAAAAGGATAGGGGACGCCCTGACGCTGCTGTGCACGCACGGGCGCAGTATGTTGAACTACACGATCGGCAGCGCAGGAGGGGAGATCTTCTGCCTCGAGACCAAGCCAGAAGACTTCAGCGTGATTCAGCCCGTCAACGACGTGCTGGTGCACGCGAACCACTATCTCACTGAGAGGTTCAAGGTCGGGAACAGCAGGGCCCCTGGGATCATAGGCAGCTCCTACGTCCGCCAGCAGAGGCTGGAGAGGCTGATAGACAGGTACCACGGGGACATCACCGCTGAGCGGATGATGGAACTGATGTCCGACCACAACAACCACCCTCACTCCATATGCGTGCACCCCAACGAGGAGAAGCCGCCTGAGGCACGTTCGACGACGATGTCATCGGTGATCATGGTCCCCGAGGACGGGTTCATGTACGCCACCTGTGGACCCCCCTGCCAGCACGAGTATGGAGAGTACAGGTTGTAGGAGCCGGCCAAGGGGAAAACGCCTGAAACGGAGATGGCCCTCTTCGGGAGGGCGGACCGAAGGCCCTTCCCTGTTCATCCTCCTGGGTGATTTAACCTTATATCGATCTGGAATGAGAGTGCAAGGTGATCACATGAACGAAACGAAGTACGGCAAATACATCATAGACACACCCAGAGTCGGGAGGCTGGGATACGGCGTCCTGCCCGAGGGCGAGAAGATGAAGGGCAGGACCATGAGCCACACCTACATCGATGAAGCCCTGATCGAGGGGGTCGCCAAACATGTTTTCATTTCGGGAATTCACACGGTCCCAGACCCCAACCCGTGGCTCGAGTTCCACGCTCATCCCCACGACGAGATACTGCTTTTCATGGGCACCGACCCCCACGACATCGAGCGCCTCGGAGCCGAGGTCGAGATACTGATAGGGGACGAGAAGGAGAGCCACGTCATAAACAAGACGTCGGGGGTCTACATCCCCCGCGGCGTGAAGCACATCCTGATATACAGGAAGGTCGACAGGCCCCATTTCCTCGTCGGGTTCTCCATGAGCGGCGAATACCGTTGAGAACCCAGTCGCGCGCGCAAGGCCCCAGCGGGAGAAACCAGGCTTACTGAGGAACGACGCGACGTTCGACTTCCCCGAGGAGAGGGAGATCGTGAGAGGAGCGACCATTGAGATGGTCGTCGACTGAGAACCTGCGCTGGTGCCGCATTTCGTGGAGGCTGCCAAGAAGCTCGAGGAGAAGGGGGGTCGATGCGATCGTGGGCGACTGCGGGTTTATAGCGACATACCAGAGGGACGTGGCCGATTCGGTTGTTCCATCATTCGTCAGCTCCAGTCTCCTCCTTTAGCCCCTCGTGCAAAGGTTGCTGTCCGAGGACCATAGGGTCGGCATCATCACGGCGGAGTCAGAGAGTCTGTCGGAGAGGCACTTCAACTCGGTCTGCTGGAGCAGCGCGGAGATCCCCGTGGCGGTGAAGGGAATGGACGAATACCCAAAAGAGTCGTGGCAACCCCTCGATGATCATGCAAAGAAGGAGAAGAAGGTGGTTGGGTTGGTCGAGGAACTCATCCGAGAGAGCCCGGATGTCGGGGTGATCGTTCTGGAATGCACGGTCGTACAACCCTATTTCCGTACCATCCGGAGGGCCACGGGGCTGCCCGTCTACTACATCACGACTCTGGTGAGGATGGTTCAATCAGCATACGATCCGCTAGAGTATCCGTAACATCCCGCCCACCTTTGATCTATAACTTGAATGTAATTACCTGTTGGGCGGTCGGAGTGGCAAGAACCGCTTGGGCATTGGCTTCTGCTCCCATTTACAAGTGTAATTAGAGTAAAATCATCGATATTTACTATCCCTAGAAGTGCTTCAGAACCGATTTAAGGCCCGGCGCCGCCTTGGGAACCCACGTAAAAGTTGGAGGCAGGATAGTGTCAGCTAAGATACTGCCCCGGGCGACGGAGGCCCTGGCCATCGTGATGATTGCTATGGTCGGGGTCACAGTCACCCCCATGGTCTTCCAGGGGGCGCTGCTGAGAATGGAGCCCGAGACGTCCGGGGAGATAGTACCGATGGCACTGGCGGAGTACACCACCATCGAGAAGGACGTCGGCGACATCGTCGTCATCAACGTCAAGGTGAAGAACACCGGGAACGTGGCGGCGACCTACGTAGTCAGAGTATGGTGGTGCGAGGACGGAACCGACGACTGGGAGCCCTGCGGCATCGAGGACATGACCTTGCTGCCCGGTGCATACGACATCTTCGAGGTCGGCGAAGTGGAGTGCACCGAGGAGATGATGGGTAAGTACTTCGACGTGAAGATCGTCCTCTACGAGGCCGGGACCGAAAATGCGCTCGACGACGACGTGCTGGACAAGGCCTGGTGCGTTAACGAGGTAATCATCCTCGGAAGCATAGTCGAGTTCTGGATCGAGTAGCAACTACCACCAGAACGAGCGAGAGCCTCTTCCCCCCTGTTTCTTTCCATTAACCTAGCCAGAGATGACGCCGCCGGTAAGCATACAACTTTCACAATGCCGGCGTAAACCATCCTCCTGCATCCGTCCCCAACACGGATCGAACCGCTACTCCCCCGGCGGTCTTATGTCTTTGAAAAGTAGGTACATTAGGCTGAGAGACAGAAACTGGAAGAAAGCCGCCACGAAGAAGGGCAGGGAGATCGAAACGTACTGGAAGCTGTACCCCGTCAGCAGCGGTGCCCCGGCCGCGGTGAACCTACTCACTACGGTGACCACCCCGGCGGCCGAAGCCCTCCTGCGGCTCCCGACCACACCCATCAGGTAGGACTGGCGGAGGGGGACGTCGATCATGGAGAACAGCGACATCAGACCCCTCACCAGGGCGGTGACGGTGTAGCCCGGCAAGAGGGGGGTCAGCGAGTTAACGAAGACCACGGGAATCCTCGAGATGACGATTGCCCTGATCGTTCCCACCCTCTCTGCGATCCTCAGCCCTAGGAAGTAGGAGAACGCCGACAGGAAGCGCGACGCCCCGAAGAAGGTGCCGATCGTCCCAGGGCCGACGCCGAACTTGAGGTAGAACCAGTAGGAGACGAAGTTCCCCAAGAACGAACCTCCGATCATGTCCAGCGCGATGACCGCAGACCACTTCAAGAGCAGCCTCCTCTCGTCCACACCCATCCCATCATCGACCTCAACCTCATAACGGTAGCCTCCCCGCGGAACCGTCTCCTCGATGAGGGTGAAGAAAGCAAAGGTGACCGCACCGGCGACGGCAAAAATTGCGAAGACCGGCCTGTACGAAAGGAGCTCTGGGACCCCCCAGGACTGGAGGAACTCGGGGAGCCCAGCGGCGAAAGAGCCGAAGACCCCCGCCAGGGTCCCCAGAAAGGAGTTGATGCTGAACGCCCTCGTCCTGTCCTCGCTGGACACCTTCTCGGTAAGTATCGCCTGCTCCGCCGGGGTATAAGGGAGCCTCCCCCCGACGCCCACCAGGACGGCTGTTACCAAAAGGATCGCCAGGTCCTGAGTGATAGAGTAGACAGCCCCTCCCACGATCATCAGCCCGGCCGAGTAGAGCAGGATGGGCTTCCTACCGTAGCGGTCAGCAATCACACCCTCGATGAAGCTCCGGACCGCAGAGAACAGCGAGATCCCCGTGAAGACCAGCCCCAAGGTCACCGCAGAGGCCCCCAGCTTGCTCAGGTAGATGGAGAAACTCACCGTCAGGATGGCGGCGCTGAAGCTGCGGAGCGCCCTGGTAGAGACGAGGATCCGGGCGTCCCTGTTGAGCCCCCCGAAAGCCGATAACCGATCTAACACGCCCATACCATCGCTCCTGGTCCCGGTGACTGCGTTGAAACGCAGAGATTTGTGTTCTCACTCAGCCACCATGTGCCTTAAAATGGTGCCGATCGCAGAAAAGGCAAGGTCTAAATTGAGGTCCTGAAACGAGAAAGGATTTTCAGAACACGGGAGTCGGCATCATTTTCGTGGCCTTGATACTGTACATGAGCGGGAGGTCCAGGCCTGGCAACCGGCTGTAGCCGTCCTCTCCTCTCTCCATGAACGCCATCTGGCTGTCGTCGACGCTGAAGGGGTACTCCCCTATCCTCTGGACGGTTATGCCCGCGTCAATCAGGGCGTTTATCACCTCGCCCATCGGATGAGGCCAGTTGTAGGTCCCCTTGTTCATCAGCTCAGCGTCGGGGGCGGCGTAGGAGCCGTCGCTCTCGTAGTACTCTGGCTCATCGTGGCTCCAATAGCCTGTTAGGTAGTGGAGCTCCGAGGGGTGCTCGTCGTCGAAGACCCACATGAAGGGGTGGAACTCCGCCATGAAGAAGGTGCCCCCAGGCTTCAGGTATCTTGCGACGATTCTCGCCCAGCCCTCTACGTCGTGGAGCCAGCAGAGGACCCCGTAGCTCGTGTAGACTATATCGAACTCTCCGTTCAGGTGCTCAGGCAGATCGTAGATGTTGCAGCAGATGAATTTGGCGTCGATGTCGATCTTGTCAGCGATCCTCCTCGCCAGCTCTATACCGGTGTCGCTGAAGTCGACCCCCGTCACCCTGGCGCCTAGCCGGGCCCAGCTCAGGGTGTCCAAGCCGAAGTGGCACTGGAGATGGAGCAGGCTCTTGCCGCTGACGTCTCCGAGGGCCTCTAGCTCTACTGTGTGGAGGCTGCTCTCGCCGGCGATGAAGTCCTCCAAGTCGTACTCTTCTGACCCAGCGTGGATGTCCACCAGCTCGTTCCAGCGTCTCAGGTTGGTCTCGTAGTACCTCTCCATCGAGATTCCCCGTTGTGCAAACTAGGAGCCGGGAGGACATATTTATACCCCGGCCCCCATTTTTCGCCACTCACGCTCTAATACACTTTCTACAAATCCTCACAATGATCCGTTTACTTCTCTCATTCTCGACGCGCGCTAAAACGAGCCTTGATTCGTAGCGCAGCAGCTTGGAACTGTGGCCCATGTTCTTGATGGAAAAATGGAGACGTCGCGCTGCAGCGCGAGATGACAGTCTTGGATCATTTTATGGCTTCAGATCGGAGTTAGAAAGATCCTCCTCAGTTCCTCCTCCGCGTTCCCGGGGGGACCGTCGAAGACCTCGTCGGGTTGGAACCTCATCGAGAAAACGGCGAGGCTGTACAGGATGTCGCCCAGAGCCCTGCCCTTCTCCGTTAGGCCGTACTCGATGAGCAGAGGCGTGGTCATCACCACCTTCTTCTCGATGACGCCAAACTCCTGCAGGTCCCTCAGCCTAGTGGACAACATCTTGGCGCTCATCTCGGGGTTGGCCTCCAAGAACTCCTTGAAACGGGTCTTGCCGTTGAAGAGGTCCCTCACGATGGGCATCGCCCACTTCCTGCCGAGCTGATCGATGGAGAGCTCAATGGGGCAGCGCCTGAAGTTGAGCCGTGACACGTCGCTCACGGAGTTACATTCGGGTTAGCTACTTCTTAAATATTACTTTAGGTGATTTAGTATAACAGTGTAATTAAGTTACAAAATGTAACCAATTACACTCCACCAACGTGAAAGTGATGAAAGATGGAACCTCTAAAGTTTAGAGTCAAGCTCAACGCCCACCCCAGGGAAGTGTGGCGTGCATGGACAGAGTCAGAGAGAATCACCAAATTTTTCGCCCCGGAGGCAAAGATCGAGCCACACCCAGGGGGAGCCTATGAACTCTACTTCGACCCCAAGGACCACGACCACATGAGCACGAAGGGGTGCACCATAACCGAGTTCAAATCCATGGACCGGCTGGGATTCAACTGGAAGGGCCCAGACCAGTTCAGAGAGCTGATGAATGAACCTGATCCGCAGACCTATGTCGAGGTGGGGTTCAGAGAGGAGGAAGGGGCAACTCGATTGACCTTGGAGCATGGGGGTTGGGGAGACGGCGACGAGTGGGCCGAGGCCAGGGAGTGGCACAGGAGAGCATGGGAGGAGGTACTGGATCAACTGGGATCATTCCTTTCACCCAAGAAAAGACTCCTGAGATCCACGTGCGCCAAAAGGTAACTTTAGTATCGGTGAAAGAGCGCGCTAGGTTGGAATAGGCGACCATTACTGCATACTCCTAAAAATCCTCATTGTAACACCACCGTAGGCGACGCGAGCTTTGTTATTATGGACGTTGAGTACACAATTGGGGAAAACTTCAGAGCGAGCGTTCCTGGTAAGGACTGCGGTGATGCCGATAAAACTATTTAATGTAATGTAAACTACGAAGGGCGATGCAGAGACTCGAGGCCTCCGCGAGAACAGTCCGCGTCGGCCGATTCCAGTTCATAGACTTCGCCAGGGGGATCGTGATGGCGATCATGGCTTGGGACCACATCTCAGGCTTCTGGAACAGTTACCACGGGGGCGGGGAGGGGCTGATGGGCAATGCACCCCAGTTCGCTAACTTCGTCTGGTTCCTGGCCAGGTTCGTCAGCCACTACTGCGCCCCCACCTTCGTCTTCCTCGCTGGCACAGTCCTCGCCATCTCGACGGCGAAGAGGCTGGGCCGCGGCGAGTCGCAGTGGGACGTCTCCAGGAGGATGATCATCAGGGGAGTGCTGCTCCTGCTCTTCGAGGCCTTCGTGGTGGCGCCAGCTTTCGGCACTTCGAGATACTACTTCGGCGTCATAGCGTGCATCGGCGTCTGCTTCATCATCTTCAGCGTGCTAAGGCGCCTCCCGCAGAACGTCATCCTAGCCCTGAGCATTCTCATCGTCCTGAACCACCCCTACTTGCGGCTCGACTGGATCCCTGATGACACCTGGTGGGGCTGGTACGCCAGGCTTATCATCCACGAGCCCGGCCGCCACCCCGATTTTGCCCCCTTCACGGGTCTCTACCCCGTGATCCCCTGGCTAGGCGTGATGGGGGTCGGCTGGGCATTCGGGCTCTTTCTCTCCGAGCTGGAAGCGTCCAAGGTACGGGAGCTGAAGGCCCCGCTGCTGCGCGTTGGAGTCGCGTCTTTGTTGCTCTGGTTCGCGGTGCGCCTCGCCAACGGCTACGGCAATCTCCTCCCGCGGCAGGGCAACTCCCTGATGGAGTGGCTGTACGTCTCCAAGTATCCGCCGAGCCTGGCGTTCCTCCTGTGGACCCTGGGAGGCATGTGCCTCTTCATGGCTCTGGGGCTCCAGCTTCAGGCGTGGCCCAACTTCGGGACGGGGATGACGGGGTTCATCCTCGCACTGGGCAGGAACCCCCTTTTCTTCTACCTGACCCACCTCTGGCTCTACAGGATGAGGCTTCCCGGCACCATGAGGCCGTTCACGCTTCCGCTGATCCCAACGTTGGTCTTCTGGGCAGTGGGGCTGTTCGTCCTTCGTGAGCTCTGCGTCAGGTACGAAGCTGTGAAGAGACGCCATCCGAACTCGCTGCTCCAGTACATATGAGGTGATGAATATGGCGGAGAAAGGAGCATTCTGGACGCAGCCCACGACCTTCAGGACAGTCCTCTGGATTTTAGTCCTAACGGGCTCCCTGACCAGCGTCAACGTCCTGTGGAATCATCCCCCGACGCGGGAGCCCCAAGTCGACGATCGGTGGAGAGGTTATACATACTACTATGATAGCAGAAAGGAGCTGTCCTTTGTTTATCCTGGAGAGGGGATGGCCTTCTACAACGTCAGCTTCGAGGGGGTGAACGCCTCGAGCAGGGAAGGAGGATTGTACGGATACTACATGAACGTGAGCAGCCCCCTCGAGGAGACCATCGTCATCTGGAGGCCAAATAAACGAATTGGCAGCCTTGAGTCGGTACTAGAGTATGCCTACCTGAATACCGGGGTAGAAGATCCTAAATTCACCACAGGACCTCGCTTCACGGGGGAGCTGGACCATCACACCCTCTTGTATCAGTTCTACAACAGCTCGGATACGCTGGCCGACGAGCAGTCGGGGATCGTCGGGGTCTGGAACTGCACCGATACCAAGAGGGTCTTCATCGCACACCTGATCTACCCAAGGGGGGCTGTGACACCAGAGGAGCTCGATGAGGCCTACGAGGAGTTCCTTGAGGGTTTCCGGTGTCACTTCAGGCGGCGCGTCGTGCTGATGACCTTGGAGGAAAGGCAAGAACTGAAGCAAGAGGAGAAAATTCAGGACTGGATCTCGGACCTCGTCAGGATCTCCACCATGGCGATCCTCTGCATCGGGTTCACGTTCACCTACAAGATGGAGAAGTTTCCCAACTTCGCCCACCTTAACTACGCGGGCATCGGCAGCATCGTGAGCTGGTCGCTCACCCAGTTCTACGGACTCAACCCCTACGACACTTGGCCCTTCGCAACGCTGGCGGGGGGAGTCCTTGGGATGTTACTCTACAAGTACGTGGTGCGCCCTGTTGGCTCGCGTGCCGCCGACTGGAACAGGCCCATCGTCCTCACGTTCACATTCTTCGTCATCGCTCAGGCCCTGATATCGGTCGTCGGAATGTACAACTACTACACCCGTAACGCGCTACAGATCGCCTCAACGGGTTTCCGTCAGTGGGACAGCATCCGTTGGAACCTTTTCGGGATACAGGTGCGAGGAATAGCGCTGCTGGGGCCGTTCATGAGCCTCCTTCTGATCCTGGGCCTCCACTACTTCTTGAAGAGCACCAAGTACGGTGTATCCCTCATGGCCACCGCCGAGGACGAGGGGCTGGCTGCAATCATGGGAGTCGATGTGAATAGAGCCCACCTCACGTCTTGGTTTCTCTCCAGCGCTCTCGCCGCCTATGCGGGAACGATGATGAGCATCAGCGGGGGGTTCAACATCTTCAGTGCCGACGAGCTCGTTGTCAGCGTTATGGCTGGGAGCGTCCTCGGAGGACTGGAGAACATCTACGGGGCCATAATAGGGGGAGCCTTCGTGGCCATAGGAGAGGAAGCCCTCAAGGGGTTCATGTTCCGGCTGTTCGGACTTGTCGTGATAACATGGAAGGGTATCTACTCCATCATATTCCTGGTTACCCTAATGATGCTGGCGCCGGACGGTGTACTAACTATACCAGGAGAAATATCGAACTGGATAGACGACATGCGTAAAAAAAGGAGAAAGAAGCTGGAAGACACAAAGAGAATGAAAGAAATGAAATAAAGGACCTATGGATACCAGCATCTGGTGACAATGGTAAAGGCACTTGTGCTGTACCACTCACAGCAGTACGGCAACACCAAGAAGATGGCGGAGGCAGTTGCGGAAGGCCTTAGATCCGAGGGCTGCGAAGTGACATTCCACAACGCCAACGATGAGAGATACCCCATCAAAGACTATCCTCAGCACGACTGCGTCGCCCTGGGCACCCCCGACTATTTCAGCTACCTCGCCGGCACGATCAAGACCTTCATGGATGACTGGTACATTCACAGAAACGAGGCGGGCTACCAGGGCAAGCCCTACGCCGTGTTCTACAGCCACGGTGGAGGGGGCAGGGCCAGATCGGCGTTGACCATCTTCAGCCGGATAGGCACACAGGTGGGGACACCAGTTGAGTCGAGCGGAGCCCCAAGCGCGAAGACATTGGACGAATGCAGAGCCTTGGGCGTCGGACTGGCTAAAGCATCCAAGAAATAGGCACACGTTGCGGGCCCAGGACATTCTAAATTGCACCCGCCTTTTTTATTATCCATGATTGACTCCGAATAGGTGGATTCCTAAAAAAAACTCGAACAACACCTACGAGAAAGCCTTCAACCGATTAAAGGGATGTAGGCTGATAACACTGTCAACGAGTTTAGGCGCGCGCATTGGACATTCAAACATGTGAAGGAGGTGCAAAGAAAATGAGGTTTAAGTTTATCGCTTGTACAATGAGTTTGCCACTATCAGCAACCCGAACAAGATAACTATGTACGGCCAGACGTTGTCCCAGCTCAGCCACCTATACGTGTCGCCGAAGAGCTCGATGAGACCGACGAGCACTATGAAGCAGCCTACGACCAAAGGCCAGACCGTCGAACTGCGTCTCCCAAAGCACATGTCCCTGTTGTCGCTCATATCGCTGCCTTCCTAAGTGACTAGGGTCTTGATGCTAAATAAATATCGATGGGGCGCAACGGGGCACCCTCATCGACTTGGGACAACGACATCCAGCTGTGTGGTCAACTCTAAGAAGATCTATGTCTTACCAACCCTCATAGCAGGAGGTACCTAATTCCAGAAAGAGGGCTATAGAGTCTCAATCTAATGTTAGATTCAAGTCGGAACCCAAGCAGAGTTTGACATCCAGTGCGATCCTGACGAACTATTCGGCGTCCTGACTCTCCCTGACTCGGAGAGACCGTATCCTGCGTCGTGCTCCTAACAGGGGTCCGCGTTCACGCTCCTGGTGGCTACGAGAAGATCGCGAACGGGCTGCTCGACCTCTAAACGTTAATATCATCAAATCGCCTCAGATATATTCTGATCCGATTCATAGATCAGAACCGTTGGAGGTGACATGACTGAAAGGCAAATACCGAGTTTACCGGTTCGACATAAAGATGACAAGGGACCAGCAGAGACTGGAGCAATTCCTGAACAGCTTGGAGGGAGAAGTCGTTTCGATCATTCCGAATGTAACCCCTATGCCAGCCACGTACGTCGACTTTCTCCTGATCGTGGAGAAACTAGAGTTACAGTAATCATGATAAAACAGCGGTGATCTCTGAATCGCCGTTAAGACCATGAGCGCAATACACGCCGAAGCGCACATGAAACGAGGGGCAAACAGAGACTTTGGACCAGATTTACCATACGCACAAATTAAATTATACGAAGTAGATCTTGTAATCATGTCCGTTAAAAAGACGATTCCCCTTTTAGCTGTCGTCCTGCTGGTTTTAGGCCTCGCGATCGGTGGAGGAGGTGCGTACTATTTCCTCTCGACCAGTTTCCAGAGCCAAGTGGCCCAGTATGAGGCACATGTCACGGATCTCACCGCCGACATCCTGAATCTAACGGCGACTGTCAGCGAACTCGAGTCGATAAGATCCGCATACGAAAGCCAGAAAACCGAGCTGGAGACCCGCATCTTAACCCTTGAGACGTTAGTGACCACCCTCGAGGATGAGATCGCCGACCTGGAGTCGGAGGCCCCGGTGTACAAAGAACAGATATCGAGCCTGGAGACCCTGTTGGATAAAGCTGAGGACGAGATCGCCGAAAAAGTGGATCAGATATCGTTCTTCGAGGAAAGGCTCGCATACTACAGGACGTTGCTGGAGGACTTCTTCGAAGCCAACCCCGTAAGGATCGGTATAACCGCAGTCAATAACGAAGAGCTGCAGAAAGTGTGGGCCGTAGAGCAAATCTTCGAACAGGAGATAAACGACTACTCGCAGGATCAGGGCCTGCCCTATAAGTTCGATCTCGTGGTCAAGAACAACCGTGATGACGTCGCCAAGGCCGTGACCAACATCGTCGACTTTAACTCCTCGGGTATAAAACTCGTGATTGGCCACGGAACGAATCAGCAGACCTCGACATCCCTCCTCCACGCGGACGAGCGCGACATGCTGATGTTAAGCCCCAGCGCCAACTCGCGAGAACTGGCGATTGCCGGGGACAACCTGTACAGGACATGCCCGACAGACTTAATCCAAGCCCCAATTCAAGCTAAGGCCGTGGCTTCCTGGGGGATCGAGGGGTTGATCGTAATCCAGAGAGGCGACGAGTGGGCTGACAAGTACTACGAAATTTTCAAGATGGAGTACGAGGCCTCGGGGGGGACCATCGTCGAGAGGTACAGATACGATCCCGCTATAGAGAATTTCATCGGCGTCCTCAACACTGTCGAAATATGGGCACAGAATGCAATTGACGTATATGGTGAAGAAAGTGTCGCTGTAAAAGTCGTCGGACGGGAAGAGGTGAACTCATTACTATCCTTAGTAAATAACTTTCCAACAATGTATGATCTCAAGTGGTTCGGCTCCGCCGGCACAACACAGAAAACGAGCCTGTTCAAGAGCAACTCTGAGGAGGCCGCCCACCTGAAGCTCTTCGGACCCGTCGTGGCCCAGGAGGAGAGCGACGAGTACTTCGACTTCGCGACCAAGTACTCGTTGATCACGGGGAGCACGCCCAGCTTCTACACCTCCGCCATGTACGACGCCGCGTGGATATACGGTCTCTCGGTGATTGAGACGTGGTCCACCGAGACGTACCTGATAGAGGAGGTGCTAGACGACATCGCTGAGGACTATGTCGGAGCGAGCGGCAGCTGCCGGATGGACGAGTACGGGGACCGGCTGGACGTGGACCACGAGATCTGGGGGTACTCCCTGGACGACGGCCAGCTGGAGACCACAAGGTACGGTTACTACGACTCCGACACGGGTCAGGTCACCTGGTACACCGGCGTCGGAATCGATCCACCGGGCTAACCTCCGCTTCAGCGCCACCACCTGACGATCGCGGTCCGACGCGATGTTCCACGAGTGTGGGCGCTGGGAATGAGCATTTATAGAAGGGGGAAGGCTAAGTCATCCCTCGATACGCCATGAAGAAATCTATTGGGGCGAGGACGTTCGCAGCTCCATCTCCGGTCTGGGTCGTGGGCACGTACGATGCTGATGGCAGGCCCAACATGATGACCGCCGCCTGGGGAGGGATATGCTGCTCGAGGCCCCCTTGCGTCTACGTCAGCCTACGGGAGGCGACGTACAGCCACGGGAACATCCTGAGCCGGGGGGCCTATACGGTCAGCATCCCCGGGGAGGAGTACTGGAGGGAGGCGGACTACGCGGGCATAGCCTCGGGAAGGGACACTGACAAGTTCGAGGACACAGCTCTGACGCCGGCGAGGAGTGGGGCAGTTGACGCACCGTATGTCGATGAGTACCCCCTCGTGCTGGAATGCAAGTTGAAGGAGGTCGTCGACCTGGGGCTCCACACAATGTTCGTCGGCGAGATCATCGACGTAAAGGCGGACCAAGATGTGCTCACGGACGAGAGGCCTGACCTCCAGAAGATCAAGCCGATACTGTTCGGCTCTGGAGACAGGGGATACCATAGCGTGGGGTCGAGAATCGGGGACGCGTTCACCAACAGGACTCCACTTAAATAATTTTGTTGAAGAAGTGCAGCCTTACCTAAAGAATAAACATTCTCACACCTTTTCTTTATCTCGATCCTTATCGCTCACGCTACGCTAGTACCCCATGACCGTAGAGTTTCACTTTCGCTCGAAAAGACGCCTGTTTTAACAATTAACCCGTGTCTTGTGCCATCGCAGCGCGCAGTTGGCTGATCGCCTTCTGGTAGTCTGACCACATCCGTCCTCCGGTCACTCCCCCATCCACAACTAGGGTATGTCCATTGACGAAGGCGGAGTCGTCGCTGGCAAGCCAGAGGACAGCCCTAGCGATGTCCATGGGAGAGCCGGAGCGCCTGATGGGCTGCGCCCCTGCGAATAGGGTTTCCACCTTCTCGACCGATGCATCGGCCTCCTCGATCGATAGTCCTCTGGCCCGTCCAATCATCGGCGTCGGGATGAAGCCCGGGCAGATGCAGTTGACGCGCACGCCGCTTTCGCCCAGCTCCATGGCGACGGAGCGCGTCAGCTGGATGACCGCCGCCTTCGCCGCGCTGTAGATGTGGTTGCCGTAACCAGTCCGCAGGCCAGCCACGCTTGCGGTGTTGATTATGCTACCGTGTCCACGCCCCTTCATAACCGGGGCCGCGTGCTTGATCCCCAAGAGAACCCCGCGGAGCAGCACTGAGATGGTCGAGTCGAACCCCTCCACGGTCACCGACTCGATGGGACCCACGGCTCCGGCGATGCCCGCGTTGTTGAACATGCAGTCCAGGCGCCCGAACTCCTCGACGGCCCAGTCGACGGCGGTTTTCACATCTGCCTCACGTGTCACGTCCGTGTGAAGGAAACAGGCGTCTCCACCGAGATCGTCCGCGAGGAGTTCTCCCTTGTCGTCCTGGATGTCTGCTATAAGGACGCGACACCCCTCCTCGACAAAGAGCTTCACGGTGGCTTCGCCGATGCCGCTGGCCCCGCCTGTGATGATCGCGCCCCTGCTATCTAGCACTCCCATTTCTAGCCCCCCTTCTCTAATCTGGCTTCATCGGTATTAGGTTAAGCCTTTTGGGGAAGTCCCCCTGCGGCGAGTGAAAGATTAAGCCGGGGCTTTCTTCTAGTTCCGACATCAATGTTTATATTAACGCATATCGCTAGTGATATTAGGTGGTGAGTCTGACATTTCCGCTTTTCGCATTACTTTTCGCTTTGGTGGTAGCAGGCTTCATCTTCACAACCGTGTTCGGGGTCGCTATGGTTGTCGGTTTGGCCATCAACCTCGCGCTGCTCCCACTACGAATTTTCGTTTGGGTCATCAAGGCCATATTAGGGCTCTTTTGACACAGAACGCGCCCGTGGAGCCGGCTGAGTCGAACGATCGAGTCTAATACGTGGAAGCCCATTATTTCAACGAGATAAATGAAGAGCGAAAAGTCGGAAATCTTCAGGGTCACAGACTGCCCGATCCCCTCCGGGAAGGGCAACCACCACGAGGGCCTTGACTCCCTCTTAGAGCTGATGGGGCAGCACGGTGTCGAGTTCTACAGGACAGGGAGTGACTCCGAGTTAGGCAGCCCAGATGGTTTGATCGGTGAAGATAACGTCGTCCTAGTCAAGGTGAACGCCCAGTGGAAGTACAGGGGGTGCACCAACTCCGACGTGATCAGGGGGCTTATACAGAGGGTCCTGGAGCACCCCGACGGCTTCGACGGGGAGGTGGTCGTCTTCGAGAACGGGCAAAGCGGGGGCAGCCTCGACTGCGACACCATGTGGGGGAGGCAGTACACCGACACGGGCGTCCACGCAAACGCGGAGGACGAGAGCCACTCCTTCTCTTACCTTGTGAAGGAGGTCTTCGACGACGAGAGGGTGTCCATGTACCTCCTAGACCCGGTGCGCGAGACATTCATCGAAGCGGACGATCACAAGACGGACGGCTACAGGAAGTACGGCGAGGTCTCGTATCCCTGCTTCACCACTTCCAAGGGGAACAGGGTGGAGCTCAGGGAGGGGATCTGGAATGGCTCGGGCCACGACGACAACCTCAAGCTGGTGAACGTCCCCGTGTTGAAGCACCACGGCGGCTGCGGGGTCACCGGGGCGCTGAAGAGCTACTACGGCATCCTCTCGATGGCCGACGGACACAGGCGTGAGCGCCACTACGAGAAGATCGGAGAGCACCTCGGGGAGATGGTGGCCAAGGTGAGGGCGCCGACGCTCAACATCATGGACTGCATCTGGGTGACTCAGGTGATGTGGGCCGGATACCCGCCGGAGAACACCACGAGGCTGGACCAACTCCTGGCGAGCCTGGACCCAGTGGCCCTTGACTACTGGTCGTCCAAGCACCTGCTCTACCCCATCGACGGCAACGAGGAGCATCACCCCGACAGGTTCCAGCCATTGAAGAATTATCTTGGCGTGGCAAGGGACATCATCAACGCTGAGGGCGGCATATCAGGACGGGAGACCACCATGGACGAGTCGCGCATCGATGTTCTAAACGTCAAATGCGCATCCTAAGGATCTTGTCCATAGACAAAACATCCTTTCTCCATTTTTATATCAGGAAACTTGTCATTCGGTTGAGCTCGTGCGAAAGAAAGAGCTTAGTCGTCACTATCTTGGAAATCTGCTTGTCGGGTCGATGGCAAATAACAAGTAGATAGCCGCAGCCGCTATACCGAAGGAGCCCAGAGACAATCCAAGACCACCGTAACCCCACGATATCAATGTCAATCCCCCGACTCCTGCGCCGAGGGTCGAGCCCAAGCTTGATGCCGCCGAGCTGATGGACATCATGGCTCCCCGGAACTCGGGAATCTGTTCCAGTGTGAGGTTATCAGAGGCTGAGTACCTCATCCCTGCTAGGACACAGCAAACTAAGGCCAGTACCAAGCTCAGCCATAGTACACCCAAGTTTAGGAAGAGCATTGTGGATATCCCCAGTAGAATCGTCGATATAATTGTGAATCTCCTTCTACCAAAGATGTTTATTAAATAACCCCCGGAGAGGCTCCCTAACGTGAAACAGAGAGCGAGCCCCGATAGAATTAGCGACGCCCAGCTCGTCGGGATGGAGAACCGTTGCCTGAAATATGAGGTGCTGTATGTAAGAGTGGCTGTCCATGTGGCCATTCCAAGCGATGCACCAATAAGACAGGCTACGGCGGATCTATTGGCCAAGACTTCCTTGAATCCATCCAGATAATTTAAGCCCCCTATTGGTGATTCAGGGTTAATAGTTTCTTTTGGAATGCCTGTGAAGGCTAGGAGTAGACTCACGAGGGAGACTGGCAGCATATACCCTAGGAAGGCCATCTTCCAGCCGCCGAGGCCCGCGAGGTAGCTCACAACCGGGGCTCCGACGAGATAGGATATAGAGCCTCCTGCAAGGATCCAGCCAATGGCGTTCGACCTCTTATCAAGGGGTATGTATGCTCCCACGAGGGCAGAGGACATCGGTCTGACCATGGCCATCCCGATCCCAGAGAGAGAGTAAACCACAGTCATCACCGTGAAGTTGGGAGCCAGAAAACAGCCCAAAGCACTGACACAATAGAACAAGAACCCCGTTAGAAGCAGCGTCTTGTGTCTGTACCGGACGCTCAGAACCCCCATCAGTAGGGCGAACACCAGGGCGATGGTGGAGGAGAAGGCCCTCATTTGACCGGCCTCACCGACTGAGATGCCGTAAGTGTGGCCGATGTCTATTAGGAGCAGCCCTGTGATCAGCCCCGACGGCTGTGTTGCGAACCGTGCCAGGACTAGTGAAGGGAGTACTAGTCTGCCCTGCGGAGACCGTCTAGACGTCGACTCCTTTATGTCACTCATGTTCGACCACGATCTTTGTGGAACCTAACTGTAATGTAGTACTCTCAACTAAAATTTAATACTTACAATAATGACTTAGTATTTTATGCCTCGCTGATCTGCTCCCAAATCTCATTCTCAGAGTATCTCGCAATTGGTGATTCGGAGATCTAAATTAAGGCGATCTTACATGTTGACGTCGGTTCTATCAAACAGAAAATCTTGTATGTGAGGAACGGTTGTTACCAAGACTAAATGGGAGCCTGATGAATAACATGAAGAACCGAATAATAGTGGGAGCAGCGCTAATCGCCGGGATTGCACTGATGCTCCTGGGCCCGGAGAGCGTGCCCTACTCCATTGTGTCCCTAGTGATCGGATTCGCGATCGTGGTGCTCACCAGCGAGCCCATGGTGGAGGGGCTGAGGGAGTTCGGCACCGATATGGGGTTCTCTCCCCATGTCACCGGTATTATCTCCAGCCTGGCGTCGAACCTCCCCGAGGGAGTGATGACGGCGTTCATGGTCCTCTCCCCGGAACTCCGGGAGGTAGCCATCCTCACCGTAATGCTCGCGTCGGCCTTCAACGGCCTCCTCCTCGGAGTGCTGGTCGTGATGCTCACCTACAAAGGCGGCGCCATCGTGATGCCCAAGGAGGTGATGGAGCAGGACATCGAGATTATGAGGATCGCCATAGCCCTCTGCGGTATCGTGTTCGGTGCCGGAGTGATACTGAACCTCTTCAGCACAGGGAACGCCGCTTACCTCCCGATAGAGGTTCCCATCTTCCTCCTCATAGCCTTCGCGAGCTACCTCTACTTCATATCCAGGCGTCAGGCCCAGAACGAGCACGAGGGAGCCGAAGACGGGTACCCTCATGCCCCCGAGGCACACGGCCGCGGCTGGCTCGCCCCCGTATTGCTAGGCCTGGTGGGGATCGTCATCGCCGCCGAGCTCATCTCGGGCTCCTCTGAGTACTTGGTTCACATGCTGGACCTCCACGTGGTCATCGCGGCCACAGTCATCGGCTTCGCCGGAAGCGTCCCGGAGCATGGGATAGCCCTCATCGGCGCTCGGAAGGGCCACGTGGAGCTAGGGGTCTCCAATCTCCTCTCAGGCATCACCCAGAGCATAATGCTCATCTTTCCTCTGCTGGCCCTGATCGTCCCCGTCCACCTCGACGGCTACGTCATATACCAGTTCCTGGCGATAGCCGCGACCCTCTGGATCGTGAAAAAGTCCATCGTCGACGACAACAGGCTCACCCTCGACGAGGGCATATCCATCCTCATCATTCACACGCTGGGCATTTTGCTGTTCGACGAGCTCAGCATCCTCATCTGAGGACCCGGACGCTCGTCAAGGATGATGGATGAATTTCAAACCTTTTTTTATGGACCAATCAAGCAGGTCAATATTCTGAGTCAAAACGGATAAGGAGAGATAACAATATCCGACGGAGGCCCGCGTAATCATATTGGTCTAGTGAAGATCTGGTACTTCTCGTCCTCGGAGAGCTCCTTGATCACCCTGCGGGCCAGTAACTTCACTGGGTCCGTGACGTTCACCCTGTTCTGGAGGTCCTCGAAGCTGTCGAAAGGCACCCTCTCTCTCTGATCCAGTATCTGCCACATCAGCCGCTTACCAATCCCCGGTATCAGCTCCATGGAGTGCATCCTGGGGGTCACGGGCTGGGACTGGTTGAAGAACGAGATGAACTTCTTAGGATCGGACTGGATTATCGCCTCGATGGCGGGCAGCAACTCGGCCTTCGCCGCCGACGTGAGCTCCTCGTAGGCTACGCGGCCCAGTATGTGCTCGACCTTGGTGCGCCCCTTCTTGCCGACGTAAATGCGCTCCCCTATATCGAAGGACATGCCATCTCGGGGCACGGCCTCTAGGAGGGTGAAGTAGGTCTGCCCAATCATCTGGATGACGGCCCGGCCGTGGTACTGGGTCCTCGGTGCACCTGGTCTACCGTGGGGCAGGTCGTCCAGAACGTAGGCGTACTCCTCGTACTTCTTAGGGGCTCTCTCCACTCTGACACCTCCAGAACGCTTCTGGAGAGTATATTATTGGGACCTGTATTTCTCAATTATCCCTAAAATGGAGTTCATAACTTCCTCGGCGATGATCCTCCGCCTACCCAGAAAGGTCCTGAGCTCCCCGACGCTCGTTGGGAGGCTGTTGGCGATCTGGACCGCCAGGCCCCGCTCAAGCTCCGCCTGCTCGACGAGCTCCGTGACCAGGGCCTCGGCGTTCTCGGAAGGGAGCTTAGTGAGCCTCACCGTGTAGTCGTGAACCCTCCTCTGCAGAGGATCCAGCTCTTCGAGGCGGGCCTCTAGGATCTCCTTGGTCTCTGCTATCGTGATTGGTTTCTTCTCGACAACTGACACACAGAACGCCCCCTACTGACTCTTGATGTGCTCGGGCCTGGCGATGATGTACTTCGAGGTCTTCCTCTGGGGTATATCAAGTACGTACGACTTTCCCCGCTTCTCCACGACTGTGCCCACTTTGCCCTGGAACCGCTTGTGGGGCATCCCCTTGTGGATCGCCGGGTCGATGTTAATGACCACCTTCTGGCCCACCTCGTACTCCGCGAGGAGCCTGCTGAGGCCTAACTTTCCCTTCTCCCTCACGCGTTTGGTGAGCACGCTGCGGCTTTTCCGGCGGGGTCCTCTGGATTTTCCCATCTTCACGCCCTCATCCCAGCTTGAAGGGCATCCTGCGGAGCATCCTCCGTCTACCCTTTAGCTGCCTGAGCATCTTACGCATCGCGTTATACTGCTTAATAAGTTCTCTTACATCCCTCTCATCGGTCCCGGAGCCCCGTGCGATGCGCCTCACCCTGGAGGCGTTCAGTATTTTTGGGTTCTCCCTCTCCTCAGGGGTCATGGATTCTATGATATACTTCCACCGATCCATGCGATCTTCTGCTAGGTCCAGCTGGTCCTGGGGCAGCTGATAGCTGAACCCGGGGACCATGGAGAGCACCTTCTGTAGAGGCCCCATCTTCCTCATAGCCTCGAACTGCTGGTACATGTCTGCGAGGCTGAACTTACCGCTGAGCATCGCGTTGACGTCCCTCTCGGTGACCTGGACTTCGGCTTCTTGGACCTTGGCGACGAGGCTCTCTATGTCCCCCATCCCCAGTAGGCGTCCGATGAACCTGCCCGGGACGAAGGGCTCCAGGTCCTCTATCTTCTCCCCTGTGCCGATGAACTTGATGGGCGCCCCTGTTGCCGCTACGCCTGACAGCGCACCTCCACCCCTTGCGGAGCCGTCCAGCTTGGCGATAATGATGGAGCCGACGTCCGTCGCCTCGTTGAACGCGGCGGCCTGGGCCGCGGCCTGCTGGCCGATGGTGCCATCGAGTACGAGGATGATCTCCTGGGGCCGGACCTCCCTGGCGATCTGCTGCATCTCCACGATGAGAGATTTCTCCTCCTTGTGGCGGCCAGAGGTGTCCAAGATGACGACCTCGTGGTCGCTGAACGTCTTAACACCGTTCCTGGCTATCTTGACAGGGTCCTTGCTGTCGGGCTCCCCGTAGAAGTCGACTTTAATGGACTCCGCCAGCTGCTTGAGCTGGTCGAAGGCACCGGGCCTGAAGGTGTCCGCGCAGATGAGGGCGGGCTTCAACCCCCTCTTCTGGAAGTAACGTGCGAGCTTAGCCCCCTGTGTAGTCTTACCGGAGCCCTGGATGCCGATGAGCATTAGGACGTTCTGCTTACCTGGCCTGATGTCGAGGGGTATCTGCTTCTCACCGACGAAGTATGTGAGAGCGTCGTAGACGACCTTGACGACGTGCTCCCTCCGGCTGATGCCGGGGGGCAGCTCCTCGTCGAGGGCCTGTTTCTCGATGTTCTGGCTGAGCTCCATGACCAGCTGGACGTTGACGTCGGCCTGTAGCAGCGCCCTCTGGAAGTCCCGTATCAGTTCCTTGACGAGGTCTGCGTCCACTACGGGGGCCCTGATCACCTTCCGTATAGCGTCGTACAGGCTTGAGCCCAGCTTCTCGAGGACCATTTTAGTGTACTTTCACCCTTTTACTCGGCAATATCTGTGCAAGCTAGCATGTAAAGATTATCTAAATATGATACACAACCGATTCAAAACTAGTTTACGACAAACCCTCATATGCCGTTTCGAGCATTAAGGCAGCGAAATGTTTGGTGAAAAATCAGATCTGCAGAGTAGAACCATAATAATAGCGGCGCTCATCGTCGCTGGAGTCTTCCTCGGCTACGTCTATGTAAATGCCTCAGGCAAGAGCACCTCCACTTTAGTATTACACATGGATTGGAAACAAGGAGTCGTGTTCGATCCTGGGGACTCTCTCGGGCCCGAGGATAGGGAGGAGATAAAGGCGCACGCGATCGAGAAAGTATTCGAGGATGAGTGGATAGGGACCCTCCTATCTGGTGAGGAATACTCCGTGGAGGCCACGATCCACGGCGCACAAGCGATAGGGGAAATCCTCCAGAATAGCACATTAATGCGGTCTGATACGCGGATAGTCTTGGAGGCGAGGCCTGTAGTGACCGTTACGATCACCTTCTCCGACGGCTCGGGCTACAACGTGCAGGTCGAGATCAGCGACTGGTCCGTGGGAGAACCGGTCTACTCTGACGAAGTGGAGCCACCTGCCCTGTTCCGGGAAGCGGTGGACAGAGCCTTGAATAGAACTCGCGGTATTCCCTAGCCATTGAGAAACGGAGAGGATGATGGTGAATCGGCTCATCTCAGCGTCCCTCTCATATATCCGTCCAACCACTTGATAGGATGTGCAAAGATGAGGACGAAGACCCTCCTCGCCATGTTCGGGATGATAGCGTCGACGTTCGCCCTCTTCATCAAGATGATGACGCCTTCGAGCGTCCAGTTCGTCATCGAAGGCAACGTCGTCGAACTCAACCAGGTCCCGAGCATCTACAGCACGCTCGACGTGCTCTTGATCGGAGTCTCATGTTTCGTGTTAGGTGCGAGCCTCATTAACCTTTTACAGGCCGACGGAACCAACGGCGAGAAGACTACGACCGAGCTGGGTAACTGGGATCAATTAATCGAGGGACTAACAGCTGAGGACGAACGCAGGATCGTGCAAATAGTGGCCAACGAGGGGGGGACCATCTTCCAGAGCCAGCTGGTGGAGATGAGCGGCTTCTCCAAGAGCAAGGTCAGCCTTGTGTTGGACCGGCTCGAGGCGAGGGGCATCCTTGAGAGGCGCCGCCATGGCATGAGCAACGCCGTGGTCCTGAAGTGAGAGTTTTATTATAACCTTGAATGACGTTCTTCACGATCGTCATGGAACTTGGTTCGAGCAGGCCCACCTTCTACTTCGATGTCCATGGAGAGATAAACACAGACAAGACCATCGAGCTGGTCCGGGGGCGCATCGAGGCCCTAGGGATCAGAAAGGTGGTTGTCGCCTCGGAGACGGGCCTCAGCGCCCTCAAGGTGCTGGACGCCCTTCCCGGTCATGAGGTCATAGTCGTGAGCTCGGCGGTTGGCACCACAGTTGAGGACTCCTTGATAGGGGATCTCGCGATCGGCATAGCGGACGAGAACATTCTTAAAGAGCTCAAGAGCAGGGGAGCCAGAGTCGTGAGGGGGACCGACCCATTCTGGAACCTGGACGCCCACACCGAGATCACCGGCATCGGCAAGCTGGGCATGATGTACTTCAAGGTCCTCAGTGGGGGCATCCACGTCTGCATGACAGCGATCCTTGAGGCAACGGACGCTGGCCACCTCAGTGAGGGAGAGGAGGCCATAGCCATGGCGGGGAGTTTCGTGGGGCTGGATACTGCCATCGTCGCGGGTGCCGCCAACTCCGTCAACTTTTTCAAAGCCTTCGAGGTGAGGGAGATCATCTGCAAGCCCAGACGACCACGGTACTCCTGGCCCATCAACCAGAGGGACTGGAAGGGTGACCTGGAAAAATACAAAAGGTTTGTGAAAGACTAGAACTCGTTTCCATGGTCCCGCCTGAACCAGGGAACCTCCAGTAGAAGTGGCTCCACCCTGCCGTAGCCGTGGCTGAAGCGCCCACCCTCCCCCAGGAGCTCCCCGTTGTCGGCCGTCACTGCGACGTCGCGCGCGCGGCGGTGGAAGGCTCTCGGGAGCTCATTATTCCATTCAAGCACCGTCCTAGAGGAGGGGCTCTGTGGGGGTAACCCGTTCCCTCGGGTTACAGGCCTACGTAACCCACTGACGCCAAATATAAAGCAAATGACACCACATGGGGTACATGTAACAGCGTAGGCTCTGATTCTCATCAATTGGAGCTCTGTGTATAAGCCGGGCAGCCCCCGCAATAGAGAGAGTCGGCTTGAAATATCCACGCATCCACGCCTTCGTCGCTCACTATTCTTCTGCTGTACTCTGACCCTGGTATCAGTATATCCTTATAATAGCTGGAAAAGAAATCTTCATGCTCCCACACCCAGAACCTGCAGAAACCCTCCACAGCGTGAACACACTTCTCCGCCATCTGCATGCCTCTAAAAAGTCTCAAGGTGCTGATCAACTGGTCGCGGGACCGTGCAATGCGCCTACGGTCTCGCTGCGTCAGCGATGCGCGTAACGAAGGGGGTGCCCTGTCTCTCTCTTCCTCCGAGTTGAACCTGTACTCGAGAAACAGTATCCGATCCCAGAACCCCTCGTTGAAGGGCCCCATGCCCCTCTCGGCCGTCCTGCGTCTTCTTATTATGTACTCGTACTTTTTCTTCACTCTCTTTCTGCGGAACTTCCAGCCCTGTCTCATGTAGCCGAGGATCTCCTCGTCCGAGATCTCATTCCTATTTTCCAATGGAAAAATCACCTGGTATGGAAACACCTCCCTCCCATAAAAATTCTTGTGAATACAGGGAAAAGAGAGAGCGCCCACCAGGATAAAGTCGCCTGAAGCTGAAGCTGCCGGTGATGAAACACCAGAGCGCGCGCGGGAGGGTGACTCGTTCACCTGCACCTGCACTAGCTGCGGGTAAGTTGATTGAGCTGCCTAGCTTGGGTGACCTGCCTCAGGGGCTGGAAAAGACTACCCTAGGGGATGGTGTTCCACCAGCTCCAGCAGGTGATCCAGCTCCAGCAGCTGATCCAGCTGAAACCACGCTACCAAGTGAGCCGCCTTCAGGTACAGGTGTGACGACTCAAGATGAGGCAGATGAGCGACTGAAACAGGTATATCAGATGGAGCAGGACTTGGAACGCACACACGAGCAGGGAAAAAAATGGTACCCGTGGAAAAAACCGAGTGAGTAGAAAAAGGAAAAAATAGGGAAAAAGCTACGTACGGGCAGTGAGGCTGGAGATAGTGGATTATCAGTCTTTTGTCGGGGTATTCTCGGAGGGCGACCTTGGCGGCTTCGCGCGCGCATCTTTATACTGAATATTAAAACGTATAAATTTGATCTGTGTAGTCATGCATATCAAGGTGAGGGTAGATGAAAGAAGTTAGAATTTCTAGGATAACTTTGAGGATAATCATCGTATTGTTATTCGTGTTATCTTTGTGCACCTTTTACGCAGGTGCATATGCTCAATCAACCGATTTGCCTATCCATTTACATTTAACATGGCAAAACGATACCAGCACTACTATAACAGTGACATGGCAGACAAACACCCCAACATCAGGAGACACAGTATTATATGACCAAGTTTCAAGACAAGGAGAAGTAGGTGAGTACAAATACAGTGTAACAGGAAAACATTACACCTACGAAGGTGCCTCAGGATACATACATAATGTAGAACTAACTGGCTTAACCCCTGACACAGTGTATTACTTCATATGCGGAGGCTCAAGCGGAGGATATGGTGAGGAAAGAAGTTTTCGCACAGCAACTTCAATTTCTTCAGATGTCAGGTTTGTGATGGGAGGAGACAGCCAGATATATTATTCACGTCCCGAGTACTACCGAGAGGTTAGGGAAAAAATATCATTAGCAATGGCGAAAACAAATCCTTCCTTCGTGTTGCATTCAGGAGACATTGTAATGGACGGAAAGGTTCAATCGGAGTGGGATGAATGGTTCAACCATGTGGACTCCAACTGGATAGGAGAAAATGGTCAAATAATACCCATCATAACAGCTCTTGGAAACCACGAAAACCCTCAAAGCACTACTAGTAAATATTTCCCACAATTCGTTCTACCTGGAAATGAAAGATGGTACTCTCTTGACTGGGGTCCCGACATTCATATAATTGTCCTTGACAACGCATACATACTTAATGATGTGTCAGGTCCACAGCTTGATTGGCTCAAGGAAGACTTAGAAAGTCACTCCAATTATCTTTGGAAGTTCGTAGTGTACCATAAACCAGCATTTGAGGGCAGCGCGCGCGATTATTGGGTTCCATTTTTTGATGAATACCATGTTGACATAGTTTTCAATGGGCATATCCATGGATATCAGCGGACCTATCCAATTAATTGGTTGACTTCGCAAACTGAGGTACAAGACTACTCAAATGGAACCATGTACATTATATCAGGAGGCTGGGGAGGAGGCTTGAGTTCCCATCAACCTTATTGGTTTATGGCATACCAGAATCTGACACATAATTTTTGTGTTGTAGATGTCTTTGCTAATAACACATTACGTTTACAGGCGAAAGACATCAATGGTAATTTAATCGATAAGGTTAGCTTCTCTAAATCACCCGAAATAAAACAAGAACCATTTGAGGAAACCATAACTGAAACAGAAGAACCTGAATCTGAACCAAATAAAGGAATTCCAGGTTTCCCATATATTTCAATTCTCGCTGCATTAGTAATCTATTACCTGCTGCGCGCGCGGCTGCAGTCACCGGCAGTATGATCAATGTTTTACTTTAAAGCGTCTTATTCTCAACGGTTGCATTGTCCGGCGTCGGGGATGACCTGAAGGCGCTCAACGAGAAGCTTGAGATGATGATGAAGCGCCTTGACTACCTAGAGGCGATTCTCACGGAGAGCCGGAAGTACCCCGAATTGGCGCAGCTCATGGGGGATTTAAGAGTGGGTACAGCCCTCTACGGTGAGCCGCTAAAGCTGATCCAGCGGCTCCTCGGCGTCAGGAGGTACCTTGAGAAGGCCCCTGAGTCCCGGGACGAGGTCTCAAGGATAATCCTCAACGCCCTCGCCATCAAGGGGCCCATGAACATCTCCCAGCTCACGCGGGAGATTGCGGGGGAGAGGGGCTCCGCCTCACGGGTGACAGTCCGCAAGCGCATCCAGGACCTCCTCGAGGAGGGGATCATCAAGAAAGGAGATGGGTTCGAGTACAGGCTCAAAGAGTGAAATAAAAAACAGCCATCTTTTAAAAAAGAACCCCGTTTTGATCACCAATAATAAGACACAAGCAACGTTTAGAACTGATCAACATCTGATCAGGTTTGTACAGAACACCTATTTCCCGTGATCACCCCATATTAAATGTAGAGGTGAAACGTATGGATGAGGAAAAGAGAGACCGAAGGTACTTCTCTGATGATGCCACCGAGGTCGCCGAGATCTTCGAGGTGATCACGACAGGCATCCCCAACATGATTAAAGGCGTCCTGGACAGCCTATTCTCCCCTGAGGCCGCAGGGAACATGGGTAAGGCTGTGGCCGAGTTCAGGAAGAACCTTATCGAGGGGGGCATCCCAGAGGAAGAGGCCATGGCGATGACCCGGGAGTACGTCGGAACCCTCACGAACTGGTCCAAGATGATTAAGGACATGAGGGTCTCAAGGCATCGAAGACGCGATGAGGAGTAGCCGAGACGTGTCCATCAGAAGTATTCTTACCACCATTTTTTACTTTTTCAAGATATTTTTCACGCTCCCCCTGGTGCTCTGGAGATACTACTTCGGACGCAAGGGTGCGGTCAGGCGATTCAAGAAAGAACTGATCTCGTCAGGCGTACCCCGGAAGGAGGCGAATGAACTGGCCCAGCTATACCCATTCAAGCTGAGCGAGGTCTGGGAGCTGGCTAGGGAGACCCGAGGCATCAGAGCCTCGCGAAGACCCTCCTGACGGCATCGACGCCGTCGCCCACGACGTCGATATCATCGATCTCTCCAAGTTCCTTCTCGTGGGCCATCCTTATGTGGCCGACCATGTGAGGGTCGAAGCCCATGACCCTCGCAGCCGTGGCGTCGGTTGCGACCACGTCCCTCCCGGCGATTATTGTGTCCATCTTCACGGGCCTGCCCGACACGGGTCCCCTACCCTCCATGGCTACGAAGCCGTCGATGACCGTAAGGACGGGCCTCAGGACGGTGTTGATGTCAGTTATCACCTTGCGTATGCCCCTCGCGTGGAATTTCCCCTTGAACTTGTCAGGGAGCAGCCCGAACATGTTCTTCAGGCCGAGGGTCACCTGGGTCTCCGAGTGGGTCTTCATCTTCGCCGCGCTGACAATCGCGGACTCGGTCACTATCCTGGGAACCTTGATGCTGTCCAGCGTGTGGGCGTCCGGCACGTCGATCCTGACTCTTTCCTTCTCATGGCGAAGGTTGATCCAGCCGACGCCGTTCCTCTCGCATATCTCCCTCATGCCGGTGGCCTTGAACGCCTTGTCGGCGTTGGTCATCGTGGCATCCGACTCGACGACGTAGACCTCCAGCGGCAGCTCCTTGAGCTTGTGGATGATGGCCTCGACCACCAGCGGGTCGGTGGTGGCTCCTGTGTCCCAAGTCTTGGTGGTGATGAAGTTTACCTTGACGAGGGCCCTCTCCCATCCCTCCAGTGCCTCCCTGTAATCTATCAGGTCCAGTGCCCTGAAGACGGGCCTGTGACCTCTCTCTCCCTTTACCACGGCGACCTTCGACAACGCCATCACTGAGACTCTTGAACCGTCCTCTATATTTCCTTCCAATTCACGAATTGGTTCCTGAGAACCCCGATGTTCTCGATCTCCGCCTCGACGGAGTCACCCGGTTGTACAGGAACCACCTGGGGACACCCCGTGCTTATCACGTCACCTACCCGAAGCGTCATCACCTCGGAGACGCTGGCTACGAAGTGGGTGATAGGATAAATCATCTCGCTCGTGTTGACCCTCACTCTCTCCTCTCCGTTGAGCCTGAGGACGAGCTCGAGGTCGTGTACGTCCCCTATCTGCTCCCTCGTGGTGATGCAAGGCCCCATCGCGGCGAAGGTGTCGTAGCTCTTCGCCCTGATCATGGCTGATGGTGTGCGTCTGGTGTAGAGTCCATAGTCTGTAACGTCGTTGAAGACGGTAAACCCGGCGATGTGGTCCCAAGCCTCCTCCTCGCCGATGTACCTGCCGGGCTTCCCCACGACGATGGCTAGCTCGACCTCTGTAACGATCTCCTCCTGGTCCCTAGGGAAGACGATGTCGTCGCCGGGGCCGATGATCGCGGTCGGGGGTTTCAATATGAAGATGAAGTCGGGGACCCTGCCGTCCCTAATGTACTGCCTCCACGAGGGGCCCGTGATCATGGTTTTCGATGGTCGTGGGATCGGCGCAGTCAACTGGACTTCTTCTCGCTGTTTTAGGAACTTCCTCTCCAAGTTCGAGTCGCCCTCAACGCTACTGATAAGCTCCTGCATCACGGGCATGGCCTCAGGAAAGTGTTTTAGGATGATCTTCATGTCGTTGAAGGCATGGTCCATCATTGGCTGCACCTCCTTAGAGAGGTGATCGAAGGCACCCCTAAGGTCTAGAACCGCTCCGTCGATCAAAGCCCCCACCTTTAGCTCTCGACCTTCGCGGAAAGTGACGAGTCTCATACTCAGATCCTTAGTGAGTCACGTTTTATCTATTGTTGTTTTAAACAGAAGCGACATAACGTCATGCGTCGTGTATGTAACATGTCGGACGATATTATCGCGTTCAAAGGAGGGCTCCTCTGGGATGGCACCGGCTCGGAGCCCGTGCAAGACGGCGTCGTACTCGTTAAGGGCTCACGGATCGTCGGCGTCGGAAACTCCAAGGAGGTCGAGGTTCCGAAGGATGCAGAGGTGATCGATGCCAAGGGTTGCACGATCTTGCCTGGCCTCATGGACCTGCACGTCCACATCTTCCAGCTCGTAGGCCCGCTAAACTACCTGGAGCGGTTCATGATCCCCAACTCCCTCTCACTGCTGTACGCCGTTAAGCATGCAAGGCAGCTCCTCGAGGCGGGGTTCACCACCTGCCGGGACCTGGTCTACCCCTTCCCCGAGTACACGGGCAGGGACGCCGTCGCCCTCAGGACCGCCCTAGAGCAGGGGCTAGTCCAGGGTTGCAGGCTCTCGGTCGCAGGGGTCGTCACGTCGACGGCCAGCCACCTCGACGTGATCAGGCCCATGCCCCTCAGGGGGGTGCACGTCACCGCCGACGGCGTCGACGAGGTCCGGAAGATGACCAGGGTCTGCGTCGCAGAGCAGGTGGATTGGATCAAGACCACGACCACCGGCGGCATGGCCGGGGGCCTCACCAACGACCCCAACTTTAGGAACTACTCTGTGGAGGAACTGGAGGTCATCGTGGAAGAGGCGCACAACTTCGGTCTGAAGGTGGCCTCCCACTCCGAGGGGAGGATCGGCTGCTCCAACGCGGCTGAAGCTGGTATCGACACAATCGAGCACGCTTCAGAACTGGATGATGACATCATCGAGGTAATACTGAAAAAGGGGCT
>CP070784.1:761865-812780 GCA_020346605.1 Candidatus Bathyarchaeota archaeon | reverse complement strand
ATTCCTGCGGTAGTCTGCTTCCAGCGCGTCGTCTATCCATTCGATCTCGGAGACTTCTCCATAGAACCCTCCAGAAATATCTCCGGCGCCCGCCAGGTACCAGAGATGGGGCCTGCGTCTGCCGCTCTCGTCATCGTACGCCCTGATCTTCTGGATGATCCGGTTCCAAAGTTTCCTGATGATGGCAACTCCTTCCTTTGTGTATTCACAATGTTTATTGTGACATAAATATTATGAATTTGGATGCCGCTCGTGTGTAAACTTCACGTCTCATGGATTTCGCGCGCCTGAGATCCACGCGCGCGCGCATCGGGGACCACGTCTACATGATCATCAGGGAGAGACCGCTCCTCCTCAACAACAGGACCGAGGTGGACATGCCATCCACGCGCTCGGACGGCGCGCGCGCCGCCTTCAGCTTCGAGGCCATCAAGCAGTACACCGGCCTCTCAGTATGGAAGAAAGAGGACTAGTGGTCGTCGAAGTACTCCTTCACACTCCTCAGCCTCTCAGGGTCCGCAAGCAGCTCCACGAGGGTCATCGCCAGCGCCTTCGCCCCGACGATCATCGCCTCCTGCCCTTCAGGGGTCATGGTCGCCTCAGCCATCTGCTTGCTGTGGCCCGGCGTACCATACTCGGTGATCTTGATGTTGGAGCTGGCCGCGGGTATCCTCTGCGAGACGTCTCCGAAGTCCGTCGAAGCCATGGGCATTCCACTGACGCTCTCCCTCCAGTGCTTCATCTCGACGCCGAGAGAGGCGTAGTTCTCCCACAAGGCCTCTATCAGGGGCTCGTTGACCTTCTTTCCGCTGTACCCCTTCCTCTTGGTGACTTTCACCTTCGCTCCCATGGCGAGTGCCGCCCCCTCCGCGCAGCGGGCCACCTTCTCCACCATCTCCTCCAGGTAAACCTCGTCAGTGCTGCGTACGCCGAAGTCGCAGACAGCCCTGTCGGGTATAATATTGGAGGCGAGCCCCCCCTCGGTAATGATGCCGTGGATCACCAGGTTGGCGTCCCTGCGGGCCTCCTGCCTGAGCATGTGGGTAGCCATGAAGGCGAGGGTGGCCGCGTTGAGGGCGTTCACCCCCTTCTGAGGGGAGGCCGCGGCGTGGGAGGTCTGCCCCTGGAACTCCATCTTTACATTCCAGATGCCCAGCGAGCCGTTGCCCACGCTGTAGCCGGTGCCGGGATGGAGCATGACCGCGGCGTCCACGTCGTCCCAGAACTCCCCGTCCGCCATGATGACCTTGCTCCCGCCGCTGGGCCCCCGCCCCTCCTCCGCGGGTGTCCCCACCACTAGCACTTCCCCGTACAAATCACAGATCACCCTACTGGCGGCGACGCCGGCGCCCACAGCGGCCGCTGAGATCAAGTTGTGACCGCAGCCGTGGCCCACGCCGGGGAGGGCGTCATACTCAGCTATGACGGCGATCCTGGGGCCCTCGCCCCTTCCCCTGAAAGTTGCACAGAACGCCGTAGGCATCCCGAGCAGCCCCCTATCCACCTGGAAGCCATCCTTCTCTAACTCGCCAGTGAGCAGCTCCGCGGATCTGAACTCCTCGCTCCCGAGCTCTGGGTTCTCGTAGAGGACCCTGCTGATCTGGTGCAGCCGCCCCCTCTGGGCCTCGACCTCCTCCGCTACTCTCGCCTTCAGCTCCTCTAAACCGGCCATGAAGTATCACTAGAATTGGTCTGTTCCCCGTGATATCGTTTTCCAATCATCCAGCAGCGTAACGCTCGCAGTCTTCCAGTGGAGCTCACACTTCTTGGACGCTGGGCTCCTGGACCTTGAAGTAGATGATGGAGACGGATATCAGCTGGAGCACGATGGCCAGCGCGAAGGGCAGCGCCGGATGGGTCTGGTAGAGGAGCCCCCCCAGGGCGGCGGAGGGGACCGTCGCAAGGATCCTCAACGTCCCTATCACACCAAGGACCCGGCCCCTCGCCTCGCGGGGGATCATGTCGGCCTGGAGGGCCCTGAAGGCGGGAAAGAAGGTGCCGCTTACGGCGAACAGGATGATTACGACGAGGTGCTGCAGGAACCCCCTGGAGAAGACCATCAGTACGACTACGGGCGTCGAGAAGAGGAAGCGGAGCAGCATGCTCCTCTTCCTTCCGATGGCGTCGATGAGGCGACCCACGGGTATGCCGAGAACCAGGCCAATCAGCATGTTGACCGTGCTCATGAAGCTCCACTGGAACCTCTTGACCCCGACGACGTCGTTCGCGTAGAGGGCGTGAAACATCCCGAAGAAGGGCCCCTGGAAGCTGAGGATCAGCATCGCCACCGTGAAGTACTTTACGTTCCGCGGCATCACCCGCCAGACCTCGGAGATGGAGTGGAAGGACTCGGTGAAGACCTCCCGCAGATCGCCCTGCCGGACCCGTTCAGAGGTCTCAAGGGTCTCCCTGAGGAAGAAGGTGCGGGTCACCGCCGCTAACAGCCCTCCCACCAGGGCGACGATGTAGGTGACCCTCATCCCGGGAACGAGCCCCATGGTCTCCACAAAGTAGCCCGAGACGAGCGGAGCGACTATCACCGTGATGTGGGGGAGGACTTGGGTCGACGCGTAGCCCATCCCCCGCCTCTCGAGGGGGATCGAGTCCGCCTCCAGAGCCTCGAGGGCGGGAAGATAGACGTTGCAGAGGTTGGACATGAACGTCGCCACCACGATGAAGCGCCAGTCGGGGGCGAGGGAGTAAATCAGGAAGGAGAGGGCCGCCCCGTATGTGAAGACGACGATTATGTTCTTCCTGCCGTACCTGTCGGCTATGTAGGCGCCGGGGATCCTCACAAAGGCGAGGATTGCGGAGCCAAGGGAGCCGATCAGCCCGAGGACGAAGGGTGTTGCCCCGAGCTCCCTGACGTAGAGGGAGTAGAAAGAGCCGACGAGCCCCCCGGAGAAGCGGAACATCATGTAGCTGACGATGAGGACTAGGAGGTTGCCCCTAATGAATGAAAGCTCATCCCTCAGCCTGGAAAGTATCGAAGACACTTGGTTACCACGTCGAATGTATTGAATGTCCCAACTTTTCCGTGCAGGTTCTATTAGGTAAGCACGGATTCGGAATATAAATTAAACTTGAACGGGGATTCCGGGAAGGGGGTACAGTTCGGGGCAAGCATAAGCTTATCTGCATCGCTTTCCAAGAAATTTGAAACAGGAGGCTATATTGTTGGTTAAACGAGTCTACGCCTTCGGGGAGGGCACCAAGGAGATGAAGGCGCTCCTCGGCGGGAAGGGGGCGAACCTCTCCGAGATGACCAACCTCGGGCTCAGGGTCCCCCCGGGCTTCACCATCACCACGAGCACCTGCAACGACTTCTTCCAGGCCAAGGGCGAGTTCCCCGACGGCCTCTGGGAGGAGGTGCTCGAGCACGTGAAGGCGCTCGAGGAGAAGACGGGTAAAATCCTCGGCGACCCCGAGAAACCCCTGCTGGTCAGCGTCAGGAGCGGCGCGCCGATCTCGATGCCTGGGATGATGGACACTGTCCTCAACCTGGGCCTCGACGACGAGGTCGCCGCGAGCCTCGTTGAGCAGACAGGGGACGAGAGGTTCGTCTACGACGCCTACCGCCGGCTCATCACCATGTTCGGCGACGTGGTCATGTACGCGGAGAGGGAGAAGTTCGACGAGGTCCACGAGGCCGAGAAGGAGAGGGAGGGCGTCAAGGGGGACACGGAGCTCAGCGTCGAGGGGCTCAAGAGGACCGTCGCGGGCCAAAAGAAGGTCTTCAAGAAGGAGGTGGGCAGGGAGTTCCCCACGGACCCGTACGAGCAGCTAAAGCTTGCCATCGCAGCGGTCTTCAACTCATGGAACATCCCACGGGCGGTCACCTACAGGAGGGCGGAGGGGATCCCCGACGACATGGGCACTGCCTGCAACATACAGACCATGGTCTTCGGCAACATGGGATGGAACTCGGGGAGCGGCGTCATGTTCACCAGGGACCCCGCCGACGGGGAGAAGGGGCTCTTCGGGGAACTGCTTTTCAACGCCCAAGGGGAGGACGTAGTCGCTGGCATCAGGACCCCCATCAAGCTGGCGGACCTGCACAAGGAGCAGCCCGAGCTTTACGCCGAGTTGGAGGACATCGCCGAGAAGCTTGAGACCCACTACACAGACATGCAAGACCTGGAATTCACCATCGAGAAGGGGGTGCTTTACATCCTCCAGACCCGCACCGGGAAGAGGACCGCCCGATCCGCCATCAAGATCGCAGTGGACATGGCCAACGAGGGGCTGATCGACAGGGAGACCGCCCTGATGAGGCTCACCCCCGGCAACGTGGACCAGCTACTACATCCCCAGTTCGACCCGGCGTCCAAGGACGCCGCTAGGTCGAGGGGGGACCTGTTGACAGTGGGGCTCAACGCGTCCCCTGGTGCCGCCTCGGGCGTCGCCATCTTCGACGCCGACAGGGCAGAGGAGCGGGGGAAGGAGGGGGAGAGCGTCATCCTCGTGAGGCCTGAGACCACCCCCGACGACGTCAACGGTATGATCGTCTCCCGGGGGTTCCTAACGCAGCACGGCGGAGGCACCAGCCACGCGGCGGTGGTCGCCAGGGGCTGGGGGAAGCCCTGCGTCGCCGGGGCCGAGGAGATCAGGATCAACCTGCAGGACAGCTCCTTCACGGTGAAGGGGAGGACCTTCAGAGAGGGGGACTGGATCTCCGTGGACGGCGCCACGGGGGAGGTCTTCGCCGGCGTAATCGAGACCAAGGTACCCAACATCGAGGAGGAGCTGGAGCTCCAGCAGGCGCTCCAGTGGGCGGACCAGGTCCGCAGGCTCGGCGTCAGGACCAATGCGGACAACCCCGAGGATTCGCGCAGGGCGCGCATGTTCGGGGCGGAGGGTATCGGCCTGTGCCGGACGGAGCACATGTTCTTCGACCAGGAGGGCGAGGAGATCAGCAGGAGGGAGAACATCGTCACCATGATACTCCAGTCGGACGCTGCCGCTCCGGTCCTAAGGCGAATTGCCGACCTTGAGAACAGGCTTGAGGATAGCCCGGGCGACGAATCCCTGCTCACGGAGCTGGAGTCGCTGAGGAAGGTCGCCGACGCCGACCCGGCAGTCAAGAAGTACAGGGAGGCGCTGGACGCCATTCTGCCCTTCCAGAGGAAGGACTTCGAGGGGATCTTCGAGGCGATGGACGGGCTCCCGGTCATCGTCAGGCTAATCGATCCGCCGATGCACGAGTTCCTGCCCCCGCGGGAGGAGCTCATCGAGGAGACCACCAGGCTCAGGTGCACCGGCGAGGACACGGAAAAGCTCGAGGAGAGGGAGGCGATCCTTAGGGTCGTGGAGAGCATGTGGGAGACCAACCCGATGCTTGGCCTCAGAGGTTGCCGCGCCGGGCTCATGTACCCAGGGCTCACGGAGATGCAGACCCGGGCCATCTTCGAGGCCGCCTGCAACATGGCGAAAAAGGGGATCGACGTCCAGCCGGAGGTGATGATACCTCTGACCAGCCACATCAACGAGCTGCAGGCCGAGCGGGAGAAGCTAGAGCGTGTGGCGAAGGATGTAATGGCAGAGAAGGGCGTGAACCTCCACTACATGTTTGGAACCATGATCGAGATACCCAGGGCGGCTCTCACTGCCGACGAGGTCGCCAAGGCCTCGGACTTCTTCAGCTTCGGCACCAACGACCTCACGCAGATGACCTTCGGTATCAGCAGGGACGACGCTGAGGGCAAGTTCCTGCTCAACTTCGTGGACAGAGGGCTGCTCCCCGCCAACCCCTTCCAGCAGCTGGACTGGGACGGCGTCGGCCAGCTCATGGACATCTGCGTCAAGAAGGGCAGGGAGACCAACCCGGAGCTGGAGATCGGCATCTGCGGAGAGCACGGCGGCGACCCCCACAGCATCGAGTTCTGCCACATTGTCGGCCTCGACTACGTCAGCTGCAGCCCCTACAGGATACCCATCGCGAGGCTCGCGGCAGCCCAGTCCGAGATCAAGCACAGGGAGGCATGACGGATGACGGTAATGGATCACCTAGGCATCTACGTCAGCGACATGGAACGATCCCTCGCCTTCTACAGGGACGTCTTCGGGTTCGAAGAGCACAGCAGGCTCAACCTGGGGGAGACCAGGATCGTCTTCCTCGACATCGGGAAGGGGCTGCTGGAGCTGGTTCAGCGTCCAGGCGCACCAGGAGAGCCACCCAAGGGAAGCTGGAGCCACCTGGCACTGCATGCAGAAGACTTCGATGGGCTTCTGTCAAAGATAGTGGAGATGGGCCTGGAGCACAGGACGTCGACGATCGGCGACGGATCGAGGATCGCCTTCTTCAAGGACCCCGACGGCCACGACCTAGAGATCGACGAGAAGCCATTCGATCAATAGACGAAGTTGCACGGGATCCCCCGAAGGCGGCACATCTCCGCCACCTCCCTTTTCAGCCGGGAGTAGTACCCGGAGCCCTTTGAGAGGGCGGACTTAAAAAGCGGCTGCGTGTCTGGATATCTCTCGTAGAGGACGTGACTGACCCTGGACATTATGCCTGACTTCACGTTCAGTCGGTCCACAATGACGTGGCTCACGCTCCCGGTCAGCTCGTTCAGCAGCTCCTCCAAGCCCTCCTCGGAGAGGTGGGGGAGCATCGGTCCTAGGAAAGCCCAAGTGGTGATCCCCTCATCGCTCAGCCTCCTCAGCGCGTCCAGCCTCGCCCCTACAGTGGATGCCCCAGGCTCGAAGCTCTCGCGTACTGAGTCATCGTACGCCGTCAGCGTGAACCCCACCTCGCAGGACTCCAGCTCCCTGATCAGGTCCACGTCCCTGAGGACCAGATCCGACTTGGTTAGTATGGAGACGGGGAACTGGCGCTCCAGCAGTATCTCCAGGCACCCCCGGGTCAGCCTCCGCTCCCTCTCCAGCGGCTGGTAGGGGTCCGTGACGCTGGAGAGTAGCACCACGTCTCTCCTCTTCCTCGCAGCCTCAGCCCTCAGCCTCTCCAAGGCGTTCACCTTGACGTCGACGAAGGAGCCCCACTCCTCCCCAACGTGGCCCCCCCAGCGCCCCATGAACTTGGCGTAGCAGTAGACGCAGCCGTGCTGACAGCCCAGGTAGGGATTGATGGCGTACTCCACGCTGCCAATCCCGCTCCTGCCCATGATGGTCTTGCACTGGATCTCCCCCACCCGAACCAACGGCGACGCACCAGCTCAGAATGCTAGGATCATTTACCGGCGGCTTATTTACACCTGTCGCCTCGCACAGAGAAGGGCAACCACCCTAAGGAACAACGATTCAGGCACTGAGAACGTATAAATAAACCCGAAGCGGAGTTTCAACGAGATACGGAGGATAAGAGTCTTCCGTTGGTTAGTGGAGGAGAGTTGAAATGAAGATAATGGTCGTTTACGACAGCAGGACGGGGAACACCGGGAAGATGGCCGCGGCGATCGCCGAGGGAGCCAGATCGTCAGCTGGAGCCGAGGTGGAGGTCAAGAAGCTGGGCGAGCCCTTCCCGCTTAGGGCCTTGGGAGAGGCCGACGCGGTGTTGTTCGGCTCCCCCAGCCACTACGGGAACGTCACCGATGGCATGCGAGGCTTCATGTCGAACCTGGGGGAGTACGTGAAGTCCGGCAAGATGAGCGTAAAGGGCAGCAGAGCCGCCATCTTTGGGAGCTACGGCTGGGACGGCGCCTGGGTGATGGAGGAGAAGCTCAAGGGGATGGTTCAGGAGCTCGGCTACGAGGTACAGGAGAAGGTCCTGGTCGAGACAGGCACCAACATCCAGTACAGCGCCGACAAACACACTGAGAAATGGAAAAATTTCGGAGCTGACTTCGTCAAGTCCATCGCGTAACCCGTTTTAAACCTATTTTTCAGGGAAAAATCCGCACTCGCACCAATCAGAAAAAGGGTGGGTGGATCAGGGCTTCCTGCCCACGACGGCCTCGTAGATCACGAACCGCTCCACCCCGTCGAGGCCAAGCAGGGCGTTGATCTCATCGTCGTCGAAAGCCCCGATGGCACAGGCCCCACATCCGATGGCCTCGGAGGCGAGGTAGAGATTCTGGCAGACGTGACCGGCGTCCAGGTGCAGGTACCTGTAACCCCTCTCCTGGTAGCGCCAGTTCATCCTGTAGGGGACGGCCACCCAGATGAAGGTGACCGCGCCCCTCTTCACGATAACCTGCCTGTAGCTGGCGGCGGTGACCTTGTCGCTGATCCCCGGCTCCAAGTCCACCTCGACAAGCCTGTGGTCCAGCGCCAAGAACCTGTACAGTCCTGGCTCCAGCCCCGCTACCCTGTTGACCAGCAGGTACGTCTCGAAGGCGTGGCGGGCGCCGGCCGAGGGAACAGTCCTCAGTGTCGCCTGCCTCCCCGCGACCTCCTTCACCCCCTGGGTGGCCCACAGCAGCCAAGACAGCTCCTCGAGGCTCAGAGGCTCCCCGGAGTAGGATCTGAGGCTCCTGCGCTCCTCGAATGCCGTCCTCAGGTCGTAGGCTCCGCACTCCGTCCGCCGAGGCTCGGGCAGCTCCACCACCGCCTTGGACTCGTCGTAGGGCTGCTCCAGAAGCGGCGGTGCGACCCCCTTGGCCTGATCAGAGTCGCCGAGGTACCTGTACCTGGTCTTCTCCATGAACTCCTTACCGATGTTCTGGGTCAAGTCTAGTCCTCCTGTAACGTGTACCCGCCGAGATATTTATCCTCAATACGTTTAAGGACTGGTTCCGATCTCCATAACAGGACCCTAGGAAAGATCGCACGGACATTCGGAGGTGGATCGAGACGTTCAGCACCCGCAGGAGGAGAGTAGGCCCTCGGAGGCAGATGCCCATAGTCAGGCTGCAGAGGTTAAGCCTCGTCGACTACCCGGGGAACCTCTCCGCCAAGGCCGTCGTGCCGGGGTGCAACTTCAGGTGCCCCTACTGCGTGAAAAGCGCCCTCATTGACGGCTACCAGGCGAACCCCCTCGTCCCAGAGAGCGAGGTGCTCAGCCACCTCTACAGGGTGAGGGGATACCTCACAGGCCTCTGCCTGGGCGGGGGGGAGCCCACGCTCCATAACGGCTTACTGGCGTTCCTGTACAAGGTGAAGTCCCTAGGCTACAGGGTGAAGCTCGACACCAACGGCACCAGGCCTAGGAGGATCAGGAAGCTGATGGAGGAGAGGGTGATCGACTACGTCGCCATGGACGTGAAGGCGCCACTGGAGCGCTACTCCGAGGTCGTCGCGTCAAAGGTGGACGTCGAGTCGGTGGAGCAGAGCATCAAGCTCCTGCGGCGTGGAAGCGTGGACTACGAGTTCCGGACCACCGTCGTCCCCGGGCTCGTCGACGGCAGAGACCTAGAGGAGATCGCCCGAGTCCTCATCGGCTCCAAGAGGTTCGTGATACAGCAGCACAGGCTTGGGAGGACCCTCGACCCGGAGTTCGGGGACGTTAAACCCTTCGGCATGGACGAGATCAGATCTTTCAGGGAAAAGGTCTCCCCTTACTTCGCCGAGTGCGAGATAAGGCAAATCTAGTTCGCAGGAACAGCCCCGCGCTTCGGTCCACCCAGAAAAAGTTCCTCAACGAATGTTCGGCGATCAGTCGAGGACAGAGAGCATCTCGAGGGCTTTCTCGACAGCCCAGTCGACGTACCCGTCGCAGTTGAACGCCCCCTGCTCCCTGAGCTCTTCGTACCTCCTGTTCCCCTCCTCCGTCCTCCTGTCCACGCCGAGCAGGTCCACGCAGTTGACGGAGCCGTACTCAGCCTCGAAGGCCTTGAAGAACTCCTGCGACATCTCCCTGAGCGCGCCCCTTTTGCCGGTGTAGACGTCAGGGGACTCGCCGCCCTCGCTCCCGTAGAGGAGGCCGAACGCCATCGCTACGCCGCTGACTGCCCCGCAGACGCTCCCCCAGCCCCCGACGCCGCCGCCGAAGCCCGACGCCACTTTCATCACGGTCGTGCCGAAACCCGGCAGAGGGCGCACCTGATCGATCCTGATGAGGGCGCTCTCGCAGCAGTTAAACTTGTTACCGCCCCTCGAAATCATGACTACAACTTTGCCCGTATGCCCTGAAATAACTAACGATCGGCGGCCTAGGATAGTCCGAAGATAAGCCCCAGCAGTGGCGTAATTGTCACCTCGATGGAGGCTGCGAGCAGAAGGAAAGGAACTATGCGGGTCATGTAGAGCCTTACGGCCCTACCCAGCTCGCTCCGTATGCCGCTCCTCCCCCTGAGCCTCCACATGACACTGTAGCCCAGGCTCATCCCCGAGGCGGAGCTCAAGATTATGGTGGATATCTCCAGGACGCCGTGGGGCAATAGGCCCGCGACGGTGTAGGCGACCCCCATCTCTGAGATTAGGTTGCTGACAACCCCTCCGATCATGTACCCGTTGAGGGCGAGGAACAGCAGCGGTGGGACGCCGAAGACAAGGCCCAGCAGCATAAACATGAAGCCGATGACGGCATTGTTGAAGAAGATGTAGACGAAGAAGGTCAGCAGCACCACCACGAAGCTCTGGCCCTCCATGTCCGGCAGGAACTCCAGCTTCTCCTCCAGCGCCTCGAGCCCCAGCGTGGTCCCAGAGGAGTAGCCGAAGACCATGGATGAGATGAAGATGATGGCGCAGAGGATGAAGAGCGGGGCCAGCCCCTTAACGTACTCGGCCTGGGAGCCGAAGAGGTAACCCAGAAAGCCCCTGGGGCGGCTCCTCCGCTCACGGAAGGTCAATCGCCGCCTCTTCCTCCCCAGACGGACTCGGCTGCAGCCCTCACGTCCCTGTCGAGGACTGTCTTCCTGCCCTCCCCGAGGGCGTAGTCCACAGCCGCCTTGGCGACCATGGAGCCGTACTCGCCCGCGATCCGCCTCAGCTCCTCAGCGGCCCCCTCGCTGATCCTAAGGTCACCTTGTCTCCTCAAGAGCCTCCGCATCGACGCCAGCGTAAACTCTTCAGCCACGGGCTTTCACCAACCAGACTTAAGAAGGGTCCCCCACTATTTTATGTTCCGCAGAAATGCTGAACCTCGTACTCGTGGAGGCCGCCCTGGAGACTGTCCCCCGGGTGATCCTCGGGCACCCCTCGGTCCGCCGCAACGCCCGGAGGAGGCGGAAGATCCCCCAGGAGACGCTACTGGACCGGAGCCTCCACCACTCCGCCATGGAGAGGCTGCCAGACAGCCACAAGAGGGGTAGACCCGACATCGTCCACATCTGCCTGCTGGAGGCGCTGGGAACGCCGCTGAACGCGGAGGGAGGGCTCAGGATCTGGGTCCACACCTACGGCGGATACGCCATCGAGGTCTCCCCTAAGGCCAGGCTGCCTAGGGACCGGGGGAGGTTCGACAGCCTCGTCGGGCAGCTCTTCTCTGAGGGGAGGGTGCCGCCAGGGGCGGAGAGCCCCCTCATGGCGCTGGACCAGAAGGACATGGGCGCACTCCTCCGGGAGATGGAGCCCGTCTACAAGATCGCCTTGACCAGCCGCGGAGAGCCCTCGACTCTGGAAGAGGTCTGCGACGATCTAGTTACCAAGGGGGACTCCGCCGTCTTGGTGGGCGCCTTCCCCCACGGCCCCATGAGGGATGAGACCCTCTCCCTAGTCGACAGGGCGGTGAGCGTGCACCCCACGGCCCTCGAGACCTGGGTGGTCACCTCTCGGCTGATATACGAGTACGAGAGGAGACTGGCCAAGAGCCTCACCTCGTAAAGGGAACCGAAGCCCTTCTGAGAATCAGGCCCTCAAGGTCCCTTTTTCTCTCGATAGTATTCGTCCAGCCTGGGGTCTACGTGGGACCAATCCCTGCCCTCGCCGAAGAGGTCCTCCCTGTCCTCCCGGGTGGTGGGGACGGTCTTGAACTCGCAGTGCGAGTCGCCGACGGTGAGGCACTTTGTGTGCACGAGCTTCTCGTCGGGGTTGGCGTGCATGGTCTTGGCCGGGTCTATGAGGCAGTAGAGGCTCCCTATGTCCATCTCGCCGTACTCCAGCACCAGCTTCCCGAGTTCGCATAGCTGGGGCTTCCCTTCCCGCCTCTCCCAGAACCCATACTTGGGGAGGCTCTGGTGGCCCTGCTCGGTCCTCTCGGCGACCCGCCTCGCGTACTCCTTGATTGCGTTCAGCACGAGCTGCTTGCCCTTCTCCCATCCCAACTCGTCCACCAATGTCCTCGCGTAGGCCAGGTGCAGGAGCGTCAGCCTCTGCGTGACGACCTTGACCTCGTTCTCCGCCTCGCTCAGGGGGACCATCTCGACATCTGAGTCGACCATAAAGCTCAGAACCCTCATTGGGCTCCGAGCATAAATAAACCCTCTCCGCGGACATCTAACACATGAAGCCGGGGACGTCCTCTGCGGGGAAGAGGGCCAGCTCAATCCGTGGGTGTGAGGCTAGGCTCGGTGTCGCTGGTCGCATCGGTGTTCGCTGCGTCGAGGAGTTCCTTTATGTGCTCCTTGATGTTCTCCTCGGTCTGGCTGCGGGTGGGCTCAACGTCGTCCTTCAGGCCCTCGAAGGACTCCCTGGCTCTGGCGAGCAGGTCGTCCACGGCGTCCGTGTCCCCTCGCCTGAGCTGCTCCATCATGCTGTTCAGGAGCCCCTCGGTCTTGGCGAGCTCGGTCCTCACTCTAGAGGCGTCCATGCCGCGGCTCTCCAGGCGACTGGCTGTCTCATGCAGCACTTGGAGCCTCGCCTTGACCTGGTATATGGCCCTGATCTGGACCGAGGTCCCGGAGCCGTCGAGCTCGTCTAGGCCATACTCGATCCTGTTTACCGCCCCCTTCAGCTCGTTCAGGGCCTCCTCCACGTTGGCCCCGGTGAAGCGGTTCTCCATCTGCCTGATCCTCTCCATGGCCTGGTTGAGGGCCTCCTTAGCTCTCAAGGTGTTCGTGGCCTCGAGGCGCACAGCGACTTGGTCGATCTTGTCCTCCAGGTCCTGGATGCGGCTCCGTACCTGCTGCATGAAGTTCTCAGTCCTGATCTCCTTGATCTCCTTCATCTTCGCCTGTACGAACCCGTTCGCCCTGCCCAGCTGGGTCCTGGCCTCGGCGAGCTCACGCTTAGCCTCGTCGATGAGCCCCTCCTCTAGGTCGGCTGAGGCAGCCCCCAGACGCTCGCGTATCTGACTGATGTACTCCCTCGCCGCAGAGACGTCGCGGCCATCCTCCTCAATCCTGTCGACCAAGGCGTTTAGCTTCTCCAGGAAGGCATACCCCCTCCTCACGGAGACTCCGATGCCCAGCGCCTCCTCGGCACCCTCCCTCACCGACTCGGGCATCTCCTCCTGGAGGGCCCCCTGCAGGCGGACCATGGCTTCGCCGTAGTACCTCAATGCTTGGAGGGCCCTCTCGGCTGCGACGGTGTGGTTGCCCTCCAGCATCAGCTGCTGTGCCTCCTGCGTGATATTGAGAGCGAGCTGATGGATCTCCCTCGCTTCCAAGCTCACATTGACATCCTGCAGACGCCCAAAGGCCTCTTCAAGCCTCTCACGTGCTTTCTCAGCTTGGGCCAGGAGCCCCTCAGCTATGTGTTGATAATTGTAAGTCGAAGCGTTTACGGCCACCAATGCCTTTGCGGACAGTTCCACCACGGGACCTGGTATGTAGGTTACGGTGACGCTGTCGTTGATCTTGGTGCTTGCACCCTGGACTGTGGAGGTGGGCACGGCGACGAGCGCTATGACGAGGAGCGCCATTAAACGCCTGAAACTCACGTCTTTCACCGCTATAATGGTAGCAGGGGTCGAATTAGAGGAACCCGGAGGAACGAAACGGAACAGCTGTTTCACCCCCCTGCACCCCCGGATCTGTAGATCCCAAGTATCCTGACGAGGCTCTGCCCGCCTATGGTCTGGACCTCCACTACGCCCTCCCCCTCAAGGCGCCTGATCATCCTCCACAGGCTGGTCCTGGGCATGTCGAAGCGCTCCCTGACCTCGGCGGCGAAGGCCTCTCCGCCCTTCTCGGCCAGGAAACGGATCACCTCCCTGTCGTCCATCCTCAGGGTCGGGTGGGCCTCGAAGAGGGCGTTCAAGTCGAAGCTGTGCCTGACCTCGACCTCGGGCCGGCGCCGTCTGCCCCGGAGGAAGTAAGTGGCGACCAGAGCCACGGCGACGATGCCAGCCCCGGCGTACAGCCATGTCACAGGAATTCCCGTCTCAGAGGGCTTCTCGGCGTCTGCGGCGATGGATCTGGCTTGTTCGGCGGTTACCTGGGCATCCTCGTAGTCCCCTACAGCGAATTCTTCTTCAGCGTACTGGAGCAGGCTCTTGGCGTTCTCAAGGCCCACAGTGGCTCCGACGGCTTCTGCCGCCGCGATGGTCGCGCCCGCGGTTGCGATCGCCGCTTCGGCAGATGACGCTACGGCTCGGGTGCCCTCCGCAGCGGTCTTGGCCTGCTCGGCGAGGGACTCTGCTTCGGGGTATCTTCCAGCATCGAGTTCGCTGTAAGCCTGTAGGAGGAGTTCGTCGGCCTCCGGCGTCAGCACCCCCTCCTCCTGGATGGCCTCGATCTCCTCCTCGGCGTCCCTGATCAGCGCCAGTGCATGTTCCCTGGTTCCCACCAGCCCTATCGTGTAGGAGACGTCCAACTCGCCGGCGGGCATCAGCAGCAACAGGCTGTCGTCGATGGTGCCCATCGCCTGCGGAACGGTGTTAAGGGACCAGATCGTGGCCCCTGGAGGAAGGATGACGGATGTAGGCGTCGGCGTGTCCACGGTGAAGGCCCAGATCTGCCCAGCCTTCCCGGTCAGGTCCGTGGTGACGTAGGAGATGAGCACGGAGGCCGCGCCGATGGTGTCCACGACGACTCCGCCATCTATCGAAGAATAGTCCAGAGGAAGACCGTCCTGGTCCTCCACCAGCACGTCCTCGTACAGCGAGCCGAACAGGGAGACGTTCACCTCCACCTTAGTTGGATCGACGTCGCAGAAGTAGTCCACCGTCACGTAGCCGTCAGCGTAGACCACGAAGGTCAGCTCCAGCGGCGTGTAGGAGGACTCACACGAGGATGGCGGGACGGCTACGACCACCGCAATAATCAACAGGGTGAGGACGGCCCCTACCGGGCACTGAGATCTCATTTTATGCTTGGATATCACGTGCGCCACCGTTATAGGAATTCTGAATTTGAATCACTCATTCTAGACCTTTATCCTCAAGTCGATTTAACATGACCTCGAACTCCTGGAGGTCGTGGACGACATGTTCACCCTCAGACTCTCCAGAGCGGTCCAAGTGGAAAGCGGTAACACCCCCCTTGACTGCGGCCTTGTAGTCAAACTTCCAGCTGTCACCCACGTGTACCACGGCGCTGGGCCGGACCCCCAGGAGGTTGTAGATCTTCCCATAAAACGCATCGTTCTTCACCGTCCCGTAATCGGATGGGGCGGAGAAGACGTGGGAGAACACGTCGGGGAGCGTTGCGAGCTGGACTTCGAGGAACTCCCTTATCGTGTTGGAGGAGATGATGACGCGATACCTGTCGCTTATGCGTTCAAGGACCCCGGGGACCTCAGGGAACACACGAACGTCGCCGCTCCTCCCACTCAGCAGCTCCCTCCAGTCCCCGGAGAGCCCGAACCTGCGGAACCAGTAATCCACGTCGTACCACTCGGGCTGCCCGTCACCTATCTCCCCGTACGCGTCCAGCACCCTCCGCTTGGCCGTCGCGAAGTCGAGCCCGTGCCTCTCCCCGTACAGGCGAGGTATGTCGTCCTCCCAGATCAGGTCGCTGAAGCCGCTGTCTATGAGTGTTTTCTCCATGTCGAAGCTGACGACCTCGATGAATTCCATGACGTTCCTATGCGCGGCACGATGGATAAATTATAGGCCCCGATTTCCGGGTCGAGGGGGCCTCCGAGACAGATTTGATATATCACGGTGTCGTAACCTGAAGAGGTGTCGAGATGCCATTCGACGACGTGAAGATAACAGTGCTGAAGAAGATCAGCACCGATGAAGTTTACGAGGAGTACGCCTCGGAGAGCGCCATACCGTCCTGCGCCCTCGTCGAGGTGGGAGAGGAGTTCGTCTCCAAGAACATGAGCATGCCCGAGGGGTTCTGCAGCTGGGCGTGGGCGGACATCCAGAGGGACGTGGTCCACCTGGCTCTGGGCGGGGACTTCCCATGGATGAAGAAGAAGGGCGAGATGGTCTCCTCGTGCTCGGACGGCCTGAGACCCGTGATCTTCAAGCTTGAGAGAATCTGACGGGTGAAATTCAGGGCGACCGAGCCCTAAGCGCTGAGTCTCATCCTGAACCATTTGACGAGGGTCTTGACCCCCTCGTACGCGGCCCACATACTAGGCAGGAACACCATGAGGAAGGTCGTCAGAAACATGAAGGTCTCCAGACCCTCACCGATGCAAATCATCGCGCTCATGGCTTCTCTTTCCGCCCGGGTACGCCTGGGAGTTCTCGAACGTCCTCGATAATAAATCGTGAAGAAACGGCGTTCAGTAAACTTGATACGGAAGCCCGACGAGGCGTGGGCTATCAACGTCGTAGAGAGGATGGCTGGATCCAGAGCCTAGTTCTCATAATCTTGTTGTTCTGAATCATCATGCTCCTTGAAGAAGTTCATGATGAGCAGTACGATCCTCTCCGGGTTGACGTTGGAGAACTTGTGGGGGACACCCGAGGGGATGGCGATGACGCTCCCCTCCCCGGCCTCCAACATCTCTTGACCAGCCTCTATCCTGCATCCGCCCTTGATGACGACGGCGACGTGCTCCCTGTCGTGGGAGTGCATTGCGGTGTGCCCCCCGGGCTCCATGCGGAAGATGCGGCTGGAGAATCCTACGATGTCCTCCCTCTTGAGCACCGCCCAGACGCTGTTGACGCCGCTGAACCCCTCCTCGTCGACCTCGACCCCCGGCACCTCCGAGAGCTTCATGATCCTGACGCTTATCCCGGTTCACCCACAGAATCTTTATTGCGGCCTCCACATAAGCCTAACCTGTGAGCGGTTTGAGCCTCAGGATCGGGACCAGCGGCTGGTACTATGACGAGTGGGTCGGCCCCTTCTACGACAAGAAGAAGGGGATGTTCACGGCCTACACCAAGGTCTTCGACACCACCGAGGTGAACAGCACCTTCTACAGGTACCCGTCGCCCCGCATGGTTGAGGGTTGGAACAGGAGCAGCCCGGAGGTCTTCGTCTTCGCGCTCAAGCTCCCCCAGGTCATCACCCACGAGAAGTGGCTGAGCCTCGACGAGGACGTGGAGGGGGACACCGGGAGGTTCCTCAACCTACTAAATCCACTGTACCGCTCCGGGAAGCTGGGGCCCATCCTCATCCAGCTGAGGCCCAAGTTCAACTTCGACGAACACGCCGGAGCCCTGGAGAGCTATCTGGAGGTCCTGCCAGACGAGTACGAGTGGGCCGTGGAGTTCAGGAACAAATCGTGGCTCAACCCAGAGACCTACAGCATCCTGGAGAGGCACAACGTGGCCTACACCATCGTAGACGAGCCCCTGCTCCCGCCGGATATCCACGTCACGGCGGACTTCGCCTACGTCAGATGGCACGGCCACGGCACCCGACCCTGGTACAACTACGAGTACACCCCCGAGGAGCTCGAGTCCTGGCTGCCCAAGGTGGAGGAGACGACGATGAAGGCCCGTAAGACGTACGGCTACTTCAACAACCACTACAGCGCCAACGCCGTGAAGAACGCCGTGGAGATCCTCTCCATGCTCAACAGGGAGACCCCGGAGCAGAAGGAAGCACTCAAGAAGATCGTGGAGCACCGGAAGCAGGGCCCCAGGCCCCGGGGGGTGCAGCCCCTCGAGGCGTTTAAGTCCACAGGGGAGGGGCTCAGCATCGCAGACCGCATCGCCAGCTTCACCACGACGGCCCGCATCTCAAGAGCAGAGAAGATCGGAGACGACGAGCTGACGATCAACGCCAGCTCGGGGGACCGGGTCCAGTCAGAGATCAGGGACTACTTTATCGACATCGACGCCGGGGCCAGGGTGCTCAGGCACAACTGCGACGACTGGAGGAAGGGGGCGGACCAGGCGAGGCTCTGCAAGCACATCGTCAAGCTCCTGATGGCCCTCCCCCCGGGGCAGGCGGAGCGTTTCCTCGCGGATATGTGGGAGAACAGGGAGAGCTGGAAGTTCGAGGCCGCCTGAGGAAAGGGATCACATGGAGGAGAGGACGCCCCTCGGCAGGGAGTTCTACGCCAGGGACACGGCGCAGGTGGCCCAGGACCTACTCGGGAAGGCCCTAGTGCGGAAGACCCCTGATGGCGCCCTGACGGGGAGGATCGTCGAGACGGAGGCCTACTACGGCGACGCAGATCCGGCCTCCAGGGCCTACAGGGGGAGGAAGAGCTACAACGCCGTCATGTTCGACGAGCCTGGCAGGCTGTTCATCTACATGGTGCACAGCTGGTGGCTGCTCAACATCGTCGCCCACGCGGCAGGCGAGGTGGGGGCCGTCCTGATCAGGGCGCTTGAGCCCGTCGATGGTATCGACAGGATGTTCGTGAACAGGGGCGTCTCGGAGCTCAAGCGGCTGGCCAACGGTCCGGGCAAGCTGGCGAGGGCCCTCGATGTGGGCAAGGAGCTCCACGGAGTAGATGTAACCAAAGCGGGCGGCGAGTTGACCGTGGTCGAGGGCAGCGATGAAGCCTTCGAGATCGGGAGCTCACACAGGATCGGGGTGACCAGAGACCTCCCCCGGGAGCTGAGGTTCTTCATCGAGGGGAGCGCGTTCAAGTCGAGATAGCCGCCTTTCAGCGGTCCTCGATGTGTACTTCCAGCTTCTTCAGGGCGACCTCCACCTTCTTCCTATGGTGGCCCCTGAGACCCTTGTCCAGGACGGCCCTCTCGACGCCGTCCACGGTGCGCTCCAGCATCTGCCCGATGAGCTCGGGGGTCAGCAGGTCCAGGGAGTACTTGGCTGCGATGTGGCCGAACGCGGTCTCCTCCTCCAGCACAGTGAAGGTTGGGCAGTAGTGCCCCCCGCCGAACCCCACTGCGACAGGGGCCCTGCCTCTCGCTCTGATCCCCTTGACGATGGCCTCCGCCAGGTACCGCCCCGTGGACTCGTCCTGCCAACGCTTGAGGTCGCTGCCGAGCTCGGCGAAGAACATAGGGGTCTCGAACTGGGTGGGGGAGTGGTGGGTCGCCTCCATGGAGACCTCGAAGCCCTTGGGAGGTTCGGCCTTCAGCTCCAGGAACACGTCCCTCATCGGGTTGGCGAGCGTCCTCTGGAGCTCCCGGGGGCGACCGCCGTACATAGCCTTCCCGAAGTTCCCAGTCGGGTGGACGGTGAGGCTGGGCTTTCCGCTGCGCGCCCAGTGGCGGGAGGCCACCACGTAGTATTCGAGGTCGAGGGCACCGGCCAGGAAATCGTAGTCGGCGGGGTAGGGGTCTGGCTCTTTGGGGGTCTTGTACCTCTCCTCCGGCACGATGAGCGGGTCCACGACGACGAGGAAGATGTCGCCCATCCTCAGTACTCCATCCCTTTTAGTCGTCTCGAAGCCCATTTCCCTGAAAGCACCGAGCATGTTAGCACCAGCCTGATCCGAAGAAGAAAGCGTAATCGCCACGTTCCCCATCCGAGCACCCCGTTACCGAGCTATGTGCTAGGGTACCAGATATCTCTTGTCTTAATAGGAGCCGATCCGACCCAAGCTCCACTGCTTCCACGGAGCTGCTCGCTAGTTTTATACGTCAGCGTCCGGTTCGGTACGTTAGGAAACGCTGGTGGACGATGTGGGTAGGATCGGCAAGGGCACCAAGTGCTCGGTGGCGAACTGCGGCGATGACGCAGTGAGGTCCGTTAACGGGGCCAAGGCAAAGTCCGCCGGGCTCGACGTGGACGGTAGGCGTGCCTACCTGTGCAAGGAGCACTACAAGACCTATAAAAAAGGGAGTAAAAGGGACAGGCAGATAGAGAAGTGGCGCCACGGCGTCGCCTAGCCCACGAACTTGGGCCGCCCTTGGACGCCCATCGGCATCGGAAGTGGCCTGTACGGCTTCCCCCTCACCTGCTTCTTGATCAGTGAGGAGAGCTCGCTCAGCGACATCTGGTGCAGCTTACCGTCCTCCCTGACACGGACTGGCACCGTCTCGGCGCCCACCTCCCTGTCGCCGAGGACGACGATGTAGGGGATCCACTCCTTCTCGGCGTCCCTGATCTTCTTCTGCACGGTCTCCGTCCTGTCGTCGAAGTCCGCCCTGACCTTGGCCCTAGTGAGCTTCTTGGCGTAGCCCTCGGCGAGGGCTACGTGGTCCTCGTTCACAGGGATCAGCCTGACCTGGGTCGGCGCCAGCCAAAGGGGTAGAGAGGGTCGCACATCCTTCGCCATCCCCATGTGGGCCTTCTCCAGCAGGGCGTAGATATCGCGTTCGATAGCGCCGCTCGGCGAGCAATGCAGTATTAGCGGGTGGTTCTCATGCCCTTCCTCGTCCATGAAGGTGATGTCGTACCTCTCGCCGTTCTCCACGTCGATCTGGTCAGTGGCGAGGGCAGACGCCTTCCCCAAGGCGTCGATGAAGTTCAGCTCGTACTTTAGGATGAAGTAGAAGAACCGTTCCTTCCACATCTCCACGAGCGCTGGCTTCCCGTGCCCACGGACGATGGACTGGACGAACCGCTTGTTTTTTCTGTAGAAGTCCTCGGTCATCCTGAGGCCGAGCTCGAACTCGTCCTTCTCGAAGCCGATGCCGGTAAGCGTGTCCACCACCAGCTTCAGCCTGCGCCTGAACTCCTTCTTGGCCTGGGGGAGGTCCCTGCACATGGCGTGGACGTCGGGCATGGTGAAAGACCTGAGCCTCCTGAGGCCGACGAGCTCCCCGCGCTGCTCCCTGCGGAAGCTGTATCTGGTGAGCTCGTAGATGCGGAGTGGCAGGTCCCTGTAGCTGATGGTGGCGTCGTGGGCCATCAGGAACTGGCCGAAGCAGGCGGCGAATCTGAGGAAGTATCTGTCGTCGTCGTGCTCTATGGTGTACTGCCTGGCTGGGAACCTGTGCAGGTACTTCTCCAGCGTCGGGTGCTTCATGTTGTACATGATGGGGGTCTCCACGTCCATGCCCCCGTAGTCGAGGACCTCCTGCGTGACGTACTGCTCCAGCAGCGCCTTGATCATCCTCCCCTTCGGGTAGTATCTGAAGTTCCCAGGGTCGGAGGCGGGCTCGTAGTCGACCAGCTCAAGGCTCTTCATCAGCGTGACGTGGGGGGGCACCTGGTCCACTGTCCTGTCCTTCTCCACCTCGTAGCCGGAGAACGTCTGCAGGTTGTCGTAGCCTGTGTAGTCGAACTCGTCCACAGGTACTAGGTTCCCTTCTAGGTCCAGGATGTACCACATCGACCTGAGCTTCTCCTCCGCCTTCAGGGCTTCAGAGACCACCTCTTCCTTATTTTCACTCATCTCGTCTCACCTGTCTTTGTTGGATAACGGGGAAGAACACCTGCTGTACGCCTAATTCGGGCTGATATGAATCGCACCGCCCAGAACGGAGAGGCTTATCTAAGCGTATTGTCAGGGCCTTTCGGCCTATAGTGTTTGGCAGGTCTTCACCGCTTGACCTCTCCAGCACCCTCTGTGGGAGCCACGACTTTTAACCTTTATGTATAATCTTTGGGGATGAGACGCGCCTCCTCGACACGGAGGGCTCCTCTTACGCCGTCCCACTCCCTCCTCGCCTCCAGGATCTGGAGGCTGCTACGGAACCACGGGGCGTCGAGGACGAGGGTCTCCATCTCCCCGCCCTCACCGCAGACATCTACACCGTAGCGCCTGTTCAGCGACATGAGTCCCTCGACCGTGGCCTCGTCCAATATCCGCCCCAGCCATCGCTCGTCGAAGCCCATGGCGGCCACGGCGGTGACCATTATGACTAGGCCCGAGGACAACATCTCGCCTAAGAGCTCGTGGCCGTCCCTCCCCCAGAGGGGCGCGATGTGCTCGAGGCCAAGAGAGGAGCAGACGGCATCCACACGGCTCCTCTGATATGTGGACGCGATGGCCCCGGTTACGACGCCCTCCACATTCAGCTTTGACAGGGTTGCCCTCAGGTCCTCCGTCTCCCGCTCCTTCCTGCCCTCGGTCTCGGCAGTGACGCTCTTGATCCCCATCGCCTCACCGACCAGGGGCGCTAGATCGATGTTGACGGTGTGGAACATCCAGCTGTCCTCGCTCCTGGGGAGGGCGGTGACCAAGCACTCGACCTCGTGCCCCGCCCTCATGGCGAGGCGAGTGGCATATGTGCTGTCCTTTCCGCCTGAGAAAAGGGACGCCAGCCGCATCGTCAAATGACGGATGGTGGACAGATAATGTAAGTGTGTTGATCGGATCCAGAAGACGAAAAGACCATTTCTCGGTCGGGATGGCGGCTTCCAGGGTCTTTACCAGTCGTTCGAGTATAATTTATCTCTGATGATGCGTAGAATACTCCGTGATAGGACTTGAGCAATGACTGGTTCTTTGAGTCGAGGGGCCGGCCCCCCCGTCGGCGAGGATTGGAGATGATCCTCGTCGTCGTGATCATCATCGTCTCGAACGTCGCCATAATGAGCTTCTTCTCGAATCGCTCTGGCGACGGCGTCGACGAGTTGGCGTCGGAGGTGGCCCTGCTTAACCAGCAGGTCGAGTCGCTGGCATATCAGGTGCAGAGCCTGGATTACGAGGTCTCCGCTCTCAGAGAATCTCTGGAGCTCAAGGAAGAAGTGAACGCGACCGTGGACCTGGAGCTCCCCACAATCTACAACAGGACGCGCAGGTCGGTCGTGCTCATCACCGTGAGGACCAGATTCGGCGGGGGCCAGGGCTCCGGCTTCATCTATGACGACGAGGGGCACATAATAACCAACAACCACGTCGTCGGTGATGCGGAGGAGATCACCGTGACCTTCGTGGACGGCACCGTAGTCACTGCGACGCTCGTGGGCACAGACCCCTACGTTGACCTGGCGATCATCGACGTCGACGCCGCGCCGTACCTCATCAAGCCCGTTAAGATGGGGGAGTCCTCGAGGCTCCTGGTCGGCGAGCAGGTGATAGCGCTGGGCAACCCCTTCGGCCTCGCCAACACGATGACCTCAGGGATCGTGAGCGCCCTGGACAGGCAGATGGAGTCCACGGGGGGCTACGTGACCGTGGACGTGATCCAGACAGACGCAGCCATCAACCCCGGAAACAGCGGCGGTCCGCTGCTGAACATCAGGGGCGAGGTGATAGGTATGAATACTGCCATCATCGCCGAGACGGCGCAGTCCTCGGGCGTGGGCTTCGCCGTCCCCTCGGACACCATCACCCGGGAGGTACCGGCCATCATCGCCGAAGGAGAGTTCCACCATCCTTGGCTGGGGATAGGGGGATGGAACCTCTTCCCGGCCCAGAGGGAGGCCATGGGGCTCGACGGGGCCATCAAGGGGGTCTACGTGAGCACCGTGACCGAGAACGGTCCCTCTGACGACGCCGGGCTCCAGGGCTCCACAGGCGAGAGAACCGTGGATGGCCAGGAGATCGAGGTGGGCGGCGACGTCATCATCGGCGTGGACAGCAGGACGATCAACGACTTCAACGAGCTGATGATCTACCTAGAGCGCAACACGAAGCCCGGGGACACGATAACTCTGAAGGTCCTGAGGGTAGACGATCTCCTGGACGTGTCAATCGTTCTGGGGGCCAGACCAAGCCCAAGCTCCTGAGAGCCTCACAGTTGTCTCGGCTCCCTCATCACGACGTCGGAGAGGCGGAATTTCCTGTTCTTCCTCCCCTCGTAGATGCAGAGATGACCGTAGCCGGCATTCTCGACCCTCCTTAAGGCCCTCTGGGTTTCTAGCCCCAGGTCGTCGACGGAGTGGCAGTCGGATCCCACTGTCACCCTGTCGACGCCTGCCTCTCGCGCTGCCTCCAAGAAGCCCTTCACGGGGTAGATGTCGCCGAGTCCATGCCTCAGCCCCGAGGTGTTCACCTCCACGCCGACGCCGTGGCTCCTGAGGCTGTCCAGGGCCTCGTAGACCGTGGTGCCGTACTCCTCCCATGTGGCAGGTTCGGCCCTGGTCAGGTGGAGGTACTTGCGGAAGTAGTCGGGGTGGGCCATGGCATCGAAGAGGCCGCTCTCCACAGCCTCCCTCCAGCCGTCGAAGTAGATGTTCAGCGACTCCTCCAGGGGCCTTCCGGTGAAGAACCTCGGTGAGTCCCTACTGGACCCGACGTCGATCCCCCTGATGTAGTGGAGGCTGCCGAGGACGAAGTCGAACTCGTGGTCGTCGATGATCCCTTCCAGCACCCTCTCCTCCACCGGGAAGTAGTCGACCTCGATGCCCCTCCTAAGCACCACCTCCGTGGTCTCCTGTACCCTCTCAATCTCCTCAAGGTACCCCTGGATCTGGTGCGGTCGAAGGCCGAAGTCCCAATCGGGGCCAGAAATGATGAAGTGGCTGGTGAAGGCGATCTCGTCTATCCCGCGCCTCTCGGCGACCCTGCAGTACTTCTCGACAGAGGCCCCAGGTGCGTCGCTTGAGTGGCTCTCGTGGACGTGGTAGTCCTTCCTGATCCAGGTGATGGGCGGCGGTGATGTCATGGGGCGATCGTACATCTAGGATGTCTTGGATATATGAGGTGTGCGGGTAGCTAGCGCACGTCCCTGGGGGTCCTAGCCGCGATGATGAGGTGCTCCCCCATGTCCACCAGCCCGGGCTTCGTGGAGAACTCCTTCTCAAGCCGTATGAGCGTCTCGCTAGCCTCTGGATCAGCAGAGATCTTCTCAGGTCCCTTCCAGTAGCTAGACGTGATCGTGTTGGTAGAGGCGATCTCCAGCACCTCGCAGCCGTGCTCCCCCACGAACCTCCTCATGTAATCGGACGAGTAGACGGTCATCGGGGCGTGCCACTCGTTTGAGCCAACGCGGGAGTTCAGCACGTCGGGGAACGGCGTGGCGGGGTCCCACTCGACATGATCTACCAGGTTCTTCAGGAACTCCATGGCGTCGAAATGGGGGATGAGGTGGAATGTACCAAAGAGGCTCATGACGCTGACGATGAGAGGGCTCCCGGGCTTGGCGACCCGGATGAGCTCCGATAAAGCCTCGTGCCTCCTATCCCTCACGTAGGAGAGGGCCCCTCCCAGGCAGAGCACCGCGTCGAAAGAAGCATCGGGGATCTCGGAGAGATCGCAGACGTCCATGCGTCTCATGCCGGTGACGCTTTCGCGCACGCCGGCCTCGTCGATCTTCTCCGCTGCGAGCTTGAGCTGCTCCTCGGAGATGTCCACGAGCTGGACCCTATAGCCCTCCTTGGCGAGGTGGATGGCGTACCTCCCCGGCCCGCACCCTGCGTCCAGGATGTGCCCCTCCTCGGGCAGGTGCCTCTCCAGGATGTGCTTGGTTACCTCGTAGTGGACCTTTCCGTGGAGGCTCGCCTCAAGGCGGTCCCACTCCCTGTCGCCGTAGCCGTCGTAGTAGTCCCTGATCTTACCGGGCTCGTACATGCTACCCCTCCTCGATGGGCTGGCGCAGTATCGTCTTGAGGTTCTCAGGCTTCGCCCTCTGCGGGTTGCTCAGGTAGATCTCGTGGTGGCGCCCCCGCATCCTGTAGCCGGCCTCCTCGATGAAGGCGTGAAGCCGCTCCCCGGTGGGCCCCTCCTCGCTGTAGGGCCCGACGTGCAATATCTGGGCGCTGAGGCCCTCGTGGAATATCTCCAGGGCCACATCGTCCACGGTGGGGCCCCTCTTCTCCCTGACGGCGGGGCGGACCTCGTCCACCATATCTTGGGTGATGAAGTCGGGCTGCCGGATCATCGACTTCCAGTTCCACTCCTCCCTCGGGGGAGCGTCGCTGAGGCTGAAGACGGTCTCGTCGTCCCACCACCAGAGCCCCTCCAAGGCCATGACGGTGAAGTCCTGGCCCTCCTCCTTGCACTTGAATTTCAGCGTGTAGCTCAGACCAAAGAGGGCGTTCAGACCGGCCGAATAGGCATCTCCGCCCGGCTCTCCCCTTCCCACTAGGGTAAGGAACTTGCCAGGTGGCACATCGATGATCTCCGGCGTCTTTTTCGCCGTGTAGTACCTCTTCAATTCTTTCCTGAGGTCCAGCTTTGCCATGCTGAGATACTGATCTTGTAGGTGATAGAAAAGGGGTTTGAGCAACCTTCATTGACCACGTTGCCGCGCGTAGACCCAGATAGCCGCTGCGAGGGCGCCGATCAAGACCGATAGAGCCGGGAATCCTGGGATGCCTCTGCTCTTCCACTCGACGAGGATCAGGCCCACTTCGTCCTCGATCGACTCCAGCCCATGCTTCTCGTCCACTACCTCGGTGATCTCGAAGCCGACTTCGCCGACCGATTCAGTCGAATGGGTCAGCTCCCATCTCAGGTTCTCTGTTGACCAGCCCGCTTCCTCGCCGTTTATTGACAGTGTCCCGCAGGAGCCATTAAAAGGGGCACCGTCGTACTCGTACTCGACTTCGTACCAGACGGTGACGGCTTCGCCCACCGTCGCGGAATCAGCAGAGGAACCACCGTTCACGATCACGAGCCGGTCCCATATGCAGGCAACTTCGTTGCTCGTGAAAGTCTCGATACCGTACTTGCTGTCTTCGATCGATGCGATCTTGTAGACGTGGCTGCCAACAGTCTCGTGTGACGACGGTTTCTCAAGTTCAACGTGCCCCTGGAACTGGTCATCGTCGTACTCGTAGCGGCCGATGATGGTTACGATGGGCTCATCCCCGACGTTGATCCTGTCATCTGCTAGGGAGAGTTCTAGGTTCACCCGGTCGTACACGACCCTGAAGTCGTTGGCCGTGAAGGAGGCGATTCCGTAGACGCTGTCGTCGATGCCCATCACCCTGTATCCGTACTCCCCGACCCCGGATTTCTGGAGCGTTTCGTTGAGCAGGAGTGTTCCGACGAAGGGCGCGCTGTCGTACGCGTACCTCCCAGACCACTCTAAACCCTGCCCGATCCCGAGCCTCGTGACAGGTGGGATCTCGAGAACGACCTGGTCCCACAAGGCGCGCGCCCCGACCTCGAGCACGAGCGACACCTCCGTCGTGAGGGAGTCGCTCTGGTGGGAAGTTATGGTCGCCGTGTACGGCCCGTATTCGGCGTAGGTGTGCTGGGCCTCGAACCACTGATCCTCGATGGTGCCGTCCCCCCAGTCCCAGCTTATCCTCTCTACGAAGGTTCCATTGGTGCCAGGGAGCGTGATCCCGTTGACCGTGACCGTCTTCTCCTCGATCAAGGGCTCGGAGAGGCTCAGTTCTGGGGGGATGGGTTCGAAGGCGAACTTGAGGGCCTTCATCTTCTCCCATTCGTAGAAGGTTTCTACACCCTCGGGCCAAGAGAACGCGTTTGCGGTATCCCAATCCTCTTCCCACCAATGGTATTCTATGCCGAAGTTCACGTAGCCCCCTGGACGAGAGTTGAGGTCTCCAACTTCACCCGTGTCCAGAGGATGGGTGTACTCTCCGACGAGGGTCCCCACGGTTCCGTTGCCTGGGTTCGAGTGAACCAGCTTTCCGGAGCCGTCCTTGTCTCCATCGTCGGACGAGTACATTTTTGAGTCCTCCTCCGGGTCATAGTAGAACTCCCTGTCGTTGAAGAAGTCGCCTCCGGACCAGATGACGACCGAAAGCCCAGCGTCGCCAGGGTACGCCTCTCCATCACGGTCGACATCGAAGAAAAAATCCAAGGACATCTGCGAGTGGTACTCCACATCCAGTAGTACCAATGCCAAGTAGACGTTCTCAGCGTCGTTCTTCACGTAGAAAGTGGTGTCGATGTTGGGCTCCTCGATCCTCCAATATGTCACATCGATGAGCTGTATCTCCGCCCTGTGGGCGTCATCCCATTCTCCCTCGGAGATCTCGCCATCCATGGTGGGGACGACCGTCGCCCACAGGGAACCGATGACGTCCTCGGTCTCACCAAGACATCTAATACCTGCACAGGGAAAAACTAGAAAAAATACTGTAAAAATAACGCTCAATTTCTTAGGGGCCATGGATTAAAGTCCACCAATTTAAGATTTAAAATAATCTCCCGATTTCAAGCATGGGGGCCTATTGTATATAGTATTGTCAAAAAGGAAAAAATATTCATCAGGTCTCATTTTTACGCGTTCGAAGGAAGAATGCTACGACGTGCCCCGTCATGCCTTCGATCCCGTGTCAGTGTGCACGGAGCGTGACGAGGAGTACAGCGGTATTCATGGTTGACCTGAGTGTCGCACCAAATACCCACCGATAATCTCTAAGAAAGTCTTGGTACATTTTAGGATCGACTTACCTGACCAAAAATTCCACCCTCTCAAGGAAACTTAAAAAAGTGGTTGGGCGTGAACCTCTACAAGGTGGTATACCAGTGACGTGTTATTTCAGGCACATGAAGGACGTCTTCAGCAAGGCGGGGATCGAGGTCACCAAGGAGAACAAGAAGGCGCTGGACGAGGCCATCCATTCCTACGTGGGTGTGGAGTACAAGGACTGCTCCTCGACCTGGAGGGAAGTGAAGAAGAAGCTGGCTGAGGACGAGGAGGCCTTCATCGCCATGCTCATGAACGCGTAGGGATACGCGCCGTCCTATTCCCATAGTTTCCATTTACGATTTCTAGTGGAGAAATAGGGGTAGGGATTGTGATTACTTCACGTGTTTCTCCAGGAAGCTGATGATGGCGGGGTAGGCGACCTTCTTGTTCTTGAGCCGCACCAGCCCGTGGCCCTCGTCGTCGAAGACGTGGAACTCGACCTCCTTGCCGAGCCCCCTCATGGCCTCCACCATCTGCTCCGACTCGCTCAGCGGCACACGAGGGTCGTTCGCTCCCTGGACCACCATCAGCGGCGCCTTGATCTTCTCTATGTGGTTGACGGGCGCGATGGTCTCCAGGAACTCGGCGTCGTGGGCGAGGCTGCCGTACTCCGCCTCCCTGTGCCCCCGCCGGTAGCCACTGGTGTTCCTGAGGAACGTCGCCAAGTTGCTGATCCCCACGAAGTCCACGCCGGCGACCCAGAGATCGGGGTATGTGGTCACCGCGGAGAGCACCATGAATCCACCGTAGCTGCCGCCGTAGACCACGAGCTTCTCCCCGTCGACGCCGGGCTGCCCCTTGAGCCAGCGGGCGCCGTGGGCGAGGTCGGCGACGGAATCCATCCTCTTCCTGACGTCGTCCAGGTGGCTGTAGGCCTTACCGTACCCTGTTGAGCCCCTCACGTTGGGGACCAAGACCGAGTATCCATTCTGCAGGAAGTACTGGATCCTGAAGTCGAAGGACGGACGTGACTGGCTCTCCGGACCGCCGTGGACCAGCACCACAACGGGCGCCCTCCCAGTAGCGCCCTCCGCCTTGTATATCCAAGCCGGTATCATCCGTGTCCCGCCGTCGCCATTCTTGTCAAACGTGGGGTAGCTGACCAGCTCCGGGGCCGAGAAGGAGCCAGCGTCAAGGCCACCGAGGGACGACCGCGTGGCTCGCCTGACCTCGTCGAACTTCAGGTCCCATATGTGCACGTCGATGGGTCGCGTGGCGCTGGTGTAGGAGAATGCGAGCATCGTCGAGTCGGGAGAGAATGACGGCGTATCCCCGAATCCCCTCGTGGAGATCACACCTGGGATGACTCCGAGGTCGGCCTTCCTCTTCTCGCCGGAGACTAGGTCGAGGACGTACAGCTCTGAGGCTCCGCCCACGTTTACGTCGTAGGCGAGGAGCCGCCCGTTAGGGGAGAGGCAGAGCCCGCGCACGTCCCAGTCCGCCTCGACGATCCTCTCGACCATGGTGGTCTCCATGTCGAGGCGGGCAACGTATAGGAAGTCCGAGTCCATGTCCGTCGTGACCAGGAGGGAGCCGCCATCCTCCGAGTACCCCAGAATGGAGTGCCTGGCGTCCCCGTTGTATGGCGAGGCATCCCTCACGGTTCTGGTCCCGAGGTCCAGCTCGAACAGCCTGTTCCTGAAGGAGCTCTCCATCCGAGAGAAGACCACCTTTCTCCCGTCTGGGGAGAAGCGGAGCCCCACGGGGTAGCCGGGTGCATCATTGTACCAGATGATCTCAGGCTCCCCGTCCAGGGGCTGTACGTAGAGATCGAAGATTCCCCTGTCCCTGTGGTTGGAGGCGAACAAGATCTCGCCGCCATCCTTCGACCACTCGCCGGGGATGTGTCTGGCCTCCTCGTGGCCTTCGGTCAGGCAGATCTCATCGGAACCGTCGAGTAGGTAGATCTGGGCGTTTTCGTTGCCGCCCACGTCCCTGCCGAAGATCAGCCGGTCGTCGCCCGGGACGGTGGAGCACTCCAGCCACTGGACCCTCTCGGCCTCGAAGGTCAGCTGCTCGGGCCAGAGCGGCTCTACGTTTACTTTCACCTTCCAGACCTGGGGTATCCCGGTGATGTTGGAAAGGAACGCCACGTGCAGACCATCGGAGCAGAACTTGGGATGGTTGGCGCTGCAGATATTGAGGTAACGAGTAATCGAACGTGAACCACTCACGTCTAAGCCACCTGTTTGATACAGGGAGTAGATCTCAATATATCATTGATCAACGGAAAACTTCAGCTCTGGGAAATAACTCCAAGGCGGACCCCGACGATTCTTACAACAACTGTTTAAATTGTCTCTCAGATCCCCAGCCGTTCAGGCGCCCAATCTAGAGAGAAGGAATAAAAGGCGCGGAAAAAGTCCATTATCGGGTTTAAAATGGAGAGAGAAAGAGAATATCGGATCGCCCCTCGGGTCCGCCTGGCGCTGGCGATAATCGGGACTCTGATCGTGGCCGCTTTCAACGACGGAGGCATCACTCTAAACATAATGGTGCTGCTCCTGATCTTCATCGCCCTGTCCGTGGCACAGGACTGAAACCGTTATATTTGTCCTCGCCTTCTCTGCCCCTTGGCGGGTGAGTGGGTCCTCCCACCCGTTCCGCCTTAAAAACCCCGGAGTAGGGAGGAGAGAATGGAAACAAGAGAGATAACGTTAGCGGCAATAATTGCCGCGCTATATTCTGCCCTCGTCATCGTCCTGGCACCGATCTCTTTCGGACCGATACAGCTCAGGGTGGCTGATTGCTTGATCCCCCTAGCGGCCCTCCTGGGATGGCCTGCTGTCTACGGCGTGTCTCTCGGAGCCTTCATAGGCAACGCATACTTCATGCAGTACACGGGGCCCCTCGACGTCGTCCTAGGAGCCTTGGCCAACCTCGTCGCCGCCGCACTTATATTCAGGCTGAGGAGGAGCCTCATGACTGCCTGCTTGGGCGGCTCCGTAGTGATAGGAGTGGTCGTCGGCGGCTACCTCTGGATCTACTTTCCACCGCCTGACATAGCGGGCCTCAACCTTCCGATCTGGCTCGCGATGATTGTCAGCATAACCCTCAGCAGCGTTGTCACGGTCGCCGGAATCGGCTTTCTGCTCGTCAAGGCCCTGACGACATCGGGAATCAACGAGATGCTGGAGTCCTTAGGACTGAAGACGCATCTGGAGTGATATCTTCCCCTTTTTATATTATAAGACGTGAAGACCCGTAGAGGGCAGTTCAGACAATGAATGTCAAGCTGGTAAGGCTCTTCGGATGGTTCGGCATCATCTCGCCTATATTTGGGTTCGCCGTCATCTTCGGCGCCATAGGCACCGCACCCTGGTTCAGCTGGACGGGGAACGCCCTCAGCGACCTGGGTGTCTCAGGCTGGACCTCGATCCTGTTCAACTCAGGCCTTCAGATGACGGCGGCGGTGATGGCCATCTTCTCCCTCGGCATCTACGAGCTCACCAAGGGGGATAGGCTGGGCCGCGCGGCGTTCGTGCTCAGCTTCTCCAACGCCCTCTTCCTGGCCCTCCTCGCCTTCCTACCCGAGACAGCCGGCCCCATCCACAGGGACATGTCTGTCTCCTTCTTCATGAGCCTCCCGCTGTCGCAGCTTGTGATGGCTCTCTACATGAGGAGGAGGGGTATGTTTAGGTTCAGTTACTTCATGGTTGCGACTGCGATCGTCTCCATTCTCCCTTGGATCCCGAGATGGGAGGCCGTGGCGATACCCGAGGCCCTCGCGGCCCTCGCCGCTGGGATCTGGATGGCGGCGCTGGGTTACTGGATGACGCGAGTGAAAGATGAGGTGTAGGGGAACCTCCTCATCACACTTTGGGGCTTCAATCGCGTCTCGGGAGCTGTCCTGCGTTCCCTCCTCGTGGGTATCCCCGTTCCCGCAGTATGCCACCATGGATACGTGGTAATCGCGTGCACCGCTCCATTAAAATATGGTCAAGCTCGTTAATTGGCTGGAGATAAAACTGAACTGGAGATGGGAGATAACCAAGTGGATCCTCTCCATCGGATACACCGCATTTTTGGTGTGGCTTGGCCACAGGTTCGGCGCAGACGAGGAGATAGACGAGTTCCCTCGAGCATTATATTAGCCCCATCCATCTTCGCTCAAAGCCCCTCTACAACATCGCTGAGGAGCCCGTGAATATACACGCTGACTCGCGTTGAAATCAGATTTTTTCGAGTTTCTCCGCGGGTATCCACCCGTATCTCCATTCGTGGTTCAGGCACTCAACCCAGCCGAGGGACTCACCAAGGTACTGGACCGTCTCCCCTGGTTGGGCGTCGTGTTCGATGGAGTTATAGTCCTGGCTGAAGACGCCCCTTCCGTCCTCGATGTCGATGTGCGTCTCAGGGACCCAGGCCTCCACGCCGTTTGGGTCCTTGCACCAGTGCCATCCGGGCATCTCGGGGTCCTCCTTCCCGATCGTGACAAAATCCCCCTCCCTGGCTATCATCGCGTATGGAAATGAGGCCCGGTGCTCCTTGACGACCCTGTATCTCTCCCTCGGCATGGAGACGAGTTGAGCGATGTCTTATTTTAATGACGCGAGCTGATGGGGCGCGCGCAATGGAGTATTAACTCCTGAGCTGCTCTAGGACCGCGTCGACGTCGTCGAGGCCTAGCCCCCTCAGCTATTCCGATGTGGGAATCCACCGATCGTCCCAACCCAAGCTGGTATAGGCTCCCTTGCGCACTAGGCCGCCTGTCGGATCTTGAAAAACCCAAAAGTAGTATGATATCTACTGCTAGAATATGACCCCTGATTCGCGGTAGTAGATGTGCTTCAGGAGGTCCTCTCTCGTGTTACCGAGCGCCGCCAACCTGTCGGACTTCTCCTTCTCCAGTTCGCGCGAAGTATACTTCCTGCTGCTCACCAGACCTATGGTTCTGTCGAGCTCTTCAAGCTCCTTGCGGAGGTCCTCGAGGGTCTTCGCGCCGACCTCAACCGAGCGCTCTCGGTCCAGCTCCTTTCCCTCCTACGCCCTTAGACGCTCGGAGACGACCAAATAAAATTTTATGTTATACTAAAATTTAGTCTGGATACTTATTTTCAAAGCGTGTTCGTTACTGCTCCGAGCTCAGAAAAGGGGGCCTGAGAGACACCTCCAGCGTCAAGTTGTCTTCGCTAGTGGAGTTCCTTGGTCAGAACAGCCACTGGACCCTTCATATCGGACGCTCCTGCTCGGTGTTTTTCTTCTCTCTGTGGTATGCCTTCCTCTTCTCGTGGTGCTCTTCCACCCTCTCGAGGATCGGCCTTTCCCCTCTCTTGGAGTAGTGTTCGAATATGTGCAGACACTATCCACGGGCGCGCGCGGCCGTAGCGCTCCTTATGGTCCCTCGAAACGAGCTCGGCCTCTGACAGCCTGGACAGGTGCCTGCTGCATTCCTGGGTGGAGAGATCGATCTCGCGCGACAGCGTAGTGACATTCATTCTGCCCTCTAGGAGTTTCTGGAGCATCGAGAGCCTGTCCTCGTTGGAGAGCTCAAAGTAGACGGATTGGAGTTTTTCCATGTCGGGGCACGCCTAAGTAATCTCGTCGCGGGGGGTTGTGACGTTTTCGCGTATGGTATGAGGCTAGCTCAGTTTCTTCACGATTTCTTGCAGTAATTCTAGCCCTAACTCCTCGTTTTCTCTGACGACTTCGAGGCACTCAACTGCTCTTTCTCGTTTTTCACGGTCACTCACAGTGACGCTGAAGTCAGTAGGTCCGCTGAATGGGTATATCTTCGCTAGTTTTTCCATAGTGTCCGAGACAATGGAGTAGTATTCTGTCGCAACATCGAACTCCTGATCGAGCCCACGAAGCCTTTCCTTCGCTTCGATGAGGAACTCAACGGCGTATCGCCTGCACTCGCCCCAGACCGCCGCGTTGTAACCTAGGCCCGCAACGCTGGCGACGCCTTCTTTTATGCCATCTATCCAGATGGTATATCCTTGCAACCCCGAACGATAGTTGGGAAAGATCCATTTATCAGGACCCTCTGAGTGCTTCAGCACGAACTCAAGGGCCTCCTTTACGGTCTCCCTGTCCGTCGAAGGAGTACCCGGCCTGACGCTGTGCATCTCGATCACGCCGATCTCCGATTCACCGATCTCATCCCATGGCTTTGGCCCGGCCCCTTCCTCCTGGGAATAGCCCTTGTAGTAGTAGCCGATGTCATCGTAACCATATATGGTGTAGAAATCCGCGATGTTGCCTATCTGCCATCCATAGCAGGGGTAGCCGACATCTATCGATTCCTTGACATGATTCCAGGACAGTTTTCTTTTTTCATCGAAGTCAGGCATTGACTTGTGCGCAAAGAATCCGTCCATAGAGTATCCCAGGTTTTTTCCGAGGCTGAATAGCATCTCCGTCTTCCATGCGGTTGGTCCACTGGGGCACGAGTCCTTTGATATGTTGATGATGAACGCATGACCTGTCCCTCCATAGAGCCAGGGTGTGGAGACACCCAACCCGAGATACCGGAGACAACCATCTATGCAGCCCAGGTGGGATACCCAATGTGGTATGAAACTCAGGTCCTCCAGTTTTTTCATACAATTAGTTCAGGTGCACACGCAATATATCACTTTGGAACAATTAAAAGCAGGACCTCAACTGCGGGAGCAAAGACCCCGTGAAGCCTTTCGTTGAGTTCAGGTTTGGCTGCACTTGGGCGATGACCGGTCTTCCCGCGCGCATCTAGGCCTTCCAGGCGCGCGAAGCCCCTTCAGCTCTTCTCCGAGATAGCTCAATGCCGTCTCTCCGTCTCGTATGTGTATGCCCCATGAAAAAAGATTTGGCACACAGTCTTTGGCTTAACTAATCATTGAATCGGCACGATACACGTCGCAAAAAAGGCTTCAGCGGCCCTTCTTTTCGGACGTCGCCAGGTCCTTAAAGCCCTCAACCGATGATGACCTGCCGACGTCAGTCCTCGTGGAGCAGCCTGCTGTAGAGGATGTCACGCTCTATCAGCAGGCAAGCCCTGTTGTGCCTGAGACAGTTCTCATAATCTCCATTCACCCAGTCTAGATCGCATCTGGCCGAGTCGCCTTCAAAGGGATCGTCGTAGGTGGGTATTCCAAGTCTCTCCCTGATGTCCCATTTGCTGCCACTGAAGCCTAGGCGAACGTCGGTGATCCAGAGATCCCTCTGACAAAATTTGTTGAAGATGCTCCGTTCGAACCGGGTGTTGAGGGCGAAAATCGGTTCACTAAACTGTGTTCTGGACATGACCCCGATCAGATCCTCGATCTCCCCCTCGCTCTCTGCACAGTGCTGTACTATGAGATCGCCTGTCAGATAGCCCAGAATCGTAGGTCGGAGATCTTCGTAGTAAGATGGATCTCTGGGGGAGTTCTGAAAGTTGATGCCGCCGGTGGTCTCGACGTCGACGATCGTCCCCTTGAGCCTGAATCTGGGCACTGTCTCCCTGTGCTCAATCATCCCGGAGTTTATCGTTGTGACGTGAACAACATAAATTTACTGTAAAGGTTCGCCATCGGGAACTTGACCGCATCTGGTTCGGTTAAATGACCACCTGAAACCCCAATTCACCACATGAGATTGGCTAACGGATACAATCAGCGACTGCAACAAGTGAGCGCACGCGTCTACTTTCTCCCAACGTAGATCCCGTATCCGAAGTACTCTTCAAGGTTATCGGGGGTTATCCCTCCCTTCCGCACTTCCTTCACGAACCTCCTGTAGGCGGGGTTCCTGGCGTACATGACCAGACCCCTGAGTAGGCTTCGCAGCAGCCCCCCGTAGCCGTATCTGCGGACTATCCCCTTGGCCTCCTTCCGTACGTCTACTTCACTGACGTCGACGACCTCCACCGTCAGCCCGGCGCCCTCCAGCAACCCCGTCCAGTCTTCTGTGTTCAGGGGCTTCACGTGGGCGCTCAGGTCCTGGGACACCCATGCGATCAGCTCCGGCGGCGGCGGGACCTTGAGCCAGGTAGACTCGTTGAGCCCGACGTACCCTCCCGGCTTCGTCACCCGGGCGTACTCCATGACGGCTCTCTGTTTGTCCTCCGGGAAGGCGGTGACCGACTCCGTGATGACGGCGTCGAAGGTGCCGTCCTGGAAGGGGAGGTCCTGCGCGTCGGCGACCCTGAACTCGCACATGTCCGCCACCCCCTCCCTCTCCGCCCTCTCCCTGGACCTCTCGACCATCCTCTCGTTGATGTCCACGCCGACCACCTTGCAGCCGTGCCTCATCGCGATGTAGCACGGCGTCTGGCCGGCGCCGCATCCTACGTCTAAGATGTAGCTTCCCTCGCCCATCCGGCATAGCTCGACCAGTTTCTCCGTGGCTTCTAGGCCCCCTAGGTGCTTGGTGAGGCCCACCTCGGCCTGGTAGTCGAAGAAGGATTCTCCTTTGTGTTCGCTCTTCTGTGCCATCAGGATCACGTTTTTCGAGTTAGACTCGAATTCGAATATGATGGCGGCGGATATAAGAATATCGATTTCGACTCGAATTCGAAAATTCTATATCGTGGGACAAACAAGAGGTAGGCGATGAGGGAGTCCAAGGCGAAGAAGAGGATCCTTGAGGTCGCCGACGGGATGTTTAAGGAGGTGGGATACGCCGCCCTCAATGTGAACGAGATAGCTCACGAGGCTGAGGTGAGCGTGGGCACGCTCTACTACCACTTCCCCGAGGGGAAGACGTCCATCCTCATGGAGATACGCAGACAGATGGCCGAACGGTACGTGAGGGACTTCGAGGAGAGGCTCGACTCCGAGCGCCTCCAGGAGTCGGCGTCGTTCGACGAGGGGCTGGAGATGCTCCTTGAGACCCTGATCGAGGTCCACCGCGAGAACAGGTTGGTCCTCGCTGCCATGGACAGCGAGGTTCTCTCGAATCTTGTATCGTACGATCGTGTCGCAGAGTCCGTCTCCGTGGGGGGGCTGATGGAGTCCGACGCCAGACCGGTCATCGGGGTTCTGGAGACTTTAATGGAGAATCATCCGGAGGAGGGGCTCACCCTAGATGGCAGAGGGGCTAGGGTCAACAAGGTCATCGACGTACTCATCCACAGGTTCGCCTACGTCGAGTCAATTTTCGGCTCCGAGCCAGAGTTCGTCGAGATGATTACCAAGATCGTGCGCGCACTGTTGACTTGAAAACGCTTGGGTCGCTATCTTGGAAAATTGTCTAAAATGAATAAGGGAACTCGGGCTAGGGGAAGACTCGCCTCACGTCTCTAGGGAACGGTATCGTATCCCTGATGTGGTCCTGCTTCGTCATCCACATGATCACCCGCTCCACCCCAAGCCCGAAGCCGCTGTGGGGCACCGACCCCCACTTCCTCAGGTCCAGGTACCAACTATAGTTCGCGGGGTCCAGGTTGTCGTCGTGAATCCTCTGCAGCAGCTGGTCGTAGTCGTGCACCCTCTGGCCGCCGCCGATGATCTCGTTGTACCCCTCCGGGGCGATGAGGTCCGCGGACATGGTCACGTCCGGCTTCTCCGGGTTTGGCAGGTGGTAGAAGGGCTTGATCCCCGTCGGGAAGCCCACCACCCAGACGGGCTGCTCGAAGTTCAGGCTCAGCGGCTCCTCCTGCGTCCTGCCGAAGTCGTCCCCCCAGAGCATCTCCACCCCCTGCTCGTTAAGCATCTCCACTGCCTCGTCGTAGCTGATCTTAGGGAAGGGTGGCTCCAGCTTGAGCAGGTCCTCTGGGTCCCGGCCCACGAACTTGAGCTCCCTGGGCATCTCCTCCGCCAGCGCGTGGGCGATGTGGCAGACCAGCTCGTCCCCCACGCCCATGATCCCGTGCAGGTCCTGCCAGGGCTCCTCTACTTCCATGTGCCAGTACTCGGAGAGGTGCTGCCGGGTCCTGCTCTTCTCCGCCCTGAAGCTCGGAGCGATTGTATAGATCTTCCCAAGCGTCGCGATCATCGCCTCGGCATAGAGCTGCCAGCTCTGGCTCAGGTACACCCCCTCGCGGTCGAAGTACTCGACGCTGAACAGGGTGCTCCCACCCTCCACGGAGGCGGTCATGAAGCTCGGCGAGTGGGTCTCCGTCCAGCCATTCTCCTCGAACCAGGAGCGGGCGGCCCGGAGGAAACTGGCCCTGATCCTCATCATCGCCTGCACCTTCGGGTTGCGGACGTAGAGGTGCCGGTTGTCCATCAGGAACTCGATGCCGTGCCGTTGCTTGGTGATCGGATAGTCGGGCAGCGCGGCGCTGACCTCGCCGACGCGATCCACGGAGATCTCGTGGCCGCCGGGGGCGCGATCGTCCAGATTGACGACGCCCTCCAGCTCGACTGTGGACTCCAGCGGAAGCCCCTCGACGCTGGTGTAGGCGCCCTCTTCGATGTTCCGCCTGTTCAGGGTGCACTGTACTACGCCCGAGCCGTCCCTCACCTCGAGGAACTGGATGCCCCCGCTACTCCTTCGGTTGTAGAGCCAGCCCCGGACCTTCACACGCTTCCCATCGTGCTCCCCAGCCAGCACATCGGCCACGTCAACGAACCCGGACATAACAAACCAGACAAATCATGAAAGAAGCGGTTTATGACTCTTTTCATCCACGTGAAAAAGGAGTAGGAGGAAGGGCTGGGAGCTACAGTCCTATAGCCATGCCGTCGGCACGGGGATCGGAGCCGGCGCAGAGCACCCCCGACTCGGAGTTCCTGACGATGATCTGGCCCCTCCCGAAGCCGCCCCTGTATGCCCCCGCTCGGGGCGACACGGCGTGGCCCATCCTGGACAGGGCGGCCATCACCTCGAGGGGGATCCCCTCCTCCAGCGCCACGCTTCCGCCGCTGGTCCCTGAGCCGATGCAGAACCTGGGGGCGTCCAGCGCCTCCTGTGGGTCCATGCGGTAGTCGACCATGTTCACCACCACCTGGAGGTGGCCCTGGGGCTGCATGAATCCCCCCATGACCCCGAAGGGACCGTAGAGCTCGCCGTCCTTCATCGCCATCCCGGGGATGATGGTGTGGTAGGGTCTCTTGCCGGGCCCCACGCAGTTGGGGTGCCCCGGCTCGACGCTGAAGTTCGCCCCGCGGTTCTGCAGCGTGAAGCCGCAGCCCTTGGGGATGAGCCCGGTGCCGAAGCCCATGTAGTTGGAGTTGATGAAGCTGCAGGCGTTCCCCTCGGCGTCGGCTGTGCAGAAGTAGACTGTGTCCGACCCCGCGACGGGGGAGCCCCTCCCGACCCCGACGTTGGCCCTCGCCGGGTCGATGAGCTTCCTCCGCTCCGCCGCGTACCCCTTGGAGATCAGCTCCTCGATGGGCACGTGGACGACGTCCGGGTCCGCTACGAACCACCTGGTGTCAGCGAAGGCGAGCCTCATGGCCTCTATCAGCGTGTGCAGGTGCTCCACGGAGCTGTGCTCCACGTCCGATAAGTCGTAGTCCTCGACGATGTTCAGCGCTACGAGGGCGGTGATGCCCTGACCGTTGGGCGGGATCTCGAAGATGTCGTAGCCCCTGTAGCTGGTCTTTATGGGCTCAGGGAAGGTGCTCACATGCTTGGCCAGGTCCTCCGTGGTCATGAAGGAGCCGCGGGGGGCGATGAGGTCGACGATGGCCTCCGCGATCCTGCCTTCGTAGTAGCCGGCTTTTCCGTGTTCAGCGACCTCCCTGAAGGTCCTCGCCAGCGTAGGGTTCCTCATCATCTCCCCCTCCATGGGCCCCCTGCCGTTGATGAGCATCTCGTTGTAGTTGGGCCCACTTTTAAGCCTCGCCGCGCCGCGCTGCCAGCCCCTGGCAGTCATGGGAGCCACGGGGAAGCCCTGCTCCGCCAGCTCTATCGCCGGTGCGAGGGCCTCCCCCATCTCCATGGTGCCGAAGCATTCAATGGTGTCCACCCACCCCGCGGCGGCCCCTGGCACGGTTATCGTGTGGATGCTCTGGGAAGGCATTGTCCCCGTTATCCCCTGTTCTGCCAGCTTCTCCACCGTGAGCCCGGCCGGGGAGCGCCCGCTACCGTTGACCCCCTTCACGGATTTGCTCTTGGCGTCGAAGAAGAGGCTGAAGCAGTCTCCCCCGATGCCCGTGGAGGTGGGCTCTGTGACGTTTAGGGCGGCCGCGACCGCCACAGCGGCGTCGGCTGCGTTCCCTCCTGCTTGGAGGACCTTGATCCCGGTCATGGAGGCTAGGGGCTGGCTAGACGCCACCATCCCGTTCCTACCGTAGACCGGTGAACGACGCGAATTGAATCCCATGCGCCATGGGTTGCACCTTATCCACAAAAGTTTATCGGGTTCACGGCGAAGAGCAGGGAAAAAGGGTAGCTATAAATAACTTGGCATCTCTCAAGGTGTTAAAACCATTCTTGGGATTGATTTGGAAACAGATACGAGTATTGATGTAGCGACCCAGCCGGGCAGGCTTACCCTTTTCTCACTCTTCGTGGCCAACTACGCGCTCTGGCCGACGACGATGGTGGTGACCCTGCTGCTCCTTGACATCGCGGAGACCTTCAACACCCCAACGGGGATCATGGGCCAGGTCCAGACCCTCTCGTCCATCCTCGCAGTGGCGTGCGCCCTCATCATGGGCGTCCTCACGGTGAGGTTCAAGTCCAAGACGCTGCTCCTGGCCGGGCTCGCGTTCATCGTTATATCCGCTGCAGGCTGCTTCCTCTCCGTCAACTTCACCATGATGTTCGTCTCGTACGCACTTTCGGGCTTCGGAGTTGCCGTAGCTCTCCCAATGACCATCACCATGATAGCCGAGTTGTATCCAGTCGAGAGGAGGACGGGTGTAATTGGCCTCACAGGCTCCGGTGGGATGGTCTCCTACATGATCGGAGCCCCTCTCGTTAGCTACGTCGCCGGCATCGGTGGATGGAGAATGGCCTTCCTCTGGTACGTCATACCAGTCACGACTGCCAGCCTCCTCCTGGTGCTCAAAGGCCTCCCGGCACCGGCATCGGCCAGTGGGAATCCGGAGAAAAGGATGGGGCTTCTCGACGGCTTCAGAGGCGTCGCCTCAAACCGTTCAGCGTTGGCCTGCCTGGGGGCGACGGCCTTCATGATGGGTTCCTGGCAGTTCCTCTCCCTGTACAGCATCTCCTTCTACAGGGTGAGGTTCCAGATCTCCACGGGCCTCGCCTCCCTCGTCATACTGGGGATGTCACTGTGCGCGACGATATCAAGCCTCACCGCTGCACGTGTAATGAATAAACTCGGGCGGAAACGTACATGCGTTCTCTCGTCCATCATCTGCACCGTCTTCATCGTCGCCTTCCCGGTGATCCCGGACCTCTGGCTCTCAATGGCCGCAAGGTTCGTCTCGGGGCTCGTCGGACCCCTCGCCTACACCATCTCCAGCAGCCTTGCATTGGAGCTGATCCCCGAGTTCCGGGGGGTCATGATGTCCCTGAACTCCGCAGCTTTCAACACAGGAGTCGCACTCGGATCCGCACTGGGCGGAGCACTGCTCCTCTCATTCAGCTACGAGACGGTAGGCGTAGTTCTCGGGTCTTTCATGATAGTGCCGGCACTAATCTACCAATTCAAGATAATCTATCCTGGAACCGAGTAGAGGAAACAGGTGCGCTGGCGAGTCCGGTGCTGGCGTCGTCTTCGTTATGGAGTTGGAAAATGTGGGCTACGGTGGTGGGGAGCTAGTCTAGCTTCTCCAGCGCTGCCTCCATGCGGTCGAAGACCTCGGTGATGATGGCCTCGCTCGTGGCCACGCACATACGGAGGTGCCCTTCCCCCTTGGACCCGTAGGAAATGCCAACGGACATGCCTATGCCAGCCTCATTGCTCAGGTAGTCCCTGAGTTCCCTACTGCTCATCCCGTAGTCGAACCTCGGGAAAGGCACATAGGTCCCCTCCAGTTTCTGAAGCGTCACGCCGGAGATGTCGTCGATCCTCTTCTCGCAGATACCGCGGATCCGGTGCAGGTGCTCCATGAGCCCCTTTCTCCACCAGTCCAGCGTGCTATCGAGCATCATGGGAGCGACGGCCTTGGAGAGGTTGGAGCTGCCCCTCTGGATGTTGCTGGCGTGGCCCTTCATTCCCCTCATCATCTCCTGATTCGTCGTGCAGAGGTATCCAAGTTTGAGCCCGGCGACGCCGAAGGTCTTGGAGAACCCCCAGCTGGTGACTGTGAGGCCCTCGATCTCCGGATTCAGCGAGGCCAGCGTGACATGCTTCCGCCCGTCGAAGACGACGTCCTCCCAGAGCTCGTCGACCATGACGTGTATCCCGTAGTCGACGGCAACGTCCGCAATGGCCTTCAGCTCCCCCTCAGTCATCACCCGCCCCGTGGGGTTGTGGGGGTTGCAGACGAAGATAAGCTGTGTCCTGTCGGTGACCAGCTCCTTGAGGGTCTCAGGGTCAAACCTGTAGCCCTCCTCAGCGTCCAGCTCCCAGAGGACGGGCCTGGTGTTTACCACCTTCATGACCCTCTGGAAGGGGCCGTACATGGGGTTGGTCAGCACTACCTCGTCCCCCTCGCTGCAGAGCTGCCTCACTGCGAGCCAGATGGAGGGGTCCACCCCCTGGATGATCATGACGTCGTCGGCGGTGGCCTTGACGCCGTTGACGCGCCCTATCTTCTCAGCCATCGCCTCCCTTGCCTCGGCGTCGGTGTTGTAGTAGAGGTCCTCCGCGTCCACCGCATCCTTCAGCGCCTGCTTGATCTCCGGGGCGATGGGGAAGTCCGGGCTGGCAATGAACAGGGGAATTTGCCCCGGCGGGCTAATGCCCCACTTCAGCCCCGGCCTCGAACGCATGTTCTCCAAGGTGGCGTAGTTGAAGAAGTCGGCCATCGACATTCAGATCTGTGTCGTAACGATCGCACAGCTATTAAAAAGTGGGGCGTTACATCTCGCGAGGGATGCCCTGTCCGGCTCTTGGGGCTCTGCATCAGAATCCCTAAAAGAGAGTCTCCCATCTGTACAAGCCCATAAATACGGTGAACATGCGTTGGACCTGGTTGAGTTCTTGAAGCCGGACGTCAGGAAGGTAGTCCTGGCACTGCTGCTGCCTGTGGCGATCTACACACTGGTAACGTTCAGGCCGGGGGGAGTGCTGGACTTCTACTGGTACCTTCTAACGCCCAGGATGGGGCACTGGGATGGTTCCTCAATGACGTACGTATTCAACCGGTACGTGCTGCTCTGGATACCCATCTACCTGATGTCCTGCGGCATCGTCCATCTGGCGTCGGCGTATCGAAGATCGAGTTGACATCCGGTAGATCTTTCACGGGCCACAGCTGGACTTTCCTGGGCCCTCCACTTTCAACGTGAACTCGGGTTCTCAGGCACTACTCAGGCTTCCTCAGCGGGACCTCGCCCTGCTCGATTGGGAATCGCGTCACCCTGAAGACCACTGGCCGTTCGTAGTCGGGGCAGCTGTAGTACTTGATCTTGTCCATGTAGTCCCATGGCTCGGTGACCTCCCTGCACATCGCCGAGGTGAGGGGTAGGATGGCGCTGAAGGCGGCGAGGCAGACGCTGTCCGTCTCCTCAAGGACCAGGCGGCCCGGGTTCCCCGTCACGGTGACCCTGTCTCCTGCCCTGTATATCTTGCATGGCCCAGAGACGTGGGTGGGCTCCCCGTTAAGGCTCCTGGGCTCGTTCACTTCGACGACCTCGAAAACTACCTTGTACATCTCGGTCCTCCATTCGGATAGAGAGTTGAAAAGCCTTGCCTGGCAGAGGGGAGGAGGGGGTCTAGTACCTCCAGCTGGACGTGTCCGCACCCTCGGGCGCGGTCCTGGTGATGTGCTCCGCCATCTCCCTCGAGTGGCGCTGCACAAGGACGAACCTGTCCATCGCGGAGGGCTTGGTGTGGTCCCCGTAGAAGCAGTGGCTGTACCTCCTGCCGTACTCCACGACTCCTCCGTAGTGGGGGTCCTCCGTGTTCTCCAGGAATTCCTCCATCAGGTAGACTGCGTTGGTTAGGTAGTGGGAGTCCATGTCGCCGCAGTAGATCCTGATCTTCCCCTCGAGCTTGGGGCCCAGGGTCGCCCAGTCCCTCGCCATGATGTGCCTCAGGTCGTAGTTCTCCTTCCAGTACTCTGCTACGGAGGGGTCTATGTCGCCCGTGATCCTGTCGAAGAGAGGCTTCGGGTAGCCGTCGTCGTCGACTGGGCTGTATGTGGCCGTCCAGGCGTCCCACTGTCCGCCGCCCCTGCACCTGTTCCCCTTGATGTGCTCCAGCTGGGCCTCGTCCTTGAGGGTGTAGAGCACCTCGCCTACGGTGCTCCTGTAGCTGGGCCTCAGGGTACGCTTCCACCTGCCCTCGACGTAGTACATGTTCCCGTCCTCGTAGATGTCGACGAGGCAGGTGGCCCTGAAGTCAATGGGGTCGGGGCACCAGCACCAGCAACCGTTATACATCTCGGGGTAGAAGACCTGTGTGACGAGGACCTCCCATCCGCCGGTGGAGCCGCCCATCAGGGTCCTGGCCCAGCCCTCACCGATGCACCGGAACCTCTCCTCTAGGTGGGGGATGAGCTCGTGGTTGATGGCGTCGCCGTAGGGCCCCTGGTTCGCCGAGTTGACGGCGTAGGAGTCGTCGAAGAAGGGCGTCGGGTGCTGTATGTTCACAAGCACCATCCTGGGGAAGCCAGGGGAGGTCCACTCCTCGTAGAGTCTGTGGGCGCACTCCTGAACAAGCAGGTTGTAAGCCTCGTAGTACCTGGAGTCCCTGGGCACGTCGGAGCCCGTCTTGTCCTTGGTGTGCTTCGCCGTGCGGCCCGGGGGGAGGGGCTCTGGCTCGAGCTCGGGGTCGGGGGGCTCCTCGCTGAAGCCCGCGTAGAGGTTCTGGTTGAAGTGTCCGTGCCAGACGATGAGGGGGTACCTGGCCTCCGGGTGCTTGTCGTAGCCCTCTGGGAGGAGGACGACGGCCCCCAGGTACGTTGGCCTCCCCCAGAACTCGGTGAGGAGCTCGCTCTTGAGCTTGACGTGCCTGATGTACTTGGTGTCCTCTGGCTCCTCGACGGGTGGGATCTCCTGATCGAGCTCAATGCTGATCGTCTCCCCCTTTCCCGGGTCGATCCGGATCTTAGCCGGCGTGCTAAACAGGTTCCCGGGGGCCATGTTCCACCTCTGCCCCTCGCCGCGGTCCATAGGGAGCTTCAGCGTGTGCCCGTCGGGGCGGCGTATGGTCTCGTACCTGTGGAAGAGGGCCTGAACCCAGTATTCGCCCGCGGGGATGTCATTAATGCTCTCCAGAGGGTAGCCAAGGACGCTGCCATCGATGTGGGCCTCCTCGCCGGGCTCCAGCCCGTCGACGTCGACTCCGTAGATGAGCTGGCTACCTGGGAAGTTGCTGATCTGGAAGCGCGGTTCCTCCGAGTCGTCGTCGGAGATCAGCAAGAGCAACCTCCCGTCGATGGGCCCACTGCACAGCTCCTCCCCGAACGAGACGCCGAATCTGAAGTCGCTCAAATCTAATAACTCCAGGGAATGGAATGAAGATACACTGCAGGTGGGATATATGTTTAGGGGCACGTGCGCCGATGCCAGGCAGAGCCTTGAGGCGCGCGCACAGAGGTTCAGTATATTTTGATGAAGGTCTAAAACTAGAGCACAAGCAATTAAGTGACATCATCAGGGACCTTAGCTGGTTAATAGTTGTGTTGACAGGGGACCTCATTTTTCAACATGTCAAATTCGTCTGGGAACATTTGGTGGCACAACTTGGCGGGACTGATTACATCTTGCTTTGGAGATCACTAGTTGGATGCGTATTTTTACTAATGTTAACGATTATTTGTACCTCATCGGAGTAATTCAACCTCTAATGCAACATAGGGTAAGAATCAGAGATAACATCATCAAGGCTGGAGTTCCACTACAACAGAAAGTATCTGCTGTTCCTCCTGATGAAGAGAGTAGAAACCAGGTGAAAACCCCTCTACACGTTTTAAAACATGTGTAAGAGGATTGGCGCCCCGGGGAAGAATCGAACGTTATTTTACTAATAAAAATATTCGAAAAATCCTTCACACCTCACGTCATCCTCTTTATTCGGGTATCAATGGAACACATCGCCTCAGCCTTCTCATAGCCCTCATCCTCTCCTCCCTCTTCACTAGTGTCGAGTCTATTCCTGTCCTGAGCAACTCCACCGCCTCGTCCATGGCTTCCTGATCAACTGGGAACGGGACACCGTCCTTCCCGCCGAAGGCGAAGCTGAACCTCACCGGGTCCCTCCAGCTCGCCTCCTCTCCGTACACCAGCTCTGCCACTAGCGCCAGCCCCCGCACCGTCGCCGGCCCCACTCCCCGCAGCCCCACCAGCTCCTCGTACCCACGGGGCTGGAACTCGTACGCATCCCTCATCGCCCCCCAGTTGATCCCCGCCGGCATCACCAGGCACCTCCGCCCCGACCACCCGTCAAGCCGGGACTGCCTTGCAGCCACCGGATCCGCCATCATCCTCCTCAGCCTCCAGGGATTCTCGCAGGCCAAGTCCACGCAGGCACCCCGGCTCCCCCCACTCTCCATGGCGGTCATGTCCAGCGCTTCCCCCAGCCGGCTGTCGCAGACAATCGCGCTCTGAGGCTCCTCCACGAACCCGCCGTGCTCAGGTCCCCAGTGGTACCGCCGCGCGTTCCCCAGCCCCTCGTTGATCCCCTGCTGCACCACGATCCAATCACCCCCCTCGTCCAGAACAAAGGTGTGGTGGTAGATCTGGTAACCGTCCTGCACCAGGCTGTTGTCAACCTTTGCCGCCATCCTGCTAGCGTACACCAGCTCCTCGATCCGCCGGCTTTCCAGTCCGAGCGCCTCGCCGTGCTCGTTGATCTGCTCAGGAGTCTTCCTCGAAGTCTTACCCTTCCCTCCGCAGAACGCCACCCCCAGCCCCAGGGGGTTCACCGCCTCCTTCAGCGCCGCGCAGGTCACAGTCGTCGTCCCACTGCTGTGCCAGTCGTACCCCAGAACGCAGCTCAGCGACTGGAAGAACCAGGGATCCGACAGCCTCTCCAGCAACCCCCGCACGCCGAACTCCCCCACCACCACCTCCACGATGCACGCCGCCAGCCTCACCATCCGGCCGAAAAGCCATCTCGGCGCCCTCCCGCCGTGCAAAGGCAGGACAGCAGAAGCCCTGGAACCCATCCCCGCTCCCGTATCAACCCACACCGCCTAAAACACTTACCCACACGCAGAGAGGTGGGAGGACGGTGAAACTAACCCCACGCCTAGAGAACACCGCCAGGAGGTAGGCGGTCACACCGTCTGCCCGTGAGAGACACGTCAAATACGAAAAGGAGACAGAAAAACCCGCCGACCAGATCAGATTCCAGCACAGAACACCGTCAGTTCCGAGAAAAAACCCTCATCCTAAGCCAACCGCACAAGAAAAAACCGCTTATCATATGCTACCGCTCACACGGAAGACTAACCGATGAGCCTCCCGTACCTGTCGACCTCCTGCCGCCGTATCCGCGTGCTGCTGATGGGCCTGCCGTCGTCCGCCATCACCATGTTCACCACTACGATGAGCAGCGGCTTCCTCCCCTCCCTCACCCGGGCCCTGTTAATCTCCTCCGCTCCCGGCTCCGTCTCCTCGCTCACCAGCACCCCCTGGATCTCCTCCACCCAAGCGTCGTCCCCCACCGTGGGGCCGTACATATCATCGATGGGCACCACCACCGCCCTCCCCGACAGCCCCCTCTCCTCCAGGAACTTGGACAGGTCGGCGAACCTCTTCTCGTAGCAGTCCACCGGGTGCTCCTTTTTCATCCTCGCCACGAACCCGTCCGTAGTGATCCCTATGAGCACCCTCTCCGCCACGTTGAAGGCCTCCTCAAGAAGGAACCAGTGCCCCTTGTGGAGGACGTCGAAGGTACCCCCCACCGTGATCAGGGGTATCATCTTCTCGACAAGGGACACTTCTAAATCTCCTTAACGGAAGCACAACCTCCTATTAAGTTTAGGCATCCAACAGGAGAAAAAAGAGCCCCACCATAACGGTTATATAAGGACGGACCAACCGTACAAACCTAACCGAGGGAACATAATTTTGGCCTCTGACAAAGCCTCGAGCCGGATCTCGGGGTACTACAGGAAAACTATCGAAGAGAGGGTCGCCATCGTGGCCGAGAAGGCCGACCTCACCGAGGATGAGAAGGAGCTATTAGCCTCCGGGGGGGGCCTCACCCTCGAGATCGCCGACAGGATGATCGAGAACGTCGTCGGAACCATGGCCTACCCCTTCGGCGTCGCAGTGAACTTCCGCCTCAACGGAGTGGACCGGCTGATCCCCATGGCCATCGAAGAGCCCTCCGTCGTCGCAGCGGCCAGCAACATGGCCAGGCTGATGAGGGATGGGGACGGGATCAAGACTAGCAGCACAGACCCCGTCATGATAGGCCAGATCCAGGTCCTTGAGGTGCCTGATCTCGACGGGGCCATCAAAGCAATCGAGGGCGCGAAGAAAGGACTCCTGGACCTCGCCAACCAGCAGGATCCCGTCCTCGTCAGGTTCGGCGGAGGAGCCAGGGGTCTCCAGTGCCGTGTGCTGGACACCGAAGAGGGGAAGATGCTCATCCTCCACCTCCTCGTCGACTGCAGGGACGCCATGGGAGCCAACGCGGTCAACACCATGTGCGAGGTACTGGCCCCCAAGGTGGAGGAGCTCACAGGCGGACGGGTCCTCCTACGCATCATCTCCAACCTCGCCGTCCACCGCCTCTCTAGGGCTGAGGCAGTGATCAGCAAGGAGGCCCTCAGAGAGGAGGTCGTCGACAACATCGTCAAGGCCTGGGCCTTTGCCAACGCCGACCCCTACAGGGCCGCGACCCACAACAAGGGGATAATGAACGGTGTCATAGCCGTCGCCCTCGCCGTTGCACAGGACCACAGGGCCCTCGAGGCCGGCGCTCATGCCTACGCCGCTAAGGATGGCCACTATGGTTCGCTGAGCACCTGGTCCAAGAACGAGAACGGCGACCTCGTCGGTGTCCTAGAGATGCCCATGGCCGTCGGTGTCGTGGGCGGAGCCACGCGCACCCACCCCATCGCACGTCTCGCCCTCAAAATAATGGGGGTTACTAAAGCTAAGGACCTCGCTGAGATTATAGTTGCAGTGGGGCTCGCCCAGAACCTGGGCGCCCTCAGGGCACTGGTCCAGGAGGGGATCCAGCACGGCCACATGCGCCTCCACGCCAGGAACCTCGTCGTCATGGCTGGGGCGGAGGGAGACCTCATCGAGAAGGCCGTCGAGGCCCTCGTCGAGTCCGGAGAGATCAGGTTCGACAAGGCCCAGGAGATAGTGAGCCAACTCAAGGGCTGAGATACGACTCTGTGAACCCCCAATGACCATCCTCATCGACGACGCCGGCTACGGAGACCTGCTCTTCGGCGCAGTGATCGGCGCCTACCGCCCCGAGACCAAGGAATTCGTCTACGACGTCATCGACGTCAAGTTCTTCCAGAAACCCTTCTTCAAGCAGCAGAAGTACAGGGGAGAGGCCCGCCGCATTGCAAAGCGGCTCGTCAACCGGCTCAAACCCCCTGAAGACGAGAAGATCGAGATCTGCCAGGGGGACATCCTGGACCAGGCTGCCGAGGCACTGACCCAGTCCCTCGGAGAGGGCCGCATCTCAAGGGTGAAGATCGAGGGGCGGGCTCAGACGCTCATCGAGGAGGCCTACCTGGATGAGATCAGGAACCTGGGATACGAGCCTATCCACGACAGGACCGAGAAGTGGGGCAAGAGCTTCTGGCACATGTTCAGGTGGCTCCAGAAGAACCCGAAGATGGTGAGGTACGCCAAATCGGGATGGCCCAACCTCAAACGGTACAAGATGTTCAGGTAGTTGATACATTTTTATTAGCATCCATCCACCTTAGAATTGTGATCGAATGAAGCCCTGGCTCCTCAACATTCTGGCCTGCCCAATCGACAAGCACCACCCCCTCGACGCCCACCTCTTCAGCTGGGAGACCGGCGAGGAGGAGATGAGCGCCCTTGCCAAGGACGCGGGCCAACCCGACGACAAGCACGAGAAAGGGTACAAACAAGTAGCCAAGCAGCTGATCGACGGCACCATCAGCTCCCCCGCCATCAGGAAGATCAAGGACCAGTCGGGCTCTAAGAGCTCCGCGGGGCTCCTCGCCGTAGCTGTGGACGTCCTGAACCGCCTGGGCAAGCTGCAGGGGCCCTGCGAGGAGGACCTGCTCAAGGAGAACAGGCGGGATCTGGACGCACTCTACAGGTTCATGAACCTCATCGAGGTGGACGCGGGCCTGCTGGTCTGCCCCGAGTGCGGTAGGTGGTACCCCATCGGCAGCGCCGTGGAGACCATCCCAGAGATGCTCCCAGACGACCTCAGGGAGAAGGACAGGGACCTGGAGTGGATGGAGAAGTGGAAGGAGCTAATCCCCGCCCAGGTGCTCGAGGAAGGGACGCCGTACAACCTCAAAGACAAGGAGACAGTCTAGACCAAGCCCCTATAACTCCAAATTATAAATCAAATTTTTTTCAGGTGGGTATCTCCAGAACGCCATATTTGTTCCCATCCATGAGATTCAGGATAGGGATTTCATGTGAGCACGAAAACACTGGTCGTCGTCGCGACCGGGGACAGGGAAAAGGCCCTGACTGCCCTCATGTACGCCGGGAACGCGCTGAAGAGGCAGTGGCTGGAGGACGTGAAGATCGTCTTCTTCGGCCCATCGGAGAGGCTCCTAGCCACGGACGAGGAGGTCGCAGCCAAGGTCAGGGCGCGCGCCGTGGGGCGCCTCCGGGTGCGGGGCGTCTCCTA
>CP070784.1:708730-761765 GCA_020346605.1 Candidatus Bathyarchaeota archaeon | reverse complement strand
CATGGAGCCCCTGTTCGAGGAGTTCATGACCCTCATCGAGAGCGAGGACAGACCTGAGAAATCCCTGTACTACCAGATGATCTGAGGCGGAGCAGTCGTAAATATAAGCCCCTGGAGCAATAGGATACTCTGATTCTCCATGGGCGAGGACTCGCTTCACGGCTACAGGGGCCGGCTCAGGGAGGCTCTTGAGGGGGCCGGCGCCTCGATCGGCGACATTCTCAAAGTCGAATCCAACGGAAAGGAATACGAAGACTCCCTGATGCCCAGGCTGGAGAGCGCCGACGACTGGCACCTGGTGCTGAAACTGAGGACCGGCTACAACGTTGGTGTCACCTACGACACTGGCACACGCATCACTCGGATGGGGCAGGCGGAGAAGCCCGATTTCAGGCCGCCCCCCCTCCCGGAGACGAGGAAGGGGCTGCCCAGGGTGAGCATCATCAGCACCGGCGGCACAATAGCGAGCAGGGTCGACTACGTCACCGGGGGCGTCCACGCAGCCATCTCGTCGAGGGACCTGCTCAGCATCGTCCCCGAGCTCGCGGACATCGCCGCCGTCGACGCCGACATCCTTTACAGCACGTTCAGCGAGAACATCGACGCCGAGCACTGGTCAGGGATCGCCCTGAACGTCGCCGAGAAGATCAACGACGGAGCCCAGGGCGTCGTGATAACCCACGGCACCGACACTATGGGCTACTCCTCGGCTGCCCTCAGCTTCGCCCTCAGGAACCTGCCGGTGCCCGTGATCTTCGTCGGCAGCCAGAGGAGCTCCGACAGGCCCAGCTCCGACGCAGCGACAAACCTCGTCGGCGTCGTCACCACTGCAGCCTACGCACCCTTTGCTGAAGTGGTCCTCGGGATGCACGAGACCACCTCCGACACTAGCATAGTCTTCCACAGGGGGACCAAGGCGAGGAAGCTCCACACCAGCGCCAGGTACGCCTTCCAGTCCGTGAACGCCGAACCCTTGGCCAGGTTCGTTGACGGAGCGGTCGAGATGTTGGCCAAGGAGTACCGGAGGAGGGGCGAGGGGGAGCTGGAGCTGATGAATGGCTTCGAGAGGAAGGTCGCCGTCCTCAAGTTCCACCCCGGCTTCGACCCCAGCGCCATCGACTGGCACGTGGACGATGGCTACAGGGGCCTGGTCCTGGAGGGCACTGGCCTGGGGCACGTGAGCACGGGCCTCTACGGATCGGTCGAGAGGGCTGTCAAGGAGGGGGTCGCCGTCTGCATGTCAGCCCAGTGCATCTGGGGCAGGCTCAACATGGACGTCTACGTCACGGGCCGCGAGCTCCAGGAGTTCGGCGTCGTGCCCCTCGGCGATATGCTCACCGAGACCGCCCTGGTCAAGCTGAAGTGGGCGCTATTCAACTCGGACGACACTGAGGGGGCGCTGGAGCTGATGAAGCGCAACATAGCAGGAGAGTACTCCGACCGGATCCTGTACACAGGGAGGTTCGGCTGATGGACTACGGCAGGCTCGGGCTGAAGGTGGGCCTCGAGGTCCACCAGGAGCTGGCGACAGAGCACAAGCTGTTCTGCCAGTGCCCCCCCAAGCTGTTCAGGGACGAGCCGGAGCACACCTTCGAACGCCGGCTCAGGCCAAGCCAGAGCGAGCTCGGGGAGATCGACCCCGCTGCCCTCTTCGAGTTCCTGAAGGGGAAGACTATCGTCTACGAGGCCAACCGAGAGACCTCGTGCCTTGTGGAGATGGACGAGGAGCCGCCGGGCCCCCTCAACGCCGAGGCGGTGGACGTTTGCCTCACCTTCGCGCTGATGACGGGCTCGAACTCCGTGGACGAGATACATGTCATGAGGAAGATAGTCGTCGACGGCTCAAACACTACGGGCTTCCAGAGGACCTGCGTCACCTCCTTGGGCGGAGAGGTGGAGGTCGGCGGAAAGGTCTACGGGCTCCAGCAGGTGGGGCTGGAGGAGGACGCGGCCCGTAAGATCTCCGAGGAGGACGGCGTCAGCCGCTACCGCATCGACAGGCTCGGCATCCCCCTCATGGAGGTGGCCACCGCCCCAGACATCCACTCACCTAAGGAGGCCGAGGACGTCGCCCTCGCCATTGGGCGCATCCTCAGGGCCACAGGCAAAGTCAGGAAGGGCCTGGGCACCATCCGGCAGGACGTCAACATCTCCGTCGTGGGGGGAGCCCTCACCGAGATCAAGGGCGTGCAGGAGCTGGGCCTCGTCTCCAAGGTGGTGGAGTACGAGGTGCAGAGGCAGGTGAACCTCATGGAGATAACGTCTGAGCTCGGGAGCAGGGGCGTCGGCGATGCCGACATCAAAGCGAAGCTCACAGACGTCACTGGAGTCTTCGCCGACACTAGGAGCAAAATCATCAGCAACGCCGTCAAACGAGGAGGACGAGTACTCGCCATCAAGCTGAAGGGCTTCACGGGAGTGATCGGCAGGGAGCTTTGCCCCAACAGGAGGCTGGGAAGCGAGATGGACGACCACGCCAAGTACACCAGCGGCGTGAAGGGCATCTTCCACACGGATGAGCTACCCGGGTACGACATCTCGCCCAGGGAAGTGAAGGCCCTCAGAAAGGAAACCGGTGCGTCAGCGTCAGATGCAGTGGTCATCGTTGCGGATGAGGCCGAGAAGTGCCGGAGAGCCTTGAACGCTGTAGTGGAGAGGGCGAGACAGTCGCTCGTGGGCGTCCCAGCCGAGACAAGATCCGCCAACCCCGACGGAACGACCTACTTCACGAGGCCCAGGCCCGGAGCGGCCAGGATGTACCCCGAAACCGACGTAGTCGCCATCCCCGTCACCCCGGAGAGGCTCAAACGGCTCGAGGAGAATCTCCCCGAGATGCCGGAGGCCAAACTGGAGAGGTTGAAAACCGATTACGGCCTCAACGAGAAGCTGGCCCGACAGGTCATCAACTCGGAGTACATCGAGCTCTTCGAGAGGATGGCAGGGGAAGGCCTCGCCGACTCCACTCTACTGGCCGTCACCCTGACGGAGGACTTTAAAGGTCTGGAGAGAGACGGAGCCCAGGTCGGCGACTTGTCCGAAGACCAGATACTGGGCACATTCGCACTGCTGAAGAATGGCAGGACCGCGAAGGAGTCCTTCCCCCAGGTCTTCACGTGGCTCGCGTCGAACCCCCAAGCCTCGCCAGAGGACGCGCTGAAGAGCCTAGGTCTGGGCATGCTCTCCATGGAGGAGCTGAAAAAACTCGTCGACGACAAGGTCGCCGAGAGGAGGGAGATGGTTGAGCAGATGGGATCGAGGGCCTTCGGCCTCCTCATGGGGATGATGATGGGCGAGGTCAGGGGCAGGGCGCGGGCCGATGACGTTCAGGCCCTGCTGAGGAAAGCCATCGCGGCCGTCGTCAAAGAATAGTGTATTATACTATAATCCCCGTAATTATTACGGATTATTGATTCCAGCTGTGATGTGATGGTGAACCCTCCTTTCAAGATCAAGGTTCGCATCGGCGAGATAGAGCTAGAGCTGGCCGGGGAGAAATCCGAGGTCTACTCGACCCTCGACGACTTGGAGGAGATCGTCAACAAGGTCACGCTGGCCTTCAACGCCGGGCCCCGACCGAGGAGCGTGAGGATCGAGGCGCCAACCCAGGAGCCTGAGTCCCTGAAATACCCAAAGATCGGCAGGACCAACCAGTGCGGCGAGGCCGTCATCGCCCTTCTCTCATCAGATTGGGGGAAGACGCCCAGGGCTATAGGTGAACTCCGGGAGGCCATGGAGGCGAACGCCATCTTCTTCCCTAAGACAACCCTCTCGGGGGTCCTAGTCTGGCTTGTGAAGAAGGGGCAGCTCAGACGCTGGAAGGACAAGAAGAGGGGCTACCTCTACGTCACCAACGAGCAGGAGACTGAGTGATGCCCAGGATCACCCTGTCGATCCGTACACCCTTCGGCGAGGTCATGGTGAGCGGGGAGACCCCCAGCGAGGTCCTGGACGCCCTGGAAGGGCTTGATCAAGGGTTCATGGGCGAGGTCAACGAGAGGGTCTCCGACCTGCTGGCGACCCAGGCCAAGGACAACCTGAAGGGCGTCGTGGAGATAGGTCGGGATGGGCCGGTGCTCATCACCAAGACGAAGGTCTCCCACTACGAGGCGATCGGCCTGATACTGTACTGCATCAGGGACCATCAGGCCAGCTCCAGGGAGATCACCACGAGGCTCAGCGCCAGCGGCAAGAAGGTCACGGTGCCGGCGAGGCTCCACGAGATGAGGCGGAGGGGGCACATCTTCAAGCCTGTGGACAGGGCCCCCTACTACAAGCTCTCCACGAGGGGGGTAAAGTGGATCGAGGAGGAAGTCCTCCCCAAGGTCAAGAAGAAATAGCCTAGAGACCCCTCTTCCCGAGCCTCTCCCTGAGCTCAGTGATGGCCAGGAGCATGGCCACGACCAGCTGCTTGCTGTCGCAGGTGTACGCCGACTGCCGGAAGGGGGCCTTCTGTATCAGCCCCTTCTCCAGGAGCTTCGCCACGGCCCTCTCCGTCGCCTTCGAGGTCATGCCCAGCTCCCCTGAGATCTCCTTCACCGTCATGGTCCTCCCGGTCCCCAGGAGGTGGAGAAAGATCTGGTGCTGGCTCGGCGCCCTGTCCAGCCTCTGGATGGCGTCCATCTTCGCCCTCATCTCGCATATCTTTTCCTCGGTCACTCCTTCATCCACTCACATCTCACTTTTAATGTCTCGACGCAGCTTCATGAGGATATCGTATGGGGTCAGTGTCGACACATACCCCCTGCCTCTCGCCTCCACCAATCCTGCGGTCTTCAGCTCGGTGAGCCTGGCCCGCACCGTGGATGGCTTCTCTCCCACGGCCTCGGCGATCTCCGATGGCCTGAGGACAGCCTCCTTGAAGGAGAGGTAGCAGAGGACCTTGAAGGCCGCCGTCTCCAGCTTCAGTTGGTCCAGCTTCTCCATGTCGGCCGCCATCCTTTCACCCCTTCAGGTACTTCTCCAGCAGCTTCACCATGATGGGCCCGAGCTTGTACCTGTAGACGCCCCTGGAGACCCTGTCGACGAGCCCCTTGTTGAAGAGGTTGAAGAGGGCGATGTTGACGGCGTTGACGGTCAGAGAGAGGGCGTCGGCGACCTCCTTGGAGGAGACGGGCTCCCCCCTCTCCACGAGGTAGAGCAGCACCTGCCGCTGGCTCTCCGCCCTCCTCAGCCCGTCCAGCTCTTCGGATCCCGCCATCGTGTAGGCCCTCCAGGCACGCTACTTCCTGACGTAGTTCTTGTAGATGTCGGATATCATGTCGATGAAACCGATCTTCGACTGGTAGGCACCGTCCCTCCTCTGGGTCACGTACTTCTTCGAGAGGAGAGCCCTCAAGGCGGGGCGCACGGTCCCCGGGGATATCCCCGTCTCCTCCGAGATCTGGCTCGGGGAGCTGGGGCCCTTGAACGCCAGGTAGACCAGCACCTTGAACAGGCTGGTACCCGGCGAGAGCTCGTCGATCGCCCTATCAAGCAGTTCAGACATACGTCGTTGCACTCCTATCTGGGGCCTTCTCCAGGGCCTCGAGCCTGTCCATGAGCTGGAGGAGGATGCCCGGGACGTTGGGGGCGTAGTTGCCCCTTCCCTCCCTTCTGAGGAGGCCCTCTTTGCAGAGCTTGGCGTAGGCAGCCTTCACAGAGTTGTACTTCGCGCCCAGACGATCCGCCATCTCGCTGGGGCCCAGTTCGGGGTCGCTCAGAAAGGTCCTCAGCACAGATTCCCGGAGGGTGTATTCCTCAGCCATTTTGACACACCTTACTTCAAAGTTCTTCTTATTAACTTTACTTTTGGTTGTGACATGAGTGCTCTATTTATTTTGAGCGTGATAATTTCTTTGTTTATATATGAAACACCATTTTTCAGAAATTACGCTCGAATTTATCACAGGGTTTAAATATCTAAGAAAAAAACTGTTGTATGTAGGCTTTCTCAAAGGGGGCGGGATGGATGCAGACATTCAAGGAGAAGTTGGCGGAGCCCTTGACGCGAGCTCCCCTGCCCAATCTCTACCTGAGCATCAGGGACTTATTGCTCGAAGAGGTCTGCGCTGACGTCGAGGGGGATGTGCGGGCCGTCAAGAAGCTGGCCTCCAGGCTGAGGGAGGAGCTGGTGCTCAGGACAATGAGCAAGAGGGAGCCCTTCGAGATCGTCGCTGGCGTGGACGCTGGCAGCCAGGTCCTCCCTTTGGCCTCTAGGCGCTACGCGGTCATCAGCGCCCTCGTATACACCCTCCCCTCGGGAAGCCGCTTCTTCCTGGAGCCCGAGTCCATATCCTTCCCCTACAGGTTCGCCGGGGACAGGCTCGACGGCGTGGTGAACGTTAGACGTGAGGCGAAGCTCTACGAGACGGCGATCCGCTTCGTAGAGGGGGGGAGCGGCGTCGAGCTGCTGCTCATCGACGGCCCGTTGGTCTTCAGCAACTGGTGGAGCATGGCCGGGAGGGAGGAGGACCGGAGGAGGCTGCTGGACGCGATCAACGCCCTGCTCAGCGCCTGCCGGGAGGAGGAGATCGCCGTGGCGGGGGTGGTCAAGCGCCCCTCCGCCCGCTACCTGGTCTATGACCTCGGCCTGGAGCGCGAGACAGACCTCCCCGACTCCTTCCTCCTGCTCCAGATCCTGAGGCCAGGGGAGAGGACCGAGTTGTTCTCCCCGAGTTCGGCGATCAGGAGGGCGGTCCGGTCGTCCCCCTTCATGGACGCCGTGGACTCGCCGGTCTACTCGTTCTACGGTAGGTTCTCCTCGGAGTGGTCGATCCCGCCCCTGAGGGTGGATCTTCCGGCGTTCTCCCTGGGGCGCATGGAGGAGATAGCTGACTACTGCTACGGTTCCAGCTTCTGGAGCGGCATACCGCTGCCCATAGTCAGGGCGGACGAGGAGGTCAGGATCACCAAGAGCTTCATCGCCGACATCTACGGCGACATGGTCAGCCGGGTCGGCAGGCTCTCCGGCGACGTCTCGTACTTGGCGCCGTATTGGGGCGAGGGGAGGTGGATGGGGGCATGACCATCGGGTACACCTACAGCGATACCGGGGAGTACAGGATCGACGAGATCACCGTCGTCCTCCTCAGGATGCATGAGCTGGCGCGGGGCGACATCGTCTACGTGGAGCACCCCAAGAACGGCTCCCCAGTGGTCTACCAGGTCACCAGGGTCTACCCCCACAAGCGGGTGAGGGTGTACGAGGAGTCGCTGCTCAAGGATGGGCGCATCATCGGGGACAGCGACGACGCCGCGATCCACGCACATGCGTACCAGTGGGGGTGGATGGACGAGGACAGCAGTCTCCGGCCCCTGAGGTACCCCCTCCAGCCCAACACCGCTGTCTTCAGGGCGGACAGGGACGTGGTCTCCAAGTTCACGAAGCCCAGCGGCGAGTGGAAGCTCCTCTTGGGCACCGACCCGAGCACCGACCTCGACGTGGAGCTGGGAGTCTACCCCCTGATCCGCCAGAGCTGCCTGATCTGCGGCGCCGTGGGGACGGGGAAGACGACCACCGCCATTTCCATGGTGGCCAGGGCCGCCGGCCTGAATCCGCCCGTCCGCTTCTTCATCGTCGACAAGGACGGCGAGTACACGAGCCTCGTCGACCGCCTCGGCGAGGAGAGCGTCCTGAAGGTGCCCTGGAAGAGGTTCTTCCAGCCTTCGAACATCCCTTGGGAGGACTACCTCACAGAGTTCGGCTGGCAGAAGACCTGGTGGAACGCCAAGATCCTGGTGAAAGGACTGAAGATCCTGTACGCTCAAGCCGCAACCGTGACGAAGGAGAATCTGCGCCGCGCGGTGGGCTACGTGGGCATGGACTCACTGGGGTTCAACAAGAAGGCGGAGGAGTTCGAGAGCTACAGGCAGCAGGTCCTGAACTCTGTAAACGGCTCGAAGCTTATCCCGGACGGCGACATGGAGCCCCTGGACCCCGTGGAGCTGCTCAGGTCCCGCCGCGTCGTCATAATGGACGTCTCCAGCGGAAGGGACACATGGGCCCAGAAGCATCTGGTCATTTCCCAGGTCCTGAGGAGGATCTTCGGCGAGGCCCTGGAGAACCGGAGGTTCGGCTGCATCGTCGTCCTAGAGGAGGCGATGTACTACGCACCGCAGAGAGGGGTCTTCGAGATCGGGGAGAAGGACAGCAGAGGGAAGCTCCTGGGGGTGATCAAAGAGATCGCCACCAACGGCGGCAGGAACGGCAACGGGCTATGGATCGTCACCCAGAGGCTGGCGACCGTGGAGAAGACGGTGGTGACCCAGTGCGCCAACAACGTTATCTGCCACAGCCTGGAGGATCTGGACCGGCAGAGGCTCTCTGAGATCCTGGGCGAGGAGTTCGCCCGGCTCATCGGCGACCTGCCGCAGGGCGAGGCCATCGTGAAGGGGACGGCGTTGAGGTGCAGGTTTCCCATCTGGGTGAAGGTGCTGCCTGAGGTTTACCCTGCGTCGTCGATAACGACTCCCATGAGCCGTTTCGTTTTCATGGAGCAGGCTTCGAGGGGAATCGCAGTTGCCCCGGTTCAAAGTGATGTTTGAGGCCGCCGCGAAGGCGTTTCAACTGTTGATAGATCGCAAGAAGTAACTTTCAGGCCCTTTCAAACTGTTTAAACCCTTTTTCCAGACGCCCAATGTCGTGGTAATAAAATATGATGTCACCTAACTCAGATCCCTAGATGAACGAGTTCACCTGCTCACGGAGCTGGCTTGGTTGCCCGCCTGCGGACCGGTTCCACATCCATCGCCTCGCCGCAATTGGGGCAACGCACGGACATGCCCGACTCGAACTCGGTGCCGCACTTGTTACACCGATACTTCAATGGCCTCCCCCGCGTTGTTATAATAAAAAATAAAAATAAATATTTTATGCTGTGAAATATGTGCGAGTATATATTTTGGTGAGACGGTGCTGTGACCAAGACCTCCAACTCCACCCAATTCCCAGCCACACTCAAGCTGCACAATGACTTCAGAGGGCGAGACGGACTCATCAACCAAGTATGCCAACTCTTATCCTCAGGATGAAGATATACAGCTTGCTGCAAACGAGATGATCAAGGTCAAGGTCGTGGGAGGCGAATGTCAGGGAGGCCACCACCGGGTGGGAGACCATTGGGAGATCGAGTCGCTGACTCCTGAGGGGATGTGCCTGGGCGCGTGGGGGGCTGTCTTCCCTTTCGTCATGGCGTAGGACCTGAAGGGGGAGTTCTCATGGGAGGAGGTCCCGACGAAGATAAAGATCCACTGCCCAGATCCAATAGGGATCATAATGGAAGTGGAGAGGGCAGAAAGCTCATAGCTTGGAACTCAGGGAAGTGCCCCCTCCTTTCTTATCCTGTTCTCCGTCTCGTATTTAGAAAAAAAGATGGAAGATCGATGCTAGGGCCTATTTCCCGTGCTTCTTGATCTCTTCCTCGACTTCTTCGTAGCCCTCGTCGTAGAACTTCTGCTCGTCGGGTGCAAGGTGGTGCAGAAGCCTCAGGAACTCGCCCGCGTGAACCCTCTCCTCGTCCGCGATGTCCACAAGAACTTCCTTCGCGACCTCGTCCTCAATGGACTCGGCCAGCTGCATGTACATCTGGATGGCCTCGTACTCTGCTGCGACCATGAACCTTATCGCTCTGACCAGCTCGGCCTCCGTGAGCTTGCGGTCCTTGGCCAACCCCGAAAACGGATTACCAAACTCCGGCATGACCTTTCGATGATTCTAAATGAAAAAATGAGTATAAACGTTTGCAAACCGTCGAGCGGTTCCCTCCTCGACAATAGTCGAGAGACCCTTCTTTCAACTAGGGTCGTCGATCTCTTCCTTTCCCAACTTTTATCCGCAGATCAGGCTTGTTGTAGGTGATCGAGAATGGTCGACCAACTGATGCTACAAACGGTTTCAGTGGCGCTAGCGGGGATAAGCGTGAGCCTAGCTGCGATCTATTATGCTCTTATTCTGAAAAGGCAGCATGAGACCAGTAACGCGCAGTTCTTCCTTCAGATCTACCAGGACGCTCAGGACGAGGGCTTCCTACGCGCCAACGCAGAGGCCATCTGGGTCCAGGAACACATGGAGTTCGACGAGTGGTGGGACAGGTATGGCCCCGAGAACAACATGGAGTTCTTCAACAGATGGTGGAAGATGATCGTCTTCTTGGAGGGCGTGGGGATCATGGTGAGGAGGAACCTGATCGACATAGAGATGGTGGACGACTACATGTCAGGCCCCATCATGCTGACCTGGGAGAGGTACGGGCACATCATCCGGGGCATCAGGGAACGGGACGATTATCCCCAGTTCCAGGAGTGGCACGAGTACCTCACGGACGAGATAAGGAAGATAGTGGAGAGGCAGCACCCCGACTTCAGGAAGCGAAGCGGATGATCAACCTCTTTCTGATCCCCAACCGCCGTCATCAGATCGCCTTTTTCAAAGCGTCCTCTACAGCTCTCTCTGCCAGATAACCAGCAAAGTGGATCGGAGCGTCGCCCAGTAACCTCTCAATCCTGCGCGACGCTAGACACGGATAGATCTGCACGAGTGTACCGGCCCTGGATGGGGCATCCCCTTCTTCGGTCCCCCGAAGCCTCTCCGCCATGAACCAAGTCGAGCCGCATGGAGCCCCCCGCAGGACGCGCACCTCCGCCACAGAGCCGTCCCTCATCTCCAGCTCCACCTCCGGCACGCCAAAATGAGCGGCGAAGGCGTCGATGAATACGGCCCCCATTGGGGCAAGGGTGCAGAAGGTCCGGGGAAAGGATGTTGCGACGCTCATCTCCTCCATCTCAGCTCTGATCTGTCTTTCCAGTCCAAGGGGCAGCCACGAGTAGTCGTCCACTGGCGCGATCACCGCCGAGATCTCCGCCTCCCTGACTATAGCTGGCAACAGCGAGAATGCCGACGGGCTCTCACCGAGGAAGAGCACGAGATCCCAATCCTCGCTAAGACCGAGCCCCCCGACGTAATCCTCGGGCTCCTCGATCACCTGGGGGAGCTCTCCTGGCAGCTCAACGTGGCCGATCACCCAGTCGTCGGGGGTCCGGAGCTCGACGTTCTCCAGGATCCTCCTCCCGTACTCCCTCTGGGTGAAGACCAGCAACCTCAAACGGCCCGTCCCTCTCGTCCCTTCCGGGTCAGAGGTTATAAACCCTCTGAGCCGACGTCACTGGTTTATTAAACTAAGAATCCCTCATGAGGAAGAGATGAGCAGCAGGCGCCTCTACCCCGAGAAGCCCCTTGTAGGCGTCGGGGTTCTCATCCGCGACGGGGACCGGTACCTCCTCATCAGGAGAGCCGCCGACCCAGACAAGGGCCTTTGGTCGATCCCCGGGGGCATGGTGGAGATCGGCGAGAGGACCAAGGACGCAGCGGTCCGGGAGGCGAAGGAGGAGACCAACCTCGACGTGGAGGTGATCGAGGTCCTTGATGTCGTCGACAAGATCATCAGGGACGAGGAGTCGCGGATCAAGTACCACTTCGTGATAGTGGACTTCCTCGCTGAGTTCGCAGGCGGAGAGCTCAAGGCATCTTCAGATGCTCTCGACGCCAGATGGGTGAAGCTCGAGGAGTTCCTCGAGTACGATCTCTCCCCTACCCTGGTCCTGCTGCTGAGGCGGATGGGTCTCTACCCGGACAGCTGAATCATTCGACGCCGCAGATCCTGCAGGCGAGCCAGGCGTAGACCACGATCGCCTTGAGGTAGTCCTCCACCCTGACGTGGTCCTGATGGGTGTGGGCGAACCTCTCCTCGCCGGGGCCGAAGCCGATGACGGGGATCCCCAGCCAAGCGTAGTGTCTACCGTCGGTGATGAATCTCCACGTCTTGATCTTGGGCTCCGAAACGAGGGCCTCGGCGATGGCCTCCTTCGCCTCCAAGACGACTGGATGCTCCTCGGGATCAGTGTAGTATCCCCCGAAGTTTCTGCCGCTCGGTCTCGCCGGCGGGGCGACGCTGGCTTCGAGCTCCGGGTCCTCCTTCCTCATCGACGCGATGATCCCCTCCAGGTCCGCCTTCAGCGCCTCTCTCGGGTAATCCGGATGGGTCCTGCAGTCCATGTGGAATGTGCACTCCTCGGGGACCACGTTGCCTGCGTCGGGCTTCACCGAGATCCTCGTAACCGCCAGCGTGGTCTTCCCGAAGACCTGGTGGTCTGGGAGCCGTGGGATGAGATCGGACCTGATCCTATCTATGATGTCTATTGCCTTGTAGAGGGCGTTGACTCCTCTCTCCGGGGCGCTAGCGTGGCAGCTTCTCCCCTTGACGACGACGCTGGTCCCAGCGCCTCCCCGGTGGCCCAAGGCGATCTCCATGTTGGTCGCCTCACCGCTGACGACGACGTCCCCCAGGAACCAGTCTCTCATAGTCTCCATGGTGCCGGCGCCCCCGACCTCCTCGAGGGCCACAGCGGCCACCTTGAAGTCACCCCTAAGTACCACTCCGATGTCCTTGAGGACCGCTCCGGCCATCACCATCGCCGCCACGGCGCCCTTCATGTCCGAGGAGGCCCGGCCGTAGATGATGTCTCCCTCCACCCCGAACTCAGCGCCGTCCATCAGCTTGCCCGAGTAGGGGTCGACCATGCCGCCGACGGGTACGTGATCGATGTGTCCGTTGAACAGGATGCTCCTGCCGTCCCCTGTTCCCTTGATGGTGCCCTTGGCGTCGTTCAGCCCGTCCACCTCAACTGCATCGAACCCTATGCCGCGCATCTTGTCGGCCACGACTCTTGCGGCCTCAGCCTCCTCCCCGCTTGGGCTGGGAGCGCCAATCAGCTCCTGTAGGAAGGAGACCGCCTCGTCCCGTCGCTCCTCCACCTTTTTGTTTATATCATTCAGCGTTACGACCATCTCGCCTGGATATCGTCCTGTCAAACTTTTAAACGCATTCCAACATGGTGTACGTGTGTTCAGACATGGTTGACGCAGCTTCTTTCAAGGGGAGAGACATCATCTCCATGAGGGAGTTCAACAGGGAGGAGATCGACCTCATCCTCAGCACCGCCACGGACATGATTTCCCTCGTCGATAAGGGCTCAGACCTGCTGAGGGGCAAGATCCTGGCCACACTCTTCTTCGAGCCCAGCACTAGGACCAGGCTCAGCTTCGAGTCCTCGATGCACCGGCTCGGCGGGAGCGTAGTCGGCTTCGCGCAGCCCCAGACCTCCTCCGTCGCCAAGGGGGAGACCCTAGCCGACACCATCAAGACGGTGGAGAGCTACAGCGACGTCATAGCCATGCGCCACCCGTCCGAGGACTCGTCCATCGTCGCCGCCGAGGCGGCCTCCATCCCCGTCATCAACGGCGGCTCGGGGTCCTGGGAGCACCCAACCCAGGCCTGCCTAGACCTCCACACGATCCTGACGGCGAAGGGCACGATAGACGGGCTGACCATCGCCCTCGTCGGCGACCTCCTATACGGGCGCACCGTCCACTCTTTGGCTGTGGCCCTCAGGAACTACGACGTCAAGGCCTACTTCGTCTCCCCCGATCAGCTGAAGATGAGGGACGGCGTCATCGCCGACGTCAAGGGGAAGCTCGACTACGAGGAGACCAGCGACCTGAACTCCATACTGCCCGAGCTCGACATACTCTACGCCACACGGGTGCAGAAGGAGAGGTTCAAGGACCACGCGGACTACGAGAAAGTCAAGGACGCCTACCTGATAAACAAGGCCTTCCTGGAGGGCGCCAAGCCCGAACTGAGGGTGATGCACCCACTGCCCAGGATAACGGAGATCGCCACGGACGTCGACGGAACGCCCCACGCCCTCTACTTCGGGCAGGTGAAGCACGGCATCTACACGAGGATGGCCCTCATCGCCCTAGTCCTAGGTGCCCTATGAGGGCTCCAGGTCCCTGACAAACAGCGCCCTGATCCTCTCCCAGCGACTAACCTCCTCACGGCTCCTGGGGACAGACATCTCCCTCTCGTAGGCGTCGGGCACTCTGTAGACGAACACCTTGTGTGAGCCGACAGTGTAGTGGAGGGGAGGATCGACCTTTACAGTCGCCCAGTCCCGGACCGGGAAGTCGTGGCTCACCACGCGTGTCCCCTTCGCCAGCTCGTTCTCCATCTTGGGCCGGAGCTTCGAGTTCCCAGACGTCGTCAGGTACAGCGTGACCACACTGGCAGGGGAGAGATCGGCGTAGAAGAAGTTACCGTTCACAACCTTGATGCGGTCACCGAGTCCCCTCTCGTCGATCTTGACCTGCACGGCCTCGCACATCGTCGCGTTGAGGTCGTATCCCAAGGCCCTCTTGACGCCAAATTCCTCCACGGCTGTGAAAAGGATGCGCCCATCACCACTCCCCAGGTCATAGAGGGTGTCGTCGGGACCTGCCCCGCTGAGCTTGAGCATGTTCTTCACGACGATGGGTGGGGTCGGCACGTATGGGGCGACGCTCTGAGGCGCATCCCCCCACCCTAGGTTGGGATTGACAAATCCCAGAGGATAGCTGGGACCTCTCCTCCGTCTGTCCCCCGACATATCAATAGGGAAGATAGATAGCATCTATTTACGTTTTCCCAGGTCGGAAACCTCATATGGATCACCCCCCTGATCCAGAATTGGTTTTCAACATGGATCTGAAGGTCGTGAAGATGGAGACGCCGGAGGGGTGCAACCTCATACTGGGCCAGAGCCATTTCATCAAGACCGTCGAGGACGTCTACGAGGCGATGACCACCTCGGCGCCCGCCGTCAAGTTCGGCCTCGCCTTCTGCGAGTCCTCGGGGGAGCGCCTCGTCAGGGTCGAGGGCAACGACGAGGATCTAAAGAAGACGGCATCCAAGAACGCCCTGCGGTTGGGATGCGGCCACTCCCTCGTGATACTGATGAGAGAAGCATACCCCATCAACGTCCTCAACCAGCTCAAGGTCGTCCCCGAGGTTTGCACCGTTTACGCGGCCACCGCCAACCCCCTGGAGGTTGTCATAGCCGAGACCGATCAAGGCCGGGGCATATTGGGCGTCATTGATGGTCAGCCTCCCCTGGGAGTGGAGGATGAAGAAGGTGTCATCTGGAGGAAGGAGTTCCTCAGGAAGATAGGCTACAAGACCTAGGGGGGTCCCAGGACCCGCCTGATCTCGTCAGGGATCTCCTTGATATCGATCTCACCGCTCATCTGGCGGACCTTTCCGACCCTCTCGTACCTCTCCAGGATGGGGAAAGTCTGCTTCTCATAGACCTCCAGCCTGTGGCGGATGATCTTGGCCTTGTCGTCCTCCCGCTGCACCAGAACGCCGCCGCACTCGTCGCAGATGCCCTCCCTCTCGGGGAGCATGTCCTTCAGGTGGTAGATGGCACCGCACTTGGGACAGGACCTTCTGAGCGACAGCCTTTCGATGATCGTCTCTTGCTCCGCAGTGATGTAGAGGACAACGTCCAGCGCGGTCCCCAGTCTGTTGAGGATGCGGTCCAGAGCCTCCGCCTGCTCGACGCTCCTCGGGAACCCGTCTAGGATGAAGCCCTTCACGACGTCGGGCTTGCTCATCCGGTCCTCGACGATGCTGATGACGATGTCGTCGCGAACGAGCTCGCCCCGGTTCATGTACCCCTCGGCGAGTTTCCCGAGCTCCGTGCCCTCGGAGACGGCCTCCCTGAGCATGTCCCCCGTCGTGACCACCGGCAAGTCGTACAATTTGCCCATGATCTTCGCCCTCGTCCCCTTCCCCGAGCCAGGCGGGCCCAGAATTATGATCCTCGTCCAGGAGTCCCCCCGAGTTTCTGATTGGGGGAAGAACGGGAGCGTTATAACTATTTCGATGGCGTTCATTCCTTTTATATGGACGACGAGAGGAGATCAACGGTGGAAGACACGCAGTCATACGCCGAGTCCTACACTTTGCTCGGGCTCGTGCTCATCTTGAGCGGCGTCGTACTCGTCCTCATACCCTTCATCGCACGCCACCTGCCGAGCCTCGAGAGGCTTCCCTGGTTCATCATATGGGTGTACAAGAGCGACGGGTTCTTCTTCGCCACCTCGCCCCTCCTCATAGCAATATCGCTGATCTGGGTGATCCTGAACCTGGCCTTCCGCGGCCGTTAAGCGCAGTTAAAAATATTTCAGGCCTTCTACAGTTCGACGAAGCTGTTCAGGCCCCTGTGTGTGAGGGACCTCGTCCTCTCGAAGACGGGCTTTATCGTCCTCATCTCGTGGAGCTCCTCGATGAACTCGGGGTCATCCCCCTCGCCGTAGGAATTGACCAGCCCGTCCAAATTCCTCAGGTAGACTTAACTCCTCGAGCTCACTTTTCTCAACCGAATCACCGAGCGTACGAGCGAATAGGGTGTGGGAAGTTTAGAAGCTACGTGCCACATAAACCACATATTTTGCTTCGTCCCCGCAGTTGATGCATAAACCCGAGGGCTCCTCTTCTTCGCCCCAGAGCGTCCCCCTGACGTCTCCGGCCACCTCGTCCTTTATCAGGAAGGCGCACTCCTGGTCGCCGCACCAATTGACACGAACGATCTTTCTCTGCTCTATGAGTGATCTGAGCTCGTCGAGGCTGTTCGCATCGGATAGTGCGTCTTCCAAGCGCTTCTTGCTTCTTTCCTTGATGTTCTTCTGGATGTCGTCGAGGAGACCCACGACCTCCTCCCTGAGGCTGTCGAGATGGGCCTTGCACTTCTCCTTTGTGTCCCTCCTGACCAGCGTGACGGTCCTGCCGTCGACCTCCCTAGGGCCGAGCTCGATGCGGACCGGGACCCCGAACATCTCCCACTTATAATACTTCTCTCCCGGCCTGAGCCTGTTGTCGTCATCAAGCTGGACGCGGATCCCGGCCACCTTGAGAGTCGCCTCTATATCCTTTGCGTATGCAGCGACGCCTTGTGCTCGATCCTTGAAGGGTATAGGGACGATGACCACCTGCTTTGGGGCCACGACGGGAGGTAGGACCAGACCGTTGTCGTCGCCGTGGTGGGCCAAAATAGCGGCAAGGACGCGTCCCATCCCCATACCGTAGCACGTGGTGGACGCCAGAGCCTGGTTCCCTTCCTCGTCCTCGTACGTGAGGTCAAAGACCTCGGCGAAGTTCTCCCCGAGGTTGTGGACCGTGCCTATCTGGTTGACCCTGCCGTCGGGGTTCCATGTGTCGAAGGCCAGTGTGTAGACGGCTCCGGCGAACTTGTCGAAGTCAGGGCGCTTGACGATGATGTAGCTGAGCCCGAGGGCGTCGTAGACCTTCTTGTAAACATCGACGCCTATCCTGACTTGGCACTCGGCGTCCTCATAGTCGACGTGGGCGGTGTGGGCTTCGTTCCACAGGAACTCTCTCCCCCTGAAGAGGGGACGCGTAGCCTTGGTCTCGTAGCGGTAGACGTTGCAGGTCTGGTGCATCCTTAGAGGGAGGTCCGCGTGGGACCTGACCCAGAGCTTGAACATGGGGTAGATGGCGGTCTCCGATGTCGGCCTCAGAAGGAGCCTCCTGTCCAGCTCGTTCTCCCCGGCGTGGGTTATCCAGAAGACCTCGGCGGCGAAACCCTCGATGTGGTCCTCCTCTTTCTGGAAGGCGTCCTCGGGGATGACGACGGGGAACTGCATCGGTTGGTGGTCTGCATCCTCCAGCTCTCCCTCCAGCATCTGGTAGATGCGCTTCACGATGCTGTAGCCCCAGCCCATGTAGACCGTGAACCCCTTCACGGGGTAGCGGTCGTCGGCTATCTGGGCAACCAGTAGTACTTTGTCGAACCACTCGCCGAAGTTGTCGAACTTCTCGGTGTCCCTTGTTTCCTCTGTCATATTATCCACCTATCTGGTGCTCCTTATGTGATCTAGAAACGACGGTTGAAACTGGGCTATCTCGACGGAATAGAGTCACCCATTTTTAACCTCGTAAAAATATCTCTGGCTGAATTTAATCTTTCCGCTGTCCTATACGAGGTGCTGTAATCAACGTGGGATTTTACTGAATCAAACCATTCTAGTAGAATATGTATCCAATGTTCTCCCAGTGAAATTGGTGTTCTGATTTTTTTATGGGCTGTATCCAGGGACACAGATGCTAATATTTATCTTCAGATAAATATTATGATGTTAAGGCACATTGCTTCATGTTGTAAAATTCTTTTAATAAAAGATGCAATTTGCTATAGACAAGAGGAAGTTAGAGTTTATTGTTATCTAATGACTTTTCATTCATGATATTCATCTTGTTTTTTATATTTTTGGGGGTTTGTGTCATTGGGTCTCTGTAACCTTCCCCAAGTTGAGGATTTTATTGATAGAATGCGAACACGGAGTTCTGGGCCCCTCAGTGAAGAAGCCGATGGGGTAAGGCAGCACATAGCAGAGATAAAGAAAGAGTTAGATGAATGAGTACGGTTGAATGTACACTGTAACCCTTTTTCAGCGTGTGCAAACACGACTTGATATACTTTTATTATTCAAATCGGTAATATACTCGCGGCGCGCGCCCTTGGTCGACTAGTTTTTCGACGAGTCTGCCTTACTTTCCTAGGCCTGTGGAGCCTCTGATCTCTTCGGCTCCTTCACCCCCATGGCGAAGACTGCTGTGCCTATCACGCCCAAGACGAGGGAGATGTAGTAGGGCATCTGGGGACTGTATGCCTGCCAGAGGTACCCGCCCACCAGCGATGATGGGGTCGAGACTATGCCAGTCACAGTGCCGATGGTGCCCATGACCGTGCCCCGCTTCTCAGGGGGCACCAGATCGGCTATCAGCGCGTTCCAGGCTGGTCCGCCGGCCCACATGCCTCCTCCGCCCAGCGCGTTCCCGATGCTGCTCACAATCGAGACCAGGTAATACTGCTCGAAGCCTGTGACCAGAGTGATCGCGTATGTGGTCAGCGGGGAGATGATCCTAGAGAGCAGGATCACCGGCTTCCTGCCGAAGCGGTCCGAGAGCATGCCTCCCGGCATCGCGAGGGCCATAGCGATCACGCCAGCCGTGGTCTGCACGAGCCCCAGTTGGGTGTTGCTGAGCCCCACAATCTCGACAGCGTAGATTGACATGAACTCCCAGACCATCCTCATGCCGAAGCTGCCCAGGATCGCCACCACCACCATGACCCACACCGTCCTGGGGAGGTCGAAGGTCTCACCGATCCTCTGCCTCACCGTCCTCTTCGGGGCAGCCCATTGTACCTGCCTCGGAGCCGAGCTCTGCACCAGGGTCTCCGTGATGACCTTCCACCTGACGTAGGTGACCAGGATCGTGCCGAAGAACGAGATGATGAAGAAGATCCTGATGCCCTCCTTGTACCCCATGCTGTCCATGACTATCCCCCCGATGATCGGCGAGAAGATTTGGGGGATGGCCGTGATCGTCCTGTAGGCGCCGAAGCCGGCTCCCCTCTCGTTCTTGGGTATGGAGTCCGCGATGATCGCGTTGAAGGCGGGCATATAGATGCTCGCCGCGCCGCTGATCAGGAGGGCTGGGATGACGTGGGTCCAGTGCGTCGCAAGGATGTAGATTATGGGGGGCAACAGCCTCAGAGCGGTCCCGTAGACGATGATCTTGCGCCTACCGTACTTATCGGCGAGAAGGCCCCCGGGGAGCTGGAAGAGGAGCCTCTCGGAGGAAGCTATGGTGGAGAGCAGCCCCACCACGGTGATCGTGGCTCCCAGGTCGTTCTTCAGATACAGGGACCAGAAGGGGCGCCATCCCATGTCGCAGAGGCTGATGATTGATGTAGTCACCGCGATGGAGAGGATGTTCCTGTTTGAGAACACCTCCTTGGCCACGCGCGTAAAAGAATTCGCCACGCCGAAATATACCCCTTGAAGTTCTTCACCCCTTATGCTCACTCACATTTAATGTTTACGTAGACAACTATCCGATTTAACCAGTTTTAATGACATTAAAATTAAAATTTCATGAAATAAGCGGTCTTCACTGATAAAGGACGTTATTGTACATTATTACGGTGATTGGGTCCCAACTCCATTCTCTAAACCGCAACGTCGATCACTTAACCTTTTATTCCGAGTTGTCCCGGGTTTAGAGGAGCGGGATGAAGGTCATCCTTGTCGTGAGGGACGGGTGGGGACACTCCGAGGAGACAGCCGGGAACGCCGTCCTTCTCGCCCGCACACCTAACAGCGACCGATACATGGAAACCTACCCCTGGACGCTCCTGAACTGCACAGGGAACGCAATCGGCGTCCCTGAGGGCACCCAGGGGGGAAGCGAGCCGGGGCACTTGACCATGGGCGCAGGCAGGGTGGTCTGGCAGCCTCTGGAGGAGATAAACAGGAGCATCAAGGATGGAAGCTTCTACTCGAACGATGCCCTGAACGGCGCCCTCGATCACGTCGAATCGGGCGGAGGCAAGCTGCACCTCATGGGCCTCCTCAGCGACCAGGGCATCCACGGCACCACCCACCACCTCGGCTCCCTCCTCGAACTCGCAAGCCGTCGAGGTCTAGAGGATGTCTACATCCACTGCTTCCTGGATGGGAGGGACGTCCCCGAGAGGAGCGCCAAGAGGTACCTCTCGGAGACCCTCCGCAGGATCGAGGAGACGGGAGTCGGAAGAATCGCCTCCCTGGTTGGCAGGTACTACGCCATGGACCGGGACACTAACTGGGAGAGGACGCAAAGGGCTTACGATCTCCTGACCCTTGGAGAGGGATGCGAGGAGACGGACGTCCTCAGCGCCATAGAGCACGCCTACGAGCGCAGCGACGACACCGACTACTACATCGAGCCCATCGTCATCACCGACCCGGATGGAGGCCCAGTGGCCACCGTAGACGATGGCGACTCCGTCGTCTTCTGGAACTTCCGCTCTGACAGGGCCCGCCAGATAACCTACGCCCTCACGGACCCCGATCTCGATAAATTTCCGCGTCGTAGATTCCCCAGAATCCGTTTCACGTGCATGAGCGTCTACGACCAGCACTTGGACCTGCAGGTAGCCTTCCCACAGAGGATGGTCGAGAACAACCTCGGTCAGGTACTCAGCGCCCGCGGCCTCCGGCAGCTCAGGATAGCGGAGACGGAGAAGTACGCCCACGTCACCTTTTTCTTCAACAGCCAGGTGGAGGACCCCAACCCGGGGGAGGAACGGATCCTGGTCCCCAGCCCCAAGGTGCCCAGCTACGAGGAGAAGCCTGAAATGAGCGCCCCGGAGATAACGGACAGGCTCATACCCGAGATACGCCGGCGAACCTACGACTTCATCCTGGTGAACTACGCCAACGGCGACCTAGTCGGGCACTCCGCCAACCTCCAGGCGGGGATCGAGGCCTGCGAGGCAGTGGACAGGTGCATCGGACGGGTCGTTGAGGACGGCCTAAGGGAAGGCTACGCCATCATAGTCACCGGCGACCATGGCAACATCGAGACTATGTTCTACCCCGACGGATCCCCCAACCCCTCCCACGGCTTGAACCCCGTCCCATTCATACTGATCGGCGAGGGCCCTCGGCTCTGGAAAGCCAAGCTACGCAAAGGGCTCGGCCTCAGCAGTGTGGCTCCAACGATCCTCGACCTCATGGGACTGCCCAGACCCAACGACATGACCGAGGAGAGAATCATCTCGGAGTGGCGAAGGCCACGCGCCTCTCCAACAAGGACCTGAGGTCATTCTCGAAAGTCTTATTTTGCATGGCATACATTTTCGGATGTGCACATCGCCCCCAAATTTGCCGATGCGGTTCCGGGCATCATTCATTTATTGGACAAGGGAGAACATTATTTCAGTCAGAGCAGGGAACATGGGACCCTGTGTACGCTCAGGAGGGGGGCGCTTGATTAGGCAGATCGGCTTTGACACACGGAAGTACCTGGCTGCTCAGGTGCAGAAGATACTTGAGCGGGTCTCCCTCTTCGACAAGCTCTACCTAGAGTTCGGCGGCAAACTCAGGTACGACAACCACGCCAGCAGGGTGCTCCCCGGATTCACCCCGGACACGAAGGTCCAGATGCTCAAGAGGCTCGGGGACAAGATCGAGATAGTGCACTGCATCAGCGCCAAGGATATCGAGAGGCGGAAGATCAGGCGGGACTTCGGCCTCACCTACGAGGACCAGATGCTCAAGGACATCAGCGACCTCCGTGAGTTGGGCTTGACGGTATCCGCCGTCGTGATCAGCCGCTTTAGCAACGAGAGATCGGCCCTGAAGTTTATGCAGAGGCTGGAGAACAGGGGCGAGAGGGTCTACACTCAGTACGAGATCGAGGATTACCTCAACGACCTGGACTATGTCGTGAGTGAGAAGGGGTACGGCAAGCCGGAATACGTGGAGACCGAGAAGCCCATCGTTATAGTCACCGCCCCAGGCCCTGGCAGCGGGAAGATGTCTTTCTGCATGGCCCAGCTCTACCAGGAGCGTAAGAGGGGGATAAAGTCAGGCTTTGCCAAGTTCGAGACTTTCCCGATATGGAACCTAGAGCTCGACCACCCGGTGAACGTCGCTTACGAGGCAGCTACGGCGGACATCGGTGATTACAACCTCGTGGACCCGTACCACTTTGAGGCGTACGGGGTGACAGCCATCAACTACAACAGGGACGTAGAGAACTTCGCCATCATGAAGAAGATCATCGAGATGATGGTGGAAGAGGACGACCCGATGGCCAGGATACGGTCTCCCACAGACATGGGCGTCAACATGGCGAAAGAGGGCATCGTCGATGACGGAGTCGTCCGGGAAGCGAGCAGGCAGGAGGTCGTGAGGCGCTTCTTCAGGTACCAGAGGGAGTTCGTCGAGGGAGAGACCACCCACGACACCCTGGACCGTATTGAGGAGATCATGAAGAAAGTCGGAGTGACACCCCTCGACCGGTCGGTCGTCCGGCCAGCCAGGGAGGCCGCGGAGGACGCGAGAAGGAGGAGCGCTGAGGGAAAGGGGTACAAGGGCATCTACTGCGGCGCCGCCATCGAGATCGTCGACGATTCCAACCATACACATATGATACAGGGCAAGAATTCACCCATCCTCCACGCAGAGTCGGCTGCGATCCTGAACGCCACGAAGACCTTGGCTGGGATTCCGGACGAGATCGAGGTGATCTCGAGGCCGGTGATAGAGAGCGTGATGAGGCTGAAGGAGAGGATGGGGCGGAGCAGCGTCGCCCTGGACGTCAAGGAGGTGCTGGACGCCCTGGCAGCGAGCGCCGTCGTCGGCCCCAACGCCCGCAGGTGCATCGACGCCTTGGAGATGCTGAAGGGCTGCGAGATGCACACCACCCACCTGATGGACAGCGGTGACGAGACGCCGCTGGTAAGACTCGGCCTCAACGTGACCACAGACGCTAAGATACCACTGATCAACAACTCGTGAATCTCACAGCCGAGCCTTTGTGGCGCATGAAACGAGGCTTTCAGTCGAAGACCTTTCCAGGATTTAGTATGTTCAACGGGTCGAATGCCTTCTTTATCTCCCTCATGAGGTCGATCTGAGTCGCCCCCAGCTGACCCTGGAGGTACTGTTTCTTTGTCAAACCGACGCCGTGCTCGCCCGATATTGTCCCCCCCATCTTCAGGGCGACGTCGATGAGCTCTCCGATGACCGTCGGAAGGATACTTGGCCAGGTCTCGTCGTCGAGGTCCCCCCTCGCGATGATGCTGTGCACGTTTCCGTCACCTGCGTGGCCCAGGTTGGAGATGATGACGCCGTGCCTCTCCGCCGTCGCCTCGGCCCCCTCGATGTAGTCCGGGATGCGAGCCCTCGGAACGCATGCGTCGACCTCGTCTATCTCCCAGTACGCCTTGTAGGCGTCGAAAAGGCACTTCCTCGCCTCCCACAGATGCTGCTGGCGGGCCTGCGTGTCGGCCACGTAGGCGTCCAGAGCCTCCATGTCGGCGAGCACCTCTCCCACAGTCTCCAGCTGGGCTTCTATCTCTTCCTCGCTGTTCCCCTCGACGCTTATGAGGAGATATGCCGGGTGCGTGTTATCCGGTAACTTTCTCTCTAGGTAGCGTTCGGCCGTTTCCACGGCGTGCCTGGGCATATACTCTAGGGCGAAGGGAACGACCTTCCTGCGGACGATCTCTGAAACGGTCTCGGCTGCGGCCCTCGTCGAGTCGAATGGGACATAGACGAGAGCGGTGTGCCTCGGCTTGGGGACGAGCCTCAGTGTGGCTCTGGTCACTATCGCCAGGGTCCCCTCTGAGCCGATTATAAGGTCAATGAGGCTGTAGGCGGTGGAGTTCTTCACAAGCTTGCCACCGAGACTGATCACCTCGCCGCTGGGGAGGACCGCCTCGAGCCCCTGGACGAAGTCCCTTGTGACCCCGTACTTCATGCCCCTGACGCCACCGGCGTTCGTCGAGATGTTGCCCCCGAGGCTCCCCGAGTCCTGCCCGGGGTCCGGCGGGTAGAGGAGCCCGTGCTTCTCCGTCTCCTCGTGGAGGTCCATGATGAGTACGCCGGGCTCGACGACAGCCATCAGGTTCTCCTCGTCGATCTCAATAATTTTATTCATCTTTTCAAGGCTCAGTGCGACACCGCCTCGTACAGGGAGGGAGCCGCCGCTCAGCCCCGTCCTTGATCCCTGTGGTGTGACAGGTATCCTCTTCTCGTGAGCTAACTTCATGACGGCTGAGACCTGCTCGGTACTGGCGGGAAAAACAACAAGCTCTGGCGGATAGGGGGGCTCGAGGCTCTCGTCGATCCCGTGCTTCTCCAGGTCCTCCTCGGCGTCGGAGACGTTCTTCTCCCCGACTATCTCCGCGAGCCTCGTCCTTGTCTCGGGGGTGACCCTGCCGTATTTACTCATCACCGCGGTACTTCCTGATCTTCTCGACGAGGCGCGGGATGACCTCATACAGGTCGCCGACGACCCCTAGGGTGGAGACGCTGAAGATGGGCGCCTCTGGGTCCTTGTTTATCGAGATGATCACGTCCGAGGTCTTCATCCCAGCCAGGTGCTGAACGGCCCCAGAGATGCCACAGGCCATGTAAAGCTTGGGGCGGACCGTCCTGCCGCTGAGCCCGACCTGGTGGCGGTACTTAATCCAACCCTCATCGACGGTGGGCCTGCTGGCGCCAACCGCCCCGCCGAGGGCCTGAGCCAGCTCCTCGATGACCTTGAAGCCGGGCGGCTCTCCCAGGCCCTTCCCGCCGGAGACGACGATCTCTGCGTCGACGATGCTCACCTGCTCAGGGGCGAGCTGGAAGTCCAGGATCTTCACCCTGTCCGGGAGCTCGCCCATGTCGACGGGTTTCTCCACGATCTCTCCCTTCTTGGACGGGTCTCTCTCCGCCTCCCTCATAACCTTGTACCTGACGGTGGCCATCTGGGGCCTCCTGTCGGAGCAGATAATCGTAGCCATGATGTTGCCTCCGTAAGCGGGGCGGGTCTGCAGCAGCAGCCGCGACTCAGGGTCGATGTCGAGCCCCGTGCAGTCGGCGGTGAGCCCCGTCTCGAGGCACGCCGCCACCTTGGGGCCCAGCGACCTGCCGATGAACGTGGCGCCCACTAGGAAGATGCTCGGTTTCTCCTCGTCCACGAGCCTCTTGAGCAGCGCCGAGTAGGGGTCGTCCCTAAAGTCTGCGAGGGCCGGATCGTCGTAGACGAAGATCTTGTCGGCTCCCCTTGAGGCCAGTTCGTCAGAGGCCTCCCCGAGGTCGCTGCCAATGGCGACGGCGTACAGGGGTTCCCCGAGCTGGTCGGCCAGCTCCCGCCCCTTTCCGAGCAGCTCGTATGTGACGGGGTGGACCGCGCCCTTCCTCTGCTCGGCGAAGACGAGGATGCCCTTGTACTCCGAGATGTCCGTCTTCCTCTCGGTCTCCTTGATGGTTATGGCGCCCTCGGGGCAGTCTTCGACGCAGGAGCGGCAGAGCCTGCAGTCGTCCTTGATGTGGGGGTACTCCCCGGACATCTCGATGGAGCCGAAGGGGCAGGAAACCACGCAGACGCCGCAGCCTGTGCATTTCTCCCTATCGACTTTGATGGGCAGCTCGCTCATGCTAGATCACCTTGCACTCCACGAGCTTCTCAAGTATCTTGTCGGCCAGCTCGTCCGGCGAACCCTGTACCAACTCGCCACCAGCGGGAGGCGTGGGAGTGAAGATCTTCACGACCCGGGTAGGTGAGCCGTCCAGACCCAGCTGCGAGGGGGTCGCGTCGACGTCCTTCGATGTGATCTGCTTTATCTCGGCCTTCCTGGCGCTGAGCCTCCCCCGCAGCGTGGCGAGGCGGGGCTGGTTGATCTCCTTGGTGACGGTGATAACGATGGGCAAGGGGGCCTCGAGGGTCTCCACGCCGTCGTCGAGCATCCTAGTCAGCCGTACCCTCCCCTCCGAAACGTCCAGTATCTTGTTAACGTAGCAGATGTGGGGGATGCCCAGGTGCTGCGCCATCTCCGGGCCTACCTGTCCCGTGTCCCCGTCCGTGGTCTTCAGGCCGCAGATTATGATGTCGTATGGGGCCATCTTCTGGACGCAGAGGCCCAGCGTGAGGCTCGTTGCCCACGTGTCCGCGCCGGCGAACGCCCTGTCCGTAGCTAGCCAGGCCTCGTCGCAACCCATGGCGATGGTCTCCCTGAGGGCCGACTCGGCCTGGGGGGGCCCCATGCTGAGCACCTTCACCCTTCCTCCGAACCTCTCCCTCATGCTTAGCCCCTCCTCCACGGCGTACTCGTCGAAGGGGTTCACGACGGAGTCGATCCCCTCCCTCTTCAGGCGGCCGGTCTCCTCGTCGAACTCGACCTCCGTGGTCTCTGGCACCTGCTTGATGCACACGATGACGTTCAATCCTTCAATCATTGAATCCCGTCCACAGCGCTAAACTCCCTAGAATGGGTCCCTACCTCCGTATAAAAATTCGCAATCACGAAGCACCGGGCGCCCAAGAAGGCTTATCTGAAAAGTGCTCCAACATAGTCTCGATGATCATGCCGGTCCACCCGATAGAATTCAGGTACTCCTACCCCGAGATGTACCGCGTCTTCACCGAGGAGGCGAAGCTCCAGAAGTGGCTCGACGTGGAGGCAGCCCTCGCACACACCCACGCGGAGCTGGGGACCATCCCCCTGGAAGCCGCGGAGGAGATCGGCAGGAAGGCCAAGGTGGGCATCGTGAAGCTGGAGAGAGTGAAGGAGATAGAGGCAGAGACCTACCATGACCTCCTGTCCATGGTCTACGCACTCGAGGAGGTCTGCGAGGGGGACGCGGGGAAGTACATCCACCTCGGCGCCACGAGCTACGACACTGAGGACACAGCCCTAGCCCTCCAGCTCAGGGAGGCCATGGCGATCATAGAGGGCGACCTGCTGGGGTTGCTCAAGGTCCTCCTGGACCAGGCCGAGGCGCACAGGGAGACCTTCTGCATCGGCAGGACCCACGGGCAGCACGCTCTCCCCATGACATACGGTATGAAGTTCGCCCTCTGGGCGAGTGAGGCAACAAGGCACCTGGAGAGGCTCAGGGAGACGCGGCGGCGAGTCCTCGTCGGGAAGATGAGCGGCGCCGTGGGTACCATGGCGGGGTTCGGGGAGAAGGGTTTCGAGGTGCAGAGGCTGACCATGGCGCGCCTCGACCTAGAGCCGGCGATGATCTCGACCCAGGTCATCCAGAGGGACCGCCATGCTGAGCTCCAGTGCCTCCTCGCGCTCGTAGCGGGAACCTTGGACAAGATCGGCAGGGAGATCAGGAACCTGCAGCGGACCGAGATCGCCGAGGTCTCCGAGCCCGAGAGGAGCACCTCCTCAACTATGCCCCACAAACGGAACCCGAACAGGACCGAGAGGATCTGCGGCCTCGCCAGGGTGATCAGGGGGAGCGTCGTCTCATCCCTGGAGACTATCGCCCTGGAGCACGAGAGGGACATCTCCAACTCATCCCTGGAGCGCATCAACATCCCCGAGGGGTTCATACTCACCGATTACATCCTCAGGCAGATGACTGAAATCCTCGAAAGGCTCGAGTTCGACCACGGGAACATCCGTAGGAACCTGGACATGACCCTGGGACTGTGCCTCACCGAGCAGGTGATGTTGGAGCTTGTGGAGAAGGGTGTGGGGAGGCAGGAGGGGCACGAGATGCTGAAGCGCCTCGCGATGAAGTGCTGGGACGAGAAGCGGAGCCTCAAAGAGGTCATGCTCGAGGATCCGGAGGCCAGCGGGCTCGTAACGGAGACCGAGCTGGACGACTGGCTGAAGCCGGAGAACTACGTGGGTACAGCCGTCGAGCAGGTAAACAGGGTCGTCGAGGTGCTCAGGCCACTACTAGGCTAGTACTGGAGCCTCTTGTCCACCTGGTTGACCGGCGGTCTCCCCTCCGCGACCCGCCTTATGTTCTCGGCTATCACCAAGATGCTCGCGTCAGAGCTCGTGTCTGAGGAGCCGATGTTGTGTGGAGTCGCGACGACGTTGGGCAGCTCCCAGAAGGGGTACTCCGAGGCGCCCCTTCCGTCGGGCACCCAGATGGGGTCCCACCAGTGAGGCACCCACCAGACGTCTAGGCCGGCGCCGGCGATCCAGCCCTCTGTAAGCGCCCGGTAGAGCGGCTCCTCCTGGACAATCGCTGCCCTGGCCACGTTGACCAAGTAGGCAGTGGGCTTCATCGCCCTGAGCTCCTCCTCGCCGATCATACCGCGGGTCTCAGGGGTCAAAGGGACCGTGATCACGACGAAGTCCGACTCGGACAGGAAGTAGTGAAGGTCGTCCGGTCCTCCGAGGAAGGCTAGGCCCAGCCGATCCCTGAGCTCCTCTGAGGGGCTCCTCTTTATCCCGAGGATGTCCATCTCGAAGGCCCTTAGCCGCTTGGCCACCTCTGTTCCGATGCTGCCGAGGCCCAGTATACCCGCCTTCTTCCCCCTGAGCTCGACCCCGGGTCCACCGCTCCTCCCCTGCTCGAACGAGTTGTGGCGCTGGATCACCTTCTTGGCCAGGGCGAGGACCAGGGTGACGGTCCCCTCCGCCAGTGGCACGGGGTTCGAACCGGACGTGTTAGCCACGAGCACGTGCTCCCCTAAGGCTTCGAAGGGCATGGCGTCAACGCCAGCACCTGTCTTCTGGAGGAGCTTCAACTGCTTTGCGGCACGGGCCACGTCCGCGGAGAGGCGGGTGCTCACGATGACCTCGACGTCCCCAGCCAGTGCAACCATCTCTTCGTCCGTGCCGTGTTCGGGGCATGCCAAGTCGATCCCCTCTGGCAGATGCTCAGCCAACCTTCTGGCGAGTTCTGGAGAGGCAACCAGCACCTTCAATTGAACCAACACTCCAGGGAGTTGGCGGGACACGTGTATATCAACATAGCGCTGGAGCGTCTCCCCATTTCCGTAAAGGAAATAAACAGCAGTCTCTTTCTTTGTCGGTGAATACCGAGTCCAGAGGTTCCACATGTCTCCGAAACCAACAAAGAAAGACCTCGAGAAGAAGGTAGATGAACTCGAGGCCTCCCTGGAGGCGGAGAAGAAGAACTCTGAGAGGTACCTGAACCAGCTCAAGTACGCGCGGGCCGACCTGGAGAACCTTCAGAAGCGGACCCAGAAACAGATCGTGGAGACCATGGCGCGCGCCAACGGGCGCCTGCTGATGCAGCTGCTCCCCATACTGGACGAGTTAGAGCTCGCGATAGCGGCCTCCAAGGAGGGAAAGGGAAGCATAGTGGAGGGCGTGGAGATGGTCAGGGGCAAGCTGGTGAAGCTGATGGAGGCCGAGGGCGTCTCGCCCATCGAGGCGCTGGGAGAAGTCTTCGACCCCGCGTACCACGAAGCTGTGCTGGAGGAGGAGTCCAGCGACCGCCCCGACGGCACCGTGGTCGAGGAGTTCCGGAGGGGCTACACCTACAACGGTAGGGTGCTCAGGGCGAGCATGGTGAAAGTCGCAAGGAACCAGAGATCGGGCGAAGTCAAAGAGGATGACGAGGATGAGTGATGAGAAACGTGAGAAGATACTGGGGATCGACCTAGGTACGACCAACTCCGCGGCGGCGGTGGTCATGGGAGGCAACCCCACGATAATCCCCAGCGCGGAGGGCCCAACGGTCGCCGGGAAGATGTTCCCCTCCATAGTGGCTTTCACGAAGGACGGGCAGCTCCTCGTGGGCGAGTCAGCTCGCAGGCAAGCGGTCACCAACCCGGAGGGCACAGTGAGAGAGGTGAAACGCCTCATGGGAACCGACCGCAAGGTGACTCTCCACGGAAAGGAGTACACGCCCCAGCAGATCTCCGCCTTCATACTGCAGAAGATACTCAGGGACGCCGAGACCCACATGGGCGAGAAGATCAGCAAGGCGGTGATAACCGTCCCCGCCCACTATAACGACAACCAGCGCCAGGCCACCATCGACGCAGGCGAGATCGCGGGCCTCAAGGTCACTAGGATAGTGAACGAACCCACCGCGGCGGCCCTGGCCTATGGCATCGACAAGTCCGACCAAGACCTGAAGATCCTAGTGTTCAGCTTCGGCGGCGGGACCAACGACACGACGGTGATGGACTTCGGCGGCGGGGTGTTCGAGGTCCTCAGCACTAGCGGCGACACCAAGACTGGGGGCACCGACCTAGACAGGGCCGTGATGGACCACGTCGTCGAGGAGTTCCGGCGTGAGACGGGCATCGACCTGAGGAGCGACGTTGCCGCCATGGCGAGGATCAAAGAGGCCTCTGAGAAGGCGAAGATAGAGCTCTCGACGCTGATCACCACGGACATCGACCTCCCCTACATCGCCATGGACGCCGCGGGACCCAAGAACCTCCACTTAACCCTCACGAGGGCGAAGCTGGAGCAGCTCACACGCCCCATCGTTGAGCGGATCAGGCAGCCTATCATACAGACCATAAGGGACGCAAAGCTCACCCCCCTGCAGATCGACAAGGTCATCGTCTTCGGCGGCCAGACCAAGATGCCTCTGGTCCAGCAGTTCATCGAGGAGGTGGTGGGCAAGAAGCCCGAGAGGGGGCTGGACCCCATGGAGTGCGTCGCCATCGGTGCGTCCATCCAGGGGGCGATCCTCGCCGGAGAGATCTCCGACATCGTTCTCCTCGACGTCACCCCCCTCAGCCTCGGCGTCGAGACCCTGGGGAGCGTGATGACGCGGATCATCGAGAGGAACACGACCATCCCCGTGAAGCAGACCCAGACCTTCAGTACCGCCGCCGACTTCCAGACCGCCGTCACCATCCACGTCCTCCAGGGCGAGAGGAGCATGGCCAGGGACAACATAAGCCTCGGCCGCTTCGACCTCACAGGCATCCCCCCGGCGCCCAGAGGGGTACCCCAGATCGAGGTCACCTTCGACATCAACGCCGACGGGGTCCTCGACGTCACAGCTAAGGATATCGGCACCGGCAAGGAGATGAGCATTACCATCACGGCCTCCACGAAGCTCAGCCAGACAGAGAAGGACAAGATGATCAACGAGGCTGAGCAGTACGCTGAGGCCGACAAGCTGGCGCAGGAGGAGGCCGAAGCCCGGAATATGGCGGACTCACTGATCTACACGACGGAGAAGACCCTCACGGAGATTGGTGACAAGCTGAACGAGGAGCAGAAGAGCGGCATACAGAAAGCCGTCGACGACCTCAAGGGGACTCTGGAGACCGGCACGACGGCCGACATCAACGCCAAGATCGAGGCCCTCAGGAAGGTGGTGCAGGAGGCCGGTGCGACCGTCTACCAGCAGGCGGCGGCCCAGCAGCAGGCCCAAGCCGATGCAGCGCAGCAGGTCCCTCCCCCGGGCGAGGAGCAGGCGAAGAAGACGGTGGACGCCGAGTACAAGGTCGTCGACGAGGAGAAGAAGGAGTAGAACTCCTCAATCCGGTGTATATCGTCACTTCACTGGGTGACAACATCCTTATTTTTCGTATGAAATTACCCCAGATTGTACGCTGTTCTCATGGAGCAGAGAGACAAATTAGAACTGAGGGAGATGGAGAGGAGCAAGCTCGAGGCCTTCGACCTAGTCATCAAGGTTCTCAGGGAACACGGGAGAGCCTGGACAATCTACTTGACAAGCTCGACACTCTTATCGAGGCATTGTCCCTCCTACTCGTTCGCCTCGAGCACCTCATCGAACAAGCAGAGAAACCCACTCGGACATGAGCGAAAAAACAAGGCACTTCGTCAGTTTTTATGGTGACCGCTATTTTTATCAATACTAGAATGGATTAGAGCGTGTCTTATGTCTGAGGATAAATATATCAGATCGTATATCCCTCAACTAGACCAAGCCTTGGGCGGCGGAATTAGGCGAGGAACTGACCTCGGTTTGTACGGAGCCCTCGGCAGAGGTAAGACCATCCTCGCCATGTGCGTGCGTGTCTTATGTCTATGAGCGCTTCTTCAGGAGAAGGCCCACGCCTTCGAAGTACTAGAGGATCGATGTGAGTTAGACGTACGCCTCGGAGTTCGTTCGCTTACCGTACTTGTTCCAGAAATCGTCCTGGTCCTTCCACTACCAAAGGTTCAGCAGCTCCATAAACTCCTCGACGAACTTCCTGTCGTTCCATGGTTGTGTATCTGCATGAAGAGCTGGGCCTGCCTGGTCTTGCAGGCGTTATTGATGTTGAGTATGTAGAACGAAGAAGCAATTATCATGGTTACGGCGGCTATCACGACAGAGAATGTCTCAATTTCGGTCATCTATCCTCCCTGAATGATTATAATCATGACTCAGAATAAATGTTGGCCTAATTGGATCGTACAATTCTGATCGATATGTGTGTGGGGTCCGTTTAGTTTAAACTGGATGGCGTCGTATACATTTTTCAGCAAGCGGAACGATTCAAAGCAGGAATACGGGTACGGGTGTAACATTTGGCGGAGAAGCGGGACTACTACGAAGTTCTGGGCGTAGATCGTAGTGCGTCCCAGAACGAGATCAAGAAGGCGTTCCGCAAGCTCGCCTTCCAGTACCACCCGGACAGGAACAAGCAGCCCGATGCCGAAGAGAAGTTCAAGGAGGTCTCCGAGGCCTACGCCGTCCTCAGTGACAACGAGAAGAAGCAGCAGTACGACATGTTCGGCCACGCGGGCATCAGCGGCCGATACTCGGCGGAGGACATCTTCAGGGGCGCCAACTTCAGGGACATCTTCACGGAGTTCGGCTTCGGCGACGACATCCTCGGCCGCATCTTCGGCGGGCTCTTCGGCGGGGGGTTCGGGTTCAACTTCCAGCGGGCGCAGACGGGCCCAAGGCGTGGGAGCGACCTCGAGACCAGGATCGAGGTCACCCTGGAGCAGGCTGCTACGGGCACCGAGGTTGAGATCAGCCTCAACCGCCTGAAGAAGTGTGGCAGGTGCGGTGGAACAGGGGTGGAGCCGGGGACCGAACTCAGGACGTGCCCCGCCTGCAACGGCCGCGGCAGGATCGAACGCCGCACACAGTCCCTCTTCGGGCAGATGATACGCGTCGTCACCTGCGACAGGTGCGAGGGGAGGGGGGAGATCGCTGAGACGCCCTGCAGGACCTGCCGCGGAGGAGGGCTGGAGGAGAGGAGGACGCGCCTCAACGTCAAGGTGCCTCAGGGCGTGGACGACGGCACCCAGCTCATCCTCAGGGGGCAGGGGGAGGACGGCCCCTTCGGCGGAAGGCCCGGCGACCTCTACGTAACAGTCAGGTTGAAGCCCCACCCCTTCCTGATCCGGCGGGGGAATGACATCATTTACGAGGCCGAGGTTAACTTCGCACAGGCCGCACTGGGGACATCGATCGACGTCCCGACGCTCCAAGGAGAAAAGCCCCTGAAGGTTAAGCCCGGAATCCAGAGCGGCGACATCGTCAGGATGAGGGGTGACGGGATGCCCGGCAGGTTCGGAAAGGGAGATCTGCTCGTGCACATCAACGTCGTCGTCCCCAAGAAACTCAACAGGAAACAGAGGAAGCTCATCGAGGAGCTCGGTAAGGAGTTTGAAGAGGGGAAGAGGCGCGCCTGGTGGTGGCGGTAACCTCTACCGCCTGTCGATAATCTCCTTGACGCCCGGCCCCGTCCCTATCAACGTGACCGGGAGGCCTACCTTCTCCTCCACCTTCTCGATGAAGGCCACGGCCTCGGGGCCAAGCTCGTCGTAGTCGCTCGCGCCCTTTAGCTCGGGGTAGAGTATATCGAGCTTGGTGATGGCGAGCTGGGTCGCCCCGTTGAGCATCGCCGCCCTCTTCGCTAGAGCGTAGTTGAAAGGGGCGGCCCTCCTCTGCCTGCCCGTGACTGTGCCGTACTCGTCCCAGCCCCTCTTCTTCGCCTCCTCTTGGCTGATCTCACCCTCCAGGTAGCCCTCACCCACCCGTGTAACGTAAGCCTTGCAAACCAGCACCACCTCGTCGACCCTGGTTGGGCCTATCCCGACGTCTGAGCAGGTGGCTGATGCGCAGACGTCGTTCGATGTGACGTAGGGGTAGGTGCCGTGGTAGAGGCTAATATATGTCCCCTGGGTCCCCTCTATTAGGACGTTCTCGCCCGCGTCGAGGGCGTCGTTCAACTCGGCTGGAACGTCAGCGATATACTCCTTGAGCTCGGGGATCTCCCTGGCAACCTTGACCACCCTCAATGCTCTGTCGGAGTTGCACGGCCCCGTGCCCGTTCCTGTAGTGCCGATCTTCTCCTTCAGGTGGCCCTTCCTGTCGGCCTCGATGTGCTTTGGCTCGATTATGGCGCACTGGGGGTCGAGGCCGAACCTCTCACCGATGCCCAGTTCCTCGACCTCCTTGAGCACCACCTCGGGGTTGACGACGACCCCCGGGCCGATGAGGAGCCTAGTGTCGTGGTTCACGAAGCCGCAGGGCACCATCCTGAGTTTGAAGGTCACACCGTTGTCCACAACGGTGTGGCCCGCGTTGGGACCCACGCCCCCCCTGGCGCACACGGATACGTCGTCGGCGACCACCAGGTATGAGACAATCTTCCCCTTCCCGCCGTCGCCGAAGAAACCGTCCACAACCACCGTACAGCTCATAGCAAACTCACCCAAAAACCATTCACTTCACATTTCTCAATCCTTTTAAGCCTTCCTGAGATTTTTTTGCAGGTTTCTGAAAAATTGTGTATTTTCTGCACGTTTACTAACTGACTTGGAATGTCGGATGGTTCTTTCTAGGCCACATCAGGCGTTAAAACTTTATGCGTGGACGGAGGGTTCCATATAGAGGTACCCTATTGGCCACAAAGATCGGCATAGTTGTAGTCGGCAACGAGATCCTAGACGGTCTGGTTCTCGACACGAACAGCCAGTGGATAATCAACCAGCTTAAGGCTCTGAAGCTCCAGGTCAGCCAGAGGATCACCGTGAGGGACGAGGTGCTGGAGATCTCTAGGGCCATCAGGAAGCTCCTCGCCAACGGCTGCAACCTGGTGTTCACGACAGGAGGCCTGGGCCCGACTCACGACGACAAGACGATCCTGGGCGTCGCCGGCGCCTTCGACCTCTCCACGGAGCTCAACGACGAGGCGCTGGCCATCGTCACGCGGCAATACAGTAACATGCACAAGAGGGGGGTCATCGAGGACTCGGCGATCACCGAACCCCGCAGGAAGATGGCGGTGCTACCTCGGGGCGCGAAGCCGCTGGACAACAGGGTTGGCGGAGCGCCTGGCGTTCTTCTGGATGTGGATAGCGTGCAGGTCATCAGCCTCCCGGGCGTTCCGGGCGAGCTCATGTGGATATTCGACAACCAGCTGCTCTCACTGCTTAAGGGCAAGGTGGAGGGCTCCTTCGCAGAGCAGGTGATCTACCTTCCCCTGAGGGACGAGTCCACTCTCGCGCCCATCATCGACGATGTGATGAGGGACGTCCCCGGGGTATACATCAAGTCGATGGTGAAGCCCTACGGCGAGTCCGGTATACGACTCTGGGTCTCCGCTGGGGGCCAGTCCCAGTCGGAGGTCGAGGAGCGTGTCAGCAGGGTCGCCAACCTCCTCATCAGGAGGTGCGAGGAGAGGCTTCCCAACGGCTGACCCCGATTCCGATGATAAGTGAAATAAACGGGTTCCAATCAAACGTATCTGATTATTATGGTCGAGGTTTGGCTCCCCTACGGTAAGACCGATACCCACATCAGCATCCCCCTCCGCGATCTTCTGGGAACAGCTGAGCCAGTGAGGGGAGAGCCCGTCGCCAACGTCGTCGAGGAAGTGCAGCGCTCTCTTAAAGAGCCGATAGATTCCCGGACGCTGGACGAACTCGTGAGGCGCGGGGTGAAGATCGCCGTCGCTGTTGATGGGGCCATGATCCCCCACTTGGTGGTATCGGCGGTCTACGGGATCGTCCAGACCCTACGGCAGGTCGAGGTACCCCTCGATGATATCAACATCGTGGTGGGCAACGGGCTCAGGGGGAGGAGCGACCCTGATCTGATGAAATCGATCAGGGCAGTGGAGGGCTTCCAGAGCCTGAGGGTTGTGGAGCACGCTCCTGTGGGTGGTAACGTGACGTCCATCGGCACGACCACGGGGGGGACTGAGATCATAGTCAACAGCGCCTATGTCGACTCAGACCTGCGCATCGCCGTCGGGGATGTCCGGCCAGACCATTTCTCCGGCGTGAAGGGCGCTCAAAGCACCATTCTGCCCTCACTGTCGCAGACCGCCTCCATAGAGAGGAGCAGGAACCGAGCATTCAACGTAGAAATAGTGCCCGGGTACTTCGAAGGAAATCCCATCCATGACGACGAGATGGAGGCGGCCCGATTGGCGAAGACCGACTTGGCTGTGAACCTGGTGACGAACGGCCAGGGAGAGCTCTTGAAGGCGTACTCTGGTGACCTCGACGCGTCTATGCGGGAGGCCACGACTTCGCTCGGAGAGTCGCACAGGGTGAGGGTCGAGGCGAACGCCGACATCATCGTCGTGAGCGCAGGGGGAAGCAGGTACGACTTCGACCTCTACAACTCCGTCTGGGCTCTGGAGGGCATCCTCCCAGTAGCAAGGCGTGGGGCGACCATCGTACTGCTGTCCGAGTGCACGGAGGGCCTTGGAGCGGACGGTCTCGAGACATTGGCCCAGATCGACACACTGAACGAGCTGAGGCGGAGGTACATGCTGGGCGCGAGGGCGGTCCACCTCATCAAGACGGCGCTGAGGACGAACGAGGTGATCCTAGTTTCAGCGCTGCCCGGCTACCTAGCTGAGCCCCTGGGGCTCTCAGTCGAGCGGACGGCGAGTGAGGCACTGAGAAACTTGGCTCAGAGGCGCCGGGGAAGGAGGACACAGGTGGTGACCCACGGCTGCTACAACGTTCCCTACGTCTCCTAGACGGGGAACAGCGAGACGAGGGTGAGCGCCATTATCGCCACGTAGACGAGTACGAGCAGCTTCCTGGACGTGCTGAGCGGCGAAATGTCGTCGAGGGGCCCGTCGGCCGCGTCCTGCGGCGTCCTCATCATGAAGAAGGCTATCATCACGGCCATGATGAAGTAGCCCGAGAACATCATAAGTATGATCCCGACAACGGACATCACCCTGTGATACGAGCGCCCTATCATCGCCCTGCTTATGTGGCCGCCGTCAAGCTGCCATGCCGGTATTAGGTTTATGTAGGTGACGAGGCAGCCCACCCAGGCGGCGAACGCCACAGGGTGGAGAAGGAGCACCATCCCCTCCGATGTGGGCCTGACGACAGTTGCGAGGAACTCGAGGAGCAGCGGGAACGGTATCGACTGGAACCTCACTTCGGGATAGGCGGCCATCCAGGTGGTGACCTCGTCAACCGGCACGACGAAGGACAGCCTCAAGCCCACCACTGCGACAAGAATCGTGACGAGGAAGCCGACCAGTGGGCCGCTAAGCCCTAGGTCGAAGAGGGCGTCCCTGTTCGTCGGTGGCTCCTTCTGCGTGATGACGGCGCCGAAGGTTCCGCCCATCCCCGGGGGCGCTGGGATGAAGTAGGGCATGGACGCCTCCACACCCCTGATTATGGCGACGGCCTTGTGCCCCAACTCGTGGACTCCGAAGATGGCCAGAATCGCCAGAGTGAAGTAGAGGGCATTGACGTAGATCGGCGTGTCCTTCATGAGGACGTTGTACAGCACCGGGTTGTTACTCCTCAGGTAGCCATCCAGGAAAATGGTGCCTGATGTGATCGCGAACAGGATCAAGTTGCGATTGCCCCTGGGCGGGCCGGGGGGGCGAGCCTTGTTGAGGGAGATGACGTATTTGTCGATCTCCATGGTCAGCGTCGGGAGGAACCCCAGGGGCCGGAGGTCGTCCACCAGCTGCCTGAAGGCACTCTTCATCAGCAGCTTGGTGTCACCGATCCCCTTGGGATCGACCACGTATGTGGGCTTGTCCCTGTAGAAGAACCGCTCATTGACGTGGAAGAGGCTCTCTATCGACTCCTCTGCCGCTGGGTCCGCGATGTAAAAAGCGGTCAATACTCCTGTAGGCATCCTCCGGTCGCCAAGTGGCGCATCAGTTAACAACTTGGGAGGCTAAAAATCTAACTGGGGGTGCAGTCGAGCGCAGTACTTAAATCCCTGTTTTAGCGACGTTAGGGCGTTGCAGTTGGACGGCGAAGGCTTCAGGGTCCGTGGATTCAGGTCTGACGATCTAAACAGGGTCATGTTGATCAACACCGAGTGCCTCCCCGAGAACTACAGCACTTTCTTCTACCGTGACCTCTACAGGAGATTTCCCAAGACTTTCGTCGTGGCGCAGGCGGACGGGGACGTCCAAGGGTACATCATGTGCCGCATCGAGAGGGGGCTCTCCAAGCTCAAGAGCATCCGCCCCGCTCGGCACTGCCACGTCGTCTCCATCGCAGTGCGGGAGCCATACCGCAGGCGGGGCATCGCTACGAGCCTCATGTTAGAGGCGATGAGGAACGGCAGACAGGAGTACAGCGCAACGGAGTGCTTCCTGGAGGTAAGGGTCAGCAACGACGCGGCTGTCCGCCTGTATGAGAAACTGGGCTTCAGCAAGGTGAAGCGCAACTTCAGCTACTATCTGGACGGCGAGGACGCCTGGGTTATGGCAAAATCCCTCGAAGAAGACACCTGACACGGCGGACTGGTCGCCTCCAATCGGGTTATGGACAACTATATAGGGCACGGAACGATTCTATCTGGTGAGGGTGCGATGATAGACAAAATCACGTTAATCACCTTGGGGATCTTCCTTGTCTCCCTGGTCATCTTCGCCTGGTTCGGCAAGTTCACCCTCAACCTGATGAAGCAGCACAACGACATCTACTCACTTCTCTTCGCCCTCGAGGAAGAGGAGAAGAAGAGGAAGTAGCCAAGCTCAGATGTACTGGAGGAGGGAGTCGGGGTGGCTCCGCTTGAACTTCTCGTATCTCAGGCATAGCCTCCAGAGGATGTACAGGCCCACGAGCCAGAAGAGGATCGTCGTCTGCAGGTCCAGGTAGAACACCGTCCTCGGGGTCCACCCAGGCCTGACTCGATAGAGCCACAGGTGGGTGAGGTAGAAGAACAGCGGATTCCTCCCGAAGGTGAGGATGACGCCCGTCCAGCCCTTATCGTATCCCGGCCATTCTTCGAGATGCAGCCCGACGGCCATGAAAAGGCACATGCCGCCCAGGGTCCAGAGAATGAAGGCCAGGCTCGGAGGATATTTGGAGACGTATAGCCAGTCCATGAGAGTGCCCCCCTGCCGAGGCAGGAGGTTGCCGAAACCGTTCAACCATCTGACTAGGAAGAACGCCGCAATGGAAAGTACGCCGGTCACTATCAGGGGGGACTTCAGCTTCTTCATTCTGGTCACGTCCAACTCGGAGAGGAACGTTCCGAAGAACCAGCCCAGGCCCATCACCCCTATCCAGGGGAAGATGGGGTAGAGCCCGGTGAAGGGGTACCAATCGTGGTTGGGCTCGTGCAGTATCACTCTGAGGTACCAGGCAATGGGGTTGTCAGTAGGGATGAAGCTTAGGTCGATGAAGGGGTGGCTGATGACGATAATGAGGGAGACGAGGAGGATCGCCGCCGGCGGCAGCCTCCTGTAGACGCTGAAGATCATGAAGCAGATCCCAATGCACGCGATTACTCCGAAGTAGAGGGGGGACCCCCCGAACGCGGCGGTGACAACAAACATCTCCAGGAGGAGCAGGACGCCACCGCGCTTGATCATCCTAAAAGTGATGTCCCTCTGGGACTCGCCTCGCCCGAGCCTCTTGATCGTCGAGAGAGCGAGGACGGTACCGGCGAGGAAGATGAACGTGGGAGCGCACCAGTGGCTGACGAACCTTGCCAGGAACCAAGTCGTGTTCAGGAACTCGGGCGCCCGCCCCATCACGCCCTCGCCGCCGTGGTGGTGGATGCCCTTCTGCCAGAAGCCCGAGATATGGTCCCACGCCATGAGAGCCATTACCACCCCCCTTGCGAAGTCGATGAACTGGATACGACCGGTGCCCCTCTGTTTCACAGGAGCTATTACCTGTTGCATGATAAAACGAAAGGTTAAATGTAGATTAATTTTTACCTGCGACGATAGATATTTAGCTCCCCGCACTGAAAGGAACGCGGAAGCCATGGGGGACAGCAACCTCATCCCGTGGAGCGAGGTCAGCTCCTGGGCATGCAATGCCTGCGGCAAGTGCTGCCTAGGGTACAGGGTCCCCCTCAAGCCGGACGAGTACGCCCGCGTCGCCAAGGTCTTCGGCACCAACGTGGTGGACTTCGGTCTCGGTAAGGTCTACCTGAAGCACGGATACGGGAACAGATGCATCTTCCAGAGGCCGACGCAGGACCGGTGGATCTGCAGTCTGCAGGCGATGAAGCCCATGGCCTGCAAGCTCTTCCCCTTCCGGCTGCACTCCAAGCCGGTGTACAGGAAGGGGGACGGAAGCGACTACTTCTTCAAAGGCAGGAGGTTCCACATCTACCTAGACCCTGACTGCGACGGCGTCGTCGCTGGTCGCCCCACCGAGAGGTTCGCGAAACAGCTGCTCCCCGAGATCGTGCAGATAGGCATGGGCGTCAGGCACAAGCAGAGGTACTCGACGTCCAAGTACATCTCATGGACGCCTCCTTGAAGGATGAATTTTCCCTCAGGGCAGGCACGCGCTCGACGCAGGTTCCGGGTCTCAATTGCATATTCTTAATTAATTTGGGCGGTGTCTAAATCTCGGGTGGTCGTCTTGCCGATGAGGCAGCCTATAGTCTGCATGCTGGGACACGTCGACACGGGGAAGACATCCCTCCTCGACAAGATCAGGGGCTCCGCCGTCCAGTTGAGGGAGGCTGGAGGGCTCACCCAGCAGATAGGGGCCAGCTACTTTCCGCTGGATACCCTGATCGCGATCACCAAGCAGCTGCTCACCGACTTCAGCTCTACGGTCAAGATACCAGGTCTCCTCGTCGTAGACACCCCGGGCCACGAGGCGTTCGCCAACCTCAGGAGGCGCGGCGGCTCCGTTGCCGACATCGCTATACTCGTCATCGACGTGATGCACGGCTTCGAGAACCAGACCTACGAGTCCATTGAGATCCTGAAGTCGCGGAAGACGCCTTTCATCGTCGCAGCCAACAAGATCGATAGGATAGACGGCTGGCGGGTAAACGAGGACACGCCGTTCTTGGCCTCCTACGCCAAGCAGGCTCCCCTGGTCAAGGAGGACGTCGACAATCGGCTCTACACCATGATGGGAACGCTGTCCAGACAGGGGTTCAGGTCGGAGCGCTTCGACAGGGTCCGCGACTTCACCCACGACATCGCCATCGTTCCGGTCAGCGCCAAGACTGGGGAGGGCGTGGGAGAGCTCTTGGCGGTCCTGATAGGCCTGACACAGCAGTTCATGGCGGACAAGCTCCAGGTCACCTCTGATCATGCCCTGGGCACCGTCCTCGAGGTAAGGGAGGAGATCGGCCTCGGGACCACCATCAACGCCATCATCTACGACGGCGTGCTGAGGAGCGAGGACACCATCGTCATAGGCGGGAAGTCGGGTCCACTGACCACGGGCATCCGCTCCATACTGCTCCCGCAGCCCCTGGACGAAATCAGGGACCCGAGGAAGAAGTTCAACGCCATCAATGAGGCCCCCGCGGCCTCGGGCGTGAAGATCGCCGCCCCCGACTTGGAGGACGCCGTCGCCGGGGCCCCTCTCATAGCCGTGGGGGGTTCCATGACACTCGAGAGGGCGGTGGAGGAGGTCTCCTCGGAGCTGGAGAGGCTCAGGATCTCCACGGACAACGTAGGAGTGATCCTCAAGACGGACACACTGGGCTCCCTGGAGGCCCTCCTAGAGATCCTGCGAGCCAGGGACGTCCCCGTCCGCCTCGCCGACATCGGGGACATCTCTCGGAGGGAGGTGATCGAAGCGGTCTCCGTAAAGTACGAGGAGCCCCTCTACGGCGCCATTCTGGCTTTCAACGTGAGGCTGCTCCCCGATGCCGAGAGGGAGGCCCACGACCAGAGGATCCCCGTCTTCACGGGGGACATCATCTACAACCTGATGGACGAGTACACGCGGTGGATAGAGGAGGAGAGGGAGGCGAAGGCAAGGAAGGAGTTCGACCTCCTCGTGAAGCCTGGGAAGATCGAGGTCATGGAGGGCTTCGTCTTCAGGAGGGCAAAGCCGGCGATCTTCGGCGTCAGGGTGCTCAACGGCAACATCTCACCAAACGTCTATATGATCAACCTGGAGGGTACTCGCGTGGGACGAATAACCCAGATCCAGGACTCCGGCGAGGCGATCCAGAGTGCAGAGGAGGGCAAGGAGGTCGCAGTCTCGATGCCGACGCCTATCGTAGGTAGACATATAAAAGAGAGGGACGTCCTCATTGTAGACGTTCCCGAAAAACAAGCCAAGCTGCTCAGGGAGAAGTACCCAGAGCGGCTGACTGCTGGCGCCCATGAGGCGCTGCGGGAGCTCACTGAGATCAAGAGAAAGAAGGACCTTCTCTGGGCCTTCTAGGTGTATGAGATGCCGGTACTGATAGTTTCGGACCCCGAGACGGGGAGGAGCCAGAGGGTCGAGTTGGAGGACGCCAGGATGGCTCCACTCACAGGCAGGAGGATAGGCGAGGTCATAGACGGCACGATAGCGGGCCTCGCCGGCCACAGGATCCAGCTGACGGGTGGAACCGACAAGGACGGCATCCCCATGCGCCCCGACGTCCACGGTAGCGCCAAAGTCGACATCATCCTCAGCGGAGGAGTGGGCTACAAACCCAAGAAGAAGGGCGAGAGGAAGAGGGTCATTGTCCGCGGGAACACTGTCTCAGCCGACACAACCTTCCTCAACTTCAAGATCGTTGAGAAGCCGAAGGGAGGGAAGAAGGCGAAGGAGGAGCCCCAGCCCGAACCTGAGCCCGAGAAAACTCCACAAGAACAATAGGTCAATTCTCGATTATCGTTTCTCAGAGTTTAGTGGTTTTTCCGCTAGCTAGATTAATCAGGTCCTCTTCGCCCTCGGCGTAGCCCGAGACCACGAAGACGTCACCCGCCTGTATGGTGCTCGTCGGCCTAGGCCGTATCCACCTGTCCCCGCGCCTTATGACCAGGACCCACATGCCTGTCTCCTCCGGTATTCTGGCCTCCTTCAGTGTCTTGCCTACGAGTGAAGAGCCCTCTTTAACGACTACCTTCTCCACGGTCTCCTCGGCGTCCTGTATGACCATCCTCAGGACGGGATGGGGCTCGCCGCTGCGGATCACCACCTCGGCGATCTCGGCCGCCGCGTCGGCGATCCTCTCGGTCACCACCCCCATCCTTATGAGGCCGAGGAGCCCCCTCGCGATATCGGATCGCTCCTTGGTGGAGAGGACGAGGAGCTCGAACTCTGTGTGGAGCCTGTCCACCCTGTCCTCGAGCATCAGCACCTCCTCCGCCAGCTGCCTGCTGTTGAGTAGAAGGGCCGAGTAGGCGAGGTCCATCATCATCTCAGACGTGTCCTTGAGCACCACGAGGTCGTTACAGATCTTCTCGTAGAGCTGCATCTCCTCAGCCAAGGTACTCTAACTCCCCCCTTGCAGCCTTCACCAGCTTCTCCAGCCCTAACTCCGTCCCCCTCGCCACGAGCACATCCTCGGGCAGTATGATCTCCTTCTCAGGATTGATCATCCAGTGCTTGCCTCTGCGGACTGCTATTATGTCCACGCCGACCTCGGCAGCCAGGTCTAGGTCGTCGACTGTCCTCCCGGCAAGTATGGACGTCTCACTCAGCATGACCCTGGCGAGATGCTCCTCCGTCCTCTGGAACACCTCCCTGACGATGGAGTGGACTCCGATGTCCTTCAGGACGATGCCAGCGATGTCGGCCGCGGCGTCGGAGATGCTGTTCATGAGGGAGCCGACCTTTGCCACCCCCGCCAGGGACTCTGCGTCCTCCTTGTCCCGGGCTGCGAGCATGAGGTTCATATTGAGGACGTAGACGAGGGTGTCCATCTTGCTCTCCAGCTCCATAACCTCTTCGGCGAGCTCTCGGTTGTTGAAGAGGGCCGCCGAATAGGCGAGGTCGATCATTAGCTCGGAGATGTCCTTCATCATTATCAGGGTCTCGCGCACCGGGACTGGCGTGTACTCTACTCTCTCTACATCGGTCATAAAACGGATACTCCGGTACAGGTGGCCTCCATTACTCCAGGTTCACCCTGCGGACCATTTACCCTACGGAGTGAAACGTTCTTAACCTTTACTGAAGATGGGAAAAAGGCATCTCTTCAGGGTCAGGAGTAAAAATAGAGGCTGAGAGGCACAGCGGGGCCTTTTCCTGATCTTAATGCCTGGCCGAGTCACTTGACGAAGGGCTCTGGATGGCGCAGTATTGCCTCGACGACCTCGGGGCGCATCAGCAGCTCCGACGGGCTCTCGCCCTTCATCAGCAGGCTCCGCATCTCCCTGCCCCTGAAGTCCAGGTGGTCCTCGGGGCCGTGTGGGCAGACCTTGTCGTTCTCCACGCCGCCGCACTTCTTGCAGTAGAAGAAGCTCCTAAAGAACAGGGGCGTGATGCCGAGGTCGGGGTACTCGCTGAACTTCTCCTGTGCCTCGTATGGGCCGTAGTAGTCGCCGACTCCGGCGTGGTCCCTGCCGACGACGAAATGGGTGCAGCCGTAGTTCTTCCGGCAGATGGCGTGGAAGATTGCCTCCCTGGGTCCCGCGTATCTCATCTCCATCTCCAGCGTCACCAGGGTGGCCGAGTTCCTCAGGTAGTAGGTCTTGAATAGGGCGGAGTAGGCGTCGATGATCACTTCGTCCGTGAAGTCTCCGGCCTTCTTCTTCCCCATTAATGGGTTGATGAACAGCCCGTCGGTGAAGGCGAGGGCCGTCTTCTGGACGTACTCGTGCCCCACGTGGGGTGCGTTCCTCGTCTGGAAGCCGGCGATGGTCCTCCACCTCATCTCGTTGAATAATACACGTGTCTCCTTGGGCTTCAACCTGTACTCTGGGAACTTTCCAGTGGGCACGTCGAAGACATCGACCTCCCCGCCCAACAGGACCGGACCCATCCCATGTGTCTTGGCGACACCAGGGTGGTCAGTGTCAAGCGTCTTGTAGATGCTCTGAGCGTGTAGCTCCTTGTCTATCTTGTACTTGTCCTCGACGTGCAGAATTGCGAAGGGTCTTCCGTTCTGCGTGAGGGCCACATCCTCGTTCAACTGTATCTTAGCGGCGACTTCCTCTGATACGTCGAGGACTATGGGGAAAGTCCAGGGCAACCCATTGAGGAGCCTCCCTTTCTCAAGAACCGAGCTGTAATCGTCGCTGTTGAGTGGTCCTACGAGGGGGCTGAAAATGCCAAAGGCGACGCACTCCATGTCCTTCCTGAACTCTTCAGTGACCAAGACTTGAGGCAGTCTCGCGGCTTCCTCGCTATAGCGAGGTCCATCTCTATCAGGGACCAGCCTGTCTACGAGCTTCCCACCGTGGGGCGGCAGCATCTCTGGACCTCACTCGATATAGCCCAGCTTCCGGAGGCGCTCCTTGATGAGCTTTTCCTCCTCTTTGCTGTAGACGGGCTCCGCGGGGAACTCGTTCTCAAGCTTCCTTAACACGTAGTCCTCGACCGATGTGAAGCTCGTGCCCTCTATCTTCTCCTCGATCTTCTTGTAGAGGTCGTTGGGTATCTTTATTTGCATCTTGTCAGATCCGCTTTCCGGCATCAAACCACCTTGAATCAATAGCATTATCAGTATGGATTTATAAATATCTCGACCTGATATGGGTTTAAACCAATTTATATTGGTTTTTCTGGGAAGGTTGGTGCTGAGGGGAAGGAAAATGCGACATCAAGCCCGTCGAAGTTCACGAGACGAAATCAATTTCCACCAGGAAAGGCGCTCTTAATACCGATCCTTCTCCCACTCATAAACGTATATAAGCCCAGACCCCACAACTACGATCACCAGTCTGAAGGGGCGATCGATCATCGTAAAACTCCAAAGTCAACCCGAGATCAACATCGGAACCATAGGCCACGTAGACCATGGCAAAACAACTCTAGTGCAGGCACTGACGGGCGTTTGGGCGTCTCGCCACAGCGAGGAGCTGAAGCGGGGCATCACGATAAAGCTGGGCTACGCCGACGCCGCCGTGTACAAGTGCCCGAACTGCGATAAGCCCCAGTGCTACTGCACCTCACCGACATGTCCCGCCTGCGGAGCTGAAGCCGAGTTCCAAAGGGCCGTGAGCTTCGTCGACGCCCCGGGCCACGAGATCTTGATGGCGACCATGTTGAGCGGGGCCGCCGTCATGGACGGGGCGATACTCGTCATCGCGGCCGACGAGCCCTGCCCGCAGCCCCAGACCAGGGAGCACCTGGCCGCCATCGACATCGTAGGCCTCAAGAACCTGATCATAGTGCAGAATAAGATCGACATCGTCACCCGAGAGGACGCGATCCGAAACTACAACGAGATTAAAAAGTTCGTGGAAGGGTCGGTGGCGGAGGAGGCACCCGTGATCCCGGTCGCGGCGCTGCACGAGGTGAACGTGGACCTCCTCGTACAGGCCATGCAGGAGTACCTTCCCACGCCGAAGAGGGACCCGAAGAAGGCTCCCAGGATGTACATAATCAGGAGTTTCGACGTCAACGTCCCCGGGACAGAACTGGAGAAGATGGTGGGCGGCGTCCTCGGAGGCTCGATCATACATGGGAGCTTCAAGACAGGGGACGAGGTCGAGATAAGGCCCGGCCTTCCCATCAGAGAGAAGAACCGGCTCAAGATGCACGAACTCTTCACCGAGGTGACCAGCCTCCATTCTGGGGGAGGGGCCGTGAAGGAGGCCATGCCCGGAGGGCTCGTGGGCGTCGGTACGCAGTTGGACCCCTCGCTATCAAAATCCGATGGGCTCGTTGGCAGCCTCGTCGGAAAACCCGGGACCCTTCCCCCCGTCCTCCAGGAGGTCAGCCTCGACATCAGGCTCTTCGATGTCGTCGTCGGAAGCCAGGCGATGGAGAAGGTCTCCTCCATCACGAAGGGTGAGAGGCTGCTGCTCAACATCGGGACGGCAAAGACGATGGGGACGGTCACAAAGGTCTCCAAAGATTACCTGGAGGCGGGCCTCACGATCCCCGTCTGCGGTGAGGCTGATGACCGTGTGGCCATCAGCCGGAGGTTCGGCGGGAGATGGCGACTGATCGGCATAGGGACGCTGAAGGCCTGAGCCCCAAAGTGGATCCTTCTGCCGTAATACTGGACACCAATTTCCTTTTCGTCCCCATTCGATTCAGCGTGGACATTTTCGAGGAGCTCAGGAGGCTCTTAGGAGAACCCCTTCGATGCGTTGTACCCCGTCCGGTGATCGATGAGCTCCGCCTCCTGAAGGTGGACGCCGGGACCGCACTCACAAGGGAAGTCGACTTCGCACTACGCCTCGCCGAGAGATGCGAGATCTCGGAGGGAGACCTCGAAGCTGGCGAGGTGGTGGACGATCACATCCTCCGGCTCGCCGTCTCTACGGGCTATCCTGTTGCCACCAACGACTCCGAGCTCCGACGGCGCTTGAAGGGTGAGAGGGTGCCCGTCGTGTACCTGAGGCAGCGTGCCTATCTAGAGATCGATGGGTTCGTCTGAAGAAGGGTTCCTGCATCAGAGTATGAACTTGCACTAGACAAATATAATCCGCCTCAACCTCAATACGTGAAGGTGAATTAAGGCGTGAAGTGCTCTGTATGCGGAGCCGAGGTCACGGAGAGCGACAGGTTCTGCTCCAAGTGCGGTGCCTCAGTTAGTCCCGAGTCGTCGGGCTTCATAATGGTGACGACGCCCTCGATCGAGGGATACAGGATCAAGAAGGTCCTGGGAGTCGTGACCGGGCTCACCCCGAGGACCCGTGGAGTCTTGGGGCAGTTCGTGGGGGGCATCCAGTCTATGTTCGGCGGGGAGATAACGGCCTTCACCTCGGAGCTTGAGAAGGCCCGGGTGGAGGCGATGGAGAGGGTGAAGGCCAAGGCGATGAGCCTGGGGGCAAACGCCCTCGTGGGTCTTGACCTTGAGACCTCCGACATGGGCTTCCAGATGGGCGTCGTGGTGATATCAGCCACTGGGACTGCGGTAGTCGCCGAACCCGAATGATTCGACGTTTTTTTAGAATCCCTTTTCTTATCTACCTGTACGCCCCGGGATACTTCTCCCTATGGCAGGTGAATTCGGCTACGGACTCTGCGGATATCATGGCATGTATGATTGCCCTTGCGAAGGTATCTGCGGCTGAAAGGCCAATCTTGGTCAGTTCCCTGTCCTCGTCGTTGTCTGACCCATCACCCGGAGGACCGCCCTTCTTCGTCGAGACTGTGAAGATGGTGTCCCCGTCGAACATGGTGTGGGCGGGGTAGATCGCCCTGGCTAGGCCGTCGTGGGCCATCTGTGCCACCTTGGTGGCTTGGGGCTTGGTGAGCTCTGCGTCAGTTGCGACGACCCCGATGGTCGTGTGCTGACCCTGTGTCCTTCTTCGGATGACTGGGCGGGGCACCATTTTCGCCGGTACGTCGGATCTGAGGTCCCCGAACTCACTGTCCAGCTCGAGGCCGCGAACGTAGAACCCTCCCGTCTCGGGGTCAACGGTCGTGCCGCTTGAGTTGACGACGACGATCGAGGCGACGGTGAAATCGCTCTCCAGCACCTCACTCGCCGTCCCCAAGCCTCCCTTGAGGCCCCCAGAGACAGCCCCTGTCCCAGCCCCTACGTTGCCCTGGTGGAGCCTCCCCCCGGAGGCCTCGTGGCAGGCGCGGTAGCCCTCCTCCTCCGATATGTGCCTGTTTCCCCCTCCTCTTCCGAGGTCGAATATGACTGCTGCAGGAACAATGGGGACCACCATTTTGCCGTCCCTGACGGGATGTCCGATCCCCCTCTCCTCCAGAGACCTCATCACCCCGCCCACGGAGTTGAGACCGAAGGCGCTGCTGCCGCAGAGAGCGATGGCGTCCACCCTCTGTATGCGGTTCACAGGCGAGAGGAGGTCGGTCTCCCTCGTCCCAGGCGAACCTCCCCTGACATCAACGCCGCCCAGTGAGCCCTCGGGGGCCTTGACTACAGTGACTCCCGTGAGGTGGTCCAGATCTGTACTGTGCCCCACCTCTATTCCGAGCACGTCGGTTATAGCGTTATGCCGTCCCTTCTTGTTCATCCCAAACCTCCTTGTTCTTTGGAGGACCAACAATAAAAGTTCCGTATCCATAAATAACTGTAGCAGCGAGGGTGCTCAATAAATAAGAAATAGTCGAGTCGCTTGTGGGAGCTATTCGTTTTCAGTGATGACGCTGTGCTGATCAACGGTCCCTGCCCAATTGAAGGAGACCTCTCCGCTGTACTCCACTTCCATCTCGTAGACGGGCTTCCAGACGACGGCGTTTGACACAATCACCGACCATCCGTCACCCTTGAATTTCTGGCTGTAGTAGCCGACGGTGTTGGTGCGCACGCACGTCGTAATCAGGCTCTATCACCACGGGGAAGCTCACGTTGATCCCCCAGCCGTCTCCGACGAACTGCTGCGTCGAAGCGCCGATCAGACCCGGCGTAGTCAGTATCTCGAAGCCCCAGTACTCTGGCAGGGGCACGCCCGCAACCTCGGAGTAGTTGCTGAGTATGTACTCGATGGCCTTGTCCTTAGCGTACTCTGGGAAATGATCTCTCCTTTGTCTACTTCTTCTTGCGTGATCTCTTCCCAGGAGTTGTCTATCACTGCGTAGATCACCGGGTTCTCTTCGACCGTCACGCTGATGTTGTGGGAGGTTATCACCTGTGCCAAGTAATGATCGGTCTGGTCCCCATAGCCTGCGTGGCTGCACTCGAAATCGATCACGACGAGCCACGTCGGTGTGAGTGTCCTGACTTGCTAGGCCTCCACCACCTTGATGGAGTCGGTTATTCCATCGAACTTTAATGTGGGGCTGTTCTTCAGGAAGAGGACCGCGATATCGATAACGGCGTCCTCCTGGGATAACTCTGTCCCTGGCCTCCACCACGTGTAGTATGATGACCCAAACAGGGCGCTGACGGCGATGAGGGTCGTCACCATGAGTCCATTCTACTTCATGCTTCTCACTTCACAATGATGAAGCCCTGGTTAAGTATAATCCCATTGATTAGAACATTGTCAAAAGATTGCTCGAATGTGTAGTACAATTCGTCAGGTGGGCAACCTCTAGATGCGAGACTTTGGACAATGAATGGGAGAGAATTGACTCCACTTGCCGCGATAGAGGGATCAGTTTTAAGGGGCGCTCAGGGCCTTTTCTTCCTCGTCCTCACGTTCACGAAACATTTTATGTTGCGATGGGCATCTAGGATAATTACGTTAAATTTAGTACATTGTCGCCCGATGACAAGGTATATAATGCCCGAATACAGCTTTAACTGGGTCAGTAAGCACGAAGAACCTCATCAAGTGGTAAACGTGTTCCCGCCTGAGAGAATAATCATTCTTGTATCCTTCACCCTTCTAATCGGATACGTTAGTAGTCTAATCTATTCCAAAACGAAGATACCTGATATCATCTGGTTGCTAGGTCTCGGCATCCTCGCAGGACCCGTTTTCGGCGTCTTCGAGAAAGGCACGTTCCTCACCCTGTCCCCCCTGATGAGCATTGTGGCCCTCAGCATAATTCTCTTCGACGCCGGTATCAACATCGACATATTCACACTGATGAATACGATGGGGAAATCCACCGCTCTAGCCATTGTCACTTTCCTCTCAACAGTCATACTTGTGGGTCTAGGCCTCAGCACCTTCATGCCCGAATTCTTCGACCTCCCCCAGGCCATGCTCTTGGGATCGATGGTGGGCGGCACGAGCACGATCTCTGTCTACGGAATCCTGTCGAGCCTGAACCACTCCATAAAGGACATCGATAGTTCCCGGGTCATCCTGCTTACCGAGTCGATCCTCACGGATCCCATCTGCATAATCTCGTCCATCACGATCATCAGGATGATCATGCTTCCCGAAGTGGCGCTGAACGAGACCTTCAGGGACATCTTCAGCATCTTCGTGCTCTCTGCGGTCATAGGGGTTGTAATTGGATTTTTCTGGGCCCTGATCATGGACCGGCTGAGAGGCAGGCCTTTCCTATACATGGTAACAATAGCCATCCTATTCCCCTCCTTCATATTTACGGAGTCGTTCATCGGTGAGGGAGGTGGCCCCATCGCGGCTCTGCTCTTCGGCCTCACGATCACAAACTTCAACTATTTCGCGAGGAGGCTGGGAATCGAATCCTCAGTCAAGATCGACAAGAGGAGGCTAAGGGAGTTCCATGAGGAGATCACCTTCTTCATGAAGTCCTTCTTCTTCGTCTACATCGGACTCGTGGTCACGCTATCGATGGAGTACTTTTTCATGGGCCTGCTCGTAGCGGCGCTCATCCTTGTTGACAGGTATCTCGTAGCGTCAGGCGTGGGATACGCCATGGCGTTCTCCAAGGTGGAGATGACCCTCACGAGATTAATCTGCGCCTCAGGACTGCCCGCTTTTGTGATGTCGCAGCTCCCGATCATATACGACCCATCAGGTGTCCACTTCAAGGACCCGGAGATCTACTCTAACCTGTGCATGCCCATCGTGCTGGTAACTGTCATATTCGCCTCCGTGGTGACTCCTTTAATTGCCAGAAGGCAGCTGGCGGTCGAGAAAGAAGTCTCAAATGGAGAGAAAATCCCCCCGCCCAGAGGTGCTCCCTCAGATTAATGCTGTTTATAAAGACAGTACCGTAATCTGTATCACGCCCCGTGACTTTCATCTAAATATAGTTGATTTTACCCCTCAATTATTAGTTTCCATATATCATTACGAAGTCTTATAAGAGCTATTTTGAAGACAAGCCTAGAATCTCCGATGCCCAATGAGAGACAGGAAACCCTGAAGGAGAAGCTCAGGGAGCTGATGGACCAGTTGCTCTCCCCCTCCGAGGTGGAGCTGGACGATATCAAGAAGGAGATTTGGGAAGACCTCTCGGCGCTGTACTACAAGTACGAGGCCGAGGACCAGAAAAGGGCCTTCAGGGAAGTAATGTACGAGATAACTGATAGGATCAACAAAGGTAAATGGGACTCAGTCTACAAGAGGATCTACAGGCAGGAGCAGAAATCCAAGACGTACTGATCTCCCATTTTTTATTCGGCGCATGATCGGAAACGTTAAGATTCTTACCCCCTCAGATAGTACCTGATTTCGCGATGAGTATGAAAGATCGTTTCCGGGGCAAGGACTTCCTCACACTCATGGACTTCTCGCCCGTCGAGATCAACTACATGCTCGACGTCGCCCAGGAGTTAAAGAGGAAGAGGATGATGAAGGAGCCCCACGAGTACCTGAGCGGGAGGACGATCGCCATGGTCTTCGAGAAGCACAGCACCCGCACACGGTTCAGCTTCCAGGCTGGTATAGCCCACCTAGGCGCCCAGAGCTTCTACGCCGTCCCCGCCCAAATGCAACTGGCAAGGGGGGAGCCCATCAAGGACACCGCCCGCATCCTGGACAGGTACTGTGACGCCCTCGTCATCCGGACCTACGGCCAGGAGATCGTCGAGGAGTACGCCGAGTATATGAGGAACCCGGTGGTCAACGCCCTCACCAACCTCACCCACCCCTGCCAGGGGCTGGCGGACATGCTCACCATCCGTGAGCACAAGGGCAAGATAGTCGGGAACAAGCTCGCATACGTCGGCGACCCCTATAACGTCTGCCAGACGCTGATGGTGTGCAGCAGCCTCCTCGGCATGGACTGCTACGTCGCAGTACCCAAGGGCTGGGCGCCCGCGAAGGTGATCGTCGACTTCGCCGAGGACAACGCCAAGAAGAGGGGCACCGAG
>CP070784.1:646554-708630 GCA_020346605.1 Candidatus Bathyarchaeota archaeon | reverse complement strand
CTGGCATCGCTATCTTGACCCTCTCTATGAGGAGGCCGACGTCCACCGCCTTCCCGTGGTCGCTCTTCGCGGGGTCGACGCCGTCCTCGCCGTACTTGAACTGGACGATGTCCCCGGATGAATCCCGGACAGTGCCGTCGTACTCGACCCTGAGGTGCTCCAGGGCGTTGATGAGGCGGCGCTGCATGTAGCCGCTCTGCTGAGTGCGGACCGCCGTGTCGACCAGCCCCTCCCTTCCACCCATGGCGTGGAAGAAGAACTCGATGGGCGTCAGCCCGTCCCTGTAGCAGTTGTAGACGAAGCCCCTGGCCTCTGGAGCGGGGTCGTGCTCCCTGAAGTGGGGGAGAGTCCTGTTCATGTAGCCCCTCATGATCCTCTTGCCACGGATGGCCTGCTGTCCCACGGAACCCATCATCTGGCCGATGTTGAGGCTGGAGCCCCTGGCGCCGCTCCGGGTCATGATGATCCCGGCGTTCTGCATCCCCAGCCCGGTCTCCACGGTCTCGCCGGCCTTGTCCCTCGCCTTAGCGAGTTCGTTCATCACTTGGATCTCGAAGGTCTCTTGGAGGCTCTGTCCCGGAAGCCTCTCCAGCTCACCCGTGTTGAGGTCCTCGATCAGCTTGTTGACGTTCTTCTCCATCCGGTTCATCACCCTGTTGATGTTCTGTTGCTCCATCTTCCCGATGGTGAGCTCGTCGAGCGAGAAAGTGAAGCCTTTCAGAGAGAGGAACTCGTTGATCAGTTTGGTGGACGAGTTCAGGAAATCGTGACCTACGTCGGTGCCGTAGTCCTTGATGACGCGGTGAAAGATCGTCTCGGCCCTCTCGGCGCCGATGCTGTTCTTGTCTATAACCCCGGTGACGAGCCTACCTCCCCTGATGATGACATACGAGTCGTAGGGGCACTTCTCCCTCTCGCAAGTGGTGCAGTGGCGGCAGATGTTTGCGCGAGTCACGAAGTTGAAGTCCGGCGGAAGGAAGAGGCTGAACACGTCCTTGCCCGACCACATGGACTCAGGCTCCGCGACCGTCGGCTCGGGCTCCGGCCCATTATAGCCTGTGGCCGCGATGAGTTTTCCGACCTCGTCAGCGGTGAGCATAGTCTCCTCCCGTGTGAGCAGGTAGGCACCGGTGATGAAGTCCTTGGTGGCGCCTATTATGGGAGCCCCGTACCTCGGCGAGAGGATCTGGTCCTGCACCTGCATGAGCAGCCGGGCTTCCGTCTGTGCTTCCTTGCTCTGAGGGATGTGGAGGTTCATCTCGTCACCGTCAAAATCCGCGTTGTATGGCGGGCAGACGGTGAGGTGCATTCTGAAGGTCCTGTAGGGGAGCACCTTCACCCTATGGGCCATGATGCTCATCCTGTGGAGGCTGGGCTGTCTGTTGAACAGGGCCGTGTCGCCGTTTTTAAGGTGGCGCTCGACGATGAATCCAGGCTCCAGGCTCTCCGCGACCACGCTCCTGTCCGCGACGAACTCTAGCCTGATCCGCTTGTTGTCGGGGCGGACGATGTAGAGCGCGCCAGGATGCCTGTACGGGCCGTTAATTACGAGCTTCCTCATCTCGTCGATGTTCCTCTCGGTGATGATGTCAGGGACGGTGAGGCGCGTCGCGATGTGGACGGGGACGCCGACCTCGTTGATGTCCAAGTTCGGATCTGGCGAGATCACCGTCCTGGCCGAATAATCCACTCTCTTGCCGGAGAGGTTGCCCCTGAACCTGCCCTCCTTTCCTTTCAGCCTCTGCGCGAGGCTCTTCAGAGTCCGCCCGGACCTGTGGCGTGCGGGGGGGATGCCTGAGACTTCGTTGTTGAAGTACGTGGTGATGTGGTATTGAAGGAGCTCGGATAGGTCCTCTATGATGAGGGTCGGCGCGCCGGCCTCGATGTTCTCCCTTAGCCTCTGGTTGATCCTAATGATGTCGACGAGCTTGTGGGTGAGGTCGTCTTCGGCCCTGATGCCGGACTCGAGGATGATGCTGGGGCGGACGTCCACCGGCGGCACGGGCAGGACTTGGAGGACCATCCACTCGGGTCGTGCGACGCTGGGCTCGAAATCGATCAGCTTGAGGTCCTCGTCCGAGATCCTCTCGAACCACTCCCTTATCATGTTGGGGGTGAGCCTTCGGCTGACCTCCTCGACTAGGGACTCGTCGTCGATGTCCAACTCCTCCTGCTCTATCTCGAGAAATGTGGTGGGCTTGACGAACTTGACGTTGGACTGGACCATACCGCAGTGGGGGCACTCCTTGAACTTCTTGTACTTCTTCGCCTTCTTCAGCGTTTCCTTCAATGTCTCCTCGCTGACGTTGCCGAAGAGCCTGATCTCCTCCTTGTGGGTCTTCTGCAGCTCCTCGATCTGCTCGCTCGTGAGGAGGATCCTGCCGCAGCTCCTGCACGTGACCGCGAGAAGCTTGTAGATCTGCTTCGCGAACTCCACGTGGACGACGGACACGGCCAGCTCGATGTGCCCGTAGTGCCCGGGGCAGTTAACGGAGATGTTGCCGCAAGTCCTGCACCTCTGCCTGGGCTCCAGGGTTCCCAGTCTCTGGTCCATCAGCCCCATGGAGATAGGTCCGCCGTCCTCGTCGTAGGTGTCCGATGTGCTGATCTCGACGACTGAGAGCCTGCGGATCTCGTCGGGGGGAAGGACTCCGAATTTGATTGCGTCTATCACCTTCGACATCTCTAGACCTCCTTGGCCAGCTCCAGGGTCGGTGAGATGCAGAGGCTCTGGAGCTCCTGCAGAAGCAGCTTGAACGCGTAAGACACGGTGACGGGCTCGACGTCGCCCTTGCTCTCGCAGAGCGGGCAGACGTACTTGCGCTGGCGGATGTCGTAGAAAGCGAGCTTACCACACTTCTCGCAGACGTAGATTGTATAGACGTCGGACTCCTCCAGGAGCCTGTCCTTTAGCAGCATCGCCGCGCCGTGGCCCACCAGGCAGTCCCGCTCCATCTCCCCGAACCTGAGGCCGCCCCCCCTTGCCCGACCCTCGGTGGGCTGCCTCGTCAGCATCTGGACCTGGCCGCGCGCCCTGGCGTGTATCTTGTCAACGACCATGTGGTGGAGCTTCTGGTAGAAGGTGACTCCCACGAAGATCTGGGCCTCGAACATCCTGCCGCTCAGTCCGTCGTACATGAGTTCCCTGCCGCTTGGCTGGTACCCCAGCCTCCTGAGCATCTCGGAGAGGGCTTCCTGCGACTCGTTGACGAACGGTGTGCCATCCACCATCTCGCCCCTGAGGGCGCCGACCTTGCCCGCCAGAGATTCGAGGAACTGCCCCACGGTCATCCTAGACGGGAACGCGTGGGGGTTGATGATGATGTCCGGGACCGTTCCGTGGGCGCTGAAGGGCATGTCCTGCTGCGGGATCACCATGCCGATGACCCCCTTCTGGCCGTGGCGCGAGACGAACTTGTCTCCGAGCTCGGGGACCCTGTGACCCCGCACCTTAACCTTGACCAAATGGGATCCCTCTATGCTCTTGGTGATGAATATGGAGTCAACGACCCCCTCCTCGGTGGGCCTGACGCCGATGGATGTGTCCCTCAGCTGCGGGCCCCTGACCTCGAAGCCCCTGTACTCCTCTAGGAACCTGGGTGGGCTCGTGCGCCCGACGAGGATGTCCCCTCCCCGGACCTCGGCCTCCGTCGAGATGAGGCCGTCCTCCTCGAGCATCCTGTAGGCCTCGGCTCCGTGGTAACCCCTTATCCCAGCTTCAGGGATAACCAGCCTGTCCTTGGCGCCGCCGAGGTACTGCTTGCACTCCCCCTTGTAGATCCGGAAGAAGCTGGAGTGACCGAGCCCCCTCTCGATGCTCGACTTGTTGAATATTATGGCGTCCTCCATGTTGTACCCGTTGGAGCTGAGGACAGCCACGATGTAGTTCTGGCCGGCTGGACGCTCGTTGAACCCCATTATCTCCATGGGCTTCGTCTGGGCTAGTGGCTTCTGCGGGTAATGGAGCAGGTGGGCCCTCGTGTCGGTCCTGTCCCTGTAGTTGAGGGCGTAGATGCCTGGGGCCTGCTTCGCCATGGCCGCCTGGTATGTGTTCCTCGGCGACTGGTTGTGCTCCGGGAATGGTATGATGGACGCGGTAACGCCAAGTATGGAGTAGATGCAGATTTCTAAGTGTGTGCTGTCCTCGGTGACGTTGTCTTGGTTGACGGCTATGTAGGCGTTCTCCTCCTCCTCCGCGTCCAAGTACTCGATGATCCCCTCCCTGACAAGGTCGCTCCATTGCCACCGCCCCCCCTGGAGATTACGGATGTGCCGCGCCTTCAGGAGGGGCTTGCCCTCCCTGATCAGGATGAGGGGCCTACGGATCCGCCCCTCGTCGCAGTTGACGTAGATCTCGTTGTGCTCTGAGTAGTATCCGATGTTCACCTCGCCGCTGAGCTCTCCCCTCCGCCGCATCTCCCTGACCGTCTCCACGAGCTCGTAGGGGCTCGTGGTGTAGCCCAGGAGGTATCCCTCGACGAAGATCTTTGCTCCGTTGTGCCTCATCTGCTCGTCGGCTATCTTGGCCTCGTAAACACCCAGGTAGAGTAGGGTGCGCTTCACTTTCTCGGCTTCGGTGCCTACGGAGACACTGGCCATCAGTGCGAGATTCTTGACCAAGCCACAGTTGGCTCCCTCGGGGGTCTCGTTGGGGCAGAGCCTGCCCCAGTGGGTGGAGTGCAGGTCCCTGGCCTCGAAGTTGGGCTGGCTCCTGCTCAGAGGGGACTGGAGCCGCCTTAGGTGGCTCAATGTTGAGAGTGTGTTTGTCCTGTCCAGCAACTGGGTCATCCCGACCCTGCCCCGCCTCCAGTTGCCGGTGGCGAGGGCGTGCTGTATCCTGCTGCTGATGATGCCGGGGCGGACGGAGGCGGAGATCAGCACGCCCTTCCTCCTCGTGCTCATCCTCCGGAACTGGTAGCGCATGTCCCTGTAGAGGCTCCAGAAGGCGCTCCTGAAGAGCTCGGCGAGCAGGGGCCCCGCCAGCTTGATCCGCTTGTTCTTGAGGTGGTCCTTGTCGTCCTCTCCACGCCTCCCTAGTTTGAGTTCGATTATTCTCGACGCCATCTCCCCGAGGAATATGGCCTTGTCGAGGCGTTCGTCCTCGGTCCTCCCTATGTGGGGCAGTAGGTTCCTGTCTATTATGGTCTCGGCTCTCTTGATTCTGAACTCCTTGACCTGGCCGAAGGCGACTCTGTTGCCGATGTAGAGGACTGCGTCCTCCAGGGTGTCGATGTTCGAGGCCTCCCTGAAGGAGGTCTCCAGCTCGTTGAGGATCTCGGCGTCGAGGGAGACCATCTCGGCTACCTCCTTGTCTGTGTCGACGCCCAGAGCCCTCATGAGGACCACGAAGGGCACGGGGACGGGGACGCCGGGGATGGAGATGACCATCTCCCCCTTCGACTTGAGCGCCATCTCGATGCGAGCCCTGAAGCCGACTGTAGTCGAGAACACCTTCCCCCTGTAGACGGGTTTGGATCCCCTGTTGTCCGTCTCGATCAGGACCCTGTTGGGCGCCAAGTCCTCGAGGGAGACGATCACCCTCTCAGACCCGTTGACGATGAAGTAACCTCCGACCTCGTTCGGGTCCTCGCCGATGCGTACCAGATCTTCGGCTGCATGCTTTGACAGCAGGCAAAGATCGGACTTAACCATGATGGGGATGTTCCCGATGTTGACGCACTCGAGTGTTTCCCTGCCCTCGTCGTTCAGGATGATGTCTAGGTACAGGGGGGCCGCATAAGTGAGGTTCCTAATGCGGGTCTCCCTAGGATAGACGCTGCGGACGGTGCCGTCCACCTCGACCACACGGGGCTCGGCGACCTCGATGGTGCCGAATTTTATATCATAAGTGTGATCGGGCACTTGGATCTGGATTCCCTGGATCTCGTCGATGATCTGCTGGAGCGTGTTCTGGACAAAGTCGTTGTAGCTGTCCAGATGCTGCTTTACAAGACCTTCTTCGTCGAAAAAGGTCTTCAATACCTCCCAATAGTCCTGTTCCGAGACTAACAAACTACTCACCTTGACTCAAACCTAAATGAATGTGATGACCCTAACGTGGGGTTTTGAATCATTCGATCTAACTCAATTCCCCCTCTTCGGGCGGTTTTCATCCGACTAAGAAGCCGTCTAAACCCCTTTTGAGGCTAAACACATTGGTGAGCACTGATTAATAAACCTTTTGAGGTGTGCTTTGTTTTGGTGCATTCTGGTTGTGTTCCCTGCCTGTTGGGATGGGTTCAAGGTCTCCCGGGTTGTTTTCAGGTGTATGGGTTCATGGCTTCCTGAGATAGGAGGGATCAGGAATGCATCATTGTGTTGGATAATGCTCTTACAGAGGATATTTTATGCCCCTTTTCCTTGAAGATAGGATTATCTTCGTTATCTGCAAGCACGCCGTATCACTAGAGTTACGTGCCCTTGTAAAGGAAATCGCTAATTAATTATCGATGATTTGCCAATGATACTGAGATATTCTGTAATAACTCTCTTGGAATGGTTATTTTATATTTATTTTATAATCAAAATTGTATTATTTTCGCCCTTCTGAAGCGAATACCAATAGCTTTAAAAGGGCAATACCTTTATTCGATACTGCTCGGCAGGAAAAATGTGCCGAATGTCAAAAAGTGATCCAAATTGGCTGAGATGATCGAGCGGGTCCTCGAGAGGAGTATCGGCAAGACGGTGCTCATCAAGCTCCGGGGGGGCAAGACCCTTCGCGGGTTGCTCGAGGGCTACGACCAGCACGTTAACCTGGTTCTGAAGGACGCGGAGGACATTACCAACACCGAGAACACGGTGCTCATCGGCACCATCGTTCTGCGGGGGGACAACGTCATAATGATCTCCCCGCCTCCCTGATCGCCGGAAGGAGTCCAATCTAGATGCCTACGAAACATGCCCTTCACAGGGGTAAGACTGTTCACATCAGGTGCAGACGATGCGGGCGCAGGGCGTACCACATAAGGCAGAAGGCGTGCTCCGCCTGCGGGTACGGCGCTTCCGCGAAGCTCAGGCGTTACTCCTGGAGCACCAAGGATCTCAACCGGTCCAAGCGCCTCCATTAGATCTCCGGAGTATCACAGATCGCTGTTCTTCAATAACGGGCGCTCTGTAAGCTTTATTCGTGTTATTTGGTGATTTTTCGGCAATCAGACTTTAGAGACCATCGCATATCAGCTGGACCACCTGTTTGAGGTCTTCCACTTCATAGTCGGCGGTCTGGTCGTCAGCATCGGGTACAGGCTCCCCCCTTCTGTTTAGCCAGATGGTGTTTATGCCCACCATCTTTGCGGGGCGGATGTCGCTGAGTGGCGTGTCCCCGATGCTAACTGTCTCCTTTGGCTCCGAACCGGCGATGTCGAGAGCCCTCACGTAGTACTCGGGCTCCGTCTTCAGGACAGCCAGGGCTGTCTCGCTGAAGACGTGTGTGAAGTGGCTCGACCCGGTGACCCTTTTGAGGCTCTCGGATTTCTCCTCGGCATCTCTCCCCGTGGAGAGGCACATCTTGATGCCCATGTCCTTGATGTCGTCCAGCACCCGTATAGCCTCGGGGAAGTAGATGGGGTCCTCCCTCGCCCTCTCCGCGGCCTCGTCGAACTTCCGGACTATGAGCTCCGCCACCTCGGGGTCGAATGGTCTCCCTAAGTGCTCGAAGATGAGCTTGCAGTGGAACATCGTGTCGTCGTGCCTGTCGAGGTGCCGGACGTGTACTATGGTCCGGTGGACGTCGTAAACGTAGATGTGGTAAAGCTCCTCCCCTCTCAGGCCAAGGATACCCTCGAGGTTCCTCGTCAGGACGGCGTCATAGTCGTGGAGTGTGCCGTCGTAGTCGATGAGTGCGGTGGTGATCATGGGATATCGTCTGGGGCATCGACTTTATTTATACTGCGGGATAGTGCTCTGCAGAGCCCCGGCTATGAATGTATCCATATCAGGTGAGCTCCTGGAGTCGATGCTCTCCTTCGCGGCCGACAGGCATCCCAGGGAGGCCATCGCACTGTTGCGAGGGAAGAGGGAGGACGACGAGATCGAGATAACGGAGTTCCTCCTCCCTCCCTACGCCACGGGGGGGATGAGCTTCGCCCAGTTCCCCGCCCACATGCTCCCAATCGACTTCACCATCGTCGGCACAGCCCACTCCCATCCCTCAGGCTCTTCGAGGCCCTCGGCCGCCGATTTGATCAACTTCTACTCCAGGGTGATGCTCATCGTTGCGTATCCCTATGGGAGAGGTGACGTGGCGGCGTACAACGCCCATGGGGAGCCCCTGGGCCTTCAGGTCTTCGACTGAAAAGCTTCATTAGATGTGGGGCGATATGGGATTAGGGCTCTCAGTTGTGGCCGGAAAGGCTTCTCCAGGTCGCCAAGACCATCAGGGGCATGGTGGACGACGCCGGCATGGGCGAGCTCTTCCAGCTCGTTCAGATGTTCGCCACAAGAACCCCTGACGAGCTCTTGGAGTACGACTCCCAGTTTAGGAGGGTGCTGGAGAGCCTCTCCAAGAGCATCATGAGCCAGCTCCGAGTCGCCGAGAACCTTTCGATACCGTCCAGTGGAAGCATGAAAGACGACGTTGAGAAAGTCGCAAAGGACTTAGATTCTCAATCGGTGCGGTTTATGTCCTCAGAGTCGTCTTTTCGATTCACGAACCCTGTCAAGGCAGACCTTCAGGGTCAACTGTACAACGTTCTGCCCGAGTTTGACTTCGTGCTGATCTCTCGCCTATCCGATGTGGGTCTGTTCTCCTCAAGGATATCGCTGGCGGTCGAGGAGCTAGATTTTGATATGTCCGCCAAGCATGTAGAGACGCTTGGTCTCGTCGTTTCCGACCTTGAGCGTCTCATGAAGTTCAGGACTCCGGTCACACTCCTATCAGGAGGCCTGAAGGAGCACGGAGCGCTCAATGGCTCCGAGCTTGGCGATCTCGACGCAGGGTCCCAGCTGGCTCTGATGAGGGAGATCAGGAACGGCGAAAGACTGCTGTACCTGAAGGAGCTGGCGCTTTTAGACCACGCCGCCGTGGAGGAGGTCCGAGCATCGGAGTCGAGCACATCCCTCGACGAGTTCTACGATGGATTCAGCAGCGTCTCCCTGTTCCTCGACGTCGGCTTCAAGGACGTATTGTTCTGCTTCGCCGAACTCCTGGAGCGGGGCTGGATTGGGGGCGTGAAGGACCGCGACGGGCGGCAGGTGCTCAAGATCGTGCAGCCCGACACTGGGCATCTGGTGTCGGCGTTGAGGGAAAAAATGGGTGTCAACGAGGTCACGATCTCGGACGTCATGGAGAAGCTGAGATGGGACTACTTCACTGCCATCCACGTGATAAAGGAGCTTGAGAGGGGAAAGGAGCTCGTGCCCGATGACAGTCCCAGGGCAGGGCTCCGTTGGCGCTGGACAGGGGAATAGTGTGATGGGTTGGCTGGCTTGAGGTCCAAAGAGCGCGGAACAAGGACAAGTTCCTTCGGGGTGTCAAAGAGGGAGAGCCACGACTCCTCACAGTTCTACAGCAGGAAACTGTATGACAAAAGCGTGGTGGAGGACAAAACCGCGAAGGAGAGCGCCATCCCCGAGGGCGTACTCGACAAAGTGATATGCGCAGATAGCAGGAAACTTTCGCTGATCCCAGACGAGAGTGTCCATCTGATGGTCACGTCCCCTCCATACAACGTGGGGAAGGAGTACGATCAGGACCTGGACCTAGAGGAGTACAGGCAGCTGCTGAGGGCAGTCTGCCAGGAGGTCTACAGCAAGCTGGTCGTTGGGGGCAGGGCGTGCATAAATGTGGCCAACCTGGGGAGGCGCCCCTACATCCCGCTGCACAGCTTCATCATCAACGACATGCTCGACATAGGCTACCTGATGAGGGGGGAGGTCATCTGGGACAAGGCCGCGAGCGCCGGCTCCTCAACGGCGTGGGGGAGCTGGATGTCGGCGTCTAACCCCGTCATGAGGGACGTCCACGAGTACCTCCTCATCTTCTCCAAGGGAACCATGGGGCGGCCGAGTGAAGGGAGGACGAGCACCATCGCTAAGGAGGAGTTCCTCGAGTACACCAAGAGCGTCTGGACCTTCCCAGCCGAGTCAGCGACCAGGGTCGGACACCCCGCGCCCTTCCCCGTGGAGCTGCCCTACAGGCTCATCCAGCTCTACACCTTCGAGGGTGACGTGGTGCTGGATCCCTTCTGCGGGAGCGGGACCACCTGCATCGCGGCCATCAGATCTAACAGGCACTACGTTGGGTTCGACAAGAACGATGAGTACGTGGAGCTAGCGAGGAGCAGGATAGACGAGTACGTCAAAGGCTCCTGATTGGCATTAGGCTGCGTCGCCCTTCTTCTCCTGGTACCTCCTATACCAGGTCTCCACCGTCTCGGCGTTCACGTAGTCCTTGTGGTGCCTGAAGCCCCCCTTGAACCCGTGGGGGATGTGGAGCACCTCGTGGATCAGCGTCCTGTCCTGGTGCCCCTTGGAGAGGCCGTCGAACCTCTCGGCGATGATCTCGATGATGTAGGTGGGCTCGAGGCCCACGGCGTCCTGCCAGATCCTACTCAATCCGTGGATCCTGGCTATCGTCCTCGCCGCCTTGGAGCCTCTGCTCCTCACGCAGTAGATCTGGTCGCCCCGGATGTGATCGAACCTCAGGAGGTCTATGATCTCGTCGACGCGCTCCTTCACGTCGGGGGCCGGAAAGTACTCGATCAAGGCTAACATTAAATCTCAGGGAAAGTACTTGTATAAAATATTGATTTCTTGCTCCTCGCTCTTTAAATGCCGACTTTCCCTACTCGGGTTCGGCCTTTTTTACTATTGAAGGATCCGGAAGTTGTGCTATGACGGTGATCAGTATCGGGGCAACGGCCGCGAAGATGATGGCGTTAGTGACTGTGTGAATTATCGGTGGGTAGGGGAGGTAGAGGGGCACGAATGTATAGACCACCGCCTGCCAGATGGTCGTGAAGGCCGGATATGCGAGTGCGAACCCTATGCTGGACCCGACGTCGTAGATGAATGTGAGGATTAGCCCAATTACGCCTAGGGAGAGGGTGAACCTAAGGCTCTTCCTCGCCATGAGGAACTTCGACGTGGCCCATCCGGCGACGCCGAACATGCCGCCCAGGACTGCCATCACCACTAGGAGGATCGGCGAGGTCGTGAAGAGCCAGGCTGCCGGGTGGGCGAAGGGGAAGGGTATCAGCATGTATATGGTGAGCGATATTATTCCTACTGCGCCCCCAACGACGTGTCCGAAGCTGTATCCCGTGACAAAGATGAGCACCGTCATAAACTCGAAGAGCCCGGGGAACGCCACCATCGCGAGGCCCTTGGAGTAGGCCATGACGATGGTGGTCGCCGACATCAACGCTATCAGGGAGATCTGCCGGGTGGTGAGCTTGGACATGTTGGATGGATAATCCAACTAAATATATAAGGCATTCCAGCGATATTGAGGATGATATGCCCGGCAACACACGGGAGGGGCCCTCGAACCCCCTCAGCACGCTCCATGCGATCTCCGAAGAGAGACCAGGCGGTACACCTGCCTTCATGGAGGCGCATGTCCTGAAGGCCCTTGAGCTCCTCGGCTCAGGAGAGGGCTTGGGGAGGCAGCAACTCGCCAGGACGATCAGGCTAGGCGAGGGTACTGTCAGAACCCTGATCAGGCGGATGAGGGAGCAGGACCTGCTGGAGACCTCCCGTGGTGGGATGAAACTCACAGCAAAAGGAGAGAGGCTAGTCATAGCCTTGAAGGAGTACTTGGTTTCTACAGCTTTTCCTGAGACCACGCTAACCGTGGGCCGGGAGAACTTCGCCGTCATGGTCAGGAGTGCTGGCGGGGAGGTGAGGAAAGGGATCGAGGAGAGGGACGCCGCCCTCATAGCGGGAGCCGAGGGGGCGACGACCTTCGTCTATACCGATGGTAGGCTGCTCATGCCTGGGTTTAACACTGAAATCGACGCCTTGACTAAAGTGCAGTTGATGGGCTTACTCGAGCCCGAAGAGGGTGATGTCATCATTGTAGGTTCGGACGAGGACACCTTCAGAGCCGAGTTCGGGGCGAAGTCTGCCGCCCTGAAGCTGTTGGAGAGGGCCCTCGGGCAGGAGCGTTAGAGCTCTGCCTCCTCTGGCTCCTTCACTAGAGCGATGAAGAGCATCCCCATCACAACGAGGGCCGCCGATAGGACGTACCAGGGTAGGCTGCTGTCGTAGTTGTACAGGTAGCCGCTCATGAGCGTCCCCGCTGACATCAGCAGCATCCCCATGATGCCGCTGCCCCAGGCGCCGCCCATCAGCCATATCGCCCCTGCGCCCAGCGAGGCCATTATCCGCCCCCTCTGCTCACGGGGGGTCATGTCGGCGAAGATCGCCTGCATCGCGGGGTTCAGGAAAACGTTAGGTAGCGTTGTAAACACGCTGAGCAGGAGCAACTGATTAAAATCAGTGATCCAGAGGAACAGAAGCGTAGGCATGGCGCCAAAAATGAGGCTGAGCCCCACCACCCACTTCTTGTTCAGCCTGTCGACGAGGCCGCCTGCGGGGATGGACACCAACACGTTTATAGCGCCAACTATCAGCATCAGCGTCCCCCACTGCTGGGTGGTGATGCCGATGACCTCTCTGGCTCGCACAATCCAGAAGGGCCCCACCATGGCGACGAAGAACACGGAGAAGGAGATTAGGACGGAGAGCGTCATCAGGTGTCGGGGGGCCTCCCTCAGCGTCCTGACGATGCTGCCATAAGATTCGATGAGCAGCCCCGGCGCGCTCCTCATGCTGATCTCGATCTGGTTTGGCTTTTCGACCGTCTCCTTGAGGAACCTGAGGCGTATGAATGCCACTAGGATGCCCACGAAGAAGCCGAGGAGGTAGAGGCCGTGGATGGCTCTGCCTATCCCGTAGTTATCGATAAGCCATCCGCCGATCATGGGTGAGGCGATGCCGATGGCCCCGGGGATCGCCATCGTGGTGGCGAAGCCTATCCCCCTCTGCCCGGGGGGAAGAGAGTCAGCCCTGAGGGCCTGCATCGCCGGGAAGTAGAAGGTGACGAAGCTCTGGATGAACATGCCCACAGCGAGCATCTGCCAGCTGTTGGTGAGCGCCGGGATGAGGAAGGAGGCTGCGTAGAAGAAGGTCATGTATCCCATCAGCTTTATGCGCCCCTGGTAGTCGGCGATGTAGCCGCCGAGGGGATAGAGGATCATGCTCGCGATGCTGCCAACGGCCATCACCTGCCCGATGGTCTCGTACCTGCCACCCAAGTGTAGCACGTAGAGACTGAGGTAGGGCCACATGATGTCCGAGGAGATTCGCCAGAGGGAGTCGCAGACGGTCATTACCAGGATGTTTCCGCGCATGAACCTGAAGGACTCAAGCAAGCGACTCACCGAGATGTGGATATACCGTCGATCATCGGTGCGTAGGTTTTAAACCTACCTCCCCACATTGGGGGATCGATCTTGAATGTACCACTACGGGTACGGTTCGAACCTCTCGTCCCGGTTCCTCAGAGGGCTCTGCCCCAGCGCCAGGTTCGTGATGAAGGCGGACCTCCCCAACTTCAAGGTAGAGTTCCGCTTCTACTCGGAGATTAGGCAGGGAGGGATAAGCTCCATCATCGAGCGTCCGAGTGAGATGGTTCGCGGCGTCATCTACGAGGTCCCCGAGGAGGAGATGCTCAAGCTGGATGTTATAGAGAGCGTTCCCCAGGGACTGTACAAGAGGGAGACCTTCGTTGTCCTGGGAGAGGACGGCCAGTGGCACGAGGCAGAGCTCTACAGGGTCGTGAAACCCCAGGGGCCGTTCACCCCCGCCAGAAGCTACATCGAGCTGATGGTGGAGGGGGCCGAGGAGCACGACCTAGACCCCGACTACATTGAGGAGCTCAAAAGGCTCCTCAGCTCCTTGAACTAGGGGGCTAGCTCCTCTCGTAGACGACTTCTCCGCCGATGATGGTCTTCAGCACCTTGGTCTCCAGTATCTCCTCCGGGTCGACAGTGAGGATGTCCCTGTCTAGGACGACGAAGTCAGCCATCTTCCCTGGCTCGATGGAGCCCTTCTCGTTCTCCTTCCTCTCCAGGTAGGCGGCGTTCATCGTGTAGACCCTGATGGCGTCCATCACCGAGATGCCCTGCTCGGCGTCGAGGAGTCTCCCCGTGGATGACTTGCGGGTCACGCAACTGTAGATCCCAGTCAGGGCCCAGTTCCTGCCGAAGCCGTCGCTGTTTCCTGCGGCGACGATGCCGTGATCCTTGAAGCTCCTCATCGGGTAGTAGCCGCTGAGCCTCTCCTCGCCGAGGGCGTCGATGTGGCTGTCCCCGATGGGGTGGCAGAATCCGATGGAGGCGGAGACGGCGACCTCGAGCCGCTTCATCCTCTCCAGCTGGTCGTCCCTGACGTAGCCGGCGTGCTCTATCCTGTGTCTGTGGTCCTTCCAGTCCTTAGATTTCAAGGCCTCATCGATGGCGTTGAGAGTGATGTCTATGGCGTCGTCGCCGATGGCGTGGATGCACGCCCTGTTCCCGGCTCGGTGGAGACGCACCATCTCCTCGGTGAGCTCCTCCTGTGTGACCCTGTTGATTCCGAAGTTCTCCGGGTCGTTGGCGTAGGGCTGGGTAAGGGAGGCGGTCAGTGATCCCATAGCGCCGTCGACGCCGATCTTTACGCCCACGACGTAGAGCTTGTCCCCCCAGCCGAAGCCCGTCCTTAGCCCCTGCCTGGATAGGTCGCTGGTGGCGTAGCCCTCGTAGGGGGCCATGCCATCTAGCATCAGGCCGACCCTGAGCCGGAGTTTGCCGGCGGATAGCAGCTCTTGGTAGGCCGTGGCAGCTGGGGCCTTGATGTGGGCCTCGTGGATGGTGGTCAGTCCCCAGCTAAGTAGCTGCTCCTCTATCCTGGGCCAGTTCTCCACCATGATCTCGATGGACTCCTCGTCGCTTGGCGTGGGGATCAAGCCCCTCACCATGTTCATCGCCGCCCGCTCGTCTAGCCTCCCCGTGGGCTCCCCCTGGTCGTCCTTCCCGATGTTTGCTCCCGGAGGCTGGGGAGTATCCTTCGTGATCCCGGCGAGCTCCAGGGCCAGGCCGTTGGCGACGGCGTTGTGCCCTCCTGCCCTACCCAAGTAGATGGGATGCTTGTCCGAGGCGCGGTCCAGGTCATATCTGGTGGGCCACCGGTTGTCCGAGAGCTTGGTCTCGTCGAACCTGGTGCCCTGCACCCACTCTCCCTCGGGCTTGCTGGCCACCTTCTCGGCCAGTGCCTTGACTATATCGTCTATGGTCTCCATCGGCGGGGATCCGCAGTTCACGTAGTCTCCCTGCATGCCCCTCCTGATGCAGTGCTCGTGGCTGTCGATGAATCCGGGGAGGACGGTCTTTCCATTGAGATCCATGACGCGGGTCTTGCTCCCGGCGAATCGCCTAATCTCGTCCGACGCGCCGGTCTTCAGGATCCTGCCGTTCCTCACTGCCACGGCCTCGACTGTGGAGTCCGAGGGGTCGATCGTGGCTATCTTTCCGTTCAGTAGAACAAGGTCTGCTCCTATGTCGTCTGCAAGGGTATTTCCAGACAACTTAAAACACCGATGTTAAGATGGGGCCAGAATATTTAACACCGTCGAACAGAGGCCCGGGAGTGTGTTTCAGGAGGTGAGTGCTTTCCCTGAGTTTATATAAGAATTTATTTTATAAAAGAAAAAATTTATATATATAATATTTTTATTATATGCACGTGAATGCGGCAATGGGTTCCAAGAAAATAAGGATCAACGGACTCGAAGAGTCCGAAAATGAATCCCGATCGATCTTACCCTTCTCCATACTGTACACCGGACAGGTCTTCTCCTTGCTGGGGAGCAGGCTGGTCCAGTTTTCCATCGTCTGGTGGCTCACTTCCACGACGGGGTCCGCGTCGGTCCTAGCGCTGGGCTCGATCATCGCGATGCTGCCCCAGGTGCTTGTCTCCCCCTTCGCTGGCGTCCTCATCGACAGGTGGAACCGGCGGCGGGTCATGATAGTGACCGACACCCTGATAGCCCTCGCCGTCGTTGTCCTTGCAGTGCTCTACGCCTGGGATTTGGTGAGCGTCTGGCACATCTACGGGCTGATGTTCGTTAGGTCGGTGGGCGGAGCCTTCCACTGGCTTGCCTGGCAGTCGTCCAGGAACATGCTGGTGCCGGAGAGGCACCTGTCCCGGGTCGCTGGGCTGGACCAGTCCATCAACGGGATAGCCGGGTTCGTCGCCCCCCCGATGGGGGCTCTCCTAATGGGCTTCCTCCCTATTCACATGATACTCGCGCTGGACGTGGCTACGGCTGCCATGGCGATCGCACCACTACTCTTCATCAAGATCCCGCAGCCCCCTTTCCTTCACAAGAACGGAAGATCATCAGTCTTCGCCTCGATGAAGGAAGGATTCAACTACATCAGGGCCAAGACTGGCGTTCTGCTAATCGTAGCGATGGCGATGGCCATCAACTTCATACTGACGCCGGCGTTCTCCCTGCAGCCCATCCTGGTGACGAACCACTTCGGTGGCGGTGCCATCGAGCTGGGGTTGCTACAATCGGCCCACGGCATAGGGCTGATACTTGGCGGCCTGGCCCTCAGCGTCTGGGGCGGATTTAAGCGGCGCGCGGTCACCAGCCTCCTGGCGCTGGCCGTGAGCGGGGTCTTTTTCGCCATCATAGGCCTAGCCCCGCCGACGGCGTTCATGATAGCTGTCGGGGCCAGCTTCGCCGCGGGGCTCCTCAACCCCATGGTCAACGGGCCTCTGATGGCGATACTGCAGGCGAAGGTGCCGACAGAGGTGCAGGGGCGGGTGTTCTCACTGATCCAGACCGGCGCCCAGCTTATCGTCCCTTTGGGGCTGGCGATAGGTGGGCCCTTCTCCGACACCTTCGGCGTGCCCATACTGTTCCTGCTGGGTGGGACGATAATGTCGATCATGGGGGCGGGAGCGTTCCTGGTCCGGCCCATCCTGTACGTCGAGGACGCGAACTTCGATGTGGAGACACTCCAGGGCAACTTGGGCTTCGCAGGTGAAGGGGTAAAGGTGCCTGGTGCCGTCAGCGACTAGGGTTTCTCCCACAGAAAGAGCCTTACGCCTAATTTCCCTATTTTTCCTAGAGGACTCCCATGGACGAAGTCATAGATCTGACCTTCGTGGCCCTCGGGGACAGCCTGACCGCGGGCTACGTGCCCTACGCCCCGATGAATCCGATGGATCACGTCTTCCCCTACACCGCCTACCTGGACAACGCTGTCATCGCGGAGCAGTCGAAAAAGGGTTGGGAGCACATCCACTGTACCTTCATCAACAGGGGCGTCAACGGTGACTCGACGAAGGGGATGCTTTCCCGGTTCGACTCGGAGGTCGCCTCCCTCGAACCAGACTACGTGATCGTCTGGGCGGGGATCAACGATCTCTTTCTGGGCTTCCCCTTGGACGAGATAATGGGACGCCTAAAGGAGATCTATTCAAAGGCCAGGGAAAATGGGATCGAGCCCGTCGCGTGCACCGTCACGTCGATCACTCGCGAGAACCCTGTCGTGCCCAGGATCGTGGAGCTGAATGAGCTCATCAGGGGATACTGCACAGAGAATCACGTGCCCGCGGCTGATCTTTTCAGTGCCCTGTCGGACAGATCCAGCCTGCTACTGGAGAACTTCTCCAGCGACGGCGTCCACCTCAACGCCGACGGGAACAGGAGGGTCGCCCACACCATCTACTCAGAGGTCGTGGAGCAGATCCTGGTCGGATTGATGCGATAACTCTGCGTTATGTCGCCCCCACTCACGTCAGAGCGGAAGCCAGGACGTAGTCGTTTATCGCGTCATGGAATCCTTGGTAGTCTCCCTCGAATTGTCCGCCTGTCAGGACTACAACCATGTCCACTTCAGGCAGGACGAATATGAACTGCCCCCCCCAGCCCGCTGCGAAATATGTCTCGATGTCTCCGTTCGAGAAGGTTCCTCTCCACCACTGGTATCCGTAGCCTTCAATTAATCCACGGATTGGATTCTTTGAAGGTGGGACCTGGATGGATTCTCTGATGGACTCTGCCACCCAGCTCTCGGAGACCACGCGCTCGCCCTCCCAGACCCCATTCCGGAGGTATAGCTGCCCTATCTTCGCCATGTCCCTCGGTCGCAGGTAGAGGGTGGAGGATGCGACGGCTATCTGGGGCTCGCTGGGGAATCCGATCCAGTCGTAGGACGTGATGCCGAGGGGAGCGAAGAGGTGCTGCTCCGCAAACTCCGCCAGGGTCATACTGGTGCTCCTCCTCACTACGTCGCCTAGGACGTTCGTGGTCCCGCTGTTGTAGATGAACTCTTCGCCCGGCTCAGCGACCACGGGCATCTCGAGCACGCATCTGATCGGGTCGTCGCTGTAGAACTGCTTGTTTAGGTCGTTTCTGGGGTCGGTGTAGGGGTACGACTCGTCCCACGGTATCCCCGAGGACATCGAGAGCATGTGCTCTAGGGTTATCCCGTCTTTATCGCCGTCTTTCAGGTCCGAGTGTTCGAGGAAGAAGGAGAGTATCGTCTCGTTTACGCCCCTGACATGGCCCTCGTCGATGGCGATCCCGAGGAGGATGGACGTGACGCTCTTGGACGCGGAGGCCTGGCAGTGCAACGTGTCACGGTCGAAGTCCTTATGTACAAAATTCAGTCCGTCGGTGAGGTCCAGGTCTTCCCCGCTGAAGTACTCCTCGAGCACGAGCCTGCCGTCTTTTATGACGACTATGCCGTGGACAGGGTGTCCATCCAGGCTTGACAGGGTGTTCATCAGATCGGTGATGGGTGCTTCATCCATTCCGACGTCTCCCAATGAGGCCGTCTCCCATTCGTCACCCGTCTGCTTGGGGACCCGGTAGGAGTACCCCTCCCGACCGCCAGCGAAGAACTGATTGTAGAGGATCAACGTGGCGAGTAGGATTACGAAGATCGCTGCGTATTTTCCGGCTTTCTCCGTGCTCATGTCTTTCACATCCTTGCGGTTTGTAAGCGTAGAACGATTCGTTTAGTAAAAGAACTTTGCATGAGGGATGGCTCGGACTTAAGATTGGTGCTGTATAGCCCGAATCAGGTTAGGAACGAGCAAGGAGTGTGATGCTTCTTATACGGTCAAACCCATAACCCTCATCATGGCTTCTGATTTGTACCCGTCCCCCCAAACATCACTGGTATACTACGGGCGATCCTGCTTTGAGATCCAATTTGCAGGAAAGCGGATCGTCATCGATCCCTTCAACCCGGATGTGTTCGAGTATGCCTCACAGGACCGCAAGTACTCCCTGCCAAAGAACAAGATAGACTACGCCTTCGCCACACACTTTGCCCCCGATCACAGCTTCTTCGAAGGGATAGACGCGGATCGAACTTACTTTGCGTGCGGAGATAGACCCGAGTTCGTTCGTAATATTCGAGGTGAAACGGTGCAGGTCGGAGGGGTGGTGGTACATGATTTCAATAGTCGATCGTTCTCATTCTGGACGGTACCCTCCTTCCACGATGATTGGCAGGGAGCCCTTGAGGGGGTCAACGGGATCATATGCCTTGACTTTAACGGATTGAAGGTGGTTCACCTTGGCGACGTCGGTCACACACTCAGCCAGGAGCAGGTTGATGATATCGGCGCCGTCGATGTGCTGATGGTGCCCGTGGATGAGTATTACACAATAGATGCGGAGACAGGGAAAAAGATCGTCGAGCAGCTAGACCCCAAGATCGTGATACCCATGCACTACAAGACCGACAACTTGGCCAAGGAGCTCCCGTTCTCCGATGAAAAAAACTTTGTCAGTAAATTCGGGAAAGTTAGTGTGCACGATAAATGCTGTCTATCGATCAACAAGGAAGACCTAAGGGATGAACTTAGAATAATCGTGATGAAGTATCACAGGGACTGAAAGTACGTACACGTTCGCTGCGATGCTCATAATCTGGCGCGCGAGCGCGAGAATTGTACACGCGCAAAGGGAGAACATAGCGGGAGCCATCTCATCCAATGGCGGTTTATGTATTTAAGACACACAGTGTTAATATCAATCTGGTTTTAGATTTCCCAGCTGACGAGTTGTGAAGTTCAGGTACATCGTGGTGGGCCTCGCCATCGCCGTGTTGATCGGTGCAGCGGGCCTCAATCTTGACAGCTCACGCCAGATAGACGATCCGGGTGTCGGTGAAACACCGCCGGAAGAGTACGAAGAGACTCAAACAGAGGGCGAAGGGGCTGGGCCTGAGGAGGGTGTTGAGAATCCCGATGTGAGTGCCGATAGTCTCTCACCTATCATCATCGATTTCGAGTACACCGTGCTACCTGCACCGGAAGAATATGTGGGTTCGATAACTCCGCTGGGATGGCTGGGTGCCTCCGTCAGGGAGCGTCCAGATATGCCCCACCCCCTGGCGAACAAGCGGCATCACATCTTCTTCAACGATGGCTTCACCAGCGGGATCGAGATCTACGCCCCCGGACCGGGATACGTCGAGTGGGCTTCCATCAGCCCTCTCAACGAGTGGGGGTTCACCATCATCGTCGACGAAGACCTAAGCTACTACCTCGACCACATCGGATACCTGAACTCCACACTGGAGGGGCAGATCAGAGAGTTGTGACCCTACGCGCGCGCGGAACGGTATGGGGAGGACGACGTGATCCGGCCTGGGGACATGATCCGCTCCGACGTGGGGATCAGGTACCTGCGCCTGAACACGGACCACTAGGAGTGAGCGTACATTTTGAGGCCGGGGGAGAGCGAAGCTTCGGGGGAGTTCAAGAGGTTGGTGGCTGAGGGGAACAGGCTGCAGGACGTGTTCATGGCGGAGTTTAGGAGGGGGCTCACCGGGAACGAGCTGCTGCGGAACATCCTGGTCCGGGCCGGTGAGGAGGGGATCCCCAATCCGAGGGTGTACTCCCACAGCCTGGGGTACTACCTCCACGAGTCGGGGCCCTTAGTCGGCCTGCCCTGGGAGCGCGTGTGTGTTCACCATGGAACTCTCTGTGGAGGACGAGGTGCCTGGTTTGGGCGACGGACCGTTCCGCTTCGGCCTGGAGCAGGACTTGGTCTACACGAGAGAGGGGTGCAGAACCCTGGATGGTAGGTAGACCCGGTTCCACCTAGTCTGAGAGCATCTGCAAACCCTTTTTATTCACCTGCACGTGTTCGCGTAAAAATTCATGCACTAACTTTTTCTACAGACACCCATACTGAAGGACTGTGTTTTGAGGTGAACGAGCCTAGATGCGCTGAGTTGGAGTCTTTCTTTGAACCGGTCGTTGAGAAGGAGATGAAGTCTCACGGGACACCTGGAGTCTGTTTCTCCGTCGTCAAGGATGGAGAAATGGTGTATGCCAAGGCGTTCGGGGTGAAGAACCTCCGAACTGGAGAACGGCTGACCGTGGACTCCCTCTTCCACATGGCGTCGTTGACGAAGCCTCTAGTTGCGACCTCGATTATGCAGCTCGTGGAGCGGGGTATGGTGGACCTTGATGCCCCCGTCGTTGAATACCTCCCATATTTCAGGTTGAGGGATCCTCGTTTTGAGACGATCACCGTGGGACAGATGGTCAACCACACTTCGGGTATGCCCGATGTCATAGACTACGAGTGGGATAACCCTGTATATGACGATGGCGCGCTCGAAAGATACGTACGCAGCTTGGTCGAAGAAGAGCTCTTAGCGAATCCCGGGGTAGAGTACCACTACAGCAACATGGCCTACGAGGTGCTAGGGGACCTGATATCCAAGGTCTCTGGCGACACCTTCGAGGGGTACGTCGAAGGGTACATACTCGAACCCCTCGACATGAAGGACAGCACCCTCCTTAAGAAAAAGGCAGACCCCAAGTTGCTGACGACCCCACACGTCGTCGGGAACGGCGAGGTCGTGATCAGCGAGGTCTTTCCCTACAACAGGATGCACGCTCCCAGCTCCACGCTAATCTCGAACGTCATCGACATGGGCCGCTGGGCCATCACCAACCTGAATCGCGGGGAGCTCGGCTCGAATAGGATCCTAGAGGGATCCAGTTATGATCTCCTTTTCGATCCGTGGAGAGGTTTTCATGAAGAGGGCGTGGACACGTTTCACCATGAAAACCAAGGCTCCCAAACCATGTACCACGGAGACCACGAAACAGGGAACGGACTGGGCTGGTTTTACGGGGTGCACCGGGGTCGCCGAGTTGTCTACCACGCGGGCCGAGACACAGGATTCCGCAGCTACATCGCCCTACTGCCAGACGAGTCTCTGGGGGTCGTCTGCTCAAGTAATTTCGATCAGGCTCCCTTGGTAACATCAGCGAAGACCGCCCTAGATGTCCTGCTTGGCTTCTATCCAACGAAATTGAGATGACCCAAACCTTTCAATATGTAGGCATCATGAAATCATCAGCTTTTTTTACTCGCGGAACGAACACAGTAAGAAGAAATCAGGATTGTGTTCGATAAAGATGCTTCCAGGTAAAATATAGAGCAAATGGGCTCGAGCAACGCACAGAGAGGAGGGGGGATACTCGCTCCAATCGTGAAGCAACGCTCTTCAACGAAAAGGAACCTGAAAACGACTCCTCATGAGAACTATACCACACTAAAAGGCGCTCCTAAGTCACATATTCAGGTACAAGGATAACAGTAAGACCCGCCACTGTCGCCCCAACTACACAGTTTAGAAGGCCTATAGCCGTGAAGTTTCACTTATATTCACAGGATTTATAGGTAGGCTCCCCGTAAATGTCCTGAGGCCCCGAGATGCCTAAAAAAAGGAAGAGTGGAGGACGATCAAAGGGAGGCTCTGGACGCTCCGGCATGGTCCAGTGCAGCTACTGCGGGGCCCAGGTGCCCCGGGACAAGGCCAAGAGGGTGACGCGATACACGTCCCTTGTCGACAGGAGGCTCCTCAAGGAGCTCCAGGACTCGGGAGCACAGATCGCCCGGTACAGGACCACCAAGTACCTATGCGTCAGCTGCGCCGTCCACCGGGGAGTCGTCAAAGTGAGGGGCAAAGACGACCGGAAATCAGAACCAATACGGAGACGACGCAACTAGAGATTCTCGACTTCCCTGAAGAAGTGGGCTGCCCGTTGCAGAACCGTGAACTGCACGAGAACTGCTAACGCTATCACGCCCCAGCCCAGGGCCTCCGTCCAGAAATAACTGGCGAGTGTGGCAAGGGCTAGGAACACCATCCTCTCGGCCCTCTCCGCCAATCCCACCGCGATCATCTTCACACCCGCCGCCTCCGCCCTAGCCCGGGCATAGCTCACCATGAGCGAACCCACGATAGCTGCCAGCCCCCACCCCAGATCGCATAGCCCCGCATACACGATCCCCGACAACACGATGGCGTCCGAGTATCTGTCAGAGACCGAGTCTAGGAACCCACCGAAGCTCGTCACGCTGTCTGTTGACCTCGCCAGTACTCCGTCGATGGCGTCGATGAGACCCGAGAGAAGGATCAACGCGGCCGCAGCAGGCAGCATAAGAGGGCCGGCCCACCAGTACACGTAACACGCGGCTGCCCCCACAGAGACCAGCAGCCCTGCGACCGTCAGCGCATTCGGGGTGACACCCAGCGAGGCGAGGGGCCTGACCCTCGAAACAACAAAGCCTTCGAAAACCTCCTTCAGCCTGCTGGAGACCATCTCAACCGCCTGCCAATATCTCGCCCAGAACGGTTAAGTCTTTCAGCCTCCTACACAAAGGGACGCTTTTACTCCCGCCGGATGGGTGTCCCGCCGACCCAGTGCGCGCGCCCGGTGGGGATCAGGAGTCCACGTACCTCGACAAGGATTTCCTGAGGGAGTACCTGCGCAGGATGGGCTACACGGGCGAAGGACCGCCCCCCGTCATACCGGCGCCGGTGATCAAGGAGGTCTCCAAGCGATGCGTGGCAGCGCGCGCTGAGGATCTCGGATATCCTGGGCTTGTGAGCCACCGCATCAAGCCCCCAGATTTCGAAACCCACGTATAACAAATTTAATATCATCGGAGCGGACAACCAAGGCTATACGTTTTCAAGGGGAACATCAATGGAATTGGTTATCGAAGGAAAGACCAAGAGGGTCCTAAGAAGGCAGGACGGTAACCTGGAGTTCCACTTTAAGGACGACGCCACAGGCTACATAGACACAGCTACCGGGAAGCCGGTCTTCGACTCGGGCTACGACAAGGTGGTCGGCCAGATCCCCGGGAAGGGCAGGGTCTCATGCCTGTTCTCGAGCTACCTCTTCAGGATGCTCAACGAGAGCGGGCTGCCGACCCACTACATCGACACCCCCTCAGATAACGTCATGGTCGTCAAGCCCGCCACACTCCTCGGGGCCAAGGCCGAATCCGACACGGAGGGGGCGGCGGACCTGTACAACCTCGAGTGGGTGTTCAGGTTCCAGGCCTACGGAAGCTTCTGGAGGAGGTACACGAACGTAAAGCCCGGAAGGAGAATCAATAAGCTCGTCGAGGTCTACTCCAAGGGGCTGCCAGGCGACCCCGACGTGCTGATGGTGGACGACACCCTGGTGGCGCTGGGGCTGATGAGCGCCGATGAGGTGGAGTACACCAAGAAGGTGCTCAGGGGTATCGCGGACGTACTTTACGAGGAGTGCGCGAAGCGGGGGCTGCATCTGATAGATGGCAAATGCGAATTTGGAAGAGACGCGGAGGGCAACATCTTCCTGATCGACGACATCTCACCTGACGTGATCAGGGTGTGCAAGGGAGCGAAACTGGATTCTGAGGGGAACTGCACGGTGGCAGGCGAATGCATAACCACCAAGATCGACGAGGACGGATCGAAGAAGATAACCGCTAAGAACCTGATAACGCCGGACGAGCTGGCGACCGCATTCGACATCAGCTAGACATCGCGGATAGGGGCGAAGGAACCCCCTTTATTCAACATGTATCTCAGAGAACAGCCATTTATATCCAACGCAGACTTTTCTCCCAGCTCCCGCACCGGAGTCGCCCCGGTTCAATGCACGCGTCTTCCTTCTCCGGGCACAATATCCTGCATACAGAGAGGGCGATCTCATGAACCTGCTGTGCGATCCGCGCGCACTCGGTGTAGTCTGCCAGAAGATCAGGGACATTGCGAAGAAGATCGGCGTCAAGCTAGTTGGTTCCATCACCCTGCTCACGAAGAAGCTCGTCGTCCCCACGCGGAGGACGCCCTGCGGCGATGGCAGTAACACCTGGGACAGGTACGAGATGCGTGTGCGCAAGCGCCTCATCGAGGTCGACGCCCGGGAGCAGGTGATGCGCAGCATCATGAGGATCCAGGTGCCCAACGAGGTCTACATCGAGATGGAGATCTGCTGAGCCGTCACAAACAAGTTCTCGGACCTTTAAATTATCCGAAATCAAAAACCGCTTGAAAGCTACGTTTTACTTCAATTCCTGTGTTATTTAACCCTTTGATGGGTTTGTACCCGTAGGTTCTGATATGATTTTATATAATTCCGGCCGTCGGTAGAGCTCGAAGTTGAAGACGCCTTCCTTGATCTCTTTCCCGGCGTCCAGGTCGATCGTCGAGCTGATCAGCTCGTCTCTCAAGGTCGTCGACAACGCAACGACCTCCCCCAGGGGGGACACGATCATGCTCTGGCCCATGAGGACGTAGTCAGGCTCCTCCTCACCGCAGTGGGCAACACCGACGGCCCATGTGCCGTTCTGGTAGCAACCCGCCTGGAGGGAGAGCTTGCTGTGGAATTCGGTCAGGCGGCTGTAGGAGATGCCCTTCCGGTAGTGGGTGAGGGGCGTGTTCCACCCCACTATGACGAGCTCGACGCCTTGCATCCCGAGGACACGCCAGGTCTCCGGCCAGCGCCTGTCATTGCAGATCGCCATGCCAATCTTGCCTCCGAAGGCGTCCCATACACTGAATCCCGTGTCGCCCTCCAGGAAGTAGCGTCGCTCCAGGTGCTGGAACCTCTGCCCCGGGATAGGTTCGCTGGTGCCCGGGATGTGGGACTTGCGGTACTTCCCGATTATCCTGCCCTCCTTGTCGACCAGGATCGAGCTGTTGTAGTGATTACCACCGTCCAGCTCCGAGTATCCCAGGTGGAATCCGACCCCAAGCTCCCTCGCCTGGTCGAAGAGGGGCTGCACGGAGGGGTTGGGCATCGATTCTTCGAAATATCTCTCAGCCTCGCTCCGCTCCAGCAGGTATCTGGGGAAGAACGTTGACAATGCGCACTCCGGGTAGCAAACGAGCTCGACGCCCTTTCTCTCCGCCTCCTCCATGAGGGCAATAAGGCGTTCCACGACCTCCCCTCGAGTATCATCCCTGTAGATCGGGCCGATCTGGGCCGCTCCCACGCGAAGAAGTCTCGGCATGTTCCTCCTCCCGATATCTCAAGTGATCGCACGATGACGTCCAGTATCTTCAAGCGGCGACGTTTCTCATTCGTCAACTGTCTTGGGAGTTTTCTGCAGGCGAGACCTGTATTCCTCGTATCCTACCATTTCGGCTATTCTTCCGACCATAGCGTGGTTCGTCGTCCTGTTGCACACGGGGCAGTGGCTTATCGTGGCAGAATCGATCATCCAGCTCCCGTAGCCCCTCGATTCCTGCTCGTTCCCGCAGACTCTGCACCTCAGGAGGGCGTTCCAACCCGTTATCACGACCTTTTGAGTACCGCTCACTCCCTGATGACCTCCGCTCTTCTGGTTATGAAAATAACGGCAATATAGATATTTTTGATATATTATATATATGCATTTATATATGCTTAAATATATTTTAAGTGATAAAGGAAATATATATATCAGTAAAGGAGAAGGGGCTTAGAAAATGTCTGGCCAGAGGAAGATAATGTTACTCGGTGCATCGCTTGTGATCACGCTCCCCAAACCCTGGGTTTCGGCCAACAAGCTGGAGAAGGGTGAGATCGTCTCGGTTAAGATCCAGAAAGACCAGACCCTACTCATCAGTCCCGCGCCCGGCTTCGATGAAGGGAAAAGGGAGCTTCACCTGCTCGTTGAACCCGACGAGAGTAAGAGTTCGATTGAAAGAGACATCATCGCAGGCTTCCTCGACGGCTACACGACGATCAGGCTGACTTCCAAGTCTTTCTTCTCCATCGACCATCAAAATGCAATACGCGAGATCGCGAGCAAGCTGTACATGATGATCGTCGAGTCCGAGGCGGGTCACGTTGTGCTGGAGACGTTGCTGGACGAATCCAAGATGTCCGTGAGCACGAGCATCGAGAGGATGCATGTGATAACGTACTCTATGTGCAGGGACGTGCTGAGCTCCCTGAAGGAGCCGAACATAGAACTGATCAAGACCGTGCTCTCCCTCGAGAACGACGTCGACCGCCTCATGTTCCTCACCCTGAGGCTGATCAGGCTGGCTGTCATCAGGCCCGCGCTGGCCGGCCAGATGGGTCTGGACATCATAGACTGCCTTGACATACAGACCCTTGTGCACAGGATAGAGAGGATTGCGGATCACGTCGCGATAATTGCGAAAAGCCTCATCGAGCTCAAAGAAACCGGTACAGAGATCCCCGAGGAAGTGCTTGAGACCCTCGTTGAGGTTGCGGGGGTCGCGTTCTCCTCCTACGACCGGTCGGTGATGTCGTTCATACTGAGGGACGTCAGCGACACGAACAAGATCATAAACAACGAGAGGGAGATCGAAGATCTGTACATGAAGATAACCCCGCTGCAACACTCTGGGGATCTGAGCGACTTCTCATCGATATCCAACATAGTCCTGATAAGGGAGAGCATCAGGAAAATAAGCCATTACGCGGCGGACATCGCCGAGCTCACGATAAACCGCACCTACAACACTTGAGTATGTCGACGATTGCGTGAAGCACATCCCCGCATCAGAACTCGTTTCTCGCCGCTATCTCCCTGTACCTCTGAACGGCCTCGGTGTCCGCCATCTCCCCGAGGCCTCGCAAGGTTCCCTCGCCTACGTCGACGCCGGAGACGTTCCTGAACCCTTCGCGTCCACGGCCACCTCAGCGCTCTCCGTCGATCGGGGGAATATCCTGCTCCAATCGATGGAGAGAGAGCGCGCTGGGGTTGCCCCTCCCTATCTCGACTTGGAAGGCCGATGTGGTGGTGCCCCATAGAAAGCCCTCCGGGAAGCTTTTCGCCGACAAGATGCCTCGAGGAGTGATCCACATAGCTTAATTATTTATCGTATTAGTTAGTATCGACAATTCACGTCGGGAGTCACTGGTAATGGTTAGTATTTCTATCGTCATCGGGAGCGAGTCGGATATGGAGCTGGGTGAGAAGGCCGTGGCGACCCTAAAGGACCTCGGTGTCGACCACGAACTAGTGGTCTACTCGGCGCACAGGGACCCCCAGGCTCTGAAAGAGTACGTCGAATTCTCGGACTCCTCCGTATTCATCGCCGTGGCCGGCCTGTCCGCCGCGCTCCCCGGATTCATCGCGGCCCACACACTCAAGCCGGTCATCGGCGTCCCCAAGGAGGTCAAGCTCGGCGGCCTAGACTCCCTGCTCTCCATGGTCCAGATGCCAACGGGGGTCCCGGTCGCCTGTGTGGGGGTGGACAACTCCAGGAACGCTGCCCTGCTGGCGGCAGAGGTCCTCGCCCTCAACGACGAAGGGCTGAGGAAGAAGCTGGTGGAATACAGGGAGAGGAGACGGGCTAGAACCTAGCCTCGACGTATTTCACTATGGACTCGAAGAAGATCCTGCCGTCACCGTACTTCTCAGGCCTCCCGTGCTTCGTCCACTCTGGCATCAGGTAGCCGAAGTACGCCCTCTCCGGGTGGGGCATCAGCCCCAGGACGTTCCCCTCTAGGTTGCAGATCCCGGCGATGTCGTGGAACGCGCCGTTAGGATTATCCCACCACTCACCGTCGGCGAAGGAGCCATCTCCTTTCACGTACCTCCAGACTATCTGGTCGTTGTCGTAGAGCCTCTGGAGATACTTCTCCTGTGGGTCGGGTAGAACGAACCTCCCCTCGCCGTGGGCAACAGGGCACGCGATGACGTGGTCGTGGGGCACATCTCTAAGCATGGCACACGTGCCTCCGCCCACGTTCTTCATCCTGATCCACCTGTTCTGATAGCCATGGGAGCTGTTCGCCAGTGCGGCCTCGGGCGTCTCCGAGCGCCCATCGAATCCGGGGAGGAACCCTGTCTCCACGAGGACCTGGAACCCGTTACAGATTCCTATGACCGGTCGCCCGGTTTCGACGAACTCCAGCAGCTCCCTGCCCATGCGGTACTCCATCTCCTTGGCCCAGACGGCGCCGCTGCGGACGTAGTCCCCGTAGCTGAAGCCACCGGGGAGGACCAGGACGTCGTAGTCGAGCAGGCCCTTCTCCTTGAAGACCCTCTGGGAGTGTACAAGGTCCACCAGTACGCCCAGGTCCCGGAAAGCCCGCACCGTCTCCAGGTCGCAGTTGGTCCCCGGCGCCCTCATGAGGAGGACCCTTATCTCCTCCCGCTTCATCGTGGAGCCTCCAGGGGCGTCTTCCAGGCCCCAATCAGTTCATCCACTCTAAGATCCACGAGAGTTTCTCCTCCTTTCCTTATTGTCAACTTTCCCTCAGATGTAACTACTCCAACCTTTGCGAAGGTCGAGCCTTCCATGACGGCTTCGAAGGCTTGTGGATGACTAGGTGGGACCTCGACGAGGAGACGGCCGTTGGACTCGGAGAAGAGAACGAAGTCGTCCCTCATCGCCTCTGACGTCGGGACGCTGGATAGATCCAGATCCATCCCAAGGTCTCCTGTGAAGGCCATCTCGGCGGCGGAGACACCCAACCCCCCCTCCGAGAGGTCGTGGCACGCCCTGACGTAGCCCGAGTCCATCGCCTTGTTCAGCCTTCTGTAGGCGGCGATGTTCAACTCGGGCTCCAGCTTGGGGACCGATGCCCCGAGCTCACAATGGAGGTGATAGTACTCCGAGCCGCCGAGCTCCGGCTTGGTCTCACCGATGAGGTAGACGGCGTTCCCAGCTTCCTTGAGGTCCATGGTCACTGCTCTTCGGATGTCGGGGACGATCCCCAGCGCCGTGATAAGCAATGTTGGCGACACAGGTCCCAGAGGGGACTCGTTGTAGAGGCTGTCCTTGCCTGAGACGAAGGGTGTACCGTACGCCTTACCTACGTCGTGGCAGGCCCTGCAGGCGCGCACAAGGCCCCCGAGGCGGTCTTCGTACTCGGGGTTGCCCCACGTGAAGTTGTCTAACAGAGAGATCCGCCTACCCCCCACGGAGACGTTGTTCCTAACTGCCTCGTCTATCACCGAGGCCGCCAGCCAGTAGGGGTCGATCTTTCCGTACCTTGGATTGATCCCGCTAGAGATCGCTATTCCCCTCCAGCTGTCGTCGAGGGGCTTCAGGACCGCTGCGTCGTTGGGCCCGGCGTTCCAGCCTTGGAGGGGCTTCACCACCGTCTGGCCCTTCACCTCCTGGTCGTAGCGCCGGACCACCTTCTCCTTGCTGGCCACGTTATATGAGGTGAGGAGCTTCAGCAGGACCGCACCCAGATTCTCTGGCCTTGAGATCATGGGCTCATCCAGTTCAGGGGGCACCCAGTTTGTTGTTCGCTCGATCCTTGGTGGGTTGAACAGCTTCTCCAAGTCCAACTGAGCGATCAGGATGTCTCTGAAGTATAGGTTGGCATTGCCAGTCTCCGTGTAGCTGCCAAGAACGGTGGTCTCCACCTGCTCGTCCTCGAAGATGCCAAGTACTTCCTCAAGGTTCTTCGACGGAACGGCGAGGAGCATCCTTTCTTGGGACTCGGAGATCCAGATCTCCCATGGAGCCATGTCAGTGGCCTTGAGGGGCACCCTGTCCAGATGGACCTCGACGCCCAGGCCGTAACGTTCCGCCGTCTCGCAGACGCCGCAGCTCAGCCCCCCACCACCTATGTCTGTGATACCCGAACCGAGTCTCCTCTCGCTCACTTCCTTGATGGCGCGCTTGATCTTCTCCTCCTCGATGGGATTTGCGATCTGGACTGCTGGCCTGGAGATCTGCTCAGACTCCTCTGTGAGCTCTGCCGAGGCGAATGTGACGCCGTGTATTCCGTCCCTGCCCGTGCGGCCGCCGACCAGGACCACTTTGTCCCCCGGCTTTACGTCCCTGATGTACTGGTCCTTACGGAGGACGCCGACGCAACCGGCGTAGACAACGACGTTACCGGTGTAGTCCTCGTGGAACACGGTGGCTCCGTTCACGGTTGGGATGCCGATGCTGTTACCGTAGCTTCCTATTCCGTCCACGACGCCGCTGAAGAGGTAGCTGGGGTGCTTCACTCCCTCCGGGAGTCTTTCATAATCATAATCGAGGGGCCCGAAGCATAGTACGTCTGTGCAGGCGATCGGATTCGCCCAGACGCCGAGGACATCCCGAATCACGCCGCCTAGACCTGTGGCTGCCCCGCCAAAGGGCTCTATGGCTGAAGGATGGTTGTGCGTCTCAACCTTAATGGCGATGCCCACGTCGTCGGTCAAGTCGACGATGCCCGCGTTGTCCTCGAAGACGCTATAACACCACTCTGGCTTCAACTCGTCAATGAGGCTCCTCAGGTAGGTCTTGAGGAGGCCGGTGACGGTCCCTTCCGGTGTGTGGATGATGCCCCCGAAGGTCTTGTGGCTACAGTGCTCGCTCAGAGTCTGGTCGAAGGTCTGGAGCTCTACGTCGGTGGCCTTACGCTCCTGGATAATATAGTGGTCGCTAATGTAGCGGAGCTCCTGGAGTGCGAGCCCCAGCCCCAGGGTGTCGGCGATCTCCCTGAGGTCATCGTCTGAGGCGTTGAGCAGATCGACGGTGTGATGCTCGAAGGGATGGCTGCTCCTCTCTATGCGGCTCATCTTGCTTCCCTTATCTCGAAACTGTAGTCGTCCTTAGTGGGATTCGTGAGCAGCCTCCGGCACATCTCGTCGACGGCAGCCTCGGCCTCCTCTCTGTTGTCCGCTTCTAGAGTGACTTCGTAGGCCTTGCTGGATCGCACCTCTGTGACCCTGTAGCCCAAACCCTGGAGGGCGTTGGTTGTTGTCTCTCCCTCGGGGTCTGAGTAGCCCTTCTTAAGGCTGACGTAGACCGTGGCGCTATACTTCATATTGTGGACCTCTCAGTTTTTCTACTGCTCCTCTCATTTAACGCTGTTGGGGAGATGCAGACAAACATGATTATGTATACATCAGTCAATATTTATAATATATTCCTGTAATACTTAACATATTTATTAAATATTTCAGCTCTGCGCCCGATCGGGAAGTCCATCGATGTCCTAGAATGAGGTTTCATTTCCAAACCCTTTTACGTTCCATTGCGCAGGAAGAACAGGCGATGACTTTGGACGACATAAAACTCCCAGAGGCCCCGGAGGCGTTCTCCCTCTTCGGAGAGCCGCTATATCGAGTCCCCATGAGGCCTGAGACCCTTGAGAGACAGAAGGCCCTGTACAAGGAGGTCTTGAAGGACTACGAGGAGAATCCTGAAGATCCAGATGCAATCATCTGGTTGGGGCGCCGCACTGCGTACCTCGGGCGCTATCTGGAGGCGGCCACGATCTTCTCAACCGGACTGGAGAAGCATCCCAGAGACCCCAGATTCTACAGGCACAGGGGGCACCGCTTCATAACGCTAAGACGCCTCGATCTCGCTATAGACGACTTCGAGAAAGCCGTCACACTCATCGAGGGAAAGCCCGACGAGGTTGAGCCCGACGGGATGCCCAACCCCAGGAACATCCCCGTCAGCAGCCTCCACTTCAACATCTGGTACCACCTTGGGCTTGCCTACTACCTCTCCGGAAGGTTCGAGGACGCCCTCAGGGCCTACAAAGCATGCATGGACGTCTCCGAGATACCGGACAAGGTGGTTGCCATGGCGCACTGGCTCTACATGACTCTGCGCCGTCTCGGGAGGAATGACGAGGCAGAGGAGCTTATGGCCTCTATAGCCTCAGACATGGATATCATCGAGAACCAGAACTACCACGACTGCCTCCTGATGTACAAGGGAGAGAAGGAGCCAAACACCCTGCTGGAGGAGGCCAGGGGGATGGGCGCACTCGGGCTGGTGACCACGGGCTACGGCGTAGCAAACTGGTTCCTCTACAACGGTGAGGAGGATAAGGCTAAGATTGTCCTCAGGGAGATCCTGTCCACAGGGGGATGGGCGGCTTTCGGTTTCATCGCTGCCGAGGCGGACCTGAAACGGATGTCCATGGCGTCTTTGAAATCTTTGTCGACCGGAGTAAATAGAGCCGCCTAACGTCCTTTCGTGAAGTAAAGTAGTCCGATGACAGCGAGCGACGCTAGTGAACCGCTGTATACGCTTGAAGCCCAGAGCCCCATCGTCTGCCAGAGACTGCCGACGAGCGAGTTCGCGACTAGGAATGCTGATCCTATCACGAGGTAATAGATCCCGTACGCCGTGCCCCTTAGGCTAGAGTCCACATAGCCCGGTATTAGGGCTCGCTGCACCGTCTCCACGACGCCCATGTAGACGCCGAAGACAGCAGCGATCAAGAAAGCGGCGGGTACGGAGCTTGGCGTGATGTATAGCAGTAGGGCCGTGACCGCGAATATGATGTAGCCGATGACGAGGGCTTTCTCTTTTCCGATCCTGTCAGCCAGCCTGCCTACAGGTATCGCCACAATCGTGTGGGTCACGTTGAGAACGGCGTAGACCACGGGGATCAGGGCGTCTTCGACTCCCATCTGACGGGCGTTAAGCAGCACGAAGCTGAAGTTGAAGGCGCCCAGCGAGAACAGGGCGACGATGACTAGCAGCCAGATGAAACGTCCGGAAAGGGCTTCCCTGATCCCCGACAGAAATCTAAACTCACCGCCGTCTCCTCCAACGATCTCTCTGACACCGAAAAGTATAATCAGCAAGGCCACAGTGCCGGGGAGAAGGCTGAGCCAGAAAACTTCCGTCATGGTCCATCCCAGGTAGACCATCACCGCCGTGGCTATGAGGGGACCCAGGATGGCACCGGTCTGATCCAGCGTCCTGTGGAGTCCGAAGGCCTCGCCCCTGTGATTGCCGGAGACGGAGTCGCTGATCAGGGCGTCCCTTGGGGCTGTCCTTATGCCTTTCCCCACTCGGTCTGCGACGCGGATGAACAGGGCGTCCGTAACGGTGGAGGCCATGGCGAAGAAGGGCTTGGCCACGTTGGAAACTGCGTAACCCAGGAGGATCAAGGGCTTCCTGCTCTGGAACTTGTCGCTGACGAGGCCAGAGACGGCCCTGAGAATGTAGCTAAGTGCCTCGGCGGTGCCTTCGATGATGCCCAGTGTGGCGATGCTGCTTCCAGGCAGGCTCAGGATGAAGACTGGGAGGACGCTGAACACCATCTCGCTGGAGACGTCGGTGAAGAAGCTCACGAAGCCCAGGGTGTAGACGTTCCTCATGTCTTCTTCTGGCATGGTTGTCCTAGGAGTTACGCAGTTCTTATCTTGTTTGTGGTGGTGTGGCGTGTACGAGATGCGATTTTATTCGCGTGGTCCCTGATCCCACTTCTTTTTGCAGGCTCCTAGAAGAGGACTATTATTTAATTGGTATCCAAGTCGTGACGTAATGATTCTGATATATATGTCCTTAAAGATATGAAAGGAAGGATACTCCCCATAGTAGAACCGGAGGGTGGCTGAATGCGAAAGGTCGTATCTTCGTTGCTGTTCTTCCTGATGTTTCTTCCCACTCCCTGTGCTCTGGCTGAAGAGTACTATACACCCCTCAATCTCTTCTTCAACGTTTACAGTAACGGGGTGACGGAGGTGGTGTACGTTCTGGAGACAGATCCCACTATGGTGACGATCGAGATCCCTCTCTTTGGCAAACAAATTGACAACCTTGTTATCCAAGACGACGAAGGCCTTTTCCTCGACTCCTCGCCCACTCCATCAGGGATCAGTGTCGACACACTCGGATCAACAGATATTAACATCACATACCGGACCTCGAGCCTGACGGCTAAGTCAGAGCTGATATGGACATTCAACGTTTCCGCGCCGATACTTTCAACGATAAGGCTGCCTCTCGGGGCGATCATATTTGACATCAGCGACATACCGACGGACCTGAGGACCGTCGAGGGGAGGCAGTACGTCACAATGAACGCGGGGGAAATATCGCTTTTCTACATCATCAACCTGCCAGACATCATGGAGGAGGCGGTGGCGGAGCTGAGGGACGCAGAGAGCTACATCGCGCAAGTCGGAGCGCAGGGAATCATCGTCGTCGAGGCCGAAGCCCTCCTCGAACAGGCACAGGATGCCTTCGAAAGTGACCAATATCTTGAGTCGAAACAGCTGGCTACCTTTGCTAGGGCGAGGGCGGAGACGATCTCTGAGAAAGCCTCCTTGGCCTCTGAGATGATCGAATCCGCGGAAAACGCCTTGGAAGAAGCCCGCGATGACGGGCGGACCTTGGGGCTGAGCGAAGTCGAGGTCAGGCTTCAGACCGCGAAAGACTACTACTCCGAAGGCCTGTACACTGAGGCGTTCAACCTCGCCTCTCAGGTCTATCAGGAAGCAGGAGATACTGAAAAGCCCAGAGGCACAAACACTCTCCTGTATGCAGGGGTGGTCGTAATAGCAACAACGGCGATGTCTGTCTATTATCTCTATTCGAAGGGGAGACTGAAGTTTCCCACAGGCCTGGAAAAGGAGGTCGAAAGGCCTTCCCATGAAGTGCGTGTGATTGATCTGGAGAAGATCTTCCGGGAGAACACCTCGCTCAGGCTCGACGAAAGGGAAGTAATAAGGTTCATAGCTGAGCGTGGCGGGGAGGCCTTCGCCAACGAGGTGAGGGAGCGATTCGACATCCCCCGCTCAAGCGCATGGCGGCTACTTCGCAGGATGACCAATGAGGGTATACTCGTCGAGGAGAAGGTCGAAAATAAGAGCTTTTACAAAATAAACGAAAAATATCGCATATAGCCTGACCGTTTCAAGGTGTTCCAGAGCGTTCTACGGTGTTCTTCTAATATCGGGGACGACCTCTTTTCAGGCAGTGATCAGGAATGAGGACAAGGATACTTGGTCTCTCGACAATCCTGCTGCTGCTACTTGCACCGATGGCCACTCTGGCCTACGCAGAGGATGGGACTAACAGCACGGTCCCAAACCCGCAGCTGCCTCCAACCGACCCGCTCGGGGGGCTCAACATGACCACGCAGGACGGCGGAAACTACACTGACCCAGAGGTGCTCGAAGAACTCCTTGCCCAGGCCGAGGCGTCAAGACTCATCCTGATGGCAGCCTTCTCAGCCGCCTACGGTGGAAACTTCTCGGACACACCGACAGACGAGAACGGTACATCACAAAGTTCGGTTCTGAATCTCACGATGCCGAATGCGCCTTTGAACGATCAGATGCACGGGGACGATGCGATAGATAAAGCTCTACAGCTGCTGAATCAGGCCAACGCGAACGCCGCGGCCCAGCAGGTCAAGAGGGCGATGAAGCACTACAGGAACGCGCTCAGGAAGGCATACCACGACAACCCCGATGCCATGACAAGTTTCGAGGAGTCTGGTAACGAAACGGATCCTGACCTGCCTCCAACAGGGGATCCCGACGTCAACCAGACGGAGATACTGAGCACTAAGATGATGCTCGTCCAGCAGTTCCATGAGAACTTCCAGCAGAGGCTCATGAGCATGGAGGAGAACGTCTACAATTTAACGAACCGGCTCTCCGACAAGGACGCCCAGAAGGCCACGGACGCCCTGGAGAAGACAGAGCGGAAGCTCCTTAGAATACAGGAGCGGCTCAACAGGGGTGAGATCGACGAAGCCATGGACGAACTTCAGAACGCCACTGATGGGCTCGACGACGACCTCAGCAGCTTCGAGGACGCCCAAACTGGGCAGATGCTGAGGACGATGAACAAACTCGAGGCTAAGGTACAGAGGATGGTCGACAAGATGAACAGGAAGGCCGCTAGGGGTGGTGATACTTCGGGGGACGAGGACGCCATCAACCAGGCTTGGGGCCAGCTGAAGAAGTACCAGGACGACTTCAAGGCGGGCAAATCGGGGTCAGCACCAGGCCAGAACAAGGGAGACAGTGGAAAGCTGGATAAAAGCCAGGGAAAGGGCAAAGGTTACAACAAGGACGAGTAGGCCATCCCCCTAACTTTACCGAACCCTTTTTCTTTCTAATATTTTATAATCACCCTTCTTCGATCAAAATAAGTATAATGGCCATTCTAAACAATCTGTGAGAGGCCATGTCCAGAAAGGACGAGAGAGAGACGATTGACACTTACCTCGTAACTGCTACTAGGATGTTAGGAGAGGCTCAAGTAGCCGAGATCGAGGCCCATATCGAGACGACGGCGAAGGCGGTTTGGGAGATACAGGCTGCTGACCTAGAACCCTCGGATGAGCCCGTCCACGACCCAGGGAGGTCGTGATCTTCTTGGCAGCCTACAAGCTAACCATAGGCGATGCGTCGCGTCTCATCGCCTCCGGTGAGCTTACGCCTTCGGAGCTTCTTAAGAGTCTCCTCGATCGTATAGAACGCCTCGAACCGTCCCTAGAGGCCTGGGTGACCTTGGACATCGAAGGTGCCAGGGCAACCGCCGAGGACCTGACGAGTGAGATAGAGAAGGGCGTGTCGAGGGGACCCCTTCACGGCATACCAGTGGGCGTGAAGGACATCTTCTATACGGCAGGGCTGAAAACCACAATGGGCTCGCCCATCTACAGGGATTTCATCCCATCCCGCGACGCCGTCTCAGTGGCTAGATTCAGGGATGCAGGGGCGGTCATCATCGGGAAAACAGAGACCACCGAGTTCGCATTGGCAGACCCGGCCCCGACCAGGAACCCTTGGAACCTTGAGCACACCCCAGGGGGTTCGAGCAGCGGGTCAGCGGCGGCAGTCTCCTCTGGCATGTGCCCCACCGCCCTGGGGACCCAGACCGGCGGCTCCGTCATTCGCCCTGCGTCTTTCTGCGGCATCGTCGGCATGAAGCCCACCCGAGACCTGATAAGGAGGGGGGGCGTCTACCCCCTGAGCTGGAGCCTCGACCACGTCGGCTTCTTCACCAGATGCGTCGACGACGCGGCAATGGTGCTCGGTGCATTGACCGATGGCGATCATCTAGACTACCACCCGATAGACCGGTTAGAACCGCCGCGCTTGGGAATGCTACGTGGATATTTCCAGGAGAACGCCGACGAAAATGTCTGGGATGGTTTCGAGGCTGCGACGATGTCGCTGAGGGACGCGGGTGCAAGAGTCGAGGAGGTCTCTCTGCCTTCCACTTTTAAGCTGATCCATGCCGCTCACAGGGTGATCCTCGCATCGGAGGCCGCCTCTGTCCACGAGGAGAACTTCAAGGAAAGAATGACCGATTATAGGGTTAACCTGCGGGGCCTCGTTGCTTCCGGGCTATTGGTGCCTGCTTCGGAGTATCTACGCGCCAGACGGCTGGGGGGGAGGTTCGTCGAGGAGCTTGAGGCTGTCATGAGGGATGTGGACTGCCTGATTGTTCCGTCTGCGCCTACTCCCGCTCTCCGAGGGCTTGAATCCACTGGCGACCCAGCTTTCAACGCTCCCTGGAGCCTTAGCGGCTATCCTGTCATGACGGTCCCATCTGGCATCACCGAGGATGAGCTGCCCCTCGGGTTCCAGATCATAGGGAAGCTTCACGGTGAAAAGCACCTCTTTGGCGTCGCGAAGTGGTGCGAGGGAGTGTTTTCCTTCGAAAATGCGCCGCGCGAACCCTCGGAGATGGCCTGAGCCGTCCAGGTTTACCTTCAATCTCTGGCCCTGATGCTGGTCTCGACCCTGACGCCCCGGTTCCTCTCGAAGCGGACGGTGACCTCGTTGAAGAGGGCCTCGAAGATCCGGATCTTGCCGTAGCGCTTCTCCCTGAGGAGGCCCATCCCGGTGAGGGCGTCCAGGTGGCGCTCGACGCTGGTGTAGTTCATCCCTGTCCTCCTGCCCACCTCGCTGATGTTGAGCTCACCGCTCTCCGCGAGCACCTGAAGGATCCTTATCCTGCCCCGGCTACCGAGGAGATCCTCAGCCTCGATCTCAGCCCTTCTCAAGGATCCGGGTCATCTCCCTCTCTAGTTTCTCGGCGGGGACCTTGGGGAGGCTGATGAGCTGGGTCCTCCCCCTCTCAGAGGTCTGCAGCCGGCTGGAGATCACCCCCAGGCCCTTCAGCTGGTTCAGGTACTTCCAGAACTGGGTGTGGCCCCGGGGCTCCTCGCCGTGCTCCTCGCAGACCACGCCGTAGCTCAGCTCCACCTCCCCCGTGGTGGCGTAGGGCTCGCGGCTGTGCAGGAAGTGGCGGGCGACGCCGAGGAGCACCATCTGCTCGTGGCGGCTCAGCTGCCCGACCTCCTCCGTCCTGAGGGCCTGGAAGAGGTTGGAGGCCGCCTCCCGTACGTGCTCGGGGTGGACCTCCTGGGAGTAGGCGGTGTCGGCCCGCTTCCCGGCGCCCCAGAGGACGTCGATGGCGTACCTGGCGTCCCCGTGCTCGAACTCGGCCAGCTCGCTGATGAACTCGACGATCTCCTCGGAGACGGCGCCTGGCCTGAAGGCCATCTCGGCGCGGCCGACGAGGATGTCCGCGAGCTGGGGCTGGGTGTACTCCGACATCCGCACGACGTTCCGCTGGAGGGTGCTCAGCGTGCTCCTGTCCAGGCTCCGGAACACCTCGGGGTCCTTGGAGATGCAGATCAGGCTGAGGCGCCTCGGTCCCTCCTGCCTCTCCTCCTGGACACGGGTGAGGTTGTAGATGGCGTCCCCGCCCTCCTTCTCGATGAGGGTGTCCACCTCGTCGAGGCCGAGTACCAGCTGCGTGTCCTCCTCGTCCAGTATCCGCATCAGTGTGTCCAGTAGCTCGCTGGCGGAGAAGCCCCTGTCCGGGAAGTTGTTTCTGAAATATCTGACGGCCCGGAGGAGGACCGAGAAGAGGCTGCCCTTGTTCTCCCGGCAGTTGACGTGGATGTATCTGGCTCGGACCCGGCGGCGCTCGGCCTCCTTCTCCAGGTCCTTGCCGAACCGCTGAGCCAAGGCGGTCTTACCTGAGCCGACTCCTCCGACTATGATGGCTCTCTGGCTCATCTCGTAGGGGGTGTCGATGATGAACCTGAAGAGGTTCGTGAGGAAGCGGAGCTCAGTGTCCCTGTGGAGGAGCCTGGGCGGGACGTAGTTGAAGTCGAAAACTGTCTCGTCGACGAAGACGCTTCTGGGCTGGCCCAAGCTATCCCCTGCTTTGGAGTCCGCCATCGACGATTTATGCTTTGCGTCCGTTCGAACTTACATGTTGTGGAGGGGTGAGTGAAAGTGGCTCCCCGGGAAAACCTATATCCCCAAGCCCCAAACAATAGGTGAGCCACAACATGTCCAGAAGGCTGCCAACCGGGAAGGTCCCTTCTGACGTCCTGAGAAGGATCGTCTTCCCCTGCCTCGGCGTATCGTCCGACAGGGTCCTTCAGGGACCCGACGTTGGGGAGGACGCCGCCGTAATCGACATGGGGGACAAGGTGATTGTAGCGAAGGCCAACCCCATCACCGGCGCCGAGGCCAAGATAGGTTGGCTGTCTGTCCATATCAACGCGAATGACGTGGCCTCCTGTGGAGCTAAACCACAGTGGTTCCTCTCCATCATCCTCCTCCCGGAGGGGGCGGACGAGTCCCTGCTTGAGACTATCATGGCGGACATGCACGATGCGTGCCGCGAGGTGGGGGTGAGCATCATCGGAGGCCACACCGAGACCACCCTGGGGCTCAGCAAGCCGATAGTGGCTGGGTTTATGATGGGGGAGGTCTCTAAGGGGAGGTACGTCACCACGGGCGGAGCAAGACCTGGTGACCAGATCATCCTCACGAAGGGTGCGGGGATCGAGGGGACGGGGATACTGGCGACGGACCTTGCAGGGCTCCTCAAAGGCAAGGTGAGTGAAGAAACCCTCACTTGCGCAGAGGGGATGTTGAATAGGATCAGCGTCGTAAAAGAAGCCCTGAAGGCCGTGGAGGCAGGTGGTGTCCACTCCCTTCACACGCCCACCGAGGGCGGCCTCATTCAGGGCCTCTGGGAGATGGCGGAGGCGGCTGGTGTCGGCCTGGTCATCAGGGAGGAGTCCGTGCTTGTGGCCGAGGAGACCAGAGCGATCTGTGACGTCCTAGATGTTGATCCCCTCAAGCTGTTGAGCTCAGGCGCTCTTCTAATTGTGTCCGATCCTGGATCGGCGGAGAGACTCACACAGGCAATCGAGGACCTTGGCGTGAAAGCCTCGGTAATCGGTGAGGTCAAGCACTCCAGGGATGGGAGGCAGATTGTGAGAGCCGACGGCAGCCGTGCAAGCATCGAGGCCGTACTGCAGGACGAGATCTACAGGATGCTGGACGAACATCGCTCCTAGAATTAAAAGGGAAACGTGGTCATGCGGGATCTGGACTCACTGATTGTCCTGTATCCACTTGAGTATCTCGTCGATGGCGATGCCGATCCTAGGGACATAGGCCCTGTAGGGATTCATCTCCTTGAGCAAGGTCTCGGCCAGCTTCAGCCCCTCTTTTAGGCTCTCTTCTGAGGGGTCGCCGATGATCTCGCTAAGCCTCGAGAAGGCGTCGATGGCCTCTCCAACGAACTGGCCGTAGGATCTGTATCCCTCAAGCATTCTTTTACAGGCCTCAATCTCCTTTAGGAGCTCCTCTGACTTCAATAATATCACCGGATGAGCTTCTGGTGCCCTGCGTATAAATGACTTACCGCTTCGAAAAACGCCTAATAATACGCTCTCGACATAGTTAATGGATGTCGTCAGCCGAGAGGGCCGCATCCCTGCTGCTGGAGATCGAGCCCGAGGAGTTCAGGGTCCTCCATGCCCTTGAGCTGGGCATGGCCAAGTTCTCCTTCGTGCCCCTCGACGAGTTGGTCAAGTACTCTGGTTTGAACCTCGGGGAGGTCGAGTTCCGGCTAAGGGAGCTGGACAGGAAGGATCTACTGTATCGGCAGCCTGCTCCCTACCTGGGCTACATCCTCAACTACACGGGGTACGACTGCTTGGCGCTAAATGCCCTCGCCAAGGCCGACATCCTGAACTCGCTGGGGATGTCCCTCGGCGTTGGTAAGGAGGCCGATATCTTCGAGGCCATCACCGACGACGATGATAGGGTCGCCGTCAAGTTCCACAGGCTCGGGCGCACCAGCTTCAGGGACACCAGGAAGAAGAGGGGCTACATCGCTCAGAGGGGCCACGTCTCCTGGCACTACCAGTCCAGGATAGCGGCCGAGAAGGAATTCGAAGCCATGCGGCGGGTCCACGAGGCCAAGGTCTCCGTTCCAGAGCCGATATACCAGAACAGGCACGTCGTCGTCATGGGCTACATAGACGGGTACAACCTCATCGACGTAGCGGTTCTCGATGACCCTGATGGGTTCCTCGACGACATACTGGAGAACATCCGCAGGACCTATGATGCAGGCATGATTCACTGCGACCTCAGTAGCTACAACATAGTGGTGCAGAAGAACGGCGAGGTGCTCCTCATCGACTGGCCTCAGTCCGAACCGACCGACCACCCTAACGCCGAATCTCTCCTCGTGCGGGACTTGGAGAACGTCCTGGATTACTTCAGGAGAAAGTTTGGCGTCGAGAGGAGCCTTCAGGAGACCGCGGCTTTCGTGAAGGCCAGATCAGGGCCTCCATCCCTCCAGTAGAGTCACGAATAACGAGGCGGCTGTCAGGTCAGCTGTGGTTCCGGGATTCAGCGCTCCTTCAGACGATTGTAGCTCTTCATCCAGCCTCCTGAGCAGTTCTCCGCCTTTTTCCGACTCCATACCTCCTTCCTCCAAGACTCCTGCGGCCCTTTCACTCACCTCTACGGCTTTCTCGACTCCCCTCTTGCGCCTAATGAGAGAGTCAGGGCGCTTCGAGAGGATTTGGAGGAAAGTATCCACGATCGACGCGTTCACGTCGCCGGATCGATCAAGAGCCTCGTTCAGGTACCTGGAGCCCACCTCAAAAGTGACCTCGAAATCTGACACCCACTCGTGGCAGATCGAGTCCCTCTCGGAGCAGAGCTCGAAGACGTCGATCAGCGTCAGCCCATTGTTCCTTATCCGAGTCAGGGATGTCTCGTCGGTTACATCTAACTCCTCGGCCTCTCCCAGAACTCTGGGCGTCATCGCCTTCCCGATGGCCTCGTAGACGGCTACGGCATCATCTGGCGTGGTTGTGCGCGTAGCTTTCCGTAGCATTTCTCTGAGAGTTTTCACGTCGACTCTTTCGTCTCCGAACAGCGATGCTCCAGCAGCGACTGCGAGGGGCGAGAATAAAAGGACAACACCGAGGTTGACGTTTCCCCCTGTCTGCCAGCTCAGGGACTCGGTCACTGCCTTGAGGACCTGTCCGCCAACTCCTATGTGGGCCCATTCCCGGGAGCCCTCGACGGCCTCGAAGCCTCGAACTGCAAGCCTCCTCATCTCTGGGCCTATGGCGACGCCCGCGGCTAGGAAGTGCTCGTACATCGTGTCCGGGAAATCACGGGTCCTGTGGACGTTGCCGGGCTTCGGGTACGCGGAGACCTCAAGGAGGGCTGCCAAGCTAGCGCACCTGGAGACGTAGTCGCCTACTTCGCTCTTTAGCATCTTAGCCCTCAAGCCTTGAGTTCCCGGTTTTCCTTATAAGGTCGACACCCAGAATCTTATCGGAGATGGCCCCCAGAAGCACCGGAGAACCCGTGGAGGGGAGCTACGTCGAGACGGAGGAGGGCCTAATCTTCTCCGTTAAGGGTCTCCACCACCCGGAGGGGATGATCATCGCCTATCTCAGGTACGTCCCTGATCCCGAGGGCGATAGGAGACGGGGGCCCTCTAAGTATAGGAGAGTCTACGACCTTGACGAGACGCAAGGATTCCTTGAGGCACATTACCCTCAGTACCTGAACCACGTCGAGGAGAGAGGGCTGCTTCTACAGTCTGTACCGCTCGATCGGATCGTGAAGGTCTACACGCCGAGGGACGGCATCCAGCCGGTCCTCGAAAGTCCGCGGACAGAGCTGGAGAAGACCTCCGCTAAGTTTGCATCGGCGATATCATCGGAGAGCGGAGTCCCTCCGGGGGAGATGGGTGTCTCAGGGTCGCTGCTACTGGGCCTTGCCCGGGCGGCTTCCGATGTTGACCTCATTGTCTATGGCGTTAACAATGGTTTCAAGGCGCACGAAGCTATTCGGAGGCTAAGGGAGGGGTCCGGATGGGTGAAACCATACGATACTGTGGGAGCGGAGAAGATCGCGGCTGAAAGATGGGGTGGCACAGGGATCGATCTAAGAGTATTCGTCCACGCAGAGTCCTGTAAGGTGTTGCACGGTTTGGTCGACGGCAGGGAATACTTCGTAAGGCTGGTCAGGAGGCCCGAGGAGTATGACATCGGACTGGCCTCCAGAGCTATTGGCAGAGTAAAACTGAGGGCTACCGTAACGAGAGCAGAGGAATGCATCTTCACGCCCTGTACCTACCTCCTCGGCGATTGCGAGTACATTGAGCCCGAGGAGGGGCCGTTTGTCACACAGCTGAACAGCTACCGTGGTAAGTTCACAGAGCAGGCCTCGGAGGGTGAAGTCGTCGAGGTTTACGGTTCCCTGGAGGAGGTCCGGTCAAAGGATGGAATTCTGCACAGAGTCATGCTGGGTGGAAGGGGTGATTACCTCGTTCCCGTTTCGCTCCTTGACCGATAACCTTTTTTTGTGAGCCACTTTCGTTTCATCCGTTGTCAGGGGCTCGCTGAACTCGCATGTCAGGGATTGAATGGCAGCTGGACGAACTTGGGTTCGTCACAGGGAGTGTACACGAAGCGATAGTGACGACGATGAGTTCCGACGGGTCGCTCAACGCTGCGCCGATGGGTGTAACCAGGACAGGCCCTGAGACCCTGGAGCTGAAGCTTTTCACGACCAGCACCACCTGCGCTAATCTGCTGAGTAATCCATCAGCATGCGTCAACGTCACCGAGGACCCGGCCCTCTACCTCGTCACCGCCTTCAAGGAGGCTGACTTTCCAGGGTTCCCCGTACCTTCTATCGATAGGGACCTGAGGCTTGGCTCTTCGGACGCCCATGTCTTAATAGCTGTCGAGAAGAGCCTTGAGGAATCGAAGCTGAGAGAGGTCTTCAATGGTGAAGTCTCTTCCGTGGAGGTGACACGCTCTTTGCCCCGTGTCTTCAGCCGCGGAAGGGCCGAGGCGATTGAGGCGATCATACACGCTACCCGGATCGAAGTGTTCTCGAAACAAGGTGACAAGGAGCGTGTGGAAAGGTTGATTAAAAGATTCCGCGAGTGTAAGGACGTTGTCAACCGGACGTCTGTGACCGACTCGAACGAGGCGAGGGTCATAAGGGAGCTGGAGAAAATGATCGAGGGCTGGAGGGATAGAGCATCAGGGTGACAGTCCGGACCCCGTCCCGCCTCCACTTCAGCATGGTCGATATGCGGGGCGACTTGGGCAGGATACACGGGAGCGTGGGCGTCGCCATCGACAGGCCTCAGATCGTCCTCAGAGCGGCTCCCTCCGACGAACTAGTCGTGACCGGTCCAAGGGCAGAGCGAGTGAGGGAGTACGCCGAGACCCTCCTCAGAGCCTCTGAACTGGAACTCGGCGCCGAAATCGAGCTCGTCTCCGACATCCCAGAGCACTCGGGCTTTGGCTCGGGTACTCAGCTCGCTCTAGCCGTGGGGGCTGCCCTCTCAGAACTTCACGACCTCGATTTATCGCCGAACGACGTTGCTCTGAAGCTGAACCGTTCAAGGAGATCGGGGATCGGCACATATGCCTTCATGCGCGGCGGGTTCATCGTCGATGGAGGGCACAGGGTAGATAAGATGGAGAGCCTGCCCCCGCTGCTTTTCAGGTCGGACGTCCCCGAGGACTGGATGTTCGTGATAGGTCTCCCCGAGATCGCTCAGAAGCTCAGCGGGGACGTTGAGAACGAGGCCTTCAAGAAGCTGGCACCTCCACCCGATCTCCTGGTCAGCCAGATCTCAAGGATAATCCTCTTCCAACTGATGCCGGCGATAGTCGAAGGCGACATAGTAAACTTCGGCTCGGCCATGACGAGCATCGACTATAAGTTTGGCGAGTACTGGAAGGATGTACAGGGAGGAGTGTTTAGCCACCCCCTCATCGAAACTGGGGTTGAGTTCCTCCACGAGATGGGGGCTTACGGCGTAGGTCAGAGCTCGTGGGGTCCAGCATTCTATGGCCTCGTCGAAGGTGAGGATCAAGCTGGAAAATTTACTGAGAAGTTGTATTCACATCTGAACTCAGGCGGGAGGAAGGGAAAGGCGTTCGTCGCTGCCCCCAACAACGAGGGGGCTACCGTGACGGTGGAGATTCAATGATTCTCTGGTTGAGCGGTGGAGAGACGCTATGAGGGTGCTTGTTGTCACGGGGAGGCTTGCGGAGGAGAACGTGAGGCGCCTAGTCTCGGAGACGGAGATGGATGTGGATGTTCATGTCCTGCCTGTCTCTGTTGCGGCCTTCATCACACCAGAATATGTGGTTGAGGATCTGAAGAGTCTCTCAGTCGGGAGATACGATGTCATCCTGCTCCCAGGCACAGTTAGGGGGGACGTTTCACCCGTCGAGGAGGCTTTGAAGGTCCCGACGTACAAGGGCCCCTCCGACGCGAGCGACCTACCATACGTCCTCGAGCATTTGGGAGAGATCGAGTTGTCAAAGACCGAGTCCGCCACGGAGTTCATCGTGGAGGCGAAGAGGGAAAGAGCACTCAGGGAGATCGAGGACGTGGAGCGGAACTGGGAGGCGGTCTTGGAGGCGGAGGGTGGCTTCCTAATAGGGCGCGCAGACAGATCCGTCGCCGTCGGCAGCGGCTTCCCCATGAGGGTGATCGCCGAGATTGTGAATGCTCCCACGCTGGAGCTCACGGACGTGAAGAGACGCGCCCGATACTACGAAGCCGAGGGGGCCGACATCATCGACATAGGGATGCTGGCGGGGGACCCAATGCCCGAGACAGTGGTTGGAGTTGTTGAGGCCGTAAAGTCCGCTGTAAGGCTCCCTGTCAGCATCGACACCCTCGACCCTGATGAGATAAAGGCTGCCGTCGAGGCTGGTGTCGACCTCGTCCTCAGCGTTGACAAAGGCAACATCGAGGAGGTAGCACCCTTCGTCCGGAACGTGCCCGTCGTGGTCCTGCCCTCGAATATGAGTGAGGGGTACCTGCCGGGGACCGCCGAGGAGAGGTTCGTTGCATTGGTAGAGACGATGAACCTCGCCATAGACATGGGGGTCGAGAAAGTCATCGCCGATCCTGTGCTAGAACCCGCCGTAAACCCGGGGCTCCTTGAGTCGCTGAGGGCCTACCAACTGTTCCGTTCAGCCAACGAGGACGTCCCGGTGCTCTTTGGCCTAGGCAACGCGACGGAGCTCATCGACGCCGACTCTACCGGGGTGAACGGGCTGCTCACTGCGCTGGCCTGCGAGGTGGGGGCAGACCTTCTGTTTGTCCCAGAGTTCAGCTCAAAGGCGAGGGGGAGCGTCAGGGAAGTGGTGACCGCGTCGAGGATGACGTTCCTTGCCAGTCGAAGGGGGACTCCACCAAAGGATCTGGGTGTCGACCTCCTGAGGCTGAAGGAGAAGCGGTGGAAGGAGAAGCCCTACGATAGGGCCGTCGAGGAAGTCGCCGATGTGCTGGAGGCCAAAGGGGATGAAGAGTTCGCCCTCGACGAGGAGGGTTGGTTCGTCATCCGGGTCGATAGAGAGGCTGGGCTGGTCGCCGCTACACACTACAGAGATAGTGGAGAGCCGAATATGGTGGTGAAGGGCGTCACAGCACGTGAGATATACCAGACGATACTCAGAAAGGGCCTCGTCAGCAGATTCGACCACGCGGCGTACCTGGGTAAGGAGCTGACCAAGGCCGAGATAGCCCTCAAGCTGGGCAGATCTTACGTTCAGGATGCTGTTCTCTTCTAATAATTAGAGAGAAAAAACAACCGAGATGGAAGGAAGTGGCTCGTTGAACTACGTTTTTACCTTGATTTGTCTTCCTTTTTCTTCTCCACGTAGCCCTCTAAAATCTTCCTCCAATCCACGTACTCCCCGATGATCCGGCGCGTAAGCTGGATCTTCTTGGTCGACGTGGGGGAGGGTACAATCCTGCCGTCTAGGAGGTCAAGTCTGGTTACTGTTGTGTACGTGTCGGTGGGTACGAGAAGGATGGGGATCCCTTTCTCTTCCGCTGTTGAAAGCACCCTCACCGAGGGGTAGATGTTGCCCGTGAGGACTATGGCGCTCGGTTTGGTCTCCAGCGCCGTCAGGATCAGGTCGGTCCTGTCCCCGCCTGTGATGAACGCCTTTCCGACGCTCCTCCTCAGCCAGCTGAGCGCCGACTCCGGGGACATCGCTCCCACGAGGTAGTTGTCCACCAGCCCCTCCAGTTTGTCGGCGCAGGTAAGGACCTCGGCGTTAAGGACGTCGACGACGTCTTGGACCGTGGGTAGGGTCAGCTCCCTGTGGTCTGGGACGATCCCAAGGACGTCGAGGTCGCACTTCTCTAGGATGGGGGAGATGATCCCCCTCATGCGCTCGATCTGCTCCAGGGGGACGAAATTGACGACCACGCCTATCATCTCTCCCCCCTCCAGCCTCACGTGGTCACGGTAGTGAATGGCCTCGTCGACGACCGTGTCGTCGCTTCCCTTCACGGAGAAGAGGACTTTCGCGTCGAGCTCCTTGGCCAGCTGGGGCATGCTGAGACCGCAGCAGATTAGATACTCGGGTCTGGCAGCAGACTCAATGAGGAGAATGTCCTTTCCTTCGCAGACCTCCTTGTAAGCCTTCTGAATATTCTCCGCCGCCGCCTCGAAGTTATCCGAGATCTGATCAAGGTACCTATTCCCGAGCACCACAGGGCAGAGGACTTCCAGGGGCTCGGTGAGTGCCATCACCTCCTTCATCAGGATCACGTCGGCGTCCCTCAGCTTCCCGTCCACAACTTTCTCGCCGTGGCCGACGGGCTTGAAGTAACCCACGCTGAGGCCCATCTCCTGGAATTTGCCGTAGAGGCCTAGGCATAGGGCGGTCTTGCCGCTGAAACCGGTCCCCGACACGTAGATCGAGTACACCATCACTATCTCATCTCATTCCTTTGATAAAGTGATTTTCACGTCAAGGGCCATGCAGCCCTCCCCTTCACCGTAGACGATGACGGGGTTAACGTCCATCTCCACGATCTCAGGGAAGTCCCAGACAAGCTGGCCTACCCTTAGGATCATGTTCTTGAGCGCATCCACGTCTGAAGGTGGCTCACCACGGATCCCCTTGAGCAGCTTGTAGGCCCGCGTCTCCTCCATCATGCTCTGCGCCTCTTGCTCTGAGAGTGGGGCGAGGCGAAAGGAGACGTCTTTGAGGAAGTTGACATAGATCCCGCCGAGGCCGAACATGACCAGGGGGCCGAACTGGACGTCCTGGCTCATGCCGATGATCATTTCCTTCCCCCTTGGGAGCATGCGGGAAACGGTCACGCCATATATGTGCGCTTCCGGCATGAGCCTATTCACGCTAGTGATTATGTTTTGGAAGGAGGATCTGACCTGCTCGGCTGTCCTCAAGTCCAATGCGAGCCCCCCAATATCTGACTTATGCAAGATGTCAGGGGATGCGATCTTCAGCACCACTGGGTAATCCATCTCATCGGCGTATCGCACCGCCTCGTCTGCCGACGCTGCAAGCCGGTTCGTTGTGGACCTAATCCCGTAGGCCTCCATCACCTCCGCCGCCTCGTTAGCTAGGAGGACGACTCGCTTGTCCCCCTTCACAGCTGAGAGTATCTCCCTCACCTTTTCTGGAGACACGTCCTTGAACCGCGCTGGATAGTACTCCGGCTTCTTCATGAAGCGGGCGTACTCGTACATCGCGGCGACTGTCTTGATCGCCTTCTCGGGGAAGTCGAAGCACGGGACTCCGTTGCTCCTCAGGTACTCGGTGGCCTCCTGCACCCTACCTCCGCCCATGAAGACCGCAACTATGGGCTTGCCCCTCCTCTCCTTCTGAATCTCTACGATTCCCTGGGCGGTGTCAAGGCTCTCCGTCATCGCCTGCGGCGTGAGGATAACGAGGGCCACGTTCACCTGATCATCCCTCAGCACCCCCTCGATGGCGAATCGGTACCTGTCCGCCCTGGCGTCCCCGAGTACATCGATAGGGTTCCCCACAGAGGCCGCCGCGGGGAGCTTCTCCATGAGCCTGTTCCTGACCTCGGCTTTCAGGCTCGTAAGCCTTATCCCCAGCTTCTCGCTGAAGTCGGTTGCGAGGATCCCCGGACCGCCTGCGTTGGTGACTATCACCATGCCTTCCCCCCTGGGGAGGGGCTGCTCAGTGAAGGCGATGGCGTGGTTGAAGAGCTCCTCCACGCTCTCCACCATGATGACCCCCGCCTTCTCGAAGGCTGTCCTGTAGGCGATGAAGCTTCCCACCAGCGCTCCCGTGTGGCTACCTGCTGCGCGGGCTCCAGCGCTTGAGGTCCCACCCTTGAGGATAATTACGGGCTTCCGTTTCACCGCTTTCGCAGCGGCCTCGATGAAGGAACGCCCCTTCTCAATGGACTCAAGATAGAGGAGTATGACGCCCACGTCGTCGTCGTCACGCATCGCCTCGATGAAGTCGACCTCGTCGAGGTCCGCTTTGTTGCCCAGGCTGATGAAGCTGTGGAACCCGATATCCTCCTGGATCACCCAGTCGAGGACCGCCGTGCCCATCGCCCCGCTCTGAGAGATGAACCCAATCCTCCCTCTCTTAGGCATGGCAGGGGCGAAGCTCAGGTTGAGAGACGATTCCGTGTTGATGAGCCCCAGACAGTTGGGCCCCTGGACCCTCATGCCGTACTTCTCACCGACCTCGACCAGCCTCCGCTCGAGCACTGCGCCCTCGTGCCCCGTCTCCTTGAACCCAGCTGTGATGACGACCAGAGCCTTCACCCCCTTCCTACCGCACTGCTCGGCCACGTCTAGGACGTACTCCGCTGGTATGGCGATGACCGCGAGGTCAACCTCGGCCGGGACGTCCGTGACCGAGGGATAGGATCTCAAACCTAGTATCTCCTTGGCCTTGGGGTTGACTGGGTAGATCTCTCCCTCATATCCGGACTCGATCATGTTCCTCGTGAGGATGTTCCCCACTTTGCCTGACGTACGGGAGGCACCGATTATGGCGACGGACCTCGGGCGGAAGACGGCGTCAAGTCGTATATCTAGCACCTCCCGTATAGTTTCACTGGACCTGAATCCCTGTAGCTAAAAGAGGCCTCAATAAAAGGTTTCAGTTCTTACAATATAAATCGACATTATCGTAACCACCGAGTCATAGAACCTTCATGGGGTTTCTAAGTGTAGGTTCCCTTCATCTAGGAGCACGTTTTTATATTGTATACATTAACAAGATGTGATCTTTCATGAGCGGGAGACCCAAGATCTTCGGCCACCTCATGACGGAGGTCATCAGGAAGGGAACTTGTGTGAGCTGCGGCTCCTGCGCCGCCGTCTGCCCCGTAAACTCCATCGAGCTCGACGCAGGGACGCCGAAGCTGGCGGGCCTCTGCGTCGCCTGCGGGATGTGCTACGCCAACTGTCCGAGCGCAGAGTTCGACGTCGAGGCCATGGAGACGCAGGTCTACGGCAGAACTCGAAGTAAAGAGGAGGCTGACATCGGTGTCCACACCGGAATCTACGCGGTGAGGGCTAAGGACGAGTCCATCACTGAGCACGCACAGGACGGCGGGGCCGTCTCAGCTGTGCTCTCCCAGTTCCTCTCCGGGGTTGGGGATGGAGTGGTCGTCACCGGACTGGACAGCGAGGGGGTCTGGGCCCCAAAACCTGTGGTTGCTTCTACAGAGAAGGAGCTCCTCGACTGCGCCGGGACCAAGTACACCTCAAGCCCCACTCTGATCGGCGTCGACTCTGCGGTCACAGAGTATCAGAAGGAGAAGATCGCCGTCGTCGGTACTCCCTGCCAGATGAGGGGTCTAAGGAAGGTCGAGACCGGCGAATTCGCAGAGGCCAAGATCAACGACGCGGTGGATCTCAAGGTCGGGCTGTTCTGCATGGAGACCTTCAACCACGCCAGCTTCCTCGAGTACCTCGAGAACGCAGAGGTCGACCCATCGGATGTGGACAAGTTCGAGATCAAGAACGGCAGATTCATAGCCCTGCAGGGCGGCGAGAGGATCCACAATGTCAGGCTCAGCAAGGTCAAGGAGCTGATAAGGCCCTGCTGCCACAGCTGCGGCGACTTCACCTCCGAGTTCGCGGACCTCTCCGTTGGCAACATGGGCTCCCCAGACGGATGGTCCACGGTCGTCGTGAGGACAGAGAAGGGCGATAAAGCCCTGAAAACCTCTGAGAAAGCCGGGCTCATCGAGATCAAACTCATCGCCGAAGACGACGAGGCCCTCGCCCCAGTGAAGAAGCTGGCGAGGAAGAAGAGAAAGGACGCGGCGAAGTACCTGAAGGAGTCCTCCTGAGCTTCACCCTATGTTTTCTGTCTCCTATTACCTCTAGTTCTCAGGTTTCCTGAGATAGGCTAGGGAGACTGCCAGGGAGCTCACGAAGAGTGTCCACGTTGCCTGCGACGCAAGGCTCTCTGCAGCCCTCCACAGCGACGAGGTCCATCCCAGTCCCACAGGGTTGAGAACAAGTCCCAGGACATTGCCGACGTAAGTCCCTGCCACGACACCGATGATGAGGGAGGCTCCGACGTCTATGTAGCCCTGCCTCAGGTCCACCTTCTTCGTAGTCACGTTGAGGATTACGAACAACATTACAGTCAGGGCGATGGATGTCAGCCCGGTCATCGACTCCGCTGTGGTGACGGACAAGTTCCGGAGGAAGTCGTAGGGGAGTACGCTAGTGTATCCTGTGATGGCGCCCGAGGCCAACCCGTAGACGAGGACCGATCCCAGCATCCTCCTGTCGAGCCGCAAACTCGGAACATCGGATAGGAGAGGATTTTTCCTTCCATAGTAGTACAGGAGCCCCAATCCGACGGTTGCGACAAGACCAACGGTAAGCGCGCCGATCGAGTTCAGGGTGAAGGAGCCCGTGACCACGGTATAGTCGCCTACATCATCCCAGCTTGCTCTCACGTAGAATTCATTGTCCACAGGAAGCGTTGGTGGGCTCCACGTGGCCTCGAAATGGCCCGCGGCGTCCGTCTCCACGGCTTCGATGTAGTGCCAAGACGCCTCGTCCTCGTGCCCGGTCTTGTATCTCAGTAGGACCTTCTCCCCCTCCCCCGGTGGCGGCTGGACAGACCCGCTGATGCGGACGGCCTGCGAGTAGATCCCGTCGATGAGAAGAGGCGACCTGGGTGTGATGTCGAGTGAGATAGTCGACTCGTTTTCAGGTGGCCGGAGGCTTATAGAGTCGACGTAGGCCGCGGCTTCAGGGCTGCTGGACAGGAGCATTACGAGGGCGCCCGAGTAGGCGAAGCCATGGCTCGCGAGCTCGATCAAGTCGACGTGGCTCTCCTCGAGGTCCCTTAGAGGATGCACCGTGAACTGGTACCAACTCCCGAATTCACATCTCTGGATGGGCACCACGGCTATGTTGCCGTACTTCGTAGCCTCTCCCCACTCTATGGAGCCTATCTGCCTGTGGTAGGGCATCGTGGGCTGCTCCCCGGTCCCGACGACGTAGTCGATCAACGTGATCTCTCCTCCCCTTGTCCTTCCCCCTCTCCCGACGTTGTGAAAGTAGAGGTTTAGCATCACGACGAGTTCGACATCCCCTGGGCTCTCATCGAAGAACGCAGCGAAGCTCAAGGAGTAGTCGCGCCGTATCTCGACGTCTTTCTCCGGAATCTCGTCGAAATCCTCTCCAGGCCTCCACTGCTGCCAGACGAACGCCTTGTACGGCGGGTTCCCTGTTGTTATCATCTTGAGACTGCTAGGTTCTTCGTACACCCTGTCCCTGCTGATGTAGTAGTCGCTGCCGGGGTATTCCGTCGAAGCGTTCCTCCATCCAAAAAGGTCCCCCTGCTCGAAACCACCGTTGACGACGATCTCATCATCGACCGCAGAATGAGCCGAGGAGCCCTGTGGGGCGGACGTCGACTCGACAAGGAAGGTCGAAGGAATCAAGGATAGAAGCAACATCAGTAGGATGAGAAGGGAAATTACTCTGGGGCTCCCTGTGGATTTCCCTGTAGGAAGCGTGGATGCTTTTGAGCACCCATGATGATGTTCCATGTCGACTCTTCACTGTATTCCTGCTGATCGCCTTAAAGGAGTTCCCTGTCCCTAGCGGACACCTTTCAGGCTGCCGATGGAGCTGCACGCTCATTTAATGGGCTAACTCCGGTTGAATCGCCCTCACGTGAGTAAGAGGAGTCTAAGGGAGCGACTCCACACTCAGACCTTGTCTTGACGGGAGCCTGAACACATCTCCATTGGTCTGACGCTTCGTCATCTCCTCCTCTCACTATCTCATAAACCTCGACCGGAACTCTTCGTAGCTCCTGTATCCTCGTACGCGCGCTTTATCCGTGATACGTCTCCGTTGCTTGATACTTAAGAGACGTGTAACTCGAGGCCCTGATGGTTTTGAACCAATACTTGGTGTCTCGTCGAGGCGATGTCGTCAAACCTACGGATTTATATCGACAAGCCCATCCTATAGGATGAGGACTTTCGAGTGAGTGGGGAAGAGCAACCCGTTTCCAAGATCACATTCGATGGTGCCAAGGGCTTCAAGTTCGCAGCGGCGTACGAGGCGTTCTCAAAGGCTTTTGACGAGAACGATGTCGCCGAGCGGAAAGAGCAGCTGAATGACCTCGTTAGCCGGCTCTCCAACGATGAGATCAGCTACCCCCTTTACTACAACGAGTTGAACAGGTTCCGCGAAGGCGAGGATAACAGAGAGTTTAGAAGGGTGAGGATCCAAGGCCAGAGGAAGAGAGCCTACAGGCGGGACCAGCAGGAGAAGGACAGGGTTAAACGACACAAACGGTGACACGCGCAAACGTGTGACTTTTTCAAAGAGCACTCATCTCATTGAGACAGCTCTACATTCAAGTTCTGTTTGAGCCGTCGCCATGTCTGCACAGAGCCGGACCCTCATCTGAAGAAACATCGAAGATGTCTGTAGGTTTTTGCCATTTCCCTTAGCCAACAGCTTGTCTGAACTCATCCAAGTTCTTGGAACTTCTTCGGCGGATGGCGATGTTTGGTGGCCTGCTCGAAGGCGTAGGCGATTCTGATTATCTCGGGTTCGCCGAACAACCTACCCACAATTTGAAGGCCTGCGGGGAGGCTGTCGTACGTGAATCCCATCGGCACTGTAAACCCCGGCATGCCCGTGTGTGGCGGTATCTTCTGGCTATTGTCTCCGGTGGGGCTCTCCCTGTCCCCTATCTTGCTGGGAGGATTGCTCCACGTGGGGTAGATGAAGGCTTCCACCTCTGAGTCGTCCATGGCCTCCAGCACTGCCTCACGGAACGCAATGTTCCTTGGCTCGTTGTAAAGGTCCTCACAGGAAACGGATTCCGCTTCCAGCCTCCGTATCAGCCTCTTCTCGATGTAAGGCGAGTACTTCCCTGAGTCGACGACCTCTTTCAGGGTCTTGATAGGGGCGTCTTCGCCCAGGGAGGCGAGGTAGCTCTCGAGGTCCGTCCGGAAGGTCTCGAAAGATAGATCCTTCGAGATCTCCTCAAAGTCTGGTATCTCGAACGGATCTATGATCTCCGCTCCAGAATCCTGCAGGTCCTCAATGGCCTTCTCGAAAAGGCTCTTGATCTGTGGGTCAGTCGTCGGCTGGTCTGTGTAGTACCTGAAGACTCCTATGTGAGCCTCCTTGAGGCCACCCTCATCCAGGTATTGGGCGTAGCTGGCGGGTTTCTTGCCGATGCAAGTCTCGGTGATCGGGTCGGCTGGGTCGTAGCCAGATATGACCTCGAGGATCCTGACGGCGTCCTCCACCGTGCGTGCCATGGGGCCGCCGACGTCGTTCCTGAGGTGGAGGGGGACGATCCCGTCCCTGCTCGTGAGGCCCATGGTCGACCGGATGCCCACGAGGCAGCAGTGGGACGACGGACCGCGTATGGAGTTGCCCGTATCTGTGCCCAGGCCGACTGTCCCGAAACTCGCTGCTACGGCCGCCGCAGTTCCGCCGCTGGAGCCCGCGGGGACGCGTTCTAGGTCGTAGGGGTTGCGCGTAGTCCCTGCGATGGAGCTGATGGTCTCGTATGGGCTGAACGCCCATTCGGCCATGTTCGATTTCGCGAGGACTACGGCTCCCGCCTCCCTGAGTGCCCTCACCTGGTAGGCGTCGTCTGGTGGGATGGAGCCCTTCAGCGCTATAGATCCCGCTGATGTCTGGAGGTCACTAGTGTCGTAGTTGTCCTTCACGATGACGGGGATGCCGTGCAATGGGCGCAGCTCACCCGTCCTCCTGTACTCGTCGTCGAGCTTCTCGGCCCTCTCCACTGCGCTAGGGTTCACCACGACGATGGCGTTCAGACCCGTCGGTTTATCGTACTCCTTAATGCGCCTTAGGTAGGCCTCGACGACCTCCCTGAACGTCGTCCTCCCTTCGCGAATGGCCCCGTGTATCTCGGCTATGGAGGCCTCCACCACTGGAAAATCCCCTGCCGGTTTATCGTTGGCGTAGGTGCCATCACTGGTCGTCATTACATCGCTGCATTTTTCGACAAATATTTAACTCTACCGTGATATGATGGTCGGCAATCAAAGTTCTGAGATGAAAAGGGTGAGTTATCTTAATGAAAAAAAGGTTCGGGTCAGCGAGGTTTCGTGTGGCTACAGCGGAATGATGATCTCCGGTCTCAGCATCCTCTGGCGGATCTGTGTGGTCCCGTCGATGCTCGCTCTGTGGCCTTCGTGGGAGTTGAGGAACCTGAAGGTCTCGTCGTCCATGGGTAAGATGCCGAAACCCTCAGTGACGATCAGTGTGAGGTTAATGTCCTCGCCTCCGGTCACCCCCATACCGATCTCGTGGCCCAAGAACTCCGTCAAGTCCTTCTGATCTACGCTGCCGGAGACTATGCCGCTGGTGCCGAGCTTGGATGCCTTCCGCAGGGCCTCCATAGTGACGATGGATCCGCCGACGAGCACCTTCCCCCTCAATCCTTCCCCTATCATCTCAGTGGTCAATGGTTCACCTGGGCTCTCCGCCACGGTCGTCAGCTCGCCGAGGGCCTCGCCTCCGACTCCGAATATGCCGTTGATGACCGCTGCGCTGGTCTCCACCGTGGCCCCCTCCCTGGGGGTCACATCGACGATCCTCCCCGGAATGTGGGCCTTCGCCTCGACGGGGATGGGTAGGCCCCGGATCAGCGCCCTCCCGCTCTTCTTTGAGAAGACCTCGATGGTCCCGTCGATGGGGGACCTGCAGGCTTTCGTAAACCGACCGAAGAAGGACCTGTAGATGGCCAAGACCTCGTCCTGCTTCACCTCGTCCCCCTCCTCCTTCAGCATGTGCCTGTGCGCCTGCTCCGGGTCGACGCCCAGCTTCGCGTAGACTCTGATCTCTTGCACGTCCGGGTTGAGGACGGTGCCCTTGGCCAGGACCGTCTCCGGCTCGACTATGTCACCTACTTTGACGAGCAGCTCGCCCTCTGCGGGGATCCTCCTGACCTTCCTGACAAGGGTCTCCTCTACTATTTTCGTCGTTCCCGACATGCCGATCCCCCTATGCGGCCTCCTCTCCCTTCAGCGCTTCTGTCCACGATGCGAGCAACTTCTTCTCCTCAGGTATGGTCAGCGGTCTACCCCGGGCATCTATGATTACGCCGTGTACTCCGCCTATGACCTCGGCCACCAGACTCTTCCCCTTGCCCTTGCCCACGTCGAATCTTCCCGTCGGCATCGCCTCGATGGTTGCGGACTCTCCTGTGCCGAGGGGCAGAGACTTCACCTCCCCGAGGCGTATCGTTTCCTCGACTGTGTCGCCGCCTGTGTGGATCATGCGTAGTCTCATCACCTCAACGCCCTCTCTCCCGGTTCCTTTAGGGGCTAGGCATGTCCCCAGCCTCTGCAGGCTCTCCGTCGACAGCAGTCCCAGGGCCGCCTCTTTGTTGCTCTCGAGGAGCATCCCGAGGTGGGGTAGGATGCTGGACTTGTCCACCATGATCTCCGTCACTCCCTCAGGTTGCACGGCGTCGAGGAGTAGCAGGGTCGCTTCTCCTTCTGTACTGTTGTTGTCGAAGATCTTTCCTCTGCCTATAAGCACATGGGTGTTCATTGGATCTACTAGAGAGAACTCTATGTCCTGCTCGAATATATCGGCGATGGAGCGCGTAACCCGTACTCCCTTGAGCTTGGACGCTATCTTCCTGTGCTGTATGAGCCCGAGCCTTATCGCCTCCCTCGCGCAGGCCTGCTGCACCATCGCCTCCTCCTCGGAGGGCGTCTGGGGCTGCAGAGCCATGATGTTGGCGATGATGTTCCTGACCTTCTTCTCGCTCATCTCCTCTGGGATCCAGCGCATGACGTCCTGGACCCCCGCTCCCTTCATCACGTTGAGGATGCCGTAGGTCATGCCGATGTCTGCGTTGAGGGACCTGTTGAAGATGCCTCCGTAGACCGAGTAGACGTCCGTGGTGGCCCCGCCGACGTCCAGGGCTAGGAGGTTCACTTTCCTCTCCTCGGCGTAGGCGTAGAGGAGTCTGCCGATGGCCGCCTGCGTGGGTATGATGTGCCCGTCGACCCAGTCGACGAGCTTGTCGTAGCCGGGGGAGTGGATGATCACGTGCTCCATGTAGGAGTCGTAGATCCCCTCCCTCGCCGGTCCCAGGTTCTCCTTCTCTATGATGGGGCGGACGTTCTCCACCGCCCTCGTGGCGTACCTCTCCTCGGTGAGGGTTTTGGAGACCCTGTCCCTGATCTCTACGTTGCCAGCGTAGATCACGGGGAGCTTGTATCCTGAACCGAACCGCGGGCGGACGTCGGCGGTGTCGACCAGCGTAGCCATATCGATGACCTGGCTCACCGCTCCTCCGTCGGTGCCCCCGGCGAGGAGGAACATGTCCGGCCTCAGACTCCTCATCCTAGCGATCTTCTTGTAGTTGGGCCTCTTGTCGTCGATGGAGAAGACGTCCATCAGGAGCGCGCCGGCGCCCAGGGCCGCTCTCTCAGCGCTCTCGGCGGAGATCCTCCTGACGACTCCGGCGACGGTCATGTGGAGCCCCCCGCTGGTGCTGCTGGAGCAGAGGAAGTGCTGGCTGTCAGAGGGCATGCCATCTACCCAGAGCTCCTTTCCCAGACTGTTGCCAAGGTCAACGACGACTCTCTCCAGGCCAACAGTGACGTCGAGGTCCGGTGAGTCCACAGTGGTGGGTGTCTCACCCTTTCCCCGGATGACAAAGTCTTCACCTACGCTGTCGATGTAGATTGCCTTCGTGAGGAGGTTGTCTATGTTCACTATCAGGTATGACTCGTCCCGTTTTTCCGTGCTCAAATCTTTCCCCGAGATTATCTTCAAGAGGTGCTGAATATAATTATGCCGTTTTACTATACAAATGTCATTTTAATATATGAGTTCGATGCACTATCATATGGTGGACTGAATGAGCGAACACTCCGAGCAGGGGAGGCTGCTGATGTACATAGACGAGGACGCCTTCAAGCTCCTAGGGGATGAGACCAGGAGGAGGATCGTCTTCCTTCTGAGGGACAGCGAGCTCTCCGCGAAGGAGCTCTCATCCGAGCTGGGGCTGACGGTGCAGAACATCTACCACCACATCAGGAGGCTCCAGGAGGCGGGGCTGGTCAAGGTCACCGAGGAGAGGCGCGCGGGGCACCTGATCGAGAGCTACTACACGGTGACGGCTGACACCTTCATCTACAACGAGGACAGAATGGTGGAGAGGAGCCTGCAGAGCTCCGTGGATATACTGAACGGCCTCAACGAGCTGGGCGTCGGCGTTGATGTCAGCGAGGAGAGCGTCGTGAGGCTCTCCCAGCTCCACGCCAGGAGGATAGGGATGCTGGACTCACCCTCGGTCACCAACGACATGTGCAAGTTCTGCGGCTTCTCTGGGTACTTCATGAAGTTCGGGCCGATGAATCCCGTCCTCCTGAGTCAGATACTCCAGTACGCCAACTTGATAAATATGACCGAGGAGGAGTTTGAGGGCTCTCTGGATCTAACCAGGGAGCTCAGGGGATTTTTATTGTCCCTCAAGAATGAGTGACTCGTGGCGTGACAGCTTCAGAAATCTATTCGGATGGAATAAAAAAGGATTTTTATCCTTCTAATTTAAAAAAGGTGCTCGCAAGGAAGCAGACCGCTGCCTGTTCTATCAGTCGGAGTTTCTGGGCAGGTAGGCTTTTGTGGCGCTCGATGGAAGCTGCCTCATCAGCCTCGTGTACCGGCACCTTACGAACCAATTTACGGCCCGGCTCAAGATTTGCAATTCAATCATCATCTCAATACCTCCGTTACTGGGGGGAAAGGGGTCAGACGACCGTCGGTGAGAAGTTGTTGATTATGCTCATGAACGCGTTGATCAGGTGCATCATGGTCAGGTAGACCGAAGCCGCGGAGAGGAAGTATCCGACCACTCGTTTCATGCCTTTTTCACCAGTCCAAGTTTTTCGGGGGTCGTCCGTCCATGTTTCTGCCGTGAGCCCCTCATGGAATTAACCCCTTTTCTGGTCTATTAAGGACTAAAATTTAGATATAAGGTTTCTCTAACGTTTTTAGAAATTAAGGTCCTTTTTTGAACAAGAAAGGGGGTTTTTTCCCATTTTCGAGGACTGTTTCCCATTTTTGGCACACCATTACTATGCTTTCTATGCCATTCAAAGTCGAGGAATCATCTCAACCTTTTTCCGCTAATGCGGTTGAACAGCTTGATGAGGTTCCCGCTCCTCAGGAGCCTGTGGAAGAGCTCCCCCCGCTCCGTTTTCTTGAAGAAGTAGTTCCTGCCGTCCCGCCGCTCCTCGAGGACCTTCTCTGGCAGCAGGAAGTCCTCGACCCATAGTTTGAACTGTGCCTCGTTACCCAGGACCTTGATGAGGTCCCACTTGGTGGCCTCTCCCTTCTCCTCGACGCGGTCCAGCAGCTGGAGGGCTATGTCATCGGGGGTCCTGCGGGAGGCCACTCTCGTCTCTCCTAACCTTCCAACTCCTTCTCGAGCTCGTTGAGCCTTGAGTACTTCCTCTTCAGGAGAAGGTACCTGTGGATGTTGAAGAAACCCACGACGAAGTTAGACCCCGTAGTCAGCGCAAGGATCGCCCAGAAGAGTGGGTCCTGTACGGAGGCGTATCTTGTGGTGTAGAAGAGCACTGTAAGGCCGAGGGCGATGACGACGACGCCGGCGCTGCCGACGTACCTGATGCTCTCCTGTAGGTCCCTGTTGAGCTCCCTGACGTCCACGACGAGCTCCCTTAATATGCTGTCCCACTTGACGAGCCTCTCGTCGATGTTCGTTTCCATCCCGATCCGTCAATCAGGAGCAAGACGAATCTAAAACATTTGTTCTGGAAGTAGAACCCTCATTTATTCCAGATTCATTTTGAAAAGATGGATTCGATCCTGCGGATGACTTTTTACGCGAATGCAAATTATTTTATTCTGTGAAGTTGGGGATCCATTCAGGGCTCGCGGGGGTTCTGAAGCCAGCATCTACCGCCACTCCTTATCCGTGAGCCTGTCGTCCATGAGGTGTTTAAACTCGTAGTGCGCGCGCAAGTAATCCAATTCTGCAAGAGATTATTATGAAAATTATCATCCAGCGTGCGCGCGCCCGTCACAGTTTATCCACACACGAATCGTTAGATAAGATGAAAACTCCAATAAACGAGTACAGTCCATACCGCTCACGCGGGTGTGAGTACCTGCTCGGGTCCGCACAAATATGTAGAATGGTACCATTTTCGTATGGTGACAGCTGACTGCGTTAAGGATATTTTTGCGGTACGGTACCAAATATTGGTACCATTTCTACTGCGGGCTACGGCGAGCGCGCGCGGGGGAACCGGGGTAAGTGCGTCGGCTGGAGCACATCCGAGGCCCTCGAGATCACGGACTACCTCCTCGACAGGGACCCGAACGATCTGTCCGCTGAGGACGCCTACAACTAGGCCCGTGCGCGGGAGTT
>CP070784.1:623571-646454 GCA_020346605.1 Candidatus Bathyarchaeota archaeon | reverse complement strand
GCGAAGTCGTATCGACTCTGATACTGCTCGTCGTAGCAGTACTGCTAGCAGCCGTAGCCACGTACTACGCCACAAACATAACCATGGTACGCACCGAGAACGAGCAGCTGATGTTCAGCAAGGTCCACGTCTGGGTGAACAGCTCCGGCGCCGTCGGCGGCTTCAAGCTGCAGAACCTGGGCGGAAGGGACATACTCATCGACAAGATCTCCGTCAGGGGTGTCGACGAGGCTTGGTCCGACGTCTGGTTCTACAGGGTTCCAGCTGGCACCAGCATCACCGGCGACATGAACAGGACGGGCTACGCCACGCTGTCCGGCAGTCCGACCATCGACGGCGAGGCTTACACGCAGGCATCAGCGGACATCCCGCTCGTCTCGGGAGGGGAGATTCTGATATACGTCAAAGGACCCGACAACGTCCAGCTGGACGATCTTGGGACAAGCATCAGCGTGTCAGTGCACACAAACAACGCTCAGTACATAACTGAGGTAAACGTAGAGTCGCTCACAGAGTAGAACCAAAGGCTGTCCGCTTTGCCCACCACTAGAAAACTGGAGGACTCCGATGTCTCAGAGAAGGTCCAAGCTAGAGATAAGATTAAAGATACTCGCAGCCATCAGGGATGGGCAGGACAAACCCACACGCATAATGTACGCCGCCAACCTTTCGTGGAAGCCGACCCAGCGGATACTCGCCCAGCTCATCGAGCAGGAGTTAGTGTCGGAGCACAGGAACACCGAGAGCGCTAAATCGAGGCGAAGATACCAGATCACAGATAAGGGTATCACCGTCATCGAGTACTTCGAAAAGGCCAAAGAGCTATTGCCCATCGAGGAAGTCTACACTAGTAAATAATTCCCTTTTTTCTTTATTACCCGTAATGGAACAATTCTAGCGCGTAGATCCCTTTCCAGTTACTTGATAACTTTAAAACTCTGGACGCCCTGTATACGAAGGACTCACATTGAGTAGTGGTATGTGGGCGGAGAAGTACAGGCCACAGTCCTTGAACGACATCACCAACCAGACCGAGATAGTGTCGAGGCTCAAGAATTTCGTCAAAGACCGCAACCTCCCACACCTCCTCTTCGTGGGGCCCGCGGGCATCGGGAAGACAACCAGCATACTTGCCCTCGCCCGCGATCTGTACGGACCCTCTTACAAGAGCTTCATCCTGGAGTTAAACGCCAGCGATGAGAGGGGGATCAACGTCATTAGGGACAAGGTTAAGAACTTCGCCCGGACCGCCGCTATCTCCAGCGAGGTCCCCTTCAAGATACTCGTCATGGACGAGGCCGACAGCCTCACCTCGGCGGCACAGCACGCCCTCCGCCGAACGATGGAGATCTACACGCGCACCTGCCGTTTCTGCCTCATCGGAAACTACTCGGAGAACATCATCGAGCCCATCCAGAGCCGCTGCAGTGTCTTCCGGTTCAGCCCACTCTCCGAGGCGGACGCCAAGGGCTGGGTGCGCAACATAGCCGAGAAGGAGGGGGTCAACCTCATCGCGGAGGGACTCGACGCCATCTACGAGGCCTCCACCGGGGACCTGAGGAAGGCCACCAACCTACTGCAGGCCGCTGCGGCCACGCAGGGGGGAGAGGTGGACGACATCGCCATCTACAGCGTCCTAGGCCGCGTCAGCCCAGGCAAGGTAAGGCAGATGCTCAGCCTGGGCCTCGAGGGCGAGTTCATGGAGGCCAGGGAGATGCTGAGAACCCTCCTCATCGACGAGGGGCTGGCCGCGGAGGATATCATCCGCATGGTCTACTCCGAGGTCATGAGGCTCGGCATCCCTGAACGCCAGAAGGTCGCCCTATCGGACGCCATCGGCGAGGTCGACTACAGGCTGACACAGGGGGCGAGGGCCGAGATCCAGCTCAGCACCCTATTGGCGAAGTTGGCCCTAGTCGGGGACGAGTAGATGACCGAGGAGCGCCAGCCCTGGGCCCGCAAGTTCACCCCCTGCAGCCCAGACGAGCTCGCAGGGAACGAGGGGGCGATAAGACAGCTCAGGGACTGGCTGCGCTCATGGTCAAAGGGGATACCGGAGCAAAAAGCCGCCTTCATCTACGGCCCCCCGGGAGTCGGGAAGACCTCCAGCGTCGTCGCCCTAGCGAACGAGCTGGACCACGACCTTATGGAGGTGAACGCCAGCGACTACAGGACCAAGAAGCGCCTCAACGAGCTGGTGGGGAGGGCGGCTCTGCAAACGGTGACCATCACGGGGAGGCGCCGCATCATCCTGTTCGATGAGCTCGAGGGGGTGAGTGGGGTTCAGGACCGCGGAGGGATCGCCGCCATCGCCACGATCATCAAGGAGACCATGGTGCCTATCGTGCTCATCGCTACCAGTATCGGGGAGAGCTGGGAGGATAAGTTTAGGCCCCTGGTCGACATCTCACTGCACATCGAGTTCACGCCGGTGCCCTTCGGAGCGATGCTCCGTCGGCTGAGGACGTGTGTCGTGGAGCTGGGGATCTCCGTGGACGAAGAGGTCCTCGAGTTCCTCGCCGACCGCTCTGAAGGAGACCTGAGGTCGACGCTCAACGACCTGGAGGCCGTCGCGCGGGGCAGGGAGCGCGTCACCATGGCAGACTGCGACGGTCTGGCCACGCGGGACCGGAAGGACTACACACCCGACGCTTTGATGAAGTTGTTCTCCGCGAAGACCCTCAGGGACGCTAGGAGGATCGTCTCCTCGACCTACATAGACTACGACACCCTGTTTGACTGGATCTACGAAAATATCCCTGTCGTCCTTGATGATCCAGGGGACCTTGCGGAGGGGATGGACGCCCTGGCCCTGGCCGACGTCTACCAGACCCGTGGGAAGAGGACCCAGGAGTATAGGCTCCTAAAGTACATGTTCAACGACATGACCGGCGGCGTAACATTCTCGAAGGTCAACTCCGAGGGCGCCGGCTTGCTGGCACTGGCGAGGTCGAAGGTGGCAAAGCTGGGCTTCCCCCCCAGGGGCTTCACAGTCACCGAGACGCCCAACGGTGTACGGATAAAGCCCACCAAGTACCTGGGGAACGACTGGAGGCGGGTCAACACTGCCCTCCGAGGGGTCGGGGCAGGATGGGTGCGGGGGGGAGGGTGCTGGGAGCTGCCCTACTTCAGGCCCCCCCAGCTCGTCTGGAGGTACAGGAGGACCTGGGGCAGTAGGAGGAGGCTGAGGAGCATCTCCGAGAGCGTCGCCTCCAAGTGCCACATCTCGTCACAAGAGGCAGTCGCCGAAGTGATCCCGCTTATGAAGGTCATCTACCAGGACAATCCGGACATGGCCGGGGAGATCTCAGCCTGGCTGGAGCTCGACGATAAAGAGGCAAAATGGCTGGGATCCTGAGGGAGCCCCTACTCTTCCATCTTCTTCAGGCTGTACAGGAGCCTCTCGTACTCCGCCCTCACTGCTTCTAGCTGGCTCCCCATCTTGGCCAACAGCTCCGTCGACTCCTCTGTAGAGGCCTGGGCATCACTGACGAGGTCCCCCAGGCGCCGCATCTTCTCCTGGGTCATCGGGGGAGCGTCCGTCGCTTGGTTCGCCCGCAGAACGAGAATTTCGTTGATCGTCTCAGAGGGCTCTGTCTTTACCATCCTGCAGAAGGAGATGAACTCGGTTATGTCGACGAGTGTCTGCCTCAGCTTCTCAACGGACTCATTCAAATCGTCCTGGGTAGACCCTTCGTCGCTCCTCAGCGTCTCCTCGAAAAGGGAGAGGAGCTCGTTGATGCCTGTGACGTAGCGCTGGATGGAGGGAACCCTCTCCGGCTTGAGCAAGTACAGGTACTCCCTCAGCTCGTTGACGAGGTCGCCCACCAGCCTGACCCTGTCCTCCATGCTCTCCCACATCTGCTCCGGGGAGAGCTTGTCGACGAAGGTGCCCGTCGTGATGTCGATGGCCATCTCCTTGATCGTCCTCTCAACCTCGTCTATCCTGTCCTCGAACCGGTCAAGCACCATTGAGCCCACCTAACCAGAATGAACGCTCTCCCCTTTTAAGAGCTTTTCAACATGGATGGTTTCCATGACCTCCCCAACTGAAATAAGAAGTGCCAAGATTCGACGCCCATGCGGTCACTAAAAAAGGAAGCTGTTTATCTTGTGCACATGCGTAGGTTCAGTAAGGCATGTTTACGGACGGGATGAAACGAGCCATCTATCTGATCATTGGAACAATAGCCCTCGCCCTGGGTGCATTGGGTCTATTTCTTCCTGTGCTCCCGACAACCCCGTTTGTGATACTTGCAGCTGCATGCTATCTTAGGAGTTCCAAAAGGATGCATGCCTGGATCTCAGAGAGCAAGCTGTTTGGAGAGATGATAAGGAACTACCAAGCGGGTAAAGGATTGAGAAGGGATACGAAGATCAGGGCTCTCGCCCTCATGTGGGCTACAATCTCCGTCTCAGCGTATTTCTTTGTAGATCACAATATATTCCGTGGGGCAATGTTCCTTGTGGCTTCTGGCGTCACAATTTATATCTTGAGACTCCCAACACTAACCTAACGAAAATTCGACGCACGCAACGTGCTCAAGGCTTCCACCATTTGAAGCTCAGGAACCGCACTTCATCTCCGATGATGAGAGCCACTATGAACGTCTTCCTAACCGTCGTCGCCAGCCTCCCGGCCTCCACGATCTCCCGGGCCGACAGCACCTCGCCAGCCGTCTTCACCTGCACGATGAAGGGGGCGTGGTCGACACCGGGGCCGTGCTCGTACACCGCGAAGTCGCACCCGTACTTGATTCCGGGAGTGACGACGTACCCCTTCTCCCTGAGGTCCCTATAGACCCTGTACCTCTCGTCCAGCCCCTCCAGTATGCCGTCAGCGATCTTCCTGAACTCCTCGGCCGAGACGCTCCGCCTCTCCTCCCCCGAGACTATCTCGATGTACCCCTCTTCGACGAGGTACAGCCCCTCGATGGGATCCAGGATCAGGGGAGCTTCGAAGTCGTCCTTAGGCTTGGGGACGCCCAGGGGCTTGCCGTAGAAACCGGAGGCGTAGACCCTCCTCGCCTCTTTTTGTGACCAGACGATGAGCCTACCGTCGGCGAGTGCCTCGACCTGGGCTAGGGGTTCGACCACTTTCTTCAGCCCTAGAGAGCCAGGATCCTGATGAGGTCGGCCTCGTCGGCGGTCCTGTCAACCATCTCCTCGAGGCGAGTGACGACGTCCCTGAGGACGAAGATGAGCGGGAGGTCGGCGTTGCTGGTGACGATGTCGAGGTCCAGCTTCCTGTAGACGCTGTCCACCCTCCTCTCCCCCTCGTCGACCTCGCTGGTGAGCTGGATGGAGCGCTCCGAGTTGAAGCCCAGGCTGATCAGACTCTCCCTCATCTTCACGAGGGTGTCGAAGGCCGCGTCGGCCATGTTGACGAGCCCCACGCCGATGTTGGAGGGGATCACCCAGTTGTTCTCCCCGATAGCGCTGAGGCGCACGCCTACCGCCTCTATGAGGTCTATTATCTCGCCCGCCTGGCTGATGAGCCGGTAGAGGTCCTCCCTGTTGAAGAGGACGCTCCCTGACTCGTGGAGCTCCTTCATTATGTTCCTCTTGATCTCCAAGGAGTCCATCTGGATCTTCTCTATCTCCGCCATCGAGGACTCCAGGCCTTCGCTATCGCCCTTGACGAGCTTGTCGATCATAGTGAGGACCTTACGGTAGATCTCGACGACGAGCCGCGCGTGGTCTTGACACATCATCAGGAGGTTTCGGAGTGTCCGGTCCTCGCTCTCAACGGGGAAAACCATCTAAGCACCTGAAACTAAATGTTTATGATAACATAGTATGCAAGGATTATTAAGCGTTAGAGTATCCCTGCATTTTCAGTTTTTTCTGACATCCATAATGCCCAGTAAGGGTGTTCCGAGGGGTCTCTCTGCGGGGTCTTTCATCCAGTCCTATTCTCGCTTCTTTTGTTTACTGCTCGTCCACCAGTCCAGGTACTCGCTGTGGCGTCGCCTCCGGCGGTCGTCGTCATCCTCGGGCCGGTCGCGTAGCCTGTCTCTGGCGGCCGAGAGCTGTGCCTCGTTGAATGTCATTCCGCAGCTCTCGCAGCTGTACTGTCTCAGCTTCCTGTCCCAGACGAGCATCCCCCCGCACTCGGTGCAATAGCTTGGCATTTCTTCAGCCTTCTACAGGTAAGTTTGATCTCCTTACCTACTGTTGTCCTTTATACTATTGGGACAATAAATGGGTTACTTCTGATCTTCGAGCTTGGTCGGGGGGTCACTGCGGCTCGGGTGGTGGGGGGGCGATGTGCCCCTCCCGCATCAGCAGTGCGACGATGTCCTGGGTCCTCTTTATGATCGCTTCAGCGTGCTCGTAGAGCTCCTGCCTGCTTCTCTTCTTCCTGGCGATCCCCTGCTCCATGGCCTTCACCCCCGTCTCCACGGCTTGCCTCGGGTAGATCTCCCACTCGTCCATGGAGGGGATGATGTACTCCTCGGTAAGCCCCTTGTCCTCACCGTACTTTGCCAGCTCCGTCGCGGAGGCGATACACATCTCGTCAGTGATGGTCTTCGCCCTGACGTCGAGGGCCCCCCTGAAGATGGCTGGGAATACGAGGCTGTTGTTCACTTGGTTCGGGAAGTCGGAACGTCCCGTGGCCATCACCTTGACCCCGGCCTCCTTCGCCTCCCACGGCCAGATCTCCGGGACGGGGTTGGCGCAGGCGAACAGGATCGCGTCGTCGGCCATTCCGTTAACGTCGTCTGGGGTGATGGTGCCCGGGCCCGGCTTGGAGGCCGCTATGCAGATGTCGCTGCCGTCCAGAGCCTCCTTGATTCCCCCGGTCCTGCAATCGGGGTTCGTCTTGACTGCGAGGTCCCACTTGTAGGTGCCCTTCAATCTCTCGTTGCTGCTACTCAGGATGCCTTGGCTGTCCACCATGAAGACGTTCTTGGGGTCCACGCCCGCGGCCTCCAGCACGTAGAAGGTCCTGGTGTTGGCGGAGCCGCTGCCGACGATGGCGAACTGGGCCTCGTCCATCTCCTTTCCCACCAGCTTCAGCGCGTTGATGACGCCGGCGAGGATCACGGCAGCGGTCCCCTGCTGGTCGTCGTGCCAGACGGGGATGGGCATCTCCTTCCTGAGGCGGCCAAGGATCTCGAAGCACTTGGGCTTGGAGAAGTCCTCCAGGTTGATTCCGCCGAAGGTGGGCTCGATCCATTTCACTGCCTGGATGATCTCCTCGGTGTCCTTTGTAGCGAGGCAGATGGGGAACGCGTCCACGCCGCCGAGGTACTTGAAGATGAGGGCCTTTCCCTCCATCACAGGCATGCCAGCCTGGCCACCGATGTCGCCAAGCCCCAACACCCTTGTGCCGTCCGAGACGACGGCGACGTAGTTCCACTTACTTGTCTCCTCGAAGGCCAGCTCAGGGTCGCTCTCGATGTCACGGCAGACCTGGGCTACCCCGGGCGTGTACCATATGGAGAAGTCCTGGAGCGTCCGCATGGCGCACTTCGGCATGACCTCCACCTTTCCTCGGTAGAACGAGTGGTACAGCGGGGCTATCTTGCTCCACTTGGAGGCCTTCTTTAGAAGCTCGTCTGTGTCGACTTTCAATAGTCTCCTCTCTCCTCTTCTATGGGGTTAGAATATAAAATAGTTGAGGGGGTCAGTTCCTCTCTCTGAGGCTCTCTCTGACCTCCTCTTCGAGGGGGCCTTCGTCCTCTATCATGTTGTGGAACGTCCTGAAGACCCGCTCCAGCTTCCTCCAGTCTGGCACATAGACCCTGCTGAACCATAGGCGGACGCTGTCCACGTCGTAGTCCTCCAGCTCCCACTTGTAGTCATCGGCGCGCTCCTCGGAGACCCCGTGGGCAGACCCGTAGGGCCCTTCATGCTCAGGTGCCTCCAGGAGCATCACGCCGTCGGCCCCGCTGGCGAAAGCGTGGAGGAGGTGGTCGAGCTTCAGCCTGCTCATCGACGGCAGTGGGATGATGCGGATGCTGCTGGGGTAGCTCAGGCGCGCCAGCCCGGCGAGGTCGACGGCGGTGTACGCCACGGCTCTCTCCACGAAGGCCAGTATCTTAATCTCAGCCTGGGACTCCCTCAGGGTTCCGCTGATCTGGGCCTTGAGCTGGGCGTCCGTCAGCCCATTCTGGTCCAAGGCTCCACGTGGGCACGCCGGGATGCAGGCCCCGCAGCCCGAGCACATGATCTCGTTGATGACGGGCGCGTCGTCCTCCACGCTGATCGCCGACTCGGGGCAGGCGTCTACGCAGTCGCCGCAACCGTCGCAGAGCTCTGGCTCTGAGAGGAACGCCTTGTTCGGCTCAATGATCCTCTTTCCCGAGAGGAAGTTGACGACCTTCATGGCTGCGCCCTCGGCCTCCGCCGTGGAGGACTGGATGTCCTTGGGGCCGACGACCGCCCCCGCCGTGTAGACGCCGTCCCTCTTGGTGGAGACGGGGTCGAGCTTGGGGTGGCGCTCCAGCACGAACTGGTCCTCATCGACGGGGACCCTGAGCATCTCCGCGAGCCTCAGCGTTTCCTCCGTGGTGACTATAGGGGGGCAGAGGACGACGACGTCGGCGGGGTTCTCCACCATCTTGTTGATCATCATATCCTCACCGCGCACCAGCATCTGGTTCCCCTGGGGGACTATTTCAGTGACCTTCCCCTTGACAAAGACGGCCCCCTTGTCCTGAGTGGACCTGTAGAACTCCTCGTACCGCCGCCCCGGGGCGCGTATGTCGATGTAGTGTATCCAGACGTCGATGCCCCTGTCCTTGAGGAGCTGGGTCTGCTTGAGGGCGTAGAGGCAGCAGACGCGGCTGCAGTGGGCCTTCCCTACCTCGGTGTCCCTGGAGCCGGCGCACAGGACGTAGGCGACCCTCTTCGCGTTCTCTCCCGAGCTGGGGTTGATTATCATGCTCCCGGAGGGGCCGTTGACGTCGAGGATCCTCTCCATCTCGAGGCTCGTCATCACGTTGGGGTACTTTCCGTAGCCGTAGTGGCCCAGGCCCCCGATGTCGAAGAGCTCGAAACCGGTCGCCAAGATTATGGCGCCGACGTTGATATCCACCTCGCTCCCGGGGTCTTCGATGTCGATGCACTTCGGGGGGCAGGCGTCGACGCACCGGTAGCACCTGATGCAGGCGTCCAGGTCCATGGTGTAGACGCTAGGGACGCTCTGGGGGAAGGGTATGTAGATCGCCTTCCTCGAGCCCAGTTTCTCGTCGAACTCGCTGGGCACCTCCGTGGGGCAGACTACGCTGCACTCGCCGCACCCGATGCACTTCTCAGGGTCCACTCCTCTCGGCCTTAGCCTCACCTTCACGTTGAAGTCACCTGGGACGCCATTGACCTCCGTCACCTCGGCGTATGTCAGCAGGTCGATGTTGGGGCTCTGGTTGATTGAGGCCATCTTCGGGGTCAGGATGCACTGGCTGCAGTCCATTGTGGGGAAGACCTTCGGGTACTGGATCATGTGCCCCCCTATGCTGGGTCTCTTCTCCACGAGGTGAACTTTGAGGCCGAACTCTGCCATCCGGAGGCTTGCGGTTATACCGGCGACCCCTCCGCCGATGACCAGGACCTCCTTGGACACGTCCATCCCCTTCGCATCGAGGGGCACCGAGTTCCTGGTCCTCTCGACGGCGCCCCTGATGAGGTCTATGGCCTTCGATGTGGCCCCCTCCTGGTCGTCCTTGTGGATCCAGCTGCACTGCTCCCTGATGTTCACGATCTCCATGAGGGCCGGGTTGAGCCCTGCCTCTCCCAGGTTGCTCCTGAAGGTCTCTGTATGCATGTTCGGTGTGCAGCAGGCGAGGACCACCCTGTCCAGATTCTGCTCCTCGACTGCCGTCTTGATGGCGTCGACGGATGGGCTGGAGCAGAGGTAGCGGTTACTCTCCACGTAGGCGACATCGGGCTTCAGGAGCTCCGCCACGCCGTCTACGTCGACGACGTCACCTATGTTGCCTCCGCACTCGCAGATCCAGACGCCGATTCTATGGTCTTCTCCCATCAGACTCACTGCCTACAGCAGCTTCAGCTGGTGCTCCAGTGCCCGCTTGCCCCTGTACTCCGGCAGCAGCAGCGGCGCTTTCCTATCGGTTTCAATGCCAGCGTCGACGAGCATCTTCTCGTACCTGTCTAGGTGGGTCAGGGTCAACTTGCCAACCGTCGCCTTCTTGGCCCTTTCTGCGGCGAACTTCCCAGCCCTCCTGCCGAAGACGTAGAGGTCGAGCTGGCTGTTCCCCATGAGCCTGTTCTTTCCGTGGACGCCCCCGCAGACCTCGCCAGCGGCGAAGAGCCCTGGGACGCTAGTCTCACACCGAACGTCGATCTCTACGCCGCCGTTCTGGTAGTGGAGGGTCGGGTAAACGAGCATCGGCTCCTTCTGGATGTCGATGCCAAACTTGTTGAAGTTACGGAACATAGCGGCGAACTCCCTCTCGATGGTGCCCTCCCCGTTGATGACGTCGATGAGGGGCGTGTCGAGCCAGACGCCGCGCATGCCCGTGGGGGTGACGATTCCGTTTTCGCGCCCGTAGCACTCCCTGATGAGAGCCGAGGCCTCTACGTCCCTGGTCTCCAGCGGGTAGACGAAGAGCTCCCCGTGCTTGTTCAGGGGCTGGGCTCCGCGCCCCCTCAGTTTCTCAGTGCAGAGCTGCCCGACGATCTGCTCCGGATAGGCGGCGCCTGTGGGATGGAACTGGGTAGAGTCCAGGTCCCTGAGTTTCGCGTCGACATGGTACGCCATCACGACACCGTCATTGGTGGCCCCGTAGTGGTTTGTGGTCTCGAATCCTTGGATGTGGAGCCGGCCAAAGCCCCCCGTCGCCAGTATCGTGGACTTAGCCCTCGCCACTTGGTACTCGTCGGAATCCAGGTCGTAGAGCACTGCGCCGGCCACGTGGCCCATGTCGTCCTTGATCAGCTCAGCGGCTGATGTGAGCTCTACGTACGATATCTCTCGGCTCAGGAACTCGTCAACGAGGACCCTGGTGATTTCAAGACCCGTATAGTCCTTGCAGCTGTGCATCCGCTTCCGGCTCGTTCCACCGCCCGCTGCCAGCTGCATTGAGCCGTCCTCTAGCTTGTCGTAGAGGACCCCTAGCTCCTCGTGCCACTGGATGACGTTGGGCCCCTCCTTCACCATCACTTCAACGAGCTCGGGCTTGTTCGCGTAGTGGCCGCCGCCTATGACGTCGAGGTAGTGGATCGTGGGGTTGTCGTCTGGGGCGTCGGCGGCCTGGATACCTCCTTGGCTCATCTTGGAGTTGGCGTCCCCGAGCCTCAGCTTCTGGACCATAAGTATCCGATCCGGTGGGATGCCGTTCTCGTTGGCGAGGAGGGCAGCGCTGAGGCCGGCGCCCCCTGCTCCGATGACGAGGACGTCAACGTCGTGGACTATATGGGAGAGGTCGATCTCTTCGGGCCTCACCAAGGGATGAGCCTCGAGATTGTCCGCGACCTCGTGGGGCATGAGCTCACCGGCACTCTGCCCTATCTTGAGCTTGCGCTTCTGGTCCAGCTTGAAGTCGGGATGCCAATCCCTGAGTATCTTGCTCTTCTCCTCGGCGGTCATCGCAGTGAAGCTCTCGCCAATTCTATCGGGCCTGGTCTTCTCCACGAGCTCCAGCGATTCCTGCATGTAGTCTGGATAGCCACTCATCGTCACAACATCTTCTCCCTGTTTTCGTAGCGCTCTTGGAGCTTCTCGCCGCTCAGGCGCTTCAGCTCCTCGATACCCTCGTCGAACTTGCCCGCCTCTACCTCCTTCACCTTGGCCCTTACGTGGTCAGTGGGACCAACGATGTGCCTGCTGTAGAGCCTCCTAGCGAGCTGCCCTATGTTGTATGGGACGATCTCGGCGGGGCACCTTACGGCGCAGAGGCCGCAGCTAAGGCAGTCGAAGCTGAGCTTCGCTGCGGTCTCGATGTCCCCCTTGAGGGCGGCCTGGACGTAGTCCATGACGTCTATGTCCTGTGGGCAGGCCTTGGTGCAGGTGTTGCAGGCGAGGCACCTGGCGATCTCCGGGTAGTACTCTAGGAAGGCGCTGGCGTCGGGCCTAACCTCCGCAATGTGGTATGTCTTCTTCTCGGACGGGCTGAAGGGTATCTGGGCGATGTACATGCCGTCCTCCACGATCTTCTGGCAGGCGAGGGCGCCCAGCAGCTTGAAGTTGCCCTTGGTCCTGTAGATCGTGGCGCAGGCGCCGCAGAAGCCGCCCCTGCATCCGGAGCCCCTCCTGAACTGGTGGCCCGCGTACTCCATCGCCTTCATGATGGTCAGGTCGTAGGGCACTCTGTGTTTCTTCCCCATCACGTGGATGCTTACCATTTCAGACTCGTTGTTCTCCAACACAATCTCCTCCTAGATGAGCCCCTTCTCCCTCAGGATCGGTCTCGGGTCGGGGTAGTTATCCTCGAAACCGGCCGATTCCTCTCTCCCCAGAGCCAAGGCCATCAACTGAGTGTAATACACGACTGGTATGGGCTCGAAATCCCGGAAGATTTTCACGATCTCCTTCTGCATGTCTCCGATGTTGTACTGGCAGAGGGGGCACGCCGTCGCCACCATGTCGGCTCCGGCTGCCACGGCCTGCTCCAGTATCCTGTGGGAGAGCTCCGCTGTGACCTTCTTGTTGTTAACGATGTGGTAGGCGCCGCAGCACTTCGCCTTGAAGGGGATGTCCACCGTGTCCGCGCCTAGGGCGTGCAGCAGGTCCTCCATTATCCTAGGGTTGTCGGGGTCGTCGATGCTGAACTCCCTGGGCCTCAGCAGTAGGCAGCCGTAATAGGGTGCCACGTTCAGGCCGTTGAGGTCGGTGGTCACCTTCTCGCTCATCTCCGTCCACCCCCTCTCTCTCAGGGCCTCCAGAAAGTGGATGACCTCCACGTTGCCCTTGAATTCGGGCTCCTTCTCCATTACATCCCTGATCTTCTGCATCTTGTCAGAGTCCGCCTGTGCGGCGGCGTCCGCTCGCTTCAGCGTGTTGTAGCACATGGCGCACTGGGTGATGAGCTTTTTCTCCTCGACGAGCCCCTCATCGTTCATCTCCTCGACCCGTATCAGGTTCCTGATGGGTGCGAGGAGGTGCATCACGTCGTCCTTCGCCAGGGCGTGGACTGTTCCGCAACAGTTCCATCTGGCGGGCTCCACGAGCTCAACGCCTAGAGCCTCGGCGGTCGCGATGGTCGAGGAGTCGAAGTTCTCCGCGTTAGTTTTCAGCGTACATCCCGGGTAATAAGCCAGTCTCATGCAGTCACCTCAAGCTGTGAGTTTCCTCAGGTTGCTTATGATCGCGATCTGGGGGAGCTCCCTGAGCTCCTCCGGGGTCAGGTCGTCGAGAGCTACCTTGTCGTACTTCTTCCTGAGGACGATCTGCCTGAGGGCTTCCATCACGTTGGCGATGTCGATGCCCCTGGGGCAGCGGACCTCGCAGTTGAAGCAGGTTATGCAGATCCAGATCGTCTTGGAGTCCAGAGCCTCCTCCATGCCCAACTGGGCGTAGCGGATCACCGTGGAGGGGAGTAGGTCCATCTCCTGGGTCAGGGGGCACCCGGAGCTGCATGCGCCGCACTGGAAGCAGAGGTCGATATTCTCCCCGCTCAGCTCTTCGATCCTCGCCTTGAAGGTAGCGTTCTCTGGTCCAAAGGTGAAGTACAGCTTCGACTTCCCTGATGACATCTGATAAGCATGAACGTCAACCATTTTATACTTTTGCTAGACCAATCACACCGATCAGTAGCGTGGAGGCCCCGAAGCCCTACTCCATGTGAAACTAAATCAGTAATCGATGTCCCATTTGGGGCTCGAGACTTTTAAATACACACGGGGAATTATTTGCGGCAGGTGAAAGAAGCACGTTGGAGCATACCCGCCTTTCGTCGATCATGGCGATTTTCGGAGCGGTCAACATATTCTACGCGATCTACAGCCTCACCCAGAGAGACACGGTTGGCACAATCATCCCAACGATCACGTTCCTCGTGCTAATGTACTCCGCAGCTATCCTCGACGAGAAGGCCGAGGAAGCCTCCAGACAACTCTGATCTGCACGATGACAACTTCTTGTTTCCGTTCTCGCCCAGCACCACTGCCATGACTTATATTCAGTTGTAGGCTAGTTCAAAGGAGTGTTGAACATGGAACATCATCTTAAGACCCCTATCCCAGACGAGGACATCAGGCAGCTCAAGATGGGCGATCTCGTCTACGTCAGCGGAACAGTGATCACAGCCAGGGACGAGGCGCACCTGAAGGCTCTGGAGCTCCACGAGAGTGGCGAAGATCCTCCCGTCGACTTCGAGGGAGTGGGGATCTTCCACTGCGGGCCGATCATGAGGGAAGTGGATGGAGTGTGGACCGTCATCGCGGCGGGCCCCACGACCTCCGCGCGGATGGAGATCTTCCAGGACAAGTTCATAGAGGCGTTCCGACCAGCCATCATAATCGGCAAGGGCGGCATGGGCGACAGGACCTCGAAGGCGTGCCAGGAGTACGGATGCGTCTACGGGGCTTTCACGGGGGGCGCCGCCCTCCTAGCAGCGAGGGGAATCAAGAAGGTCAAGGACGTCTTCTGGCTAGATGAGCTCGGGATGCCCGAGTGCCTTTGGGTCTACGAGACCGTGGACTTCGGGCCAATGATCGTGACCATAGACACCCACGGGAACAATATGACCCAGAACGTAAAAGATAGGGTTTCGGCAAGGATGGCGGAGATCCTAGCCTCCATGGAGGGCTAGAGTTGGTCAACATGGAGAAGGTCGTAGAGGACACAGCCGTCGAGCTCCTCAGGATAGCCGTGACTGAGCTCCCTGTGGAGTACGTCGATGCCATGGAGAAGGGGCTTGAGAACACTGAGGGGGCGGTCGGGAGGGCCCAGCTCAGCAACATCCTGGAGAACGTCTCCATCGCCCGGGAGGGATCCAGGCCTATGTGCCAGGACACTGGCATCGTCGCCTTCATGTTGAAGGTGGGGGACGGATTCCCGCTTAGGTCCAAGCTGAAGGAGATCCTAGTCGAAGCGACCCGTCGGGCGACTCAGGAGGTGCCCCTGAGGCCCAACGCCGTTGACATGTTTGAGGGGAACACGAGGGACAACGTCGGGCTGAACGGCCACGTCCCCATCTTCTACATCGACATGGTCCCGGGGGATGACCTGGAGATCGTCGCGATGCCCAAGGGTGGGGGCAGCACCAACGTCGCCGCACACAGGATGCTGAAGCCAGGCCTCGGCATGAAGGGTGTGAAGCAGTTCGTCATCGAGGCGGTGGCTGAAGCAGGTTCCCTTGGGTGTCCGCCCTACTTCATTGGTGTGGGTATAGGTGGGGGAGAGGACCTCTGCATGACCCTAGCGAAGAAGGCGCTCCTGAAGCCCTTCCAGGTGAGGAGCCAAGACCTCAAGGTCGCTGCAATCGAACAGGAATTGCTGGAGAAGGTGAACCAGCTCGGTATCGGGACCATGGGCCTGGGGGAGGGGCCCACGGCGCTGGACCTACACATCGAGATGGCTGCTAGGCACCCAGCGTCGCTGCCTGTTGGAGTTGTGATAAGTTGCTGGGGTCTCAGGCACGCAAAAGGCACAATTTCAAGCGATGGGAGTGTAGAAATCGACAAGGGCGCCTGAGAACGCCCCTTTTTTCCATCATAACAGATTGTTTATCTAGAACTACGTAGACACGTTTTTTGATCTGGGTTTCTAGCCACCACCAACGGGTGGTAAGATGGCTACGACGTCATTTTCGTTGAGAAGCGTATCGAATCCATCGAGGCTGTAGATGTTGTAGCCATTCAACATGAATGAGAGATAGTCTCTGATATTCCCCCGATCGTCATAGATGAAGTGTGTCAGGTCTCCTCCGTACCTCTCCGAGAGCAGTGCCAGGAGGTCGCCGACCGTGGACTTCTCCAAGATCTCCACGGACTCCTTCCTCCTTCCCGTAGCCTCCCTGAGCATGGCGTAGAACTTGACCTCGACCTTCATCAAGGCATCAATTCTAACCCCGACGCCGCAGATTTATACGTTACGAACATGTGGTTAACCCTTTGAGGAGTGAGTGTGGTCAGCGTCGTCGTGAGGATGATAGGGACTCTGCGGGCGGCCTCGGGCAGACATGAGGCGTCAGTCGATCTCCCGGAAGGAGGGGACGTCTCGACTGTCCTTCAGACGCTCGTTGGAAAGTTCGATAGCACTTTCAGAAAGACGTTGCTTGACCCGGTAATCCAGAGCCCTTCAGCCAACGCCCTCATAATACTGAATGGTGTCGAGATAAACAACCTTCAAGGCTTGAACACCAAGCTTAAGGATGGAGACGAGCTCATCCTCCTACCAATCACTCACGGCGGCTGACGACCCTTATTGAAGGGTTTATATTCTGTTCCGGGAGCATTCGATCGACCGATTTGGCGGAGACAGTCAAGCAGTGCACAAAGTGCGGTAGAAGGCCTTCCATCTATCTGAGGCCTTACTCTGGCGAAAGGCTCTGCGCCGATTGCTTCAAGTCCACGATCCGCGAACGGGTCGAGAGAACCGTATCCCGCTACGACATGTTCGAGCACGACAGCAGGATAGCAGTCGGGGTCTCCGGGGGCAAGGACAGCCTGGGGCTGCTGCACGTGCTGAACGAAATAGAGGCCGAGTTCCCCCGGTCTGAGGTGATAGCAGTCTCCATCGATGAGGGTGTCGCCGGGTACAGGGACGAGGCCCTTACCATAGCTGGGGAGGCGTGCAGGGAACTGGGCGTCGAACACAACATCTTCTCCTTCGCGGACCTCTTCGGCACCACTATGGACGATGTCGCATCGACCCCCAGGGAGCTTACGCCGTGCTCATACTGCGGCGTCCTCCGCCGGCGGGCCCTGAACGAGGCAGCGAGGAGCGTCGAAGCCGATCGTCTGGCGACGGGCCACAATCTGGATGACTTCGCCCAGACGGCGCTCATGAACCTGCTGAGGGGCGACCTTAGGCGCCTCTCGTTGATGCACCCCGGTGGGGGCGAGGTCGAAGGCTTCGTGAGGAGGGTGAAGCCCTACTGTGAGGTGCCGGAGCGGGAGTCCGCCCTCTACGCCCACCTAGAGGGATTCAGGTTCCAGGAGATCCCTTGCCCTCACGCCTCGGAGGCGATGCGGAACGATATGAGGGCATTCATCAACGGGGTGGAGGTCAAGCGTCCGGGGACAACGTTTACGGTCTACCGGACGGCCCTCAAGCTGATTCCCAACGTCGAGCCGGGAGATCTAATCGGTCGATGCAGGCTCTGCGGAGAGCCGACGACGGGAGAGACGTGCCGCGCATGCCAGCTAATGGAAGAGCTCAACCCAAGTTCGAATGGCGCATGAGGTGAAGCGAACAAAATAGGTCGAAAAACACCAGCGCGAAAACTGAAGGTTCCTCACGCAAACACATGATCTCTAAATATATATTGAAAATGACTGAATTATCTTCGGTTAGGAAATTATGAATATTTATTCTAGTGCCTGTTTTTTAAAAAGGGTTAGTTAAGTGTTAAATATGCACTATTAATATGTGCTATTGCTACAGAATTTACTAATAAAAAATGATATATCTGCATTTCTAGGCCTTTCCGGGCATCCAGTCCTAGAGTTGAGACCGACATCTGGTGCTCGATGGTCAGCTCTGAAGAACCGTGGACCATGAAGGGAATGAGTGAGAGACGTGACCGATGTGGCAGTTGAAAATGTCAACGCTCTAGTAGAACAGGAGGGTCAAGCCAGATCGGAGAACGCCCGAGAGGAGAAGCGGCTCTATAGGGACCTTTTCGACTCAGTCGGCGAGGGGATCTTTCAGACGGACCTGGAGGGCAGGTATCTGATCGTGAATCCCGCCTTCGCATCGATACTCGGCTTCGAGATGGATGAGCTCCTTGAGGGCAACATATCGACGTGGCAGAGCCACCTTCCTGAGGACGTGATCCAGGAGTTTCAGAGGGGGATCCTGGAGAGAGGGGAGCTCAGGGAAAAGGTCATCAACTTCGCGAGGCCCGACGGCTCAGAGGTCTGGGCTGAGCTCTCATTCAGCGTCCGCCGGTCCGAGGACGGCTCCCCGCTTGGATACGAGGGCGTCGTTAGGGAGATCAGCGACCGGGTGAGGTACGAGCGCAGGCTGGAGGCGCTCCACCAGCACGCCTCAGAGCTGGTAATCGCCGCGAACATCGAGGAGATCGCGGAGCTGACCTTTAAGACGATTGAGTGGGTCCTCGGGTTCCAAGGCGGGGATTTCAACCTCAAGGAAGGAGATAAGCTCAGGGCGATATACTCCAAAGGTGTCGATCTAAAAGAACACGTCAACCTCCCGCTAGACGGTCCAGGAGTGATAGTAAGGACCTTCACGACCAAGGAGTCTCAGCTGATCCACGACACGAGGGAGGACGACGACTACGTCGAAGTCATTCTTGACGACGGAGGGCACTCCCTCTCGGAACTCGCCGTCCCCGTCGTCGTCGATGGCGAGGTCGAAGCAGTGATCAACTTAGAGAACGAGAGGCTTAACGCCTTCACTACCCAAGATCAGAGGCTGCTGGAGATATTCGCTGAGCACGTAGCATCCGCCATGGGCCGTCTCCGGGAGATGGAGAGGCTGAAGAAATCCGAGGAGAAGTTCAGGCAACTGTTGGAGGAGTCTATGGACGCCGTCGTGGTCCTCGTCGGCACGAACATCGTCTATGCGAACAAGCGCCTAGCCGAACTCCACGGGTTCATAATGCCCTGGGAGATCATCGGCAGGGATTGTCTGGAACTCATCGCTGAGAAAGATAGGGAGATGGTAAAGACCCGGGCGCTGGGGCGTCAGAAGGGGGAGGAGCAGTCTACGCGCTACGAGTTCTCCGTGTTGAGGATCGACGGGGCCACGGTCGACATCGAGGCCAACGTCTCCTTCATCGAGTACGAGGGAAGGCCTGCCTCCCTCGCGTTCATCAGGAACATCACCGATCGTAAAAAGATGGAGAAGGAGCTAAGGGAGTACACCGATAGGCTAGAGGAGATGGTGAAGGAGAGGACCGCGATGCTCCGAGAGGCAGAGAGGATGGCCGCGATCGGCGAGCTCGCGGCGATGGTGGGCCACGACCTCAGGAACCCTCTGACCGGGATAATGGGGGCTGCCTACTACCTGAGGAAGAGGTACGGCTCGTCGGGGGACGATGAGACCCTCAAGATGCTAGAGATCATCGAGCACGACATCAAGTACTCCGACAAGATCATCAGCGACCTCCTGGACTACTCCAAAAACATAAACCTGGATCCGTCGAAGACGGATCCCCGCTCACTCGTCAGGGAGGCGCTGGATCAGGTTAAGATCCCCGAGAACGTAGCCGTTTTCGATCTGACCTCTGATGGACCGGCGATCGAGGTGGACGACCAGATGATCAAGAGGGTCTTCGTCAACCTCATCACAAACGCCTGCGACGCCATGCCCGCGGGGGGCGAGCTCATAATTGAGAGCCAGCGGACTCGGGGGGCAGTGGAGATATCCTTCACGGACACCGGGAATGGGATACCCGAGGAGATCATCGCGGACATCTGGCGCCCCCTCTTCACGACGAAGGCGAAGGGGATGGGGTTCGGTCTCTCGATCTGCAAGCGGATTCTGGAGTCCCACGGTGGATCCATCAGCGTGGTGAGCAGGCCGGAGGAGGGGACGACTTTCACTGTCAGGCTACCTTACACCTGAAGAGGGGTGGAGGCCACTGCTTCCTGATTAGTATCTGGGGTTCATAAAGATATTAAAGATAGAACTTTCAGGGTGGAATATGGGAGATATGGCAAGGATACTCGTTGTCGACGATGACGAAAGTATAAGAACCGTCTTCAGGGTTAACTTGGAGAGACAGGGGTACTTCGTCGACACGGCGGAGGATGGTGAGGGCGCCACACAGCTGATCAGAGACGGCGATTACAACCTGGCGCTGATCGACATACGACTCCCGGACATGGACGGCATCGAACTCCTTAATGTCATCGATGAGGAGCTTCCCGAGATGATCAAGATCATTGTCACAGGGTTCCCCACGCTGCAGAACGCCATCGAGGCCGTAAACAGGGGCGCAGACGGCTACATCCTGAAGCCCGTGAAGATCGAGACGCTGCTCGAGATGATCGAGGCGCACCTCAGCAGGCAGGAGAGCGAGAAGTACGGCGAGGACAGGGTCTCAGACTACATCGATGCTAGGGCCCGTGAACTGAAGAACCAGATGAAGTTCTATGAGCCCATATAGTGGATCCAGGCCTCCCAGCGGGGATTTCGACAGTACATTACTGGTGACCATAAACGAGGTCTTCTCGGACATCTTCAGCAGGCGGTCGGTGGAGACCATCTATAGGACGATGGAGGACGTCTACTCCCTCAGGCGGGAGGAGATCCCCGGTAACCTAGAGAGGTTCTCCAACGCTCTGGCCGCCATCGTGGGGAAGGGGCACGTGATCATCGAAGATCTCCTGGTGGAGAACCTGTACGTGAAGAAGGGCGTCAAGTACGAGCCCAAGAAAGGCTACGATACCGACGACTACATCGAGGAGCTGAGGAGCAGGCTCTCCTCCCACTAAGCCTGTGGCGGCTCTCTGTGGGGTCTACCAGGCCCTCTTGTTGAGGGTTTCTGGTTTCCATCCCTTTATAGCCTAAGCGATCCTATTTTGGGTCGGTGTTGGTGTTGGGTGATATACTGATCAGGGACGCCTTCATCGCTACAATGGATGGGAGCCGGAGGGTCTATCCCCGCGGGAGCATGTACGTGGACGATGGCAGGATCGTGGAGGTGGGCAGGGAGGTGGAGGCGCCATGGAGCCCCGAGTACGTGATCGATGGCGGGCACAGGTTGGTGCTCCCGGGTTTCGTGAACGTCCACAGCCACCTGCAGCAGTACTTCAGGGGGGTCTACGAGCTGATCGGCGACTTTTACGGTGTGAACCTACCACTGGAGGGGTATAGGCGCCCTGAGGACATGGAGTGGCTGGGCCTGGCGTCGTGCGCGGAGTTTATCTACGGTGGGTGCACCACGTCGATGGTGATCTACACCTACCCCGACGGCTTCGCCAGTGCGGTGGAGGAGGCAGGGCTCAGGGTGGTGCTGGGTGCCGACATCGAGGAGGTGGACCTGGAGCGGCTGAGGAAGGGAGTATACGAGTACCTCCCCGAGAAGGGTGAGGCCGCATTCAAGCGCGCCGTTAAACTGCACAGGGACTGGCACGGGAGGGGGGGCGGGCTATTCACTACTGTGATGGCACCGAAGGCCGCCGACCTGGCTATGCCGGAGACCTACCTCAAGTGCAGCGAGTTTGCTGGGGAGCACGGGCTGAGGATGACGACGCACCTCTCCCAGAGCTGGAGGGAGTGCCAGCAAGTGGAGCGGCTGTACGGGAAGACGCCGCCTAGGCACCTACACGACCTGAGCGTCCTCGACGACAGGCTCACGGGCGCCCACTGCACTTACGCCACGGAGGCGGATACGCGCCTTATAGCGGAGTCAGGGATGGGGATACTACACTGTCGGGGCGTGAGGAACCCGCTGGTCCGGTGGCTCGACATGGGGATCCCGGTGGGGCTGGGGACGGACGACTATTTCCACGACGTGCTCCAGCTGCTGAGGGAGAACCTGGCTGGCCAGCGCGCCAGGGCGAGGGCGGTAGGCGGCGCCTTCGGGATGCTTTTGGGGGACCGGACGAGGGCGCGCCCCGGCTTCTACGAGCTGCTGGAGCTGGCAACGAGGAGGGGAGCGGAAGTGCTGGGGCTAGGCGGCGAGGTGGGGTCGCTGGAGCCGGGGAAGAGGGCGGACTTCATCACGGTGGACATGCTGAACCCGTTCCTGACCCCGACGAAGGACCCCCTCACCAGCCTGGTGCTCTACGGCTCCTCGGGCGATATCAGTGACGTGGTCGTCGACGGCAGGCTCCTGAAGAAGGATGGCAGCCTGGTGAGCTTCAAGATGGCCGAGGCGCTGGTGAGGGCTCAGGGCCGGGTGGAGGAGATCATAGGCAGGTTCTTCGAGGATCACCCCGGGCAGGGGGAGAGGTGGCGGCGGATGGTCCCCTACATGGAGTAGCCCGGCGCTTTACTAGCTTTCTTTCCCCTTTTTACTGATTTTCCAGGGAGTTACCGAGTTTTCCTGATCCTCAGGGTGACGGCTATGGCAGCCAGTGTCAAGAGGGTTATTGCCGTCCGTCCGGCTGCGAAGGTTGTTATTGTGGTCGTGTCTGGGGGCTGTATCTCTCCTCCGACGATGCGGCAGAGGCCGATCCTGACGTCTGCGGCGGGGTCGTGGTTGTGGAGCTGAGGGGGTCCTAGGTGGGGCTGTAAGTGGTGGTGCCTAGGGTGGCGTGGTAGTGGAGCTCCTCGGCGCGCGCGCCGTGTCCTGCGAAGTAGAATAGGACAAGGTCGTCTGTGTCGGCGACTCCGATGAGGGCGGTGATGGCGTTTCGGATGCCGGTCTTTGTGGCCTGCAGGTCTGTGATGGTGATGATGTAGATCCAGCTGATGGCGTCGAGGACGTCCCTCATGGCGAGTGCGTCGTCGTCTGAGAGGTCGAGTTCGTTGATGGTTTGGTAGTCGGAGATTCCGATGATGATGGTGTACCTAGTGGTCCTGGGCTCTGCGCTTGTTGTTGGGGCCGTTGAGAACAGGATTGATAGAGGCTCAGCGTCGTTTTGAGTTGGGTTTTATTCACGTGTACCGTTTCTTGTAGTTCTGGTGTGGTTAATTAAAAAAATTGAGCCTGCGCTGACCCATTTTTTGGTACAGACTTCTTTTATGGCGCTGGTTCTAGTGCGTCACTGGTTGTTGTTGGTTGTGGGCACCTGCTGTGTGTTAGGTTTATTTATGTGGTGGGGTACGTGTAGTTGGGCTCGTGGTCCAGTCAGGATAAGACGTCAGCCTGCGGAGCTGATGACCGTGGGTT
>CP070784.1:511803-623471 GCA_020346605.1 Candidatus Bathyarchaeota archaeon | reverse complement strand
GGCGTCACCTCAAGGGAGGTCTACCTCCATGTAAACAACGTCCTTGATGGAAAGACGATCTCCAGAGCGTCGATAATCAACTTTTTAAACGCCATGTGCGATGAGAACGTCCTCGCCTACGTGGAGGAGACATGCAAAGGAGGGATGAGGAGGAAGTACTCCCCGGGCCTCGACGAGGATCGTTTTAAAAAATACATAGCACAGTCAGTGTTCGAAAGCCTTATGAAAGACTTCCCAACGCAGACGATCGCAGCCCTAAAGGAGACACTCGGCTCTAGGGCTGGCGAAGTCGGACTTTAAAATTACATATTTTATTGCCCAACAACCACCTCGTTTTGTCTTTTCTTTATTTCTAATTGAAAAACGCGTTCTGGATTGAGATATTTTTTTACTTGACATGAACAGTATGATATGAGGTCAATCGTCGAATGAGGATAACCGTCGACGTCAAAGCGGGATCCAGGGACGATAGTGTTGAGGACCTAGGCGAAGGTATGTACCTCGTAAGGGTGAAGGCTCCCCGAAGGAAAGGAAAGGCGAACGCAGCGGTCCTAAAGCTCCTCGAGAGATATTTCGGCTGCAAGGTGTCCATTCTGAGAGGTCATATTTCCACGAGGAAGATCGTCGACGTCGAGTGGGAGGAATCTACTAAGCGAGGCGAAGAAGAGAGTGAGTGAGCTCTGCGAGGGCGTCGGCTAAGCTAGCACGCCGATGACTTCCCGGACGACCATGCCTGGTTCAAGCCCTAGGGCCTTCGCCTTTGACGTGGCGCTCCTTATCTCTGCGTTCAGGATGTCCTCGAAGCTGCTGACGCCGCTGACGACCGCTGCAGTCGCGCCCACCTTCTCGGCCGCATCGATGTTCAGGTAACCGCACATCACGAACCCCTTCTCACCCTTCACGAGGAGCAGAGGAGGGAGACCCTCGAACTCGGACTTAAGACCAAGGAACCGTGAGCCATCGACCACGACTTTCTCTATCTTGAACATGCTTATCACCTCTCATAGGCTGCAAAGAGCGTTTTAACATTTCCCCGGAAAGTCGGGACCGCATTTATGAACCCTACACTCTCTGAGCGGCGTTGTCCAGGTCCTCGATCACGTAGATGCCTATAGCCGCCATTAGACGACCGAACTCGCGCCGGAGACCTGTCTCCACTTTCACGCCGTTTCTTTCGAATAGGTGCTTCAGATGCCCCATTATCCTCCGACCCTCCTCATCGAAGTCGGTGAGTATAACGACTGAAGAAGCCTCCCGCGCAATGGACTCCACCAGCTCGGCGTCTGAGACGGAGACCTTCGAGTAAATGTTTAACCTACCCCCGTAACCGAGTCGGCGGAGGGCCTCCACGTCCCTGGGCCCTTCGACGATTAATGTTGACGCCAGGTACTCCATCTCGCCCAGAAGTTCGCCTATCTCCTCCAGCGCTGTCTGGATGTCTCTTACTCTCCTACTCCTAGGCAGTGTCCATCCCTCATGTAGAGACTCGGATATGAAATTACCTTGCACTTGGCGGTTAAAAGATGATATTCGCGGTCATCCGGTGCTTCGATATTAATCGCCAATCTTTCCGCTCGAAACTAGTATCAGGGTGAGATCGTTGACGTTCGTACCAGTAGGTCCGGTCATGAGTGCGTCTCCGAGCGCCTCGAAAAAGGTGTTGGAGTCGTTATCTCTGAGGTGTCTCTCAACATCGAGACCCAAGGTAAGACCCCTGCTCATCGTCGAGCCGTCGACAACGGCTCCCGCCGCCTCCGTCGGGCCGTCGATGCCGTCAGTGGCGAGGGTCGCGATGAGAGCATCGAGATCTCTAATGCCGCGACACGCGCTCAGGGCCAGCTCCTGGTTCCTACCGCCAGAGCCTGAGCCAATGACCGTTACGGTGGTCTCTCCCCCTGCGACGACAGCGGCTGGAGGACCGATGGGGTTCTCTCTCTCAGCGATTCTCTGCACCATCTCGGCGAAACCTGCGCCCACTCGACTTGCTTCCCCCTCAACGCTCGTTGACAGGAGCACTGAGTTGTATGCGAGGGATCTTGCTCTCTCAAGAGCCGCCTTGGCGGCGGTACTATTACTGCCGATAACGACATTGTGCACATTGTCGAACACAGCGTCTCCTGGTTTCAGGGTTTCATCGATCTCTCTCTTAATGCCACTCTCAAGGTGCTGGCGTATGGATTCGGGAGTTTCACTCCATAGCCCCCTTCTCTTAAGGACGTCTAGGGCATCCTGGAACGTCGTGGTATCTGGGGTTGTCGGTCCCGATGCGATGGTATCCAGTCTGTCTCCGACCACATCGGACAGGATGAGGCTGAGCACCGTTGCAGGATAGAGCCTCCCAGCCAGTTGACCCCCCTTGACTGCCGAGATGTGCTTCCTCACGGCGTTCAGCTCGTCGATGGTCGCACCGCTCCTGAGGAGGAGCTCGGTCAGCCTCTTCGCGTCATCGAGTGGCACGTCGTCGACTGGCAGTGTCATCAGTGCCGACCCCCCTCCAGAAATAAGAACCAGGACCAGTGTGTCCTCCGCTGCGTCCTCGACGAGGGACAGCATCTCCTCTACACCCCTCACCCCCTGTTCAGACGGGACGGGATGCGACGCCCCTTTCACCCTTATGGTGTTGAGATTGAAGTTTGACTCCGTGCCCTTCAGAACGTTGACGTACCCCCCGGAGATATGGCTCCCAAGAAGCCCCTCTATCGCTTCAGCCATGGTTCCAGAAGCCTTCCCACCGCCGATCACGAGGACCTCGGAGAATCTTCTGAGATCGAGCTCTTCGCCGTCGATATTTAGCCGTCCATCGGCCAATGTGAGGCTCCTCCTGACAGCCTTTCTTGGGTCAACGGCGTTCAGAGATGTGACCAAGATATCCAGGGCGTCCCTCCTCAATTTCCTGAAAACGTCCGATGTGGCGTTGTCCAGTATCTCATTCTCGTTCAGGAACTCCATGGGAGGTGACCTGTAGACCTACTTTGAATTTAATGAACAAAAGGTTAGCTGCGTTTATTGATCGATACTTGAAAACCTGGATAATAGAAATTTGATGGAAAGATTGTCAGGGTATGAGCATCTACTCCCGGACGATCCACCTGCTCGCAGGCGGTGGGTTAGGGTCTAGGCCCTTCCTGATCCTCACCTTCTGCACAGTCTCCACGAGCAGGCTCGTCGGGACCGGCGCCCAGTGGTCGAAAGTGCTCTGCCAGAAGGCACTGCCTGACGTAGCAGCCCTCATCTCCTGTGAGAGCCCCAGTGTCTCGGACACCGGCAGCATACCGGTGACCGTGACTGCGGGCCCCGACTGCTCCACGCTGTGGATGCTCCCCCTCTTCCTGCTGATAAGTCCCGTCACGTTCCCGAGCTCTTCTGGGGGTATCCTGACCTGTATCTTGTAGATGGGCTCGAGCAACGTCGGCTCGGCGGACAGAAGCGCGGCGTAGAGGGCCCCCCTAGTTGTGGGCATCATCTGGGCAGGTCCCCTGTGCACGGGGTCCTCGTGGAGCTGTACGTCCTCGATCACGACGTGAATACCCCTCACCGCCTCCCCAGCGTATGGGCCAGACTCCAGACCCCAGTGGAAGCCCCCGGCGATGTGCTCGATGACCTCCCGGAGATACTGTATGCCTGTCGTAGCGTTCGTGAGGATGTTCACGTTCTTATCGATCGCGACGATCCTCCTCGCCTCTCTCGTCGACCACCCGCCCTTCTCGTGGAGGATGTCTTCTCTCTGGCGTCTGGAGCTGAGCTCGCTGAGCTCACCATCCTTAATGAGGTCCGAGATCACCGGGTCTAGGGGTTTAACCACCAACCAGACCCTGTTATGCTTGTTCGGGCTCTTCCCCATGAAGGGCCCCGCCTCATGCTGGATGGTCTCACGGTAGACGACGGTGGGCTCAGTGGCCGTCACGTCAAGCCTGTGCTCCCGCTGCAGGTCCTTGATGGCGATCTCCAGGTGGAGCTCCCCCATCCCGGCGAGCAGGTACTCGCCCGTCTCCTGGTTGATAGTGGTCACGAGGTTCGGGTCCTGGATGGACAGCTTCTGGAGCGCATCGATGAGCCTCGGGAGGTCCGTGGGCCTCTTCGGCTCGACCGCCACAGTTAGCACAGGATCCGAGATGTATTTGATGGACTCGAACCCGACAGCGCCCTCTTGGTGCTCCTGGCTCACCAGGGTCTCGCCAGCCCTCCCCTGCTCGAGGCCCAGCAGGGCAACGAGGTTCCCCGACGGTATCTCGTCGACGATCTCCCTGTACTGGCCCATGTAGATACTCACCTGCTGGATCTTGTAGTGCCTGTTGGCCATCAAGAGATAGACGTCGCGGCCCTTCCCGATGGTGCCTGAGAAGATGCGCCCGGTGCTCACCACGCCGGCCTGAGGATCGATGATCACGTTTGTGATGCACACGACGAGAGGTCCGTCGTCGTCTAGGTTCAACATCGCTTTACCCAGCTCGCTGTCAAGGTCGCCCTGCCAGATCTGCGGCAGTCTGAGGGGCTGAGCCTCTATCGGGTTCGGCAGCTTGTGGACAGCCATCGACAAGATGGCCTCGCTGAGGGGTAGCATCTCTTGGAGCTTCTCCAGCTCCCCGTTCTTGTAGAACTCAACGATGTCGGTGAACGAGAGCCCCTTCTTCTGGAGCATCGGGAGCGTAAAGCCCCACCTGTCGAGGGCGGAACCGAAGGCGACCGTCCCATCTGCTGCGTTCACCCTCCACTTGTTCCTTACTTCGTCGGAGCCGTACGTCTGTACTATGGTGTTGAATTGGTTGATGACCCTGACGAGCTTCTCCTGGACGGCAGCTGCGTCCATCTTGAGCTCCTTGATGAGCCTGTCGAACTTGTTGATGTACAGGACCGGCTTGACCCTCTCGTCCAGGGCGACCCTGAGCCGGATCTCGGTCATGATCTGGAACTCCTCGACAGCGTCGACAAGCAGAACGCACCCGTCCAAGGCCCTCAGGGCACGGGTCACCTTGCCGGAGAAGTCAACGTGTCCGGGGGTGTCGATGAGGTTGATCACGTAGGGCTGATCCTCCTCCTCGTAGAGGAGGCTGATGTTCGCAGTCTTAATCGTGATGCCCCGCCGCTGTTCCTCCTCCAGGTAGTCGAGGGCTCGCGTCTCCCCAGCCCTCTCAGGCGCCATCAGGCCGGCCATAGCGAGGAGGCTGTCACTCATGGTCGTCTTGCCGTGGTCGATGTGCGCGATGATCCCTATGTTCCTAATGTGCTCTTTGTCGTTCATCAGTTTTCTGATCTCGTTCGTCTGCTTGAACCTAGGCATTTTACGTCTAACCCTTGAGTCCGATTACTCTATAGACACAAATAAGGGACCATTTAAATCTATTTATAATCTGAAAAAATTAAGCCTGTTCAGCTCTACAAAGGATGTTATACGTTATTCAGAGGAAATACGCCTCAAAGGGGCGCTTTATTGATCGAAAAAGGCGTAATAAATGAACATCTCGAACGCAGTCCCCCAGAAAACAGAGAAAGAGGGGATCAAACGGCTTTCGGGTGCCTTCTCCTGAGATCGATCTCGTGTATCCCGAGCTTCTGCATCAACTCGGCTATGACGGAGTCCAGGAACACCATGACGGAGAGCTCAAACATAGTGCCAAGAGGGGCGTTGTCGTACTCACCTGCAATCTGCCTCCCGTCGTAGTCGAACTCCTGGTCGATCTTGGTCCTGCCCTTGACCACGACTATGTCGTCAGAGAGCTCCGCGAGAGGAGAGTCGGGATGGGAAGTAACGGCGGTTATCTTGGAACCGACACTCCTAGCCACCTCGGCCTGGGCAACGACAGTTGTGGTTGTTCCCGAGCCGGAGATCGCCAGAACAAGATCGTCCGGCGTCAGAGCGGGAGTGATGGTCTCTCCGCTCACGTAGACGTTAAATCCCAGGTGCATCAGCCGCAGGGCGAAAGCTCTGCCGACGAAACCGCTGCGTCCCGTCCCCAGAAGCAGGATCTTGTTGTCCATAGCGTCGAGCACTACTTCGACCATCCGGTTTATCTCGTCGTCCTCGATGCCCTGCACGATCCCGCCAATGCCGGAGAGAAGCCAGTTGGAGACCTCCTTGACGAAGCTCATTTTCCTGTCCTTATGATATCATCGTTATTTAAATTATGATTCCCTCTTTGGATTTGGCGAGGCTGTAATGTACAATATTTATGAGTATATACTGAGCATACAAAACATATATAAAGTACTTGAGGACGATCGCTTGATCGACCTTAGCCCGTCAAGAAACGCGGCGAGAGTTACCCAATTCTGCCTCAAGATTTTACTTTAGGAGATTCTTCTACCTGGCAAACATCGTTCTGGCCCTTCAGGACGTGATCTATCGCGATCTCTGCGATAGCCGAGCTGTGCTCGGCGATGATCTTGAAATCCCACGCTATCTGGCTGACGTTAGCGGCGACATCTAGGCTGCTCCCGTTCTGGAACCTCTTAAGCAGGCTCCTCTCCTCTTTCTCAACGTTGTCGTAGAGGTCTACGGCGTCGCTGGCGACGACGAGGTCCTTCTCGAAGATGCTCTTCACGGCCTTGTCGAACATGGTGAAGGCCATCATACCGATCTGAGCTAGACGCTCGACAAGCTCGTCGTCGGATTCCTGGCGTAATGGCTGTAGTTTTATGATGGACGATGCGATGTTGTTCACTCTGTCGCCGATCATCTCCAGGTACCAGGCGATGATGCTGTGCTGCACGATGTCGATAGGTTCGGTTATACCAATGCCCTCCGAGACGAGGCGCGACTGCTGGGCGGAGGCGAGGAGGCGCGCCAGAAGGAAGTAGATGGTATCTGCCTCGTACTCTCTGGTGATAGCGTCCTTGGCAAGCTCCATGTCGCCATCAACGAGGCTGTCGAGGGTCTCCTTGAACATGATTGATGTGATGACGTACAGTCGACGGATTACGGTCTCCAGAGGAAAGTTCTTCGGGTCGATGGAGCACTGCAGGATGAGGTGTCTGTCGGACTCCTCTATGATGCCGATACCGAGGAGCCTTTGGGTCACCTCCCGGATGCCCTCGATCTGCTCCCTCATCAGCCTCCTGCTGGACTCCACCTTTATAACTCCCCGACCTAGCACGTAGTTGCCCACGATTACCCTGGCTAGGACCTTGGCGTTATCGCAGTTGTCGACGTTGACGACGTACACCGTGCTGTCCTCGGTCTTCCCGGGCTCCGCTGTCAGCCTGAGGGCGCCGTCGCTCTCCTCCGAGATAAAGACGAGGTCGCCTTTCTTGATCCCCACCTTCTTCGTCCAGTTCATAGGGAGGGAGACCGAGAGCGTCGAGTACCCAACTTTCTGTACTTTCCTTGGTTCCAAAACGATGTCACCTTTTATTGTATATACTGAATATCCGTAGTACTAAATCGGTAAATATTAAAGTGTTCCGTAGTTGCCCTATAAATCGTTCATACGATGATGGCATGGGGTAGAAGCGGCGGCAGCGGAGGAAGAAAGAACCGGACGTAGAACGCTACGAACAGGAGAAGCAGCGATATAATGAGAACGAGTCGGTCCCTGTCGCCCATAGTCAGCTCGTAGAGGTTGGTCCTGTCGGCTGTGGCTCCGAAGGCCCTGGACTCCATGGCCTCGGCGAGCTCCAGGCTCCTCCTTATTGAATTGATGATCAGGGGGAGCAGGATGGGGATGTATTTCCTGATCCTCATCAGGAAGTTGCCCTTGTCAAGCTCGAGGCCGCGGGACCTCTGGGCGTCTATTATGGATTGTGCCTCGTCGGCGAGGACTGGGACGAACCTGATGGCGGTTATGAAGGCGAAGTTGAACTCGTAGGGGATGCGGGCCTTCTCCAGTGCAAGGCCGAGCTTGTCAGGCGAAGTCGTGAGGAAGAAGAGGGAGAACGACGTAATGAGCACCAGGAATCTCACCGTGAGTGCGAGAGCGGTCTCCACGTTCGCAGTCGTCAGGCTCCTTCCCTGGAAGAAGTAGTAGGAGACCAGGTTCGATGCGAAGATGATCGTGGCGAGGAACAGCCCCCCCTTCAGGCTCTTCAGCCACTCCCTCTGGATCCTGCCCACCATAATGAGGGGGATCTGTACTACGAAGATCACCATGAGGGGGAGTAGATCCATGAACAGTATAGCCATGGTGAAGAGGACGAGCGTCAGCAGAAACTTGACGCGAGGGTCCAGTCTGTGGAGTGGGGAGTCCCCACGGGTAAACCTGAGGCCCTCCAGCAGGCTCATGGCGCTCCCTCCTTCAACTGACTAAGGATCTCGGCGGCTTCGTCCACATCCAACACTCCAGTAGGGAATCCGCGGCCCGAGAGCCTCGAAAACAGCTTGGTTATCTCCGGTGGCGAGACAGAGGCCGTCCGCAACGCCTCCTCGTTAGTCATGATCTCCTTGATGGTCCCGTCCGCGACGACCCGTCCGTCGGCCATCAGGACTATGCGGGGCTTGCACTCCGCGACGAATTCCACGTCGTGTGTTACGATGATCGTGGTCTTCCCCTGGGTCCTCAGCTGCATGAGGAAGTGCATGAGCCGCTCCTTCTGGCCGTGGTCCTGGCCGATAGTGGGCTCGTCGAGGACGACGATGTCGGGGTCCCAAGCGAGGACCGACCCCAGGGCGACCCGCTTCCTTTCTCCTCCGCTGAGGATGAAGGGGCTCGACCTCTTATACCGCCCGATGTCCAAGAGGTTCAGCGCCCAGTCTACCCGCTTCTCTATGACGTCGTCGCTGAAACCGAAGTTACGGAGGGCGAAGCTGATCTCCTCCTCAACGTTCTCGGAGAAGAGCTGGTCGTCGGGGTTCTGGAAGACGAGTCCCACCTTCCTGGCGAGGGAGGCTACGGTCTTGTCTGAGATGTCCTCTCCGTCCACCTTGATGTTCCCCTTGTCGGGCCTGAGGAGGCCGTTGAAGTGCTTCACCAGTGTTGTCTTCCCCGCCCCGTTCTCCCCCATGATGGCTACGAACTCCCCCTGGTGTATGGTCAGCGAGACGCCTTTAAGGGCCTGCACTCCGCTGGAGTAATCATAGTGGACGTCTTCCGCCTCGATGATAGGGTTCATACGGTGCTCGCCGGTGAACTCGTCGAACTCGGAAAATTTCTGAGGCTGGTGCGAGCCTACTTTCGAGAGATAGGGCTCCAGCTGTTCGACGAACATCTCGGGCGAGAGGGGCGGTCTCTCGATCTCTATGCCCTTCCGTGTGAGCCTCTTGTAGAGCTCGATGGTCTTGGGGATGCCGACTCCAGCCAAGCGGGTTTCCTCGAGCCTGAAAACCTCCTCAGGCGGACCGGAGTTCATAATCCTGCCGTCCTTGAAGATGATGACCCTGTCGACGTACCTGACTGCTAAGTCGACCCTGTGCTCAATGAGGAGAATGGTAATCCCATACTCCCGGTTGAGAGCGTCGAGGACACCGAAGGTCCGCTCGGCGCCAATGGGGTCGAGGAAGGACGTGGGCTCGTCCAGGACCAGTATCCTGGGCCTCATGGCAAGGATGGACGCTATCGCGAGGCGCTGCTTCTGCCCACCCGAGAGCTCGTGGGTGGCCCTCTCTCGGAGGTGGTCTATCCCGGTCATGTCCAGCGCCCAGCCGATGCTCTCGAACATCGTCTCCTTGTCGATGCCCTGGTTCTCAAGGCCGAAGGCGACGTCTTTCTCGACTGTGAGGGAGAAGATCTGGTTGTCCGGATTCTGGAATATCAGTCCTACGTGCTGTGCTAGGCTGTAGGTGGGGTGATCCCTGATGTCCAGTCCATCGACGGTGACTTCCCCCACTAGTTCGCCGTTGTAGAAATGGGGGATGAGGCCGTTGAGTGTCCGGCAGAACGTGGTCTTTCCGCAGCCGCTGGGGCCCGTGACGAGGATGAACTCCCCCCCATTGATGGTGAGGTCTATACCGTTCAAGGCGGGGGACTCGGCGTTAGGATAGGTGTAATGTAGGTCCCTGACCTCGATTATTCCCAATGGCTCCCCTTCTCTTGTCCTCGGATTCCGTCAGAAAAGGATTGCTCCTGACATATTAGTTATATCTATAGTATTCGAAGGTCGATGGGGAAGGGAGGCAAACTTCGAAATCGGAGACTCCTCATCTCTGAGAAGATAGGGTTCACCGTTGACTGGAGAAGTCACAGCGCTTCATTGTGAAACGAGCGCAATTTTTACTCTAACTTATCCACGATGATTCCGACAGCCCTCTTCAAAAGATCCATTGGGCCCCCCTCACCGTTGACTCCGGCTGCCGTGGGATGACCGCTCCCAGCACCCCCAAACTCTTCGCCCAGTACCCTTGCGACGTCGCTCCCGAGATGGATCGAGGTCTCCATGTGGAAACGGTCGGTCGACCTAAGGCTGGCCCTCAGCTCTTTCCCAACATTTCCGGCGACGACCGCAACATCGGCACCAAGTCCCAGCAACCCACGGGCAGCAGAGGCCTGATAGGAGTTGAGACTCGAAGTGGTGATGACCCATTCGCCCACCATGTGGAGCTGCATACGTTGCGCGCTCTTCAACCGGGCAATATTGTCCGATCGATCCCTCTCCGCTATGAGAAGGGCCAGGACCTCCTCCAGAGGCCCTCCAACTTCGAGGAGGCGCGACGCCGACTGGAAGCTCCTTGATGACCCCAGGGAGAAGTGCTTGGAGTCGTAGGCCATACCGACGAGAAGGGCCCTTGCCGCGTTGGAAGAGGGCGCCAATCCGTACCCCTCGTAGAGCCACTGCACGACCTCGCAGGTAGAGTGGGCCCCTTGATCAACGAAATAGATCGTGGCAGTCGATTCGGTCTCTGTGTTAGGCGAGTGGTGGTCTATGAAGACCTTGGTAACCTCCGAGTCGGCCACGCGGTCTCCCCAATCGTCGAGCTGCATCAGCGTAGCTGTGTCCAAGACCACGACGACGCTATAATCCTCGATGGAGGCGTCGTCGAGGATTTCGATGTCTAATCCCGTGATGATCCTCTTGGAGAGGCTGCTTGCTCCGCCAGGCATGTAAATCCCGGCTTCAGAAGAGGCATCCAGCCTGGTGATCAGCTCCTTCAACGCGTGGGCTGCGCAGATGGAGTCGGGGTCCGCGTTGTGATGGGTTAGGAGTAGAGCTCTGCCCCTCAGGAGCTTTCTCAGCTCATTAAGGCGGTCTTTTTCAGCAGTCAACCTAAACATCCATTACTTGACAAAGGGCATAAATATTTGCAGCGACCGAGGCATCATCTCGAAAAAAGCAGCCGAGTCAGCGTACCCTGCCTAGGTCCTTCTGGAGGCTCTCCTGAATCTTCGTCAACCTCTCCTGAGTGTTGCTCTCTTGCTTGGCGAGGACCTTGGCGCGCATGTCGAGGAACTCCTTCCTCTCCGTCAGCTCCTTCACCACGTCCTCCTTGGACTTCTCCACCAGGATGGCCCCCGCGGACTTGTAGACCTTGGTCTCCTCCGGGACATCCTCCAGCGTCTTCAGCGCCCGATCCGACTCGCTGAGCTCCAGCTCCAGCCGCTGCTTCTGGGCCACGAGCTGCTGCATTGTGCTCTGGAGCTGCTGGAACCTGTTGATCTTCTCCTGCAAATCAGGGGGAAGCTGACTTAGATTGGACATAGCACTTCTCCTTTAATCACTGCAAACCCATGTTTATAGTTATTGGGCGATGGTCAACTGACAGTCTCCACCGCATCCATGATGGCGGTCACCCAGCGAAGGTAGCTGTTGATGGCGGCCCTCATCGCCGCTACGTCTGACGCCTCGAAGGTCAGTGCGATTTTATCGTCCTCCGTACGCACCTGGACGCTGGACCTCTCTGATATCGGCCTCTCGGCCTCGGGAAGAAGAGATCCCTCAACTATCTTCGCCAGCTTACTGGGTATGCGTATGAGGATTTCAGCCTTCACGACCAACGAGAGCCTCATCCTTTGGATCTATGATGACGTCTGGGGCGATAAATATGATGTAGAAAAATTAAGGAAGTGGTCTAGCGTATCCTCGTGGAAGCCTGGCCAGTCCTCGTGGATGGGATGTAGGCGCCGCCTGTGAAGCGGTAGCCGCACTTGGTGCAGTCCCAGATGCCGAAGACTTCCCTCTTGACGGTCCTACTCGAGCAGCGGGGGCACTTGTGGCGGCGATTCTTCTCCTGGGTTATCCTGGTCCACTGCTTTCGGACCGACATGCCGCCCCTGGTTCTGAGCCTCAGGCCGAAGGTCTTCTTCTTCTTGGGCATCCCTGTTCTCCTACAGGTGTTTCCTGTACTCGGCGGTCTTCTGGGTGGTCAGCTCGACGGCCTTCTTGATCTCGTCCGTTGTGAAGCCCTCGGTGCCGGTCTTCTGTATGGTGCAGATGTTCCCGTCCTCGTCCAGTGTGATCGTCAGCCTCGCGTCCCTGACCTCCTCCTCGTCGGCAGTGGGGTCCACGAGGACGCTGTCACCGATCTTGACCAGCGTGACCGCTATTGGCTCCCTAGTGACCTTGAGGGCCTTCGTCCTCTTGGTGAGCTCCACTGTGTCCCCCTTGACATTGTATACGGGCATCTTGGCGCTCTTCAAAGCGGCTATCGCTGCGAGGGCTGAGCAGTCGATGAGGTTGCCGTCGTAGTTCAGCACGTATAGGTCGACGTGGACCATGTAGACCTGCTTGCCGGTGATGAGGTTCAGCTTCTCCAGCTCAAGTATCTCAGCAGACCTGAGCCCTCTGTCAACGACCCTGGCCAGCTCTATGGAGTCCTCTCGGGGGGGTCCCGGCTCGAAGGTCGGGTGCGCCACCGGTGTGTACTCGGCGTTGCACATCAGCACCCCTTTGTCGGGTGTGTCCTCGAAGGGGTGACCGAGCCCCACCTTCACGCCTGCCAGGACCCAAGTGTCCCCGATGCGCACTTCTGCCGAGCCCTCGGCCTTTTCAAGAACTCCGGTCTTCACGACGATCTCCCTGTGGTCCTCCAGCCCCCGACCGTCCATCCTCTTACCCGCGGCGACGACCTCGTTTATCTTCCTCTTCTTGAGCCTCGAGACTATTCCAACGTTGTTCGACATCACTCTTCGCCCTCCTGTTCTTCGAGCCCGTACTTCTTCTTCAGGGCCTCCCTCTGGACCTCGTAGATCTGGTTGCATCCATCTATAGCGAGGTTCAGACAGTCCTCGAACTCCTGTGCGGAGAGGATGCCGTCCATCTGGAGCAGAGTGACCTTCTCCATCTTGGGCATGTAGGCGACGGGCAGATCGGCTTGGCCCTCCTTGTCCTCGTAGTCTCCAAGGTCAAGGACTATATTACCGTCTATCTTCCCGGCGGCGCAGGACGCCACCAGGCCCCTCATTGGGATGCCTGCGTCGACTAGGGCTACCGAGGCGGCATTCACGCAGGCCGTCCTAGTCCCCCCGTCGGCTTCCAGTATCTCGGCGTACACGTCGATGGCGGCCCTGGGGTAGCGCTCCAGGAAAACCGCTGGCTCGAGAGCGTACCTCATCACCATGCTGATCTCGTTGTCTCTCCTGGATGGCGCAGGCGACCTCCTCGGGTCCACCGAGAAGGGGGCCATGTGGTACCTGCACCTCAGTGTTGCCATGTTTGGCTTCGAAAGGCGCCTTGGGTGCATCTCCCTTGGCCCGAACACGCCCACGACGATCTTGTTTCTGCCCATCTCTATGTAGGCCGAACCGTCCGCGTTGGGGAGGACTCCACTCTCGATCTTTATAGGCCGGAGCTCGTCCGGCTTCCTCCCGTCGAATCTCTTCGTGGTCCTCTTCTTTCTCTTACTCATTTTTCTTCTCCTCTTTCAGAATCTTCAAATACTCCTGTACCCTGTTGGTCAGGCCCGAGATGTGAGCCTCTCTCTCGACCTTCTTTATGACGCTCACGGCCATCTCCTCCTGCTCCCGGGTCCTACCGTTGACCAGGATCCTCCCGTTCTGACCGATTATTATCTCGCACCCGGTCTGGTTGAGGATCATGTTCACCATCGAGCCCTTCTTACCTATCAGCCTGGGTATCTTGGAAGGAGTCAGGCGGATAATAAAGCCCTCGTTGATCTTCCCGAGACCCCTACCAAGTATCCCCAGTATGGGCGTCTTACGCCTGTCCATGTCGACGATCTTCGCCACTATCGTATCTCCCACGTCCAGGATGTCCGGCATCACTATGTCTGACCTGAATGGGGCGTCAATGGCGTCGGGTACATTCAGTATCGCTTCGGTGAAGGTGTCGATGTCCACAAGCCAACGGCCAAGCTCGATGTCGACCACGTCCCCAATGACGAGGTCCCCGGACAAGGGGCTGAAACCTGCCTCGAGGGCGATGACCGAGACCATCTCCTTGCTGTAGTTGACCAGCCCGACTCTTGTCGCGTTGATCTTGCCCTCATGGCGGTAGGTGTTGTCCCCCGTCCTTATCCGTCCCTCGAAGAGGACGTCTCCCGGTATCACGAGGTCTCTGTTCTCAAACCGTGTAGACATTGTTGTTCACTTCGATTCTCTAAAGGATCTTCGTCTGGAGGTTCCCCTGGGTCGTCTTACCCAGCCGGTCCAGTAGCTCGCCGTGCATGGCGGCCGATATCGTGACCACCACCATCCACGAGCCGTCCGAGCTCCACTCCTCCCGCTTGATCTCAGCCAAGTTCTTTACCACGCCGTAGGACTTAGATGAGTACTCGGCTGGGATCTTGATGGCTATCTCGATGCTCTCCACCTTCATGGGGAGGATAGGTCTGAGGGCGTCCACGACCCCCTTGAACTGCTCCTCTGCATCGATGAAGGGATCGATAGACACCTTTGTCTGGGAAATGGCGTTCTCGACGCGCAGCGGCGGGTGGGGGAGCTTCGTAGCTGGATCCACGTACGTCCTGGAGATGATGTTGATTATCTGCCTGAGCTTCTGATCCGTCATCTCCTTCCTCTGCTGCGCTGTGAGCTGCAGTGTCCCCTTCTCGAACATTATCTTGGCGACTTCGAGGGGGTCGCTGGTCCCGAAGACGGATTCAAGCTTGCTGGTCGAGGGCTTTTCGCCCTTCTTGGAGTCCGTGAATATGGTGTCGATCATCAGTACGTTTGTGAGGTCGTCGAGTTCGCCTCTTTTATAGGACAGACCCTTCACTGGGTCAACTAGTATCTCGAACTTTTCTCCTGATTGTGAATATTTGACCAGCGTATACTTGTCACTCATCAGTGGAGCCTTCTAGATGAGGTATCTCTCTACCTCTTCCTCTTCAAGTCTCCTGAAGGCTTTTGTGTCGGCGGGTATGACGGCGACCTTGCAGTTCTTGGAGGTGACCTCCCCCTCGGATGCGGTCTTCACGGTCTCCACCGCGAGGGCCATCGCCTCCTCCAGCGTGATGTCCTTGTTGTAGCGCTCCTCGAGCAGTTTGTTGGCCTCGTCGCCCTTCCTGCCGACGGCGGTGGCGTGGTAGCCCCTGTAGGATCCGCTGGGGTCCGCTGTGAATATCCTGTTCCCCGTGTTGTCAACGCCGGCGATAATCATGCTCACCCCGAAGGGGCGCACACCGGCGTGCTGTGTATAGACCTGGGCCTGGTCCCCCACCCTCCTGGTGAGGACCTCTACGTCCACCGGCTCATCGTAAAGGAGCCTGTTGCTCTGGCAGAAGACTCTAGACTGGTTTATCAGCACCCTTGCGTCAGAGCTGAGCCCGGCTATCGCTGCTCCTATGTGCTCGTCAAGCTGAAATATCTTGCGGAAATACTCGGGATCCTCCAGACGGTTCTCCGGCGTCTCGTTCGCCGCCAGGACAACGCCCTCTTTGGAGGATATTCCTACAATAGGGGCGCCCCTCTTCACCAGCTCTAGTGCGTACTCCACCTGGTAAAGGCGCCCTTCGGGTGAAAATATTGTTATAGCGCGGTCGTAAGCTCTGGGCATAAACAAATTCCAGTCCTCCTATATCCTCTCAGACGATGATTCGAGATTTAACCTCAGTATTACTATTTAAACCATCCTTTTAAGCTCTTTACTACGGGGTCATTCCACGATGAAAGAGTCATAATAGGGAGCCATTACATAATTGAAGACCGGATTTACGACCGGACTGTGTTCTCGGCTTAAGGCATTCAAGCAATATTTCTATGGCTTCGACTCCACAGTTGCACCCATCAGGTGAATAAAACTATCGCTTAACTTATTGATTGAATTTTAACACGTTTACTACAATTTTAGCCCCTTACACGCTCGGTACTCCATCTACCAGCACGGAGTTGATTGATGCACTAAACAGAATGAAAATATATAATGTATAGGAAGTATATTCTGCCCAGGCGGGAGCGTCAGAAGGGTCGAAGAGGCGAAGGACCCGAAGACGCTAAAATCAAGGAGATGGGCCTCAAAGGCGTCTTCACGGCTTAGGCTTTGAAGAAAACCTACATCTCGTCGATGAGAACGCCTGGGCACCTTCATTTTACCTGAAAAATTTGTTCACGTACTCTGTTTCTACTGGGCCACGACACGCGAGGGCGCGCTCGATTGCCCACTTAAAAGGGATTTTACGGTTGATGTTTGGCGCCCTGGCCGGGATTTGAACCCGGGATCGCCCGGGTGACAGCCGGGCATACTGGGCCGAACTATACTACCAGGGCGCGGTAGGTGACGGAATGGTAGGAAGCTCATCCGCAAATAAACCTTGCGCTGAGCAAAGATAACCAGCAGTCGAGGCTCAGCTGTACTCCTTTGATATCAGCATTGTAGCGGTCAGAATGATGTTCGAGATGCTCCTCAGCTTGGTGAGGATGAAGCTGTCGAGCTGCTTCATGTCATCGACCCCCACCTTTATCACGGCATCGTACTGACCATAGATGGTGGACACCTCCTCGACCTCCTCATACCCGGCGAGCTCCTTGCAGATCTCGTCCTCCGTCCCGGTCTTCACATTCATCATTATGTAGGCCTTAACCGTCATTGTGCCTCGTCCATTTTCATATCTGTCGTCTTTAAATGTGTTCCGTGTCACTCCAAGAGGTGCTCAGATACTCAGCTATCAGACTCCCCATCTCCGTTAGGCCCACCTGAATGCCCTTGTTCTCCTTGTCCCCGGCTCTGATCAGGCCGGCCTCCCTGAGTCCCCTCAGGTTCCACCTCACGGTGGACCTCGGTATGCCCAGTGACTCGGAGAGGCGCCCGATCAGGACGGTGTAGACGGCCTTCTCGTCGCGGTTCTCCGCGAGCCACCTGAGAAGTGTCCTCTGCTTCTCTTTCATCCCGGATGACGCCGCGGCCACGAGGGCACGCTCCATGGCGTGGAGCTCCTTGTAGTGGACGGTCAGGGCCTCCTGGAGGGACTCCAGGGTCTCCATGACTCGCCGGTACGCGATCTCGTCCCCCTTCCCATTCCACCGCACAGAGAACTCTGTCTTCAGCTCGTCTGTGACCGTTAGAACCTTTTTTATCTCTTGGGCGGGGTAGTAGTAGTCCTTATCGCTGGAGGAAATATTCACCTTTCATGCTCAATTCACCCCAAGCAACCTTCTCTTATAGGGCCCTTCCTTAAAACTTTTCTGGAAAAGAGACAGATAATCGGGAGTAAATCCAATTCATCGGATTAGGCACAGTTAGCCCTGAAAAAGGGGGTTTTAGAGTTTTGCGCTGACTGCAGCTGCCACATCCATAGTTCCGGCTGAGCCGCCGAGGTCTGGGGTCAGAGTCTTGGCCTCATTAAGTACCTCGATGACCGCGTCCTCGATGCTCGTCGCTGCATTGCGCTCGCCCAGCCAGTCCAGCATCATGCCTGCCGAGAGGATGGTCGCCATGGGGTTGGCTCTCCCCGTTCCCGCCAGGCGTGGCGCTGTGCCGTGGATGGGCTCGAAGACGGCGTTGTTGTCGCCGATGTTCCCAGAGGGCGTCATTCCGAGACCCCCCACTAGGCCTGCGGCTTCGTCAGAGAGGATGTCGCCGAACAGGTTTGTGGTGACGATGACGTCGAAGGCCTCTGGCCTGAGTATTAGCCTCATGGCGCAGGCGTCGACGATGACCTCGTCGTATTCTATGTTCGGGTACGATCCTGCCACGTGCTGGCACGCCTCCTGGAAGACGCCGCAGCTCTTGTCCAAAACGTTGGACTTGTGGACGCAGGTCACCTTCTCCCTTTCGTACTTGACGGCGTAGTCGAAGGCCCACCTGGCTATCCTCTCCGAGGCCTTGGTCGTTATCACCCTCACGTTGAACCCCCAGCCGTCGCCGCGGTCCCCTATCATTTTGTAGATGCCCTCGGTGTTCTCCCGCACCATGACGATGTCCACGTCCTCCTTAAGGTGGGGGACGTTGGGGTACACTTTCGCCGGCCTGAGGTTCACGAAGAGGTCGAGCTCCTGCCTCATGGGGAGGATGACCTCCTTGGCGGTCTCACCGACGGCCGCGAACAGCCCTGCATCTGATTTCTCAATCTCCTCGATGGTACCCGGCGGAAGAGCCACACCCGTCCTGGCCTTCAGGGCGTCCCCAACCTCAAGTTCGACGAAGTCGAAACCGATGTCCCTCGTCTCCTCGACTACCTCGAGGACCTTCACTGCTGCGGCCATGACGTCGGGGCCTATTCCGTCGCCGGGAATCTTAGCTATCCTGTACTTTGTCAACTTCTACCACTCATCCAATTTTTTCTTGAGATATTTCACGAGGCCTCCCTCGTCGAGGACATCGACCATGAAGCCGGGGAGGGGCACGAAGCTCAGCTCCTTGCCCGTGGTCGTGTTTACCACCTTGCCGCCTGTGAGATCTATCTCCAGGACGTCGCATTCGCTCACGGCACTGGCTATCCCTGGACACTCCAGTATCGGGAGGCCGAGGTTGATGGCGTTCCTGTAGAATATCCGCGCGAAGGACTCGGCGACTACTGCCCCCACTCCGATGTATTTCAGGGCTATGGCCGCGTGCTCCCTGCTGGAGCCGCATCCGAAGTTCTTCCCGCCCACAACGACGTCCCCTTTGCTGACTTTTCTGGGGAACTCGGGGTCTATCCCCTCCATCGCGTGATTGGCAATCTCGTGGGGATCGACGAGCTCCAGGTACTTCCCGGGGACGATGAGGTCCGTGTTCACGTCATCCCCGAACTTCCAGGACTTCCCCTCAACTTTCATTGTCATTGCAGATCCCTCGGGTCGGTTATCTTACCGGTCACCGCAGAGGCTGCAGTCACCGCCGGGCTGGCTAGGTATACCAACGCTTCTGGGCTCCCCTGCCGCCCCTTGAAGTTCCTGTTGGAGGACGTGATGCCCACCTCCTCCGGGGCAAGCAGGCCGATGTGGCCGCCGAAGCAGGCTCCGCAGCTAGGGTTGCTGAACGTCGCCCCAGCCTCGATGAGGTCCCGGATGATCCCGGTGCCAAGAGCCTCCAGATAGACCTCCTTCGAAGCGGGCACGACCAGAAGCCTGACGTCCCTGTGGACGCGCCTGCCTTTCAGTATCGATGCTGCGATCTGAAGGTCCTCGAGGCGCCCGTTGGTGCATGAGCCGACGAAAGCCTGGTTGATCTTGGTCTCTGCGACCTCGCTGATCTGTTTCACGTTGTCCACCTTATGGGGGCAGGCGATCTGGGGCTCAAGACTGCTGGCGTCTACGTCTAGAACGCTCTTGTACTTAGCGTCCTCGTCTGCGTGGACAGGATCGAATTTCCCGTCAGTCCTCCTCTCAAGGAATGCGAAGGTCTTCTCGTCGGGCTCCACGATGCCGGCCTTCCCCCCCATCTCTATCGCCATGTTGCAGAGGGTCATCCTGCCTGAGACGCTCATGTCCGAGATCGTGGACCCGGCGAACTCCAGAGCGTTGTAAGTGGCCCCGTCGGCACCTATCTGGCCCGCTGTGTGGAGTATGACATCCTTGGGGGCCACGAAGTCGGAGAGCTCACCTTCGACGTTTACCTTTATGGTTTCCGGCACCCTGAGCCACGTCTTGCCCGTGGCAATGATGGCCCCCATGTCCGTGGAGCCGACGCCGGTGGCGAAGGCCCCGAAGGCTCCGTGCGTGCAGGTGTGGGAGTCCGCGCCGATCACCAGCTTCCCAGGCTTGACGTGCCCCTTCTCGGGGAGCACCTGGTGGCAGACGCCGGAGTCCACGTCATACAGGTGCTTCAGGCCCTGCTCCTTGGCGAACTCCCTGATGTCCCTGTGGATCTCGGCCGCGAGCGGGGTTGAGGCCGGGGCGACGTGGTCCAAAATTATCACGACCTTCTCGCTGTCCCAGACCCTCTCGACGCCCATGGCCTTCATCGCGTTCACGGCCAGGATGGTGGTCAGATCGGGCATCATCGCCAAATCCACCCTGGCCTTGACGATCTCCCCCGCTCTGGCCTCCTTCAGTCCCGCGACCTTAGCTAGGATCTTCTCAGATACTGTGTATCCCAATTTCAGGTATTTCTCCTCACTTTTTTACTGTCCATTTGCGTTCGGGTCTATCCTCCTTCACCAAGAGGACGTTCATCCCCTTGAGGTACGCCTCTATGCTGGCCATGACGATGTCCTCGTTCACACCCTTGGAAGTCACGAGCCGATCGCCTCTTCGTAGCCTGATCTCGACATTCACAACTGCATCGCTGCCGCCCGTGATGGCCTCGACATGGTACGTGTCAAGCACTGCGCGTGCCTCGGGTGCTATCGCTTTATTTACGGCGTTCAGTGCGGCATCAACGGGGCCGTTTCCCGTTGCCGCCTCCATGAATGAGTCACCGTTGAGCTTCAGCTTCACGGAGGATGTAGGGGTGATACGGTTCCCCGTTGTGACGATGAACTCGTCCAACTTCAGGGGAGTCTCCATCTCTACTCCCATGACGTCCCTGGCGATGCCAAGGAGGTCCGCGTCTGTCACGTGCTCCCCCCTGTCCCCCCTCTCCTTCACCTGCTTGAGTATCTCTCGGAACTCGTCCTTGGAAGGCGTGAAACCCATATCATCGAGGGAGCTGTTGAGCCCCGCCGACCCGGCGTGCTTCCCTGAAACTATACTCCTCGTCGCTCCGACAAGCTCGGGGTCGATGGCCTCGTATGTGAGCGGATTCCTCAAAATGGCGTGGGTGTGGATGCCCGACTCGTGAGCGAACGCGTTCTTCCCCACGATCGCCTTGTTTGACTGAACGGGCATCTGGATCAGACGCGAAACCAGCTGTGAGGTCTCGTAGAGGAGCTCTGTCCTGACCTTGATGTCCACGTTGTACAGGACCTTGAGGGCGACCGCGATCTCCTCCAACGCGGCGTTCCCGGCCCTCTCGCCGATGCCGTTGATGGTTCCGTGGACCTGGTCCACGTTCGCACTGAGGGCCGCGATGGAGTTAGCGACCGCTAGGCCGAAGTCGTCGTGACAGTGGACGCTAAAAACCGCATCAGGGAACTCCTTCCTTAGCTCCGCGAACCAGCTGTACGCCTTTTCTGGGGTTAGTATGCCGACGGTGTCGCATGGAGAGACTCGGTCCACGCCCACCTCCAGAGCCCTGTCGATGACCTGCTTGAGGTAGAGCATGTCGGTTCGGGATCCGTCTTCTGTTGAGAGCTCCGCGATGAGACCGTGGTCCTTGGCGTGGGTCACAGCCTTCTCCATCATACCCAGCACCTCCTCCCGGGTCTTGCCCAGCTTCTGCTCAATGTGCAGGTCAGACACTGGAACGATTATGTTGACGCTGTCGACCTCGCAGTCTATGGCGACGTCGATGTCCTTTATCACGCCACGAGTCGCACTACATATCTCAGCGTCCAACCCCTCAGCTGCTATGAGCATGACGGCTTCTGCCTCTCCCTCGGAGACGGCTGCAAACCCTGCCTCGATGACTTCCACCCCGAGACTGTCGAGCTGCCTAGCTATCTCTAGTTTCTTCGGTGGTGTCAGGGAGACTCCAGGGGTCTGTTCGCCGTCACGGAGGGTTGTATCTAAAAATCTTACGTGGTCTTTGAAGTCAGCTAATAAAGCGATACCCCATATACCATTCCTTCGTGTAGCATATAGGCACCGTCCTTCACGATATAAGGTTATCGCTGTCTCTTCAGGCCAATCTAGCCTTTTTTAAAGCGTCTCGCAAACAGACGGCCTACGTTTTCTTTTTGTCGAGGAGCCGGTTCATGCCCTTCAGTATGGCTTCCACGCTGGCCATGACCGTGTCGCCGTTGACGCTGCTGGCGGTGACCAGCTTCTCCTCACGCCTCACGGCGACGGTGACGTCCGCGACCGCGTCGGTTCCCCCTGTGATGGCCTTCATCGAGAACTTCTCCAGAGTGATGTTGGCGAAGCCGTTCACCACGTTCCTGATGGCGTTGATCGCCGAGTCGATGGGCCCGTTCCCGACCCCGGAGCCCTTGTACTCCTCGCCGTCCACGAGCAGGGTCGCCGACGCCGTCGGCGTTATGGTGTTGCCCGTCACGACGAGGAGCTGCTTCAGCTGGACCCTGTCCTCCTCCTGGATGTCCATGACGTTCTTGGCTATTGCGTACAGGTCCGAGTCGGACACTATCTTACCAGTGTCCCCCAGCTTCTTAACCGAGTCGGCTATGGCCTTCAGCTGCTCCCTCGTGGGCTCCAAGCCAAGGTCCTCCATCATGCTAGAGATGCCGTGCCTCCCCGCGTGCTTCCCGGCGTGGATGCGGCTCGTCTTGCCCACGAACTCCGGCCTAAGGATCTCATAGTTCCCAGAGTTGCTGAGGACACCGTGGACGTGTATGCCGGCCTCATGGGAGAAGGCGTTGTCGCCGATGATGGGGGTGTTGGCGGACATGTAGACGCTACTCAGCCTCTCGACGAGAGCGGAGGTCTCGGCGATCTTCCTCGTGTTGATGCCGGTCTCGACCCCGTACTGGGCTATGAGGCTTATGACCACCTCCTCCAGCGATGTGTTGCCGGCCCTCTCCCCCAATCCGTTGACGCAGACGTGCGCCTGCTCGGCTCCTGCCTCGATGGAGGCGAGGGTATTGGCGGTTGCTTGCCCCAGGTCGTTGTGAGCGTGAGCGCTCAAGGGGACACGTGTCGCTGCCTTCACCTCCTTGAAGAACTCGAAGGTCATCCGGGGCGTCAAAACTCCGACGGTGTCCGGTATGTTGAGCATCTCGGCGCCGACGTCCTCCACGGTGTTACACACCTCTATCAGGTAGTCCATGTCAGTGCGGGTCGCGTCCTGGGGACTGAACTCGACGAATACGCCGTGGTCCTTGGCGTACTCGACGCCCTCGACGGCCTGGTTTAAAACGTCCTCCCTGGTAGTCTTCATCATGGTGTCGATGTGGAGATCACTGGTCGATATGAAGACGTGAATGTAGGGTACATCGCAATCCAAAGCCCTGTCTATGTCGTCCTTCAAAGGTCTGGCCAAGGCCACGACCTGAGCGTCAAGACCAAGAGCCGCGATCTTCTTCACCGCCTCAGTCTCACCTGGAGAGGTTATGGGGAACCCAGCCTCAATCTTAGGGACCCTTAGCTCATCCAGCTGCTGTGCGATGAGTATCTTCTCGTCTATAGTGTAGGTGACGCCGTGCATCTGCTCGCCGTCACGGAGCGTTGTGTCAAAGATCCAGACCCTCTTCGGCAGATTGACCTCGGTCTCAGCCCTGTACTGACTCATGTGGAACCGGCTATCACTCATCGTATCACCAGGAATGTTACAAATGCAAGCAGTCAAGAGTTTAATAACCATTTTGAGCAAATTTTCTTACGTATAATTTTGAATAGCAGCCTATTCTCCTGCCGAATACGTTAATTGGAAATCGGGCGTTTGACCAATTTAACAGAATAGTAATCCCTGTATAAAACAGAAAAAAATGGGTTGTATAAAATAGGGTAAAACGTAGCTGCTCAGCGGATCGTGACTTTCAGAGTATTCGGGAAAACTTCTTGCAGCTTAGCCGTGATCTTCTCACTTATGTAGGTAGCGAATCCGTCCCGGTCCATCTTGGGGTAGTAGACCCGGTGATGTCCGCCCTTGCCCGTCCTCTCCTCGTAGTCGAGGACGCCCTCCTCCACCATATCGTTGAGGAAGAAGATGACCGAAGCCCTCGACTTCTTGTTAGGTCCCTCCAGAAGGAACCTGTGTGCCTCTCCAGAGTTCATGCCGACTCTGGCGGACTTGTTTATCTCCCAGAGGCGCTCCAGCAAAGCGGTCTGATACGGCTTGAAAAGGGTCAGAAGACCTTCCTGTTCTATGTCGAATTTCATGTCCGGTTCGTATGGCATTAGCAATACATAAAGGTTACTATAGATCTTTTAACATTATGTAAAATCTAAAATAAGATGGCCTACAAGGATTCTGGAATTTAGCCCCCTAGAGATTTCAGTCATGATTCGCTACAGTTTTAAAAGAAAGGAAAAAAGTCGGTGTTCTCAGCGGGACTAGCTCTGGGTTCTGATCCAATCCCGGCCGATGGTCTCTCTGGAGATGACGATCTTCTGGACGTTTGACGTGCCTTCCGCCCCTATGCAGTAGCTCATGACTCCCCTCAGACCCATCTCCAGCGGGCACTCCTTCGAATACCCATAGGCGCCGAACCAGTACATCACCCTCCTGAAGGTGTCCAAAGCCAGGTGGGGGGCCAGGTACTTGCACATAGACAGGTACTTGGCGCACTCGAGGGCCGAGAAGGTCTCGTTCTGGTACTTCTGGTCGATCATCCATGCCGTCCTGTAGATCAGTGATTTAACGGCCTCGTGGTGGGCGGCCATGTCGGCGAGGTCGAACTGGATACCTTGGTACATGGCGAGGGGCTGTCCGAAGGCCTGCCTCTCCTTTAGGTACTCGACGCCTAGCTCCAGCGCCCTCTGGGCGGCTCCCACGCAGCTCGCGGAGACCAGCAGCCTCGCGGCGTCGAAGCCCTCCATGGTAAGGTAGAAGCCCCTTCCGGTCTCTCCGATCTGGTACTCCTCGGGCACCTTGACGTCCGTCATCTTGAAGCCTCCGGTGCTTATTGCCATTCGCCCGAAGTTGTCGAACCTCTTGGTCACCTCGACGCCGGGTGCGTCGAGGGGCATATAGACGGCTGTCATCCCCCTGTGGCCCTTCGATCTGTCGTTGTAGCCGCTGACGAAGTACCCTCCTCCGATCTCCTGGCACTCGGCGGTTCCGCTGATGTAGGTCTTCTCGCCGTTCATGACCCAGCCGTCGTCGGTCTTCTTTAGGTTGGTCTTGAAAGCGGCTACGTCGGAGCCCCCTCCCGGCTCGGTCACGCCGATGCCTATGAAGGACTCGCCCCTAGCAGCCTTCCTTAGGCAGTCGTCCCTAACAGCATCAGTGCAGTACTTGTCCACAACGTAGCCCCAGCTAGCCTGCACCAGGAAGAAAACTGGGAGCGCCACGGAGATATCGGCGTATCCGAGTTCCTCAGCGGCGATTGTGGTGGTCACCCAGTCTGCTCCAGCGCCGCCGTGCTCCTCTGGTAGGGTCATGCAGAGTAGTCCCAGGTCGCCCATGCCCTTGATGATGTCCTTGGGAAGCTCGTGCTTCTCGTCGTTCTCCCTTACCTGCTCGAGGGACATGTTCTTGGCCAGCCATTCCTTGATGGCCTCTCGGAAAAGGTCTTGCTCCTCTGTGAATGAGAAATCGATCATGTCTTTTTCACTTTACCAATTCTATATCTCGTCGACCTTTTTAAAGGTCTAACCATGTTGCGTTTGTTTTTATTTAACACCTTCGCCCCACTGTAGGCGGACCATTATTATCATATACAACATTATCGTTCCTGAGATCGGGGTTAAGTTGGGATTCTGGCCTGATGGTTTCCAATGCAGCGTGAACATCACATTCGACTACGACTCGAACAGCGCATTGATGAGGAGGGCCCCACTCGACATCGTCGCCCAGAGCAGGGGGAGATTCGCCCCAAACGTGGCTATCCCGAGGATATTGGACCTCCTCGACAGACACGAGATCAAGGCCACGTTCTTCACTCCTGGCTGGACGGTCGACCAGTTTACGGGTTCGGTGGAGGAGATCGTGACCAGGGGCCACGAGCTGGCGGCCCACGGCTACCTCCACGAGAGGCTCGCAGAGATATCCAAAGAGGCGGAGGAGAGCGTGTTCCAGAGGGGGCTGGCCGCCTTCGAGAAGGTGGGGGTCAAGCCCGAGGGTTTCAGGGCACCCTACTGGCTGATAAGCGACAGAACCCTCGAACTCGTCCAGAGGCTCGGGTTCAGATACGACTCCAACATGATGGACTCGGATATGCCCTACATGCTGGTGTGGAGAGGAAGAGACACAGGGCTCGTGGAGCTCCCAGTCGAGTGGATGCTCGACGACTGGCCCCAGTTCGAGACTCATCGGAGAGACCCACAAGCAGCTTATAACGTCTGGAAGCCGGAGTTCGAGGGGATCTACGAGCTCGGGAGATACTTCGGCCTGACGAACCACCCTCAAGCCATAGGGAGGATCAGCCGCCTCAAGGTCCTGGACAGGCTCTTCGCCGAGATGAAGGCCAAGGGTGACGTCTGGTTCGCCACGTGCGCTGAGACGGCTGAATGGACCCGGAGGAAGCTCTCCTAGCCCCTCAGCTCCTTGATCGCCGAAACGAGGCGTGGTAGAGCCTTCCCGGAGGGAGCACGGATGCAGACGTCGCAGGAGTTACTCAGCTCCGTCTTAATGGGGTTCACCTCGATGAGGACCCCCCCATTCCTCTTCACGATGAGGGGAAGGCTAGCGGCGGGAGTGACTACGGCAGACGTGCCCACAACCAACATGCAGTCGGACCGATTTGACTCCTCGAAACACCTCTCCAACACGTCGGACGGGATGGGCTCACCGAACATCACCGTGTCCCCCTTCATGAAGCCGCCGCAGACTGGGCACCTGGGAGGCAGCTCCGAGAGGTCGAACCCCTCCCTCGGATAGCGGGCGTCGCACGAGACGCACCTCAGCTTCTTGGAGTTGCCGTGGATCTCGAGCACGTTCCTGCTGCCCGCCTCGTTGTGGAGGTTATCAATGTTCTGGGTGACCAGCCACTTGAGAAGCCCAAGCCCCTCCAACTCGGCCAGGGCGAGGTGGCCCGGGTTCGGCGCGGCCTCGGAGATCGGGGTCCAGGAGCCCCTGTACCTCCTCGGCCTGTGTCTCCGCTCCCAGTAGGCCTTGGGATCCTGCATGAAACTCTGGTAACCGTCCATAGAGGGCTCGCCCCTCTCTGTCCAGAGCCCGCCGGGGCCCCGGAACGGGCGGACGCCGCTCTCGACAGAGACACCAGCACCCGTGAGGACGGTGACGTACTCTGAGGATATAACCAGTTGCGCCGCCCTCTTTATGGCAGTCGAGACTTCCTCTTCCATCGATTATACTGGGCGGTGGAGGGAGAAAAATGTTGGGTGACTACTTGAGCTTCTCCTTGAGCGCCTTCGTGAGGGCCGGGAGGACGGTGTAGAGGTCGCCCACGATGGAGTAATCGGAAAACCCGTGGATGTTCGACGTCTCCTCGTTGTTTATGGAGACGATGATCTGGGAGTCCCGTATCCCTGCGGCGTGCTGGATAGTCCCTGAAACTCCACAGGCGACGTAGAGCTTTGGCGAGACCTTGTGCCCGCTTATGCCGATCCACTCCTCCATCCACCCGAGATCCGCCGCAATGGGGCGCGTACAGCCAATGTTTGCGCCCAAGACCTCCGCCAGCTCCTTCAGCAGCTTCAGGTCCTCCTCCGCCTTGAATCCACGGCCAGCCGAGACGATGATGGAGGCATCCTCCAAGTTCACGTCGCCCTTGGACTTCTCCCTCGTCTCGACGACGTTGACGCGCGGATCAGATATTTCAACCTTGATCTCGACTATCTCTCCTGCCCTCTGTGAGGGCTCCAGTTTGTTGAAGGCGCGAGAGGGTACCGTGGCCATGTGGGGCTTTCGGTTGCTCACCTCGTGGGCGATAGTGGAGCCTCCGTAGGTCAACCTCTCTGCCTTGAGCCTCCCCTCGTCGTCTACATCCAACTGGAAGCACTCGGTCATGCAGCCGGTATCGAGAGCCGAGGCGACCCTCGCAGCTAGCTCCTTGCCCCGCTTCGTGGCCCCAATCAAGATGATATCTGGTTGGGCGATGTTCACGGCCTCGAGCACCACCGACCGATATGGTTCCACTCTAAAATTTTCCATCGAGGGGTCATCGACAACATAAACCTTGTCGGCGCCATGCTCTACGAGCTCACCGGGTCTACCGTCGCTAGGGTTTACGGTCAGTGCGCAGAGATCTACGCCCACCTTGTCGGCGAGTTCCCTCCCTTTAGCCAAGAGTTGGAGCATTATCTCGTGGTTCTCTGAGTAGGCCAGGACCGTTCCTTGGGTCACGCTCATCGCTCCAGCACCCCCTCGGCGACGATCGCCTCGGCCAGCTTCATTGCCGCCTCTTCGATGGTGTCTGCCTCGATCGCCACCCTTTTCCGCTCAACGACGGGCGCCTCCACGCTGACGACCTCAACAGAGGAACCTTCTCTGACGTCGTCGACGGAGAGACCCAGTGCTGCGGAGTCCCACTCCTCGGTGGGCTTCCTCTTCGCCTTCATGATGTTCATGAGCGAAGGGATCCTCGGCTCGTTCACCTCGCGCACAACGGAGACCACGGCCGGCAGGGCAACCTCGACGACCTCGTTCACGTCCTCGAGATCCCTCTCGGCCCGGAGCCTCCCGTCCAAGAGTTCCATGCGCTTCGTGTAGGTGACCTGAGGTATGTCGAGGAGTTCAGCCAGCCTAGGGCCGACCTGGGCAGACATGCTGTCCAGGGTCATCTCGCCGCACAACAGCAGATCGAAGTCGCCCACTTTATTTAGGGCGGCCTTGAGGACCTTGGAGGTCGCCAAAGCATCGATGCCGGCAAACCCCCCGTCGTTCACTATATACGATGCGTCTGCACCCATCGCGAGAGCTTCGAGCATCGCCGTCCTGGTCTTATCCCCGCCGACCGACAAGGAGACCACCTCTCCTTCCGCCTTCTCCTTGAGCTGAATGGCCGCTTCGAGGGCACGCTTGTCGAGGTCGCTGATCCTCCGCTTCACGCCCTCGACCCTGGGCTGTCTGGTCGATAAATCCACCTTGAGCTCGTTCAGGTCCACGATGTCCTTTAAAAGGACCACAATGCGGGTCAAACCTTATTCCTCTTCAGATAGGGGGATGAGGAAGGCTATTTGATTTTTTCCACTTGAAAAAGGCTATAAACAAATCCGAGGATAGAAGAACCTGACTGTGGATGAGTTCTGAAAAAATAAGGAGAATAACCGTGCTCGGAGCCGGTGTCATGGGCCACAGCATTGCCCAGGTCGCCGCGGGAGCAGGATACAACGTCACCATCAGGGACATAGCCCAGGAGTACAACGACGGGGCTAGGAACAGGATTGAGAGTGGATTGAAGCGGAACGTGGAGAGGGGCAGGACGACCGAGGAGGCGGCCCAGGACCTCCTCGACCATCTCTCGTACACACTCGACCTCGTCGAGGCGGTGAGGGACGCCGATCTAGTCGTCGAGGCCATACCTGAGAGGCTCGAACTAAAGAAGCAGGTGTGGGGGGAGGTAGCTGCAGCCGCCAACGAGGACGCCGTGCTGACCACGAACACCTCGAGCCTGAGCATCACAGAGATCGGCAAGGCTGTCTCTCATCCCGAGAGGTTCCTGGGGATGCACTTCTTCAACCCGCCAACGTACATGCGCCTTGTGGAGGTGATACCCGGAGCTGAGACGGACTCGGGGACTGTGGAGACTGTGAAGGCGGTGGCTAAGAAACTGGGGAAGACACCCGTCGTCGTGAAGAAGGACGTCGTCGGGTTCATCGTCAACAGGGTACTCATCACCTACCTGAACGAGGCCGCGAAGATCGTTGAGAGTGGCAAATGGACCGTCCGGCAGGTGGACAGCGCCATGCAGCACCAGGCGAAGATGCCCCTCGGCCCCTTCATGCTCTCCGACCTCATCGGTATAGACATCGTGTACCACATCCTCAAGGTCTTCGAGGAGAACCTGGGCAAGGAGTACGCGCCCGCCGAGACCATCGAGAAGTGCTACAACGAGAAGAAGCTGGGCAGGAAGACGGGGCAGGGGTTCTACGACTACGCCGAGAGGCCCTCAGTCTCCGAGGAGGAGGGAGAGGAGTTCGACATCAACCTGCTGCTTGAGCCCATGTTCACCGAGGCGGAGAAGGTGGTGGCGGAGGGGATTGCCGATAAAGAGTCGGTGGACACCGCCATGAAGCTGGGAGCCAACCTGCCTATGGGCCCCTTCGAATGGAAGGAGGCGAAGTGAATGTCTGAAGAGAGCCTCATACTGGTAAGCAGCGAGGAGGGCGTCTGCTGGATCCGGCTCAACAGGCCTGACAAGCTGAACAGCATGACCCTCAAGATGCACGAGATGGTGCGCAAAGCCCTGGACGACGCCGAGGCCGACGACTCCGTAGGCTCGATCGTCATCACGGGAGCGGGAAGGGCGTTCTGCGCAGGTGCAGACGTCTCCGCCCTCGGAACGCTCGCCCCTGAGGAGGCAAAGGATTTCTCAGAGAAGGGCCAGGAGACGGTCAAAAAGATACGGGGACACCCGAAACCCGTGATCGCCGCCGTGAACGGCTACGCCCTGGGCGGCGGCTGCGAACTGGCGACAGCTTGCGATTTCAGGATTGCGTCAGAGAAGGCACGGTTCGGGCAGCCTGAGATCGGTCTCGGGTTGTTCCCAGGATGGGGGGGAACCAGATTCCTCGCCGGGTTGATCGGGCCTGCAAAGGCGAAGGAGATGATCCTCACAGGGGGCATGGTTAAAGCAGAGGAAGCCGCCGAGATCGGGCTGGTCATGAAGGTCGTGGAGGTCGAGAAGCTGGAGGAGGAAGCAGGTAACTTCGCGAAGGCTCTTGCCTCAGGCGCAGGTCTAGCGCTCAAGGCAGGAAAGATGCTGTTGAACGCCGACGATGGGATTGATGAGAGCCTAGCCGCTGAGGCAGACTCCTTCAGCGCACTGTTCTCGACTGAAGACTTCAAGGAGGGTGTGGCAGCCTTCCTGGAGAAGAGAAAGGCCGCTTTCAAGGGAAAGTAGGCTCAGAAGGGTCTGAAGCAGAGGACCGTTCTCTCCCCTTCTTTTACAAACTCCCCTTCTACCCTAGTGCCCACGGATATCTGATCTCCGTCCGACACGCCCAGAACCATGCCAGAGATGCTGGGCCCGCCTTCGAGCTCCACGACGCCAACAGCGTAGGGGCAACGATCCTTCAACCTAGTCAGGGGCACGTTGATCACTGTGTAAGCCCGGATGGTCCCCGCCCCCTTCAGCTCGGTCCACTCCAAGTCCCGTCCACCGCACTCGTTGCATACGGGTCGCGGGGGCAAGTGGACGGCGCCGCACCCCTTGCACTTGGAGCCCATAATCTTGTTCTCAGCCAGGAAATCGTTGTATGCCTTGATCGTAAACTCTCCCATCGCGCTCACCTCCCGAACACCTGGACCGAGACCGTCGCCCCCGAAGCCCCCACATTCTGCGCAAGCCCCAGGTATGCATTGGCGACCTGGCGCTCCCCGGCCTCGCCGCGCAGCTGCTTGTACATCTCGTACACCATGGCCACGCCAGTGGCCCCTACAGGATGCCCCTTCGCCTTGAGGCCCCCGTCGGGATTAATCGGTTTTTCGCCGTCCAGGGCGGTCCACCCCTCTGCAGCAGCCTTTCCCCCCTCGCCTTTGGCGAAAAAGCCCAGGTCCTCGGTCGCCAGGACCTCGGCGATGGTGAAACAGTCGTGGACGTCAGCCACGTCGATGTCCGGGGCGCCGACTCCGGCCATCTTGTAGGCCTGCTCAGCGGCGAGCTTCGTCGCCGTCAAAGTCGTGATGTCCGACCTGTCGTGGAGAGCCATGGTGTCTGAGGCCTGTCCGATCCCCCTGATATGGACGGGTGTGTCTGTGAACCTCTTCGCGACCTTCTCTGAGGCCAAGATGACGACGCTCGCTCCGTCCGAGATGGGGCAGCAGTCGAAGAGCCTCAGGGGGTGGGCGACTACGGCGTTGATGTCTGACCGGAGGAACTCCATCTCGTCCTCGAAGATCATCCCCTGCCTCTCTCCGAGCCTCGCCGCTGTGTCGATGATCTCGGCCTGGTAATGGGCCTTGGGGTTCAGCGTCCCGTTGTGGTGGTTCTTGATAGTTATAGCGCCGAGCTGCTCCCAGCTGGAACCGTGCTTTGCGAAGTGGGCCGAGGCAATGGCCGCGTAAAGCCCGGGGAAGGTGAACCCCGCCCCCACCTCGAAGTAGGCATCCGCCGCCATGGCGAGAGTGTCGGTGACCTCGTCGGTGCTCAGCGTCCTCATCTTCTCTACGCCCCCCACCATGACCAAGTCGTAGGCGCCGGAGGCGACGGCCAGAACCCCCACGTTTACAGCGACGCCTGAGCTTGCGCAGGCATCCTCTATCCGCGTCGCAGCCCTCGGGGCGAGCCCCAGCCAGTCAGCCATCAACGCCCCAGTGTGAGCCTGCTTCTCGAAGGCGTCGTTAGAGAAGTTTCCGACGTAGAGGGCTTCGACGTCATCGAGCGTGATACCGTTGTCGACCGAGTCCATCGCTTCTGCAGCCGCCTCCACGAAGAGCTCCCGGCTCGTCTTGTCCTGGTGGAACCGGTGGTGGAACCTCGTCATGCCGCCCCCAATGACGGCCACTCCCCTCGACAGCCCCATCCTCATACACTCATGCCCATCTCCTGAAAGACCGGAATTAAAACTTGTGACGAAGAAAAATTCGACATATGTCGATTTTTATTGCGCCATTGAACGGTTGAAAAAACTTAAGACCTCGAAGCGATAAGGGAAAGCGAACGGTATGAACATGGCGTACGTGCTCATAAATACCGACATGGGTTCAGAGAGCGTCGTCGGGGACGAGCTTGGGAAGATCGAGGAAGTGAAGGAGGTGTACGGGGTCTATGGCGTCTATGACATCGTCATCAAGCTCGAGGCCGAGAACTTGGAGGAGCTCAAGGAGCTCATAAGCACCAAGATCAGGGGCATGGAGGACGTGAAATCCACCCTGACGATGATCGTCATGTAGGATGATCACCGAAAGAATGGTCATCGTTTCACTACATGTTTTACACTGAACAATTCATATACTAGTTGCACTTAGCTGAGGGGATGCCATCATGAAAGAGCAGGTAGGATTCACAGCTTGGTTCACGGGGCTGCCATGCTCTGGCAAGACCACCGTCGCTGACGGAGTGGCCGATGCCCTGAGAAAGAGGGACCTCAGAGTCGAACGCCTCGACGGGGACATCGTTCGGAAAGGCCTAACCAGCGACCTCGGCTTCTCGAAGGAGGACAGGGACGAGAACATCAAGAGGGTCACCTTCGTGGCGAAGCTTCTGACGAGGAACGGCGTCGCAGTCCTAGCGACCTTCGTCTCGCCATACAGGGAGCGCCGGAGGAAGACGAGGGAGGAGATAGGCGAATTTATCGAGGTCTACACACGCTGCCCCGTGGATATTTGTATCGAGAGGGACATCAAGGGGATGTACAAAAAGGCGCTTGCCGGCGAGATCAACAACTTCACCGGAATTGACGACCCCTACGAGGAGCCCGAGGACCCTGAGCTCATCGTCGACACGGACAAAGAGACCATCGAGGAGAGCGTCAAGAAGGTTCTAGCGAAGCTCGAGGAGCTTGGATACATCTCGTAGAACGCTGTTGCGTCATTTTACTGCATCAATACCTTAGGAGATCGTACAGGACCCACAACGCTTGTATGAAGTGCTTGGTCTGGATCCTCCTGGCGCCGGTTCTCCTCTCAGCTACCTCTATTGGTACCTCGGCTATCCTGGCTCCACGTGAATGCGCCTCCAGTATGAAGGTGCCACACGTACAGGAGCCATGTATCTCCATCCCATAGACAACGCTCTTCCTGATCGCTCGATACCCCGAGCTAGCGTCTTTGACGCCGACTCTCAGGCTGGTAAGCCAGGCGATGACCCTCTCGCTGAAATATGGGAGTTGAGACCTTGCCCCGATGACGAGGTCAGCCCAGTCGCTGAGAATCGGCTCTACAAGCCTCGGTATGTCATCGGGGTCGTGCTGGAGATCGGCGTCGAGCGAAACCACGATATCGCCGTGCGCCGCCCTGTATCCCCTTAAAAGATTTCTCCTCTTCCCGATGTTGACGTCGTTGCGGATCACCTCAGCGCCAGCCTCTTCAGCAAGATGTGATGTGTCATCGGCACTACCGTCATCGACGACAATCACGTCGTCCACGTGGCGCAGGGCCTTCGACACTACCTCGCCAATGGTTTCCTCCTCGTTGAAGGCAGGTATGATGACCGTGATGGTCGGTCTGATCGTCCTCTGAGAGCCATCCGACCCTGGCACGGCGTGTACCCCTAATCACGGGCCTCTTTTAGGGCGTACTGTACGACCTGCTCGATGCCCTTCTTCACGCCCCACCTCGGCTTGTATCCTAGGCTTCTCTCTATCTTCTCCAAGTTGTAGCTGAAGTTCTTCGTCTCCCCGGGTCTGGGCGGGAGATGCGTGATCTGTGCGTCTCTGTCGGTGGCCTCTTTCAGGGACTCTGAGACCTGCTCCGCCAGCGTGTCGATGAGAACCGTCTCCCCTCCGACGTTGAAGGCCTCGCCACCCTTACCCTTTGAGTTCAATGCCCGGGTGATGGCCTGGACTATGTCTTCGACGTGGACGTAGTCCCTGCTGCTCGTGCCGTCGCCGTAGACCGTCAGCGCCTCGTCGTTGAGCCCCATCCTCACGAACTTCGGGATCACCGTCTCGTAGTTGGTGTAGAGGCCCAAGCCGTAGACGTTCCCGAACCTGAGGCTGATGGTTTCCATGCCGTAGTTGTCGAAGTAGGTCTCCATCAGCTTCTCTCCGGCCAGCTTCGTGACGCCGTACAGGTTGAGGGGGCTGAGTGGGTGGCTCTCCCGCACCGGCATGACCACCGGCTGACCGTAGACGGCCGCGCTCGAGCAGAAAACGACCTTCTCTATGTCCAGCGTCCTGGCAGCCTCGAGGACTTGATGCGTCCCGTAGACGTTGACGGATATCGCCTCCTCTGGGCGGTCCCGGCATTTCACGAGGCCGGGGATCGCCGCGAGGTGAGCGACGGCGTCAGAACCCTCGAAGAGCTCCTCCAGCAATCCGCTGTCCCTTATGTCCCCCTCACGCAGGTCAGCACCCTCATCGGCCAGGACAACTCTCAGGTGCCTGTAGTCCCCGTTGACGAGGTTGTCGACCGATACTACGGAGGCCCCGTCATCGACGAGTTTCTTGACAAGTGTGGAGCCAATGTAGCCGGCGCCGCCTGTGATAGCTACCTTCATCCTTTCTTCCTTCAGCCTTTATGCATCTTTTTCCTTAGTTTTTCCAGCGGATGGTGGGCATTATCCTGTCTCTCTTCACCTCGATCCGCTCCTTGTACTGCGTGAGCTTCGGTATCGTCATCCTGAGCTCGTCGTCTAGGGTGTTTGTAGGCCTGAACCCCAGCTTCGGCAACAACTCCCTGTCCGGGTTGTAGTAGTGCTCCTCAGCCTCTATCCGCGGGTTCTCGATGTTCCAGATCTTGACTTCGATGCCGGACTCGCCCGCGATCTTCACGACGTGCTCCGCCAGATCGTTGACGCTGTAGCACTCCTCGAACTGGTTGAAGACCCTGTACTCGCCCTCATCAGGCGGGTTCTCCGCAGCCAGTGTGAGGCACTGCATGCTGTCCCTGAGGGCGATGTACCCGCGCGTCTGCCCTCCCTTCCCGTAGGGTGTCAGCTCGTGCCCTATGACGGCCTGTGCGCAGAACCTGTTCAAGGCCGTGCCGAAGGCCTCGTCGAAGTCGTATCGGGTGAGGAGGTCGTCGTCGACCATGTCGTCCGTCACAATCCCGTGGACGACGCCCTGCATGATGTCGGTGCTCCTCAGCCCCCAGATCTTACAAGCGAAGATGATGTTGTTCGTGTCGTGCGCCTTGGTGAGGTGGTACCAGCTCCCGGGCTGCTTGGGGAAGGGGAGCCTGTCCTTCCTGCCCCTGTACTCGATCTCGAAGAAGCCCTCCGGGATATCGACGTTGGGGGTACCGTACTCACCCATGGTGCCCAGCTTGAGGAGGTGGCAGCCAGGGACGTGGTTGTGCATGGCGAAGAGGATGTTATTGTTGCCGATGACGTTGTTCGTCTGGACGAAGTTGCAGTGCTCCACGTCGATCATGCTGTAGGGCGCAGAGGGGATCTCTCCCAGGTGGACAATGGTCTCTGGCCTCTCCCTTTTAATGACGAGGTCGGTGAAATCGCTGTGGGTCAGGTCGCCGCTGTAGAAGGTGACCTTCTTCCCGCTGACCTTCTCGTAGGTCTTGATCCGCTGCTCTATCGGTTTGATCGGTGTAGCAGACCATGAACCTATCTCCTTGACAATCCTCCGTCTCGTGAAGTTGTCCACGCCGCTGACCTCGTGACCTCGCGCAGAAAGGTACATAGAGAGAGGCCATCCGAGGTAGCCGTCCATTCCCATGATCATTATTCTCATTGTAGCTCACCTACACGTCGATCCGAATTCAATATTACCACTCAGGAATAGTAAAATTCTATATAAGAATTTTGTGGATATTCTAGAGGGTGCCACATTTTATAGCCACCTGAATCAACTCTTAATGGGGTTCCTCATGGAGAAGCAGGTCGACGACGCCAAGTTCTTCCCGATGAAGGTGGACAAGGTAAAGTTTTTACTCATAAACATGGGGCTGAACGAGTACCAGGCCTCCGCCCTCTCCCACCTCCTCTACCTGGGGGAGACAAAGGTAACGACCCTGAGCAAAGCCAGCGGCGTCCCAGCGGCCAGGGTCTACGGCGTCATGGACGAGCTCTCCCAGAGGGGTTTGGTCACGGTCCGACCCGGGCGACCCGTCCGCTACTCTCCGATGCCGCCCGATGACATCACCAGTGCGTTGATCTCGGATGCGAGGGATGAGGCAAGAAGGAGGCTCGAAGTCCTGCAGGAGTACAGCGAGGACTTTCAGACCTCAGCGGGTGAGATCTTCCTAAAGGCTGGCGGAGTAAAAGGCAGGACGCCCCTGATGCGCATCGTCAGCAGGGACGAAGTCTCGCTGCAGGAGACGAGGAAGCTCTACCTCGGCGCCAAGGAGCGTATACTGATTATGACCGGGGCGATGGAGTACTTCGACGAGGTGTACGGTGAGCTCAAAGAGGTAGTCGAGAGGGGAGTCAAGGTGAAGGTCCTGATGATGTCGGACGAGCACATGGATGAAGAGAGCCGAGCGAAGAGGGACCGGTCGATGGAAAAGATCAAGGATTCGCTGGGCGACTCCGCCGAGATCAGGCTCTCTGACGAGATGAACCTTCGTGGCTGCATCATCGATCCTGATAATGGTGGGAGGGCCCTCTTCATGGCCCCGGAGCACGGCGTACCCGACTTCCTGAAGGAGGCGGCCATAACGTCCCATCCAGGTGTAGTCAAGGGGCTAGTGGACATGTTCGAATTGATCTGGAAACTGAATTCGACCAGCCTGGGATGAACCCTGGGCATCAGCACAGTGTGTAATAAGGAAAAAAGCGTAAAAATAATGAATTCGATATATTGATCAATATTATAAAGCGATAATATATATAATTAATTGCTGTATCTAATGGCTATTATCGCCAAAGTTTATGATTTAGTGTGATAAATTCTGAAATGTTTTATAGTTTTTCTAATGTTTGTGAAAGATAACGATGAACGTTCCAAATTCACGCCGATTATTCAGCTCCAAGAAGGGACTGAGCGCTGTAGTGACCACGCTTATAATTCTTGTATTCTCGGTGTTGATGGCGATGATGGCAATTAACTATACCAACGGGCTGACGAGGGCTCGGATGAAGAGCAGCCAGCAGGAGGACGTCCGCTTCGAGAAGGTCCACGCCTGGGTGGATCCGCTGACGAACGGCACCGACCGTTCCGTCGTCGCCTTCAAGATCCACAACATCGGCGGTAAGAGCGCGGCTCTTCAGACTATAGACGTGAGGGGAAACGAAATGGACTGGACCACGGTCTACTTCCACCTCGTCAACAAGACTTCAGAAGTTGACCTGCTCTACGCCGATCTCTCATACTTTGACTGGGCTTCCCTGAACGGTGACAACGTCACGATCGGCGGATACGAGTACACGCGGTCCTTGGGCAGCGTCTTCGTTGCCTCAGGCGAGAAGCTGGTTGTGTACATTAAGGCGCCCGAGATAATGTACAAGTCCAACATCGGTCAGCCTGCATCGATCTCCATCGGCACGGCGAACGCCAACTTTATGACGGAGACAGTCATCGAGCTGGCGCCATAGCTTGGGGAAGAACGTTTCAACACGAGACGTTTAAACTCCTTATTCTTTGAGGTAATTTCTCTAGTTGGTAAAAGGGGGATTTGCTAAATTATATGGGTTCTTTGATTGGAACATTCTCGTAGTCGTAGTCGAGTTCATCTAGATCATGGGATTCATCCAGAGTTTCACAGTAGTCGCAGAGCTCGTGGCCGCATTCGGGGCACGTCGCGTCGGCGTCGTTGATGGATCCGCACTCGCTGCAGATGAAGTCCACCGTGTTCAATGCTCCGCACTCCACGCATCTGTAGCTGAAGTCGTTCTCGGATTCGCAATCGCAGCACTTCCATTTCATCTCGCCTTGACCCTCCAAGTTTAACCGTGGATTAACTCTTCCCTACGATTTTAGCCCCATCAATTCAATGGATATATATTATGGATTTCTACACCATCTCATCCCACGCTCTCATGAGCGCCATTTCCTATCAATGGCTTGTTTTAAAATCTGTGTCCGTATGAAGTCCCACGGTTTCATCTTCCGCTAAGGTGTAAAATTCGTCGAAGAAAGGGCTCATTGAAGAGAGATTATATTTAATAGTAAACCGAATTAAATGGACCTGCTATGAATGAGATAAGGTTTCACGGGATGGGCGGACAGGGGGCGGTGATGGGCGCCCTCATCCTCGCCGAGGCGGCGTTCTCACAGGGGAAATACGCCCAGAAGATACCCGTCTACGGCGGCATGAGGCGCGGCGGGGATGTCACCGTCTTCCTCCGCCTGGACGACAAGCCCATCAGGCGCACCAGCGGCATCTACGAGCCAGACGCCCTGGTGGTCCTCGACCCGACGCTGACCCGGCACGAGAGGATCACGAAGGGGCTCAAGGAGGGCGGGGTGGCGATACTGAACGACGCCAGGGACCCTAGCGAAGTCGACCTGGGCGTAGAGCTATCGAAGATGGCGACGGTCGACGCCTCAGCGATATCCACGGATATCTTCGGTGTGCGCGCCATCCCCATAACCAACACCATCATCCTCGGGGCGATAGCCAAAGTCACCGACTGGGTGGAGCTGGATTCCCTGTCGGGGCCGATAACGCACACGTTCCCCGGCAGGATCGGCGAGCTTAACGTGCAGGCCTGCAGGAGGGGGTACGACTCCGTGAGGGAGGCCTAGCGTTATGAGCCAGATCGTGAGGGCGTTCAGGCCGGTTGTGGACAACGAGAAGTGCATCCAATGCGGCAACTGCCAGACCTTCTGCCCGGAGGGCACGGTGATGCTCAGGGACGGCGAGGAGGTAATCTTCGACTACAGGTACTGCAAGGGCTGCGGTGTGTGCGCCAACGAGTGTCCGGTGGACGCGATAGCCATGGGGCGGGAGGGGGCGCAATGAGCTTCACTCGGATGATGGAGGGAAACGAGGCTGCTGCCTACGGCGCGATGCTGAGCAGGGCCGAGGTGGTGCCGGCGTACCCGATCACGCCCCAGACGGAGCTTATCAGCCACATCGCAACCCTGATCTCCCAGGGGAAGATGAAGGCAGAGTACATCAAGGTCGAGGGGGAGCACACGGCGATGGGCGCCGCTATAGGCGCTTCGGCGGCCGGTGCCAGGGTGTTTACGGCGTCGTCCTCGCAGGGGATCGCCTTCATGGAGGAGGGGCTCTGGATGCCCCCGGGGATGAGGCTGCCCATCGTGATGTGCATGGTCAACAGGGCGCTGGCCCCCATCGGTAGCCTCCGCCCCGACCATAACGACTCCCTGATGCAGAGGGACAACGGCTGGATCCAGCTCTACTGCGAGAACAGCCAGGAGGTCCTAGACACCGTGATCATGGCGTACAAGATCGCCGAGGACAAGGACATCTACCTACCGGTGGCACCGTGCTTCGACGGCTACTTCGTCTCGGCGACGGCGACGCCCACCACGGTCCCGGATCAGGCGAAGGTCGACGACTTCCTCCCGCCATACGTGCACGAGATGTACTCACTCATGCCGGAGAACCCGAAGCCCAGACCGAGGACCAGCAACCTCGCCAGGGCCAGATACGAGGTCCAGCAGGCCCACGAACGGGCGAAGGGGGTCATCGAGGAGGTGGACATCGCTTTCGAGAAGAGCTTCGGTCGCGGCTACGACGGCCTCGTGGAGGAGTACGCCTGCGATGACGCGGAGGCCGTGCTTATGACCATGGGCTCCATGACAGGCACCGCGAGGGACGTCGTGGACGAGATGCAGGCCGCCGACAAGAGGATCGGGCTGGTGAAGCTCCGCGGGTTCAGGCCGTTCCCGACGGAGGAGCTGGCGGAGCTGGCTACGAAGTACCACGCCATCGGAGTTGTCGACCGGAACACGAGCTACGGCTCTGCGGGTGGGGGCGTCGTTTCCATGGAGGTCGCCCGGGCCCTGTATCCTCTTGAGGAGAGGCCGTTATTGGCCAACTTCCACGTAGGGTTGGCTGGCTCGGACGTTACGATGCGTCAGATAGAGTACATGGCCGACAGGACGCTTGAGGCCGTGGAGAATGGTAAGGTCGAAGAAGTTGTGGACTGGGTCGAGCTCGTCGACCTGGGGGAGGTGATGTAGATGGAGCTCAACAAGGCTTTCGACAAGTACTACGAGAAGAACCTGATGCAGGGCGGCTCAACGTGCTGCCCTGGCTGCGGAGGACCGCTGTTCTGGAGGATGGTCCTTGAGGTCCTTGGACCGAAGACCATCATCTACGGCGGGGGTCCCTGCGCGGGCTGCGCTACTAGGATGATAAAGCTGCCCACGTTCGGCATCCACTTCTCCTTCGTCGCCTGCGGCGCCACAGGGATCGCCGCGGCTCTGGCTGCGAAGGGCAGGGACGACATTACCGTGATCTCGGGAGGGGGCGACGGTGCGACCGCCGACATTGGGTTCGGTAAGGTCTCGGCGGCCGCAGAGAGGAACGAGAACCTGCTCCAGATCTGCATCGACAACGAGGCGTACATGAATACGGGCATCCAGAAGAGCGGGCTGACTCCCTTCGGTGCCTGGACCACCACCACCCCCCTGGGGAAGGAGGCGCAGAAGAAGGACATCCCCATGATCCTGGCAGCGCACAGGATACCCTATGTCGCCACCGTCTCCGTGGCGTACCCGAGGGACCTCAGGGCGAAGATCGAGAAGGCGAAGAAGATCAAGGGGTTCAAGTACATCCACAACGTTATGCCCTGCCCCACCGGCTGGAGGTTCGACCCCGCGAAGAGCATCGAGGTGATCCGCCTGGGGGTGCAGACGTGGACCTGGCCCCTCTACGAGGTCGACGACGGCGTACTGAAGCTGTCCTACAAGCCCGAGCAGAAGCCGGTGGACGAGTACCTGAAGGTCCAGAACAGATTCAGGCACCTCAGCGAGGAGCAGACGATGTACATCCAGAGAGAGACGGACGCACGGCGCAAGATGCTGCTGGAGAACGACGGCGGGCGGATCATCCTCTAACTTTTTCCTTACTTTTTCCGTTTTAAGGGTCTAATCTTAGCGCCACTCAGATTATAAGCAAGGATGGCGGGATATCTCGTGATCGTAATGAGCGTTCTAGAAGTCATCGATACCAGGAGGAGCGTCAGGAAGTACAAGCCCGAGGAGATCCCCGAAGGAGACTTGAAGAAGATCCTGACCGCAGCCCAGCTCGCCCCGAGCGCCGGCAACAGGCAGCCGTGGCGCTTCGTCGTGGTCCGAGACCCTGAGAGGAAGAGGAATCTTGCGGAGGCCGCCCGGAACCAGTTGTGGCTGGCGGACGCGGGGGTGATAGTTGCCGCTATAGCGATGGACCCGAATGACCCTGAGGTCTACGCGAGATGGGCAGAGAGGGACGTGATGACCGCGGTGGAGCATATGGTTCTCTCCGCCTGGAGCCTGGGTTACGGCACCTGCTGGATTGGTGCGTTCAACCAGGACAAGGTGAAGGAGCTGCTGGGCATCCCGGAGGAGATGACAGTCGTCAACCTCTTACCGATAGGAGTCCCCAACCAGACGCCTGAAGCTAGGCCCAGGAAGCCCTTGAAAGAGCTGTTCCACGCAGAGAAATACGATAGTGCATTAGACATTTAACTTCCTTTTTTTCTTAAGCCTAGATCTCCGCCCTCTCGGGCTCCCTGACGAGAGCGATGAGCATGCACCCCAGAATAAGCAGCGCCCCAGACATGACAACCCAAGGTAGTGAGCTGTCGTAGCTGTAGACATACCCGCTGACGAGGCTGCCCACTGTCTGCATCGCCCTACCCAGGACGCCGCTGCCGTATGCCCCTCTCATCAGCCAGACGCCTCCGCCCCCGATGGACGCCAGCACCCTCCCCCTCTGCTCCCTAGGCGTCATGTCCGCGAAGAGGCTCTGGAATGCCGGGTTCATGAAGGAGTTGGTGAGGCTCGAGAAGCAGGCGAGGAGCATCACGTGTGTGAAGTTCGCGGAGTAAAGGTAGAGAAAGCTCTGGACGGCACCCAGGATCAACCCCACTCCGGCTATCCACCTCTTTGGAAGGCGGTCTGCTACGCCCCCAGCGGGTATGCCGAAGACGACGCTCACGAGGCCGGAGAAGAGCATCACTGTCCCCCACTGCTGGACGCTGAGCCCGATGATCTCGCTGGCCCTCACGATCCAGAAGGAGCTGGCGAGGGAGGCGAAGAAGACGCAGGTCGATGTCAGCAGGCTGAGGGTCCAGAGCTGGCGTGAGACCACCCCCAGCACCGAGAAGACGCTGCGGTAGGAGTCGTATAGGAGACGGGGCAACCGGCTCAGGGAGAGGTCCAGTCTCCTGGGGTTCTCCACGGTCTCCTTTAGGAACTTGAGCCTGAATAGGGCGATGGCGGCCGCGATGAAAAAGCCGCTGAAGTATAGCCCCCTCATTGCCCTCCTGATGCCCAGGGTCTCGATGAGCCAGCCTCCTACGAAGGGTGCGGTGATGCCGAAGGCGCTTGGGATAGCGGTGGTAGCCGCGAAGCCTATGCCCCTCTGCTCGGGGGGAATGGAGTCGGCGATGAGTGCCTGCCGGGCGGGGAAGTAGAAGGTCACAAGGTTCTGGATGAAGATGCCCACTGTCAGCATCTGCCACGTCTCTGTGAACGCTGGGACAAGAAAGCTGGTGCCATAGGCGAAGGTCATGTACGCGATGAGCTTGATGCGCCCCTGGTAGTCGGCGATGTAGCCGCCGAGGGGGTAGAGGAAGAGGCTGGAGAGGCTCCCCACCGCCATGATGAGGCCTATTTTCTAGTAGCTCCCGCCGAGCTCCAGGACGTAGATGGCGAGGAAGGGCCAGATGATGTCGATGGTGGACCGCAAGACGCACTCGCAGACGGTCATCACCAGGATGTTTCCCCTCATGAAGCTGAACCATCTGGCCATGTGCTCACCGGAATATCCAACAGAACGGCCCTCGGGCTTTAAAATTTTAACCAATGAGACACGGTTCAACGAATTAAAGTGGCGAATTTTTTTCATTCCGGTGGTCCGGCCAGCAGAATCGTGAGGTTGGCCACGAGCATTCCGCAGCCGAGGAACAGGAGCGTGGCGAAGTATGAACCGGTGACATCGACCAGCCACCCTCCGAGCAGGGGGAAGAGCCCTCCTCCGAGCCCCCCTCCTAGTGTCAGGAAGCCGAAGAGGGTCGTGCTGTACCGCCTGCCGAAGTAGTCTGTCGAGATAGCGGCGTACTGCTCGGGGGCACCCCCATAGCTGAGGCCGTAGAGCACCGCCCACGCGTAGAGCAGCATCAGATTGGGGGGCAGGATCGACGCGGTGAAGAACGAGATGGCGATGCCCCCCGTCGTGGCGAAGATCGTCAGCCTCCTCCCCAACCTGTCGGAGACCATGCCGAACAGGAAGCTCCCGACGGCGCTCATTATCCCGATGACCCCAAAAGCGCCGCTGGCCTGGATCGGGTCGATCCCCATCCGGATCATGTGGGGGACGACGAAGGTCAGTATCGAGATGATGCCCCCGATGGCGAAGAAGTAGGACAGCGCGACGAGCCTGAAGGAACGAGTCCTCATGGCTGCGCCAGGCTCCCAGTCCCGCTCGTGGATGGACGGGTCCCCATCTCCCTGTGAATCATTCGACTCCTCACCGTCCACTTTCAGCCCCATCGACTCGGGGTCCTCACGCAGGAAAAGGTAGCCGATTACGGAGGTCACCGCCACCACGACAAAGCCAAGGGCCCTCATCGCAGGTCTCCAGCCCCACTCGCTGATGAGGGCTGCGACCATAGGGATGATGGTGGCCTGCCCCACGCTGACGCCTACGCTGGACCAGCCCATGGCCCTCCCTCTCTTCCTCCGGAAAAACCTAGAGAGGATCATCGTAGGGATCACGTAGAGGGCCGCCGCTCCCACAGCTGCGATGACTCCCCAAAACAGGTACAGGTGCCACAGCTCCTGCACGCACGAGACCAAGGCACCGCCTCCCCCCAAAAGCAGACCACCAATGAGCACCGTCCTCCTCATACCAATCCTTTCGGCGAGGTTCCCCACCAGCGGCGCTGAAAAAGCGTAGACCCAGAAGAAAACCGTGACGGCGGAGGCGGTCATCGCCGTTGTCCAGCCGAACTCCGCCTGAACGGGGGTGAAGAATACACCGACGGAGTACCTGAGGCCGTACATAAACGCGTAGATGAGGAACGTCACTGCGAAGATGACCCAGCCGTAGTAGAAGGGGAGGGTCCTCGCCGTGAACCTTCCGCCCATGTCTTCATCCTCGGAGTATATCAAAATAAAAGGGGAAAAATCTAGATGATTTTTTCGAGCCCTTCCAGGAAAGCCTCGATGTCCTCCCTTTCAATGCCGTAGTGGACCACCAGCCTCGTCCCCATGGCCCCGCCGCGGCTCTTCCAGCCCAGCCTCTCGCAGGCCTTCGACCAGTCCTCCCCTGTCCAGCCTATGCCGGTGTAGTCGATGAAGAGCATGTTCGTTTTCAGCGGGAGGCGCAGCTCGATGCCGAGCCTCTGTAGGCCCTCGGCCAGGACTTTGGCGTTGGCGTGGTCCTCCGCCAGCCTGTCAACCATCTTGGTGAGGGCGATGATCCCTGGGGCGGCGATGATGCCGGCCTGGCGCATGCTCCCTCCCAGCATCCCGCGGTAGTATTTTGCCTTCTCGATTAGCGACTCGGTCCCGACCACGACGGACCCGACTGGCGCCGCCAATCCCTTGGAAAGGCAGGCCTGTATGGTATCGCTGCCCTTGGCGATCTCCTTGACGTCGACGCCGAGGGCGACCGCCGCGTTGAAGATCCGGGCGCCGTCCGTGTGCACACCGAGGCCATACTCTTTCGCCACGTCGTAGTCCTCCTTCATCTGCTCGGGGCTTAGGGGAGAGCCCCCCGAGGAGAGGTGAGTGTTCTCAAGGCAGAGCAGGCTGGTCTTGGGCCCAGCCCGCCTCCTCCTGCCGATGGCGACCCTGACGTCGTCGGGCGGGAGGAAGCCGTCCACCCCCTTCACCAGCTTGGGGATGAGAGAACCGATGACCGACCAGTGCCCCCTCTCGATGGTGTAGAGATGGGCTCGGGCCTCGCAGACGAAGGAGTCCCCTCGGTCCGTGTGGGCGAGGACTGAGACGGCGTTCCCCTGTGTGCCGCTGGTGCAGAACAGCGCGGCCTCCTTGCCGAAGACCTCGGCGGCCACCCTCTCCAGCTCGTTCACCGTGGGGTCCTCGCCGTATCCCATGTCCCCCACCGCCGCCTTCGCCGCCGCCTCCCTCATCTCCGGCGTCGGCCAGGTGGTGGTGTCGCTCCTGAAGTCCAGGTTCTTCTCGACCATCTTGAATCCAATATTCAGGATTGCGTCACGTATTTAAGATCCAACACGCTAGGCGTAGGACGCCTTGGCGTTTCGCAAGGTTGCGACCGCCATTTCCCCCTGCGCGCGCGCCCAACGTTGTGGACGTCATCGAGAAGGGCGAGATAGACTTCATAATCAACACGCCGAGCTCGGGGAAAGTGCAGACGATCACTGACGGTTACCTGATGATGAGGAAGGCGGTCGAGTACGGCATCCCAATGCTTACCAACCTCAAACTCGATGGAATCCTCTCCGACGCGCTGACTGACGAGACCATACCGGACTACAGCCTGGACGTCAAAGAATAGCAACTCTGGAGCTAGATTAATTTCCTCTGGTCGTACCAAAAAGGCACATTCATTAGCATGAGGAGCCCTATCTGATCATTCAATCAGGTGCAGCAGCCTTGGAATCTGACCGTGTGAGCTTGGAATCCGCCGGCGAAGAGGATGCAGAGGCCCTGGCGGAGATCTGTAAACGTGCCTTCGAGACCGACGTCGACGTCGGCGCGCCCGGAGAGCCGGGGGGACCGCCGGGATACGACATGGCCGAAGCCCAGCTCCGCTTGATGAACTACTTGGACTACTACAAGATACTCTTGAACGACTGGATCGTCGGCGGAGTCCTTGTCAGCTCCTCTGGAGAGCAGCACCGCGTACTGGAGAGGATCTTCGTCGATCCTGATCTTTTCAGGAAGGGGATAGGCTCTAGGGCCATGGAGCTCGCCCACGCTCTGTACCCAGAGGCGAAGCTCTGGACCCTTGGGACGCCGGAGTGGAATGTCAGAACGAAGGCCTTCTACAAGAAGCTGGGCTATGTGCAGGTGGGCTGGGACCTTGCTGATCCCCAGTGGAGGGGCATCTGGTACGAGAGGGTGGTGGACTCCTCCGATCCCTACGCCATGATGGACATAGGCGACCTCAAGGACGGCATGAAGAACGTCGACGTAGAGGGCGAGATACTGGAGAAATCGGTGGCCCGGCAGGTGAGGTCGAGGAGGAGGCGGTGGGAGACTCTGGTTGTGGCCAACGCCGGGCTGGGGGACGAAACAGGTAGGATCGTCCTCGTCCTCTGGAACGATCAGGTGAAGCAGGTGAAGGTGGGGGACAGGATTAGGATCGAGAACGGCTACGTGAGCTCCTACATGGGGGTGAACCAGCTCAACGTGGGTAGGGCAGGAAGGCTCATCATACTACTCTAGGAGAATCGCTTCTACGAAAAAAATGGCGACGGCACAGCACAGGTTCTGCGTCTCCTAATTAGCAAAGTCATCGTGCCCATCACTAGACCAATGATGATCGGCAGCCATGAGGGCCCAGGTATTCCCCTCCTCCCGGGCTCCTCATCAACCGGTTCCGCCACCGTGAACGTCTGAGCCTGACTGGTGGACGGGTGGTGCCCAGCGTCCCCCTCCCAAGACGCCGTGACCTCCCAACTCCCCTGAGCTGCAGCCTCGAACGCAAGGCTGTAGAGCCCTTCGGAGCCTATCTCTGTGAAGATCTCCTCCTCGGAATCATCAGGTCCACGAAAGGTCAGCTTGATTTTAGCCCCAGGTACGCGTGGTTCGATGGATCCCGAGACGGTGAACCGAGCTCCCGGGGATAGCTCGTTCGCGGAGAGCGAACAGGACATAGTGGTCTCCAAGACATGCCAGTCCCACCACTCCCCGACGAAGTAGATCTTGGAGTCGTCCGGCGAGAAGATGGGGTCGTGGGCGAGGAATCCCGGGGGGAAGAGCTCAGAAGTCAGGTCCCGCATGTCGCTGCCATCCGGTTTGATCGAGAAGATGTCGTATCTCCCCTCGGAGCCCACGGCACCCACGAGGTAGACGAGCTCGTCGCCCGAGCCCGACCAGGAGGCCATCCCCTGGGTCCACCCGTTGTCCGTGATGGCAACGAGGCCGGTGCCGTCGACGCCCACGATGTAGAGATCGTAGTCGCCGTGCGGTGATGAGTCGTCCACCATCCGCTCGAAGACGATCCTGCTCCCGTCGGGGCTGATACGGGGGTCGAAGTCCCCGAGGGGCAGCGGCGCGTTCCCCCACTCGCCGGCGTTGGGGTGCTCGGTCAGCTGGAGGACTCCCGTGCCGTCGTCGTCCATGATCCAGATGGCGAAGTTGCTGGTGAAGACAATCTTGTCGCCGACCCAGTGGACGTCGGCGTCGTGGTGCCCCAAGTCGTAGAGTAGCTCCTCGCAGCTCCCGTCGGAGCCGATGACTTGGATGTCTAAGGTCTCGCCCTTCCACGAAAGGAACGCGACCCTATCGGAGTCGGGCGACCAGCACGGGTAAGTGTCCATGTATCCATTCTCCGTCAACCTCTTGAGCCCTGTACCGTCCACGCCGACTGTGCAGATCTCATCATATTCGTCAACCTCTCCGCCGATGCGCAGCGCGAAGACAAACGTGTCTCCAGCTCCGTTCAGCCGTAGGACTGTGATCCTCCAAGGGGTCGCGTACAGGAGCCTCACATCTCCTGAGTCGGAGACCAGCTCGTAGATACCCCACCTCTCACGGTAGGGGACAACGCCGTATGCACCCTGGAGAACGGTCGAAGAGGAGACAGCCACAGCAAGCAACAGCAGGAGACCGTATGTTCTCCTCGGGCTCGGAAAGACCAATTTGATGCTCAACTGGATGCGTTCGAGTATTAAGATATTCTTGGGTGATCCGAGCCTCCCTACACCGGCGAGACCCTTCTCAAATTGAAGGAGTTGCTAGCCTCTACACACAAAGACTTATCGTGGCACCTGCTCACCGAGTACCGTCCGAGGGGAGACGTCCGTCCCCAGGTCACCTAGGAGCAGGAGGGAGAAGCCTGTCGAATGCAGCCGTCGAGGTGCCAGTGGCGAGCCTAGAGCCGACGCCGCAAGGGAGATGGGAGTGGCTGAAGGCCGTCACCTGCCCCAGGTGCAGGGATTGGTGCGAGCCGTCTGGGAGGTCCTTCCGGTTCGGCGTATTCCATGGCAGCTCGTACCTCTGCGAGGGCTGCGGCAAGTACTTCAACGCCTTCTACAGGGACGGGGTATTCAGCCACACGGTCCCACAAGCCCATGTTGATCTGAGGGAGATGACCAAAGAGCAGACTGGGGCGGCGTCAGATAGGGCGGAGTCCACCGAGGTCACAATTGCGGCCCAAGGTGGTGAGACTCACAGCATCACATGTCCGAGGTGTGGCGGATTAGCCCAGGCCACAGGCAGAGCCTTCAAGTTCGGCGTGTTCGACGGTAAATCCTTCAGCTGCGAGCAGTGTGAAAAGCACTTCAACGCCTTCTACAGGGCTGACGTCTTGAACCATACGGTCCCGGTGGGCGGGGCCGAGGTCATCGAAGAATCGACGGAGGAGCCCGAGGTGGTGAGGGAGTCCACCGAGATCCCATCTGTCCAGCAGGAACCTACACTTGAATCCAAGGATGCTGAGGAGAGCCCCGAACTGGAGACATCCGAGGCTCAGATCGACGTCCAAGAACCCGAGCCCGGGCCGGATATGCAGGGAGAGGAACCGGAAGCCCAGGAAGAACCCTACAAGTTCGTTGAGCAGGCGATAACCTCGTCCTCAGCTGGAGCTGTGACGGAGAGTGCGACCGCCTATACCCCTGATAACGTCGTGGGCTTCATGAGGGGGCTCAGAGAGGACGTCGAGCGCATACAGGTTCTGTCCAGGAACGAGGAGGAAGTGGTCGGCGAATTCTCGCGCGCCCTCATGGGGGCCACCTCCCCGCTGTCGCTGGCGCTGCCCGTCGACGCCTTACTACTTCCCACGGAGATGGGCGATATCGAAAGGGCGAGCGTCGTGCCGAGGGGCGTGCTGGTCCTGCTGATGAGCGACGGGACGATGGAGACCGTGAACCTGACCGAGCCAGAGAACCGCGACCTCCTCGTGAAGGTAGTCAGGGACGCAGTGCCGCAGTACAAAGCCCTGTTGGTAGTGCGCAAGCAGAAGATCGAGCAGAGGATCGCATTCCTCTCGAGGGCGACTAGGGATCTCCGTGAGATAGCGGACCACATCGCCAGCAAGGAACGTTGATCCAATAACGCAGTGGATCGTCAAGGTCAAACATTATTTAGGTAGCGGTAAGCCCTCTGCTCTTGGGGAGCTGTTTGAAGAAGATCCGTCTCGGGCCTACGCAGCTCGATATCTCCAGGCTCTGCTTCGGGACCGAGCCCTTCGCCATCAAGAAGGGACCCGACGGGATGAAGTGCCAGGGGGACCTATCCCCCGATGAGGGCGGAGGGGTCCTGAGGGACGCGCTGACCCTGGGCGTCAACTTCTGGGACACCTCGGACGACTACGGGACCCGCCCCCACGTCAGGGTCGGCCTCGGGCTGGTGGATCGCAGTGAAGTGGTCGTCGCCGACAAGTCCAATGCCAGGACCTTCGAGGAGGGCAGTGATGCAATTGAACTCTGCCTGACAGACCTCGGGACCGACTACGTCGACCTAATGCTTCTCCACAACGTTCCACCACGGACGATCAGTAGGAGGGACTCGATGGGTCGGCCGTACGAGTCGGGGAGCCTCGCTGACAGGATGGGGGCGCTACATGCGTTCCACGAGGCCAGGGAAACCGGCGAGGTGAAGGCGACGGGTCTCACCACCCACAGCACCCTCGTTCTCAGGGAGGCCCTGGAGGTGCCGGAGATCGAGGTCGTCTGCACTACGCTAAACAAGGTCGGGGGCTACGTCGAGGACGGCTCCATTGATGAGCGCCTGGCGGCCCTCAGGGCCCTCAAGGAGGCGGGGAAGGGGGTCTACGTCATCAAACTGCTCTACGGAGGGCGGCTCAGGGACGAGGCGGAGTCGGCGATCAGGTACGCCCTCCAGTTCCACGGGTTCCTAGACGCCTGGAACATCGGGATGTACGACACCGGGGACGTGGAAAGGAACATCATCCTCTTCGGGGAGGTTCTGGGGGGCTAGCCTCCCGGACCAGACGGAGGTTTCGGCGGGCATGTACAACATAAGAACCTACGAGAGGGGCTTCGAGGAAGCCCAGTCGGAGATCTACAAGGAAAAGCCCTAGGCCCACTTCATCAGGTCGTCTCCCGAGGAGCTCAGGGAAAGAAGCTCGCAGGCAGGATTCGACCCGTCGACGAACTTATACGCCTTCAAGGACGGCGAGATGGTCGGCTTCATCACGAGTGCCGTCACGGAGAACGAGTCGGGAACGAAGATCGCTGACATGTACATGACGATCGTGAGGTACGGGGTGGAGATGGCCCAGGACGAGCTCTTCAAGCACGCCTTTGCTGAGTACGAGAGGAGAGGCGTGACCGAGATAGTCTCCAACATGGGTACAGAGTGGGACAACCTCCAGGGCTTCCCTGAGAGGTACGGCTTCAAAAGGACGATGGACTGGGTCTACTCTGTGGCCACAAACCCGTCCCAAGTGGACCTCTCGGGATACCCTGAGCCACCGAGCCTCGTCAAGTTCGACGAGGAAGCACACGGTGAAGACCTGACACGGCACTTCATGGGAAAAAGTGGCGACAGGAAGGAGGCGAGGAGGCTGATGTCGGACAGGTTCTTTAGGACTGACCGCGTTTGGATCGCGATCGATGATGGCGATTTCAGGGCGCTGGTGAGGATGATGCCCAGCACCCACGAGCCCCTCTCACACCTGATTTGGCTCAGGGCCTTCGAGCTGGGTGACCAGAACGACAGGGAGCTGATACGGGGGCTCTACAGGTTCTCGGTCGAGTACGCCGTCAGCGAGGGGTACACCGAATTAGACTTCCACATTGGTGACAGGAGATACCCCATCGACAAGGTTCAGTTCGAGGCGATAGGGGAAGAGCCGGAAGTGATCAGGTACGAGATAAGGAGGGCCCTGTAGGCCCTCTCCAAGCCGCACTCGCGAATCTTTTAAAGATTAACAGTAACAATAAGACCGCATCAAGGTGAAAACATGTCTCAGAATCAAAACACACTGATCGCAGGAGTGGTTGTCGCTCTAATCATCGGTGCGGCGGTCGGCTGGTTCGCATACCCATCGATGAACCCACCCCCGACCCTTGAGGGATACGTGACCGAGGAGTCATACAACGCACTGCAGAATCTTCACGACAACTTGGAGGCAGAACTCGATGACGTAGAAGGAGACCTCGCAGTAGCCAACGCAGCCCTAGCCAAGGCCGAGTCCGACCTAGAGGCGGCAGAGGCGGAGATTGCGGAACTGACCATGCCCAAGAAGGTGGGCCTAATCATGGCCACCGGCGGGCTCGGTGACAAGTCCTTCAACGACATCTCGTACTCCGGATGCCAGATGGCTAAGGACGAGCTCGGGGTGGACTTCGACTACGTCGAGCCTACGGCGATAGCTGAGTACGAGGGCTACATTAGGGACTTTGCTAAAGCCGGTGAGTACATACTCATCGTCTGCATCGGATTCGACCAGTCGCTGGCGCTCGACGTCGTTGCCGAAGAGTATCCCGACCAGAACTTCGCTCTCGTGGACATGGTCGTCGACGATCCCAACGTCGCATCCCTAACCTTCAGGGCGGGAGAAGGGTCCTACTTGGTGGGCGTCGTCGCTGGGATGATGACCGAGACGGGATCGATAGGCTTCGTAGGCGGGATGGACATCCCCCTCATCAATGAGTTCTACTACGGCTACAAGGCAGGCGCCATGTGGGCGAACCCCGCTGTCACAGTTTCGGAGCCCGTCTACGTCGGAGGCTGGGCTGATCCAACGAAGGGCAAAGAGCTGGCCACGACTCTGATCGAGCAAGGAAACGATGGTATCTACTCAGCAGCAGGCAAGAGTGGGCTGGGCGCCTTGGAGGCTGCCCACGACGATGGCGTAATGGCCTTCGGAGTCGACCTCTGTCAGGACTACCTGTACCCTGAGATGGTAGCCAGCATGACAAAGAGGGTTGACATTGCCGTGTTCGAGATGATACTGGACGCCCTAGTCGGTAAGTTCCAGGGAGGTTTCTACAGCGGTGGTATCAGCGAGGGATGGATCGGGATGTGCAGGCTTCCGGAGGAGGAAGGCCTCTGGGAAGAGCTGTTCGAATTCGAGCACGACCCGCTCCCAGCCGATGTTCTGGCCAAGGTGAAGGAAGCCCGGGATGGCATCCTGTCCGGGGATATCACTATACCGACTGGCTAAGGCTAAACAATTATATCTAGTCCTCCAACCTCTTTTTTGCAACCCCATGACTCCAGCTGTGGAACTGCGAGGCATCACCAAGACCTTTCCAGGCGTTCTAGCGAACGATCACATAGACTTCTCGGTGGAGAAGGCGGAGATCCACGGGCTCCTCGGGGAGAACGGAGCGGGGAAGACGGTGCTCATGAGTATCCTCTTCGGGCTTTACCATCCAGACGAGGGGAAGATCCTCGTAGACGGCAACGTCGTGGAGATAGACAGCCCCGCCACCGCGATGAGGTACGGCATCGGGATGGTCCATCAGCACTTCATGCTCGTCCCCAGCCTAACAGTAGCGGAGAACATAATCTTGGGTAGGGAGCCGACGATCAACGGCGTAATACTGGACAGGGCGAGGATGCTGAAGGACGTCGACGAATGCTGCCACATATATAGGATCGACGTCGAACTCGAGGCCCCAGTCCACAGCCTCTCTGTCGGGGTTCAGCAGAGGGTCGAGATCCTCAAGGCCCTCTATAGGGGGGCGCAGGTCCTCGTCCTCGACGAGCCCACCGCGGTGCTCACCCCCAAGGAGGTGGAGGATCTGTTCAGGGCGATGAGGGCGCTGAAGGAGGAGGGGAAGACGGTCATCTTTATCTCCCACAAGCTGAAGGAGGTCCTCGCCATCTGCGACAGGATCACGGTCCTCAAGAGGGGGAGGGTGGCTGGGACAGTCGAGACTGCTAGGACGAACATCGACGAGCTCGCGGAGATGATGGTCGGCAGGCAGGTCGTCTCCACCTTCAAGAAGCTGGCCAAGACTCGGGGAGCTGTCCTGACGGTCGAGTCTCTCAGGGCGCTGGACGACAGGGGGCTCGCTGCGCTCAAGGGCGTAAGCTTCGAGGTCCACTCAACGGAGATCCTGGGAATCGCCGGCGTCGAGGGGAACGGGCAGACGGAACTGGTCGAGGCCCTCATGGGGCTCAGGAGGACCACCGAGGGGAAGGTGGTCCTGAGCGATGTCGACATCACACGGGCGACCCCTGAAGAGAGGATCAGGTCTGGGGTCTCCCACGTGCCGGAGGACAGGCACAAGAGGGGGCTGGTTCCAGACTTCTCTGTGCTGGAGAACCTGATCCTAGGGAGCCACAGGGGGCCCGAGTTCACTAGGTGGGGGTTCAGCCTCGACTTCGAGCGGGCCTCGAGCTTCTCTAGGGAGCTAGTAGAGGACTACTCCATCCAGACCCCTAGCGTTGACGCGCTGGCGAGGAACCTCTCGGGCGGCACACAGCAGAGGGTAATCGTGGCAAGGGAGTTCAGCAGAGGACCGAAGCTCATCATCGCCGCCCAGCCTACCCGCGGCCTCGACGTTGGTGCCACCGAGTACGTCCGCGGGAAGCTGGTGGAGATGAGGGATCGTGGGAGCGCCGTCCTGCTTGTCTCCGCGGATCTGGACGAGATAAGAGCGCTGAGCGACAGAATCGCGGTGATGTACGAGGGGGAGATCGTGGCATTCAGAGATCCTGAGGATACAAGCGAACAGGAGCTGGGGCTGCTCATGGCGGGTGGAAGGCTTGGATGAGAAAAGACGCATAGTGAATTCCCGTGGAAGGGTCTCGACCCTTGAGTCCTTATCGAGGCTGAGGTCGATTGCCCATGGGGTGCTGATACAGGTCGTGGCGGTGATCCTGGCGTTCGTCACAGGGGCTGCGGTGCTCCAGGTGACTGGCTACTCCCCCGTTGATGCATACAGCGCACTTTTCACGGGAGCATTCGGCGACGTCTACGGGATAGGGCAGACGTTGACGCAGGCGACGCCGATCATCTTCACGGCGCTGGCGTTCCTCTTCTCTTTCAAGAGCGGTCTGTTCAACATAGGGGCCGAGGGGCAGTTCCTGGTCGGTGCGTTCGCCTCCGCGGTGGTCGGTATTTCTTTCAGCGGCCTGCCCGCCTTCATCCACATACCCCTGGCCCTGATCGCGGGGGCCGTCGCCGGGAGCCTCTGGGGCTTCGTCCCTGCGCTGCTGAAGGCTAGGTTCGGTGCCCACGAGGTGATCACGACGATGATGCTAAGCTACGTCGCCTTCTACCTGACCGGGTACATGGTAAACTACCCCTTCAAGGCCCCGGGGTGGGTGGCCCAGACGGTGAACATCGCCCCGTCCTCGGAGCTTCCGCGCATCCTCAAGCCCACGCAGCTCTCCGCCTCCATTTACATAGCGGTCGCTCTGGCAGGTGTAACCTACTATCTGCTCCAGAAGACGACCCTCGGCTACGAGATCAGGGCGACGGGGCTGAACCCGACGGCGGCCGAGAACGCTGGGATAAACATCAACAGGGGCATGATCCTGGCGATGGTGATCAGCGGTGCGATAGCGGGACTTGGCGGCTCGGGGGAGATCATGGGTGTCCACAAGCGCTTCATCGAGGGCTTCTCCCCTGGCTACGGGTGGGACGGCCTGGCGGTGGCCCTGGTGGGTGGGCTCAACCCCGTCGGTGTGCTCCTCGCCGCAGTACTGTTCGGAGCACTGAGGAGTGGGGGCATGGTGATGACCAGAGCCACAGGAGTGCCTCTAGACATTGTATTCCTCTTGCAGGCGCTGGTGATCCTCTTCGTCGCAGCGCCCACGTTCATAAGGAGCCTACTCTGGAGGGGGGACTGAGATGGTAGACCTTCTAGGCGTCATTAACGTGGGGCTGTTCGCGGCGGCTGTAAGGATGGCCACTCCCATTGTCTACGCCTCCCTTGGAGGCATCTTCTCCGAGAGGGCGGGCATTATCAACATCGGCCTCGAGGGGATGATGCTCGCCAGCGCGTTTACCGGGGTGACTGTGAGCTACTACACCTCCAACCCTTGGCTCGGGGTCCTGGCAGCGGTGATCACGGGGGGCCTGATGGCGCTGTTCCACGCAGTCCTGACGGTGAAGTTCGCCGGGGACCAGATCGTGAGCGGCACCGGCATAAACATCTTCGCGATGGGCTTCACCGCCTACATGAGCCAGGTGATCTGGGGCTCCAGGGGGGCTTCCGACAGTGTCTCTGGGATCGAGGACGTCTCGATACCGCTGCTGGTGGACGTCCCTGTCTTAGGAGAGATTATCGGCACCCACTCCCCCCTCGTTTACGTCATGGTGCTCGTGACCATCCTCTCTTACGTCGTCTTGTTCAGGACCCCGCTGGGGCTCAGGATACGGGCCGTGGGGGAGCACCCTACAGCGGCGGAGACCGCGGGGATCGACGTCTTCAGGATCAAGTACATCTGCGTCACCGTCAGCGGGATGCTCGCGGGCCTCGGAGGGGCGTTCCTCTCCCTGGGCCACCTCAACTTGTTCGCCCGGGGGATGACCGGGGGGCGCGGCTTCATAGCCATGGCGGCGATGATCTTCGGCAAGTGGATGCCCTTCGGGGCCTTCGGCGCAAGCCTGCTTTTCGGCCTTGCGGACGCACTGCAGATGAGGCTGCAGGCGTTGGGGCTGCTGCCCTCACAGATAATACTGACCATCCCGTACCTGCTCACGGTGGCGGTCCTGGCAGGGGTCGTCGGGAGGGCCACTCCTCCTAGCGACTACAAACCCCATAAAAAGGAGTGAACCCGCCGTTTGAGGAGTCTTGCGGTCATCTCTCCTTGGTCAACATATCGAGGATGCCTAGGACGTCTTCAAGCACTGACTCCATCGGCTGCGTGGCGTCCACCTCGTACAGGGGGATGTCGGGCTCCAGTATAGCGAAGAACGCACGGTAGAACTTTTCGCAGTCCTCGAGGACTTTGATGTTCCGTGTTCTCAGCTCCTCGGTGAGTTCCTCTCTGGAGCCCTGACGCTTCACCGACTCGGAAACAGGGATCTCGAAGAAGATGTAGGCGTCCGGCCTCACCAGGGTGCCCATGGACTTGTTCACGACGTAGCTGGGGAAGTGCATGAAGAAGCTCGGGTTGTTGCTGGCGACGAAGTTCGCGAAGCCGAACGCGAGGCTGCTAACGTAATTGCGGTCCTCGATGACGGTCTTTCCCTCGTCTCTGAGCCTCATGGCCTCTGTGTCCCTCGTGTAGTACTGCGTGAGGAACCAGCTCTCGGTCCCGATGGACGTCCTGTCCGCAACCTCGAACCCCCTCGACGCAGCCGACTCGCTCACCTCGGGCATGATCACGCAGTTCTGCATCCTGTCGGCGACCTCTCTGGCAACCGTCGACTTTCCGCATCCCGGGAGCCCCTCGAAGACGAATATCCTGCCGGACATTCCCAACCCTCGATGTACCGTACTCCCGCGTATTTATAGAACTGCTGCCCTATCGCGCGACTCGCTATCGGATTGAAGGTTTGGGTTCCCGATTGGGACGGCTCTCGTTAGAATCTTTATAAGACACAATATGTGGATCTAACTGCGGTTCGAATTGAAAAGCCACGTAAAACTCTATGGGCCGTCGATATTCAGAGGGCTCGAGGCCATGGATGGCCTTCTCAAGGACCTGAAGAAGAGGTACCAGTACGGTGAGATGGTCTCACACATTATCAGCCAGGTCGATCCGTCTCTCGACCTAATGACCGGTAGCCTGATCCGGGGAGGGAGGGAGAGCGTGGGGGAGTACGACTACGTCATAGAATGGGAGCAGCCTCCTACGGTCGAGCAGGTGAGGAGCCTGATAAGGCACATCGATGAGACCCTAGCCTTCACAGGCTGCATGTACACGATAACCACAAAGTAACTGTTCCGGAGCCCGCGTGATCTCCGTAGCCCTGAAGGACATGGCTTTCACCTGGATCGGCTACCTGCACCCTGGCCTGATGCCTCAATCTGCGCCTCTTCCGCGGCTCGTGGTCCACGTCATCAGCAACTTCCTGATGAAGGACCCCGTCCTGTGGGTCGATTGCTTGTCTCCTTTGGACCTGAGCACGAGGGTGTAGACTACGTCGTCCTTCTTTTTCTCCAGCTTCAGTGTGTTGAATGTGCGGATCCCTCCCAGGCTCGGCTGTCCCTCACCATAGGTGAAGCTGAGCTCCCGGGTCCGTACCTCATCCCCAGTCTTCTCCTTCAGACCTGAGACAAAGGATGACGCCATGGGATCGCCGTATCCGTCCATAGAATCCTTAATGAATCTGATGAAATCGTCGATGAGCCCGGCCTCGATCTTCATGGGCATCGAGAGCTCGATGACGCCTCCGCCGATCGACGACGCATCACTTATGCTCCACCTCCTCCTCAGCGAGGGGGTGAGGGCGACTGAGTTCCGGAGCGCGAGGGCTGAGCCCGTGGCCACCGCGGCGAGGGATATGCCTAAGGCCGTGACACTCCAGACCACCGAGATCTTCTGCTGGACGACCGGGGCGAAGGATAACCGCGCCATCAGGGGATACCAGCCGAGCCCCAGCAGGTAGCCGAAGCCGCCTGCAGTGACACCTATTATCGACGCCTCGGCGAGGAATATCCCGGAGACGTGGGCGGGGTTCAATCCGACGCTTGAGAGGATGCCGATCTCCCGGCGACGCTCGTACATGGTGTTCATCATGGTGGCGACCACGTTCAGCACCACGATCGTCCAGGGGACGAGCAGGGGAAGCCCCTTGCCTCCGAGCAGGTCCTCCATCTGGGCGAGGCGGACCACCCCGCCGGAGGAGACCCAGAACCGGTACTCCCTCGTGAGGGCCATGCTCTTCCCCAGGACTTCGGCATCCACCCCCTTCTCGAGCTCCAGGCCAATGCGGGAGACGTCGACGCCGCGAATCCTCAACGCAGTGTCGACCGTGGTGATGGCTACCATCACTGGGTCGCAGGTGACCGCGTCGATCAGAGGGATGTCCGAGCCGGGCTCGTAATTGATCTGATACTTCGGGAGGATGGCCTCACCGTCCAAGTCCATAACCAAACGGACGTCGCGGGAGAAGAAGCCCACCACTCTCATACGGATCCCCCTGACAACGATGGACCCCCCCAGCGCCACCTCGTTGGTCTTAAGCAGGGACTCCTCGAGCAGGCACCTGCCGTCCTCCCTGAGGGGATCCCCCACAACTACCGCGTCGTCTATGGTGTCCATCATGGGCTCCCTGTCGGGCTGGACCCCGAGGATTCCGAAGATAGGGGCGTCCCCCACCCGCGCATAGGGCCCCAGCGTGGGAGTGTTTTCGGCCTTGAGGGCGACGTTCGCCACGCCATCCACCCCCGCAGCCCAGTCGATCACCGACTGGACCACCGGGTAGAACCAGCCCTCCTCCCAAGTGATCCGTGGCTGGTACTCTTGCAGCCTTACTAGGATCCCCTCCGCCCCTGGCTCGTGCGAAGTGATCGGGTTGTAGGTCAGACCGTAGCCTGTCGAAAGGGAGGTCAGGGCGACGAAGCTCATGGTCAGCGTGAGGAGGGTCGAGAAGGTGAAGGAGGTCCTGAGCCTCCTCTTCCTCAGGTTCCTCTTGGCCATGGCGAAGATGACCGGGATGGCAGCGAGACGGGACAGACCTCCTCTGCCTTCCCGCTGGCCGAGGATCCGGGGAACAGCCCCCTCGATGAACAGCGCAACGGACAGCGAGAAGAGGCTTGTCCCGAGGAAGCCTTCGGCGGTGACTGCTCCGCTTCCCGGATAGACTCGATGCAGGAACAGCAGCATCGGCACGTACAGGGCTGACGCGACCAGAAGCTTCCTGGGGGCACTGTCCGTGAGCAGCGAGGCAGCGGCGACCGAGGTGAGGGAGACGAAGGCGATCAGCATGCTCACCGAGAGCGAGGCCTCTACCGCCACCGTCTCCAGCCAGTCCTTGACGCCATCGAGCTTCAGGTAGGCCTGGCGGAGTTCCACATAGGACGCATCGTAGTTTCCTGCCTCGAGGTGAGACGTTCCACTTTGGACCAGTTCGTCCGAGCCTCGGAGCTGATGCCGCTGTGAGGCCGTGTAGAACCCCGCCGACTCCATCCTGGTTAGGTTCTGTTCCACGTCGACCCTCAGCTTCTCAAGCATGACCAGGTCCGAGGCGAGGCTGTACTTCCTGATGTCCAGGTCGACGACCTCACCTGCCCCAAGCACGAAGTCATCGCCGTCGGAGATCTCGAACCTTCCGAAGGCCTCCAGCACCCTCTGGATCGAGATGGACCAGCCGATCAGCCCCCTCCTGGTCTTCTCGTACATGTAGGAGTACGAGACCTCTATCTTCACGGGGACTCCGGCGGGGACGATGACCAGGCCCGGATCTATGTCGAGGATGCTGTTCAGTGCCTCCCTGTCCGCCCCGTAGATGAGAGCATGGTCGTCGACCCGCATCACCGCCCCCGTGGTGGGATCCATCACCTCGAAGGCGTATTTCGTGATGACGTTGGTCGACTCAATGTACCGCAGCTGCCCGCGCACGTGGACGGTGGCCGCGTGGACCAGCGTGAAGTTCACCTGCTCAGCTAAATCCCCCGTTGTGGCGATGGAACGGACCGCCGGCATCATATCGACCCCCGGCGTCGCTGGGTCATCGAGGTATGCATACATCATGCATGTCTCCTCGTCCGTCGAAGCCTTCAGGGAGAAATAACCGCTCTGGTCTGAAGTCGCATCACCCTCGAGGTGGAGCCCCCACAGCAGGATCGTTGCGCCCTGGAGGGGGGATCCGTCCGAGCCCAACACGAACCCTTCTAGGTGGATGTCTGAGTCACCATTCACTAGTGGGGTTCGCATGACCGTGTTGGCGAATACGAGGAGGTACAGGAGCAGCAGCCACTTGCCTCTCAAAACCGTCTCATCAACCCATCCATGATGGTGTATTTTTGTACTTAAGAAAAGTGGGGCCACGTGGGTCGAGCGGTTATCTGGACATGAGGTAGAACGCCGCCAAGCTGACAACTCCTATGGCGCCGGCGAAGTTGAAAACGGCTCCCATGCCGTAGTTGTCCAGGAGGAATCCTGTGAAGACGGGGCCAACTATCTGGCCCAAGCTCATGGCTGTGTTAAACACGCCCACGGTCGACCCGGCGCGCGCGCGCATCGGGGATATGATCCCGAGGCCCATCATCGCCATGAACACGCTGAGAACAAGTATCCTGAAGGCGTTGACTGCGCTCTCTTCCAATGTGATCCTCTTCGTAGAGCACGGGGATAATAAACTCTTCGAACACGTGTGAAGTTGCTTGATCATACGCTAATACAGCTGGTCGGTGTGCCGGCCGTAACCCATCTCCTGTTCGTGGCGGCATTTAGCTAAGCGGGCTACCCGGGTCCTCCCGCAGGTGGTCGTCGGACCCCTATTCGCCCTTTCACCCCGCTGGGGCGGTCGTCTCACCCGGGCCCGTGGCGTCCTCGGCCTCCAAGGCGTCACTGCGTGCCACGGGAGGTGTCGTTTCTGTCCGTTGCCAGGGGTCTCCCCCTGCGCCTCGCGGCGCCGCGGTCCTGCGCGGTGGATGGAGTTTCCTCAGGCCTTGCGGCCCGGCAGCCGCCCACCGGCTCACCGACCAAGGGGTTCAAACCGGGCTGTCATTGATAACCTTTACTCAAGTGGGAACTTCCGTTCAACGCAGAGACAGGGCCCATGTCATTCATTTTAAATATTATTTAACTAGAATTCCCATCATCTACGTTCGAAATAGGATTGATTTGAATGACAAACACAACATAACCCGAACGACTTTATTCGTGGCCATGACACTGGCCTTGGTACTCATGTCAGCCCCGGCATTTGCCGCGCAGGAAGAGCCGAAGGGCAGATTACCCCTAATCGAAGAAGCGATCCAGTTCCTCACAGAACAGATCAATCTGCTGTGGCAGCAGGTATCGGGTCTCAAGACTCAGATCGACGAGATCGAATATATTCCGGGTCCGCCTGGAGAACCTGGAGAGCAGGGGCCTCAGGGCGAGTCGGGAATCACAGAGATTGTCACCGACAGCCACCACTTCTATCCGCAGTTGACGTCTTCGTATCTGCCCTCCGACATACCGCATATCGGCCTCCAAATCTCCGTCGCTCAACCCACGGACGTTGTGATCGTCTACACAGCGCAGGTGGTCCCGCCAAGCAATATCTCCCTCCAGTCACGGGGCACCAAGGACGTGAGTCTAAAGTACAGGAAGGAGGGGAAAACGGACTGGACCAGGTTCAGACACTACATCGAGGAGGGGAACAGAGGTACACGGCAGTTCAATTTCCACGCCGTTGTCGAGCTGACCGAAGCAGGCGATTATGAATTCCAACTGGAGTGGTACCACAACATCAGGGACCCCACTCAGGACTGGTCCTGGAACATCCAATATGCAACCATGACGATAATCGTCTCGAGAGGTCAGTAGCTAGCCCCATTTTTTTTTAATTTTATGCAAAGAGGCGCATCGCATTCGGGCCATACCATCAGCTGCAGCAGCTCGCAAGAGCAGAAGGTAAGGTACTTGAAGGACGGTTTTTATTTCTACCCTGATCTCAATGAGCAGGCTCATCGACAAGGCTCTGGAGTACGCCAGCGACAAGCACAAGGGGCAGCTGGACGACCAGGGGAGGCCCTACTTCTTCGCGCACATAGTCCAGGTCTACAGCCTACTGAAGGACGTAACCGACGACGAGGAGACCCTCTGCGCGGGCATCCTCCACGACATTATCGAGGACACCGAGATGACGTATGAGGACCTGGTCCACGAGTTCAACAAGGCAATAGCAGATCTAGTCTTGGAGATGACTCACCGGGGGGACCGGGGGACGGGGTACTACTTCCCGAACCTGGCATCGAAGAAGGCCGTCATCATAAAGTTCGCGGACCGCCTCAGCAACCTCACCAGGATGGACGACTGGCCAGGCGACAGGCAGCAAAGGTACCTGGAGATGAGCAGGTTCTGGCCCACCGAGCCCCCCGGAGACCTGATCTCCTCTCCCAACACCGTCTTCGAATCGTCCTAGCCCCCGATGTGCCCGAGTTTACTCAGAAGTGACCCTGGGATCGGAGACGATCTGGATAAGGTTCCCCTCGGTGTCCTTGACGTTGAAGTAGGAGACCATGTCGGGGATATCCGTGATCTCGCTAACCTCCAGCCCCTTCCCCTCGAAGTAGGCCCTGGTCGCCTCCAGATCCTCGACGTCGAAGGTCAGCGTCCCGCCCGAGCCGCCGGCATTCAGCCCCAGCCTCGGGCTTCCGCCCGGCAGCTGCAGCTCGCACCACCCGACCTCAGGGGACTCGTAGAAGGTGACGTCGAGCCCGAAGACTTTTTCGTAGAAGTCTTTGGCCCGCTCCAAGTCGTCGGCCTTCAGCTGGAAGTAGACCGTCCTGTAGGCGATGGGGTACTTCTTTACTGACATGTTTGTTTAATGGTAGAACCAGTTAATATTTTCACACGAAAAACGGAACACCAGAACGGGGTCGGAGTATATTCAAACCAGCAATTCTTGGGGCGAGGTCTCTACTGTACCAAAACATAATTTAACTGACCGCCGTGCAGTATGAGGACACAATGGATTCCCCAAGGAAGAGGTTTATCGCGTACGACGCCTACGAGAAGCTGGCCGACGCCTACGCTGATATGGTGGACACAAAGCCCCACAACGCCTACCTTGAGAGGCCTGCGACGATGTCGCTTCTTCCTGACGTTGAAGGCAAGAGGGTCTTGGATGCTGGGTGCGGGCCCGGAGCCTACGCGGAGAGGCTGGTGGAGCAGGGGGCTGAGGTGGTCGCCGTCGACGCCAGCCCCAAGATGGTGATGCACGCCAGGGAGAGGCTCGGCGATAGGGTCGAGGTGAGGCTCCACGACCTCCGGGAACCGCTGGACTTCCTGGGGGACGGCTCGGTCGTCCTCGTCCTCGCCCCTTTGGTGCTGGACTACATCGAGGACTGGGTCCCCGTTTTCCTCGAGTTCAGGCGGGTGCTGGGGGACGGGGGCGCCCTCGTCTTCAGCGTCGGCCACCCCGCCATCGACTATGTCCTCAAGACGGGGATCGACGACTACTTCGCCGTGGAGAAGGTGGAGATGACGTGGACGGGCTTCGGGGAGCCCATCGTGATGTCCTCTTTCAGGCGCCCCATCCAGTACATGACCGAGTCACTGCACGAGGCTGGCTTCCTCATCGAGAGGCTCATCGAGGCCAGGCCGACCCAGCAGTACAGGGAGGCCGACCCCGAGGGGTACGAGACGGTCTCGAAGCGCCCTAGCTTCATATGCATCAGAGCCATCCCTGCGGCTGGATGCTGCTGACTGCGGATCAGCTGCATGCGCTCGCTAGTACCAGAGCTGCTTTGACTTCACGTACATGGCCGAGTGGAGTATGCTCCCCAGGCTCATCCCTACGAGGTTCCGGATGGGGTGCGCCATGATGGTGTACTCCTCGTGGAGGTGGTCGTCGTACGCCTGTAGCCTGCCCTCCAAGTTCTCCCTGATCGCTACAAGCCCCCCTCCCCCTCCACTCTCAAGCTCGGCGTCGAGGGTCCTGATCATGCCGCCTACGTAGAACATCCTGTAGAGGTCCTCGCGGCCCATTATGCCTATCTTCTCGGCGACTGTTGCCCTCCTCGCGTGGGTCTTCTCGTCGAAGGTGAACGGGGGGTTGGAGACGTTGGTGTACCGCCTGGCGATGGGCTCCATCCACTCCTCCATCATGGCCCTGAATGGCGTCCGCTCCTTGAGGTGGGGCTCGGACTCCTGCCACGCCTCGAGGAGGAACCTGTTGTGCTTGTCCGTGGTCTGCCTGGCTCGTCGCAGGGCATCGCCCACGGTGGTGTCGCTGGGCTCGTCGTTCCACATCCTAGGGTCGTACCATAGGCAGCACTCGGGGATCATCATGAAGAGCTTGGGGTTCCTCATGAGCCCGTACTCGTAGATGTAGCAGCCCCTGATGGGCTCGATGTTGGTGTTCCCCCGCGCCCACTGCTCCACCCAGCTCCTGGCGGGGGTCATGTACGCCGCCAGCTGGACGGCTGGGGCGATCGTGGTCCCGGGGCGCTTCCTCGGGAAGACGTCGAACCTCCTAGTGACATCCCAGAGGGGCGGGTAGAGCTCCGGGCAGGGCTCTGGGACCTCATAGGTGATGCCGCCCCACTTCATCATGTGGAGGCTGCTCATGAAGTGGAAGGGGACACTGTCCAGGAGCGTCATCAGCGCACTCGTCTCGGGGACGGGGTCGTCGAGGTCCAGAGGCCCGTACCTATAGGGGAAGCAGCTCTCCGGAGTGAGTCTGTTCGGCGTGCGGTAGTAGTTGAGCGAGAAATTCATCGGCGTGTGGGGGCCGCCGTGGAACCCCTCGTTCCTCCTGGCCCCGTCGGGGTCGCTACACTTGACGAGGTACCAGGTGTAGTCCAGTTCCTCCCTGAGCTCCTCGTCCCCGGCGAGGGCCCACGACAGGTAATCCAGCAGGTTTCCCCCGAAGGGCTCCTCGCAGTTAGGGAAACCGTGGATCAGGGCGTTGTACCTACCTACACCGATCTTAACGCATTCGATCATCTCCCCCTCGGTCGATCTGCCCAGCTCGATAAGCTCACCCTCGGGGCACTCGTTCACCAGCTTGGCCGAGCTCTCGTGCAGCTCGTCAACGGAGTAGTACCTCTTCCTGTCGGGCACCTTGTCCAGGACCTCGTTGAAGTCGGGCATGGCTTCACAAGGATACTCCTCGCTGTCGGCTTAATTATCTTTTCAGGAAGCTTGTTTACTGAGTTCGGAATTGGCACAACCTATGGGTGCGCTTCACATTTTCATGCTCCATACCTATGGAACATTCAAATTTTGGTCGGTTAAAAGATAGTAAAACTCTATAACTCCACAAAACTCAAGGCAGTACATCCCACCACCCTTAAATCCCGTCGCGGTTTCATAAATTGAAGATGAAGGTAGTACCCGCCACAGAGGAGAACATCCGCAGGGCAGCCGCCCTCATCAAGCTAGGGAACATCGTCGTCTACCCCACCGAGACAGTCTACGGCATCGGCTGCGCTCCCAAGATCCCTGAGGCTGCCAAGCGTATCTGCTACCTTAAGGGCCGAGCTGACAAACACCTCCCCCTCGCCTGCTCGGATGTCGAGGAGGCTCGTCGTGTCGTCGAGTTTAACCCCGCAGCGGAGAGGCTAGCCGAGCGGTTCTGGCCAGGCCCGCTGATGCTCGTACTACAGTCGAAAGTGGACTACTCGATCTGGGTAACACACGGCGCCAGCACGCTGGGAGTCCGGGTCCCCGACCACGAAGTCTCACGCGAGCTCGCAAGGCTCTCCGGAGGCGTCATCGTCAGCACCAGCGCCAATAAGTCGGGCGAACCTCCGACGACAACGGCCTCGGAGGCAGCGGAGGTCCTCGGCGACGGCGTCGACATCATACTGGACGGCGGCAGGTCGCCCGGCGGCATCGCCTCGACGATCATCGACCTCAGCGGGACCAGCCCCTGGGTCCTCCGGAAGGGCCCCATCACGGTCGACCAGATTAAAGAGGTCCTGATGCCCTAGAGGAGCCAGCCTTCGGGCACGAGCTTCGCCACGTTCGACTGCAGCGGGGCCCCAACGACGGTCGCCACGGGCTCGCATTTCGCTCTGAAAAGGAACATCGTCGGACACGGTGCGGGGTATTCGGTCAACGTCTCCCAGTTCGCCATTCCCTTAGCCAGTATCACGTCGGCGCCTTGATGGACCCTGTTGTACTCCTCCGAGGTCTCCGACAAGTTCACTCCCACGGCGTCGGTCCCCGTGGTGATCATCTGGTCCGTTTCCTCCAACATCCCCACGGCCTCGGCGTCCACCATCAGCGCGTCGTTCAGAGACGGCCCTCCCTTCACCGCCACGGTGACCAAGCAGCCCCTCCGCCGGAGCTCCCTCACCACGAGCCTGTCAAAGGCTATCTCGCCGGCGTTGTCCGTGAGGAAGAGCACCCTCACGCCGGGCCCCAGCAGCCCCTTGAACTCGATTATATCGTCGATGTAGAAGCCCTCCTCACCGACGCGGGAGATCACCTCGTCGAAGTCCGGCGAGTGGCCGGGAACGTCGTACTCTATCACGTTAGCGATGCAGGCGATCTTGCACGCCGTCCGGAGCCAGTCCGCGGCCGGCTGCCCCTGCAAGTACTCCTCTATCACTGGTAGGAACGCGAGGGCCTGCTCGTTGGCGGTGTGCTTCATCTCCGCGTAGGTGTCCGGGCAGCCCGTCACCCTGCGGATGATCCTGTCCCTGTCCGAGCCGATTACCGACGGGATCGCCTCGGGCCCGAACCCCTCTCCAAGGAGGGCCAAGAGCTGCCTCACCGCCTCTAGCCTCACACTCTCGTCCTCCGTAGCTCTGAGAATCTGCTGATACCCCCTGTGGAGCAGGCAGAAGCCGCAGCGAGAGCCCACTTTCAAAGACGAACCTCAGACGCACCATGAGCCGAGGGTATAAAAAGCATGGGGTAGCCCTATTCGAGGGGACGATGATCAGGGATTTCAACCTCCTCGCCACCTCGGAGACGCTGACCCAGAGCGCTGCGTCCAGCGAGCTCTGGATGCTCCTGAGGGCCGCGGGGGACGAAGCACCGGCGGTCGACCGCAGCCCCGCCCGGGGCCTAGTCACTGCGAGGACCAGCTTCGACCCCGTCCAGGCGGTGGCGAAGCTCAGGGAGCGGCTCCGGGAGAACCCTGACCACTTCAAGTCCCTACTGCGAGTCATCCCCGTCCAGAGGAGGGTGGCCACGGAAGTGGGAGAGATCGCCGGGACCGCCGCCGCCATGGCGACCGAGATCGGCGACGACGAGTCCTTCAGGGTGACCCTAGAGAAGAGGAGGACACACCTCCGCAGCAGGACGATAATCGACGCCGTCGCCGAGGGGATCGACAGGAAGGTGGACTTGGAGAGCCCCGACTGGGTGGTCCTAGTCGAGATCGTCGGCAGAGTCACTGGGCTGTCGCTGATAAAGCCGGACGGGATCCTGAACGTCCAGAAGGAGAGGTACCGGCTACTTGCGGAGAGGCAGTAGGGCTCCCCTCTCCACGATGAGCCACGTCAACGCGTCCTCAACCGGACTCCCGACCGCCTCAATCTCCCGATCCGAGATTCCGAAAACTCCTTTCAGGGCCTCTAGCTTCACGCCGTCCACACGCAGGACGTCGTCGTCGGCTCTCCCGAGGACCCCCGAGACCTGTTTGAAGGCTTCTAATAAGCCCCCACGGTTCTCTGACATGACAAGGATGGCTACCCTCTCCGTCGAGGACGAGACTCCCGTCACGTCGAGGGCCTGTGATATCTGGTCGACGCAGGAGGCGTAGAGCAGCACCTCCATAGCCAACCCCCGTGAGACGGTAGTACCGGCCTCGAAAGCCTTCACGGCGTTTACGGCGGCGAAGAACAGGTGCCTCCATCCTGCAACTTTATCGGCGTCGAAGAGCTGGAAGACGGATTGACCCGCTGCCTCACCGACTTTGGAGAGGAGCTCGTCCACGTCGCTGACCGGCGCGTCCCTGAACCCGCCTATCGCAACGGACCAGTCCGAGCCCTTGATTTCAGCGACGTGGACCATGGAGCCTCCCTACTTCAGAGCTTCTGCGACCTCGGCGACCCGCCTGCCTACGCCCCTGGCGTTCTCAACCGCCACGGAGTCCCCCACGGCGCGCCTCCAGCCCTCGTCCCCTTGGAGCGAGGCGATGCCGAAGTATCCCGATGAGAGGGGGTCTCCGGATCCTCCGACCACCACCATGCCGTGCATCAGGCCGAAGCGGACCAGTGATTCTGCCACCTGCTCGGCCCCGCCGTACCGGAGGCCCGAGAGGGAGAGCGCCGAGGCCACCTTACCCTCCAGCCTGTGCCCATCCATCTTGAGGGACCTGCTCCTGTCCATCAGGTTCTTCATCGTGCCTGGGACGGCGCCGAAGTAGCTGGGCGCTGCGAAGATGAACGCGTCGGCCTCCAGCAGCTTCTCCTTGACCGAGCCCATGTCGTCCCCCTCGTCCTGGGGGCACCTCTTCTCACTGACGCAGGTGCTGCAGCCTGTGCAGGGCTCGATGCTCAGCTCAGCGACGCTGAGGGCCTCGGTCTCGGCCCCTGCAGCCTCCGCGGCTTCCAGAGCTTGGGCCAGGAGCGTCTCCGTGTTCCTCCCCTTTCTGGGAGACCCCGAGATCCCCAGCACCTTGACCTTGGACATATCGAATGCTAAGAGGGAGGAGAGGACAATAAAGGTCTTCGCTGAAGAGAAAGCTCAGTGGAGCGAGGTCCCGACAATTTCGAGGAGCTTCTCCACCTCATCCTCAGTGTTGTAGAGTACAGTCGAAAACCTGATCTCGACGGACCAGAAAGACACGACGAAACCCGGCTTATGTCCTCGTGGAAGGTCTTGGTGTTCTCAATAATCGGGGCGCTTTGGAACCCATCAGCATTTAAGCATCGGAGGTTGCATATCGGGTGATATCAATGGAAGGAGAGAAGACTGGGATAGGCATAGCGAAGCTCCCCATCTCGGGATCTAGAGGCGGAACCGAGGCCTCAAGCGGTCCGGATCTGATGGAGAGCGGAGGGCTGATGGATCTCCTCGAGGGCGCGGGCTGCTCGGTGAAGGACTCCAGGTCCGCCGTGCTGACCCCCGAGGAGGAGAAGCACTACGGGGCGTGGCACCGGCTCGGGCTGGCCTCACGCCACCTCACGGACATCGTCGCAGACCAGCGGCGCAGCGGCCTCTTCACCCTGGGGCTCCTGGCCAACTGCAACGGCCTCATGGGGATGCTCGCCGGGCTCCAGCACTCAGGTCCAAGCTGGAAACCACTGAAGGTGGGCCTGGTCTGGATCGACGCTCACGGTGACATCAACACCCCAGAGACGACTTTGAGCGGCATGCTCGGTGGGATGCCGGTGGCTGTCTCAACCGGGCTCTGCCTCCACAGGCTCAGGATGGAGTGCGGCCTCGACCCGGCGCTGCCTACGCGCTACGTCACGATGGTGGGCGTTAGGGACGCCGACCCCCTTGAGCAGGAGATTATCGACCGTTCGGACATCGAGCACATAACAGTCGACCAGATCAGGCGCCTCTCACCGGCTATCGACCTGGAGATGGAGCGCCTCGGGATACTCACAGACCTTATCTACGTCCACATCGACATGGACGCCCTGACCCCAGAGGAGGTCCCGGGCCACGGCCTCACCGTGGAGGACGGCCCTACGAGCAAGGAGATGGCGGACGCTCTGGAGATTATGTTCGAGCACCCCAAGGCCGCGGCGTTCGGCGTAGCGTCCTACCCGTGGAGAAACGACCCGGACAAGAGGTCGCTGAAGGCGGTCTACACCATGGTGGAAGGCGTCGTCAGAGGGCTGAAGAACAGAAAGACCCTAGATGATTAGGGTCTCCCTCTCGACGTTCCGCTCGCTGATGCCCAGGTCGGCGACCTTGAACCGCCGCCCTCCGTAAAGCTCCGCCCCCTCCTCGCCCGCGTACTTGGCGGCAACGATCCGCCCGATGGCGTCGCACTTCATTATGCCGCTCCCGCTGGCGGCGCCCACGTAGATCAGCCCCTCCTCGCCTGTGACGACGGGGAGGCTGTCGAAGCTGTTGATGGCGTACTGCCCCGCCCACATGTTCACGGGCCTCACGTCCTCGAAGCACGGGAAGTACTTCACCAGAACGTGGTAGACGTTGTTGGTGTAGTAGTCCTCCTCCGCCTCGGGTTCGTCCTCGAGGCCGAAGGCCCTCCCCAGGTCGTCCGCGCACGCCAGCCAGAAGGTCCCCTCCGAGAACTCGGGCCTGAACAGGATGGCGGCCTTTGGCAGTATCGTCAGCGGAATGGCGCCGTAGCTGTTGAAGCCTTTCACTTCGAGCAGGCTGCTGAGCCTGGAGTCCTTGAAGGCGAAGATCTGCCTCTTCTTCGGCCTCATGTAGGAGTCGAGCCCCACGGGGTCCAGGAGCTTCTCCGACCAGACGCCGGTTGCAACAACGGTAGTCTCCGCCTCGATGTCTCCCTTGCTGGTCTTCACCCCGGTGATGTGGACGTCCTGCCAGACGAAGGGCTCCCCGGGGATCTCCAGCTCCTCGACAGGCTTAATGATGAGCTCTTCCACCTCTGTCCCGTACCTCGTCTCTCCGCCTGCCTTCAGGAACTCGGACTCGTACGCCCTTACAAGGGCGTCGGCATCGACACCGCCGCACTTCGCCCCGAAGACCCCCATGTCCACGGGCTCCAGCCCCAGAAGCTCAGCCTCCTCGTCGCCTTCAAAATCGGTGACCAGCCCCGGGATCATGCCCTTCAGCTCCTCCTTCCCGATGATCCTCGTCTCCGAGCCCCTCTCCTCGATCCTCTTCAGGGCCCCCCTATACCTGGCGTACTGCTCCTCGCTGTAAAGGAACAGGTACCCCATCTCAGACAGCTTCAAGTCATGGCCCATATCATCCTCCATGTGGTGCATGAAGTCGATTGTAGAGTCTGCGAGGAGGTAGTTGCTTTCCGACGTGAACAGGTTCCTGTACCCCCCCTCGCTCTTGGCGCTGTTACCTTGGCCAGGTCCCCCGAGCCTGTCTACGACGACCACGCTCTTCTCCGGGTTTCCCTTCTTCAGGTAATAGGCGGAGCTGAGGCCGAGGACCCCTGCCCCCACGACGAGGATATCGCACTCCATTTGGATCATTGAATGGGGAGGCAACTGACTTTTAACGTTATATCATCCACCGTGACGTCAGCGACGCCGATATGCTCTTATGTGGCAGCTTGGAGGAGATTGTGAAATGTCAGACTCACAGGAAGATCTGATCGTTCCGAGGAAGTGGCACGACGCCCTCCCGAGGGAATCATGGAAGCAGTTCGAGCGTGTGGGGACAGGGCACAGCTGGTTCGAGGTCTACAGGGTGACTACGGACGTTTACGCACTCTACGAGCCAGGGCAGTTCCAGGAGGTTATCTCTTACCTGGTTCTAGGAGGGGAAAGGGCGTGTCTCGTTGACACCGGCTTTGGAATGGGGGACATGAGGGGCCTCGTCGACGAGCTCACCGACCTCCCAATCACAGTGGTCAACACCCACACCCACGTCGACCACGTCGCCGAGAACAACCTCTTCGACGACGTCGCGGTCTTCGACCACCCCTTCGCCCGCGAGAACGCCGTGACAGGGCGCGACCACGAGAGCGTTAAAAGGTCCCTCTCCGAGGGGATGGTGTGGAAGCCCCTCCCTGAGGGCTTCAACGCCGACATGTGGTACATCCCCCCGTTTAGGGTGACCAGGTGGCTCCACGACGGCGACACAGTCGACCTCGGCGGCAGGACCCTGGAGGTACACCACACTCCGGGACACAGTCCCGACTCGATCTGCCTGCTTGATAGGGAGGCGCGGCTTTTCTGGACGGGCGACATCTTCTACAACGCCCCCCTCTATGTCTACGGGGCCACCGCCGATCTCGATGACTTCATAGAGAGCTACAGGAAGATGGTGGCTCTCTCACGGCACTATAACTGGCTGCTCCCTGGCCACAATGAGACCTACGTCGACAAGGAGGTGCTGGCGAGGGTGTTCAAGACCGCCGAGGACATCAGGGCTGGCGAAGGAGGCGAGTACAGGGAGCAGGACCGGAGGGGCACCGTGATCCACAGGTACGACAGGGAAGGATTCGCCATAATAGTGAGGGCTCCCTGACCCTCCACCACATTCTCATTGGATCCAAAACTTTTCACGACGTCGATCAGTTTCTTAAACTAATCTGGGGTACTCCTAACCATGTTGAAGCAGGTCCTCGAGATTTACGAGCTCCTTGACAGCCCTAGCGCCTCCGGGGCCGAAGTGGCTGACCTACTGAGGGCGAGAGGCCTCGCGGACGTCTCGGTGAAGACCATAGAGGGCTCGCGGGGGCAGACCGACTTCGTTAAGATCAGGGTCCACGGCTCACAGGGCAAGATGGGGGGTGGTGGCGCTCCCACGCTCGGGGTCGTCGGTAGGCTCGGTGGCGTAGGCGCCCGACCGGAGATGGTGGGCATAGTCTCCGACGCCGACGGCGCTGTGACCGCCCTCTCGGTAGCCCTCAAGCTGGCAGACATGTCGGTCAAGGGCGACGTGCTCAAGGGCGACGTCGTCATTGGGACCCACGTCTGCCCCGACGCGCCCATCTCGCCTCACGAGCCGGTGCCCTTCATGGGGTCTCCTGTTGGGATCGGCGTGATGAACAGGGAGGAAGTGGACGGGAGCATGGATGTAGTGCTCTCCATCGACACGACGAAGGGGAACCGCATCGTCAAGTGGAGGGGCTTCGCCATCACGCCGACGGTGAAGGAGGGCTGGGTGCTCAAGGTGAGCGACGATCTCCTCGACATAATGGAGTTCACGACGGGTCGCCTCCCCAGGGTCTGTCCTATCACCACCCAGGACATCACCCCCTATGGAACCGGTATCGACCACATAAACAGTATAATGCAGCCCTGCACCGCCACGGACGCCCCAGTCGTAGGCGTCGCCATCACCGCCGAGGTCCCGGTCCCCGGCTGCGCCACGGGGGCCAGCCACGTTTCGGACATCGAGGAGGCATCACGGTTCGTCCTCGAGGTAGCGAAGGCCCACAGCAAGGGGCTCTGCAGCTTCTACGACGAGGAGCAGTGGGGTCTCATAATGAAGCGCTACGGCCCCTTCAAGATCCTGCAGACGAGGGGAAGCGAGCCCTGAGAGGTATCTCAGAACTTATAGATTACCACGGTGGAGACTAGGAGTAGAGCGCGATGGACGGGAACTACGTCACGATCGTCTCGGGGCTGCCCCGATCCGGCACGTCGATGATGATGGCCATGCTCCAGGCCGGTGGCATGGAGGTGCTCACCGACGAGATCAGGAAGGCCGACGAGGACAACCCCGGGGGATACTTCGAGTTCGAGAGGGTGAAGCAGGTGAAAGAGGACAGGTCCTGGCTGCCTGGCGCCCGGGGGAAGGTCATAAAGATGATCTCCGCACTCCTTGACAAGCTACCCTCCAGCCATCACTACAAGGTCGTCTTCATGGAGAGAAACATCGACGAGGTGCTCGCGTCACAAATGCAGATGCTCGTAAGGCGGGGAGAGCCCACGGACGCCGTCGGCGACGACGAGATGAGGACGCTGTTCCATAAGCACCTGAGGCAGATGAGAGAATGGCTCGAAGATCAGCCCAATTTCGCCGTACTCTACGTCAGCTACAACGACACGCTGGAGAAGCCGAGAGAGAACTCGGAGAAGGTCAATGACTTCCTTGGTGGGACTCTTGATGTCGATCAGATGGTGTCGGTCGTCGACAAGGGGCTCTACCGTCAACGGCACTCCTAGAGAACTCCCATCGAGGATCTAATCCACCAGGGTTGGGAAAGAGGACGCAGGCTGACATTTATTAACTATATCACGATCATTCATTTGATGGCGATGTACGAGAAGATACTTGTCCCACTCGACGGCTCAGAGCCCTCGAACCACGCGCTGGAGCACGCCCTCAGCATCGCAGAGAAATACAAGTCCAAAGTCACGCTCCTGGCGGTGGTCCCCAGGGTCGTGCTGCCCGTCTTCCCGGACGAGGGGTTCGGCACCGCCCCTGTCACCGCCGCAAAGGACATGGCCCGGTACCAGGACAAGATGAAGGAGATCTACGAGAACGTGCTGAAGGATGCACGAGAAGAGGTCTCGAAGGAGCACCCCGGGATCGAGCTGGAGACGGTGCTCAAGGAGGGGAGGCCCTCGGCGACGATTGTCGAGACGGCCGAAGAGGGCGAGATCGACCTTATAGTGATGGGCAGCCGTGGCGTCGGCGGCATCACGGGATGGATCTTGGGGAGCACGAGCCGCAGGGTCGTCGACTCCTGCACCAAGCCGATTCTCATAGTGAAGTAGACCCCCTCCGGCGCAATCCTTTTTTCCGTTCAACCTTACTACGGTTAGTTAGTGCTAAGATGGAGGCTACGAAGCCCCTGATGGAGGCCGGCAGGATAGCGGCCAAGGCCAGGGAGGAGGCGCGTTCATTTGTCGACGTGGGGAAGCCGGTCATCGAGATCTGCGACTTCGTCGAAGAGACCATTAAGCGACTCGGCGGAGAGCCGGCCTTCCCGTGCAACGTGGACATTGACAGCGTCGCCGCGCACTACACCTCTCCCGCCGGTGATACCACGATCATCCCGCAGGGCTCACTGGTCAAGGTCGACATCGGCGTCCACGTGGACGGCTACATCGCGGACACTGCAGTAACCGTCTGCTTCGAACCAAGCCGGATGGGGCTGGTTGAGGCAGCCGAGGCGGGGCTCGACGCCGCAATCAGCAATGTGAGGACGGGGGCTCGAGCCTCCGATATAGGGGCGACCATCGAGAGAGCTATCCGGGGGAGGGGGGCCATCCCGATCAGGAACCTTACCGGCCACATGATGACCCGATACCTTGTTCACGCGGGCCAGTCGATCCCCAACATCTCCGGAACCAGAGGCCAGGCGCTCATGGAGGGAGAGGTCTACGCCATAGAGCCTTTCGCCGTCCCCCAGGACGCGGCGGGGAACGTCACGGACGGGGCCCCGAGCAACATCTACCAGTTCAGAAAGAAGAGGAATGTCAGGGGGGACGCCGCCAAGCGCATGCTGAAGTTCATCCAGTCCAGTTACAGGACGCTGCCCTTCGCGTCCCGCTGGGTCCTCTGTAAGTTCCCGGGGTCCGGGGGGAGCGAGGCGTTCTCTGAGCTTTTGGGCTCCAAGTGCATCTACTCCTACCCTCAACTTGTGGAGAGAAGTCACGCCCCCGTGGCACAGGCGGAGCACACCGTCATTGTTACAGGTGACGGATGCGTAGTGACGACGGCTTAACCTTTCTTCGGCTCGGCCCGCTTGTGGATCCCGGTGATCACCATTTTTCCCTCGCAGCGGGTGCAGGACTCGTCGTCTTTATTGATGTAGTCACCACGCTTGAAGTCCCGCACCCTCTTGAGGTTGCAGTCGGGGCACTCCAGCGTCGTGACGACGTTAACCTTGGGCACGGTCGGCTTCCTAGGCACGGAGCTCCTCGTGCTGAACAGCATGTAACCTATCGCAGCGAAGCCTGCGGCACCGATGAGGAGGTACGCCATAGCGAACTCGGAGTCCTCAGAGTTCAAGGCCTGGAAGCCCGAGTACATGCTCCAGAGGGAGAAGCCCCCGATAACCGCGATCACCGCCAGCGTAACCCAGCTGAGGCTCATGCTCGGGATGCTGGTGTTCTGGTCTGCCATCAGTCTCACCTACTGGCCCACCCCGATCGTGTTGCCGATGCCCGCGACCAGGACGATGTCCCCCACCTGCGTCCGCTCCACGATGATCCTCTTCACGACCTCCACGGCGACTTCCGCGGCTTTGTGGAGCTCCTCGACCATAGGACCGATGGCCTGACTGATGTCCTGTCTGATGGCGAGGCCGTAGAGGGGCAGGCCGTACTTGTTGGCGATCTCCTCTATCTTGTACTTCTCGACGCCGATGCCCCCTATGACGGCGCCGATCCCCTCGTGGACGGCTCCCGTGGTCTCCCCCTCCAGCTTCATCGCAGCATCGATCATGATCACGGCCTTGACCTTCTCCTTCTCCGCACCGTTGATGATGTTCTCTATGGCGTCCCCCGGCTTGCCGACGGTCCCCCCGGGCCCCTTTGCCTTCGTCAGGATAAGCTTCCTCCCCTCGTAGGGCACCTCTGCTGCGACCATCTCCTTGGCCACATCCTTCCACTCGTGTCCTCGCATCATCTGCGCGATGACGAGGGGACCGACGCTGTCCCCGATGGGTATCCCGTCCTTGAACGCCTGCACCGCGGAGGAGGTCGCCTCTATCTCCTTCACGATAAGGGGCAGCACCATGTGGATCTGCATTATGACGTAGATGTTCATCGTCTTCTTCCCTAGGAGGTAGAAGTGGCGGATCACCTTGTAGTAGGCGTTCAGCGCGTGGGTCGCGCCCAGCAGGTTCTCCAGGTTGTTGAGCTCTGACTCGGAGGCTTCGGGGGCCATCTTCTTCACCTCGGCCTTCATCGTGTCGTCGCTCATTTTCAGCAGGTGGTCGAGCTTCCCGATTATCCCCGCGGGATCGAGGCTGACGGGGCTGACCACGAAGAACTCTATGAAGCGGTCGATGAAGGGCGTCGGGTCCGCCTCCGGCTTTCCGATCTCCTTCACCGTCTCGATGGATATACGCCGTCCCTCGTCCTTGATGTGCTTCACCTTCATCAGCGTCCCCTCGACCTGCCTGAGCATCGTCATTGCCTGGATTCGCTGCGCGTAGAAGAGGTAGATGACGAAGCTAAGGCTGAACAGAGTCTGCAAAATCATGCCAATGTCAGAGTTGTCCTGTCCGAAGAGCTGTGCAACCTGGAGGAACATTCCGATCACTGCAGTTGAGACCTGTACTTTGTTATAAATATTCATGTGGCCGTTCGAAAACGGTTCTCTGGGCCTCACTGACCCCCTAAAACCATTTCTTCAACTCGTTTCGAAAAAACTTTAATCTGGCCGATCCCGGTGTCTTATCTTGATGTTCCGCTACGCTCTTAAGCGCCTAGTCAGGGGAAGATCACTCTTCCTGCCCCTTTTCATGAGCGTAGTCTTAGCGGGAACCCTGTTCTCAGGGATACTACAGGCCGCTAACACCGTCGGTGCCTCGATGCTGAACAATGCGCTAGCGGCCACCGATGTCGACATCGTCTCCTCGGCAGAGGAACGGAACCTGACTAGGGTAGCGCTCGCGGAGGTGAAAGAGGCCATGTCAGTCTTGCCGGACGTTGTGAGCGTTGAGCATCTCTTCAGGAGCGTCCAGATGGGGCCCGGGGAGGGGATGGAGGCCAACGTCACAAACACTGTGAACGCCTCGATGCCTTTCACCATCGTCGCGATATCGGAAAACTCAACCCTCATCAATGGAATCCTTGGCGTCGACTACCTCGAGTACGGCAAGGTCTACGTGGATCAAGGCTCTGTCAACGCCTCTCAGTTTCAAGTTGGAAACCGAATATCACTATCTGTCGGTACCTACATCCCCGGCGCCAGCATCATCCTCCTCGAGAGACGGTACCACGATTACAGTGTTGGAGATGTGGTTGAGGTCAATGACAGGCTCTTCTCCATCGCCATGGGTCAGTACTCGCGGTACTTGAGATCGATCATTACGGGGGGATCCACGATAGGTAAGAGGCAGCCGCACCAACTGATCTTCATTAGCGAGGAGACCTTCCTCGACTGGATGCAGGACATCTACGGCGAGTGGCGGCGGCACACCAGAGTGATCATGGCGGAGACGGTCATCCGGCTTGACAGGCAGAGGCTTCTCAATCCTTGGAGCATCTCCGAGTCAGCCGACCGAATCGAAGTGGTCTTCGATCGTGTGAACGGCATCGGCGGCAGCTTCTGGTACGTCCCCGTGAACTACCTCGGGTACATCCTCGACTCGGTGGAAACCCTCTCCAACGACATGAGGATGACCACGATCCTCATCGCAACGCCGGTCTTCTTCACCGCGTGGTACCTGGGTCAGACCGTCTCAGGGATATCGCTGAGCTCGAGGCGCAGGGAGATCGCACTCCTCTTCACCAGGGGAATGACCCACAGGCAGGTCTTCTACATCTTCCTCTTCGAGGCCTTCATAGTGAGCGTCCTGGCTGGACTGTCGGGCATAGTTTTAGGCGCGGCGATCCTTCCGCTGGTGATACCGGGGCTGGAGATCATTCAGGTCGTAGCCTCCATCTCACCCGTGACCCTGATCGCCACCTTCGTCTTCACCTGCGCCATATCCCTCATGGCGGTCTACACACCGGCCCAGAAGGCTATCAAGCTGAACATAGTCGACGCCCTCAGGGAGTACCAGAGCGAGGAGGCGGAGGGAATCGGCTCCTGGCACGAGCCCGCGCTTGCGCTGTTTCTAGGGCTCTACAGGATCGCAATGCTTCTGATGCACCTTTCCGTTGAGCAGTTCAGGCCGGAGTCGCCGGACCTCATCGTTGGGGTCCTTTACTCCACGTGGTGGGGCGTCGACTTCATCCTATCGTACATCGCCCCCATCCTCCTCTTCTGGGGCTTCACCACGCTCTTCATACAGTACATCCCGTGGTATAACGCCGCCCTGGGACGTCTGGCGGGTGCCTACGTGGGGGACATTACCCTGTTCTCCACGCTGAGCGCCAGGAGGAACGTGAAGCGCACCGTGGCCTCGGCTTTCATGGCGGCGCTGATTCTCGGATACGGCGTAGCGGTGATAGGCGGTCTCGCCGGAGCGGTCGATTACTCTGAGAGGCTAACGAGGCTCACCGTCGGTGCGGACGCGTCGGCATGGCTCTTTACGGGCGAGGACGCCGACGAAGTCAGGGACAGGATTCTGAATGTCGAAGGAGTGGCCGCGGCCACGGTGGAGAAGTGGTTCGAGGCCGAGAGCAACGTCGGTGAGATTCCGTGCAGGCAGATCCAGCCCCTAGAGTTCGCAGAAATAGCGTACATGGAGGATGGCTGGCTGACCGGCGAGAACGTCTTCCGCTTCATGAACGGCACGAAGTACAACGCCGTCATGGAGAAGGGAATCGCGTACATTCTGCAAGTGCCCATGGGGGGAGGCTACCCCATCAGGCTGGGGAACACTGTGCACACCTTCTTCGTGACCGGCTTATTTGGCCGCGATCCCGGGCCGAGCTGGGCCCTCCAGAACCCCACACTGTATGTCAGCGACGCCTTCTACCTCAAGGACAAGTTCGTGAAGATGACCCGTATACTTATCAGGTTCGAGGAGGATGCCGACCTCGCCGGGATCGGCGACAGGATCTCAGCTGCAGACCCCGATATCGAGAGCGTGGATGTAGCTGAGGACCTGCTGAGGGCTGCCTCCAGCAACATCTTCATCGTCGGCCCCAGCAAGGTGGGGGAGCTGGGCGTCTACTTCGCCGCGATCGTCTCCTCTGTCGGCATACTGATCATCATTTCGACGGCGATGAGGGCCCGCTGGAAGGAGATAACCGTGATGGCGATCAGGGGATTCTCAAACCGCCAGCTCGCTCTCACCCTCCTCGTGGAGCAACTGGGGGTGACGTTGATCTCCATCGTCGTCGGCGTGGGGGTCGGCTTCATCATGATGGGAGGAGAGACCGCGGTGATCAACGCCACTGTCCCATCGGTGCTGCCCCGCAACACGATGTTCCCACCGTCCGCACAGCTGGCGCTGGTAGCCGTGGTAGGCCTGCTGATAGCCTCGACGGTGGCGCCCATTCTGTTGGCCGTGCGGAACGCCTCCAACAACCCGACATGGAGGACGCACGAGTGATGGATGTGATGAAATCAAGATGACAATACTCGTCAAGGATCTGGTCAAGATATACACCCTAGGAGCCCTCGAAGTCCAGGCACTGAGGGGTCTTAACCTGACCATCGAGAAGGGGGAGATGGTGTCACTAATCGGGCCCTCGGGCTCTGGCAAGACCACCCTCCTAAACATCATCGGGGGGCTAGACAGGGCCTCCGCCGGCAGCGTCAGAGTCTTCGACGTCGAGCTCACCAAGCTCAACGCCCAGCAACTCGTCAAGTACCGCCGGGACACCGTGGGCCACGTCTTCCAGACCATGAACCTGATCCCGACGCTGACTGCGGCGGAGAACATTGAGCTTCCAATGGTGGCCCTTGGGATGCCCAAGGAGAGCAGGAGGGAGAGGGTGAAGGAGCTCGTCGACGTCGTGGGCCTGACACCGAGGAGGGAGCACAAGCCCGGCGAGCTGAGCGGAGGAGAGCAGCAGAGGGTGGCCCTCGCAGCGGCCCTCGCTAACGATCCACCGGTAGTGCTCGCCGATGAGCCCACGGGGGAGCTGGACACCGCCAACGCTCGGATCGTGGTCGACTACCTCACCAGGGTGAACAGGGAGATGGGGAAGACCATTCTCATGGTGACCCACGACCCCGCCGTCTCCAGGGCCGCGGACCGCATCCTCAGGATCCAGGATGGTCAGATCGTTGCCGACGTGGCGCCGGCTGGCGAGGAGGTGGGCGGGCACGTCTCCTACGCAGACCTGCTGAAGAGCCGGATCTCGGAGATCGACTCGCAGCTGATAGGCCTCGACGCGAGGTTCAGGAACGGCGAGATGACGGGGGACGACTTTGCGCAGCAGCAGACCAGACTGAAGGGGACACGCGACGTCCTCGTGGAGGAGCTTCACCGGCTGGGCGTAGTCCATTAATAGGCTTGAAGGCCCGCTGTGTAGTCCCTGTACTTATCCTAGACTTGTTTCCGCCTCCGATATACTTAGGCTTCCGGAATGGCCCGTGCCCCTTTGTTTTTTGAGCTCCTCTGCGTCTAAAGGCGTTAAATATTTGCCTAATTAGAATGGGTGGGCCACCAGCTTCCGCGGGTTCGCGTAGCCGAAGACAACACTACAGCCGCGAACGGAGCGTGGTTTAACTTCCGAGTTCGGAATGGGTTCGGGTGGGTCCCACGCCCTATGGCCGGTAACCCATAGTCTTTGCGCTTGGGCTTTTCTTTAAACATTTCGGTCAGAGGGTGCAGATGGCAGGCGCCACAGAATCCGCAATGCCACGAGGTCCTCGATGCCATGAACATGAAAAACGATTTAAGCCGTACCTCTTACCTTTACAAAAATATGTTCAATATACTCATGATAGTTATTGACTGTCTGAGAGCTGATCATGTTTCACATTACGGATATGGGAGGCACACTACTCCCAACATAGATAATCTGTCTGAGAACAGTCTATTTTTTGAGAATGCTTATACTCAGGGCACATTTACACTGTCCTCAGCCGCATCCATTCTCACCGGCCTTTACCCCGAGACACATAATGTGTTGACGTTTCACGACCGTCTGCCCGAGAATTTTCCCACGCTCCCCCTGCTCCTCCAGTCGCTTGGCTACAACACGTCATGCTTCCCCGGGATGGGCTTCTTCTCCCCGCCCTGGGGGCTGGACGACGTTGGCTTCCAGAGAGTCGAGATCATGGACGTAAAGGAAGGGGGGGAGACGGAGAAGCGGACATGCGACAGGATAAGCGCGAGCTTCGCCAGATACCTCGACGACATCAGGGAACCCTTCTTCTCCCTGATCTGGTTCTTCGACCTCCACGCCTCCTTCGGTGGCGTCCAGATCCCGGGCGGGGAGAGGTATCCCCCAGACGATTCAGGCAACGCCAAGGTCGATCGCTACGACAGCGCCCTGGTGCACGTCGACCAGAATGTGGGAGCGATCTTGGCCAGGCTGAAGGAGAGAGGGCTCTTCGAAGAGACGATGATCATCGTCACGTCCGACCACGGCGACCTCTTCGACGAGCATCGCCTCCTGGAGGGGTCGAGGGTCGGCGGACTCCTGTCCAATCTCCCCGGCCTGAAGGGCAAGATAAGGGAGAAGGAGTACCTCGGACACTTGGGAGTGATACCGTACGACGAGGTAATACGCGTCCCACTCGTCATCAAGTTCCAGGGCGGTGAGCCGAGAGGCGTACATCATGGGAACGTTGAGCTCATCGATCTCTTTCCAACGATAATGGAGCGCGTAGACGAGAGCGGTCGTGAACATCGCGCGCAGGGCAGAGTCCTCACCTCGGCTGAGCGCGATCCCGAGGGGGGGCGGGTCGTCTACTGCTCGACGAAACCCTTCGACTGGAACGCTCTGATGACTTGCGCCAGGAACGACGAGTACAAGTACGTCAGGGTGTATCCTCCGAAACTGACCCTCTCCAGCATCTGGAAGAACCCGCGTAAATTCGTGGTGGATCGAATTCTGGCAGGGGACAGGCTTTACAGGTGCAGCGTCGATGAGGAGAACGACCTCGGCGCAGAGTACTCCGAGCAGAGGAGTCGCCTGAAGAGCCTGCTGGACGGATGGAGGAAGGAGAACGCGAGGTTTAGGGAGGAGGAGCTCGCAGTGCTCGGAGTCAAGACGGCGGAGAAGTCCGAGTACACTGAAGAGGAGGAGAGGGTGATCCAGCAGCGTCTGAGGGCGCTGGGATACCTGGAGTAGCCCCGGTCAAGTGCCCATGTACTCGAACTCCACGACCCAGACGTAGCTGTCGTCGTCCCAGGCCCCGTAGAGCTCCTCCCACTCAAGCGGTACTCCTCGCAGGAGGCAGCACCCTCACGTGCGGCGTCCTCGTCGTCCATCTCCCCGAGGCGCTGCTCGTAGAGCCTCTCGATCCTGATCCTATCGGGGAGGTAGTTGAAGAAGTCGACCCTGATATTGTAGACCCCGCCGGCCTTCACCATGGGCCTGGATCTGCGTCGGGTGGTGGTCTTCTCCCCCCTTAGGATCTTCCCTATGTACGGTTTCTTGAAGAGGAGGGTCATGCTTGACTTTGAGGCTCTCACGGTGGTTTAGTGTGCCGTAGAGGGGTTGATGGTGTATCTGGTTATAATCGCGGGAAAATACGTGAAGCCCATGGAAGATAATCTTTATTTAGATAGAGGGGGTTAGCCGTGTTTGGCGTTGGGGGCCGTGGTCTAGCCTGGCATGACGTTGGGCTCCAGAAAATATGAAGTTGGATGCTGACCCGTGAGGGGATGAAGAGTTTTTGGAGCGGAAACCCAAATGTCGAGGGTTCAAATCCTTCCGGCCCCACCACCTCTGTTTGAAAAGGTGTTAGACTCGAAAAATGGGTTTTTCTTTTTTATGGTGAAAACATGCTCTGATGATCCCTTACTGTGCTCAATTTTATTTTAATATAATCCCCGCGCGCCTGTCAAATTTCTTCCAGTCCCGCCAGTAATTGTCCCTGACTCCTGGATCAGGATATGCTTCTCATCTTATAAAGTCCTGAGCATGCGCAGATTTGATCAACTTGGTGAGAAACGCAACCAGCTCTTCATCTGTTTGAAAGACGGGGTCTACGAAAAGGTGCCTGTGGATGACTGCGTCCACCACGTTGTACGCCGTGAGGTACGCCTCGATCCTCTCTTCCGACGCTCCTTGTCCCCCTAGCTGCTCCATCCGGGCCTCGACCATCTCTCTCCGTTCTCGCTTCAGACTCTGGAACAGGTCGCGGTTCGTGAGGATGGCGTGGTCGAAAGCACGGTAGAGCTCCATGTTCTCTCGGTGGATCCTGATGTGGTCTCTAATCTGGGTCTCCAGTCTCCCCGGATCCGAGCCATCGAAGGCCTCCAGGTTCATCACCCTCATGAAGTTCCTCTCGTAGAGGCCGGCTGCGATGGCTGGCTTCCCCTCTGGGAAGTAGTGGTAGACGATCCCCACGCTGATTCCCGCCCCCTCAGCTATCCTGGAAGTTGTGACCCTCTCGTATCCGATGGCTTCGACGAGCTCGGAGAAGACCCCGTAGATCTTCCTGATCTTCTCGTCCTTGTCTCTCCTGAAGCGCTTCGGCATGGTGTATCATTGTTGAAGGTCCTTCAATAACCTTTTTATTTGAGAGACATTCAACAAGTAATTGAATGATATTCAATTATGGGGCGTCGGACAGGAGGACCCGACTCGTCCACAACTGGGCGCAGTTCCTGCTCAGGACGCTCTCCATCCTGCTCGGGAACGCCTTCTTTGCGCTGGGAATCGCCTCGTTCCTCCACGCAGACCTGGGGATGAACACCTGGGCCGTGCTCGACGTCGGCATCGTGGAGCACACTTGCCTGACCCTGGGGCAGTCGACCCAGCTGACGGGGCTGGCGGCCCTCCTGTTGGGCTGGGGCCTCGGCTTCCCCCCGGGGTTCGCCACCGTGATCAGCGTCTACTCGATGGGCTGGTTCGTCGACGCCGTTCTCATCCTCGGTCTCGTCCCCCAGTCGGCGGACATCGCCGTGCGATGCGCGCTCCTGATGGCTGGGATAGCGCTCTTCGGCGCGGGCACATATTTCTACGTCAACCCCAGGATGGGAGCAGGGCCCCGCGACAGCCTCATGATGGGTCTCATCCGGAGGCTGGGCCGGCCCGTCTCGCATGTCCGCACGGGGCTCGAGCTGTCGGTCCTCGCCGTCGGATACCTGCTCGGGGGGCCGGTGGGGGTGGGCACCGTGGTGAGCGCTATGCTGGTTGGGTACGCGGTCGACCTTGCCTTCAGGCTGGGGAAGTATGACAGAGATGCGGAGCACTTGGACCTTCACTCGATCTTGCTGTATCTCCGGGGGAGAAAGACGATGTAGGGGCTCCCCCCGCTGGATAACGTACACACGGGGAATTTGTAGCACTCCAGTCTAACCAAGATAGGACATCTGCGCAGCCGAGGCCTCCGGTCATCCCCATATGTTCACTGTAGTGGACTAAGAGACTTGCCACGATGATAATCGACAAAATTGACATCAGAGCGCGCATTGATTGCACAGCCTGAAGATCATAGCTCACGCGTGTCCGGTCGAGCTCGCGCGTACATGTTTTAACTGTGTGAAAAAGAGTATTCTCGGTCAAGTTGCCTCGATTTATGACAAGACAAGACGTTGAGGCCCTAGCCGTTGGTGGCGCCATACTCGGCGGCGGCGGGGGCGGTTGGGCCGAGACGGGGCGCCAGGAGGGGCTGCTGGCGCTGGAGATAGGAGATGTGGAGCTCTGGGGCGCCGACGAGGCCCCCGAGGACTGGACGGTGATCACCTGCGCTGCGCTGGGTGCGCCGTCGCAGAGGGGGGTTACGAGGCCACGCCACTTCATCCGGGCTGTGCAGCTCTTAAGAGAGGTCGGCGTCGAGTTCGACGGCCTGATAGCGGCGGAGAACGGCGGCCACAATAGCTTCGGCGGATGGATCCCTGCCGCGGCTCTTGGGCTCCCCGTCGTGGACACCCCCGGGGACGGTAGGGCCCACCCGACGGCGATGATGGGCAGCATGGGGCTCCACCGGACCGAGTACAGTTCCGTAAAGGCGGGGTGCACCGAGGGCTCCGAAGTCGTCGCGTGGGGCAGCCTGCAGAGCACCAGCAACGTTGTCAGGGCCCAGGCGCGGGACATGAAAGCCCTCGTGGCGATGGCCAGGGACCCCGTCAAGGTGGCATACACCAAGGAGCACGGGGCGCCGGGCGGGATAGGGCAGGCGATGGAGCTGGGGGAAGTGTTCCTCGGAGCCGATGCAGGCGATCCGGAGGCCAGGGTGGACTCCGTTGTCGAATTCCTGGACGGGGAGTTCGTTTGCAAGGGCAGGATCACAGAGAAGTACATTGCGGCGGAAGGGGGCTTCGACGTCGGACGCTTCAAGATCAAGGCCGGGGACGAGGTCTTCGACCTGAGCTTCGTGAACGAGTACATGGCCTTGGAGTCGGGTGAAAGGAGGCTGGCGACCTTCCCGGACTTGGTGGCCACCTTCGACGGGGAAGGGCTCCCGGCCACCAGCACCCAGCTGGAGGAGAGGGACACGGTTTACCTGATCTCCGTGGACAAGTCGAAGATACTCGTCGGAGACGGCAACAGGTACACCGAGAACATCGAGCCGATAGAGAGGGCGTTGAAGATGCCCCTGATCGGATACATCAGGGAGTACATGAAGAACTAAATCCGTCCCCGGATCCTCCGGCAGCATAAACAATAATAATGCTTCACACAGTTAATCTGGTCTTCATTCATGGCACCCGAGATCCCCTACGTGGGCGAGGTCCCTATCGTCCCCAACGTGAGGCCCGTGTTGGTCGTCGCCGGCTCGGACTTCGACATGGGCTACCTGCACTACCACCAGATAGTGCAAGTGTTCGGCCCCTTCTTCTTGCGCCGCATCATCCAGGAGGAGTACTCTGAGGAGCAGAGGGAAGCCCTCAAGGCGTACCAGTGGCACCTCCGGAGGTACACGCCCGAACTGATCGACTACATCAAAGGTATGGCCGCAGGCGCCAGGGACGCCGGGGTCCCACTCTCGTACAACGACGTTCTGGCTGACCTCACTGGGAACAGGATCTTCCCGGAGGCCCCGGAGGGAAGCGAGGAGGAGGCGCTGGAGTCCGATTGCAGCGGATTCGCGGCTTGGGGGAGCGCCACCAAGGATGGTAGCCTCGTCTGCGGCGGATCCGGCGACCACGACCTGTTGAAGAACTACAGGCCCGAGTACACGATCATCCACTTCCCTGAGACGGGGAACAACTTCATCTGCTCACCGCCGACCGGCGGAGCCTGCCACCCCGGGATGAACAACAGAGGGGTCGCATTTGTGCACCACGGCTGCACAGGGTACCTGGGCGCGGAGTCGGAGCCCGAGGACAGGGAATGGGGCTACGGGGTGCCCAAGCTCCTTGGATACCTGCACACCCTGCGTTGGGCTGACAGCGCAAAGGGGGCGATGGAGGTCATGCTCTCGATGAGCAACGACATCGGGGGCCTGGGCGGCATCTGGGCCGATGTCAACGGGTACGCCTTCGACATAGAGAACAGGGAGAACCCGCGGTGCATCAGGAGGCCCGGGGACCACGCCGAGGTTGACTTCATCTACTCCACCAACAACCTGTTCTCCGAGGAGCTCAGCCACGCGCAAAGGCCGCCACCCGAAGGGAACGTCTTCGTGCCCCACGCCGGTTGGCTGGGGACAGGCAAGACCGTCAGCGCCGTGGCCCGGAACCTCCAGCTCTGGAACATGCTCCACCACTACCACGGCGAGGTGGATGTCGAGTTCGCCAAGATGATGTTCCGCTTCCCGGGAGAGCAGCCGTCCTACCCGACCCTTGAGGAGGCCGAGGAGGCCTACTACCCGACCAAGGGGGCCGGCTGGCACCAGAAGATCAGCACTCTGGAGAACGCCATGGTGGGGGTACTAAAGCCCGACAACGGGGACGACGGCGACTACTACGTGTCCCATGGGAGCCCAGCGAGGTTTACCTCCCCCTTGGTTCCCGGCGGCCACTACTATCGTGTGGCCCCCACGTACTCCTTCTTCAAGCTCAAACTCGCCTCCAGCCCCAGGAAGGTGACAGAGGCGGCCAGGCGTCAGGCCCAGCTGGACCAGTACTACGCGAACGTGGAGCTCAGGCAGCTCGATTACTGGGACCCTCCATACGTCCGGTTGGACAAGATCTTCGACGAGGCCGCCGTTGAGTGGCAGAAGGGGGAGTTCTACAAGACCCACGCGCTTGAGACGGCGGGGAACGAGTCCGTCTTCCACTGGGGGAGGGCGATCAGGGCCTACACGAGGTGCCAGGCGCTGGCGAGTCAGGTCTACAACGCCCTGGTGCCGCCGCCAGACTCCCCCGAGGACCTCGGGCTGAATCCTTGGATGTACTGGAGCAAGGAGTAGCGGTGGAGCACGAGAAGGCTAAATAGCAGTTTCCATGCAGTCAACGGGAAACGGGCGGACACACGGTGAGTAAATATTGATGCAGGGCATTAGGGAACGCTTCTCCTTCATGAGGGGGAACATGCTCGTCCTCACCGTCAGGCAGATCCTGGGCAACTTCAGCAGGAGGATGGTGATGCCCTACGCCAGCCTGTACGTCCTGGCGGTGGGCGGGGAGTCCTCCCAGATCGGCGTCATCAACAGCCTCCGCCCCCTGGCCGGTCTGGTGATGTTCCCCCTCTCGGGGTACCTTACGGACAGGAGGGGTAGGGTGAGGTTGATCGCAATGGCCGGCTACCTCTCCGCTGCCACAATGCTCCTCTACGTGCTGGCCCAGAGCTGGGAGTGGTTGGCGCTGGGGGCGCTGATCCAGGGTTTCATGGTCTTCCAGTTCCCGCCGTCCTCCGCGATCCTCGCAGACAGTTTGGAGCCCGAGAACAGGGGCATGGGTATTTCGACGATGAGCTCGTTGGCGGCCGCATTCGGACTTTTCAGCCCCTACATCGCTGGCTTGATTCTGGAGTTCTACGGGACCAACTTCGGCATGAGGGTCCTCTACGGCGTTCTCTTGGCCTCCCAGGTCCTGAACGCGATCATCGTCCAGAGATGGCTTCGCGACACAACGACCAGCGTCAGCACCGATGAGATGCCCAGTTTGGTGGAGATATTGAGGGGCACCTACGGAGCCCTGCCCGCCCTGTTCAGGCAGATGCCCCGGAGCGTGAAGGCTCTGGGAGCAGCGGTCGCCACGGGGTTCCTGGCCAACGCCATCGCTAGCCCCTTCTGGGTCGTGTACGCCGTCGAGGAGATAGGGCTGTCCAACGTCGACTGGGGCCTAATCCTGTTGCTGGAGACCATCTCAATGATGGTCCTCGCCATCCCAGCAGGGGCGATAGCGGACAGGTACGGCAGGACCCGCAGCATCCTCTTTGCCCTCGTGGTGACGATGGTCTCCCTTCCTTCATACGTCCTCGCGAGGGGCTTCTTCGATGTGCTCCTGATAAGGTTGGCCTCCTCAGTTGCCAACGTCCTGTTCATGCCTGCGAGCACCGCGCTGATGGCGGATCACGTCCCCCGCGAGCTGAGGGGCAGGGTGATGGCAGCGATTGGGAGGGGGAGCTACATGATCGGGGCGACCGGGGGCGGCACCGGCGGTCCGGGGATGGGGTACCTGTTCATCATACCGGTGATGGCCGCGTCGATCTCAGGGGGCGTCCTCTACACGATTAACCCGGCCTACCCCTGGCTGTGCGTCCTGGTTGCGACTCTGGTCCAGGTGATCCTGGTCGTACTGTTTATACGTGACACGATCAGCAGGGAATGAGCGAGCCAGACTCTCAGGAGACTTGGTCAGGAGCGGGCGAGCGCGCGCCTGGAGGATATGGGTGACCATCAAGGAGAGGAAGGAGGGCATCCCCCCCGAAGGACGAGCGCGCGCGCAGCTACGCGATCATGGTGGGCAACTACTTCATGATCCTGCTCCTGTTCTACAACATGTTCGTCATCAAGTTCCTGGGCTGGCAGGAGTTCGGCTCTCTGCCGGCGTTGAACTCGACGATCATAGTGATGAAACTGACCTATTTGGGCCTGCAGAGGTACTACGGGGGCAAGGAAGACCTTATGTAGTGAGCCGCCATGAGGACCAGGATCAATTAGCTCAGGGCCCGGTACGACCTGACCCAGGCGGAGCTCGCCAATAGGGTGGGGGTGAGGAGGGAGACCATCGTCTACCTTGAGAAGGGGACGTACAACCCCTCCCTCAAGCTCGCCCACGACGTCGCCGTGGCACTGAAGACCTCCATCGACGAGCTATTCATCTTCGAGGATGATCCAGGAAACGAGACGATCTAGGAGTTGTAACTGAGTCAGACGTTATTCGAGCAGAGCCAAACGTTGCGAGATTCGTTTGAGGTTTACGTTTTTTTCTGACTTGATGCGTGTTGAGCGAGTCTCAGAAAGAGATTTCAACGCCCGCCCAGAGTAGAACGATGGGTAATAAATGGTGGATCTTACTGGGCTGGCCTTCGCCTTCACGGCCGGGATGCTGTCGATCTTCTCTCCCTGCGGCTACGCCCTCCTCCCGGGGTACGTCTCCTACTACCTGGGCTCGGACCTCTCTCTCGTGAGGGCGGTCGTCGGTGGGCTGGCCTGCACCCTGGGGCTTGTCACGGTGTTCTCGGTCGTCGGGGCCCTCGCCTCTTCACTGGGAGCCTTGATGCCCCAGTTGATTCCACTTCTCGACATCCTGGCCGCGGTGATCTTGATGGTCTTCGGCGTCGCCATGCTCCGTCAGACGAACATTCCATACCTCCAGCTGAACGTGAGGCCGACCACGAGGAGGGGGCTGGCAGGACTCTACATGTTCGGTCTGGTGTACGGCATCGCCGGCGTGGGCTGCTCGGCCCCAGTCTTCCTATCGGTCCTCTTCTTCGCCGTCTCGGAGAGCTGGATCAACGGGGTCTTGACCTTCACGGTCTATGCCTTCGGTATGGGAGTGCCCTTGGTTATCACCAGCGTCCTGGTGGCCGAGGCGAAGGACATCCTCATCCGCCGGATCTCGGGGGCCACGGAGAGGCTGCACAAACTCGGCGGGACGGTGCTGATCCTGGTGGGCCTGTACCTGTTCTACACCTACTACGTGACGTACTTCCCCACATGAGCGCTGAGCGGTAACCTGTTCTAACCTAAATCAGACGCTATAATCTCAGTTCTCAGCATCTGTAAGCGCGCAACGACTGGACCGATGATCGACACCAGGCGCGCGCATCTTTTTCTTTCCAGTAAATATTAAGAGGTGATGCGCACCATACAATGCCAGCGCTTACTAGCGCTGGACCTGGAATAGGTGAGAACACAAAGATGGATCGTGATAAAACCCCACGGCAAGAGCCCATCAGCGTCCGAGAGCTCATCGTTCTGCTGTCGAGACTTGTACCCGACGAGCCCAAACCGAGCGAGATCATTTACGAGATCTCTGACAACGACAGAACCCTCTGGCTCGAAGGCTGGTGTGACGGCTGCATCGCGGGCAAGGGGTTCCCTCCAAAGGGCGAGGGAGGGCTCCAGGAGAAGCTGGACCACATTAGGGATCTGACCCCCAGGCTCCTGGAGCAGAGAGCAGAGAGGAGGAACATGAGTGTCAGAGACATGGGATTTGTCCCGCTAAACGATAGGGAGCACCTGTACGGGGTTTCCTGGGCGATCTTCGTTAAGAAAGAGGATTCCGAGAAAATGGCGTAAAGAGATAGTACTTGTAAACTTTGAGCGTTGATGCAAGCTCTGTCAAGTACGCTGAACCTCTAAGATGTTCCCCTCAGGATCCGTTAGGTAAGCAAACTCGATGCTACCGACTCCGTGGATCTCGACACTCACCACTTCGCCCACCATCCCTCCACCGGCCTCGAGGACCGCCTCTTTCACGGCTTCGATGTCCTCGACGGCGAAGGCCAGGTGACCGAGCCCCGGCCTGTTCGGGAACGTCTCTGGGCGCTCCGGCTGGTCGTTGTACTGGAATATCTCGATAGTCGGACCGTTTTCACTGTGACCTGGCAGCCGTAGGTGGACGCCCCTTATCCTCGCGCCCTCGATCCCCGTTGCCCTATCCAGCCACCGCCCCGATAGATCCCTCTCCGGGGGGACCGGTGTGCATCCGAAAACCTCCCTGTAGAAGCCGGCCAGCCTCCTCCAGTCTTCGGCGACGATGTTGGTATGCACGTACTTCATCCCCTCTTCACCTCGCCTGTCACTTTCCCTAAAATTTCCTGGGGTTCTTAATCTTTCCGCAGCCCATCGCGTCTCGCGCGATATAGGAAAAGGCGGGAGGAACTGTGTAAGAAGAAAGGAATCTCAAGTTCGTTCGTAAGTTTTAAGCGGTGATGCCTTTTCTGTTGTTCCTCACGGGCCTAGATGGGTAGGTCCCAGAAATCTTCTCTCGACACCTCTAGCGCCGTCTCGTCTACCCACCTTGCGTCGGGGTGGCTGTCCAGGATCCAGTCTCCGTGGGATTTATCCCTGAAATGACACTGGAGCACGTATGGGGGCTCGATCTTGAACGGTCTCACCTCGTCGATCCTGCTCAAAGCCTCGATTGCCTTCTCCTTGATCAGAGAGCGTGCCCTCTCCGGGGAAACGGTGAGTATGGGCGCTTCGTCCTTACCCCTGAAGTCGCTGAAGAGGGCCTCCTTCACCGCGACGGTGGTGATGTTCGGTATGAGGGTCTCTGCCTCCGCGGCGACGGCTCTGTCGCCTGAGACGAAGACACATGAGACGCCGTGCATCCCCGCGATCTGGGAGGTCATCCCGATCTCGCCCAGCCTCAGGCCGTTGAGCGTCCATAGGCCATGAGCGACGATGGCGCCTGGAGTGTGATCCATCGCGTGCAGACCGACCTGGAGGAGTGCGTCGTACGAACCGTCCAGGTGGACGGGGCCGCCTTCGCCCGACCCCATGTTCAGCTCCACCTCGGTGTGGATCAGCTCGGGGTCGAGGCCTCCCGGAAATTCGCAGTGGCCGTTCCACGCGATGATCCTGGTAGCGCCTGCTTCTAGGGCGCCCTCTGCCAGTGCGTTTAGTTCGAGGGTTGCGAGGCGTCTGGCCTGCTTGTAGTATTCTCCTTTCAGCAGGCACTGGAGCTCTTGGTTGACAACGCCTGCGGTGCCCTCCATGTCGCAGCTCACATGTATCTTCATGATGATTCTGTGCTGTTATGTTTTCCATTCTTCTAAAAGTTCCCTTTGAAGGATGAATTTTTGGTCATTCCCAATTTGGGGGTTATTTTCAAATTCTTTTCCATTTTCATCATGTATTATTGAGTTATATCGACATTGGTTTGAACTCATGCCGTTTTTTATCTCTGGTATAAACTTTGGTAACTTTTCGATGTCAATCTTTCGTGTTTGAGCTGATCAGTTGTCGCGTGCGCGCAGAGTGTACATGAACCTGGGAGTCCCCTCTATCCCCAACTCAGTATGGCGATCGACGTACTCGACTATACGGTCCTCACGTTTCAGCGCCTCCACCACGTCGATGAACTGATTCACCATGAAGACGCCGGAGTCCCTCAGGGCCTCCCACTCCCGGGTGGTGATGCCGTAGCCTTGGGCCAGGTCGTCCGGATGCATCTCGCGCCGCATCTGGAGGAAGGTCCTGGGGCCCTTCTCCTCAAGCACCTCCACGAACCTGTCGCCCATGAACTTCAGGTCCAGGCGCAGGTCGGGCGCCTTTCGCGCGGGGTCCAGCTTCGTGATCTCGACCTTGCCCCGTGTGAGCTTCATAAGGCTGTTCTTGGGGGGCTGGAAGATGTTGGTCATCTCGTCCTTTACCTCTTTGAGGCCGGCCTTGCTGCTCACGAACATCACCTCGTCGTCCCCCAGAGCCAGATAGCAGGGCTGGTGCCAGTTGGCGATGTACACGGTATCGGGCTCCCCGACGCCTATGACCCCGAGGAGGAACGAGCCTATGATCCTGGGCGCCATCCACCTCAGGGCCCCGGGGACGCTCTTTCCTGCTGCCACCGCGTCACTGAGCATGTGTACGGCGACCTCGCTGTCAGTGATGACGTCCGCGTCGGGGCTGTAGCTGCGGAAGGTGTGGGTCTGCCTGAGCCCCTCCCAGAGCTCCCTGTGGTTCTTGATGACGCCGTTGTGCATGAGGGCGAGCCTCCCGTCGTCAGAGAGGAACGGGTGGGACTTCTCTGCGGTGTTGTGCTCGGGCGCAAAGGCTAGCCTGCTGTGGGCGATGGCGCAGGTCCCCGTGAGTTCTTGGATGCCCGTTGTGGCCTTGACGTGGGCCACGTATCCAGTGCTCTTCATCAATGAGATTCCATCGCCTTTAAGGACCGCCATGCCCGTGGCGCTTGCTCCGAGGTAGGACTCTTGGTGCTCCAGGGCGCCGAGGAGGAGCGGGGCGATGGGTCTGTCTCCTACATAGGCTGCGAGCTGGCACATGATTCGGACACCATTTTATTGGGCATCCAATAATCGGTTTCTGGCTTATATAAAAATATTGGATGTGCAATATATCACGCGCGATGCGCGCGCAGATCCGGTGCCAATGCGAACTCAGGTCGGGAAAAATTCTGTCACGCAGGAAGAGGAAATTATATGTAATGTATCGGAGAGAGCTAGTCCGATTGTTTTGAGGGTGATTCTGTTTGTCTGAGGGCTTGTGGCCGGGGGGTGCGCGGTGCTGCGTGTGTCTCACCTTTGACCTGGATGCGGAGTGGGTGTTCATGGGGAACGACCCGGGGGTGGCCGAGATGCCCCGCAAGTTCTCCCAGGGAGAGTACGTCTGGAGGGCTGGTGTCATCCCCAGGATGCTGGATCTGCTGGACGCCCACGAGGTAAAATCGACTTTCTTCGTCGTGGGGATGAACGCCGTTAACCACCCCGACGTGATACAGGATATCGCCTACAGGGGCCACGACCTAGCGACCCACGGCTGGAAGCACGAGAAGATAGAGGACGTCGGCAGGGAGGAGGAGACCTACAGGCTGCTCCAGACGAGGGACGCCATCGATGACGCAAGCGGGTACAGGCCTGTGGGGAACAGGACCGCCGGAGGGGAGCTGAGCCCCCACACCCACAACATCCTGGCGGAGAACGGATGGATCTACGACTCGAGCATGAGGGGGAGCGACCTCCCCTACACGCTTGAGAACGGGCTTGTCATAGTCCCCTCCTACTACGAGATGGACGACTTCCACCTCTTCGCCGACTACCCGGGAGTCGCCCCGTACCACGCCAGGATGCTGAGCCCGGAGACCGGATACCAGATCTGGACCACCGCCTTCGACGGCTACTACAGGTACGGCCTCTGCTACACGACGATGTTCCACCCGCAGATCATCGGTAAGCCGGGGAACATGATACTCCTCGAGAGGCTGCTCGATTACATCGAGAAGTACCCGGAGGTCTGGTTCGCCACTGCCAGGGAAGTCGCAGAGCACTGGAATTCACGGAGCTAGAGGCGCCCACCCCACGCGCATATGTGCGACGAGAGATCCAAGAACAGCGAAACTGGCCACGCTGTTGGTGGAATCCAGTTATATCAGAAGGACCTGAGTAAATACAGTGGTCAGACATGGGAGATGCTCTTGTCCTAGACTTCGAGACCCTGGAGCGGTTCATCGTCGACGCCTTCACGGGCCTCGGGGTGCGGGAGGAAGACGCTAGGATCTGCGCCGAGGTGCTCGTGGCGGCGGACAGGATGGGCATAGACTCCCACGGGGTGAACAGGCTGAAGCCCACCTACTACGACAGGATCCGGGCGGGGTTCCAGTCGCCGGTCACCCGGTTCGAGGTGGTAAGGGAGGGCCCCACGACCGCCGTCGTCGACGGGCACCACGGGATGGGCCACGTCATCGCCAGGAGGGCGATGGGGCTCTGCATCGACAAGGCCCGTGAGTACGGCATGGGGCTGGTCGCCGTCAGGAACTCCACGCACTACGGCATAGCGGGCTACTACGCCTTGATGGCCGCGGAGGCGGACATGGTCGGGATCACGGGCACCAACGCCAGGCCCTCCGTCGCCCCCACCTTCGGCGTAGAGAACATGCTGGGGACCAACCCCCTCACCGTCGCCTTCCCCACAGACGAGGGGTTCCCCTTCCTACTGGACTGCGCCACGTCGATAACCCAGAGGGGTAAGATCGAGGTCAAAGCGAGGAAGGGGGAGCCGGTCCCCGAGGGGCTGGTCATCGACCACGACGGCGAGTACATGACCGACCCCGACGAGATACTCCTCAAACTGCTCAGCGGTGAGGCCTCGCTGCTCCCCCTGGGCGGCCTGAGCGAGGAGACAGGGGGGCACAAGGGGTACGGCTACTCCACCGTCGTGGAGGTCCTCTCATCTGCCCTCCAGGGCGGAGCCTTCCTCACGGCCGTGACCGGCGTCAACGTCGGCCACTTCTTTATGGCCGTGGACATCGCCGCCTTCACCGAACCCAAGGATTTTAGGAGGACGGCCGGAGAAATCATGAGAGCCCTCAGAGCGTCCAAGAGACTGCCCGGTCGCGTGAGGATCTACACGCCCGGCGAGAAGGAGCACCTCACCCGTCTTGAGAGGGAGGGGGCACCCATAAACGAGAGCCTGAGGAGGGAGCTCGCCCAGATACGGGACGAGCTGGGCCTGGAGGGCTACGACATACTCTGAGGGCGCGGAGCCACCCTTTTATTCAGAACTGAGTTACCACCAACCATGGTCGTCAAGGTGGGCCACAGGGGAGCGGCGGGGCATGAGCCCGAGAACACCCTGAGGGGCTTCAGGAGGGCCGTGGAGCTTGGAGCCGACATGGTCGAGCTCGACGTCCACCTCTGCGGCTCAGGGGAGCTGGTCGTCATCCACGACGACACCGTGGACAGGACGACGAATGGTACCGGCGCCGTTAGCGAGCTGACCTTTGAGGAGCTGAGCAGGCTGGACGCGGGCCTAGGCGAGAGGATCCCCACTCTTGACGAGGTGATCGACGTCGCAGACAGGGAGATCGGCGTCAACGTCGAGCTGAAGGGCCTGGGAACAGCCGGACCCGTCCACGAGGTCATAGAGGGTGCGATATCGGAGAAGGGGTGGAGCAGGGACGGGTTCATCGTCTCCTCGTTTCATCTGGGGGAGCTGGCCGCCATCAGGGAGCTCTCGGACCAGGTTAGGACGGGTGTGTTGCTCGCTAGGGACCGTGGAGGGATCCTGGAGTTCGCAGAGCTGAACAAGGCATACTCCATCCACCCGTACTTCGGCAACGTCGACTCCGAGTTCATAGGGGAAGCCCGTGATAGAGGGCTCAGGACCTTCGTTTGGACCGTGAACGACCCCGCTGACATCGGCGAAATGAAGTCCCTCGGGGTGGACGGGATAATCTCCGACTACCCGGACAGGATATGATCCTTCATTCGACCGCCGTGACCTTCTCCCTCTTCCTCTCCTCGGACCTCATCAGCGGGTAGTACGTCGCCGCGAAGAAGGCGTATAGGCAGGCTCCCACCCAGATGGGGAGGCCCAGTGAGACCTTCATGAGCCTGCCGCCGAGCCACGGGGAGAGGAAGCCCCCCGCATACGAGCCCATCGCGGTTATGCTGCTGGCCGTCGACTTCTCCTCCTCGTCCAGGTTCCCCATGAAGAACGCCCCCATGAGGGGGGAGGCGACGTTGGCGACCCCGAACCTGAAGAAGTAGAGGGCGGAGATCCAGCGGAAGTCTGGGGCGAAGGGGAACATGAAGTATATCGGCGTCGCCAGCAGCACGGCCGCGGAGCTGGTCCTGAGGTTCCCGAACCTTTCGCTGATCCTTGGGGCCACGAACTGGGCTCCGGCGATGACGAAGTTGGCGACCATGAACATGTTCCCCAGGGCGTCGGACTCGACGCCGTACTTCACATTCACGTAGTAGGGGAACAGGCTGAAGAACACGCCCCTGCCGACCCCGGACACGAGGTTGAAGAACGTCGACTTCGCGACGAGACCTTTGGACTTCAGCACTATCTTGAACCCGTCGACCGCCTTGGGTTCAGGGATCCCCCTGGTCGACAGGTACCAGACGGGCATCGTACCGATGGCGAGCGTGACCCCCGTCAGGAGGACCCACCAGTAAGCCGAGATCTTCGTGAGGCCGTAGTCAGACACCAGCATCGGGGGTATGTGGCCCATGAGGCTGCCGACCGACATCATGAATATGTTCACGAAGCCGAGGATGCCGAACGCCCTGTCGAGCTCTCCTTTCTCGTAGAACCCCGAGTAGATGGGACCCAGTACGACGCTGGTCGCGTTGTTCAGGCCGAACAGGAAGAACGCGATGCGGAGAAGCGCCAGGTCGTAGGTCGTTGTGACGAGGGAGAACGCGGTGAGGGAGAAGACCCAGCCGACCATCATCACCCTCCTCTTCCCGTACCGGTCGGCGAGTATCCCGGCTGGGATGATGAAGATCGCCGCGCCGAGGGGGTTCATCATGAACAGGTCGCCGAGGGCGCTGCTGTCGAAGCCCACGGCCACGTAGTAGAGCTGGATGATGACATTGAAGATCCCGTTGGCGACCCCGTTGATGGCCGAGGCGAGGATGAAGAACTTGGCGCCCCTGGGTATCTCCTCGGGCACGTACGACCTCAGGTCAACCAACAGGAACTGCTCCCAATGGGGCTAGCCAAGTACCCGCCGCATATAAATCAGAGTCACAACGTGAGAGTAGGTCGTCGGAACTTTCCGGGCTGACAGTTAAAGTGAAAAATTAGTCCTGCCAGTTGTGACACATGGAACTCCCTGAGATCATGATACTCGCCGGGCAGATGGAAGAGGAGCTCGTGGGCAAGCGCGTGGTCCGTGTAGACGTGGAGAACGTCAAGTGCCTCAACGTCCCCATGGAGGAGTTCAGGGCCGGAGCGCTGGATAAGGAGATCTCATACGTTCGCCCGAGGGGGAAGTGGGTCTTCATCGGCCTGGACCCGGGCCACGTCCTGCTGTTCAACACGGGGATGGGCGCCGACGTCGTCTACTTCGAGGACGAGAGCCGCCTCCCCGAGAAGTACCACATCAAGTTCCTTCTCGACGACGGCACGGGTTTCACGGTGCGCGTCTGGTGGTTCTGCTACCTCCACCTCGTCCCCGAGGACGGCCTCGACGGGCACAAGCTGACAAGAGATCTCGGGCCGTCGCCTCTGGAAGATGGGTTCACCTTGGACCACTTCAGGGGCCTCCTGAGGGGAAGAAGGGGAGGCGTCAAGTCTTTCCTCACCAACCAGAGGAACGTCGCCGGCATCGGGAACGTCTACATCCAGGACATCCTCTTCGGAGCCGGCGTCCACCCCTTGAGGAAGATACCCACGCTCACTGATGCAGACGTCGAGGCCCTCTACGATTCCATGAAGGCTGTGCTCACCGAGAGCCTAGCGCACGGCGGCCTGACGTACGAGAGGGACTTCTACGGGAGGAACGGCGGGTATGGGAAGGAGCAGTACAGAGTGGCTTACAGGCCCGGCGAGGCCTGCCCCGCCTGCGGAGCCCCCATCGAGAAGATCAGGACCGGCTCCACGAGCAGCTTCATCTGCCCCAGGTGCCAGCCCCTCGGCTAGGCCGGGTCAGGTCTCCCGACTCTCGGGCTCTCTGACTGCGAGCAGGAACGCGACGGCGCCGAGGAGGAGCAGCCCGGACCCGAGCATGAAGGGAGTCCCCTTGGCGTGCTCCTGGTATAGGTAGCCCCCTATGACGCCCCCCGTGCTCCAGACCACGGTCCAGGAGAGGCTGAGCAGGGCGTTGAACCTGCCCCTGTGCTCCTTGGGGGCGTAGTCGGCGTAGAGCGCCTGCCAGGAGGGGCCGTCGATGCTCCCCAGCACGGCGATGGCCATCCTGATCATGAGGACGTCCCTGAAGCTCTTAGCGTTGGTGAACATGAAGATCAAGATCGGGTATAGCAGCACCGTGGGCCTGATGAACTTGAGCCTACCGTACAGGTCCGAGGCGCTGGCGGACGGCATCCTCACGATTATGTTGACCAGGGTCCACAGCATCAGCTGGAAGCCCCACTGGGCCGAGGACACCCCCACCACCTCCTTCGCGTAGGGGACGCTGTACGGGTCGATCATCGACCAGCCGAAACTCAGGACCATGTCGATGCCGAAGAACACCCAGAGTTGCCCGGGGAGCGTCCGGAAAGTCAGCCTGAAGTCGTCGACGATCTCCCGCACCGCTCCCCTGAGGTTGACCTCCACCTCGCCGTCCGTGTCCAGCGTCTCCTGCAGGAACTTGTACCTGAGGGTGGCGGCGACTAGGCCCATGCCGAAGACGAACATGTACGCCCATCTCATCGCCACGACGGTCCCGTATTTGTCCATCAGCACCCCGATGGCGTAGGGGGAGAGCAGCCCGAAGAGGGGTGGGACCACGTTCCAGAGGGCGTAGCTGAGCGCCCGGTTCTCCGGTGTGGTGGAGTCGGCGAGCAGAGACTGGAACGCGGGGTCCCTGAACCCCCCGCAGAGGGCGCCTATCGCTGCCGAGAGGAAGAGTATCTGGTAAGTGGGGGCGAAGGCGTTCACCAGCTCGTTGAAGGCGAGGAGGAAGGTCATGGCGTAGATGATCCTCTTCCTGCCCACGGTGTCGGCCAGGTAGCCCCCGAGGAAGGTGGGGACGACCCTTATGACCGCGCTCATCGCCGAGATGAGGCCGATGTCGACGTAGTTCCCACCCAGGCCCAGCACGTAAAGGGAGAAGAAGGGCCACGTCATCTGCCCCGCGAGGTTCCAGGTGCCGGCGCTGAGCAGCATCACCCCTAGGTTGCCCCTGAGCAGGCTCAACTTCTCCTTGACGCGTTGCATGGTGTACCCTCGCGGTTGTTGATACCCCGGGAGATGGGCTGGCTGACTAATAAGTACTACTGATCCTGCTTCTTTCTGTTCAGAGGATTTCCTCAAGGTCGACGATGGAGTCGATGACTGCGAGCACCGGGTAACCCGAGAACGCCTCCCTTTGCGTCACACCGCTCAGCACCGCGACGAAGGCGACCCCGGCGCTCTCAGCCGCCCTGGCGTCCGTGACGCTGTCCCCCACGTAGAGAACGGAGGAACTGGGCGACCCCAGCTTGCCCAGCGCGGCGAGAAGGCTCTCGGGGTCGGGCTTGTGATTGGACACGTCCTCGCCGCCGACGATGACGTCGAAGAGGTGGAGCAGCCCTTCTCTCCCCAGGACGGCCTCGATCCTGTACCGGTACTTGGTGGAGATTATGCCCAGGGTGTAGCCGCGCCTCTTCAGCCACTCAATCACCTGCGGGACGAAGTCGAAGACCACGGTGAGGTCAGCCATTACCTCGTCGGCCCGCTCGATGAACAGCCGAGTAAACTCGCTCCCTTTGTCGGCGTGCTCCCTTCCCGCCAGTGCAACCAGGGTCTCAGGGAGGGACAGCCCTACGGTCCTGCGAGTGGCCTCTTCCGTGACGCGGGGTAGCCCCAGCTTCCCTAGGGCGTGGTTGACGCACTCGATGATACCCCTGGAGGAGTCCGCCAGCGTGTAGTCGAAGTCGAAGATCAACGTCTCGAAGCGGGACATACCTCCACCTACGACCTGAGATCTATTAATGCTGTCCTTTCCACTGCGACGGCCGTTGTGCACTCTGACATTGGATGCGGCGAGTGGATCCTTGAATTCCCCGTAAAAAAGATGGGTCAGACTGGGGTCAGCCAGTCCCGGCGCTTCTCCACGTTGCACGCGAGGATCTCGGAGTGGTATCTCGCGATCTCCTTGGTGATGGGTCCTGGGTACTCCTCCCCGAAACGGACGTCGTCGACGCTGGTTATCGGGCGCACCTCGGCCCCCGTGCCGCAGAGGAAGACCTCGTCCGAGGCGTAGAGCTCGACCCTGGTGATGTCTCTGACATCGACGGGGATGCCTAGGTCCTCGGGGATGTACTTCAGCAGGGCGTCACGGGTCACCGACTCCAGTATGGACGCCGTCACCGGCGGCGTGATCACCGTGCCGTCGCGCACCGTCATCAGGCACGCCCCGGTGGCCTCGCTGACGAAGCCCCTGTTGTCCAGCATGATGGCGTCGTCGAAGCCCAGCCTCCTCGCCTCGCGGCCCGCCTGGCCGGAGTTGGCGTAGTTCGCCCAGGCCTTGGCCTGCGGGGGCAGGGCGTCCGAGGCGACGCGCCTCCAGCTGCTCACCATGAGCCGGCGCTCCCTTGTGAGCTCCTCCTCGCCGAGTCTTGTCTGGAGCAGCATCGTGGGTATCACTACGTGCACCTCGCCGTCCGCTGTGCTCCCCCCGGGCCCCCTGGCCCTGGGCCAGATCCTAGGCTGGATGTAGGTGGTGGTTCTGAAGCCGTTCGCCCTGATGGACTCCCTTGTCCCCTCCAGCATCTCCTCCTTGGTGTAGGGGATCTTGAGGCCGCAGACCTCGGCGCTCCTCCAGAGGCGGTCTATGTGGCCCTTCCACCTGAAGATGTTGAGCTCCCCCTCGCCCAGGACGTCTCCCTCCACGTAAGCCCTGATGCCCTCGAAGATGCCGAGGTAGATGGGCTCCATGGCCGAGACCAGCGCCCTCTCGGTCTTCATCACTTCGCCATTCATCCAGCAGTACTCCGCTCCGCGAAATCCTGACAAAGAATCCCTCCGCGCAACATCTCTATTTGTCTGGACATTAATAACTTGCTGAACGGTGGCGGGAGCCCAAAGCGCCTCGCGCCCTTTTCCCAACATATATACGCAACGGTTCATCACCACAGATTGATCACGATGCCTCGACCCCTTGTCACCTGCGAAGTCTGCGAGAACTGTATATGCTTTTGCGCCATGACAGCCAAGGACGTCTTGCAGGCGAGCGGCGGCGAGGCTTCAGGCCTACTCGGTTCCATCGAGAGGATAAAGGACCACGAGGAGTACCTTCGCTTCCTGAGGCAAGAGCTGGAAGAGAGAGCCCGGCGCGCAAAATTATGAGGGCTCTTCCTTAATTTCAGCCGCCCTTTCTCAACGACGTTATCTCAATCGAATCTTGCATCATCATTGAGCTTTCGAGTCCATCTCCCTCTCGTCGAGCAGCGTCATGAAGGCATCCATCGCCTCCTTCTCCTGCTTTTTTCTCACGTAATCATGCAGGAAGATCTGGGGCGTCAGGCTGGCCAGTGTCCCCATGATGCTGACGTCGGTGAGCAGCATACCTAGCAGGGTCTTGTTTGTGGGCGTGGACGGGTCCAGCAGCCAGGGGTTGAGCCTGTCGAGGTTGTTTAGTATGAGCCAGTAGGCGGTGCAGGTGTTGAGCGTCATCAGAAGGATGGTCAACCACTTGCCCCTCCGTCCCTCGTTGTAACCCAAGAGATAGATAACGACGAGGGTTCCCGTGAGCAGGGCCATCGCCAGGCCAGTCTGCCCCCACGCCGTGCTCTTGATGCTCGTGAAAGTCACGGCGAGGCTGATCACAAGATCCGCGGCGCTCCAGGCCGCCAGGAACCTGGACGGGTCACTCCTCTCCATCCACACGCGCATCCAGCCGAACCCCATCAGCGCGGGGATGCATAGGTTCCCAACCACCCCCATCAGTAGCACCGAGCTACCATCGGGCTCGAGGTATAGCACCCCGACGGCGCTGACCATCAGCAGGAGCAGCGTGACCCCAATGAGTTCTCGGGTCTTTGTAATTGTCAACTCCATGGAGAGAATACGGAAGAGGGTATATTAGCGCAACCGTGGGTAGCAGGCACAGTCCCTTAAGGCACTTGCGCACAACACAGTAGATCTCTACACTCACATGTTGTGACTACCTCATGTGATCATGTGCTGCGACCACCAAGTGTGAGTCGCCCTTAAATCATCAGAATCGTCTTGGGGTCTCGGTGTAAGAGATATGGCGCAGATGGATATCTCGGACGAGAACTTCGTGAAGCTCAATCAGATCCAGCGCGTGGTCAACGTCGAGGAAGAAATGGAGGCGAACCTGGACGAGGTCCTGGCTCGCGTCCTAGAGTTCTACCGCAGGTTCGTGCCCTACAACTAAACCGAGTTTGCGAGGTAAAAATTCCCTTTTCCTCTTTTTTCATTATAATTCGTAAATCGTACTGCGCTTCCTGCTAGAGGCAGAATAATACTAGGTGAATCAGCCTGAGGTAGTCCACCCCATTCGCGCTGCGCAGCTTCACTTCCACGGTCGTGCCTGAGGTCACTGTCTGCCATCCGGAGCCTCCGCCGGGGCCGTCGATGTAGATGTTCAGGAACACGGTCTCCCCGCTGCTGATCAATAAGGACACGGGCATCATCCGAAACCGGCGGAAGGTCGAGTCCGCGATCCGCAACGCCAGGGCTTTCCTGGGCGTCGTGGAGGAGTACGGCAGCTTCGACGAGTACATCTGGGGCTACGTCGGCGGGAGCTCCGTAATGAACGAGTTCGGGGAGTGGAGCGATGTGCCCGCGGAGACCGAGGTCTCCAGAGCCATGAGCAGGAGCCTCAAGGAGATGGGGTTCAGCTTCGTGGGGCCCACAATCTGCTACGCCTTACATGCAGTCGGCTGGGATGGTGAACGACCACCTCACCAGCTGCTTCAGGTGGCAGGAGATCGTGGACTTGCACGGTGAATGAGCGTTGACTCCCCCCAGCGTTGAGGCGCCACACGCCCGCCGCTCCTGTGAGAAAAGGTTTTGACAAGGTAACATTGATGTTTAGAACCCATCATCGATGCTTGAATGCATTTATTAGAAAAACCCGGGGACTCGTAGCCCTGAAAGAAATGGCGCAGCTAACAGTGCAGATCGAAGAGGCCTCTGCCGGGCTCAGTGGCAGGCACCAGTTCATCGACTTCGCCAGGGGGCTGGTGATGATGATCATGGCTTGGGACCACGTCTCCGGCTTCTGGATGCAGGTCCACGGCGGCCTCGAGGGGATCTACCCCTACAGGAACCAGGCCCTGGACCTGACGCTGTTCCTGGCTAGGTTCGTCAGCCACTGGTGCGCCCCAACCTTCGTCTTCCTCTCCGGCGTCTCCATCGCCCTCTCCGTGAACAAGAGGCTGGGCCGCGGAGACTCCCAGAGGGACGTCAGCCTCCACATCATCAAGCGTGGGTTCCTGCTGCTGGCCTTCGAGGCGCTTCTGGTCTCCCCCGCTTTCGACCTCCCGTACCTCTACTTCGGCGTCATCGCCGTCATCGGCGTTGGCCTGATCATCTTCAGCGTCGGCCGGCGGTTGCCTACGACGGCAATCTTGGCGATCTCGCTGATTATAGTCCTGAACCACCAGTGGCTCGATCTGTCCTTCATCACGGCGGACGTGGTCTGGGGCCACTACCTGAGGAGGATAATCCACGAGCCCGGGTTCTCTTGGCCCCCCTACTTCGCCCTCTACCCGGTGATACCCTGGATTGGGGTAATGGGTTTGGGCTGGGGCTTCGGCACCTTCCTCCACGGAACTGACAGGGACAGGATATTCAGTCTGAAACTGCCCCTGGCGGCCACCGGAGCGACCTCAATAGCCCTATTCTTCCTGGTGAGGTGGATGAATGGCTACGGCAACTTGGTGAGGCGCTGGAGCAACGACCTCCTGGACTGGCTCTACCTCTCCAAGTACCCACCGAGCGTCGCCTTCCTGCTCTGGGCTTTGGGAGGGACGTGCCTGTTCATGGCGCTGGGCATGCTCATCGAGGACAAGGGCTGGTCGGACCTTAACGTCTCCGGGGCGGTCCACACCTTCGGTAGGACCCCGCTGTTCTTCTACCTCACCCACCTCTGGCTCTACAGGCTTAGGCTCCCGGGCGCGCCGGTGCCCTTCCACTTGGATCTGCTTCAGACTCTGGGCTTCTGGGCCGTCGGCCTGGTCGTCCTATGGATGCTCTGCGTCGGATACGAAAGGCTCAAAAGAAGGCACCCTCGGTTCCTCCAGTACATATGAGGTGAGGTGCAAATGGAACTGAGAAAAAACTACACGAGTGCACGCCTTCTCAGCGCGAGGGTACTTCTCTCCGCGATTGTCCTCATCGGCGCGGTCACTGGCGGAAATCTCTTGCTCCACAGCGGGGACCCGGCCCTCGGATACGCGAGGTACGTGGGATACAGCCTCAGCTTCGACTACAGCCAGCGGATGCGCCTGATGGAGATGGGGCTGGGAGGAGGGCCGGCCTTCGAGTCGGCGGGTAACGTTCAAGCGTCATGGCAGGCCGAAGGCTTGGAGCAGTTCGGCGTCATATGGGTGAGTCAGGAGGGCCTTCCCACCTACATGGATGGGACGCCCGAGGACGCCCTTGATTACCTTTTCTCCATCATAGAGATGAGCGGGACCCAGATCTCGGTTGATGGCGCTCTGAGCACTAGGACCCACGACGGCCATGAAGTCGTCATCCAGACCTTCGATCTTCTCGAATCGGGGTTCGTCATCCCTGGGATCATCGGGGCATGGCATTGCGAGGAGTCGGGTAAGTTCCTGTTTCTATACGCGATCCACATCCCAGATCTCGACCATCCCGAGAACCTCTCCGAGGAGCTGGAGCAGATCTGGCAGGGGCATCTCGACTCACTCACCTGCCACGCACAACGATGATCGATACAAGGTGAATAGGATGAAAATTGATGAAAATCAGGAAAATCACGACCCAGACGGGATCCACGCCACAAATCCACGGTCTACAGATGAGGCGCAGGAGGTGAGTACATGAGCGACAACGGTAGGCTCGGGTTCGGCGGAGTGCTTGTCGGGCTTGGCCTAGGCTGGATAATCTTCAACGCGATCAACGTGACGAGCGGCCTGTTCTCGTGGGTCATGATCCTCTCGGGCTCCGTCTTGATCTTGTCCACCCTATTCTTTCGGGGGCGCGAGACGAGAAACGTGAAGCGTCTTTCCAACGGCCTGATGATCGGCCTCTTGGTGTCCCTACTCGTCGCATCGGGGAACAACAACTTCGTGGGCCCCGTCTTCAGCGCCGACTTGGGCGCATATCGAGCCCAGGAGACGAGGTCTTTCAGCGGGGCGCTGACCACAGGCAGAGTACTCCTGGACGTCAACAGCTTCAACGGACTTATCACCGTATCGACGTGGGACAGACAGGAGTACAGCATAACCGTCTTGGTCAAGGCAAGGGGCGTAACCGACGCGGATGCAGAGAAAAACCTAGATAGGTTCGAACTCGACCTCGATGAGGGCCCCCTCGGCGGCAGGACCAGACTTGTCCTTGGACACAACACACCTCAGAGTTGGACGTCGAAGTACTCCCTTCAGGTCGAGGCACGTCTCCCGACCGGCGCGACCGTTGACCTGGACCTGGACTCCAGCAACGGAGCGATCAGTCTGACCGATATCCGAGGCGGCGCCGTCGACCTCAGGACCTCCAACGGCAGAGTCGACCTCGACCACGTCACCGCAGGCAGGGCCGAAGTGAGCACCAGCAACGGCGATGTCGAGGGGGTGCTCGACGCACCAGATGCCCGCGTGGACACGAGCAACGGCGGGATAGAACTGAGGCTCCCCTGCACTGTCTCGGGGAGGTACGTCCTGAGAACCAGCAACGCCGCCGTGGACATCACGGTCCCGGACTTGTCAGGCGTGGGCTACGACGTGGACGCTTCGACGAGCAACGCGTACGTCGAGATCGACTTGGACGGCTTGGTCTACTCGCTGAACCAGAAGAACAGCAAGGAGGCGCGCACGGAGGGATTCGTGGACAGAGACGTCAGGATCACACTCGAGATCGAGACGAGCAACGGCGGCGTGAAGGTGGGCCCATGAGCGGGGCCCGGTGTTGTGAGGTGGCTTCCAATGATCACGGGTTCTCCGTGGAGCTCAAGTCCAAGCGGCACGTCAGGAACATCTCCCTCTCCAACGAGGGCCACGAGGCCGTCCTCTTCGAGGGGGTCTTGGGCGAACTGGTCAAGCTAGCCATAGTGGAGGGGACTGTGCTCAGGGTGGAGGGGGCCAAAGGTACACTGATGCTGGACCTCTCCCGGAGCGAACTCCTGAAAGTGCTGGGCAAGACTTCGCAAAACGACACCGAGGAGGGGTGACCCATGACACTGTGCGACAGATGCGGGGCTCCCAGTTGTTTGACAAGAGTTCTTGTCAAGAAATGCGGTTCAAAAACGGTTAAAACGTAGCGCCGTGTATGCTTGGGCGATGAAAATGGTTGAAAAAATGGCAGACGATCTCGATGACGTGGTGATAAAGGGCCTCTCCAGCCCGGAGAGGAGGAACATTCTGCGGATCGTGGCATCGTACGCCGAGGGGGTCAGCTACACGGGCATCCTCGGGGAGTCCGGGTTGTCAACCGGCAGGCTGAACTACCATCTGGGGGAGCTCACGGGTTTCGTGAAGAGTGGTGAGGACCGGCGCTACCGCCTGACTGAGCTGGGGAAGAAGGCTGTGTCCGTGCTGTCCTTCATCCGCGAAGACGTCGACGCCGGCCTCCTGGAGACGGTCAACACCAAGAGGTCCAAGAGGCTGAAGTCGATACGAAGGCGGATGGACTACGGCTTCTACTTCCTCGGGCTCATCCTTCTGGGGGTCACCTGCGTCATGGGGACCATCGCTGAGGCGGAGGGCGATCCTGTCTTGAGGGCGTTCACAGGTTTCTGGGTGCTTTTCTCGGTTGGGCTGATGTTCTTGGTCAATCGGTCCCGCAACAGGGATCCAGAGCGGATCCTGTGGCTGGTGGAATGGCTCGAATGGAAACTTTTCGGCAACTATCGGGCTCGACCTCAGTAATGATATAAGGTGTTGAGTTGCAGGGTTGAATCGAGGAACGGTTGTGGCAGGGAACGAGTTGCAGGGCGCGGGAACGGTGGACTCGGATCCCCGCAGGGAGTTCGTGATAGAGACCGACGGCCTGAGCAAGAGCTTCGGGGAGACCGTAGCCCTCAGGGATCTGAACCTACGCGTGCCCAGGAACTCCATCTTCGGCTTCCTCGGGCCCAACGGCGCGGGGAAGACCACGACCATAAAGCTGCTGCTGGGCCTCATCCGGCCGACCGCTGGCGGAGGTACCGTGTTCGGCGAGGACATCAGCAACAACAGCGTGGAGGTGCGCAGGCGCATCGGCTACCTGGCCCAGGTTCCCAGCTACTACATGCACATGACGGCGCGCGAGACGCTGCGCTTCAAGGCCCGGTTCTACTACTCGGGGCCGAGGGGGACCATCGAGGAGCGGGTGGAGGAGACGCTGTCGATGGTGGGGCTGGAAGACAAGGCCGACAGGCCCATCAAAGGCTTCAGCGGCGGCGAGAGGCAGCGCCTCGGCATCGCCCAGGCCCAGGTCCACAGACCGGACCTGCTCATCTTGGACGAGCCGGCGGCGAACCTGGACCCCATGGGGCGCCGCTCGGTACTGGACCTGATGGAGGAGTTGAGGGTGTACTCTACTGTGTTCTACTCCACCCACATACTGGACGACGTCCAGAGGGTGAGCGACACCGTCGCCATACTCAACCGCGGCGAGCTCCTCGCACAGGCTCCTATAGAGGAGCTGCTCGCCGGCGCCGGAGGTACCGTCTACCACATGGCCATCAAGGGCGACCACGCGGAGGCCTACGCAAGGATCTCTGGCCAGAGCTGGGTCTCTAGTGTCGCTGTCGTCCACGGTGATGCCCGGACCACGCTTCAGATCGGCGTCACCGACGAGGAGGCGGCGGAGGACGGGCTGCTCAAGCTCACTGTCGGGGCCGGGGACACGACCGTGACCGAGTTCGGCCGGAAGAGGTATGAGCTTGAGGACGTCTTCGTGGACATCGTGGAGGGGAGCAACAACGGCAGGTGACGGCTCGCTGAGGGTCATGGAAGGATCCGGGCGGCTTAGTGGCTTCTGGAACATGCTCCGCAAGGAGAACGGCCACTGGTGGGACACGAGGCGGTGGCTGACGCAGAGCCTGATCTGGGCCCTCCTGCTGAACGGGCTCTTCACCTTGGTCTTGCACATAAGCAACCAGGACCCCATTCAGATGAGCGTCCCCTTCGAGAGTGTCACGTTCTTCTACGCCCTAATGGGGGGGATGACCCCATTTGGCGTGATGATCCTCACACAGGGGGCTATAGTCGAGGAGAAGAAGTCGGGTACGGCTGAGTGGGTGCTCTCCGCCCCCCTCTCCAGGGAGGCCTTCGTCCTCTCCAAGCTGGTCGTCAACATGCTCTGGATCTTCGGAACGCTGGTGCTGCTCCAGGGCGTGCTGTTCGAGCTGGTCCTGACGGCTTACGGTATGGAGGTCGTCTCCGTTGCCTCGCTGATGAAGGGGCTCCTCGTCCACGGGTACCACCTGCTCTACTGGCTGGCCCTCTCGCTGATGCTAGGAGCCATCTTCAAGAGCAGGGGGCCCGTTCTGGGGATCCCCTTAGTCCTCCTCGCCTTCCAGGACCTGATCACGGGCCTGGGCAAGCTCTATCTCCCGGGGATCGAGCTGTTGCAGCCGAAGAGGATCGAGGAGATGGCGTCTCTGGTAACACTGGGGAGGCCGGTTCCCTCCCCGATCCCCTTCTTCGCTATCGGCATACAGATAGCCCTGTTCACGCTGGTCGCGCTCTGGAGGTTTAAAAGAGAGGAGTTCTGAGGGTCTCCTCCATATATGAATTGAAAGGGGGGGCGTATCTGTTCGATAAAGAAGCGCAATGGAGGTAAGCTGAGCTGGGTGAAAAGAATCCGAGGATGAGGGGCGGGACCCGATGTTGTGTTCTCGCTGCGACGTCCGCCTCGACTACGTGGGCAGGAGGATGTTCCACGAGGGGACCCGATGGGGGGTTCTTGGGAACATCGGCGAGATCTTCGTGAACAGGGAGCGATTCGACATATACGTCTGCCCACGCTGCGGTCGGGTCGAGTTCTTCATAGACGGGATCGGGGAGAGGTACAGGCCCTACTAAGGGATCGCGCGCGTTACAGGGAGGAGGAACTAGAGCTGACTTGGTAAATTTTCACACGTGTATAATGATGTTGTGGGAGTGCCAACTGATGGATGGAGCGTTTATCGACAATCTCGTGATTTTCTTCGCGCTGGTCTACTATGCCGTCCTAGTCATCGTGTATGTGCTGCGCGCTTATGAGCTCACGGAGCTGGAGTGGAAGATGAGCCCCATGTTCAGCGCCCTCTTAATCCCTTTCGCAATACTCTGGGTGCTGAACTTTTTCTTCGGCAACGACTCTGGACGCCTGATCGCGGGACTGCCCATAATCCTCTACCTGGTCTACGATCTCTGGTACAGAGCGATCACGCAGAAGAAGCCCCATCACCACCCGGACCGTTGGCCGGTCGGTCTCATTGTTTATGCGATCCTCCTCTTCATCGGGAGCATTGGCCTGAACTGGTACGGATATTTGGTGTCGGATTTCCATGGATCTGTGCTTGTGGGCGCTTTCTTCGTCATGATAGGCTCATTTGGCTACTATCAATACAGGTACAACAAGAGAAAGAAATCCGCGTAGGATCGGTTTACTATAGTTGTTATAGCCAAAATCTCCGTGTACGCACTCACATTCGCGCGCGGAGATATACCCTGTGATGCTAAGGGTATTTGACTTGGATTCCATGTTTGGTTAGATACTCTATGTGGCGCTCCACTATCTCGGATCTCGGCACTATCTGAGATCTGTCCCAGTGGTATTCGAACAGGTCGTGGCAGTACTTGATGGCCCTTTGATCCGATGATGTGAACCCGGTGTAGTCGAATGTTCCGTCCTCCAGCGGGAACGCGATCAGAACGGCCTTCTCGGACATGTACAGATATAGGTCAAAGTCCTCCGCGTCCGCCACCTCGGCCCGTCCCTCAGCCTCAGCTTTGATCACTGTCAGCTCATCTCCTTCAACGATGTCGCGTCTGACGTCCAGCGATGGGACGTAGCTTCTGGGTGAGATGCTCCTGACACTGACTCCCCGCTCCACCGCTCCTGCGACGAAGGGCCTCACGCTGCTGGTTCTTTTGTCGATGACGACCCAAAGGTATTCCTCCGATTCCTTGATGATGGCCTCTAACTCGCTGATGGCTTCCATCACGTTGGACTTGAGCTCGCTGTTAGATAAGGCACCGATGCGGGCCAGGAACTCGTCTGGCAACTTCGACAGTGTGTGGGAGATGAAGTAGTCCCTATGCTTGGTGATGAACTCGTGTCCGGGATGCAGCCGCCAGATCATACTTCCATACGGCGTCAACCGGTAATTCCCCTCTGCGTTCTTGCTGATGAGCCCCGTCTCGGCTAGCCTGTTGAGATGCCGTATGCACTGCTGATTGGTTATGCCAAGCTCCTTCGCGATGCTCGTGAGTTTCAAAGGCTTCCTATCCAAGATCT
>CP070784.1:486669-511703 GCA_020346605.1 Candidatus Bathyarchaeota archaeon | reverse complement strand
GATAGTGATGACCACGGCCCTCACATTCGGCCCGATCATCGGAGCTATCGCCGGCGGCCTCGGATCCAGTCTCGCGGACATCCTCAGCGGAACGTACAACTGGGCGATCTTCACCGCGGTGATCAAGGGAGCCGAAGGGTATATAGCGGGGACCCTAGCAGGCGACCACGCAACGAGGACTCGGACCAAGACCGTAGTGGCGTGGTTCGTCGGAGCCATCGTTATGGTCGCCGGCTACTTCGTCGTGCAGGTCTTCATGTACGACCTCGGGGCGGCGATTGCGGAGGCCCCCTTCAACTTCGTCCAGATGGCCGTGGCGGGAGTCGTAGGAGTCCCCGTGTCGATAGCAATAAAAGAACGGCTCCACCTCTGAGACATCACGCTCCTGATGGACGAATGCGCGCATAGATTGATTCCCAGAACACCGAAAAAGGGAAGCCTTCCAGGCGATCCGCTCATTAACCCGCAACATTATCCTCTTCGATCTGTCCATCGAAGCCCTTCTCGAGGAGCCCTCGGAAGCTCTCCAGGTCCTCCTCGGTCCACCCCTTCCCCCTGTAGCCCATGCCCAGGAGACCGCTCAGGAAATCGTTGAACGCCTCCTCCACCACCGGGGTGATCCTTCTCGTCAAAGGATGCTTAGCGGCTCCGTATAGCACGAAGTCGGATGCAGCGTCGAACAGGGCCTGCATCCCCGGCACCAGCAGCAGGGACTCCATCAGATCGTTGTAGAACACCGAGACCTTCGGGTCCGGCCTCTCCCACCTCTCATCCTTCGGATGGCCATAGGGCAGCTCCCCCAGGTCGAACCCGACGCCCGCATCCCCAAGCCCCTCCTCGTGGGCCATCCTGATGTGCACGATCTCCATCGGATCGTAGCCCATCAGCCGGCAGGCCACCGCGTCTGCCGCCACCACGTCGTTGGATGCCACCACCGTCTGGAAGCCCACGGGCGTGCAGGACAGGGGCCCCCAGGCCTCGCCGCCGATGGAACCATCGATCACCGTCAAATTCGGCGTAAACGCCCTATTCACGTCGACGATCACCCCCTCGATGCCAAACCTGTGGTACTTCGCCTTGTTCTCCTCGGTGAAGGTCCCGTACATGTTCTTCATCCCCATCGTCACCCCAGTCAGGATGTGGGTCTTCATGGTAGGGACCGAGATGACGACATCCGCCTCCACTATATCCCTGGAGACGGGCACCGTGAGCGTGGCGCTACCCTTGCCAAAGTTGAACCGGACCCTCTCAGTCTTAGAGAGGTTCACCAAGGGAACGCCGGCCTCCCCGGCCCACTCCTTCCAGCCCTGGGCCTCTGCAACGGGATCGAACTTGGTCCAGATCATGTCCGCATCCGCCACCACGGGCTTGCCCCCAGCCTCCCGGATCATCCTCACCAGTTCGTCCACCACCTCAATGCTGGTGAAAGATCCTGATATGTCGGGGTTCCCCCCGCAGATGTTGGGCTTGATCAGCACCCTGTCTCCCTCGCCGACGAACTCTCCCATGCCCCCCAAGGCCTCGACCGCCTGCCGCGTTATCCACCGGGGGGAGGTGCCCCTCCGAACTGCAAGCTTGACTCCGGTTCTCTCCCTCCGACTTCCCACTTCCCCGTAGGTGACGATGCGTAGGACGAAGGACCCCACGTCCCTGTACAGGGCGAACAGGTACCCCAGGAGGTGCCAGGCAGGGTAGAGGAGGAACATCAGCGCCACGAGGGCGAGGGGGACGTCGGCCTTGGCTATCCCTGTGATGGCCGTGTGGAACATGTAGGAGGAGCCTGCAGTGGGAGGGAGAGGCCAGCTCAGGACATCCGCGTACAGGAGGGAACTCACTCCGATGAAGAGCGGGATCGATACCACCGCCCCCACCAGCGCCGTGTCCCGCTGGCTCCATCTAAACTTCCTCCCGATGTGATAAAGGAGCATGCCGAGGATGAAGAGCGCCGGGGGATCCAGGAAAAAGCTCATATCCATTTTATGTCCGCAGCCAACGTTAAAAACGCTCACACCCCCGAATAGGATAGAAACATGAAAAACACCAACGCAATAATCGCGCACGCGAACGTCTTGTCGATTAATCCATATCCTATCGATCCCAAGTGAGTCTTCAAGTATGAGTTTAGTTCCTCGCCACTTTCTGATACGAACAAGGGCAAAAGATCTTCGATGAGATCAACGAAGGGGCTAGGCTCTCTTTCCCAGGTCATCGCCACAAAGAAGAGAGAGCGCGTCCTTGGTCGAGGGCTCTCAAAGACATTAGGGAGAAGGCTGAGAAGGACAAGGGTTGATAAACCCGCCTATGGGAACGCATACGAGAGATATTATAAAATCGTTAATACGATGCATGCGCGAGGTTGATATCTCTCTTTCAAAAATATGTGTGCGCGCCGCGTCGCGCGCGCGCGCAGTCCCCCATACATGATAAACACCTTGTTCGATTCATCGTTAACGAGGCCCGCGTCGCCTCTCTGCACTGGACTCGGGTCTGGTCTTTTTAGCTCCCAACTGTTTTGCTGAACATCGTATACCCATGTGTCGGCTGATAAACTGGTTTGGGCGGCGCTGAAAACCACTATCTTTTGGTGATCAACGTTGTACGCCATCTGGAAGTTGAACCTGCCTGATGGTCCGCCGCTGGTTGTTATCTCGCTCCATGTATTCGTGGTGGCGTCATATGACCACATGTCTCGATAGTAACGCCATCCGTTGTCATCTATGGCTCCTCCCAACAAAATGGTCCTCATGATGACCGGATCATAGATCATTCTATGTCCAATCCTTGCAGGGGGGGAGTCGGATGCAATTACAGGCGGAAAACCGTGGCACAAAATTAACAGAATCGGCGCCACGAGGAGGGCTCTGTATTTTCTCAACTCGTCTCGTCTGGTTCAACTGTTATTTTCTAAAAAAAATTTGTTAAGGATCATTATTACCTTCGCAGTGTTCATCTTGTATTCCAGCATTCCCTGATTTTCATATATGAAAATTAAATGCCGGGGGCGGGCGCGCGCACTGGAGGTGGTTGAGCCAGTCGATGGTGGCCTAACTGGGGAGCCTGTTGGTGTCGGATGTGAGGAGGTTCCTGAAGCCCCCGCCGCTCTTCGCGGTGCTCCCCTGGCCGGGCCCCCCCAGCTTCTCGATGACGACCACCCTCTTACCGGGGTTCAGTCGTTTCAGGTGGTACGCCGAGCTGATCCCCATGACCCCGGCGCCTATCACCAAGACATCGCAAATCATAGCCTAGGATATGGGCAAAGTGAAGAAAAGAGTTGAGGAGAGAATCTTAAGGCCGAGCTCATTCGGAGCGAATGCTTATCCTTTCATGCCCTCCTATGAGTCTCGACATGACGCTCACGTTCAGCCTCTCCCTCAACAGCGGCCACGGCCCCACGGAGAACGCCGTCAGGTACGCCGTCCTCGCCGAGGAGAAGGGGATGGAATGCGTCTGGTACTGCCAGGACCTCTTCCAGAGGGACGTCTGGGTCTTCCTTACCGCGACCGCCGCGAACACCGAGCGGATCCACCTAGGCACAGGGATAGTGACTCCCTACACCGTGAGCCCCGCGGAGCTCGCGATGCACGCCGCCACCCTCGACGAGTACAGCCGCGGCAGGGTGAGGCTCGGGATCAGCGTCGGTGCGGTCGAGTTCCTCAGGTGGGTGGGGATCGAGGCCCGGAGGCCCCTCTCCGCGATGCGGGAGAGCTTCATCGTAATCCGGAGGCTCCTCAAGGGGGAAAGGGTGGAGCACGACGGCAGGGTCTTCAAAGGGTGGACCCGGGACGCCTACATGAGGTTCCCCCCGTACAGGGACTTCATACCCCTGTACCTGGGGGCCCAGAGCAGGAGGATGCTGGAGCTCATCGGGGAGATCGCCGACGGCGGCCTCCCCCTCCTCTTCCCCCCCGAGTACTTCGACACCGTTATGGGTCACATCTCCGAAGGCGCCAGGAGGACGGGGAGGAGCGTCGAGGAGATCGACGTGGTGGGCTGCATCTGGTTCTCCGTCTCCGAGGACCCCGAGAAGGCGAAGGACGCCCTGAGGAACCTGGTAACGTTCTACGGGCCCCACCTCGCCCCCGAGATGATCGCCGAGATCGGGCTAAAACCCTCGGACTTCGACCCCATCAGGGAGGCCTACGCCGCGAGGGACCCGGAGAGGGCCCGAGCTCTCATGACCGACGAGATGGCAGACATCGCGATCCACGGCACCCCGGAAGACTGCATCCGGCGCCTCGAGAAGCTGGTCAGCCAGGGGCTCACCCACGTCAGGTTCGGTCCCCCCCTCGGTCCCGACCCCGCGGAGACCATCAGTCTCATCGGGGAGGAGATAATCCCCTACTTCCGGGAGAACCAGCCAAGAGAAGGGGACGCGGGGCCATAGGCGAGATCGGCTCACCTGTAGAGCCTCTTGAACAGCCGGGACCACACCGAGGCCCTGCCAGAACCTCCTCTCCCGGCTTGAAATTTGTCCCTTCCGTGGATAAGAGTTTAGGCTCGTCCTCTCAGGCGGGGAGCGTGGGGTTCCTCTCCTCGAGGATGCCCTCCATTCGCCTCTTCACACGGACTTTCTGGTCGGGGTCCGTCAGAATGTAGAACTTGTCCTCCCGGATTGCGTCGAACACTTTCCCGGCCACCTCCCGGGGGTCCATCCCCGTCTTGAAGATGCCCGCCAAGTGCTCGATCAGAGCCTCGTCATCGGGGCCCATCTCCCGCTCCCCCGAGACGCCCCTCGTCTCCTCGAAGCGCTTCCTCGCAGCGTCGGCGACCGGCGTGTTGACCCGCCCCGGGCAGAGGACCGAGACCTTCACCTTCGGGTTCTTCTCGGCCAGCTCGTAGAAGAGGGTCTCTGAGAGGGCCACGATGCCGTGCTTGGAGACCGTGTAAGTCCCTAAATTCGTGCTGCGGGTCAGCCCCGTCATGGAGGAGACGTTGACGATGTGGGCCTCGGCGTCTTGCTCCAGCATCAGGGGCACGAAGGTCCGGACCCCGTGGATCACCCCCCACAGGTTGACCCCGAGGACCCATTCCCAGTCGGAGACGGTGTTCTCCCAGAGGGCGCCCGTGGTGTAGACCGCGGCGTTGTTCACCAGCAGGTGGACGCCCTCGAAATCCTCCATGGTCCTCCGGGCCAACACCTCGACGTCCCCGACCTTCGAGACATCCGTGGGGACCGCCATCACCGCAGCCCCAGAGGCTTCAAACTCCTCCTTGGCCTCGGCCAGGCCCTCCCTGTTGATGTCCGCGAGGACCACCTTCATCCCCTCCTCCGCAGCCTTCCCGGCGATGGCTCGCCCGATCCCGCTGGCGGCCCCCGTCACCACCGCCACCTTCCCTCTGAACTCTTTCATCCCCACACCTCACGTATTATCTTTATCCCCACGTCTCCCGTCCACCGTCGAAGCTCGCGGTGAACAGCTTGGTGGGGTCATCCGTCTCCTCGACGTTGGGCACCTCCGCCCCCTCCAGCCTTCCGTAGCCCTCGGGGACATAGATAACGAAGCCTAGTGGAGCTCCTCCGTCTCCGACGTCCCAGAGGTATTTCTCCAATGCGTCGGGGGCGCTCTTTATTCCTGGGTCCCCGGTGTAGCCAGCATAGTTGAGGGTCTTGTCGGCGTACTGGAAGGCCCTGCCGTACATGGAGGAGAGACCGACGGCGCGCGCGCGGCGAGGTTTCTTATTGTTCTCACCTATTCTATCCTTGTATTGTGGGAATAAGTATTCTGATTCTTGGACACTTTTTCCTCCCTTCCATCCTTCTATTGCTTTACAGAATCTGTATTTGAGAGATAATTGACCGTCAATGCTACTGTTGTACCCTTTAACTATACAAATGGAGTTTGGCATACTCGTTTTTTCGTAAGTATCTACGTTGGCGCGCGCGCATCTGTTACTAGTAAAAATGGTGCGGGGGGCGGGACTCGAACCCGCGTAGGCCTGAGCCACGAGATCTCTTACCCGAGCCTTGGGATCTTAAGTCTCGCCCCTTTGGCCAGTCTCGGGTACCCCCGCGCATTGGTGAACTGGGGTGTTCTTTTCGTAAATAGTTTGTGCGGCCTGGGGGGCTATTTTTAAATTTGGGGAGGTTTACCCTGTGTTGGTCGTGGGCCCGTAGCGCAGTATGGATAGCGCGTAGGCCTCCTAAGCCTGAGGTCGTGGGTTCAAATCCCACCGGGCCCGCTAGTTATGCGGTTGGCTTGGGACAGACGTTCTTTTTTGGATTGATCAGTGTTATAACCTTGAATAGAATCGCGTGGGATGGATTTTTATTTTATTTTAGATCATTGGAGTTTTTATTCTGTAGGACTGTAAAACTCTCTCCATAGTCCCGGAGATTAACCCAAGCCTAGGAACATGAGGGCCCTAAACAGGAACCCCCCGAGGACGACCGCGAGGAGCACCTCGATGACCGTGATGATGGCTGCGCGCCTATAACCGAACTCCTTCGCTAGGACGGCAATGGTCGCGATGCACGGTATGTAGATCATCACGACGAAGGCGAAGACGAACATCTGGACGGGTGAGAGTATCGCAGAGAAGTCCGTGGTGCCCATGAGGGATGCCAGGAGAATCAGCGTGAGCTCCTTCCTGAGGACGCCGAAAATGAGCACGACCCCCGACGCCGCGGGGAGCCCAAGCCAGAGCACGGTGACCGGGCTCATCCAGCCCTGAACCAGGTCGAGGACGCCGGCTATGTCCGCTAGGATGATGACCATGTTCCCCGCCACCATCAGGGGGAATGCCTCGTAGACGAAGTCCTTCAGCCTGAACCAGGTCCTCTGCGACGTGACCTTGAGGCTGGGCCTCCTGTAGGGCGGCATCTCCAAGATCAAGCCGACGGGCTCTCCGGGGACCGCTTTGAAGGCTATCCGACCAAGGACGAAGATGAGAAGGAAGTCGATGGCGTAGAGCAGTAGAGCCCACCTGAACCCCACGTAAGTCGCCACAAGCCCCATGATGACGATGCTCCTCGCTGCGCAAGGTATCAGGCTCGCCACGAAAGCGCAGATCAGCCGTTCCCGCTCGGTCTCCATGATCCTGCACCCGAGGCAGGCGGGGACGTTGCACCCGAAGCCAAGCATCAATGGGATGAACCCTTTCCCGTGGAGGCCTATCTTGTGCATCGCCGAGTCCATCAGGAACGCAACGCGCGCCAGGTACCCCGAGTCCTCTAGAACGGAAAGCACCAGGTAGAAGGGCACGATATAGGGAAGGGCGATCCCGATGCCTCCTAGGAACCCCTCCACTACTCCGTCCCACAGGAACGTGGAGACCGCCCCCGACCCTAGTACCCCCATGTAGGCCTCTCTGAGCCTTCCGAAGGCCGCGTCCAGCAGACCCGTCATGTAGTCCCCCAAGGCGAAGATCGCGTAGAAGGTCGCGAGCATCACGGTAGCCATGAAGACATAACCAAGTAGGGGATGTGAAACCAGATCAAGGGCACGGCCCTGCAGGGTCGTCTCGGGGGCCATGAACTCCGAGGCTTCGAGGGCCAGCCTGTGGGCGAGGGCGTAGCGCTCGGACGCGATGGCGCTGGCGGCGTCGTGGCCGTGGAGAGCCTCGATGTCCCTGTTCAGCTCCTGGACCCTTTCCGCCAAGTCGGGATTACGTCCGTAGACGATCCTCTCTATCTCCTCGTCTCCTTCGAGGAGCTTGATGGCGATCCACCGGCGCGGATAGGGGGTCTCCAGGTCTCCAAGGTCCCCCATGAGCTCCATTATCTTGCCCTCCACCTCCGGCCCGAGCTCGAGGGAGCTGGCATCGACAGGGGCCCTCTCGGACGCTTGGATAGCCATCTCCATCAGGCTCTGCAGGCCGACGCTCTTCACAGCCACGGTGGGGACGACGGGCACGCCGAGGAGCTTGGAGAGCCGGCCCTCGTCGACGCGTACCCCTTTCTTCTCAGCGAGGTCTACCTGGTTGAGGGCGATGATCATCCTCGGCTCCAAATCGATGAGCTGGAGGGTGAAGAATAGGTTCCTCTCAAGGGCGGAGGCGTCGACGACATTTACGAGGACGTCGGGCTGCTCCACGGCGATGTACTCCCTGCTCACCAGCTCCTCGATGGAGTACGTGGACAGGCTGTATATCCCCGGGAGGTCGACGATGTTTATGGTGTACCCTCGGAAGCTGAGGGTGCCCTCTGCGCGCTCCACGGTCTTGCCGGGCCAGTTCCCCACGTGCTGGTGGAGACCGGTGAGCTCGTTGAAGATGACGCTCTTCCCGACGTTGGCGTTCCCCGCAAGGGCGACCGTCAGACGACGGGCTCCTTCACGTCTACCGCGATTGCGCTCACGTCGTCTAATGCCGTGCCGGTGTCCCATACCCTTCTACCAAGAAGTTTCAGTGGTGAGGTCCGTGTGGGTGGGCGCGGTCCAACCGACCATCCTCGACCTCCACGAAGACCTTCGTGGCCAGCCCCCTGCCCAGGGCTAGCGAGGTCCCCCGCACCCTGACCTCGATGGGTCCGTTGAACGGGGCCGCGTTGACCACCTCGACCTCCGTCCCGCTCGTGAGGCCCATATCCAAGAGGCGCTGGCTTGCGTCCGTACCCGCCCTCACAAAATCGACTCTACCCCTCTCCCCGGGCTTGAGGTTGGAGAGCTCGGTCAGCAGCTTATCTGCTCCATCCCCTCTGAGTCGCTCACACTCCTCGCAGTCTATGACGTCCAGAGGGCAGGGCGGGATGGGCCTCTCGTCGTCGGGGCACGTCTCAGGGCTGTCCAGCGCCCGGCAGAGGGCCAGCGCGGCCTCGTCGGAGAGGCTGTGCTCCATCCTGCAGGCCTCCTCGTGTACTTTTACCGTCTCCAAGCCCATGAAGTCGTGGAGCAGGCGCTCGATGAGTCGATGCCTGCGGACCACCTTCTGGGCCTGGGCCATACCCTTCCCCGTCAGCACCGTACCCTTGTATGGAGTGTAATCTACGAGGCCTTCCTTTGCCAGCTTCTTGATCATCTGCGTCACGCTGGGAGGGGCCACCCTCAGCTTCTTGGCCAGCTCCGTATTCCTGGCCATCTCACCCCTCTCGTTGAAGGAGTGGATGGCCTCGAGGTACTCCTCCACGCTGTCGCTGCTCAAGCCGTATCGGAATTTAGGCGGACCTAAAATATATAAACATTTAGATGTTTGAGAACGGGGCCTCAGGCGAGGGAGTAGGAGAACCTGGGGGTGTCCGGGACCCCTCCCTCGGACCTGAGGTCGATGCGCTCCTTGATCAGGCCGTCGGCCAACATCATGTCGACCACTTCTATGTATGGGTTTACGATGCTCACCCCAGCCTGGCGGTACCCCTGCATCCGCTCCAACGAGACGCCGTAAGCCTTCGCCCAGCCCTCACTCCCGATGGCGCGAGCGATCATCCTGAAATCTATCTCTCTAACCCTCTTTACGATTTCCAGTATCTGGCCTGCCAGCTCGTTCCTGTCCAGCTTGAGGTGAGGCACAACCCTGCTCGGGTCGAAGGGTGTTATATCCACCCTGCCTCGGGTCAACCTGATGATGGAGTTCTTCGGAGGCTCGAAGACCCTGTTCATATCTCCTCTGACATCGTAGAGCCCAATGTGACTGCTGCAGAACATGCTCTCGTCGTCGCCAAGTGCAACGACGCAGGGCTGATGCCAGTTGGCTATCCAGATAGTCTCCGGCTGCTCCGCTGTGATCACCCCGAGGAGGAAAGAGCCGGTCAACTGCGGGGCCAGACTCCTCAGCCCCTCTTCCACAGTCATGCCTGCTTTCAGGGCGTCGCTGAGCATGTGAACTGCCACCTCGCTGTCGGTGATGTCGTTCACCTCGGCGAAATATGAGCGGAACTCGTGGTTCGCCTTGAGCCTTTCCCAGTGCTCCCTGTAGTTCCCGATCCCCCCGTTGTGCATCAAGGCCAGCGTGCCCGAATCGTCTACGAAAGGGTGGGCCATCTCCTTCGTGTTGAATCTCGGGTCGTCCTTGGCTCTTGAGTTATACCTGCTATGGGTGATGCCCGTTGTCCCCTTGAGAGACTCTATCTTGGTGGTGTTTTTCACCCTAGCAACGTGACCAAAGTCCTTCTCGATTCTCAGGACACCTTCATCGATCACCCCCAATCCGGATGCGTGGGCCCCATAGTAGGGCTCCTGATGCTGGATCGCCCGGAGTAGCAAGGGCGTGATTGGCCTGTCCCCCACATAAGCGGCTAGCTGACACATAGTGACATCTCATGAGTGGTAAAGAAATAGGAGAAAAATCTTTCCCCAGCTACTCCTCGAGGCCCGACATGCGCCGGACCTCCTTCCCGACCCTCTCGATCTCCAAGTTCTCGCACTCCTCAAGGAGCCGCCTGAACTCGTTGAGCCCGGAGTCCGCCTCGCCGATCCATCGCTCCGCGAAGCTCCCGTCCTGCACCGCCTTCAGCGCTTTCCTCATGTTCTCCTCGACGGCGTCGTCGATGATCATGGGGCCGATGGCCATCCCCCCGTACTTGGCGGTGTCGGAGACGGCGCGGTACATTCCGCTGATCCCCGACTTGTAGATGAGGTCTACGATGAGCTTCAGCTCGTTGCAGACCTCGAAGTAAGCGAGCTCCGGCGGGTAGCCAGCCTCTGTGAGGACCTTGAAGCCCCTGCGGATCAGCTGGTCTACGCCGCCGCAAAGCACGGACTGCTCCCCGAATAGGTCGCTCTCAGTCTCGTCCTTGAAGTTGGTCTCGATGACACCCGCCCTTCCCGATCCGAGGGCCTTCGCTATCGCCAGGGCGATCTCCTTGGCGTGGCCTGAGGCGTCCTGTGCGACGGCGACGAGAGCGGGCACCCCGAAACCGGCCTCGTACTGACGCCTCATCTCGGGTCCGGGGCTCTTGGGGGCCACCATGACGACGTCGACCCCCTCCGGCGGGTCGATCTGCTTGAAGTGGATGTTGAAGCCGTGGGCGAACTGGAGAGTCTTGCCCTCCGTGAGGCCCATGGCAACCTCCTCCTGGAAGACGATGGGCTGCACCATATCCGGTATCAGCATCAGCACCACGTCCGCGGCCTTCGATGCTTCCACCACGGTCATCACCCTCATCCCGTCGGCGACGGCCCTGTCCCACGACTTCCCGGGCCTGAGGCCGACGACGACGTCAACCCCCGACTCCTTCATGTTAAGGGCCTGCGCCCGTCCCTGGCTGCCGTAACCTATGACGGCGACCTTCTTCCCGTTCAGGATCCTCGCGTCGATGTCCTGGTCGTGGTATACCTTCACACTGTTCCTCTCCTATAGTTTGAGCCGTCCTTTCTCCAGGGCAGTTACTCCCGTTCTCGATATCTCCTCTATGCCTATGGGCTTCATCTTCTCTATGAACTCGTCAATGGTCTCCGGCTCCCCCGAGATCTCGGCGATGATAGTCTCCGGCTCTATGTGGTGGATGAGGCCGTGGTAGGTGTTGATGTGCCTGAGGGCCTCCTCCCTGGCCATAGGGTCAGTGATGTTCAGCTTGATCAGGAGCATCTCCCTCATGATCGTCCGCATCGGGTCGAGGCGCTTCACGTTGACGACGTCCACCATCTTGTGGAGTTGCTCCACGATCTGGTTCAGCTCCCTTCTGTCGACGTTCACCGAGACAGTCATCCTGGCCAGCTCCGGGTTCTCCACGGCTCCGACGGCGATGCTCTCGATGTTGAAGCCCCGCCTCCTGAACATGTTGGCAACGTTGAAGAGGACCCCGGGCTTGTTCTCCACGAGGAACGCGATGGCGCTGAGCTCTGACATCACTAGGCCTCCACCAAGATGTCCTTCAGCCCCCTGCCCGGGGGGACCATCGGGAAGACGTTCTCCTCGGGATCGATCATCACGTCGATCACCGTCGTCGCGTCGTCCTTCACAGCAATGCTCACGGCCTTCTCGAACTCCTCGATGGACTCGGGCCTGACGCCGACGGCGCCGTACGCCTCAGCCAGCTTGACGAAGTCGGGCTGCTTGCCGAGCTCGACGGCCATGTACCTCCTGTCGTAGAAGAGGCGCTGCCACTGGGCTACCATCCCCAGCATCCTGTTGTTAAGGATGACCACGATCACTGGAAGGTTCTCCTCGACGCAGGTGGCGAGGCTGTTCTCGGTCATACCGAAGCTGCCGTCACCGGCGATGTCCACGACTGGGACGTCGGGCCTCGCAGCCTTGGCTCCGATGGCCGCTGGGAATCCCCAGCCCATGGTCCCGAGGCCGCCCGAGCTGAAGAAGGTCCGTGGGGCGTAGGAGTCGAAGTAGAGGGCCGCCCACATCTGGTTCTGGCCCACCTCGGTGGTTACTAAGGCGTCCCTTGGGAGCGTCCTCCTCAGCGCCTTCATCACCTCCGGCGCCCTCAAGTGGGGGTTGCCGTAGGGCTCTGGTACGGAGTACTCCTTCCTGAACGTCGCCAGCTTCTCCAACCAGGCGCCGTTGGTCTTCCTGTTGGAGCCCATCTTCTCCATCCTCTGAAGTATCCCCTGCAAAGAGAGCTTGGCGTCACCCACGACCCGGGTCACCGTCTCTATGTTCTTGTCGATCTCGCTGCTGTCGATGTCGATGTGGATGATCTTGCACCCAGGATTGAAGTCCTCGGCCTTGGCGGTGGTCCTGTCTGACATGCGGGCGCCAACGACCAGTAGCACGTCCGCCTCTGAGACCAGCATGTTGGCCTCGCCTGTGCCGTGCATCCCGCAGAGCCCAGCGAAGAGCGGGTGCTCGCTGGATATCGACCCTTTCCCCATCAGCGTCGTGACGACGGGGGACACCAGCATGTCCGCCATCTTGTACAGCTCCTCCGAGGCGTTGGCCGCTATTACGCCACCTCCCGCCATGATGACGGGCCTCTTGGCCTTCCCCAGCAGGGTGGAGGCCCAGTCCATCTCCCGGGCGTTGGGGACCGGGTTCAGATTGTACCCCCTGAAGGACACCTCGTCGGGGAACTCCATGTCCTCCGAGTTTACCTGGGTGTCCTTCGGCAGATCCACGAGGACGGCTCCCTGCCTTCCCGTGGAGGCGATGTAGAAGGACGACTTGACCGCGTGCGGTATCTCGGACGGCCGCCTGACCTGGATGTTGTACTTGGTGGCCGAGGCTGTGATCCCGATGATGTCGACCTCCTGGAACGCGTCGGTCCCCACCATATTGATCGGCACCTGCCCCGTGAAGGCGACTATGGGACTTGAATCGATGTTCGCAGTGGCGATGCCCGTAACCAGGTTGGTGGCACCGGGACCAGAAGTCGCCATGCAGACGCCGACCCTCCCACTGGCCCTAGCGTACCCGTCGGCCATGTGGGACGCACCCTGCTCGTGGCGGGCCATCACGAACCGGACGTCGGATCCGTACAGCTCGTCGCAGACCGGCAGCACCGCACCGCCGGTGACGCCGAACATGATGTCGACGTTCTCCCGTTCGAGGGACTTAACGAAGGCCTTGGCGCCCGACATCTCAACCATGGCAGGTTACCTCCCGTGTGAGACCGGACAAGCCTAGAGCTGTTCCCTCGGATTGGTTCTCTTCGAAAAGTTTTACGCTCGGCCACATTGGCCGTTCTGCGCTGTTTCTGTTCGGGTTCAGGGGACTAAATAAAACGATACCCCATTTACAATTCTCCCTCCACTCGGGGTTGGAGAATGCGATACCCCATGCACGTTTCCCCCTCCGCTGGGGGCCGGACAAAGCTATACCCCATTTTCGAGCCTCCGTAGGCTAGTGGAGAGTGAAGATGGACGAATGGAATAAAAAGATTACTGTGTGAGCAGGGTCACACCTGTTCCACGAGACGGTAGACGATATCCCCCTTGCGGACCCTGTCCGCCACCTTCATCCCGATGTCGTCGCCGGCCTTCGCCTCCTCTATGTTCTCTCCCTCTATCTGCATGGAGCCGACTTTCTGCTCGAAGTTCGTGGTCATCCCCTTGATGGCGATCTGGTCCCCCAACCTCAGGGGGGAGGAGACGTCGACCACGGCGACACTTATCTTGGTGAAGTAGTGGATGATCTCGCCCACCTTCTCCAGACTTTTCACCATGATTAAACCTTACGCGGAACTCGTTAAAAGACTTCCGAGCAATTGGGCTCAACGTTAAAAGGTCCTAAACGACTTTATAGATGAGCTTTATGAGCTATCTCACCCATCTCGAATGTTCCAAGTGCGGTAAGAGGTTCGAAACCGACAAGCTGCAGACCGTCTGCGACGCCTGCGGCAAGCCCCTCTTCGCCAGGTACGACATCGAGGGCGTCGAGGACGCCGTCTCCCGGGAAGAGCTGGTCGGGAGGGAGGCCTCGATGTGGAAGTACTGGGAGCTCCTCCCCGTGAAGGACAGGGGGAACGTCGTCACGATGGGGGAGGGGTGGACTCCCCTCACCTCCGTCAGACGGCTGGGAGAGGCCGTGGGCATCAGAGACCTCAACATCAAAGACGAAGGAGTTATCGCCACGGGCACCTTCAAGGCGAGGGGGCTCTCCATGGCGGTCTCAAAGGCCAAGGAGCTGGGAGTCAAGCGCCTGGCCCTGCCCTCCGCAGGCAACGCCGCGGGAGCAATGACGGCGTACGGGGCGAGGGCGGGGATGGAGAGCTATGTCTTCATGCCCGTGGACGCGCCGATGGTTAACAAGGTGGAGTGCCAGATCGTGGGAGCGAAGGTCGTCCTCGTCAGGGGCCTCATCAGCGACTGCGGCAAGCTGGTCTCGGCTGGCACAGAGGAGATGGGCTGGTTCCCCCTCTCGACCCTCAAGGAGCCCTACAGGGTGGAGGGGAAGAAGACCATGGGGATCGAGGTCGCCGAGCAGATGGACTGGGAGCTCCCCGACGTGATAATCTACCCGACGGGAGGCGGCACAGGCATCATAGGTATGTGGAAGGCCTTCGACGAGCTCGAATGGTTGGGCTGGATCGGCAGCGAGCGCCCCAGGATGGTCTCCATCCAGGCTGAGGGATGTGCCCCGATAGCGAAGGCGTACGCCGAGGGGAGGGAGGAGTCCACGTTCTGGGAGGGGGCGGAGACCATCGCCGCCGGTCTGAGGGTGCCCCACGCCCTAGGAGACTTCCTGATCCTGAGGGCCGTTAGGGAGAGCGGGGGCCTGGCGCTGGCCGTAAGCGACGAGGAGATACTCGAAGCAGTCAGACTGATGGCTAGGAGCGAGGGGCTCTTCGCCTGCCCGGAGGGGGCCGCAACCCTGGCCGCCTTGACGAGGATGGTAGACGATGGAAAGGTGGACCGTGACGAGAGGGTGGTCCTCTTCAACACCGGCACCGGCCTCAAGTATACCGACCTCTTCGAAGTCGACGCCCCTGTATTCGACAAGGACGAACGGATCGACTACAGGAGTCTTTAACAGCCCAAGATTGAAAAATGTCATCGCCTCGGTATTCTGAAGTTCATCGAGGATGTAAGGACCGCATGTTCCCACGGATGCTTTCTCCATCCTCTCCTTTCACGGCGCAACCCTTATCCAAGGGACCGCGGGCTGATATTGGAGCGAAATGAGGGAAGCCGCCGCTTACGCACCGGGCCACTTGACCGGCTTCTTCCAGATCTGCGACCAGCCAGAGGACCCTCTGCTCAAGGGGTCACGGGGCTCAGGGGTGTCGATAACCAAAGGAATCCACACTAGGGTCCGGGTCGACCCCGCAGACCTGGGCTCTCACAAGATCTACATGGACGGCGTGGAGACAGACAGCGCCGTCGTCTCGGAGAACGTCCTCGAGAAGATGCTGGCGATGGCAGACACGCCCTACAGGATCGTCGTTGAGCACTCCTTCGAGATCCCCAGGGGAGCAGGATTCGGCTCCAGCGGAGGAGGAGCCCTCACACTCGCCCTAGCCCTGAACGAGGCCCTCGAGCTCGGGATGACCTTCACCGAAGCAGCGAGGATCGCCCACGTCGCCGAGATAGAGTGCAGGACAGGGCTCGGCTCCGTCTTCGCGGCGACCGTGGGAGGATTCGGTGCGCTGGTGAAGCCTGGGGGGCCGGGTATCGGCGAGGCCGTCATGTACGGTGAGTGCGACGAGCTGTCCGTGGTCTACCTACACTTCGGGCCGATGGCGACAAAGGAAGCCCTCTCGGACCCGAAGCTCAGGGCCCGGATCAACGAGCTTGGCGGGAGCTACGTGGACAGGATAAAGGAGGATCTCAGGCCGGACCATTTCATGGAGCTCTCCCGCAGGTTCACGGAGCACGTGGGGATAACTACTCCCAGACTCAGAAAGGTGCTGGATGCGGCGGACAGAGGCGGGGTCCCGTGCACCATGGCGATGTTCGGGGAGGTCGCCTTCTCGCTCGTCGCCAAGGATGAGGCGGAGGGGGTCGCCGAGGTTCTGAGAGAAGCCGCTCCCGGGCGTGGAGTCGAGGTCGCGGGGGTTGAGGAGAGAGGAGCCCACCTCACTCGTTAGGGAGAGTCAGCTCGCTCCAAAAACGCCTTTCGACGATTCTCAGCTGCAGAGAGAACCGCCTAGTCGTTATCGAATGCTCGAATAACTGTAGAAAAGGGAAAATGATAGGTGAGAGCGTCTATAAGCTCGTCTGGAAAAGGATCTCGTTTATGTAATGGGGCATGTAGGCCGGTCTCGGGACCTTCCTGGCCATCACTCGGAACTGGTCCACGGAGTCGCAGTTGAACATGGCCGCGTAGTTCCACTTCACGTTCATCGGGCCGTAGATGCCCATGTATTCGACGTCCTCCTCCTCGCAAGATTTCTTTATCTTATCTGCCCATTCGCCGAGGTCTTTCCGGTTCCCGGTCCAGTCGAAGTACAGGAGAATAATCAATGGCATTCCCTTCCCCCTAATCAAAGGTGTCTTAGATATATTTGTATCGATTAGCTGGACCCCATCAAAATCTTTAATATTAACACCTCTTACCCACTCGTTGACAACCCATGTTCCAGACCGATCCGTTCAACACGGCGACCATCGAGGGCATGCTCGAGGCTCCCGGGGAGAAGTGGCACGTATATCCCCCGGACGTGATCCCTCTCTGGCTCGCTGACCTCGACTTCCCCATCGCCATGGAGATCAAAAAGGCGCTGCTGAACGCCGTCCATGACGAGGACCTGTTCTACAACTTGGACATCGACGCCAGGAAGGCGATGGCTGAGAAGATCAACGCTAGGAATGGGCTCGAGACGACCTACGAGGATATCATGATCACCCAGGGCGTCAACCCGGCGATGTGGCTCGCCATAAGGCACACCTGCAAGGAGGGAGACGAGGTCGTCCTCACCAACCCCATGTACGGCCCATTCTCCAACGCCGTGAGGGTCACCAACACGAAGCCCGTGCACTGGCCCCTGGAGTTCGATGAGGGCTACGGGTTCGACGCTGAGGTCCTGAAGGAACTCATAACGCCGAGGACGAAGCTCATCTACGTCTGTAACCCCCACAACCCGTGCGGACGGGTCATGACGGAGGAGGAGCTGAAGGGCATCGCCGATGTGGCGGTGGACCACAAGGTCAAGGTGATGGTGGACGAGCTCCACGAGGACATCGTCTACGACGGAAGGAAGCACATCACGCTCGCCACGCTGAACCCGGAGATCGAGGCCCAGACCATGACGGCCTGGGGCTTCTCGAAGACCTTCGGCGTCGCCGGCCTCCAAATGGGATTCCTCTGCGCCACGAACAAGGAGATGATTGAAGACCTCAGAAAGCAGGCTCGCGGCGTCATGAGGGGCACCTCGACGCTCGCAAAAGCGGCGGCTCCTGTCATGTGCAGCAAGGCCCTCGACTGGTGGAGACGGGACATAGTCGTCCACCTTGAAAAGATCAGGGGTATCTGCGAGAAGAGGTTCGACGAGATCGGGGGCATCACCTACAGCAAGCTGGAGGGCACCTACCTCATGTTCCCCAAGTTCGACTATGGGAAGACCAGCGACGAGCTCCGAAAATATCTTCTCGAAGAGGGAAAGATTGCACCGTCTTCCGGCACGGGGTTCGGCTCCAACGGGGAGGGGCACCTACGCTTCTGCATCGCCACGAGCGAGGCCATCATCAACGAGGTCCTGGACCGCCTGGAGAAAGCCCTCCACAAGCTCAAGTAGAAGCTATCGGCGGATCTACTATCTTTTATTGTTTTTCTTAGATCGTCTAGTTGTAGATGGAGGGTTACTTCTTGAGGGCTCTCATCTTCTGGCCCGAGCTTGTTCGGCCTCTGTAGACCCGGCGCTTCTGGCCCTTCGACGACTGCTTCGGCTTGGGGACCCTGAAGCCTTCCCTGCGGGCTTCCTTCACCCAGTCCTTTAGGCTCTCGATGTTCTCGGAGTAGCTGGTGCTGCGCCTTAGGTCTACGGGTACCCCTAGGTGCCTCGCCTCTCCTGGGTTCAGGTCGGCCCCCTTGAGCTCTCCGAGGGAGAAGCCCCTGCCGGTCTTCGGCTTGTCGCCGAGCTTGACGACGGGCGAGATCATCCTTACCAACCGGATCACCTGTAGGACTTCTGTTTCCTTCTTCTCGCGCCGGGTCCGCCGAATTTTTTGGACTCCTTGCGCCTGGCGTCGCCCGCGAGCATCGTCCTGTCGTACTGCAGGTAGGTGCTCCTGAGGCGCTTGCTCCGAGTCCACTTGACGAGGCCGGTGGCGATGCCCATGCGGACGGCCTCGGCCTGGCTCATGTAGCCGCCGCCGTGTACCTTGACCCTGATGTCGACGCCCCCAGCGGTATCACCGGCCAGCATGATGGACTCCATGATCTTCTCCCGGGCGAGCTGGGGCTCGTGGAGGTGGATCGGCCTATTGTTGACGCGGATCCTACCCTTCCCCTCGGTGATGACCACCCTGGCCTTCGAGGTCTTCCTCTTGCCCGTGGTGAGCTGCGACTTCTTTCTCGACGACATTCTCCGATCTCCTAGACCTTCCAGCCGATGTTCTTGGCGATCTCCCCGACGGTGATGTACCGGTTCCCCAGCCTGCTCAGGTGGGCGTCGGGTAGGCTCTCCTTCTCGGCGAACTCGAACTCCTCGGGCACGCCGATGTGGACCCTGAGCCTGCTGTAAGCCTCCCTCCCCCGGGTCTTCCTGAAGGGGAGCATCCCCCTGATGGTCCTGCGGACCATAGCGTTGGGCCTCCTGTAGTGGATGGGGCCCTTCCTGCCGCTGTGGCCGACGTTTAGGAATTCCTTCCTATCGGAGATTATCTTGAGGCGCTTCCCCGAGACCACGGCCCCCTCGGCGTTGACTATGTCGATGCGTTCCCCCTCAAGGAGCCTCTTGGCCACCAAGCTCGCCATCCTGCCCAGTATGAGGCCTTCGGCGTCGATGACGGTCCTGCTCTGCCCGGTCAAACGTTGTTCACCACAGGTCTGCTTTAGGTTCCGAAATGCGTAGAGTCTGAAAACGTGTGGGCGTATAAAGGTTTTCACGTTGGCCAGATGTCCACTTCGACACATTTTTCTCAGCGGAAGGCTGGCAACGTAAAGGAGCTGTCGCTGGGCTGCCTTGTCCGACAGCCTCTGAAATCTATTATACGTCTGGCACAACGCTTACAGGGAGAGCTGCCGCTTCAACAAACTGCAGTTTCTTTGGTTGTTAATCAGTGAAGCACCCGGTAATTCTTTCTGACGCCGGTGGGAGTCACGTCGAAGTCTTTTATTATCCACGTGCCCCGTATCTTCCAGTCACTTTGTTAGGTGTGAGGCGTTGACAGCTACAGGTAATAAGAGGGCTCTGACAGTCGACGACTTGGCCAAGCTCAGGTCGATAGGGGACGTCTCCATATCCCCCAACGGAAGGAAGGTCGTCTACATCGTCAAAACCACGAACTTGGATGAGAACAAGCGGGAAGCCGACATATACGCCGTCGAGACCTACGGCGGTGAGCCCGTCAGGCTGACGGATGACGGAAAGAACAGCCTTCCCACGTGGTCGCCGGACGGGAAGAGGATCGCCTTCGTCCAGAGCGTCGATGGTGGAAAGAAACGGATCACCACAATGGACCCAGAGGGGAAAAACAGGAGGAAGATCTGGGACTACGAGATGAGCAACGCCAGCCTAGGCGTCTCCACCGTCGGCGAGACGCTGCAGTGGTCACCGGACGGCTCTGACCTCGCCTTCCTCGCCACCCTGGAGCCCCACGACAAGGACGCCAAGATCAAGGTCATCACCCGGGCACAGTACAAGGCCTTCTACGGCAACTCCGACATGAGGAGGAGGCACATCTTCGTCGTCTCCCCGCTGGGAGTGGAGCCTCCGCGCCAGCTCACCTTTGGCGACTACGACGAGCACTCCATCGCCTGGTCCCCAGACAGCAGGGAGATCGCCTTCGTCTCAAACAGGACCGGCGACGCCGACCTAAACATGCATCTGGACATATACGCCGTCGACGTTGCGAGCGGCGAGACGAGGAGGATCACCGAGTCGGTGGGCGCCGAGTACTACCCCGCATGGTCGCCGGACGGAAAGACGATCTCCTACACGGCCACGACCAGGGGGAACACCAGCAACGAGAGCACCCCCGAGGAGAGGCACGTCTGGGTCGTGGGCGCCGACGGGGACGACCCCAGAGACCTAACATCAGATTTCGACAGGGCGTGCCGCGGACCGCTAAACTGGACGCCCGACGGTGAGAGGATCATCTTCACCGCCTCCGACAGGGGGAGGATACCGATCTGCTCAGCCTCCCAGGATGGTGGAGGCGTCGAGGTGCTCACCGGCGCTGACAGAGGTTACGGCAATGTTCGCTTGGCCAGGGACGCAGATCGGATGGTCTACACCCACACCGACCCGGTGACGCCCGAGGAGCTCTACTCGTCGGACCTCGACGGCAACGGCGAGGTGAAGCTCACGGAGATCAACTCCTTCATCGAGGACGTTTACCTCGACTGGCCCGAGGAGTTCACGTTCAAGACCGGGGACGGCCTGGAAATCCAGGGCTGGATCTACAAGCCCATGGACTTCGACCCGTCCAAGAGGTACCCAACGCTCCTGAACATAAAGGGCGGCCCCTCCGGGATGAGGGGGTACACCTTCTACACCGGGCTCCAGCTCCCCCCTGCCTACGGCTACGTCCAGGTAGGGATCAACTACAGGGGGAGCTCGGGGTACGGTCAGGCTTTCTCGGACGCGGTCGTGGGCGACATGCTCGGCGGGGAGTACAGGGATAACATCGAGGCGCTGGACCACGTAATAACCACCAGGAGCTACGTTGACCCCGAACGGCTGGGAGTCTGGGGCGGCAGCTACGGGGGCTACCTCACCAACTGGATCGTCACCCAGACGGACAGGTTCAAGGCGGCGGTCTCCATCTCCTCCATCAGCAACCTGTTCACCCAGTGGGGCGCATCAGCGCTCGCGTCCTGGGTCGAGGTGGAGATTGACGGGACCCCCTGGGAGAAGATGGACCTGATGCTCGGGCAGTCGCCGATCATGCAGGCGGACAAGGTGAGGACGCCAGTGCTCTTCCTCCACGGCGAGAGGGACTACGACACCCCCATCGTCGAGGCGGAGCAGATGTTCCTCGCCCTCAAGAAGCATGGCGTAGAGACCACGATGGTCAGGTACGTCGAGGACGGTCACGGGATCAGGATGAAGCCCCGGAACCAGCTCGACTACATGAGACGGGCCATCGCCTGGTTCGACGCGTACCTGAAGGGCTCCACGAGCTCTACGTGACCCCTCCCCCTTTTTAAATGGCAGTTCAGCAATTCTTAACAGTCCTGTCAGCGAGGAGTATATTGGAATGATTTTTGAGAAGATCAAGTCCGAGGTGGTATCACACCTCTCATATTTCATCGGATCGGGAAACGAGGCCTTCGTCGTCGACCCGCGCAGGGATTGCCAGATCTACGTGGACATCGCCAAACGAGAAGGCATGAACATTAGGCACATCTTCGAGACCCACCGTAATGAGGACTACGTCATCGGCTCCCTGGAGCTGGCGAGCCTGACGGGGGCCGAGATCTACCACGGCCCTTGGCCTGAGTTCAAGTACGGAGAGGTAGTGCCAGACGGGCAGGAGTTCAGAGTGGGCAAGCTCAAGGTGACAGCCATCCGCACCCCGGGCCACACCCCCGGCGACATCTCCATCGCCGTGGCGGATACCGCGACAGGGGGTGAGACCGTCATCGTCTGCACGGGCGACACCCTCTTCGTCAACGACACTGGGAGGACCGACTTCGGGGGCCCAGAGGCGAGGAGGGAGTGGTCTGAGAATCTCTACGACAGCATCTTCAATAAGCTCTTCCCCCTAGGGGACCACGTCGTCCTCTGCCCAGCCCACGGCTCTGGCTCCGTCTGCGGCGGCAAGATAGCCGACAGGGAGATGAGCACGCTGGGCCTGGAGCGGCTCATGAACCCCGTGCTGCAGCTGGGGAGGGAGGAGTTCGTACGTTACAAGGCAGAGGAGCGCCACGAGTACGCCCCCTACTTCGGCAGGATGGAGGTCCTCAACGTCGAGGGCGCCCCCAACTTCGGCGTGGGGCCCAACCCCCCGGCCCTCACAGCAGAGGAGTTCAAAGAGAAGTGGGAGGGGGGAGCCATCGTCCTGGACACAAGGCCCCCTCCATCCTTCGGAGCCGGCCACATCAAGGGCTCGTACAGCCTGGCATTGAAACGCCTGGGACTCGTGGGATGGGTGCTCCCACACGACAGGCCGGTGCTTCTGCTGATGACTAGCCAGAGCCACTTCGACTACTTGACAAGGAACCTATCGAGGATAGGCTATGACAACGTGGCCGGCTACATGGCGGGCTCCATCGTAGACTGGTACAAGAAGGGGCTGCCCGTCGAGAGGCTGGACATGATGACCGTCCCCGAGCTCAAGAAGGCCCTAGACAGCGGCGAGGACTGGCTCGTACTGGACGTGAGATCCCACGACGAGTGGGAGGAGGGACACATCGAGGGAGCCACGAACATCTACGTCGGACTCATGGAGAAGAGGTTGGACGAAGTGCCCCAGGACAGGCGCGTCGCGGTGATCTGCAAGTCGGGGACCCGCTCGGGGTTCGCGTCGAGCATCATGCTGAGGGAGGGCAGGGAGAACATCCACAACGTCCTAGGGGGCATGGAGGCGTGGAAGGCCCTGGGCTATCCCACCGTCCAGTAGTCCCCGCGGTCTCCTAGGAGCTAAGACCTGGGGCTTTCCCCTCAAGTTTTTTAATGAACTAAAATAAGTTCGTTAGAACGGCCTCGGTGAGCGTCGTTCTCAGATCGGGTCTAGGGCGTGTCACGATAATGCTTGGAGGACAGGCTGGGATTTTCGGCATGGTGTTCGCGGTCTACATGGTCCTGTTGATTGCGATAGGGTACTTCTCCGCCAAGAGGGTCCAGACGATGGAGGACTACTACGTGGCGGGGAGGAACGTGGGGCCGATCCTTCTGGGCATCCACTACGGCACAGTCTACTTCAGCTCGGTTCTCATGGTGGGTGGCGGTGCGTACGCCTACCGTTTCGGGCTGTCCACCATGTGGATCGCAGTCGGGAACACAATTCTGGGAGCCTTCCTGCCTTTCCTCCTCTTCGGCGGCAGGATCAGGGGTTTCAGCGGTGTTCTGGGTGCGCTGACCCTCCCGGACTTCTTCAGGGAGAGGTACCAGTCGAGGTTCCTCCACGTCTGGTCCGCCCTCCTCACCGTCGTCTTCATGACGGTCTACCTGGTCTCGGTCTTCATGGGGGTCTCTTACATCTTCAACGTGACCATGGGCCTCGACTACACGACGAGCCTGATTATAACGACGGTGGTCGTCGGGTTCTACCTCGCCTTCGGCGGCACCATTGCCTGCGTCTGGAACGACTTCATTCAGGGGACGGCCATGGCGCTGGGAACCCTGTTCCTCACGGTGATGGTGATCTCCTTCGGAGGGGGCTTGGGCAACATCATCAGCGGCCTCGCCAGCGTAGATCCAGGCCTTGTGAGCTTCCCCGGGGTCTGGGGATTCTGGGGCCTTTTCTCCTACGTGATGGTGACCAGCATAGGCCCGTGGGGGCTCCCCCAGTCCCTCACCAGATTCTACATGATGAAGGACCCCAAGGTGGTCAAGTGGGGGATCGTCTTCGCCACCATCTTCTGCCTGACAATGACCTGCTGCTCCTACTTCAACGGGGCGGCGGCCCGCTACGCCTTCGAGGCCAACGGGATAGAGATCCCATTGACACCGGGCGGGAACCCAGACTACGACATCGTCATCCCCAAGCTCATAATGCTCGTGCTTCCGACGGTCATAGGCGCCGTCTACCTCTCCGCAGTGATAGCTGCCTCCCAGTCGACGGCCGACGCGGTCATACTGATGGCGAGCTTCGGCGTGGCCAGGGACATCTACCAGAAGCTGATCAACCCCGACGTCGACGACGGGAGGATCCTCCGGCTCAGCAAGATCGCCACGGCCGTGGTAACCTTCGCCGGCCTTTTCCTAGCCTACTTCAAGCCCAAGGCGATCCTGGACCTGGCGATGATCGCCTGGGCATGCCTCTCGGCGGCGATCATGGCGCCCTTCCTCTACGGCATCTTCTGGAAGAAGGCGACGAGTACGGCCGCAGCCTTCGTCTCGGTCTCCGCCTTCCTCCTGGCGGTGATCTGGGGCCCTTGGCTCCTCAACAGGCCCCTCGGGATGCACGAGTTCCTGGTGAGCCAGCTTTACGCCTGGGCAGCCTTCCCGATAGTCAACTACATCGCCCTCTCCAGGTGCTCAGGAGTCGTCGACGAGGACCTCGTGGAGAGGCTCTGGGGGTCGCTCTGACTGCCTACCCTTTCAAAACATTTTAGGAAGGCCGCTCGGAACCAGAATTGGGTCGAGGATGGTTGAGATCAAGGACATCAAAGCAGAAGACCTTGACGTAGAGGTGAAGAGCTCCAAGAAGCCCGCTGTCCTGGAGTTCTGGATGAGATCCTGCGATCAGTGCCGGAAGTTTAAGCCGGTCTACGAGGAGCTGCCGGAGCACATCGATGACGTGAGGTTTTACAGGATAAACATGCTGAAGAGCATCGAGAATCTGAGGCTTGCCGAGGACCTGGGTGTCGAGCAGACCCCCACGACGAAGGTCTTCTGCGGAGGCACCGAGGTCGGGGAAATCGTCGGCTACAGGGACAGAGATGAGGCCGTCGAGGAGTTAAGGCGCATACTGTCTTCTAGCCCCGAGTGCAGTCGGTGA
>CP070784.1:438669-486569 GCA_020346605.1 Candidatus Bathyarchaeota archaeon | reverse complement strand
AACCGACTCGACCATGGTACTTAGGACATCTATCCCAGTTGCCGTGCTCGTGACAGCCATGGTTTATGCGTTCATCTACGGGATGAAGAAAAGGGACGTCGACTCGATTAGATGGGATACGATTCAGGTTGGATGGCCATGGTACGAAGACAAGCACAAGCCGGCTTGGCTGGTCAGGAAAAAAAAGAGGAGGAGGACCAGCCGCGCGCGCAGTTCCTAGCGTTGATGCGCACACGCCTCTCATTTTGAAATATGCAGATAAATATTAAAGATGGATGATTTCCATTCTTGGGTGAAATGTCGCTCAAAATCGATCTCAGTTTTTACATCGGCGTCATAATCGGCGTCCTCGTCGTCGGATCCACCGCGTTCAGCCTGATGATTTACTCTAAGATCTCAGTCCTCAAGTCCAAGAACGAAAAGCTGGAAGAGCAGGTTGCACGCGCTGAGAGATATTTAGAGGGGAACGTCACGGCATTTCAAGACACAATTCATAACATGAGCTCTCAGATTCACGACTTGAGGTCGTATTATCCTTGAGCTAAAGAAAGATAGAGGCGCTAGAGGACACAGTACACGTCAGAGAGAGACAGAAATCTCTCCTCGAGGCCCAGATAGACAAGCTCATGTTGATGTCCATTGAATCCGACGCGCGCGTGCACATGCGCGCTCCCTCCTAGATCACGCGAGCGCGAAACGCCCTCTACTAAGTTTTAAGCGTCAGTAAACCATATTAAGAGGGCGTGGTTATTGAGGGAAGCGCCCGAGTTAGAAACGACTATGATCAGGAAGCTCTGGGACCGGATCGTCGAGAAGATCAGGGCATACGATGACGAGAGCGGCAGACGCAGGCCCCATCTCTGGTACCTGGCGGGCGCCGGAGATATTTCTGGAGGGTTCTATGGAGAAGTCTCCGAGACCGAATGGATAGACGACGCGCTGGAAGCAGACTACCGCAGGAATCCGAAATGGCAGAAACCGACTATATTGGACTACTACCCTAAGAGGGACCTCTACGATAAGCCTGCCTGGGAGGAGGGGAAGCTGGGGCGTATCAGCCCCGTCTGGTGGGCAGCCGTTGCCTTCTTCGCACTGTTCGTCGTCGGCGGCCTCATCTGGGGCTTCATGAACAGGGCCGGCGCATGAGATGCGCGCGCAGGAACCGTTGAAGTAGCGTCACAGAATCTATGTGAACTGAGGTAACTGTGGTGGCTACCTCACGAGTGTTCATCCAGGTTTTTCCTCCGAAGAAGTGAATGAGAGAAGCATTATGATTTTCCATATTTCTGCACGCGTTGCAGAAAGAAGGTTGAAATTTTCGAATTTAAATAGGGTTCAGAACATTAACTGTGCACGTTCGACGGGATGTATTCATGTCAGGCTGTCTAGACCAAGAATTAAATGAAGTCGAGAAGACGTTGTGTGCCGCCAGCGCGGCTAAAATTCTTTGTTCGGCCATATTCATATCGAACCGCGACGCGAAAGAAGCCTTCCAGAACAGCGTTTTATCGACCCCGCTGACTGTTCGGGGACGAGCCTTGCCCCAAGACGCCTACACGAAAATAGATGTAGACTGGGATGATAAATCGGTCCGAGTCACGGTGTTCGATTCTCCGCCCCGTGCAGCCAAGTTTTACGGTGATCAGGGCTGCATCATTCTGCCCTATGACGCCAACGACGTGTTTTTCGAGCCGGTGGAACTTAGTTCCAGCCTCCCAGACCCGATGGACCAGGCTTGGCCGATGGGCGATGTCTTACCCTCGGTATCACTGCCCTCCGAGGTCGATGAGGCGAAGCTGAAAGGGGCCGTAGACGCTGCCTTCGTTCCAGAGGCCTACACAGTTGCCTTCTTGGTGGTCTACAAAGGACAGCTAATAGCGGAAAGGTACAGCCTTGGAGTGACCAAGGACACCCTTCTCGAGAGCTGGTCCATGGGGAAGAGCATCACAGCCACCCTGATAGGCGTCCTGATTCGCGAGGGGCATTTCGGCATTGAGGACCCTGCCCCTGTACCCGAATGGCAGAGACAGGGTGACTCCCGCTCCAAAATCAGGATAGCCGATCTGCTCCGCATGAGTAGCGGACTGAGGTTTTCCTCTCCCGGGGACCCTCCGCATACACTGAAACAAGGGGTCTCCGATCACATGTACGTTTACAGCGGGGCGATCGACGTTTTTCAGTATTCGATAAACAGTCGGCTGGAGTTCCCTCCAAACACCGTGGGCCGATACAGAAACTGCGATCCACTCACCTTGGGCTACATCATAAAGAGGGCCGTCTGCGAGAGCGGCGAGGAGTATCTCTCCTGGCCACAAAGAGCTCTGTTCGACCGGATCGGAGTCAGGAGACAGGTGCTCGAGACAGATCCATACGGGAACTTTATCATGTCCGGGTTCGACTACGGCACGCCCAGGAACTGGGCCCGCCTAGGCCTCCTGTACCAGCAGGACGGAGTCTGGGAGGGAAAGCGGATCCTGCCCGTTGGGTTCGCGGAGTTCGTAGGCACACCGGCCCCGGCCTGGGAGGAGCCTATCTATGGGGGACTGTTCTGGGTCAACGGCAGGGGTGATCTGAAGCTACCTCGCGATGCCTTCCACATGGAGGGTTACGGCGGGCAATCGGTCATCATCGATCCCTCCCACGAACTCGTCGTCGTCAGAATGGGTCACACGCGAGGGGGATCGTATCCGGTAGAGGTCTTCAACGAGGCACTCTTGAAACTCATCGACGCAATTGAAAACGGATGAGGGTACTTCATTAATTCTTCATCTCTCCCTTGTGTGAAGCTTTCGTCGCTGACACAATCCAGGTCCCTTGTAAGTTTGTGGCAAAGTTCCTTCATGCCGCTGGATCGCTGGCCCTGTGCTCCACCTCAGACAGCAGCTGATTTGCCTCCAATACATCAACGCAGGTGGAAGCAACCGTCGTGGGGTCAACCAGCCTGATGCCCCTTGCCTTGCTCACCTGAGAGGCCTGGAGCGCAGTCTTCAGTTCGACGCGTATCTCCATTGGGAACTCGGGCTTGAATGGTTTCATCGCCCCAGCCCTTTTCACCGCCCTCTCCGCGGCCGACATTATCATCTCAGAGGTCCTCTTGGGCGTGAAGCAGCGGGCCGCATACCTGCTGATCCCGTACTTCACAATGGCTGACTCGATGTTGCCCAGAAGGGCCCTGGCCTCCGCAGCTACCTTGTCGTCCCCTGTGACCAGTACCACGGGGACATCGAAGTGGCCCGCTGCGAGGCTCGACAGCCCCACCTCGCCCACCTTGACATCCCCCAACCAGACGGCGGTGATCAGATGGGGGTCCTCCGTGTGGCTCATGATGGCCGCTGGCGTGCCCTCCATGGCGTGGTAGGCGACGAGGAACACGGCATCGAAGCTCTCGTCTATCCCCTCCATCATGAGCCAGGTCTTCCCCATGTTCCCCGATATCATGCTTGCGTCAGAGTGGAGCTCCTCGACCAGGATGTTCTTCATACCTGCGTGGGCCTCGTTGACGACTACCTCGTCGGCCCCTCCCTCAAGAGCCCCCTCAATCGCAAAGTTTACGTCGCCAGTCAGCAGCCTCCTGAAACGCCCATACTCGGGCTTGCCCTAGAACATATCGTTCCAGTCAACGGCGCCCGTCGTCCCTTCCATGTCGGCGGATAATAATACCTTCACACAATTCATCTCCACAACACGTAATCCCCTTTCTATGAGCGCTCGAATCTAAAAAATTAACTAGTCTCTTCATTAATCTGAGTAAAATAAAAGACACTCCCGTACGCGCTGAAAGAAAATACCGGGTCGAAACAAGCGTTGTGAAACCGATCTGATGACTAGGAATGGGATATCCGAAAATACATCACAAATTAACTTCATACCTATCCACAAAGAATTCGCACCCGTTTTTTTCTCTCCTTCACAGCACCTGCGCGCGCACGTCGGGGCTGAGAACAATCGCACCTCCAAAGCCCGTAAGCCACACGCCCGCGCCTCTCTCGTCCAAGAAGGTCACGAGCTCCTCATCGGAGTTGAACCTTGTGAGGGCGTACCCGTCGGATAGACCCGGGAACCTGATTCTAGGCACATAGACACCGCCATAGTTCCACATCAGGCCACCTAGGATGCCGCTGATGACGAAGGCCAGAACTGCGAACGAGACGAGCTGCTTCCTGTCGAGGTATAGACTAAGACTGGGAGCCTCACTTGATCACCACCCGGTAGATGTCGTGAAACCTACTTAATCCTAGGTTTTTGAACACCCGTTCAAGAGGTTTGAACTGGCTGCGATAGGAAAGGATAAAGACTGTACGTGTAAAATGGATAACATCAGCCAGGGACCGGTGCCCCGCCGTGAACATCCTTTTCGTCGCCTCCTCGGAGTCAAGTGCCACGAGGGAGACAGTGAAGGGGCTGTTGGATGCAGCCCTCTCCAGAGGGCACAGTGTCACTGTGTTCTTCAACGACGAGTCTGTTAGGCTGGTGAAGGCAGGCGGCGACCCGGAGCTGGTCGGTCTCCTCTCCAGGGGCGTCCGCCTCCTGATCTGCAGGACCCACGCGATGCTCAGCGGGCTGACGGCGGCGGGGGCCTTCGCCGATGGCGTGGAGAGCAGCAGCTTCGTTGAGCTCGTGGAACTGATGGAGGAGTCGGACAGGACGCTGTTCGTCGGAGGCGAGGCGGTCTGGTAGACCACATGATCGTCATACGGAGCGGTCCCAGGAGGGTGTTCAGGGCTATCGAGGGACTGCGCCTCGCCGTGGCGATGTTGGGGATGGACAGGCCGCCCCTGATCGTGTTCCTCGACGAGGGGGTGCAGTGCCTCAGGGAGGGAGTCTTCGATGACCCCGTAATGAACGGCTACTTGCATGCGTCCTCCGACCTGGCCCAGATCACGGCCCTCTCCGACTCCCTGAAGGAGCACGGCCTGGGGGATAAGGATCTCAACCCCGGCCTGGAGATCAAGGCCATAGGCCTCGACGAGCTGACGGAGATGATGGCGGGATGCGAGTCGGTGGCGGCGTTCTAGGGGGGATGGCTTGAGCGTACTGTTTGTCGTCCAGGGGTTCCAGGAGACGGAGACGGTCTTCTCGATCGCCGCTAAGATGGCGGAGAGAGGCCAAATCGTTTTCCTGTTCACGCAGAAGGGGGTCCGCCACCTGACGGACAGGCGGTTGACTGCGAGCCTCTCCTACGCCGGAGGTATCAACTGTCTGGAGCACGAGGGCTCGGGCTACGACCTCTGCGATGGCGTCACCATGATTGACTACGAAGGCTGGGTCGAGCTCATCGAGGCCTCCGAGAAAATTGTGTCGTGGATCTAGGTTCCACCCACCAGATCCAGCCTCGCCTCTCGGGCGATCTCTGGCCCTTGATGGTGCCGCTCCTGCGGAGCTTGTTGAGGAAGACAACCGTGGAGTCGGGGCACCTTACGAGCCGCTTCTCGGTCTCCTGCTGGATCTCCCTGGTGGTGAGGGGCCTGCCTGCCTCCTTGAGTATCTGGAGGATGACGTCCGCTGCCTCGTCCCCCTCGAGCCTCCGAAATTCCATGCTGGAGCTTTGTGTATGCAAGTTTTTATCTTATCCGGCTGCGATGTTCGTTCTGGTGGATTCGATGAAGCTCTTCACCGTGGGACCGGTGGCCTGCTACCCTGAGGTCCTGGAGGCGATGGCGGGGCAGATGTACAGCCACAGGAGCGAGGAGTACCTGGAGCTCCACTTCGACACCGTGGAGCGGTTGAAGGCCTTCATAGGCACGGGGGACCCGATCTTCCTGTTTAGCAGCACGGGTACCGGGTTCATGGAAGCCGCCGCCCGGAACTGCGTCCGGGAGAAGCTGCTCGTCTGCGTCAACGGGAGCTTCGGCAGACGATTCGCCGACGTCGCCGAGGCCAACGGGAAGGGGGTCGTGGTCCTGGAGCCCCCGCTGGGCGAGCCCATCTCGGAGGAGGCGTTGGATGGGGCTCTCGACGATGATCCAGCCATAGAGGCCGTTGCCATCACCCACAACGAGACCAGCGCTGGGCTGATCAACCCCCTAGAGGCGCTCGCTGAGGTGGTGAAGGAGCACGGCAGCATGCTTTTCGTCGACGCCGTGAGCAGCATGGGCGGCACTGAGATCAGGGTGGACGACTGGGGGATCGACATCTGCTTTAGCAGCAGCCAGAAGTGCTTCGGCGTGCCCCCCGGCCTGGGGATCGGCTCCGTCAGTGAGAGGGCGCTGGAGGCGTCCGCCGGGGCCGTGGACAAGGGCTGGTACTTCGACCTGAAGCTGTGGGAGAGGTACCACTCTCAGGGCAGGGGGACACCGATGACCTCTGCGATGCCCCAGGTCGCGGGGCTAAACGCCGCGCTGAAGATGATCGACGGCCATGGGGGGAGGGGCTGGTACTTCGACGCCTTCCGCAGGAGGAACGAGAGGATCAGGGGGGGCGTGGAGGACCTGGGGCTGTCGATTTTCCCTAAAAAGGGGTACGAGAGCCCCACGGTGAGCTGCATCAACGCGCCCGAGGCCGGGGGGCCGGCGGTCTACGGGGCCATGCGGGGGGAGGGCTTCGAGTTGGCTCAGGGCTACGGCGCGCTGAAGGAGAGGACGTTCAGGATCGGGAACATGGGGTACATCGAGGACGACGATATTGACCTGATGCTCGAAGCCCTAGGGCGTGTTCTTGGGAAGTTCTAGGGCTCTAGGGATTCTTTTCTCAGCGCCTGATTGTGAAGGACTCGTGCTCTCCGGTGGGAGGTTCTCTGTGGACTTCCATGTCCCTCACGATGGCGAGGGTCGGGCCCTCCCTTAGGCGCCGCATCAGCTCCTCGACGGCGTTCTCCTCTCCCTCGGCGATGACCTCCACGCGCCTGTCGGGGAGGTTCATGGCCCAGCCGGTGATGTCGAGGGCTCTGGCCTCCCTGACGACGAACCTCCTGTAGCTCACCCCCTGTACCCTTCCGGAGACGTAGATGTGGGCCCTAATCGTCGTCATCACGGGGAACATTTGGGCACCAGCCTTTTTGGAGTTTGTGCCGTCGGAGGCTTGGTCGCTGTGTGTCGTGGTTCACAGCTGTTGGTCTGAAATCCATAAACTGCTTATATTCTGAATTATGTTGTACCGGCGGAGAGGCGCACATCCCCGAGAGGTCTTACCCATCATCATTGTTGCGCTCTCCCACCTTGCACGTGCGGAAGGATGTTATGGCCGTTGACCGAATCAACACTTATCAGTCCCGGCAAGAAGATTATCAGAGGGCCCGGGGCGATGGCGTCGATGTTCTGCGAGAGGTGTGGCTCCTTCCTCAGGAAGACTTCAGACGGGCTAGTCTGCCCCAGGTGCGGTCTAGCGGCCTCAGACACCGAGATCGAGGTGAGGACCACCAGGGAGCAGCTCGTGGACCCAGTCATAGTCGTCGAGGATGTCGTGGACGCCCCCACCGTAAGCCAGACCTGTCCGGAGTGTGGCCACACCGAGGCGCACCGCGTCGTGAGGACCAGCCAGGGAGAGCACGCCGGGGTCAAGCAGGATAGGGTGCTGGTTAGCTACACCTGCACCAAGTGCCGCCACACCTGGAGGAGTAGCTGAGCCCTCCGGGATCGTGGGACCGTCCTACTGCACCGCGTGGTTGGGGCTTTTATATCCCCGCACACGCCTTTGCTGTGCGCGCAAAAGTTTCTTATCGTAGCCAAATCAATAAGGGTCTCACAGCTATCAAGGTGGGCTATTCTCGCTGAAAGTAGTCGACGATTTCAGAGAGTTCTGGAGCAGGCAGTCTAGGAACTACAAGGTGTTTCTGGCACGGGATGTCCTGGGTCGGCTCTTCGGCGGTGGAGGGGGAGGCGACGGTGGAGGTGGTGGCGGCGGAGGTGGTGGTGGCGGTGGAGGTGGTGAGTACTGGAACATATTCATCACGCGACTGGGTGCGTCGACTGTCGAACTGGGCCTCGTCACCAGCCTGAGCCATGCTATGATGGCGATCCTCGCTCTGCCCTCGGGATGGCTGACAGATCGCACTAGAAACATGAAGTGGCTGTATCTCAGTGGTAGGGCGCTGTCTCTACCAACATTCCTGTTACGCTCCATAGCGAGGACCTGGCCCTTCTGCATCCTGATCGAGGTGTGGCAAGCGTTCAGCCAGAGGATCATGGGCCCCGCCTCACAGATAATCTGGATAAGCACGCTCAGTGATGACGATCGCGTCACGGGGCTGTCCTTCCATCGCATGATAACGTCCATCGCTGGCATCGCCGCCCCCATGATAGCGGCCTTCATCGTCACCTACTTCGGGGGACTGGAGTCGGCCGACAGCATCAGGCCCCTCTTTTTCATCCAGTTTATCGTAAGCGTCTTCGTCTTCGGGCTTCTCGTGACTCAGATGAAGGAGGTCACCTTCGCGAGGGAGAGGCGTGAGACGGGCGTCTTCAGCCACCTCTTCAGCGTGCTGAATGACGTGCCGGGGCTGAAGCTGCTGCTTCTCAGACAGTGCGTTCAGACCCTGATCTCTCATGTTCGTATGCCGTTCCGTGGGTTGTACATGGTCGACGTGAAGGGGGCCAGCGCCTTCATACTGGGTTGGCGGGGGTCTGTCTCGACCGCGATCACTGTCTGCTTCTCCATGCCGGCGGGTCGCTTGGCCGACAGATTCGGCAGGAGGAGGGTCGCCTACTTTTCCCGCGTCTTTGGATGGGCGGCGATCTTGATCACCATCTTCACCCCGCTGGCGCATCCGGAGTACCTGATCGTGGCGAGCCTGATGGAGGGGCTGCAGACGGCACTGTTCATAGGCTGGACGGCCTTCGACCAAGAGCTGATCCCGCTGGAGGGGCGGGGGCGCTGGTCGGGGATAACGATGCTGACGCACGGGATAATCGGCGTCATCGCCCCGGTCATGGGAGGATTGATCTGGAACCTCAACCCCGACCTGATCTGGTGGATAAACCTAATCGGCGACGCCTTCATCGTTCTGCCGCTGATGATAATGATACCCGACATCAAGAGGAGAAAGAACCAGGCGGCTCGAGAACTATGATCTTCTCCACGCATGCGGTGGGCGCCTTTCCAGGTGTAGTTGTACGATCGTCTGCAACTGAGACCGTGTGGCAATAGGTTCAAATGGCCCCGGTAGTCAAATCGTCCATAGAGGTGCAGGCATGAAGGCGTTGGTGGTTTACGATTCGGTCTTTGGGAACACCGAGCAGATAGCCCGGGCGATCGGAGACGCCCTCGGCTCCAGTGAGGACGTCCCGGTGCTCAAGGTGACCGACGTCCAGCCGGGGCAGCTGACGGGATCGAGGTTGCTGATCGTCGGCTCCCCTACCAGGGCTTTCAGGCCGACCCCGGCGATCACCAACCTATTGAAGGGGATCCCCAGAGACGGCCTCAAGGGCGTCAAGGTGGCTGCCTTCGACACGCGATTCTCGATGAGCAACGTGAATTCGCGAGTGCTACGTTTTCTGGGGGGCGTGTTTGGTTACGCCGCCAAGCCCATCTCGGATAGGCTCGCGAAGAAGGGGGGAGAGCCCGTAGTTCCTCCCGAGGGGTTCATTGTGATGGATACGGAAGGCCCGCTGAAGGAGGGCGAGCTTGAGCGAGCTGCGGACTGGGCCAAGCAGATCGAAGCAATGCAGTGAATCGGCGCACTGGGAATCGAGAATTCTTGTGGTAAAAAGAAGGTTTAGATGCGTTCCAGCATGTAGACGACGGGTCTGAGCCCGTCGGCGCAGCAGACCACGGCCTTCCCCTTCTCCTCGGACCAGGGGTAGTCGCCGCCGAACATGAGCATCCTGACGGGGCTCTTGATGGTCGACCACGCCCAGTGGCAGAAGCCCTCGGGCATCTCCATGTCGAGGTCGACCGTGAACTCCTGCCCCTCGTGGTGCCTCTCGCAGGGTGGCATGGGGTCGGAGCGTTTGACGGGGCTGGCCTCGAAGACCTCCTTCGGGTCGAAGACCCTGAGGACGGTGATCTTCACCTTCGTGTCTGGCATGACGAATTATGGGGTACATCAGGTTGATAACGGTTGTCAGTAATCGTAGGCTGCGCTGCGATTGTTTGGAGGGAGTAGACATGAGCGCGGGGAAGTTTGTGGCTTCAGTTCTCGTCGGAGAGGACCCTGTAGAGCGCCCTCATGTAGAGCTCTTTCTCGCCCCCGGTTGACTGGTAGAACTCGGGGTAGCCGTCGTGGTCGATGGTCTCCTGCTGGGTGGCTCCTCCGGCGATGAGCTCCAGCATAGTCGCCCTGGTGGCCTCGAAGTAGGCGAGCTGGGTCTCCACCTCCTCGGCGCCGCAGGGGCCCCCGTGGCCAGGTACGATGGTCTCCGGGTCTAGCTCCAGCATGGTTTTGAACGCCCCGATCCAGGCGACGGGGTCGGAGGTGGGGTCGCCTGCGTATGGGAACATCCCGGGTACGATGAGGTCGCCGGCGAAGATGGTGGCGTCCCCCCAGACGTGGACTATGGAGGAGCAGTCGGTGTGGCCGCCGGTGTTGACGACCTCCACGCCGTCCAGCTCGTACCTTTCGCGGAAGGTCTCCGTGGGGAGCACGATCCTGAGCCCCTCGTAGAGCGGGGCCATCTGGGGCCTGCTCTCCCTGATCTGCCGAAGGGTTTCCTCTAGGTTGCCCTGGGCCCACTCTTCGCCGAGCTTCTGCTCCATCTTCTCCATGACCTTGGCTTGGGCGACGATCTCGCAGTCGTCGAAGGCCTGGCTGCCCAGCACGTGGTCGCTGTGCATGTGGGTAAGGATGAGGTGGGTGACGGGGCTGCCCGTGACCGTGGGGATGCTGGCGCGGAAGTCCCTCGCGGGGGCCGGGAACTGGGAGTCCACGGCGTAGGCGGCGCCGTCCGTGGCGATGACGCCCACGTTTCCGCCCGTCTTGCCTTCGCAGTTCACGTAGACCCTCTCAGATATCTTGTCGAGCCTCATTGGGAATCTTGGTAAACTCTAATCCGAGGGGTGTATTAAGCTCTCGCGCTCTGGGTCGGCTAGAAGTAGCTCTCCATGAGCTCGTCGACCCAGCGTGGGGTGTGGGCGTCCCTACTGTCGTACTGGGGGAAGTAGGGCTTGAGGTCCAGGACGGGGGTGTAAGTCTCGTCGATGAGGATCTCCGAGGTGACGACGCCCCATCCCTTGTCAACCTCCTCGGTGACGGGGGACCTGACGGTGCCTATGGGTTCCAGGATCATAGGTGCTCATCGATGGAACGCGCTCGTAAGTTTATCCTTGCGTGATGTCGTTGGACCTGGGCGAGGGGCCAGGTTGTCTTGTGCTTACTCGTAGGTTCCGCGTGTATTTTTCTATAATCTCTCACTTGAGCGCGCGTTTTTTCTTAGTAGTTGAAAAAGGAGGATGGATATTCGTCGCTATCTTTTACACTGAATGAACCACAGAACAGCAGCTCCGACGGCAAGGCCCAAGACGACTGATTCGTACTGGAACCCGGGGATACCCCCGGCGCTTGTCGATGGTTCATCGGTCTCGGTCTCTGTAGCTGCGGGCGCGCGCGCACCACGCGCGGCTATGGTTTTCTGCCGGCGCATAGGATGTAGCCTATGTACTTGGAGGCCACCTTGTCGCGCAGCAGCACCCGTTTCCCGCGGCTGATCTTGCCGAAGCGCTGGCGCATCTTGCTGCTCTTCAGGGCTATTACGAGCATCTCCCAGAGGGTGCCGGCGAGCTTGGCCCAGCCACCGAACTCCTCAACCATGCCGAGGGATGCGCTGGTCTGGCCGACGTTGGTGTGCTCCTCGACTTCGATGTCAGTGAAGCCGGCTGCCCGGAAGACCTCCCTCCAAGTGGTGGGGCTGCGCAGGGTGAAGGGGAGCTCGGTGATCTCGCGGAAGACCTCCTCGCCCTCCTGGACCCTGGGGAGGGCCTCCTGTGGGACTTCGTCGGCCCTGTACATCTCGTTGATGCCCAGGCGGCCGCCGGGGGCGAGGACGCGGTGGAAGCCGGGGTAGGCTCGGCCGGGGTCGAGGAACTGGGAGACGAAGACGGTGATCACGGCGTCGAAGGAGGCGTCTGGGAACTGGAGGTCGTAGGCGTCGCCGACTTGGAATGTGGCGCGGTCGGTGAGCCCCAGCTCCTCGGCACGCTTGCGGGCGTGCTCTATCATGTGCTCTGCGATGTCGATGCCGACAACTGTGCATCCGTACCTGTTGGCGAGGTAGCAGGAGTTGCCCCCGGTGCCGCAGCCGACGTTGAGGACCCTGGTGTCCTCTACGATCTTGCAGAGCTCGGCGAGGCGGTCGATGGAGGCGGCTCCTCCGACGTTGAAGAAGGGGACCTCCATGTAGCCCATGAAGTCGTAGTAGCCGAGGTCCTCGATCTCCTCGATGGACAGGTGTTCCTTGGGCATATCTCTCATCATCTTTTCGTGCGTGCAGCTAATGAAGGAACCGGTCGGGCGCTTGGAAAAAGTGAATTATTCCTCGTTCACCTGATGAGCAAACGTAATAGGGGAAAAGTAGGAGATGGGCGATTGACGTTGAGAAGTATGAAGGTGTGGTGAGTTTCGGTGGGAATCGGTAGGTTGTCGATGAGCGACGGTAGGATAGCGGTTGGACACGGTGAGAGCACGGTGGGAACGGTGAAATCGGTGAGAACGGTGGGGTTTTTTCCGGGTTGTGGTACCTATTGGAGACGGTTGTCATGGGTAGCAGACGGTTGTTTAGCGTTGTTCAGCGTTGTTCAGCGTTGTTCAGCGTTGTTCAGCGTTTCATCGTCCAAGCGAGCGAGCGCGCGCTTCTGGTAATGTCATGGAGCTATCAGAAGAAGACAGGAGGTTGGCTCGGAGAAGGGTTTACAGCCGCGCGTGACAGGCTCGTGAAGGTTCTGTCTGTCGACCGGGGTGTCTTGATGTCGAGTAATTACGATCACATCGAGGAGGGATTCTGCTTGTTCTGGTAGTGGGAACATGAGTAGCTAAAGCGTGCGCACTCCGCGCGCGCCACAGGGTCTTGAATAACTCTTCCTCATATCACTTGGGAAGTATAGTGGCGCCCCGGGGAAGACTCGAACTTCCGACCTACTGGTTAACAGCCAGGCGCTCTACCTGCTGAGCTACCGAGGCACTTTCCACTGCTGTCTAGCGCTTCCTTTATTAGGTTTTTCACCTCAAGAGGCCTACCGCGGGCCTGGATCCTCCTCAGCACCTGCCCAAGGAGGAAGTCCAGCGCCCTCTCCCGCCCTGACAGGTAATCAGCGACAGCCCTCTGATTCTCGGCCAGTACGGCGTCTATCGCATTTCTGAGCTCCTCTCTCTCCATGAGGCCGAGGCCCCTGGACTCCACTAGCCTCCTGGGCGACTCGCCGGTGCCGACGTAGTCCTTGACCAGCTCCTTCGCCAGCCTCTCCGAGATCACCCCCTCATCGATGAGCTCCAGAAGCTCCACGAAGGTTTCGGGCCTCACCTCCGACCCCGCCAGGCTCAGCCCCTCGAAGTTCAGGCTCTTCATCAGCGACGTGACCGTCCAGCTCGCAACCTCCCCTGGATCACCGTGCAGCCTGCAGGACTCCTCGAAGAACCGGGACATTTCCAGCCCCGCGTTGACGATGACTCCACTTTGGAACCGCGGTATCCCATACTCCTCGATGAACCGCTCGATCCTGGCGTCTGGGAGCTCAGGCATCTCCGCCTCCAGCCGCCCCACCCACTTCTGGTCCAGCTCTATCTTCACTAGGTCGGGCTCGACGATGTAGCCGTAGTCCTCCTCGTACTCCTTACCCCGTAGGCTGCTTGTGGTGTTGGTCTCCGCGTCGTAGTGGCGGGTCTCCCGCTCCACGGCGATCCCAATGTTCGCCATGCTCCTCTGCCGGACGATCTCGTAGTTCAGCGCGTCTTCCACCGTCCTGAAGCCCGTCAGGTTCTTCACCTCCACCCTCTGCCCGCCCTCCAAGCTGATATTGGCGTCCACCCTGATGCTCCCCTCCCTCCCCGGGTCGTAGGCCCCCAGGTGCTCCAGTATGAGGCTCAGCTTGTCCAGGAACAGCCTCGCCTCCTTGGGGCTGGTGATGTCCGGCTCAGTCACAATCTCCACCAGCGGCACCCCCGAGCGGTTGTAATCGATGAGGGTGTACAGGGCGCTGGTGATGCCTCCGCCCACGTGCGCCAGCTTCGCCGGGTCCTCCTCAAGGTGCACTCTGGTGATGCCGATCCTCCCGCCGTCCAGCGGCAAGTAGCCACCCTCGGCCAGGGGGACGTCGTACTGTGTTATCTGGAAGTTCTTGGGCATGTCCGGGTAGAAGTAGCTCTTCCGAGAGAACCTGACCTCGGGCCACACAGTGCAGTTCAGCGCCCTGGCTATCTTGACGGCGTGCTCCACTGCCCTCCTGTTGACCTTCGGCTTGGACCCGGGGAACCCGAGGCAGATGGGGCAGGTGTTCTCGTTGGGCCCCCTCCCGTCGAGGTCGGTGCCGCAGCCGCAGAACAGCTTGCTCTCCGTCCTGAGCTGGACGTGGACCTCCAGCCCCATGATCGCCTTCATCGCCCCACCTCGTAGGCGTGCGCCGCCCGGATCATCTTCCCCTCCTGGAGGTGGTCGGCCATCAGGTGGAGGCCCACGGGCATGCCGCCAACCTCCCCGCATGGCACGGAGATCATGGGGATTCCGGCGAGGTTCGGCGCCACGGTGAGGACGTCCATCATGTAGTGCTGGATGGGCTCCATCTCCTCGATCTCGTCGAACCTGGGGGCTACCACAGGCATCGTCGGCGCCGCTAGAACGTCTACCTCCTCGAAAGCCCTCTTGAAATCCTTTATTACCCTGGTCCTGACCCTCAGCGCCTTCAGGTAGTAGGCGTCCCTATAACCAGCCATCCGGGTGAAAGTCCCCAGGATCACCCTCCTCTTCGCCTCCTCGGAGAACCCCCGGGCCCGCACCCTCGAGAAGTACTCGTCGAAGTTGCCCTCGAGAGGCATGTGAAGCCCGTACCTGAGGCCACAGAACTTCGCCAGGTTCGTGGAGGCCTCGGCCATGGCTATGATGTAGTAGGACGCCAGAGAGACCCCCGTATGGGGGAGAGAGACATCGCTGACGACAGCTCCCAGGCTCTGCAGCCCATCGATAGCAGACCGGACGCGCTCCGCGACCATCTCTTCGACCCCCTCCAAAAGGTACTCCTCAGGGACGCCGATCCTCATCCCCTCGACCGATCCACCGAGGCTCTCAGTGAAATCCTCGGGGGGAACCCTGAGCACCGTTGAGTCGTACTCATCCGGACCGCTGATCACCGAAAGGAGTAGAGCCGCCTCCTCCACGGTCTTCCCCATGACGCCTATCTTGTCCAGGCTGTTGGCGTAGTCCACAAGGCCCCAGCGGGACGTCCTGCCGTAAGTGGGCGTGACGCCGACGACGCCACAGAACGAGGCGGGGCATGAGATGGAACCTCCCGTCGACTCGGAGATGGCGGCGTGGGGGAAGTCGGCGACGGCGGTTAGGCAGGCAGCCCCTCCCGAGCTGCCCCCGCAGCTCCTCTCAGGGTCGTGCGGGTTCCTGGGGATCCCATATGCGGTGTTCACGTTGAAGGTGCCGAAGCCGAACTCGTCCTGGGTGGTCTTCCCGAGGATGAAGGCCCCCTCGTCCCTGCACTTGGAGACGACGGTGGCGTCGAAGGGAGGGACGTACCCCTCCAGGATGCGGGAGCCAGCGGTGGTCTGCACTCCCTTCGTGCAGATGTTGTCCTTGACGGACACGGCGTAACCTGCGAGCCTGCCGGTTCCCACTTCCCCAGCGTCGTCGGCTAGAGCGTTGAAGATGTTGTACCTCTCGTCGAGCAGCCGGGCTCTCCGGATTACGTCCCTCATGTGATCCTCGGCCCCTTGAAGTGTCTGTCCTCTCTGTGCCGGCTGTTGCCCAGGGGCTCCCAGTCCCATGGTGTAGCCTCGTCCTCCCTTAGGACGTTCTTCAGCTCCAACGGGTGGAAGCTGGGCTCGACACCATCAGTGTCCACCTCGTCTATCTCCCTGAAGGCCTCAAGAATCACTTTGAGCTGCTCGGTGAACCTCCCAATCTCCTCCTCCGAAAGGTCAAGACGGGAGACTTCGGCGACGTGCTCCAGGAGCTTCCTGTCTATCCTCTGATAGGCCTTCACTAGACAGGCATCCCTCCAGTGGTCCTTCCCGATAACCGGCTAGAACAAGGATATTCTCTAGAAATCGCGTGAGAAAAGGGCTGCGGTTCGATTAAAGTACTCACCGGTCAATCCTTTTCCCCGTTGGGGGTCACAAATACTGTATATAAATCTATTTGTGTCTCAGCTGACGAACGCAGCCAGCGAGGTCTGCCTGCCCCTGCCCACCATCTCGTCGAAGCTCATGCCCAGCGCATCCAGTAGCTGCTCGAACATCGACTCTAGGTGCTCCACATACTTGTTGACGTCCACGTCCCTGTTGGACGCCATCTGCACGGGCTTCACATCCTTCGTTGTGATGACGTACCTGATGATGTCCCCTATGTCCAGGCTGTGCCCACGCTCCACGAGCATCTTCGCCGCCTTCACGTGTTGCGGGTTTGTCTCGTAGCTGCTCAGCCTCCGCCCCAGCATCACGCTGAACGCCAGCTCCTCCAGGTCGAACTCCCTCTCCTTCAGCTTCCTGTGCACGGTCTCGACAAGCCCCCTTATCTCCTTCTTGGCGCCGGGCATGTCCTTCGGGGTCTGCACCTCGCTCAGTATGCGGGTGAGCTGCATGAAGGACTCCTTGAGCAGCGGAGGGATGTGCCTCTTCTTCCCCGTCAGCCCCTTGATGTCCGCGCTCCCGTCCTCGTAGATCCCGAGATAGTTCTTCTTCCGCCTGGAGAAGATGGCGTACCTGTAGACCTTGTCCACGTCCAGGTCGATGCCCAGCTCACCGTCGGTCCACCGGACCAACCCGTCGATCTGCTCCTGCGTTGGCTGGGAGAGGAAGACGCTGTCCGTGTCGCCGTAGATGACGTCAATCCCGAGTTTGCTGGCCTCGTCGATCGTCTGGTTCATGGCGTACCGGCCGATGGCGGCGGTGCTCTCGGCGAGGGGAGGGCAGTACAAGGGGAAGGACTCTGCACCGAAGACGCCGTAGGAGGCGTTGAGGAACACCTTGAGGGCGGACTGCACCACGTCGTAGAAGGTCCTCTCCTCCTCCGTGAGGCTCCCGTCCTTTGACAGCGGCTTGTACCTGAGCACCCTGAGGTCCCTAAGGCTGCCGATGATGAGGCTGGTCAGCCCCCTCCTCTTAGTGCAGACCCAGTGCGGCGTGTCGGGGACCTTGTTCTCCTGGCACTCCGGGTGGCCGCAGAGGATGGTCTCATAGCTCAGGTTCCAGTTGCGGATCGCCGAGGGATAGAGCGACGCGAAGTCGAGGACGGTGACCCCGAAGTGGACGCCGGGCTTCGGGTCCCTGACGATGGCGCCCTGGTACTTCTTCCCTTTGATGATGGCCTCGGTGGTGGCGCCTCCCTTCGCCTGGATGATGTCCTCCGTGTTGGGGATGAGCCATCCCCGGCGGCGGTGCTCCCACTCCATCAGGGCTAGTATCCAGCGGCTCACTCCCATCCGGGTCAGGTCCTCCATCGTCTGCTTGCTGATACGGCTCAGGATCACCATCAGTTTCATGGCGAGGTCGTCGTTGAACCCGGTGAGCCCGAAGGTGATCTCGGCGTCGTTGAGGCAGTAATGGGCCAGCTCATCCAAGCTCAGGTCCGAGATGTTCCCCACCTCCAGCTTCCTCCTGCCGATGACTGCCCCGGCGACATCGTCCAGGTTGTTCTCCCTGTACCTGTTGCCGAAGGCGTAGATCTGAATGGACCTGTTTAGGAAGAACCTGTACAGGTCGATGTGCAGCCCGTTGGTGAGGTAGGCGAACCTCCTGCCCAGGGTTATGGGGATCTCGCTCTGGCTGAATGCGAGGTTCTGGGCTCTGTTCTTCAGGTACCTGAGGTCGAAGTTGTCGCCGTTGAAGGTGAGCACGACCGGGTACTCGTCCAGGACCTTGAAGATCTCCTCGACGAGTCTCCTCTCGTCTTTGTAGAGCGCAACCTCGGCTCCCTCTATCTCTGGAGGTGCGGCGTCCTCATCAGTCTCGTTGAGGACAATCACCCTCCTCATGCCGTCGGAGGAGACGAAGGAGACCGCTATAATCGGGTCGTTGGCCTCCTCTGGGTTGGGGATCCTGTTGGCGACCGAGGTGTAGACCTCGATGTCCACGGCGACCCGCCTGATATCCGGGACGGGGCATTGGAGGAGCCTAGCCCACTCCATCATGTGCTCCCTGAACTCTGGCTCCTGCTCCGCTAGGACCGTCTCCAGATCCGCCCTGATGGCGTCTGGGAGCTCGTAACCCTCGGGAACAAGGTCACCTTTCTCCACCCTGTAGGGCATTCCGGGGATGAGACCCAGGTCGTAGATGTAGTTCTGGTAGTAGCGGATGCGGCTCTCCCAGCTCCCGGCGAGGATGGTCCTGATCCCACCGCTGGCCCCCCCACCTATGGCGAGGGGGTTCGTCGCAACCACTTTGGTGACGTTGATGGGCACGTCGGCGATGGCGTCGAACTTCTCCACCTGCTCTAGGGTCAGGAAATCGGGGTAGCTGACGAGCCTGTCGTTCCCCCTCAGCTCTTCGGGCGACTCCTTGGAGATGCAGTAGGAGAGGTGCCCGGTGTTATCGTACCAGAGGTAGATCTGCTGGGACTCGGGCTCGTAGAGGCGGAGGAACGCTTTCTCCTGTTTGCCGTCGTACCCGGCGGAGAGAAGGAACGAAGTAGGCAGCTCCTCGGGCGCCAGCCTCCCCTTGGGGACGGTGACCTCCTCCTCGACCCTGAACCCCACGAACGCCAACTCTAGGTACTACTCGCCGAGGTACAATATATTGTCTGTCACCCTCGGGCTCTCCTCCCCGACTCCATGCTGTAAATGGTCTCCAATACGATGTAAGCTGCCTGTATGGCGGTAAGCCCCGAGTCGAAGTGGGGTGCGACCTCCGTCAGGTCGAACCCCTTGATGTCGAGATCGGATACTCCGGCGATCATGTCGATGAGCTGGGTCACGGAGATCCCCTCAGGTGAAGGATTGCCGACGGCCGGAGCCGAGGACGGGTCAACCACGTCCATGTCGACGGTGACGTAGACGGAGGAAGAAAGATCTGACCACTCCCTGATCGTTTTCATCCCCTCATCGTCCGCTGAGATGAGCCTGACACGGTCGTCGTTCTCCTCAACGTATTCGACCTCCTCCTTCGACAGGGCCCTCCCACCGATGATGACGAGCCTGAAGTCCAGCTCCTCCATGGCCCGCCTCATGAAGGTCCCGTGGGAGAGTCTGAGGCCAAGCAGCCGGTCTCTCAGGTCCAGGTGAGCGTCGAAGTCCACCACGAGGTCCGGCCTGACTGCCCTCAGCGCCCCAAGGGTGACAGCATGCTCCCCACCCAACATCACGGGTACCTTCTCTGAACCAACGACAATAGAGACGGCGTCCTCGATGTTCCGAAGGGCCCCCTCGACAGAGCCGGTGTCGACGATGTTACCCAGATCCGAGATGGAGACATCCTCTAGATCTAGGCCTGTTCTGAGGCTGTAAGTCTCCATGTAATGGCTTGCCTGCCTGATCGCGTCGGGGCTGAACCTTGAGCCGCTACGGTGCGAGGAAGTGAGATCCAAGGGAGCGCCGATGACAGCGTATTGGGACTCCTCAAGAGGAGTGATTGAGTCCATAAACGTCTGAGCAGCCGGCTTGAAGAACCTCTCCATCAGCTAGCCAACCTGGGCTCACGGTGTACGGAGGTCATCCCGTTTTCTCTACGACAACCTGATCGACGCTGTGGATCACGGCCCCCTGGCTGCTGATGTGCTCCTTCAGTTCCTCATAGTTGATGCCAGAACCGTTGAGCACAACCTTCAGGCTCTCGGTCTTCTCGTCCATCTCCACGAGGCTCACGTCCACAGTCTCCACGCCCTCAAATTCGCTCAGGAAGGTGGCGAACTCAGGGAGGGCCGGGGAATGGGGCTTCAGGACATCCAGGACTAGCTTCTTTATGTCTGATACACTCAAATCATTCACAGATCCCAATCAGATGTTAAGCGTTGATGTTATAGTAATTCACAAGATTTATTAATTCCTCTCCATGGAGAACCAGATGAGTGCCCCTCGGAAATGAGTTACAGATTGGAGCAGGTTTCTCGAAGTCATCCCTGCGATCCCAGGAGTGCAAAGGTTATTGGGTGACACCCTCGACGACGACGATCCAGGGGATCGTCCCAACTTCGTATCCAGACTAATAGAGTACTTCGAAGAGGTCGGAACATACCTCAGAGTCACAAAAGCCCAGAAGATACTGCGCCGATACTTCGCCATGAACGCGTTCGACGGTGCGATGACAAGCCTCGGCGTGGTCATCGGTGCGTACATCTCGCACATCGTTGATCCCGGTGCGGTGATAGGCGTGATCATCGTCGGCGGTGTGGCGATGGCTGTCTCCGGGTTCTCCGGCACCTACATGACGGAGAGCGCGGAGAGGAATAGAGCACTGAACGAGCTTGAAGACGCCATGCTCGTGGACCTCGAAGACACGATCCACGGTCAAGCCTCCAGGTTTGTCTCCGTCTTCGCCGCCCTGGTCGACGGCTCAGCTCCCTTCATCGCATCCATGCCCAGCGTCCTACCCTTCGTTCTCGCCCTGCAAGGTATCGCTCCCCTCGGATTCGCGTTCATGGCCTCGATCGGCGCCTCCCTCGTCACCCTGTTCCTGCTCGGTCTCTTCCTGGGAAGGATCAGCGAAGGGAACATAATCTACTCGGGCATAAAGATGGTCGTTGCAGGCGTTTCCGTCGCCATTCTGGCCTTACTGCTGAACGGTGGTCACTAGGAGCGCGGGCTCAGGCGTAGTAGTACCTGCCCGCCTTTTTCTGCTCCTTGTCCAGGCGGGAGCCCTCCTTGTTGACACGCGGACGCTTCGTCTCCTGGTCGCGGCGGAACGTCACCTGCATCTCCCCGAGGAAGGCGTTCATGCCGTCCTCGAGCTTGAGGGGCTGGCCGCCGACGCCGTTCACACCTGCCTCCCCAGAGAAGACCATGAGCTTGTCGGCGATGAAGTCCTGCGCGACTATGTCGTGCTCAACGACGAAGGCGGTGACGCCGCTCATCTTGGTGATGCGGCGGATTGCCCTGGCTACGGCGAGCCGTTCCTCCACGTCCAGGTAGGCGCTGGGCTCGTCCAGAAGGTAGATGTCCGCTGTGCGGCTCAGGCACTCGGCGATGGCGACCCTCTGGATCTCGCCGCCGCTGAGGACGCCGACGTCCCTGTCCAGCATGTGGCGGACGTGGAGGGGCTCGATGACCTCCGCGCTGAACCAGCTCTCCAGGTACTTCTCCCCGGCCGCGCGCCTCAGCACCTCCTCCACCGTGCCCTCCACGGTATCCGTGAGGTATTGGGGCTTGTAGCTCACCTTGATGTCTCCGTCGATGACATCGCCGCCGTCGGGCTCCTCCACACCCGCCAGCATCCTGACGAAAGTGGTCTTGCCGATGCCGTTCTTCCCCAGGATGCCGATGACCTCTCCGATGCCGATCTCCCCCTCCTTGACGGTGAGGTCGAAGCCATCGTAGACCTTGGATAGCTCCGTCCAAGTGAGCAAAGGACGGCTCCTACCAGCTTTGGAGGTGGGGGGCTTCACGTGGAATATGATGGGAGACTCCCTGAAGCGTACGTTCTCGTCGGGGATGTAGCCGTTGATGTAGATGTTGATCCCCTCCCTGACTTGGTGGACGTTGCTGACTATGCCGTAGACGTTGGGCTGCCCGTAGAGGAGGAAGATCTCGTCGCTCAGGTAGTCGAGGACGGCCAGGTCGTGCTCAGCGACCACAACGTTCCTTCCATCGTCCAGAAGGCCCCTGATGACCCGCGCCGCGTTTATGCGCTGGTAGATGTCCAGGTGGCTCGAGGGCTCGTCGAGGAGGTAGACCCCCGCGTCCCTGATTACCACTGCCGCTATGGCGACTCTCTGGAGCTCTCCTCCGCTCAGGACGTCGAGAGCCCTCTCCATGAGGTGGTCCACCTCCAAGTCCCCAATGATGTCCTTGAGGACGCCCCTCTCGTCCCTCGCCTCCAAGACCTCACGGACGGTCCCCTGGACGACCTTGGGGATCTGGTCAACGTACTGGGGCTTGTAGACCACGGGTAGATCGCCGCTATAGAGGCCATCGAAGAAGTCGTGGAGGGGACGGCCAGAGAAGCTCTCAACGATCTCGTCCTTCTTGAGCGGAGCCTCAAATTGGCCCAAGTTGGGGGTGAGGTTGCCGGCCAAGATGTTGAGAACTGTGGATTTTCCTATGGCATTTTTCCCTAAGAGTCCGACGACCCTGCCCTCCCGCGGGACCGGGAGGCGGTAGAGCGTGAATTCGTTGGGGCCGTAGCGGTGTACGTGGTCCTGCTCGAGTTCGTCGGGGAGGTTCACGATGCTGAGGGCGTCGAATGGGCACTTCCGGACGCAGATTCCGCAACCGCTGCATATGAACTCGGCGACGTAGGCCTTGTCCTCCTCCAGCCTGATGGCCTCCCGTCTGGTGCGGACCATGGGGCAGAACCTGATACAGACAAGGTCGCACTTATCCGAGCGGCACCTCTCCTTGTCGACTACGGCGATCCTCAAGTCCTACACCGTTCAGATTTCATAGCCTTATGCGTCTTATTTAAGGGATGAGCAGCCAGCTAAGTGTCGATTGCTGAAAAATATGTTTGTATGTTATCTAAATGGCGCAAGCACTGTTCTTGGTGCCTGTGCTCCTGTGAAGGGCTCAGCAGAATTATGGGGGTTTCTGGCCAACTATAAGCACATATCCCCCGTGGTCCTTTAGTATCTTCGTCAACTTGTCGTCTATCTTCTGAGCTTTCCTGAAACGCGGATCGGTTAGCATCTTCATCAGAATTTTCCAATAGCTCCTGATCATGAAAGATAAAATCCCACGTACTCCCATCTCTTTCACGACGCTGGGAGCCTCTGAGCTCCGCATCTCGGTCAGCTCTATTACCTGGAGCCCCGATTCCTCGAATAGACTCCTCAGTGTCTCGGGCATAAACATTCCGTGAATCGCAGGATGTTCGTCAGCGAGATCGAGTAGCTCAGACGGTGCCGAGGGGAAGAAGACAGTCTCGTTCGCCCCCACCAATCCACCAGGGCTGAGTATCCTGAACGTCTCTCTCAGAGCATCGATCTTGTTTCCAGGCAGAGGCGTCAGGACCGACTCGAAGATAGCTACATCGTAGGAACCATCGTCGAAGGGTAGCTGGAAGGCGTCCGCAACCCGGAAATCGACTTTGTCATCTACACCCTCCTTCTTGGCCCGCTCCACCGCCTTTTTGATCATGACATCAGATATGTCTATCCCCATGACCCGTGAACCATAGCGCTTCGAGATCTCACAGGCGGTCTGACCCGCCCCGCAGCCGACGTCGAGAACACTGGTCTCCGGTCCCAGCCGGCACATTTCCAGGAGGTCCTTGGTCGCCTCCGCGCCTCCCAGGTGGAGTGCTGGCAGTACATCGGTCAAGACTCCGATGAAATCGTACCACTCCTGAGTGCTGATGGTTTCCTCCTCGACTTCCTCTCTCTTCTCTAAGTCCCCTCACACCTCCATGAACTGCGCATCAATCCGACTGAAGCTATTTTGCGGACGCATGTACGTTTTTATTTATATGACTATAAAAAAAATTTGTTAAACGAATGTTGGAAAGACAGCATCGGTAATTTCGAGATATGAAGCTCTCGTACCCGAGGATCAGTATAGAATTCCGACCATGAAGCAGAGACAGCCCAGCTGCAGGTTCCTGAAGGCTCTCTTCTTAAGCCGGAGAACGTTCTCTCTGGACTGATCTCTGTAGAGTGAAAACGAGATTGACAGGCGGAGAATCACCGGGACGAGGATGAGGAGCAGGAAGAGGGTGTCCCCGTGAAGCCTGGGGTCCACCATGACGAAGTAGGGCAACGGATCCACAACGACGGCCCCGAGCCCCAGGACCACCGAGACCCATGAGGCGGTCTTCACGCCGAACCTGGCGGGGATAGTGTCTATCCCGTGGGCACTATCGCCTTGGACATCCGCGATGTCCAACATGATCTCGTAGGAGAAACCCACGAAGAAGCCGATGGCGGCGATATAGATCGCTACAGGCTCGACCACCGTGTCGGAGATTAGGGAGCCCAGCAGGACGATTCCGACGTTTGTGAGACCTATGAAGGCGTTCTTCAGGAGGAAGACACTCTTAACACGGATGTGATAAAAGAGCGAGACGGGCAAGCCCACGATGACCAGCAGTCGAGTATGGGGATTGAGTAAGAGAGCGAGCACCAAAGCCAACAGAGTTGAGGCAGCCGTCATCAAAAGGACAGTCTCCTTCGTCAGGGACCCCTGCACTAGGGGACGGTCATGCCTGTGGTTCGACCGGTCCACCTCCAAGTCACAGTAGTCGTTGAAACCGAAGTTGGCGAGAGCAGAGAACAGGACCACCAGAAAGGCCACGAGAAACTCGGGCTGAAACCCGACGAGGTCCCCCACAAAGAGCCCCGTGAAGATCACACCGAAGGACGCCGACAGGGCCCGATCCAGCCGGAACAGCTTGACTAGGGCTCGGATGTTGTACATCTTAGAGACATGAGAATACAGGATTCGTAGTATATCTGGCCTTCCCAAACTCTGCTAATGGATCCTGTCTTCTATCTAGCAACCGGGATGTTACTCAGATTCAGAGGACTCCTCTTGTTTGGCGCGCTCCTCTGGCAAAATGGGCAGGGGAGCGGGGTCGAGTGATGTCCCCATGAGACCGAGCTCCTCGCTGGTGATCTCCCAGAACTCGGCCTTCCTCTCCTCGAGCCTTTGATACTCGGACTGCAGTTTCCTGATGTATTTGAACCATTTCTCCTTGAACTCGGCCTCCGATCTCCGGAGACACCAGTTGCTGAGATCGATGTTGCCCTCGTCATCGATCTCGGGGAAGTACACCTTCCTCCCGACTTGTATCGTTTCAGGGTCGCTATCTTTCAGCCTGTAGTTTTTAACAGCGGACCCCACCTTTACCATGCTAATAACGCCTCTTTCTTTGAAAAAAGGGGAAAAATTCGTATATCCTTTATGGAGCCCTTAACGGGTTGAAAAATAGGGAAAAAAGGTCGATAGAAGTAAACGGCATTTATGAATCCGCGATCAGACGAAAAACGAGTAGTAAAACACAAGATAGGGGGTCATGCCGTCATTCCGTGAAAAGCGGGCCGTTTAGGGAAAACAACTCGAAAACTTCTCCTTCCCGATCAAATTAGGCACAAAAATGTGCTCCTAAGCAACTTTTTCAGCACTCTGGAAACCCTTAATAACGCATACCACTCACAACAGGACCATTAAGGCTGACCATTCAAGATATAACATTAAATTAGGTACAAACTCAAGGGAAGGGCATAACATCGATGAACCCTCAGGAAGTAGCCGGACACCTGCACGAGAACGAGCGCAAGATACTCCTGATCCTCAAGGACATGGAGACCACCACGACAGACCGTCTATCCGAGCTGACGGGCCTGACCAAAGATGCGGTAGAGAAGGCGTCCGCTTGGGCGGAGACCAAGGGCGTCATCGAGATCAGGGAGGAGGTCTCGAGCACCTACGGACTGACCGACGAGGGTAGGGCCTATGCCAGCGAGGGACTCCCCGAGAGGAACCTGCTCAAGCTCATGGCAGAGGGGGCGAACGACATTAGCAGACTCAAAGAGGACTTCACGGGGCTCAACATCGCCCTCGTTTGGGTGCGAGCCAACGGATGGGCGACCATCGAGGCGGGGAAGCTCATGATCACCGAGAAGGGGAGGGACACCATGGGCTCGGAGACCCTAGACGAGAGGCTGCTGAGAAAACTCGCACAGTCAGACCTCGATGACAGCCAGCTCAACGAGGCCTCTAATGAGCGGATCTCGCTCCTCATCAGGAGGAACCTCATAGCGAAGACCGAGGCCACCGAGAGGTTCGTGGACATCTCCGACCTAGGTAGGCAGGTGGTTCCCCATCTCGAGGCCTTCGCAGAGGCCGAGGTGATCACCCAGCTCACCCCGGAGATCATACAGAACGGCGCCTGGAAGGGAGCGGCCTTCCAGAGTTATGACGTCAACCTCCCCGTGCCCAGCCTGAACCCCGGCAAACGTCACTTCGTCAGCCAGGTCATCGACTACATCCGCCGTTTCTGGGTGGAGCTCGGGTTCAAGGAGATGACGGGGGAGCACGTGGAGCTCAACTTCTGGGTCTTTGAGGCCCTCTTCCAGCCCCAGGACCACCCCGCCCGCGACCTCGCGGACACGTTCTACATGAAGACGCCATACAGCGGACAGCTGCCAGATCCCGAGCTGGTCCGGAGGGTGAAGGAGACCCACGAGAACGGCTGGACGACCGGCTCAACAGGTTGGCAGTACAAGTGGGACCCAGAGCTCGCAGCCAGGAACTGCCTCAGAACCCACGGCACGGGGATGAGCGTCAGCCAGATCGCGAAGCTCTCGGAGGACGACCTACCAGCCAAGTTCTTCAGCGTGGGCAGGGTCTTCAGGAACGAGACCATCGATTGGAACCACCTAGCCGAGTTCTACAACACAGACGGCATCGTCATCGGCGAGGGGGTCACCTTCGCCAACATGCAGGGATACCTGAAGGCATACTTGGAGGGGCTTGGGATAAAGCGGTTCAGGCTCCGCCCTGCATACTTCCCCTACACGGAGATGAGCATGGAGGCCGAAGTTTGGAACGAGAAGCGAGGTGCCTGGATGGAGCTCTTCGGCGCGGGAATGTTCCGCCCCGAGGTCGTCAAGCCCCTGCTGGGGAAGGACGTGCCCGTTCTCGCCTGGGGACCGGGCTTCGAGAGGCTCGTGATGGAGAGTTACGGCATCGAGCGCATAGGGGAGCTGTATGGCAACGATCTCGGCCTACTGAGGAAGGCCAGGCTCTGGATGGAGTGATGGCATATGCCGGTCATAGATGTGAACCTCGCTGACTTCAGGGAGCTTCTAGGTAGGGATGTCACTGTCGAGGAGCTCAGTGACAGGCTCCCCATGATGGGCACTAGCTGGGAGGGGGAGACCGAGGAGGGATTCCACATCGAGGTCTTCCCCAACAGGCCGGACCTCCTCTCAATTGAGGGCCTCGCTCGGGCGTACGCCTCATTCACGGGAGCCAAGACGGGCTTCAGGGAGTACGACGTCAAGGACTCCGGTGTCACCGCCTTTATAGACAAGAAGGTGGAGAAGGTGAGGCCCTTCTTCGTCACCGCTATAGTGAAGAACATCGACTTCGACGACGCCCTGATCCGCAGCATCATCCAGATGCAGGAGAAGCTCCACGTCACCCACGGAAGGAGGCGCAGGAAGGTCGCCATAGGTCTACACAACCTGAAGCCCATCGAGTTCCCCATCACCTACACCACGAAGCCCCCCGAGTTCAAGTTCAGGCCCCTCGGGGAGCGCTTCGAGAAGGACCTCACCCAGATCCTCACCGAGATGCACACGGGCAGGGAGTACGCCTGGATCGTAGAGGGATTCGAGGAGTACCCCATGATCCTGGGCAAGAAGGGGATGGTGCTCAGCATGCCCCCCATCATCAACGGAGAGTACACCCGCATCGACGAGTCCACTAGGGACATCTTCATCGATATCACCGGCACCGACCTAAAGGCCATCACCGAGGTGCTGAATATAATCACCACGACATTCGCCGACAGAGGCGCCCAGATCTACTCCGTCAGGAACGAGTACCACGACGGGGAGACCATCGTCACACCGGACCTGACAGCCAGAGAGATGACACTGGAGCACGACTACGTGGTCAAGACCCTGGGCCTAGACTTGACCCCCGAGGAGTCGGCCAAGTACTTGGAGATGATGGGGCACGGAGCGATCGCCGGCGAGACACTAAAGGTAAAGGTCCCCCGCTACAGGACCGACGTGATGCACCCCATGGACCTCGTCGAGGACGTAGCCATAGCCTACGGTTACGACAACGTCGTCCCGGTGATCCCCGACATCGCCTCTGAGGCTGGGGAGGAGCCCCTCGAGATATTCAGCAGAGGCCTCAGATACTTCATGGTGGGCTTCGGCCTCCAGGAGGTGCTCACCTTCATGATGTCCAACAGGGAGAAGCTCTTCACGAGGATGGGCCTTCCCGAGGAGCCGATAGCGGAGACGTCGAACCCGAAGATGGAGGGCTACACCTCCCTCAGGAACCGCCTCATCCCCAGCCTCATGGAGATACTCTCCAACAACAAGCATCACCCCTACCCGCAGAACATCTACGAGCTGGATGACGTGGTCCTCATCGACCCCTCGACGGTGACCGGGGCAAGATCCACAAGACGCCTGGCCGTGCTCCTCTGCCATGCGAGAGCCAACTTCTCCGAGATCAAGGCGATCATGAAAAGCGTACTGGAGAACCTGGAGCTCACCGCCGAGATCGAGGAGGGGGGACTGGACTGCTTCATCGAGGGCAGGTGCTTCACAGCAACGCAGGATGGGACGCCCCTGGGCTGGGCGGGGGAAATCAAGCCTGAGGTTCTTCTGAGCTGGGGGCTGGAGATGCCCGTCACCGCGATGGAGATGGACGTCCACGAGCTGTTCGAGAGGACGAAATCGGTTTAGCCGTGCCTCATTCGATCCAGAGGTCCCGCTCCAGGTCCTTCCAGACCTCGACCTTCATGCTGCTGTGGTCGAAGACTCCCTGGTAATAGGGGTCGTTCTCCTTGTACTCGGCGTAGAGGCCTTCGTAGTTCCCGCGGCGGGCCTTGTACAGCTCGAAGGCTGCAAGGCTGTCGTACTCCCAGATGACCATATGGCGCTCCGACTCCTCCCCTGCGATGGTCTTGACGAAGTACCTGACGCTCTTCCATTCCGGGAACAGCTCCCTGTGTCCGTTCACCCATTCGAGCCATCGGCGGACCCAAGTTCCGTGCTCCTCCTCCTTGCCCTGGGCTACCCTCCAGCTCTCCACCTCAAAGACCGGCATTGAGATCCTCGGGGGAGTATTGGCCCACGTCTGTTTATGGTTTACCATGTCGACCGTGACGTCCCATGGGGAGAGAACCCAGTACCCCTTGTATGGCTCCAGCACGTCCACGGGCGTCATACCACCAATGTCCCAAGCCATCAACTGCAGCCCCTCAGGGAACACCTCGGAGGCCAAGAATTCTTGGTCCGGTCCCCCCAACACGTTCCATCCCGTCCTCAGATTGCACTCCAGACGTTCGATGGGCGCACCGTTGAGGGTGATGTTCACATCATCCATGACGAACAGATAGTACCCGGAGCCAGCTTCGAAACGGTCCGCGAGGAGAAATACGGAGCCCTCAACCGTCAACACATGATAGATCCCGACCTTCCTCAGCACCCAATCAACGGAGCCGTCGTCAATCAGCAGCGGGATCGAGACCATGTTCCAGCCATCCTTCAGATCAAGGATGAACTCCTCGTCGGGCTCCAGTACGTTCGTCGAGGAGAGGGAGTAAATGGTCTCAGAGTCACCGTCCGAGACCTCGGTGCGAACCATGAGCCCCGTCTCCATGTCGAACCAGATGGTTGCATCACCTGTGTTGCCGGTGCCAGGCACCTCGAGCCTCCAGCAATCGGCGGAATATGGCCCCGCCCTAATGGTCTCAACCCCTATGATTGATCCTACGGAATCCATCACGTCGATAGATCCACCGATCTCTACGCTGCTCATGAACCAGTCCGGCCACAGACCGTTTTCTCCGGTCCTCCTGCTCCAAGTCTTTAACTCGTTCTGGAACATCCGAACTTCGCCATCAACGTTGAATTCCCTCAGAACTTCTAGTGTCCAGCTGGAGGCGTAGTTGAGATAAGTGTCCTCCAACCAGCCCACAGGGCGTGCGCCCACTCCGGACCTCGGACCAGTAGCTGGTGAGAAGGTAATAGGCCTCGATGTTGTAGATGAAGACGACAGGTACGCCTCCGATCTTGAGGAAGGCTCCGCTCTCGGAGTGCCTCCGCAGCGCGTGTGCCAGCTCCTCGACGACGCCATCGATGCTCAGCGGTTCGTCTGGATGGAACCTAACGGACTCCTTGTAAATCGAGACCTTGAACCCGAGCCCTTCCGCCACGTCGAGGAGGAGGGAGAAAGCGGCATCCTCGAAGGCACCGGGCCCTGCCAAGAGGAGACGAATCCGTTCAGCCCGGCTTCTTGTGCAAGCAGGACCTGGGCCTCGATGAGCTCCTCGTCGTTGGAGTCGTACGGCCCGAAGAGGGGATAGTGCGTGGAGGAGGCGAGGGATCCCTCGCGCGCGCCAGTGGAACCAGCCTCCGGTGGGGCCGTCGGGGGAGTCGTAGCAGGGATAATGGAGAGCCAAGGCGAGCCTGTCCACGCCGAGGGCGAAGACAGCTGGGTTCTCATCGAGCTCCTCCTCGTTGACCTCGTGGTGCACGAATCTGCTGATCAGGCTGAAACCGCCGGCGCGCGCTAGAGGGCGCTATTAGTTGATGTAACGTAGATATAATATACTGGAAAGTATCTAGCAACTAAATAATAAGTATCATAAAGTGAGTGACGTATATTTTTCTATACTACCCATTTATTGTTAACACCTGATCGTGTATATTACATCGAGATAACGTATTTTCACCGGCAATTAGACGGGTTCCACGACAGTGGTCCTTTTTATATTTTCGGGATTCATTCATCTGTGATTCGTTTTGAGCGGGGCCCCAAGGTTTCCACCTAGAGTTGCGCTCCTCGTCAGCATCGCAGCGGTCTCCACCGCCTCGATCCTGATCAGGATGAGCAGCGCCCCGCCCCTCGCCATCGCCACGTACCGCCTCGTCTTCGCTACGCTGATCCTGCTCCCCTTCTACATCAACTCTGGGGGACCCGGTAGACTCCTCGGCGCTCCCAGAAAGGACCTGCTGAGCCTCGTGGGCGTCGGGGTCGTCCTGGCGCTGCACTTCGCCTCTTGGATCACGAGCCTGAGCTTCACGTCTGTGGCGAGCTCAGTGATCTTCGTGCACGTCGACCCCATCTTCGTTGCAGCCGTAGCCCACTTCGTCTTCAAGGAGAGGGTGGGAAGGGAAACCCTCCCGGGCATCGTCGTGGCGTTCATCGGGGCCACGATAATCGCCTTCGGCGACTCTGGCATGGGCGAGCTGAACCTCTATGGGGACGCGCTGGCGCTGGTGGGGGCCGTCATGCTGGGGCTCTACATCCTCAGCGGTCGTAGACTGAGGCAGAGCCTTGATCTGGTTTCCTATGTGACACCTGTCTACGCCACCTCCGCAGTGGTCCTGACGCTGGGCAGCCTAGCGACGAGGACACCGTTGGCTCCGTACCCTCCAGAAGAGTACGCCCTCTTCCTCGCCATCGCGGTCGTCCCCATGATCTTCGGGCACACCGTCTACAACTGGGCGCTCAGGTACATCGAGGCCTCCGTCGTCTCGATAAGCCTGCTGGGGGAGCCCGTAGGCGCCACCATTCTGGCGTTCCTGTTCCTGCGGGAGGCCCCTTCCGCCATGACGATCCTCGGAGGAGCCATCACCCTCCTGGGCATCTACCAGTGCGTTAAGAGCAGCTCATGACTCGTTGGGTTCCGCGCGCGCAAAAAAAGGCCCGTTTCGTGCCCTTTTTTGGTTTTAAATTGGATTTCGAGACTGTATCATAAATGAATATTTAATTCACCGTTTCAAAAACCATTGAACCAATCCATAACCTATTTCTTAAGAAGGGCGAATTATTATGAATTCAAGACCTTGGGGAAGTGCCTTGACGCTCGAAACCTTGAGTAAGCCGATCTTAATACACGATCAAGACTGGTACAAGACCGCCGTCTGCATCGACTGCCCGGCGTTCAACTTCATCCCCCTGCCAGAGGGGGGCGCCGGTTTCTGCAACAGGATCGAGGGGAACAGACCTTGCATGTTCGAGTGCGATGAAGCAGACGGCGACGACGATACCTCCATGCTGCTCGACATGGAAGACGTTCCAGTGGTACAGGCGGATTAGACTCACTAGTCCTTTCTTTTTCCAATATTTTTGAGGGATTTTTTCTCCCTCGCTTCATTTTTAAAACGATGAACGCTATCCTCATCTGAGTGGTATGAGCGCTAACGCCAAAGTCGCGGAGGTCCTGTACGAGATAGGGGAGATACTAAACATCAAGGGCGACCGCTTCCGCACGAGGGCGTTCAACATGGCCGCCCAGAGGGTGACGGCCCTCACTGAGGACATCAGGGACATCAGCCGGAGGGGTGAGCTGGAGGAGATCCCTAGCGTGGGAAAGAGCATCGCTGCGATCATAGAAGAGGTTCTGGAGACTGGGGGTAGCAGCCAGCTCGAGGAGTTGCGCGAGTCGCTCCCCAGGGGCGTCCGCGAGCTAATGGAGCTCGAGGGAGTCGGCCCGAAGAAGGCGATGCGGTTCCAGAGAGAGCTGGAAGTCGCTTCCATCGACGACCTAGAGGCAGCGATAAAGGCAGGAAAGCTGAGGGGTTTGAAGGGCTTCGGGGAAAAGACGGAAGCGAACCTCCTGAGGAGCATCGAGGAGCACAGGATGATGCAAGGAAGGTTCCTCTTGGGCGCGGTCCTACCCGTGATCGACGACATCGTCGAGTACATGGCCGGCTCCGACTCGGTCTTGGAGGTCGAGGTGGCGGGCTCGGCGCGCCGGAGTAAGGAGACTGTCGGGGATCTCGACCTGCTCGTCGCCTCAAAGGACTCCGAGAGGGTCGTTGAACACTTCGTTTCGATGCCGCCCATCATCAGGGTGCTCTCCCAGGGCTCGACTAAGAGCACCGTCGTCCTCGAGAAGAACCTGCAGGTCGACCTCAGGGTCATTCAGCCACAGGAGTACGGGGCCGCGCTCCAATACTTCACCGGCTCCAAGGAGCACAACGTGAAGCTCAGGACCATCGCCGTCAAGATGGGGTACAAGCTGAACGAGTACGGCCTCTTCGATAGGGACTCGGACGCCAGGGTGGCTGGGGAGACCGAGGAGGAGATCTACAGGGCCCTCGGCATGAGCCCGATACCCCCGGAGCTGAGGGAGAACAGGGGGGAGATAGAGGCCGCCATGGTAGACGGGCTCCCGAAGCTGGTGACCCTGGACGAGATCAGGGGCGACCTCCACGTCCACACCAAATGGAGCGACGGCATAGGGACCATCGAGGAGATGGCCTCCGGGGCCATGGAGCAGGGCTGGGAATACATGGCCATATGCGACCACACGAAGTCCCTGACCATCGCCAACGGATTGGACGAGGACCGCCTTATAGAGCAGATGGATGAGATCGACGGGGTGAACCGGGAGCTGGAAGGCTTCACGGTCCTGAAGGGCGTCGAGTGCGACATAAAGTCCAATGGCAGCCTCGACCTACCGGACTTCGTCCTCAGCGACCTCGACTTCGTCATCGCCAGCGTCCACTCGGCGTTCAGAATGTCCGAGGAGGAGATGACAGAGAGAGTGATCACGGCGATGCACAATCCCCACGTCTCCGCCATCGGCCACCCGACGGGGAGGCTCATCCAAAGGCGCTCGCCCATATCTATTAAGATGGACAGGCTGTTCGAGGCCGCAGCGGACCAGGAAGTGATGATGGAGATTAACGCCTTCCCCGACCGCCTCGACCTCGACGACGTCAACTGTAGGACAGCCATGGAGCGGGGGATCACGATGTCCATCGGCACGGACGCCCACGCGCCGAACCAGCTCGATTTCATGGCGATGGGGGTCTCCGTCGCCAGGAGGGGATGGCTGGAACCCAGGAACGTGGTGAATACCCTTTCCCTGGAGAAGATGAGGAGCGTCCTGAAGCGCAGCTAGAGTAAAAGCCGTTCAAACCAACCGAAGATCAGATCGCGACTCTTCTTCCACGTAACCAGGACGCAGAAGAGTAAGGAGCCGAGAACCATTAGGAAGGAGGCCGTCAGCCCGCCCAGTGCCCCCGTCAGCCCCGTGAAGACGAAGCCCCCCACCAAAGCACCGATGGAGTAGAGGGCCGTCTTTCCCACGCACTCCACCAGGAACAGTTTTCCGAAGGGCAGCTTGTTGGATCCAGCCAGCAGGACGATGGGAGTGTCGGGCAGGGGGGTGACCGCCACAAGGAGTATGGCCCAGAGGCCGTACTGCCTTATCCACCGTGAAAGACGGTTGTCCTCACCTTGATTCTCCTCTATGGACTCTGCGACGCCCCAGCCGAGCACGTACGTCGTCACCTCCCCGATGGCAGCCCCCAAGCCGGCTGAAGCCCCGAGAACCAGGGGATGGTAGATGGTCGCCAGGGGGAGGTACATAGGTATGAACATGTCCCTGGCGACGACGGTGAGGTGGCTCACCATCGAGACGACGAGGACGCCGATGAGCCCGTACCTCCCCATAGTCTCCGGATCGTTCATCCAGCGCAACAACACAATGGCTGAGATCGTGGCTGTCAGTACGACCGCTGCGATGCTGATGACTGCCCTCTGCTTCAGCTAGGACGTCTCCCTGTCTTTCCTTGACCTTAACCAACAGCACCCTTATATATAATTGTCAACTGGGCCAAATGAATCAAAGAAAATGAAAAGGAGTCTCAGAGCAGTCCTTTCTTCGCGGCTCTCGCGAGCTGAGAGTCCGCCGCCATGTAGTCGTCCACAGCCGCAGTGCAGATCTCGACCGCCGCCTTCTGCGCCTCCTCGATGACCTTCTCCTCGTCCAGGGTGAGGGCCTTTTGGTCGTCGACGACCACTTTGCCGTCGATGATAACGGTCTCGACCTCGTCCCCCCGGGCGCTGTAGACGATGTTGGGGGCGATGTTTCTCACGGGGCTGGAGATTATCGGCGTCATGTGGGGGACCTTCAGGTCGAGAATTATCATGTCTGCCTTCTTCCCAGGCTCAAGTGAGCCGATGGAGTCCCCGAGGCCGATAGTCTGGGCGCCCTCGATGGTGGCGATCCTGAGCATTTTCCAAGCCGGGAGGACTGTGGGATCGGTGTGGCGGCACTTATTCAGCAGCGCCGCGACCTTCATCTCCACCAGCATGTTGTGGTGGTTGTTACCGCTGGCCTGGTCCGAGCCCATGCCCGCGGAGATACCTCCTGAGGCCAGGTATAGGGCAAGCGGCGGGGTTATCCCATCGATAATGCCGATGCTGGCGGGGCAGCTCACGTACCTGACGCCCTTGCTCGCGAGGAGCGCCACCTCCTCGTCGGTGGTCTGGTGGCAGTGGGCTCCAATTATGGTCTCGTCCAGGAAGCCGATGTCGTCGAGGTACCTGACTGTAGTCGTGCCGTACCTGAGGTTGATCTGGATAGCCTCGCGCCCGCCCTGCGCTATGTGGATGTGGGACATCATCCCCCTCTCGTTGGCCTCCTCCTTCACCTGGAGCAGGAACTCCTCGCTCATCATGTCTGCGGCATGGGGCGAGAACATGCAGGTGACCCTGCCGTCGGCAGCCCCGTTCCACTCCTCTATGAACTCTATGCTCTCCTTCAGCTTCCTCTCCCCTATGTCCCTGAAGAAGACGTAGGGCTTGTTGGGGTCGAGGCGAGAGCCCGGACCGATCTCGTTGATGGTGTTGGCGAGGTGAGCCCTCACGCCAGAGGGGACGAAGACCTTCTCAGCAGCCGGCCCCATGTTCCCGCCAATCTCGCCGATGCACGTGGTCCCTGACTTGACGGCCTCCAAGATGCCGAGGGTGCTACCAATGAACCGGTGCTCCAGCTTGGTATGCCTACCGAAGGGCGCCTGGGTCTTGAGCATCCACTCTATCTCGGGGACGTCCTGCCCCTCGCCCCTGATCAGTGTATTGGACGTGTGGACATGGGCGTCCACGAAGCCCGGCAGGACAGCCTTGCCGCTTGCGTCGTAGACGAACTCGGCACCGCCGTATTCCTTCTCGAGATCGTGCGTCTTCCCGACGGCCACGATCATGTTCCCCTTGACGGCGATGGCGCCGTCTTCGATCATTCCCACACCCTCTCCCATCATGGTGAGGATGAACCCGTTCTTCACGAATATGTCAGCCAAGATACTTCACTGCCTTCCAGTCTAGCACCAAAGCAGGTATCGGAACCTCGCTCCGGATGGCTGAAGGAAATCAGGAGGCACCAATATATTCTTTACGACATATCTGTTGTATCTAGAGAAAGATGAGTCTCATTTAGTACACTAGAAAGGCGAGGGGCTCGGAGATGGAGTAACAGGCACCAAACGATTCAAATTCACTGTCATTGTGAACTTTCCCTGTGTGAGGGACCGTTGTGATCGATATCTCCCTCAGAGAGGAGACTCTTTTCACGCTAGAGAGGCATCATCTGATCGATAGGGCACCAAATGAAGACGCCATCGAAGTCGTCGACGACATACTCGGCCTTAACGCCCAGGGAGCCCTGAACTACAACATAAGCCTCTGGAACAGGGTCTCGGGGCTCGAGAACGACTTCATCTCGAGGGCCCTGTACGAGGACAGGAGTTTGGTCAGGTCCTGGCTCATGAGGGACACGGTGCACATCGTCCCGTCTACGAGCTTCCACACGCTCAGGAGGGCCCTCAGGAGCAGCCTAATGAGGGAGTGGAACCGCTGGACTGTCAAGACGGGCAGGAAGGATGACCCATCGTCCTGGGAGCAACACTACGCCGGGATTCTCGAAGCGATAGAGGGCGGACCTCAGACAATGTCAGAAATTGTCCGCCAGATGGTACGCTCGGGAGAAGGCGACAGGGCCAACATCAGCCGAATCGTCAGGGAGATGAGCCTGAAGGGCCTGGTCTGCCACGCCACCACGAAGGGTCCTTGGTACCACAACACAGAGCACGAGTATACTAGGGTCGACAGGTGGCTGCCGGAGCCCTCCAACGAAGTCACTGAGAGCGAGGCGGGAGTCCATCTGGTGGAGATGTATCTGAAGTCATATGGCCCTGCGTCGGTCTCAGACTTTGCGTACTGGTCCGGCATGAGGGTCAAGGAGGCGGCCCCCCTCTTCGAGCAAATATCAGACTCCACCGACGAGGTGATGATAGAGGGCAAGAGGGGGAGGTACCTAATCTTGAGCAGGGACGCGGACGCCATCTCTCAGATGGGTGATCGGCCCCCCTGGGTCAGGCTGTTGCCCCAGTTCGACGCTTTGATCATGGGCCACAGGGACAAGTCCAGGTTCCTGGACCCCCAGCTGAAAGGAGACGTCTTCCTCCCGAGAGCCGATGTGGCGGCGACGATCCTCGTCGACGGCCAGGTGGAGGGGACCTGGAGCATGAGGAAGAAGAAGGAATGGGAACTCGCCCTCTCGCCGTTCCATGGACCGGAGCCAGATGAGAAGGAACTCGTCGAGGGAGAAATCGACGACCTCAGGAGGTTCACCGGTTTCGACATCGATGTGGTGTGGAGTAGACCATCCGAGGCCCCTCTTTAAAGTGATGAGCGCGTACGCTCACGTAGGACATCTATGACATCAACTCATGTTGCTGCTTGGATTCATCCGAAAAGCCTTATCCTGGATGTGACTCCCCTGTAGTACAGCTTCAAGACCGGGATGAGATGGAGTTGAAAGAAGAGTTTCCGTTGACCAAGAACCTCGTATACTTCAACACCGCCGTGATGGGCTGCCTGCCGGCGTCCACGATAAAGGCCATCGAGGAGTACGCTGTCGGACTTGCCGCGTTCCTGAGGGGCGACACCGGATGGGACGGAACACTGGGGGGCCTAGAGGACCGCAAGCCCGGGAGCAAGAAGGTCTTCGCCGAGGTCATCGGGGCGTCGGAGGAGGAGGTCGCGTGCGTCCCCAACTGCACGACGGGCATGAACACGATCGTCAACATGCTACCTGTGAATCGGGGGGACAACGTTGTTACCACGGACCTCGCGTTCCCAATGGGGGCAGTCGTGGTCGACAGCCAGAGGAGGAGGGGGGCCGAGACTCGGTTCATCAAGGGGAGAAAAGGCATCGTTGAGACTGCCGACTTCGAGAAGGCCGTGGACGACAACACAGCAATCGTGTACGTCGACCACGCGGGGTGGTTCAACGGTCTGCTCTTCGATCTTAAGGCGATCTCCGAGATTGCCCATGACCACGACGCCTTCCTGGTGGTCGACGCCACACAGTCCTTCGGGGCGCTGGACTGGGACATCGACAGGTCTGGGGTCGACGCTGCGGCCGCCAGCACCTACAAGTGGCTCATGGGCGGGATATGGTCCATCAGCACGGGCTTCATGTACATCAACAAGGAGTTGATCGACAAGTATCCACCGGCCTACTTCAGCGGCTCCACCATGGAGAAGAAACAGATCTCCGACTCACCCCAAGGATACACACAGTACGAGTTCAGGCCCCGGACTGGGATCAGGCGGTTCGAGATTTTCCGTGGACCCGACATCAGCTACGCAACCGTGGAGAACTCCATGAAGATGCTCCTGAAGATGGGGCTGGGGAACGTGGAGAAGAGTATTAAGAGGCTGGACACGTTGCTCGTGGACGGCCTCCTCGAGTCTGGCTTCGAGCTCCAGACCCCCGTGGAGGAGGATAGGAGGATCTTCGTCAACGTGAAGCACGAGAACTCTGGTGACGTCGTCAAGGAGCTGTCCAAGGACGGGATCATCGTGAGCTCACGGATTGGCGGAGTAAGGATCTCCCCCCACTACTACAACAAGGAGGAGGAGGTCGAGACCTTCCTGGAGAGATTCAGGGAAGTGGCTAAGTAGACCTCCGATTTCCCCATTTCGCGCCCTGAGGCTAGAAACTGGTCGGGTAGATCGAATCCTCGCCCAGCCACTCCTCGATCCTGAGCAGTCTGTTGTACTTCGCCGTCCTCTCCCCCCGGGCCGGCGCGCCGGACTTGATCTGGCCGCAGCCGATCCCAACGGCCAGGTCAGCGACGAAGGGGTCCTCAGTGTCGCCGGATCTGTGCGAGGCTTGGACCGCGTAGCCGTTGTCCTTTGCCAGCTTCGCGGCGTCGATGGCCTCAGTGAGCGTTCCCACCTGGTTCACCTTCCAGAGGAGGGCGTTCGCCGCCCCCATCTCGATGCCCTTTCGTAGGCGAGCTGGGTTTGTGACGAATATGTCGTCCCCCAGTATCTGGATGTTCAGCTCCTCCGTGACCTCAACGAAGCCCTCGTAGTCCTCCTCCTCAAGGGGGTCCTCTATGGAGATGATAGGGTAGGCCTCTACCAGATCCCTGTACAGATCGATCATCTCGCCACAGTCCAGGAGTTCCCCCGAGACGCTGTAGCCCTCGTCCTTCTTGAAGAAGGAGCTGGCCGCCACGTCCATGCCCAGCGAGACCTTGTCGCTGTATCCGGTCTCCTCCACGGCGTAGATGATGGCGTCGAGGGCTTTCCGGGGCCTGCTCAATGGGGGGCTGAAGCCTCCCTCGTCTCCCACGTTGATAGCGTTCTTGCCGTATTCTTCAAACAGCTGCGCTCTCAGCGTGTGGTAGATCTCCGAGCCGATCCTGACGGCCTCTCTGAAGCTCCCTGCTCCGACGGGCACCACCATGAACTCCTGGAAGTCGAGCTGGTTGCCCGCGTGCTTACCGCCGTTGATGATGTTGAAGAAGGGGATCGGCAGGATTGATAAACCTCCCTCGCCAACGTACTCATAGAGCTGGAGGCCCTCTGAAGCAGAGGCGGCCTTTGCGCATGCAATGGAGACTCCCAGGATTGAGTTACCTCCGAGTCGGGATTTGTTGTCAGTGCCATCAAGCTCGATCATCAGGCGGTCGATGCCGCTCTGATCCCTAGCGTCTAGGCCGATCACCTTGGGCGCTATTATCTTCGAGACTGCAGCGACGGCCCCTTGTACTCCTTTGCCGTGGAAGCGATCATCTCCGTCCCTGAGCTCCACGGCCTCGTACAGTCCCGTCGAGGCCCCGCTGGGAACGATGGCCCACCCCCTAGCGCCACCCCGGGTCTTAACCTCCACCTCAACCGTCGGGTTCCCCCTGGAGTCCAGAACCTCCCTCGCATCCACCTTGGAGATGACGCTCACACGCAACCCTCCAAATCGTAACCTCCTTATCCTCAATCGGGAAAAGGCTATCGACGACTACGGGCTGCCTTCTATGATGAGTTGGATTGTCCCCCTCTCACGCCCTCGGACGATGACGAGCTCAATCCTTTCGCCGACACGTTTCCCGTCGATCTCCCTCTTCAGGTCCTGAGTACTCCGAACGTGGGCTCTGTCTATGGCCGTGATGACGTCCCCCGAGGTGAGCCGGGACTTCTCGGCTGGGCTCCCCTGAACCACGTTGGTGACCAAGACGCCCCGGTCCACTCCCAGGTTGTAGTACGAAGCGACCTGGGGGGTGACCGTGACTCCGTAGACCCCGACCCAGGAGCGCATCGCCCTTCCGTTGGTCTTGATCTGTTGGACGCACTCCATGGCGGTGTTTATCGGGATGGCGAAGCCAATGCCCTGGGCGTAGGGTATTACGGCGGTATTTATCGCAACGACCTTCCCCTCCGTGTCAACGAGGGGCCCTCCGCTGTTGCCGGGGTTGATGGCCGCGTCCGTCTGGACCAATCCCGTAAACGACTCAGTTCTGCTCTGGATGGACCTGTCCAAGGCGCTAACGACCCCTGAGGTCACCGTGGGGCCGCCCACAAGCCCGAAGGGGTTGCCTATGGCGTAGACCCGCTGCCCTACCCGAAGCTCGTCTGAGTCCCCGAGACGCGCCGATGGGAGCCCATCGGCCTCTATCTTCACCAGGGCGACGTCAATGCTCCTGCAGAGGCCCATGATCGTCCCCTCTACGGGCCTGTTGTCCCAGAGGACGACGCCGATCTTCCTGGCCTGCCTGACCACGTGTGCGTTGGTGACGATGTAGCCTTCAGGCTCTAGTGTGAAACCGCTACCTGAGCCCTGCAGGGGCATCGTCCTGTGATAGTAATCGCGCACGACCCTGACCGTGTTTATGTGGACGACGCTTTTATTCACCGACTCGAGGATGTCGAGGATCTCGTCTTCACCCGGCAAAAGGAGCACCTCATAGGAAGATGAAAGACGGTCTTTATTAGCACTATCGCGATAGGGCGGTCCGTATGGAGGCTTCGAGGTCCTCCTCGCTGAATGGATAGCCGACGAACTTCTGCTCTCCGTCGATGAAGACGGTGGGAACTGCCATCACATTGTTTGCCATACCCCTCTTCATGCCCTCCTCCGTGAAGGTGTTGATCTCCTCCACTTTGACCTTGCCGTCGAACTTGGACGCGACCTTGGTTATGAGGCTCTTGGCGCCGGGGCAGTGAGGGCAGATTGGTGAGAAGTAGACCTCGATCTTGACCATCTACACACCTCGCAAATATGGGATCTGAAGCCGATAAAAGGTTGACGCTGAGTGTCGGTGTCCTACAGCGCTCACTTTCTCACCGATCTGACGTACCTGAACGCCATCAGGCCTGCATTTGCGCCCTCCCCGGCTGCCACCACTATCTGAGAACCACCGCAGACGCACTCCCCCGCTGCGAATACGCCGTCCAGGTTCGTCCTTTGGTGTTTATCGACTTTGATGCAGCCCCTCTCATCCGTCTCCACGCCAGCATCCCCAACCAGGTCCGCCGTCCCGACAGAGTCCAGTATGACGAAGACGCCATCTACGTCTAGACCAGCTACGGGACCGTTTTCGAGAGTGATCCGAGAGACGACGTTGCCACCCTCGATGGACGAGATGTTTACGCCGTGGAATATCTCCACGTTATCACGTTCCTTCATCTCTTCGAGGCCCTCGAGGTCCCCGGCGTACCCAGCGCTGCCTGGGATCGCGTAGACCCTCTTGGCAGTTTCCGAGAGCCTGAGGACGTCCTCGACAGCGTCCTTCCCCGATCCGACGACCGCTACGATCTGGTCGGCGAAGAAGGGACCATCGCAGATGACGCAGTAGCTGACGCCCCTCCCCTTGTACTCCTGCTCACCGGGGATGCTCAGCTGCCTTCTCTGAAGACCCGTAGCTATGATCACTGTCCTCGCCCTGTAAACGCCCCTGCGCGAGAGCACCATCTTGGCATCTCCCATGTCGGTGAGGCCGACGACTGTCTCCGCCTTTATCTCTACCCCGAACTTATTGGCCTGCTCTATGAACAAGTCTGTGAGTTCTGTTCCCGTGAGCCCTTCAGGGAACCCGGGATAGTTCTCGATCCTGTGTGGGCCCCAGGCCCTTCCACCGAGCTGCTTCCCCTCGAAAAGGAGAGTGTTGAGACCCTGACGGCTGGTGTAGATCCCAGCTGTGAGGCCAGCGGGTCCACCGCCCAGAATTATGACATCGTACAGCTCCTCAGACATCTTGAGACCTTCCAAGATAAGAGCAGGGGGTCTTAAAAACAGTGATTTTTTACCCGCCCTACTCCCTATATTCCTTTATCTTCTCGGCCATCTCAAGTAGGCGCCTCTGGGAGAGATCGTTGATGGTGCCCTCCTCGTAGCTGCCGTCTGGGCGGCGCTCCCCAGCATTCACCCCCGTGAGCACCTCGATGCCCTCGCTTATCGTCTTCACGGGGTAGATGTGGAACCTGCCCTCCTTGATCACCTCGACGACCTCCTCTTTCAGCATCAGGTTCTGTACGTTGCTGTAGGGGATGACAACCCCCTCCTTGCCAGTGAGGCCCTTGGCCTTGCAGACCTCGTAGAACCCTTCTATCTTCTCGTTGACGCCGCCTATCGCCTGCACCTCCCCCTTCTGGTTTACTGACCCCGTCACGGCTAAGTGCTGCCTTATAGGTTTGCCCGACAGGGCCGAGAGGAGGGAATAGAGCTCGGTACTCGAGGCGCTGTCTCCGTCGACCCCGGAGTAGCTCTGCTCGAAGACGAGCCTCGCCGTCAGGCTCAGGGGCTCCTCCTTAGCGAATCTGTCGTTCAGGAACCCGCTGATGATCAGAACTCCCTTGGTGTGTGTGGGGCCTCCCATCTCCGCCTCCCTCTCAATATCGATGATTCCCTTCTTGCCGACGCCCACGCTTGCGGTGATCCTGCTTGGTTTTCCGAAACCGTAGTCGCCCAAGGAGAGGACAGCGAGGCCGTTGACCTGTCCCACTACCTCGCCCTCGGTCTCAATGAGCAGTACATTCTTGGCGATCATCTCGTCGATCTTCTTCTCAATGAGATTCGACCTGTAGACCTTCTCCTCCAGCGCCTTCTGCACATGCTGCCTCGTGATGAGCTTCGCTCCATCCTCCCGGGCATAAAAGTTTGCCTCCCTGATGATGTCAGCGACTTCAGCGAACTGGGTTGAGAGCTTGCTCTTGTCACTTGCTAGCCGCGAGCTGTACTCGACGACGGCGGCCATGCCCTGGGGCTCGAGGTGGAGCAAGTCCTCCTTATTGCAGAGGGTGCACATGAAGGAGGCGTACTGCATCACGTTCTCCTCGTCGCGGTCCATCGTCGTATCGAAGTCGGCCTTCACCTTAAAGAGCTCCTTAAAGTCCCTGTCCATGGTGTAGAGGACCTGGTAAACCTGAGGGTTCCCCACTAGGACCAACTTGGCGTCGAAGGGTATCGGTTCCGGCCTGAGGGACTTCGTCAGCATGAAGCCCATCCGCTCAGTGGGCTCCTCGATCTCCAGCTTCTCGTTGGAGATCGCCAGCTTCAGCGTCTCCCAGACCATGGGGTTCGTGAAGAGCCCCTCAACGGGTACCACTAGGAACCCCCCATTTGACCTGTGCGCCGAACCGCCAGTGATCATCGTGTAGTCCGTCACTAGGGCGCCGAAACGGGCTTCCTTCTCCGTCCCTCCGAACAGGCGGGCGTAGGTGGGGTTCAGCTCCATCACGACGGGTGCCCCCTTGATCTTCGAGTTGTCCACTAGGAGATTCACTTTGTACCTTTCCGCTGGGTCTCCTCTGATCACGGTCGGCATGAAAGGGAGCTGGAGCTGTCTCTGCTGATCCTGTTCGCCCTTGAGAATGTCGGGGAGTTTGTTCAGAATGTCCTCGGAGACCTCCCCCAAGAAGATCAGTACCTCGCTACAGTCGCTGAACTTCTCCCTCAACGTGGAGAAGATAGGCTCCAGGGCGAAAGTGGCTACGCTCCTGTTGAGCGCCTTCACCGCCTCGTCGGCCTTCTTCTCTAGGTCCCTGAATTGTCTGATGTATCCACGGAGCCTCTCTTGGAGCGCCCCCCTCCTCTTCTGAATCTCCGCCTGTGCGTTTGGAGGAAGCTGGGTGAACTCCTGCTCGTTGATGGGACGCCCCTGGACTATGGGGACCAGCAGGAGACCGATGGGCGACCTCTGCAGAAGGAAACCGGCATTCGCCGCCATCGAATTGACCTGTTTCGTGACCGCCTCCCTCTCGTCATCCAGGGCCTTGAGGGTGCTCGTCCGCCTCTGGGTGTACTCGTCACTTTCGAAAGCCGTCGAGAGCGACTTCCTAAACTCTGACACGAACTCCTCCATGTCCCTCTTGAATTCGGCTCCCTTACCCGCAGGAAGCTTCAGCGCATTGGGCCTGTTAGGATCCTGGAAATTATTTACATAGCACCAGTCAGGAGGGACAGCCCGGTCCTTGGCGATCTCCTCGAGGAAGTTTATGATGGCCGTCTTCCTCCCAGTCCCCGGCATCCCAGCTACGTAGATGTTAAACCCCTTGTCCTGTATCTGGAGGCCAAACTTCAGGGCCCTCAGAGCACGGTCCTGCCCGATGATCTCCTTGAGGGGAGGAAGATCCTCTGAGGAGGTGCACTGGGCGAACTCGTGCACGCAAGTGCCTCTCGCCTCCTCGTGAGAAAGCTCGATTACCATGACTTCACATTCCTACAACAGGGGAAAAACGAAGAAGATTATATAAACCTGGCAGATTCGATGCACTATTCTGCGACTTTCAAGAGGTCTCTGAAGCTCATCCCCTGCCCAATCCTCAGGGAGTAATCGTCGGTCTTGGAAGCCACCTCGAACACCCAGCCCTTATACTTGAACTTGGCCGCAAGCACCGCCAGCCTCTTGGGGTAGATCCGATGGATCTGGAGGAACTCGTGGAGCTTGGAGACCTGGTTGCTCTTGAAGTACGCGTACCTTTGTTGGCTCTTCACTTCACACGCAAGGATCGTCTTGTCTTTTACAGCGAAGACGTCGGGGAGGGGCTCATTACTGGGGGCGCTGACGGGGACCCTGAGGGCGTCGAAGCCCGCGTCCCTCAGCTTCTTAACGAGTTCACGCTCGGCGTCGTAGCCCCTTTTCTTCATCCTCCTGACCTGTTTCCGGTCCAGCTGACGTGTGAACCTCTCCCTTTTGGGCTTGGTGTCCGCTAGGTCTCTGAGCGACAAGCCGATGCTCCTTATTCCTCACTCGGCAAGTTCAGACCGCCCGTCTCGAGGGGGACTACGGCGAACTTTATGAGATCCTTGAGCCAGTTCGAGAAGGTGTTGGCGTTAGCGTACTTCTGGTACTTCCTCTTGTGGGGGACTTTCGTAACTAACCTGAGCTCCAGCATCTTCTGGAGGTAGAACTTGGCGGAGGACCGTGAGATGTCACATATCCTTGCAAGATCCCCGCTGGTGAACGCCTGACCTAACTCGGCATATCCCAAGATGACCTTGGGAGGGAGTGAGAACGTCTTGTCCACTATTTCTACGAGGGCCTCGTCACGTGACATCTAAAAATCACTGCTTGCTATTGATAATACTGATTAGGAGTCTAATAAGAATGGGGGAAGCCCCTACTTCATCAGCCAGTAGAGGAGCCCGTTCTGGGCGTGCATCCTGTTACCGGCCTGATCGAAGACCACTGACTGCACAGAGTCCATGACACCCTCGGTGATCTCGTAGCCCCTGTGGGCGGGAAGACAGTGCATGACGATGCAGTCGGGTTTAGCCTTGGAAACGAGCGCGGAGTCGACCTGATAGGGTGGGAAGGCTTCCATCCTCTGCTTCTTCTCCTCCTCCATGCCGGCACTCACCCACACGTCTGTGTAGATCACGTCGGCGTTGGCGACCCCTTGGACAGGGTCGTGGGAGACTGCGACCTCCGAGCCATTATGCGCCTTGATCTTCAAAAGGATCTCGGGTGCCGGGCTGTACTTCGGATAATCGGGGCAGATGACTGTCACATCCATCCCCATTGAAGAGCAGCCTATCATTGTCGAGTTGGCTGTGTTGCAGCCCCCGTCCCCGACGTAGGCGACCTTCAGCCCCTCAAGATCCCCCTTGTACTCCTTGATGGTCAGGAGATCCGCAAGGTTCTGGCAGGGGTGGTAGACTTCGGTCATCCCGTTAATGACAGGGATTGTAGCAGCGGATCCGATCCGCTCTATGTCCTCCTGCTTCAGCAAGCGCGCCATGATGCAGTTCACGTACTTGTTAAGATTCTTGATGCCGTCCTCAAGAGTCTCGCTCCTCGTGAAGTTGCCCTCCTCGATGCTGTAGAAGATGGCGTGGCCTCCCATCATGTTCATCCCCGCCTCGAAGGAGATCCTCGTCCTTAAGGACGCCAGCTCGAAGAGCATGATCAGTGTCTTGTTCTTCATCACGTCGGCGTACTTCGCCGGTGTCGCCTTGATCTTTTCGGAAAGAGCTAGAATCTCTTCGATCTCATTCCTTGTAAGGTCGAAATCGCTCAATAGTTGCAAAATGTGTCACCTCAATGGCAGAACGTGGAAGAGAGGGGTAAGACTAGAAGTCGCCAGTGGGCACAGGGACGACCTTCTTCTGCAGCTCCTTGATGCCCTCCTTGGCGATCTTCCTCTTCAGGTTCCAGGCCGAGACGCTTGGCAGGCCCCACAGGTTGATGAAGCCCACGGCGTCGCCCTGGTCGTAGTGCGTGTTGATGTCGAAGCTGGCCAGGTTGTAGTCGTAAAGGCTGAGCGGCGACTCGCGCGCCACCGGCTTGGCCGTTCCCTTGTACAGCTTCATGGTCACGGTGCCGGTCACGTTCTCCTGTGTGCTGTTGATGAAGACGTCGAGATCCTGCTTCAGCGGGTCGACCCAGAGCCCCTGGTAGACGATCGTGGCCCACCTGTCCTCCACCAGGAACTTGAAGCTCTTCTGGTGCTTCGTTAAGACCATCTTCTCAAGGTCATCGTGTGCGGTAAGTATGATCTCTGCCCCCGGGATCTCGTACGTCTCACGGGTCTTCAGGCCGACGACGCGATCCTCCATATGCTCGATCCTGCCGATCCCATGCCGTCCCCCCAACAAGTTGAGCTTCTGGAGGATCTCTACAGGACCATGGTCCACCCCGTCTATGCTGACGGGCACACCCTTGTGGAACCCCAGCTTGATGTACTCTGGCTCGTTCGGGGCGTCCCTCACGTCGACGGTCCACTCCCATATGTCATCGGGGGCCATCTGATCGGGGTGTTCCAGTATCCCACCCTCGATGCTCCGCCCCCACAGGTTCTGGTCGATGCTGTACGGGCTGTCGGCCGTGACGGGCACAGGGACCCCATGCTCCTTCGCCCAGGTTATCTGGCTGTGCCTGTCGAACTTCCACTCCCTAACAGGGGCGATGACCTTCAGGTCGGGATTCAGCGCTTTGAACGTCAGGTCGAACCGCACCTGATCGTTACCTTTGCCCGTGCACCCGTGGGCGACGGCCTGCGCATCCTCCATCTCGGCCACCTCGACTACCTTGCTGGCGATCAGAGGCCTGCTGATGCTGCTGCTCACTGGATATGTCCCCATGTATAGGGCGTTCGCCTTGATGGCCGGGAAGACGTACCCGTTGGCGAACTCCTCCTTTGCGTCGAACGTGTAGTGGTTTAGGACGCCTAGGCTCCACGCCTTCTCCTCGACCGCTTTCAGGTCCTTTCCCTGACCGACGTCCAAGATGCAGCTGATGACATCCATCTTATACTCCTCTTGGATCCACTTCAGCATCATGGACGTGTCAAGACCGCCCGAATAGGCGAGGACGACCTTCTCCTTAGCCATTTTCTGATGTACTCCTGTTGATGGAATGGGAAGAAGGGCCTGAGGCAAAGCTATATACTTTACGACATAAGTGTTACAAATATGAACGATAACGGCCCAGATAGGACAAAATCGGTGGCCCAGG
>CP070784.1:370191-438569 GCA_020346605.1 Candidatus Bathyarchaeota archaeon | reverse complement strand
TCCAGCAGCTGATCCAGGTGCAGCTGATCCAGCTCCAGCAGCTGCCAGGTGTAGGTGATCCAGCTCCAGCAGGTGATCCAGCTGAAACCATGCTACCATATGAAATTCCTGCTAGTAGTGAGGTACCAACTCCCGCGCACGGGCCTAGTTGTAGGCGTCCTCAGCGGACAGATCGTTTGGGTCCCTGTCGAGGAGGTAGTCCGTGATCTCGAGGGCCTCGGATGTTCTCCAGCCGACGCACTTACCCCGGTTCCCCTGATAGGGCCATCCCTCCCGCGCGCGCCCACAACATGTATAATGGTACCATTCCTACTTGCTGAACATCGCAAGAATAGGGAGGGGAACGGATTCAGGCACGGTAATTAATGGTACCATTCATATCCTGGTAACGGAAAAAATCCCCTCTCTGCGGTAACTCCACCTACGCGTGCTCGCCGTAGCCCGCAGTAGAAATGGTACCAATATTTGGTACCGTACCGCAAAAATATCCTTAACGCAGTCAGCTGTCACCAGACGAAAATGGTACCATTCTACATATTTGTGCGGACCCGAGCAGGCACTCACATCCGCGTGAGCGGTATGGACCGTACTCGTTTATTGGAGTTTTCATCTTATCTAACTATTCGTGTGTGGATAAACTGTGACGGGCGCGTGCACGCTGGATGATAATTTTCATAATAATCTCTTGCAGAATTGGATTACTTGCGCGCGACAGGTCAACGAAGCTAGGCTCACGCAAGCCACTGGGGTCTTCGTTCGCAGCGATGTCCCCATAAGAAGTGAGAGATGCGCCTCTCGGTCTCATGGAGTATATTTATTTAACCCATCGATGTTGAGTAACGGAGGCGTCCAATGAAGGTTCTCGTCATTTACGGGAAGTCTCTCAGCGCGAACGGGCTGGAGCTAGCGGAGAACGCTGAAAAGCTGGGCCACGACGTCACCCTGGGGAGCATAGCGGATATCTCGTCAGAGGTCTCGACGGAGGGCCAACGCTTCTGGCTTAAGGCGGAGGAGATCTCGGACACGGACGTCTGTTTCGTGCGGAGCTTCGGGCCCGGCACCACGGAGCAGCTCACCAGGCGGATCAGCATGATAGAGCACTTGGAGGTCGCCGGGATCAGGGTGGTGAACCCCTGCTACCCGTTCCGGAGGGCCAGGGACAAGTACGCCACCCAGTACACGCTGGCGGCGGCGGGGCTCCCTGTGGCGACGACCTTCACCACGGAGGGGCTGGAGAGGGCGTACAGGCGCTCCGTCGAGATGGGGGAGAGCGTCTACAAGCCGATCCTCAGCTCTATGGGGAAGGGCTCGCTCAAGTTCGACGACCCGGACCTCGCCTACAACGCCTGGAAGATGCTGAGCCGCCTAGGCCAGCCCCTCATCGTCCAGGAGTACCTCCACAACCCGGGCCGAGACATCAGGGTCTTCGTCGTCGGAGACGCCGTCGTGGGCACAGCCTTCAAGTACAGGAAGGGGAGCAGCTGGAAGACCAATGTTGCCCAGGGGGGGAGGATGGTGGACGAGCCCGTCCCCGACGAGCTTAAGGAGATGGGAATCAGGGCCACTAAGGTGATGGGCCTCGACTACGCCGGCGTCGACATCATGGAGGCAGACAGGGGCCCCGTGGTACTGGAGGTCAACGGCGCGCCTGGGTGGCAGGCGCTCAAGAAGGTCACTGGCGTGGACATCGCCGAGAAGATCGTCAGTTACGCCACCGGGGGTGGCTGAGGGATGAGCAAGAGCCAGTCCAGGACGCCCCTGAAGATCACGGTGGAGGGCAAAGGCGAGACCACCGGGGAGCTCGTGCGGTTCCTGGCACCCCTCACCGTGGAGACCTTCCTGAAGATGCTGCCCATCGAAGGCCGGGCGCACTCCCAGGCGGGCGGTGTCTCCTTCATCCTCGGGATAAGGAGGGGCGGCGAGAAATCGACGAGGGACGTGGAGGCGGGGACCATCGCCTACTGGCCGATGCAGGACGCAGTCTGCATCTACTACGAGGACACAAGAACCTACAGCCCCGTAAACAGGATCGGAACAGTGACGGGTGATCTGGGGGTCTTCAGAGGTCTGAAAAGCGGCGCGAAGATCAGGATCGAGGCTGCCTAGTCGGCCGTGAGGGCGTAGACTTTCAGGTTGTGGCTCCTGGAGACCATGTCCACGACCCTGTCCTTCCTCAGCTCCTCCAGGAGCTTCTTTGAGGTGCTCACCTTGACGTTCAGCTGGACGGCGAGGCTGGTCGGTGTGATCGCCTTCATCTTGCTGAGCTGCTCCATCAGCTCATCGCTGTTCATGTCGGGGATGTCCAGTGAGCCGATGGTCTTCTCGACCCTACCACCCTTGTCCTCCTTGTCGTCCCTGTCCTTTCGCCTCTGTTGCCTCTCTATCTGCTTGAGGCTCCTCTTCTGGGGCATGTGCTGTTCACCTTAACCTACTGCGTGTGACTGATAAACGTGACGCCGTAGCTCCTCCTACAGGTTTATAAGTTACCATAAGGTAATTACCGAACAGTAACTTAGATGGTAAGGAGGACAATAGCGATGCTGAAGCTGATGCTCGTTGAGGACGGCAAGACCCTCTGGGAGATGCCCCTCCAGGCGAGAAACTGGGACAGGAGGAGCCTCAGACACGAGTTCGACGAGATGGAGAACGAGATGAAGAGGTTCGAGGGGCTGTTCAACGCCCTCGCCAACGAGGGCAGGATGCGGATGATGCGCTCCTTCTTCGACGTGGACCACTCCAGGGCCTTCACAGAGCTGATGAACGAGCTCGGGATGAACCCCAAGATCGTCTCAGACTCGACGAAGCGCCTGCGTAGAACCGGGTTCATCGAGAAGGACGACGACGGTAGGTACAGGCCCACCCGGAGCGGCGAGGCCCAGTTCCTGATGATGAGCGTCGCGATGAGGCGGATGCTAGAGATCCTCGACCAGCTGTAGGAGTTGAAAGCATGAAAATAGACGAGATAATAAAGGAGATGGAGGCCTTCCACAGGAAGATGACCGAGGACATGTTCCGAGGCTTCGGGTCCCTGGAGGACGCGTTCCCCGACTTCGACTCTCTGGAGGAGAAGGTCAGGAGCGGCGAACTCGAGGGAGACTGGAGCTTCGAGCCCATCGAGAGGCCCGGCGTCAACGGCTTCATTGCCAAGGGGTTCTTCAGGACTCCCCAGCCGCTGAAGAGGCCCGATGAACTGCTGCCCCCACTGAGGCCGAAGCTGAGGGAGCCCGGGAAACCCAGGGAGCCCCTCTACGACATCTCGGTGGAACCGGAGAAGCTCACGGTCTTCGTCGAGCTGCCCGGAGTCGACGAGAAGGACGTCGACCTCGACGCCCAGGACGGCAAGCTGAAGGTGAAGGCCGGGGCGTTCCAGACTGCGATAGACCTCTCGGGATGGGACGTGGACACCGACGAAATGGCCACTGAGTACAGGAACGGCGTCTTCAAGGTCGTCATCCCTAACAAGGGGCCGAAAGAGCAACTCATCTAGGGAAGAACCCCTGGGACTAACTCTTTCCCGCCCGAAAATCCTACTTTTTTAGCAATTCTTCTGCTTCCCGCAGTGCCTCTTCTGTGTCAACGTCGAACAATGTGTGGAGGTCGGGGTCGAACTCCTTGAGGTTCTCCACAGGGATCATCGACACGTCCCCGAGCTCGCGAAGGATCATGCGTATCCTCATTTCGCCCTTATCGTAGAGCTCTGCGGCCTTGCTCAACGAGGGTACCACCTTGTAGACCGCCAGGAGTGGTTCGATCCATCCGTTGGGCCAAAGGAACACCGCCCCGTCGTGCCCTTCCGCCTCTCTGAACAGGAGCTGGACCGCCTCAACTTGGATGAAGGGCATGTCGCAGCCAGTGACGAGGGCGTAACCTCCTCCTGCTCTCTCAAATCCGGTCATCGCGCCCACGAGGGGGGAGCTGTCTCGGTAGATATCCATCAGCATCTCCACTCCGCCGTCGACGACCCCTGCGTAGGCGTTCTGCTGCTCCCTGGAGCCGAGTACCAGGAACACGTCGTCGACGAGCCCTGACACACGTCGTATGACGTGGTTCACCAGCGGCACTCCCCCCAGCGTCTTAAGGCCCTTCTCACCGTTCATCCTGGTGGATCTGCCGCCGGCCAGTATGATAGCGGAGCGCATCTGCAGTCTCAGCATTAATCGTATTATAGGTATCTTAAGCTATACCCCAGGCAGACCGCTTCCACTCCGTCTTTAGGGCCCGCACTTTCACCCTACCCTCCTCCCCTGAAAGCTTCGTTCTTCTTATATTCCTGAGGGCGGAGGAAGCCCCGAGGATAGGGCAATGGCCGAGGTTCTGGAGCCTGGGATACTGAAGGGAGTGGCCAGCACGACGGTGAACAAGCTGCTGAAGGCCGGCTTCACCACGGTGGAGGCCATAGCCGTCACGCCAGCGAGGGAGATCGCGGACGTCGCGGGAATGGGCAGCGACACCGCTTTCAAGGTCTGCCGCCTCGCCCGGATGCACGTCGACCCCGGGTTCATCCCAGCCCTGGAGGTGCTGGAGATGAGGAAGAACATGAAAAAGTGCGCCACGGGCTCCGCGGAGCTGGACCGCATCCTCGGCGGCGGCGTCGAGACCGGCTCCATCACCGAGCTCATCGGCGAGTTCGGCTCAGGCAAGACCCAGATATGCTTCACCCTCAGCGTCACCGCTCAGCTCTCCGAGGCCGAGGGCGGCCTGGGCGGAAGGGTCTGCGCCATCGACACCGAGGGCACCTTCATGCCGGAGCGGGTGATGCAGATCGCCGAGCAGAGGGGCTTCGACTCGGAGAAGATCCTAGAGGGGATCCTCGTCGCCAGGGCCTACAACAGCGAGCACCAGTCCATCCTGATCAGCAGCCTCCCAGAGCTCGTCGAGAAGAGCGGCATCAAACTGGTGATCGTCGACAGCATGATCGGCCACTTCAGGGGCGAGTACATAGGCCGGGCCAACCTCTCCGAGCGCCAGCAGAAGCTGGGCAGCTGCCTCAGCCACCTCCTCAGGGTCGCCGAGGCCTTCAACGTCGCCGTCGTCATCACCAACCAGGTCCAGGCCACCCCGGACACCATGTACGGGGACCCCAACAAGCCCACCGGCGGCCACGTAATGGCTCACGCCTGCACCCACAGGGTCTTCCTCCGCAAGGGCAAGCAGAACACCCGGCTCGCCAGGGTCATCGACTCCCCCAGCCTCCCGGAGGAGCGGATCAGGTTCGCCATCACCGCAGCCGGCGTCATCGACGCCGAAGAATGAGAGTATAGCATTCCCTAAGATATTCGAGAAAGCGGGGGCTACATAAAACCGGCCACTTCTTCCTCGGTCAGCCGTTTCATGACCTTGGTGTCCGAGGGGATCACGGCGACCTTCACATTGGCCGGCGAGAGGTTGTCTTCAGAGGCGGTCTTCACGGCCTCGATCGCCAGATTCACCGCATCCTTCAGCCCTAGACCCTCCATGTACTTGTCGTTCAGCATCTTGTTTGCCTCCTCGGCGTTCCTGCCGATGGCCCTCGCCCGGTAGCCCCTGAAGGTGCCGAAGGGATCCGTCGTCAGCAGCTTCGGGCCCACGGTGTCGACGCCGGCCACCAGCATGCTGACGCCGTAGGGCCTCACGCCGCCGTGCTGGGTGTACTGTTGGATCCGGTCGCTGAGGGTACCCACAAGCCCGTCCACGTCGGCTGGCTCGTCGTAGAGCAGTTTGTTGCTCTGGCAGTAGACCCTGCCCTGGTCGATGAGGAGCCGGGCGTCGGAGCTGAGGCCTGCGATGGCTGTGCCGATGTGCTCGTCGAACTGGAAGATCTTCCTGTGGTAGTTGGTGTCCTCGAGGACGCTCGCCGGGGTCTCGTTGGCCGCTAGGACCGTACCCTCCGGGGAGTAGACGCCGACTATGGGCGCGCCCTGCTTCACTAGCTCGAGGGCGTACTCCACCTGGTACATGCGCCCCTCAGGGGAGAACATCGTTATGGCGGCATCGTACTGGTTTCCTCTCATCATCGCAGTGCAACCTCTGATGCGTTTCGATATTGGTGGGAACTATAGTATATAAACGTCGTTGAGTGCCCCCACTGACAAATGTCAAATATCCCTTCGGCAACTTACAGGAAGGTGTTCTGAATGGTTAAGACAAACAAGGAGAACCTCCTCGAAGTCGCCCTAATTGGGGAGGTAACCCATACCGCGACGCCCCCATCCTACACCACGACATGGGACAACAAGCCGTGGCTCGGGATCGGGAGAGGAGGGATCGTCTACAATGTCAAAGTCGGCGACCCCTGCTTCGGCTGGGTGCAGGGCGAGAAGGTTGAGCCCGGCGTCTCCGCCGACGGGATAGGGACCGACGCGGAGAAGGCCTCCTTCCGGAACCTCTCCGGCATAGGAAACAAGGTCCGGGTCGTGGGAGGCGAGGCGAAAGGCAAGTCAGGGACCGTCGTCGGCAAGGTGGGCTACCTGATGGGCAGTAACCACCACGTGGTGATGCAGTTCGACGAGGAGACACTGGACGGTCTGACCATCGGCGACAAGGTCCAGATCAGGGCCCACGGAGCCGGCATGAAGCTGCTGGACTACCCCGGTGTGAGGGTGATAAGCTGCTCCCCGACTTGTATCGGGTCCTGGGGGATCGCAGAGCAGGGTGAAAAGCTGGCGGTGCCGGTCGTGAAGGAGGTGCCCGCCTACTTCGTAGGCCAGGGGCACGGTGGCTCACCGCCCGAGGCGAGCAACTGGGACATCCAGACTCAGTCCCCGGATGCCGTCGAGCACGCGAAGGACCTTCGCTTCGGCGACATGGTGTTGCTCAGGGACATCCTCTCCGCGTGGGGGAGGGGCTACTACGAGGGCGCCGTGACTGTGGGCGTAGTCTCCTGTGGACCCAGCAAGTCGCTGGGCCAGGGCGTCGGCGTCTGTACCCTGCTCACCTGCAAGGAGGGCGAGATAGTGCCCAAGCTGGACCCCAAGGCGAATTTGAAGGAGATACTGGAGCTGTGAGGTGAAGAAGAATAAACATTGAGACGAACAAGGACAAGCTCCTCAAAGTGGCTGTGATAGGCGAGATTGTTTCGCCGAGCAGCAGGGGCTATAGGACCACATGGGATGGCTCCCCGAAGCTCTCAGTGGGGATGGCGGGGATCAAGTACAACCTGAAGGTGGGCGACCCCTGCTTCGGATGGGCAAGCGGCGACCACGTGGAGCCCGGCGTCACCATCAGGGGCAAGGAGAGGCCCTCTCCCAGCGAGTGCGCCCTCGCCCTCCTCGCCTGCGTCGGGAACGAGGCCAAGGCGGTCTCGGGCGAGGCTAAGGGTGACAAGGGGGTCTTCACGGGTAGGCACGCCGGCTCCGACGACCTGGTATGGTTCGACGACCCGACACTGGAGAAGCTGGCTATCGGCGACAAGGTCCAAATCAAGGCCCACGGCGTTGGGCTCAAGATCAAGGGCTACGACGATATCCGAGTGAACAAGTGCTCGCCCAGGCTGCTGGAGAGTATGGGGATCGAGGTCGTGGACGGGAAGCTCCGCGTTCCCGTGGCCGCCGAGGTTCCGGGCTTCCTCATGGGATCCGGCATCGGTTCTAGCACGGTTCTGGAGACAGTGGATTACGACATCCAAACGACGGACCCGCAGGCTATCAAGAAGTACGGCCTGGAGAAACTGAGGCTCGGTGACATCGTGCTGCTGAAGGACCAGCTCTGCGTAAACGGCCGCGGCTACTGGAAGGGGGCCATGACTGTTGGGACGGTCATCCACGGCTCCAGCGACTACTCCGGCCACGGACCGGGCGTCAACCCCCTCCTCAGCACCAAGGATGGAAGGCTGGAGACCCTCATCGACCCCGACGCCAACACAGCCCTCTACTTGGGGCTCAGGGACAAGCTCTAAAGACATAAGAGCACAACTCCCCTTTTTTCTCAGCAGAGGTATTCTCATTGAGCGTAGACGTCGCCAGGGCAGTCCCGGAGAGCGACACCGCCCCTATCGCCAACCTGATAGAGATCTGCAGAGGTGAGAGGAGGACCGTCCTCAACAGCTTCACCCCCGAGGAGGAGAGGGCCTACCTGGAAGCCATGGGCCCCAGGGAGGCGGTCTTCGTCGCCAAGGTCGACGGGGAGTTCGCCGGATTCGCCGGGATCGCCCCACGATGGGGCTACAGTGAGAGGCTGAGGCACTGCGCCGAGTGCGGGACCTGGGTGATGCCCGGTATGAGAGGGAGGGGCGTCGGATCAGCCCTGTGGAGGGCAGGGGTCCTCCCCTTCTGCAGGGAGGCTGGGTTCAGACACATCGGAGCCTTCGTGATGGCCCATAACACGGGTGCCATCGCGTTCTACGAGAGCCTGGGATTCAGCATATGCGGCCGTCACAGGCGCCTCGTCGACTGGGACGGGGAGTTCCTCGACGCAGTCGAGATCGAGATGTGGCTTGAGGACCGATTGACAGCTGCAACATGAGCGAAAAAAATTGGGAGTGGATGTCTAGGGGTAAACGTAGGGCCGCCAATCCTCGTACGGCCCGCCGTTTATGTTCCACCAATCGACGAAGCTGAGTCCCGCGTAGACCGAGTTGAAGTTGATCAGCGACTCGTAGCTGGAATCGTATCCGTGAAGGTGCGTCAACGCCTCCTCCGCCCTGTAGGTCTGAGCGGCGTACAGGTAGTTCAGGAGCTCGACGTCGCTTGTGAGCTTCGCGATGAGTGCTTCGGAGTTGGTTTTGTATGTCTCCCAATCCTCCAGCTGGCCCTGCATCAGCTCGTACTGTGTCTGCAGATCCTCTATGGCGTCGAGGGCGATCTGCTGCTGGTCGATCACGTCCTGCTTGATGTCCACGGCGTCGGTCAGCAGCTGGTTCTCCGTCTCAAGTGAGGATATCTGGTTGTTGAGCCTCGATATCTTCGAGTTATCCAGCACGAATATGCCCAGTGCCCCGACCAGTATCCCTGCCACAAGCCCTATGACGATGCTTTTATTATCCATATGATACCATTGATTTTACCTTAATTAAAAAACTTCGAGTGGCGAAGATATCCGTTAGCGATAAAGTTCTTGGATGCATGAGAATTTATGCATTAAAGCGTGTAATGTTTCGCCCGCTTCATGAAGTAAACGTGCATTTTCGCATCAAAATACTCTGAAAATTAACATTTTACTGGGAACCAAGATGTATCAACATAATTCCGTCAGAGCTTGAACTCCGGACCTCTGTTGAATAATTCCAGGTACATCTCCTTGAACGCCTCTAGGAATACGTCGGCCTCGTCCGTAGTAACGTGTAGGCCTCTACCTTCTTCCTCGTATCTCCTCAGGTACTCCTTGGATAGCAGGAATCCTATGTGCTCCTGCCCTATCTTGGAGTTCAGGCTGCACCTGTTCACTATACTGGTGAAGGTCCTGGGACTCCTGCAGAAGGTGAGGATCTCCCAGTAGATCTCGTAGAGAGTCCTCTTTCCCTTCATCCTAGTTACCTTCAAGGATGCTGTTGAGCTTCTTCTCTGCATCAGCCGAGTCCACGAGCCGACGCTCCCAGGTCTGTTCATACCTCTAAAAAAAATAGGGGGAGTAGACGCCCACTATGCCGAGGGCGATGCAGAGAAGAGTCCCGAAAGCTGCCGTCAGCAGACCGATGGGTCCGGTGAAGTCAACTGTCAACACGTTGAGAGCTGCCGTCGCTCCAGAGAGCAGGAAGAAGGCCCCTGTGACCCTGCTTCCCAGCTTCAGTTTATCAATGGTCGGCTTGTTATCCCTGTAGAAGGCCAAGTTCCTGACGATGAGCTGCGTCAGTGTCTCTTCATTCACCTTCCCCGAGACTTCCTTTAGTTCGTCTCTGACGTCGTCGAATTCGCCGAACAACCCCGCGCTGAGTATAAGCCACCTGATGGCGAAAACGAATCCTCCTAGGGCCAATCCGGTAAACGCTGTCCGCAGCAGTTGGATGCTCCACTCGTTGATCATCGGGATCAGGTTGTTCACCACTGTGGCGACCCCGAAGCTCATGGCGAGACCCGCTCCCACTATGTTTACGATGACTAGGGCATAGAAGCTCCTCGTCTCTCTGTCGAATCTGCCGAGGGTTTCCTTTTCCATCTAATCTACCTCTGTATGATCATAACATGTATATTAAATATAAGAGAGCATGAAAGTATGTTACATATCTATCTTAAATCAAGAACACTATTTTTAATGATTGTAAAAGATACAAATATTATGCACTTCCTTGTCGTAAAAATAAACATGCGATTTGTGGTCAAGATGTCAGACTCGTAGAAACAGCTCAAGAGGTACCGAAAGGAAAAAAGGGAAAATGGGTTACTTTTCACATACGCTATAGTAGACGTGGTTCTTCTGGACGATTGGTCTGGCTTTGAGAACGTCCAGGACATCGCCGTCCATGAATTCTGCGTTGGCCGACGTAGCCACCACCTCACCGAGGAAGAGGGTATGGTCGCCGCAGATGTGGGACTGGACGACCCTGCACTCCAAGTGGCTGAAGCACTCCTCTATCAGCGGCGGCTTCACCTTCAACGCTGGGGTGGGGGTGAGCCCCGTCTCCGCCCACTTGTCCACGTCCCTCCCCGACCTGACACCGCAGTAGTGCATCTGCTCCTCCAGGTCGATGGACGGCGTGTTGACGACGAACTCGCCGGTCTCCTCGATGAGCGCGTGGCTGTAACGCCGAGGGGCGACCCCGATGCAGACCAGCGGAGGGTCGATGCTGATAGGCATGTACATCCCGAGGGTGATGATGTTGGGCCTCCCGCTTCTCCCGACGCAGGTCGCCATGACCACGTTGCTAGCGGGACCAGGCTGCAGCCGCCTGTGCTTCGGCAGCTCGATCTTCATGGTTCCTCGTAGGCCTCCTAATTCTTACCGTACTCCTCCCAACTGACTATTTGGTAGAGGGGCTTCCGCGCCTTGGGTCCGGGTGATTCGTCGGGCACTCCAAGAGGTGTCAGCGCGACGACGCCCAGTGTCTCGGGGATGCACAGCAGCTCCTTGATCTCGGCGTCGCGCCTCGTCTGCCCCATCCAGCAGGTTCCCAGCCCCAGGTCGGTGGCGGCGAGGACCAGGTGCTCGAAGGCGATGCCCAGGTCGTTGTGGCACCAGCCTGGGGACGCATCGGCGTCAGCCAGCCCCACGATCATCACTGGTGCCTTCGCCGCCCAGCTCTGCCTCCCGGCCAGCTTCCCCCTCATCTCAGCGTCCTGCACAACGACGAAGTGCCACGGCTGCCTGTTGGCCGCCGAGGGGGCCAGCCTTGCCGCCTCGAGGACCTTGAGTATGTACTCCCTGGGCACGGGAGTGTCCTTGTACTTTCGGATGCTCCTCCTCTTCTCGATTACCTCGTTGAATTCCATCTTTCATGACTCCTTGAATACGAGTAGAATCACGGCAGATGTTTATAGTCCTTGGCTTGAAGTAACCGAGAAATGCCTCACGGCCAGTGCCAGGGCTCGTGCATGGCTCCCGGCGTTCGCCTCTTCTTCTCTCTTCCATATCTCTTCGTGGGCTTCGTCAGGTGCCTCTGGGCCTTGGGAGGCGGAACGTAGAGCCCGGCCTCCAGCTCTCTCTCCATCACAGACTCCTCCTTCACGAGGGTCCCGTCCCTGTGCCCGCAGCTCCTGCATCTGAAGCCCTTTCCACTCCCCATGGACTCCATGCTCCCGCCGCATTCGGGGCAGCCGGGGTTCTTCAGGAGGATCTCCCTGGCCAGCTCCAGGATCTCCAGCTTCTCCAAGTTGAGAGTGCGCCGAGGCTCCTCCTCTGTACGGACGCCGCCGTAGGCCTCCAGCCTGTCGCCGACTATCAGCCTCCTGACGACTTCCCTGAAGATCCCCGTGGGCTCGTACGCGGCGCAGTCTATCTCGCACGAGTTATCGGCAAGCCCGAAGATGACGTGCCCCCCCTGGATGGTGCGAGGCGTCTCCACGATCTTACCTGCGACGACGGCCGGATGGAAGGTCCTGAGGTCCGAGAGCTTTTCGACGCGCCTCAGGTGGGCGTCGGTGCCCTGGTTCGATCTGAAGATAGCCCACCTCTCCACGGGCTCTCCCGTCTCCACGATGGTCCCCGCCCTGTGGACAGCCTCGGGAGTCTCTCCCCTGACCCCGTATAGGACAGGATCCGGACCGTGAGGGGCGATGAGCACCCGCCCCGACTCGGGATCGACGTTGTTGAAGGTCTGGTCGCCGAGCTCGCAGTCCATAGCTCTAACGGTGGCCTCGTCGAGGAGCCTTGGCTTGCCCCAGTTCTCGGGTTCCCTGTAAGTGAGGAGCTCGTAGGTGTGGTCCCCCCTCTGGAGTCCCCCCACAGCGGCCAGGGCTCCTATGATGCCTCTCATGTTCTTGTAACCCACGGCTGAGGCACCGTGCCCGTCGACGAGAGTCAGCGCCTCCTCAAGTGTGACGACGCTGCCGACCACCCTATTGGAGAACTGGATGAAGGCCTCGGGCACAAGTCCGATGTGGAGAACTATCCCAGGGTTGGTGTTCTCGCAGTCGAACTCGGCGTACCTCTCCACCTCGCCGATGACCGTGCTCCTGACCTCTCCCTCCAGCTCCTGGTCGACCTTGATCCTTAGGCAGACTGCGCCGTTGCCCCGCGTCTTCCATGGCACGTTCGGGTTCAGCCTCAGGAGGTTTGGGTAGTCAGTGAACTCGCAGCCCAAGCCCAGGAGCTCCTCGATTATTCTAACTGCGATGTGCGTGGTGCAGCCTCCCTGTGGGGAGTCGGTGTCGTCGATGCCTATGTGCAGCCGCAATCCGAGGGGCCTCTTGAGAGGGGTGGATCAGCACTCCGTTAAAACGTTGGCGGTCCTCTCCAAGTTCCACGTTCTTGCAACAAACTACGCCTCAGGAATATTTCTCAATCAAAAAAATTCAGAAAAGAATATTTTCAGGGGCGTTTAACTACTCCGTATGTTACACTCCCTCGACTCCATCGCCCTGAGGCGTCGCTCCCTGGGGCTCACCCAGTCCGAGCTGGCCAAGCTGGCGGGGGTCAGCCAGTCCTACATCGCGAAGCTGGAGGCTAAAAATATCGAGCCCTCATACGCCAAGGTGAGGACCATCTTCGACGCCTTGGAGCGCCTCGAGCAGGGCAGGGAGACCAAGGCCGGGGAGATCATGACCCCGGGGGTCATCAGCGTGCGGGTTGAGGACCATGTGCAGGTCGCCGTCAACATCATGAACGAGTATGGCTACTCACAGCTCCCCGTCATCGACAACGGAAGAGCCGTCGGCAGCATCACCGAGAGGACGATCATCGACAAGCTCCTGAGCGTCGAGAGCGACAGCCCCATGGCCGACAGGCGCATCTCAGAGATCATGGACGACCCCTTCCCCCAGGTCGGCGAGGACGCCCCGGTCTCCCTCGTAGCCAGCATGCTCAAGATCTACCCTGCGGTCCTAGTCCACAGGAAGGAGAAGACCGCGGGGATAATCACCAAGGCCGATCTGCTCAAGACACTGATCCTGTAAGCCCAGGAACCAGGGGTCGCCGGACCTATGGACTCCAGTGTCTGTGTCTGAGGGAAAAATGGATTTTGTGTTTAGACCACGATCATGGTCAGTGTCGAACGGACCTTGTCCAGTCGCCTGATCTTCCAGCTGATGGTGTCCTTCAGGTCCTGCATCGTCTCAGTCTCGATCCTGGCGATAATGTCGTAGACGCCGTACACCATGTGGGCCTCCTGGACCTCCGGGATCGCCTTCAGGTCCTTCAGCACGTCGCCCTCAGAACCAATCTCAGCGTTGATCAGGACAAACGCTGTCGCCAAAACTGTTCACCTCGAACATTCTAGACTCCCACGGATACTTAACGTTTGCTGGGTCAAAATGAACATCAAAAAGCTACTGATACTTGCCTGTAATCGAGCCTTTTCCCAAGATATTACACATTTCATGGGCGATTGAGTCTAAAAAGTTGGACCTTACCTACGGCACAACGGTTAATAACAGAAAGAATTCAGGTTGACTGGCATGCCCCGCATATCGGTTTCGGGAAGCGTCTTCGAGTGCGACCTAATTGTCTTCGACATGACCGGGACGCTGGTGGACTCCAAGGCGAGGCAGCGGGCACGGGCCAAGTCCAGGGCACAGGCCATCACTGGGCTCGTTGGCGAGGAGGCGACCTCCCATTGGGCCCAGCTGTCCGGCGTCTCCTTGACGACCTGGGATGTGGACGAGAGTGGCCCCCTCGCAAGGGCTCCGAGGCGGGAGGATCTGATCGTGGGAGCCACCGCCCTCTACCTCGCCGGGCTCCGGTGGGAGGAGGCGAAGCAGATCGCCGCTAAGGCCTACGACGAGGCCGACAACAGCCTAGTTTATGAGTACAAGCCCTCGTTGTTTGACGGCGTCGAGGAAACAATTACGCGGCTCAAAAGTGGCGGCGTGAAGCTGGCGATCGCCACTAACGACCGTCGCGCCGACGCGGAGGAGACCATGGCGTCCATTGGTGTCCTCGATCTCTTCGATGCGGTGGTGGGAGCAGACGACGTTGATGACCCGAAGCCCTCCCCAGAGATGCTGCTACTTGCATGCGAGAGGTGCATCACCATGCCTTCTAGGGCAGTATGTGTCGGAGATCTGCCTTCCGACATGGTGGCCGGGAGGTCTGCCGGGATGAAGGCCGTCGTCGCCGTCCGCTCAAGCCTCGATCCCTCCTCAGAGCTGGTTGAGCAGGCCGACTTCGTCATCGAATCGGTGAGCCAGATAGAGTTTCATCAATAGAATCGGAGCGACTGCGTGTCGGGGCCGGTATCCCGCCGCGATGCTATAAATATCCTTGGACATATTGGGTGTGAGTTGGTGCGCCTTGATCCTTGATTCCTCACTAACCGCCAAGGAGATGAGGGCGGTGGAGATGAACGCTGAGTACCTCGGCGTCCCCAGGCTGCTCCTCATGGAGAACGCCGGCGGCGCCGTGGCCAGGGCCATTGCAGACACAGTTGACGTCAAGAGGAGGATCGTTATTGTTTGCGGAACAGGCGGCAACGGCGGGGACGGCTTCGTGGCCGCGAGGCACTTGGCCGGAGCTGGATACAGCGTCGAGGTGTTCCTTCTCGGCTGGCCCTCGAACATCAGCTCGAAGGAGGCCATGTTCAACTGGGGCATACTGAGAAACATGGACGAGGGCGTCGACGTACACGAGATCCATGACTCATCGGAAGTCAAGGCTCTTAAGGGGGACTTGATCGTGGACGCCATAGCAGGGACGGGGATCAGGGGAGCCCTAACATCTCCCCTCAAGGAGATGGTACAGGCGATAAACGCCTCGGAGGGGCTCAAGATAGCCGTAGATGTCCCGACGGGCTTCATGGCGGACACCGGCACCGTTCACGGTATAGCCATCAAGGCGGACAAGACCCTCACGTTCCACAAACCCAAGACAGGTCTTAAAAAAGCGATAGAGCAAACTGGCCAGCTAGAAGTTTGCCCCATCGGCATCCCACCCGAGGCCGAGACCTACGTTGGCCCTGGTGATGTCTACCTGGCACAGAGACAGAGGGCTTCAGAGGCCCACAAGGGAGACTTCGGGCGGCTCCTGGTCATCGGCGGCAGCGAGACCTACTCGGGGGCGCCAGCCCTTACGGGGATGGGCGCCTACGCCACTGGTGTGGACCTCGTCTACGTGGCAGCCCCCGAGACGGCGGCCTCTATAGTCGCCGGGTTCTCCACCAGCCTCATAACGGTGAAGCTAAAGGGGCCTAGGCTGACGAGGAAGAACGTCGACGCGGTCCTCCCGTTTCTTGGGAATGTCGACGCCGTAGCCCTGGGGCCGGGACTCGGCGTGCACGGTGAGACCGTCGAGGCCGTCGACAGGATCTTGGAGGAGGTGGAGGGAGCGAGCCTGCCGGTTCTGCTTGACGCTGACGCACTGAAGGCCTTCGCCGGGCGGAGGAGGAAGGTCGGGGAGGCGGTGTTTACTCCTCATCGCGGCGAGTTCGAGATCCTGACCGGGAAGGAAGCTGGTGTCGGACACAGAGAGCAGGGCGGATCTGTGATGAAGGAGGCGAAGAAGCTGGGAGCGACGATTCTCCTGAAGGGGGCCGTTGACGTCGTGAGCGACGGTGAACGGGTCAGGTACAACTGGACGGGGAACCCAGGCATGACGGTGGGAGGTACCGGGGACGTACTTGCGGGCGTGGTGTCGGCGTACCTGGCGATGGGGGCACCGCCGCTGCAGGCTGCCGTCGCAGGTGCCTTCGTCAACGGCGCGGCCGGAGACTACGCTTGCGAGGAGATGGGATACAACTTTGAGGCTCATGACCTTCTGGGCAAGATCCCTCTCGTGATAGAGGACGCCCTGAAGGGGAGGATGAGGCGATCCGCTACATCGCAGGATTCTCATGTAGGGCTCAAGGGCGTTACGCGTGCATGAACGCTTGGCGCTCAGGGTCTTAGCTTGGTTATCTCGTCTATCTCCAGGAACTCCCTGGCCCTGTTGAAGTAGTTCATGACGTTCTCGCCCTTCTGGGTGAGCCCGTACATCGTGTTGGTGCGCTTGTCCCTGTTCTTGGTGGTGTCCATGAGGACGATGAGGTCCTGCTTGAGCATGGACCTGAGGATCTTCTGGAGGGGCTTCCAGGACAGGTTCGCCTCGTACATGATACGAGTGGGCTTGGATGTTCCCCTCTTCACCGCCGCTAGAACGTTGAGATATATCTCGAGCTTGGATCTACGCGGCAACTACAGGCATCCTCCAAATGCATACCCTTGGGGCAGAACCCTCTACGACGATATCCGTTATCTTGGTTTGTATGTAGCTTGAGTCTACATTTCCGGTAGCTGATAGCGATACTGATAATAGAACTGTATCAGGGAACTGTCTGTGCTGAAGAGAAATGGGAGAAAAAGGGTTGGGGGGCTGGAGGTCAGAGCCTCATTCTGGGTAGGGTCTCGAGCTCCAGCAGGTCCTCGGCCCTCTTGAAGTAGTGGATTACGTTCTCTCCCTTCTGGGTGAGCTCGTAGCAGGTGGTCGTGCGCTTGTCGCGGAGGTTCGTCGGCTCGAACTCCTGGATCAGTTCCTGGGACATCAGCGAGTTCAGCGTCCTCTGCAGCGGCTTCCAGGACAGGTTGGACTCGTACATGATCCTGGTTGGCTTCTGGGTGCCGTTCTTTATGGTCCACAGCACGTCAAGGTAGACCTCCAGCTTCGACCTGCGCCTCTTCATCTCGTCTCCACCTCTGCGGTGTCTCTCATTTCCATCGTCCCTCGATGTGTATCAGCGTTCTACACGTCTACATTATATCGTTTTCCCGATACATTCGCTATATGCCCACATGACTCCAATATAAGTATTTCTGATACGTATCTCGGGTACATAGTACGGAACCAGTATCTTGCTCTTAAATACTGTTATGGATTAATGATCTATCATCCATATGGACCATTTTCCTGTCTAAAACCGTCGGATCGGAGGCCCGGAACGCCCTCTCACACGCCCAGCCTTATAAACGCGGCGAGTACCTATGGACTCTGAGATGAAGATCATAGGGTTCGATCACATCCACTTCACGGTCACAGACCTGGACGAGGCGATAGAGTTCTACAGGGGCCTGGGCTTCTCGCTGGTGAGGAGGCTGGAGCACGGCGGCTCCTCAGCCCAGATGGAGGCAGAGGGGGGGCTGCTCATCGATCTCCACTCGGCGAAGGCCACGGACAACCCCGGGTACAACCACCTCGCCATCGCAGTGGAGGGCCTCGACGTAGCGATACAGGCGCTCGAAGAGCGGGGGGTGGCGGTCGACGGCCCTGTTGAGGTGGCGGCGACGGGGAGGAGGCTTGCGACGATCAGGGATCCTCACGGGATCCTTTTGCAGCTCGTCGAATCAGGCTGATCCCTGTGGTCGTTGAAGCGTTCCTCGACGTGGATAGTTTCTTATATTCGAGCCTGCCTCCTGTGAGGATATCGAGGATTCTGACATGGTGGACGGGAGACGCTCTGATGTAGGCAGGTTGATGGGCTTCGGCCTTATCGTGATGACACTTACTCACACCCTCACCCACGTCTTCGCGCCCCTCTTCAAGGCCTCCTTCCCCATCATCAGGGAGGAGTTCGGTCTCAGCATCCAGCAGCTTGGCGTCATAGCGGCGATACCACCTCTGTTCCAGGCGATCCTCTCCATCCCGGCTGGGATGCTCACCGACAGGTTCGGCTCCAAGAGGATGCTCATCGCCAGCCTCGTCGTCGCCATCGCCGGGAGCCTCCTCGCGGTTTTTACCACGAATCCACTGATGCTCATCGTCGCCGTCAGCCTAGTGCAGCTGAACACCACCATCTACCACCCGGCCTCGTACAGCTACGTGACCCGCACCTTCACGAGGGGGGACAGGCCTAAGGCCCTGGGCGTCCACGGCGCAGGGGGCACCTTCGGGATGTCGCTGGGGCCCCTCACCCTCGGGCTCTTCATGGGCTCCTTCGGCCTGAGCTGGAGGGCGGTCTACCTGTTCTGGGCGTTCCCCGTGCTGCTGGGCACGGCGCTCTCGCTCAAACTGGTGGGCGATGAGCCGATGAACGCTGAGTATGAGGTTGAGACCCCCCAGCCCGTAGAGGAGGGCGAGCCGATGTCGCTGCTGACGAAGGCCCTCGTCATCTTCCTGATCTACACGGCGATCCGCACCGTCGGCATGCAGATGATCGGTACATTCATGCCCCTGTACATCGTCGACGAGAAGGGCTTCTCCACGGTGCAGATGAACTTCATCTACGGCGTGGCCTCCCTCACCGGGCTCTTCTCCGCTCCATTAGGAGGGGTCATCGCGTCGAGGCTCGGCTCCAAGAGGTGGCTGATCTCCTCCATCTCGATCTCGCTGGTGCTGCTGGCACTGGTTTCCGTGATGCCCGGAGGGATCCTTTTCGTGGTCGTCTACATCGTTTACCGTTTCACTGGGACCTTGGGGATGGCAGCGCGCTCGAACCTTGTGGCGAAGTTGACTCCGAGTAGCCAGAGAGGCGTGGGCTACGCCCTCATGTTCCTGCCCGGAAGCATTATGGGCGCAATCACCCCGATTCTAGCTGCCTACCTGATAGGATTTTACGGCATAGGCAGCCTGTTCCCCGTCGCCATGGGGATGTACGTTGTGAGCCTGGCCATACTAGTGTTCCTCATCAAGGAGAGGCCTGACTAGCTGCTCAGGCCTTCAGGAGCCTGTCCTCGAGAAGGCCCCCGTCCAAAAGGTGGGACACGTCGTTGAGCCTCTCGATGCTCCGCTCGTGGAAGACGGTCGTGCCGAGTACTGTGATGCTCGCGGGAGTAACACTGAACGAGACCCTGTTGACGGTCTCCATGTCCAGCTCCAGCCACCAGTTGATGATGTTGATTATTGTTCCGCCGTGGGCGACGATTACTAGGGTCTTATCCCCAGTCTCGCTGAGGCTCTCCATGTATCCAGCGACGCGTGCGTGGAATCGACGCCACGTCTCGGCGCCAGGGTAGGGCTGCCAGTCGATGTAGGGTTTGGTAGGCTCACTGAAGTGTGCGCTGGCCTCCTCCTTAGTCTTCCCGGACGCAACGCCGTTATTCAGCTCCCTCAGCTCGGGCTGGGCTCTGGGGGCGACTCCAAGTTCCTCGCCGATTATGTCTGCGGTCTCCCTGGCCCTAATAAGGTCACTGCAGAGGAGTTCGAATCTTACCCCCTCCAGCTCCCTCCCGAGCCTCTTCGCAACGGCGCGTGCCTGGCGTCTTCCCAATTCGGTGAGGGGCAGGTCCGTCCACCCTCCGGTGTAGTCCCCGGTCATGTGCTCAGCCTCGCCGTGCCTTATCAGTATCAGCCGCTTCATGCTCGTAGAGACGTCGTCACACGATGATTTAATGTTGGTGGGCTTCATCGTATACATAGGTTTAAGTACGGCGGGTGGGACCAGAACTGCAGCATACCTTGGATACTTCTCGTATTCACCGAATGCATAAGAAAAGGAGTGAGAGTATGGGATATAGAGAAAGGCGCGGCGGTTATAATCGTGGCCCCAGAGAGATGCACAAGGCCATCTGCTCTGACTGCGGGCAGGAATGTGAAGTTCCGTTCAAGCCCACAGAGGGTCGTCCGGTCTACTGCCGAGAGTGCTACGAGAAGCACAGGCCTCAGAGGAACAGGTTCTAGCGAATAGGAATATCCATTTAGGTTTTTCTTTCGCGATTATCAAACCGTTGATTCTGTTTTTCTTTTATTTTCACAAACTATTGTGTAGACGCGCATTTCAATTCTGAATGCGATCAATCGACTGCGTATCCACTGGATTCGTCAAAGTAATGCGGCGCTTTCATGGCGCCCTGTGCTTGTCTACTCACCTGTCTCCGTAGTGGGATCTCATCTGTTCCACTACCTCGTCCCGAGGGACAAGGTCCGCGCTCACCTCACGTAAGACATCCTCGGAGAATCTGCCATCTAGGATCAGCTGGGCTCCGGCCTTCCTGCAGGCGTCCAGCACCCTCTCGACGGGGAGCCCTCTCCGCGCCAGCACCGGGAAGTACCAGCCGTATGGCCTGAGGAGGGCTCCGGCGTACTCCCTGCTCATGTTCTTGCAGATGGCCTTGACGTGGGCGACGAGGGGGTCGAAGTTGTCCATCTCGGTGAAGCCGCAGGGGGAGACTAGCACCAGCTTGCCGCGCTTAACGCCCTCCCTGATGGGATGCCTGCAGTGGTCGTCCCTTATCTCGAAGGTCCCGTGGATGAGCGGGACCATTCTGTCGATGATCGCTTTCATCGGCGCCGTCATCCCGTCCACGTAGACGGGGGTCGCGAGTACGAGGACGTCGGCGTCCGCGATCTTTGGCAGGAGGTCCTGCATGTCGTCATCTTGGATGCACTTGCCGGGGCTGGTGTCCCAGCACTTCAGGCACCCCAGGCAGGGCTTCACGTCAAGCCTAGAGGCGTACAGTATCTCTACCTCCACGCCAGCGGACTCCATGCCCTCCATGAAGGGAGCCAAGATTCCTCCTGTTGTCCCTTTATCGAAGTGCGGGCTGCTGTTGATCACGAGCACCTTCATTAAAATACCTCAATGTCTAAACCAAACACTCTAACCTAGTTATGCCTTTTCGGGTAAGTGAAAAAAGGGGGTTATTTTCCCCAGATTTTCTTGAAGAGCTTCACCCAGTTGCCGCCGAGGATCCCCTTCACCTCCTTGTCTGAGTAGCCCCGGGCGACGAGCCCCCTCGTGAAGTTGGTCATGTGCCCCAGCCACCCGTAGCCCCAGGACTTATCCATGGGCGTGAAGTAGGTGACGTCGATCCTCTCCGGGTACTTCCAGATGTACGCCCCGCGGTAGACGGAGTTCCTATAGTCGAGGTCGCTGCCAAAGCCCACGTGGTCGGCTCCGACGAGGTCCACTGTGTGGTCGACCTGGTCAATGAGGTCGTCTGTGAGGGTGCTGGATCCCTTCTTCTTCGCGAAGAACGGGGTCACCCCCACCATCCCGCCCTTCTCGGTGCACGCCTTGAGGGCCTCGTCGGTGATCCCCCTGGCCATGGAGTACTTCTGGAACTGGCCGTAGTCGCCGTGCCTGCTAGACCAGTCGGCGTATCCACCCATCTCCCTGGGGGTCGAGCTGCGGGGTATGACGTGGGTGAAGCTGACAGGGTCCTTGGATGTCTCGATGGCCTCCATGATGCTCCTGTCGCCTGTGTGGCTGAGGTCCACCAGGATGCCTAGCCTGTTCATCTCCTCAACGAGGCTGACGCCGAAGTTGCTGAGGCCCGCGTCGTTGCGTTCCATGCAGCCGTCCCCCGCCTCGTTCCTGAAGTTGTAAGTGAGCTGTATGATGCGTATCCCCCACTGGTGCGCGATGTGTAGGAAGTGGAGGCTCCTCTCTAGGAAGCAGCTGTCCTGGGGGCCGAAGACGATGCCGTGCTTCCCCTCCTTCTTCGCTTTCTCGATGTCCGAGGCCTTCTTCACGATGAGGGCCTTGTCCTTCTTCTTCTCCACCCAGTCGTGGTAGTGGGCCAGCTCATGGAGGGCCCCGCTGAAGGAGCGCCCCATGCAGACGGTGGCGTTCCCTACGGTGACGCCACCCTTGAGGACGTCGTCGATCCAGATGTCCTCTCCGACGCCTTCGGTGAAGGGGACGAGGCTGGAGTCGATGACGAAGCTCTCCTTGTGAAGGGCGAGGGCGTGCTCCACCTCGTCCTTGCTCAGGTCAAGATAGCTCCTGCTCAATTCGATCGAAGGAATAGACGCCTCCTACGCTTAAAGCAGTAGCCTTTCATCGTAGTTGCTGAAGAGATATCATAAATAATCAGACGCCCTCGTAGACGCATACGCATCATCGAGTGGGAGGATGAACGAGGGTGCATAATTTTAATCCCGGGACTTACGTCAGGCCGAGTACGGTGGGAGAGGCCCTGGACCTGCTCTCCGAGCACGGGAGCGAAGCCATGATCATGGCTGGGGGGACCGACCTCCTGATCGAAAAGCCCAGCGGCATTGGATGCCTGGTCGACATCTCCTCGCTCCCCCTGGACTACATCGAGAATGACGAAACAGGCCTGAGGATAGGGGCCCTGACCACACTGGAAGGCATCAGGAACCACGGCCTGCTCAACGGGCCACTCAAGGTCCTAGCTGAGGCGGCGCGAAACTTCGGGCACAAGAACGTCCGCAACTTGGCGACAGTCGGGGGGAATCTCTGCAGCTCCGTGCCATCGGCCGATTTGGCACCACCCTTCATCGTGCTCGACGCAGAGGTTAAGATATCCTGCCCGGACGGCGTTAGGACGGTCGCAATGGACGAGTTCTTCGTCGACGTGAGAAAGAACATCCTCCGGGATACCGAGCTGCTGACTGAGATTCGAGTCCCCCATCAACCGCCACGCACAGGAACGGCGTTTGCCAAGATCGGGAGGACGAGCGTCGACATAGCCCTCGTGAACGCCGCCGTCCGCGTCACCCTGGGGGATGACGGAACGTTCAGCGAGGTAAGGATAGCGCTGGGGTCAGTGGCGCCCACACCCCTACGGGTCGTGGAGACTGAGAGTTTGCTCATCGGAAAGGACCTCGATGCGGTACTGATTGATGAGGCCGCGGAGGCAGCGACTGGAGAGATCCGACCGATAAGCGATGTCCGCTCCTCTGCTGGCTACAGGCGGGAGGCGGGGAAGGTGCTAGTGAAGAGGTGCATCACGATTGCCTTGGAGAGGGCGAGTGAGGGGTGAGCAGTATGAAGGTGAGGGTAGTCCTGGACGTGAACGGGGAGCCCCGGGAGGCCTTCGTGGAGCCGGGTTGGACGTTGCTCAAGGTCCTCCGTGAGGAACTCGGTCTCGCTGGAACAAAACTAGGGTGTGGCGACGGGGAGTGCGGCGCCTGCACCGTCATCATCGACGGGAGGGCAGTACCCTCCTGCCTCATCCTCGCCATTGGCGCTGAGGGGAAGGAGATAACCACCATAGAGGGGCTCCAGATCGAGGGGGTCCTCCACCCCCTCCAGGAGGCGTTCGTAGAGCACGGTGCTGTCCAGTGTGGCTTTTGCACCCCGGGGATGATCATGTCGGCGAAGGCGCTGCTCGACGACAACCCGGATCCCACGGAGGAGGACGTCAGGGAGGCACTCCAGGGCAACCTCTGCAGGTGCACGGGGTACAAGAAGATCGTCGAGGCTGTGCTCTCCGTCTCAGGGAGGGGAGCATAGAGAGATGGACGAAAAGCTGTCCGTGGTCGGGACTTCGCCCCCGATGAAGGGCTCAGGCGAGAGGGTGAAGGGGACCGCCGTCTACACTGTGGACTTGCAGCCCCCCGGAATGCTCCACGCCAAGATGCTGAGGAGCATCCACGCCCACGCCAGGATCAGGGGCATCGACACCAGCAGGGCCGAGGCGCTCCCCGGCGTGAAGGCCGTGATCACACACAGGGAGGCGAAGATCCTCTACAAGCCCACCCACGGAAGCGCCAGGGAGTACGGGCTCGACGACAGGGTCAGGTACTACGGAGATAAGGTGGCCGCGGTGGCCGCTGTCTCCGAGGAGGTGGCCGAGGAGGCCCTAGTGCTCATCGACGTGGAGTACGAGGTCCTCCCCGCCGTCTTCGATATGGAGGAGGCCCTGAAGCACGGCGCCCCCGTCATCCACCCCGAGAGGGAAGACGTGGACGGCAACGTCTTAGACTTCTCGGTTCAGGAGTGGGGGGACGTTGAGGAGGGGTTCCTGGAGGCCGACAACGTCTTCGAGAACCGGTACACGACCTCTAGGGTCTGCCACTGCGCTATGGAGCCCCACGCCATGCTCGCTTCCTGGGATGGCGACGGCAACCTCACAATGTGGAGCTCGGAGCAGACCGCCTTCATGATCAGGGACAGCCTCTCTGAGGCGCTGGGCATCCCACGGAGCAAGATCCGATTCATCGTCCCACCGCACGTAGGCGGCGGCTTCGGCGGAAAGTACGAGAGCGCTGAGAAGATCGTCGTCGCCCTCCTCGCGCGTAAGGCGGGGCGGCCCGTGATGCTCAGGCTCTCCAGGGAGGAGGTGTTCCACACCACTAGGACCCGTTCCCCCTGCGTCTTCGAGACCAAGACGGGTGTAAAAAGAGACGGTACGCTGGTCGCCCGCCAGGTCAAGGCCGTCGTCGACATCGGCTCCTACGCCTGGGGGGGCATCATGGCGAGCAGGGCCGCCAGCTATATGACCCTCCTCTACAGATGCCCCAACATCAAGTACGTCGGCCACGGGGTCTACACCAACACGCCGCCCTCCGGCGCCATGAGGGGCTTCACGAGCACCCCCATCCACTTCGCCATGGAGTCCGAGATCGACGAGATCGCCTGCGCCATCGGGATGGACCCCAAGGAGTTCAGGTTGAAGAACCAGCTCCACGTCGGCGACATCATTCCCCTAAACGGTAAGCCCGTGACCAGCAGTGGCCTAAGGGAGGCGGTGCTCAAGGGTGGCGACGCCATCGGCTGGGAGCGGAGGCAGAAGACTCCAGGCGCCGAGGGGGGCACCATCAAGAGGGGCATCGGCATGGCCTGCTACAGCCACTACGCTCCCATGCTCAAGGACACCGAGAGGTCCGTCGGGAACGCCGTTCTGAAGGTGAACATCGACGGCTCGTTCCACCTGCTGCTAGGTGTCCCTGACATCGGGCAGGGCCTCAGGACCGTCATGGCCCAGATCGCCGCGGAGGCTCTTGGCGGACGTCTGGACAAGATATCTGTTACCCTGGCGGACACCTCCACCACACCCTGGGGCACCACCACTGCTGCGAGCAGGAGCACGATGGAGACCGGAGGCGCGGTGAAGACGGCGGCTGAGCAGATGAAGGGAAGGCTCCTCGAACTCGCCTCAGGCATAATGAACGTCCCCGTCGAGGATCTGGACGCTAAGGAAGGCATAATTTCCGCCAAAGGCGTCCCGGAGCAGAAGCTGACTTTCGGAGATGTCCTGCGGCACCCCGACGTTTTCCACGGTGGTGACAATGTCATCGTGAAAGAGGCGACTTACAACGTCCCAACCTTTGTTCCCCCGTATGGTACGGCCTTCGCGGAGGTCGAAGTGGACACGGAGACCGGGATGGTGAGGGTGCTGAAGATAGTTGCCGCCTCCGACATCGGTAGAGCGATTCATCCCAGGTCGGTTGAGGGACAGCTAGAGGGCGGGATGCAGATGGGCATCGGCTACGCCCTCACCGAGGAGCTCAAACTCCACCCCGAGACGGGGGAACCCTTGAACAACAGCTTCCTCGACTACAAGGTGCTCAGGGCCGCGGAGATGCCGGAGATGGAGGTCATCCTCGTGGAGCCCGTGGAGCCCAACACTGTCTACGGCGTCAAGGGCATCGGGGAGATGGCCGTCATCCCTATAGCGCCGGCGGTCCGGAACGCCGTCTACAACGCCACGGGCGCCGCCATGAGGGAGCTACCCATCACCTCCGAAAAAATATTGAGGGCATTGAGGGGCTGACTCAGGGCTCCTCCCAGTACTCCCTCGGGTCCTTCATCCTCCCGTAGCCTAAGAGGTCGTCGGTCCACGCCCAGAACCTGTTGAGCTGGGGCACGTTCCTGATAAACCACTTCACCGTTTCGTGAAGCGCCCCCGGAGGCTTACTGAAAGCGCAGACCCTGAAGCAGATGGTGCAGCTCGTCCCCACATCGTCCCAATACTGGCGGCACTTCCCCTCGTCGCAGTACCACCTGTAGACGCCAGGGTTGCCCCCGGGCGGGCCGTCGAAGGTCATAGGCCCCTCCGAGATGGAGCCGCTGGGGCAGTGCTTCACGCATTTCTTACAGACGCCACAGTACTCGAGGATGCCTTCCGGGGCCGGGGGGCTGGGGGCGAGCGGCATGTCTGTGAAGACCTTGCAGATCTTCACCAGTGGCCCCCGTTCCCAGGTGATCATCCTGTTCATTCGCCCGGCGTGGCCCAAGCCCGCCTGGATGGCTATGGGGACGTTGAACCCCATGTCGTTTCCCGACGGGATCGCGTGCCAGCCCAGCCCTCTTATGAACTCCGCGACTGTGCCGGCCAGGATGTGCATCCTGCTGTAGGCCATCCCGCCGGAGGGCACCATGGCGGTGGGCGTGTACATGGTCTCCTCTAGGTCCATGGGCACGGTCATGGCGACGATCCACTTGTGGCTGTCTGGGATCACGGCCTTCTCCTCGGTCACATAGCCCTCCTCGACGTCCTCGAAGACGAACACTTTCCCGTCCCTGGTGTGGCTGTAGATCCACCGCCTGTCCAGCTCGCAGAAGCCCACGGACACTGCACCGTAGAACTTTGCGGCCTTGGTGACAACCCTGCTGGCATGCTCCTGCGACTCCTCCCACCGGGAGACTGCGTCGGGCTTGTGCGTGAAGCCCAGGGGGCTCCACGAGTAGAAGCCACTGTCCATCCGGCTCCTTGAGCCGTCGAAGGTGTGGTCGGCCGTGTATGAGGCGTCCCTGAAGGCGTAGTCCAGGAGTGAGAAACCAACGAGCCCCTTCTCTATCCTTAGCTGCTTCCCCGCCTCCGTCTGGTAACCGTAGTGGGAGCTTTTTACGCCCTTCCCAACAGGGTTGTACCTCCTGTAGGAGTCCAGGGTGGGGTAGTTTTCATCGAATCTGCGCCTCCTCACCAATTCGGCCACCGTTCGGGATGATGCATATCGCGACGAAGTTGGATAAAAGGGGGTGTCTGCTGTGGTCAGGCGTCCTCGGGAACGTGGAACCCCTTCTTCCGCCTCCTCTCCGCCCACGTCTCGTAGGGCTCTTCCAGGTGCTCGTTCCAGGAGACGAAGTCGGGCTTCCTGTAGTCGTCCTTGGTGTACTCGCCGTCGTATGGGGCCCTGATATACTCCCTCTCCTCGTCGGGCGGGGCCTCGTTGAAGGTCTCTCTCCCCCTATCCCTCCAGAGCTCTAGGACGCTGCAGAGGGGGGGCATCATCTCGCTGGGGATGCTGAGGCTGACGTGGTTGGGATTCACCCCCATGGCGCTGAACAGCCCGAAGCACCCGAGGGTGTACTTAGGCTCTCCGCTGATGTAGGCCGCCGCCCAGCTGGACGAGCAGGTCCCGGGGCCGGTTAGGCTCTTGGGCGTTATCCCGCTCCACCACTGGAGGGCCCTGCAGGCGTACGTCATCTGCCTGGGGTTGCCGAAGAGGACTACCACGTCGGGGTCGAAGGGGCACTCGCTGAGCGGCGCGATGCCCAAATACTTGACATTGGGCGGCACCATGGTGTAGTCGTGGAGAAGGTTCCTCCGAGCGGCGACCGGGGTGCCGTAGATCCGGGGCACTGGAGGGTCCCCACTGTCGGGGTTCGTCCTAGAGCTCCAGGCCCCGGTCATCAGGTCGTCGGAGACCGTCGTCAGACCCACGTAGGCGTCGCCGTTGCAGACCGGAGGGTCGGGCCTACTGGTTATCCCGTCGAGGACGTAGACCTCTCCCCTGTACCGTGCCCTCATCATGAACTGGCAGTGGACCAGCTTAAGAGGTCCCCTGTAGATGTGCTCCTCGTACTCTGGGGACATCAGCTTCTCGGGCCACCAAGCGAGGGCAACGGGGTCGCCATGGAGCCTGAGCTCCCTGATAAGTATCTCCCCCTGCTTCCTGGGTGGGTAACCGAGCCAGTCCCTCTCGTAGACCGACCAGTCGTACTCCGCCATTTTACGATCAAAACCGATGGATTTGGAGAGGATATAACACTTGTCGCTATCTTGATCTCCGATCTGCTCGCGATAATATTATCAGGCGAACATCAATATTATCCTGATTGTCATGCCTGAGACCGAGAAGGATCGATGGAGCATCGAGGCCCAGATACACTACCCATTGATAAGTGAGGTTAGTCTTTCCCCCGACGGTGGTAAGATCGTCTATACGGTTCGGGAGCCGCTCCTCACCGAGGAGGAGAGCCGGTTTATACACCACCTCTATCTGGTGGACGTGGAGACCGGGGAGAAGCGCCAACTCACCTACGGCGACGGGAGCGACACCAAGCCTAGGTGGAGCCCGTGCGGATGCTTTATCGCCTTCGTCTCGACCCGGAAAGAGAAGTCCAACCTCTACGCCATGAGGGCGGACGGCGGCGAGGCGTGGGCCCTCACCGACGACGAGAAGTACGAGATAACCGCCATCGAGTGGGCGCCCGACGGCGGGTCCATCGCCTTCCTATTGCCGGAGCCGCCAACGGAGGAGAAGGAGAAGAGGACCAAGGGGAAGGACGACGCCTACCTCTGGCACGAGGAGTTCGAATACCAGCACGTCTATACGGTGGCCTTCAGCGTGGGGCCGAGGGATCTCCCGGAGGTGAAGCAGCTCACCAAGGGCGAGTTCCACGTGCTGGATATCGGCTGGCTCCCCGACGGCGAACAGATAGCCCTCAAGCACCAACCCAGCCCGCTGGCCGACGTGTGGCCCGACTCGAGGTTGGCCCTCGTGCCATCGGAGCCCGAGGAGCCTGTGGACGAAGTTGGGCTCAAGGACCTGGGGCTGTTGGCCAGCTGGTCTGGGGGCGTGAAGGCCTCCCCTGACGGCAGGTGGATAGCCTGCACCGTCGGGGACTTGCCGGCGGAGTGGGCTTTCTCCAACAGGATTGTTCTCTATTCGACGGAGGGGAAGAAGGGCAAGCCTCTAGCCAGGACGCCGGACAGCCAGAGCTACTTGATGGGGTGGTCGCCGGACGGCGAGAGCGTCTACGTCCACGAGTCTGAGAGCGTCACATCGCAGGTCTGGGTGCTCCCTGCCTCGGGCGGCGACGGGAGAAAGCTCACCAGCGCGGGGCTGAGGAGGAAGGCCTACAACGTCGGTGCGTCGGGGTTAATCGCCTACGCCGCCGAGGACTTCGGATCCATGAACTCGCTGAAAATCTTAAACCCCGGAGACGGCTCCGAGAGAGAGGTGGCGCAGCCTGACATCCCAGAGGCGTGGCCCACTGCTGAGGTCCCGAGGGCGGAGGTGATCACCTGGAAGTCTAGGGACGGAATCGACGTGGAGGGGGTCGTCTACTACCCACTGGGCTACGAGGAGGGGAAGAGTTACCCGCTGATTTTGGAGGTGCACGGGGGCCCCACCGGCGTCTACGGGCGCACCTTCGCCGCCGACCCCATGAGGTACGGGAACACTGCGGTCCTGGCCCAGGAGGGATTCGTGATGCTCAGGGCGAACCCCCGGGGGAGCAGCGGCTACGGTAAGGAGTTCCGCTTCGCCAACTACGACGACTGGGGAAGTGGGGACTACGAGGACATCATGTCGGGCGTGGACCACCTGATCGAAAAGGGCATCGTGGACCCCGACAGGATGGGCATCCTGGGCTGGAGCTACGGCGGCTACATGACGAGCTGGACGATAACCCAGACGGACAGGTTCAAGGCGGCCTGCGTCGGAGCCGGAGTCACCAACCTGATGAGCTTCAACGGGACCTCTGACATACCGACCTTCATCCCAGACTACTTCCACGGCGAGTACTGGGACGACTTGGAGCCCTACAGGGCTCACTCGGCGATGTTCAACGTAAAGGACGTGAAGACACCGACGCTGATCCAGCATGGCGAGAAGGACGCCAGGGTCCCTGTCAGCCAGGGCCAAGAGCTCTACAACGCCCTGAAGAGGCAGGGGGTACCCACCAGAATGGTGATCTACCCCAGGCAGCCCCACGGGATCGGAGAGCCTAGGCACGTCATTGACGTCAGAAAACGCTCCGTCGCTTGGTTCCTACGCTGGATCCTCGGGAAAGAGGAGCAGTAAAACCACATTTTTCCCTATTTTTCAGAGAAAGGGGGGCTATAGTCCAATGGCAATCGACTCGAAGCCCGTCAAGTGGCAGTAGACTCCACCGTGGAGTAGCCTGGTCTCTGGGTCGACGAGAACTCCGACGGGACGGGCCCAGCCCCTCAGCTCCTGATCGAGCCAGACGAGGTCGTGCCCCCTCTCCTCGAGACCCTCCCTCACCTCCTCCGGATACCTGTTGTCGACGTAGACCCTATGCGACTCCCTGAAGACCCTGGGGGCCGAGATGGCGTCCTGGATCCCCATGCCGTGGTCGACGACGTTCGAGATAACCTGTGAGACGGCCATCTGTATCGCCCTGCCGCCGGGGGCCCCAACTGCCATGTAGGGCTCGCTGTCCCTGAGGAGCACCGTGGGGCAGACGTTCTGTATCCTCCTCTTCCTACCGTCCATGGAGTTCGCGTGCCCCGGCTCTGGGTCCAGCCCGTACATGGCGTTGTTCATCACTATCCCCGTCCCCGGGACCACGACGCCGCAGCCGAAGCTGTTCACAAGGGTCTGGTTGATGCAGACCAGGTTCCCCTCCTTGTCCCCGACGACCATCGCCGTTGTGCACTCCGGCTCGTGAGGCCAGGGGTCTCCGTGTTCGATGCTCGAAGCCCTGTCCAAATCAATGCGCCCCCTTACCTCCTCGGCGTACTCGTCCGAGACCATGGCCTTCTGCGGGACATCGACGTAACCGGGGTCTCCCATGTACTTGAAGCGGTCGGCGAAGGCGAACCCAAGAGCCTCTGCGATCAGGTGGACCGTCTCGGGAGAGTCGAAGCCGAGGGAGGCGAGGTCGTACCCCTCCAGTATCTTGAGGGTCTGGAGCATCGTGGTCCCCGAGTGGGTGGGGTCGTAGACAACTGTGAAGTCCCTGTACATCCCTGGCTCCGGCTCGTGGACGATGGGCTCGTAGATCGCCAGGTCCTCAGCGGTGATGAGGCCACCGCCCCTCTCCATCTCCTCTGCTATGGCCTCGGCGATCCAGCCCTTGTAGAAGGCGTCTGGCCCCTCCTCCGCGATTGAGCTCAGAGATTTGGCGAGGTCAGTGTTGTAGAGGATCTGGGGCTTCGACATCGTGTAGATGTACGGGTTGTACGGCCACTGCCCCTCCTGCAGGTAGATACGCCTCCACTCGGGGAACCTGGAGAACAGCCTCATCTTGCCGAATATGGAGGCCGCCGTCCACCAGCCCACGACGAATCCCTCCTCGGCGACCCTGATGGCGGGCTCCATCACCTCCTCCAGGCTCATGGTGCCGTAGAGCTCCAGGGCCGTCGTAAGGCCTGCAACCGTCCCAGGCGTGGTGCAGGCCTTGTGGCCGACGACGTTCTCGTCTCCCTTGACCTTGTACCATCCCATCCAGCCCGGCTCGGTGTCCTCCTCCACCTCGAACATGTCCGGGGTGCAGCTCATCGCCGGGCGGCCGACGTAGTCCACGATGATGTTCTCGCCGGTCGCCAGGTGTATCGCCATGACGCCCTCCCCACCGATCCCGTTCATTGCAGGCTCAACGACGCAGTCCATGAAGGCCGCGGCCACCGCCGCGTCCACGGCGTTCCCACCCTTCCTGATCACGTCAACGCCGGCCTCTCCGATAAGGGGGTGTTTAGAAACTACCATCCCGTTCTGGGCGACGCAGTCGGGCCTCCCAGCTCCGATCCACCTGCGCCTCTGGTAAACGTTTGGCAGAATAGACATGATCTCAGATCAGTTTTTTCGCCTAAATGTTCTGCGGTCGCCTTTGGAACCCATATAATCTTATTTCCGGAGGCGGATCAGTCCCATGTTTACTATGGAGTTCTACGAAGTCGTCAAGACCAGGAGGAGCGTCAGGTCCTACAGGTCCGAGATGCCGCCCGGGGAGGCCCTTGACAGGGTGATGGAGGCGGTCAGGATGGCCCCATCAGGTAGCAACAGGCAGCCTTGGAGGTTCATCCTCGTCACAGACGCCGAGAAGCGGCGGAAGCTCGTGGCCCTCTGCAAAAACCAGGGGTTCATAGGCGAGGCGCCGGCGGTCGTCGTCGCCTGCGGGTTCGATGTGGGGTACAACCGGGGCGGCTACATGGGGGATAAGCAGTTCCTCGTGGACATCTCCATCGCCTTCACCCACCTCGTGCTGGCGGCGAGGGCCGAGGGGCTGGGCACCTGCTGGGTCGGGGACTTCGAGAACGCCCCTGTCAAGGAGCTGCTGGAGGTCCCAGACGACTGGGATGTGGTCGTTGTCTCGCCCCTGGGGTACCCCAAGACTGATGCGTTCGTGGAGACAGACCGGAGGAAGCCCCCCGACGAGATCTTCTCGTGGGAGCGTTTCTAGATAAGTATCCTTCAGCCGGGCTCGTAGGGCGTGTCCCAGTACTTCCTGGGATCCTTCATCTTCCCGTAGCCCATTAGGTCGTCCGTCCACGTCCAGAACCTGTTGAGCTGGGGAACGTTCCTGATGAACCATTTGACGATGTCGTGCGAGATGCCCTCGGGTTTTGTGAAGTTGCAGACCCTGAAGCAGATTGAGCAGCCGCTGCCGACCTCCCTCCAGTACTGGAGGCAGGTGTCGGCGTTGCAGTACCACTTCAGCGCTCCGGGGTTGTTCGCCTCCGAGTGTCCCTCGTAGGTCCTCGGCCCCTCCGTGATGGAGCCGCTGGGGCACTGCTTCGCGCACTTCATGCAGGCGTCGCAGAACTCGATGATGCCCCTAGGAGCCGGGGGGTTAGGGGCAAGAGGCAGGTCTGTGAATATCTTGGCGATGCGTACCATGGGGCCGCGTTCCCAGGTGATGAGCCTGCCGTGGCGACCGATGTGCCCCAGGCCGGCCTGGATGGCGATGGGGACACTCAAGGCGGTGTCGTTTCCGCAGGGGATGGCGTGGTAGCCGAGACCCCTGATAAACTCTGCGACTGTGCCGGCGACGACGGGCATCCTGCTGAAGCCCATGCTGCTGACGGGGTTCAGTGCCGTGGGTGAGTACATCATCTCCTCCACCTCCATAGGCACGGTGATCGCTACGGTCCACCTGTGACTGTCGGGTATCACCGCCTTCTCCTCCGTGACGTATCCTTCCTCGACGTCCTCGAAGACGATGGGCCTCCCGTCGCCGGTGTGGCTGTAGATCCACCTCCTGTCTGTCTCGCAGAACTCCATCCCGGAGGCACCGTAGTACTTGCCTGCCTTCTTCAGGATCTTACTCGCCTCCTGTGGAGTGCCCTCCCATCTGGGAACTCCCTCCGGCTTTACGGCCACGCCGAGTGAACTCCAGGAGTAGAAGCCAGAGTTCATCTGCCCCCGACCCGAGTGTGACGCCTGGGCTGCGGTCAAAGCGGCGCCGCTGAAGGAGTAGTCCACGAGCGTGTAGCCAGGGACGTTCCGCACCATCTTCTCCTCCCTGCTCTCTGCGTTGTCCCTCTGGGCCGCCCCAGAGTCCCCTCGGAAGGATCTGCTGAAGGCCGTGTTACGTGGGTCGAACCGCTTGTAACCGTCTTTTATGGGATACGCATCGTCGAACGTTTTTTCTCCCAATTCGTGGCACCTGACGGTGTCTTCATGGAGCGATCAGAGATAAATCTATGCCAGATTGATGACGGTCCTAGTAATTGGAGAAGTTAGCGTGGGCGATGCGATATCCATAAGTGGTGTTAACGTAGACCAACGTCACTGATCCCCGCTGGACGTTCTCCGCATCGCCCCTCCTGAAGCACCATATCGCAGTCACGACCGCTGAACTTTCAAAGGTCTCGATATCGGTGTCCTCGAGCCAGAGACTATTGGGCTGGTCCTTCCCCCCCTCGACGAAGCCGAACTCGTGGTGGTGCTCGATCAAGGCGTCGATCCCCTTGACGACCCCCTGCTTCTCGGAGGAGAAGTAGGTCACCCTACCGTCGTTCAGGAACAGCTTCTCCACCAACGAGAGGTCGTAGCTGTTCCAGATCGAGACCCAATCTTCAACAAGCTTCGGATCGAATACCATCCTAGGTCTGGTTCAGGGGTTGCCCCTAGATAAGTCCTGCGAGTTCCAGTACCCGGTCTCCCACGGCTCGATCTCCCCCTCCACCACTTTGAAGAGGGGATGGGGCGTCGGAGGATCATCCCTGTGCTGCCTCCGTATAGCCTTCAACCACTCCGGGTCCCTTTTTCCCAGTCTCTCTGATAATAACCAAAGTTCGTACCTCAGCTGTCCGTCCGTCAGCTCGATGAGGTTGATCTCGTCCACGGGCGCCACAATCTTTGAGAGGTTGTAGCTGTAGCCCCTCCTCGTGGCCTCCTCGTGGACTTTGAGGAGGTAGTGCCCTATGGCCGCCACTGGGTCCTCGTGCGCCTTGAACCTTTCGAGCTGGGGGTGGTTCCTCCAACCCTTGGTCCTGCCCAATAGGACCGCCTGGGCCAGGAGCCCCTCCCTCCACTCCCCTCCTAGGCCCTTCCAGTCAAGGTAGGCGGGGTAGAGCGACCAGAGGCGCATCCGAATCACTGAAAAAATGGGAAAAAGGGTTGGTTATTCTATCTTCTTGAACTGGGCCTTGGGAGCCCCGCAGATGGGGCACGTCTCTGGGGCCTCGTCCTCCACGGTGTTACCGCAGACCTTGCAGACGTAGTAGTCGACTTCGGGCATCTTCTCGCTGCCCTTGACGGCCTCGAGGGCGGCCTTGAAGAGGCCTGCGTGGATCTTCTCTACCTGGTTGGCGACGTTTAAGCTCCATTCGGCCTGTTTGTTCTTTTCTTGCCTAGCGATCTCCAGGTACTCTGGGTACATCTTGGTGAACTCAAAGGTCTCCCCCGAGATGGCCTCGTCTAGGTTGCTCACAGTCATGCCGATCTCGCCGGCGATCCTCATGTGGTTGTGGGCGTGGACCGTCTCCGCCGCCGCTGCAGCTCTGAAGAGCTTTGCGACCTGGCCCAACCCCTCCTCATCAGCCTTCTTCGCGAAGGCCAGGTAACGCCGGTTCGCCTGGGACTCCCCGGCGAAGGCGGCCTTCAACTTCTCGATGGATTCGCTCAAAACGAACACCTGTAGAGAGATTGATAGGGCACTGGATAAAGGTTGACACAGGCCGAAAGGTAAAATTATCCGTACTCACATTCCGATGATGACCCAGAATGACCGAAGTCGACGAAGTCTACCTCTGCGAGATCTGCGGAAACAAAGTCAAGGTCGTGGAGAACGGGGCGGGCGTCCTGGTCTGCTGTGGCCAGCCCATGACCCTGCAGGACTAGAGGCTTACAGTTTCCTCCTTTTTTCTTCCGTTCGAAACTGATAGATAGATCTTCGAGGGTGTGATATCCCGAAGGTGTATGCAGTAATGGATCTGAAGCAGGTCTTCCTCAAACTTGCGGACGTAAGCGCCCCCTCTGGCTACGAGGAGCCCATGATAAGGCACATGCTCTCCGAGCTCGGGCCCCTTGTGGACGAGGTCCACGTCACGCCCAGAGGGAACGTGGTCGCCGTCCAGGGAGGCTCCGACGAGGATGCCCCCTCAGTCGCTCTGGAGGCGCACATGGACCAGGTGGGCCTCGTCGTCGCCAACATCGACGAAAGGGGGTTCATATGGTTCAGGAGGCTGGGGGGGATGCTGAGCCGGACCTTGCTCGGGCAGCAAGTGAAGCTGCTCTCCGACAAAGGCCCCGTCATGGGGGTGGTCGGGGTGAAGCCGGGCCACGTCACTTCGGCGGAGGAGGCGAAGACCGTCCCGGAAGTCCAAGACATGTACATCGACGTTGGCGCCCGGAACAGGGAGGAGGCGGCGGCGATGGGGATCCGGGTGGGTACCCCCATGGTTCCAGGTGCCCCGCCGTTGGTGCTGGAGAACGGCCTCGTGGCGAGTCCAGGGGTCGATGACAAGATCGGGATGGCGGCGCTGATCGCCGTGGCGCAGGAGCTGAAGGACAGGAAGATTCCCTCCACAGTCTACTACCTGGCGGCCGTCGAGGAGGAGAACGGGCTGCGCGGGGCATACTCGATACTCTACGACCTAGACGTCGACATGGCGGTGGCCATCGATACCACTTCGGCGGGCTACCAGCCGGATGTGAAGATGAGGGACATCTTCTACGAGATAGGGAAGGGCCCGGCGATCCACCACGGCGAGCAGGGTCGAGGCAGGGTGAACGTCATCCACCACCACAGGGTGAGGGAGTGGCTCAAGGCGGCCGCCGACGCCGAGGGAATCCCCTACCAGGAGAACTTCCAGTTCGGTGGCACCGACGCCGGCGCCATGGCGAAGACTAGGGCAGGGATCCCCGCGTCGACCATTGCGCTGCCAAGGAGGTATTCCCACAGCCCCGTCGAGGCCTTCTACCTGGAGGACCTGGAGAACCTCGTCAAGATACTGGTGACAGCCCTCGAGGAGCTTGACTCCAGCTTCGACGTCAGCAGGATCTGATGACCTCTCCCCACCACTTTTTCAGGACAAATTAGTTTGAAAGGCTAGAGAAACGTTTCAGGCTCCCTTCTCTCGCTATAGTTCTTATTCAGCCATTCCGAGAGTTCTTGCATCCGCGCCCTCATGACCCGGGCGCCAGTGGGGCAGTTCTTGACGCAGGCGCAGCACATTATGCATGGCTCCTCCTCGGTTGTGACCTCATCGATCATGGTGATTGCGGCGACGGGACAAACCACGGCGCACTTCCCGCACTTGATGCAGTTATCTTCCTCGGTGAGGGGCGACATAGGCTCCCCTGGGTCCCATCCGTCCCTGTAAGGGTGGTTCCCGGGTACATTCAAGGGCTCTATGTCAAATGGCGAATTTATCCCTGTCATCTTCTCCCCGATCTCCGCACCGAACTCCGCAGCCTTCCACAGATCGCCAGCATCGGGCCTCCCGTGTGCCGTGGGGTTCTCAGAGGTACTGTAAGAGTGCTCGCCGATGAAAGCCCCACCAGCGACAGGCCTGAAGCCCGCCTGCGGGGACAGATCGCTGAGCTCCAGTAGCGCGTCCTCGAACGCCCTATTACCATACACCACCACTAGGATAGCAGGCGTGTCGTTCGCCTTGAGTCTTCTCAACCTGTCCGCTGCTACTTCAGGGACACCGTCCGGCATAGACTGGCACTGCGATGATGGCTATATCATCGCGGAACTCTCCGAACTCGATGGTGTTCGCAGCGGGTGGGGTCAGGTTCACGTATTCAATTTTCGAATGGATCCCTTCCGCTATCGCAGCTGCAACCTTCTTTGACGTTCCTGTTGGGGAGAAATAAACTAGTTTGACTAGATCGACGTTCAACATTCCGCGTTAAGTGTTGGACTTAAACCTTTGAAAAAGTTTTCCGTCTCACACAGGTTTTGGTCTCTTGAAAGGACTTCGACCACTGACAAATAGGTACGTAGCCACAGATGTGGCGCTCAGAACTACCGCTGCTGCACCTATCGTGTATATCGACGCGACGATCTTGACTGTGTAACGTGATGGCTGGGTGAGAAACACTCTTGTGGTGGCCACGAAGCCGAGGCTGCTGACCTTGACGATGATGTCCCCAGTCGGCACTTCAAAAAGGGTCAGGACGCCCCTCCCGTCCGTGAACCCGGAGGCGTACATCTCGCCACCTGAATATACGCTGACCTCCACGTCAGAGACAGGCAGGCCTAGGAGATCACTCACAACCAGAGTTAGAGGATGCCTGCTGCTCACGAAGACTGTTCTGCTTGCAGTGTCCGTCTCCCCCTCGTCGTCCCGCACCGTGAGGCTCACCGTGTATTCGCCGGGGTTGTCGTAGGAGTGCGTGGGGCTGTCAACGACCGCCCCGTGCCCATCACCGAAGTCCCACTCGTACAGGATCACACCGCCTTCAGGGTCAGACGACCCATCCACGAACGTCACGGTCTCGCCGTGGTTGACCTCCATCGGCGAGAGGCTGAAATCCGCGTCCGGAGGGATGTTAACGACGGTCACCGGGATCGTCATGGAGTCTGTGGTGTCGCTGTCGTCCTCGACGGTGAACGTCACAAAGTGCGTCCCCTTGCCCTCGAACCTATGTGAAGGGTTCCGCTCCGTCGACGTGGTCCCGTCGCCGAAGTCCCAGTGCCACGACTCCAATTCGCCGTCGAGGTCTGTCGACGTGTCGTTGAACTGGACCTTGTCCTCTATCGTAGGGCTAGCCGGTGCGTAGACGAAGGAAGCCGCGGGCGGGGCGTCCGTCACTTGGACGTGGCACTCGTCGACGTCGCACTCGCCGATGGAGTCCGTCACCTTCAGGTAGACGGTGTAGTTACCCTTCTCCTTTAAGGTGTACCAGAGGGAAGAGCCGCTGATGTCGTATTTACCGTCGCCGTCGTAGTCCCACTCGTACTTGGTGATCATAGAGCCGTTAGAGGCCGTGGAACTCGACCCATCGAAGTAAACCGTCTCCCCCGTGTAGCATAAACGGTTCGGACCCGCTTCCGCCACCGGAGCCTCGTAGTCGTCCGAGATGCTGAACCACAACTCAGCGTCGTTCTCGTCCTCCCTGGTGCTGCCGTCGTATTCGCCGTTTGTCACGTAGTAGCCTGACTTCACGGTAACCTCGTCGTTGTCCATCAAGACGTTCATCTTGACGTCGTACACCCCCGAGAAGGTGGTCCCTCTAGTGAAATCCTTGTAGTTGTCTATCCCCCCGCCTGCGTGGCTGCTGATGTCAGCTAGATCAGGTCGGGAATACGTATCGTCGTCTCTCAGGCTGAGCCTAATGCGGGCGTACCTGCCGTCCACCTGAAAATCGTGCACTATGTCCAGATATCTGATGATGTAGAACCCCTGCGAGACCCTGTCGTCTTCGAGCCACTCGCCCTCACTGTTGACGGAGATGAAGTAGTGCCAGTCCACGTAGTCGGGGAGGGGGGGCTCCTCGATCAGGTCCACCATCACAATCCTGTAGATCTTTATCCTCAGCGTGATGTTCGGCTCTTCGGCGTCGACGATCCTGGTAATGCACTGTAGACTAAGGAAGGAGATGAACAAAATCAAACCTAGTGCGATGTACCTTTTTTTCCTGTTCATTTTTCGGCTCGTTCTTGGTCTTTGTCGATCAGATCCCGTTTTCAGGGATATGACCCTCTCTTTGTGCAGAATTGTCGTATGTTAAAATGCTTCTGAACTTGTGATCTGTATCCGTGAATAGGATAATAGGGAGATGAGTTGCTCTTTTGCCTAATAAATTCAGGGAACTCGTGCGTTTTTATCGTCTTTCCGGGCCCTCGGCTATCTCCAGTAGGAACCTGGTGGCGAGCTCGAAGTCGTTGTTGATCTGGAAGATGTGGCGGCTAAGGCGGAGGAGGAGGACGTTGTACCCCTCCAGCTCGGTACCGTCCCTGAGGTAGGTCTCTATGATGTTCCTCTCCTTGTCGGTGAAAATGTAGGTCCTCATGGCCCTCCCTTAATGAATGGGGCATCGGACTATATAATTTTCTGTGAATGAAATCAACGATAGTAAATGCTCGCCTTGGTGGATGGATGCCAGAATTGGATTCCCACTGTCCGCTCCCTCAGGGCCAGAAGAGGAAGCTCATTAGCGGTATTATTGTCGCCGCGGTTATTATCAGGCCGATGACTAACGTGCGCCTCAGGGCCTTGTACTCCTCGCCGTATGCCCCGATTAGGGCCACGTTCTTCATCAGCTTCCTGATGTCGGTGATCCCGATGTTCGCTACGATGTGACCCACCATGAACGCGGTGGGCTTTGCAAAACCCAGGGTTTTGGCTGCGATGAAGTGGAAGGGCATGAAGAAGGTCGTTGAGGTGAGCTCCGTGCCGAGGAGTGTGGTGGCAAACATGGACATGAAGGGGATCATCACCACGTAGGGGTGGAGGCCCACGCCGACGGCGGTCTTCGCGAGCACGGTGAGAAGGTTGAGGTCCTCGTTGCCCGGGAGCAGCACCAGGCTTCCGTCCACGATGGTCTTGCCACTCCAGTGGTAGGTGAACACCATCCCGGCGAAGGTCCAGTTAGCCACTTGTTGGATCACCCACCTGTCCTTCATGAGCTTCCCGACGTATTCTAGGCTCTCCCGTGAGGGCTTGAGCCAGGCGAACATGAGAATGACGGTGATGGCCGGCCAGATGAAGGGCTGCGCCACCTTGAAGGGGACGGCCTGGTCCGCGATGACGGGGATCATGATGCTGCCCAGGGCTCTCTCGATCGGCTTCCCGAAGGAGCCCCAGAGCCCGGCCAGAAGGGAGACGATTATCAAAGGAGCGATGGCCTTGTTGAATCGGCCCCTCTGCTCTCCGGTCATCGGCGGGTGGACGTCAACTTCTCCCTCGGAGGATGACCCGAACACTCCGACCTTCCGGGCCACGTAGAGCGCTCCCATGCCGATGGCGCCGGCCAGGATTCCGACGGCCGAGATGTCCACGAGGAGGTTGAGGGCGTTGACGACGGCCGCCAGGAACAGCCCGTACGCCACCGCGGCAGCCACGTCCCTCTTCGTGACATCTTTCCCATCCTGCTTAAGCACCCAGAGCATCGCTAGGGCGAACCCGGGGATGGTGATCCAGAAGAACCTGTTGAACATGGGCATTAGGTCCTGTAAGGTGAATCCGAACTCCTTGCCGAAGAGGAGGGCGGGCACCACGACGGGGGTGGCGTAGTAGGCGTACTGTGTGAGTGGGTCCGCTGAGCCCTCTATGAGGATGCCCACAGCCCAGGGGGAGATGCCCATGTCGTTGAGCACCACCGCCAGCCAGGTGAAGCCCGCTCCGGAGGAGAGCATCATGACGCCGAGGCCGAAACAGAGGAAGAACACCTTGAAGACGAGGCCCCCCTTCATCCGCTTGATAGACTCCTGGATGTCCTCGAAGCAGCCGTGGAACATCATGTGGTAGGTCATAAACCAAGCGGCGAACCCAGCTAGGGTGTAGCTCAGAGGGACCAAGATGCCGTAGATCCAGGCCCACGGCAGGAGGTACAGGGGCGTTCTGGAGTAGAAGATCGCGATCAGCCACGTGCAGGCTGTGCCGAGGAGCCCTGCCCAGTGGGTCTTCACCCTGAAAACGAGGATGGCGGTCAGCGTTACCAGGAAGGGCACTAGCGCAAGAGCTACTCCCAACATGTGAATACCTCACCTTTTCCCCGAGCCTATAAAAAATCTCTGAGGAACTGAGTGCGTGGCTCTGGAACCCTCGGCCGCGTTTGGCAAGTGTTTTCAACCCAATTCGACATGAAGTCATCAGAGATCCAATGTCCAAATTGCCTTATTCCAAGCAGGATCTCCACGCCACGGGGTCCCAGAGGGAGTTCGGTCGCGATGCCGCCCAGGCAGCTTTCCTCCTCGGGGGGATCGGCACGGGCAACATCTCCCTGGGCTCCCGCGGCGACCTGAGGGACTGGGAGATCTTCAACCGGTCGGCCAAGGGGCAGAGGCTGCCCTACTCCTTCTTCTCAATCGCCATCATAGGCGAAGGGAGAGCGCCGATCACTCGGGTGCTGGAGAGCAGGCTCGTTCCACCATTCACGGAGTCCCACGGCTTCCAACCTGGCACGCTGGCTGGGCTGCCCCGCCTGGAGGACTCCTGTATGAGGGGAGAGTATCCTCTTGTCTACGTTGAGTTCGAGGACACCTCCCTGCCTGTGGACATCATGCTAGAGGCCTACACGCCCTTCGTTCCCCACGAGCCCGATGACTCCGGGCTGCCTGCGACCCTCCTGACTTATCGTGTCAAGAACACAGGCGAGGACCCCCTTGAGGTAACCGTCGTAGGTTCTCTGCTGAACGCCGTCGGTTATACGGGGCTTAACCGCTTCGGCAGCCTGAAGTCTGAGGGCTTCGGTGGGAACATCAACGAGTTCAGGGAGGAGATGGGGCTGCGCGGGCTACACCTCCACTCAGGAAGGTATGGCAAGGATAGCCTTCTCCACGGGGGCCTCTCCCTGGCCACCACGAACAGCCGGGTCACTGTGAAGAGGCACTGGTTGCGCAGCGGATGGTGGGACAACCTTCGAGAGTTCTGGGACGACCTGTCAGAGGATGGCCTGCTGACGGACCTTGGTTACTCGGAGCCCTCCGAGGACGGCAAGACTGACGTCGGAAGCATTGGTGCGGTGGAAACCATCGGGCCAGGGGAGGCCAAGGAATTCCGCTTCGTCCTGTCTTGGTACCTCCCGAACAGGGTTAGGAGTTGGAGCCAAGTCCCCCAAGGTGATGCCTGCGGATGCGAGCAGCAGACTGTGAGGAACAGGTACGCCGCCCGGTTCGACAGCGCCTGGGACGTCTCACGATACGTCGTCTCCAACCTAGAGCGCCTCGACGGGGCTACGAGGGCCTTCCACGACGCCCTCTTCGGGTCGACGCTACCGTCCCACGTTCTGGACGCCCTCTCCGCCAACATCACAGTCATCCGGAGCCCCACCTGCTTCTGGCTCGAGGACGGCAGCTTCTTCGGGTACGAGGGGTGCTTCGACGAGGGTGGCTGCTGCAGCGGCAACTGCACCCACGTCTGGAACTACGCCCAGACACTCGCCTTCCTCTTCCCGAGCTTGGAGAGGAGCATGCGAAGGACCGAGTTCCAGGTGGAGACCGACGAGGACGGTAAGATGAACTTCAGGGCCTACCGCGAGATCCCCGGAGAACGGAGCTGGGACGCCTTCGAGCCCGCCTCAGACGGCCAGTGCGGCAGCATAATGAGGCTCTACAGGGAGTGGAAGATGAACGGCGACACAGCATGGATGGAGGGCCTCTGGCCCGGGGCGAGGAGGGCCATGGACTTCGCCTGCACACGCTGGGACACGGACGGCGACGGCGTCACGGACGGGAAGCAGCACAACACCTACGACATCGAGTTCTATGGCCCCAACCCCCTAAGTGGCGTGATGTTCCTGGGGGCGCTGAGGACAGCCACAAGGATGGCTGAGGCGGCCGGGGACTACGAGGCCGCCCAGAGGTACGGCACGCTATTCGAGATGGGAAGGGCCAACCTGGATGAGGCCCTCTGGAACGGCGAGTACTACGTCCAGAAGCTGGAGGACGTCGACGCCTACAAGTACCAGCACGGGGTGGGCTGCCTCGCCGACCAGCTGCTGGGGCAGGCGAACGCCCACGTGGCTGGCCTCGGATACCTCCTGCCCCCGGCGCACGTGAAGAGGGCGATCGGCTCCGTGTTCAGGCACAACCTGCTCACGGACTTCTCGCTGCACGACAACTGCCAGAGGGTCTACGCGCTCAACGACGAGGTGGGGCTCATCGCCTGCACCTGGCCCGGCGGAGGGCGCCCCAGGATACCCTTCCCCTACTCCCACGAGGTCTGGACCGGCATCGAGTACCAGGTGGCCGCCCACCTGATATTCGAGGGGCTCGTCGACGAGGGGCTGACCGTGGTCAAGGCGGTGAGGGACAGGCACGACGGAGTTAGGCGGAACCCCTGGAATGAGGTGGAGTGCGGTCACCACTACGCGAGGAGCATGGCGAGCTGGGGGCTGCTCGTCGCACTCAGCGGCTTCAGCTTCGACATGGTGCAGAAGGAGATGAGCTTCGATCCCGCAATCAACGCCGATGACTTCAGGTGCTTCTGGAGCACGGGGACCGCATGGGGCACTTATCGGCAGAGGAAGGACCCCGAGACAGGAGAGAGGGATTGGGACATCGACGTGCTCCACGGCTCCCTGGAGGGAGTCAAGGTGAACGGCAGGGACCTATGAATCGATCATGGGCGATGGAAAGTTCGGGTAAGATCCGTTCGTCCCATCAGGGAGAGGCGCTGAGCTCCAGGGCGTGCGCGTGCACTCCCCTCAGGACTCTGTATGCGCTGGCGAGCATCTCCCTCATCTTCTTGCTCTCTCTGAACTCCGTCCGGAAGACCTCCCATCCCCTCAGGTAGTACTCCCTGTAGTGCCTTGAGACGTCGCCGTAGCCGTGCCGTTCCAGGCCCTCGCAGACACTGGTCCTGTTCCGCTCCCAGACCCCGTAGGGGTCGTCCTCGAGCTGGCTGAGCAGCCTCACGGGCGTGGGGGAGACCCTCCAAGTCAGCCTCCTGATGAGGGGCACCAGGTCGACGCCGACCCTGTCCACGGCGCTCATGGGCAGCGTCCTGAGCACGTCCCCGAGTTCCAGCATCGCCTTCAGGTCGATCTCCCTGATCCTCTCGGCGGGCTGCTCCTCGCCGGGCTGTGGGTCTCCAATCATGACGTTCTGCTCAGGTATCCTGGAGGGAAGGAAGAAGTCTGGCTCCAAGAGATGCGGGTTCAGCACCACGATCTGGGTCCGGGGTACGTGGAGGTGGTCCGGCTGCCTCCTCAGGAACGCCTCCTCGTACTCCGTCGAGATCTCCAGGGCTTCGTCGAAGGGATCGCGGGCGCCGTCGAACAGGCTGTGACCCTCCACCAGCTTGACGTGGATGTCGACGTCGCTGATGAGGGGAACGTAGTCGATGGGGGACCCCCACTCCTTAACGCAGGAGCCCTTTGCGTAGGCGCACTCGATCATGCCCCCGAACCTGTCCTCGAAGATCTCCCTCCAGGTCTCAATGCAGGCCTTGACCTCCTTTTTCGCTCTGGATAGGGGGTATCTGGTAGCCATTTCCGACCATTGGAGATGGCCCGATGAATATTAATGGCTTTTTAGATAATGTAATCTGTCAGGTCGACTGATGGATCCTGAGAGGACGCATGTCCAGTCGACGAATCGGCCTGCTCTTACCTTCCAGCAACACTACGATGGAGCCCGACTTCTACGGGATGGCGCCAGAGGGAGTCACAGTTCACTCCGCCAGGATACTGCTCGAGAGGGTGACGCTGGAGGAGCTCGAGGCGATGTCCCTTGAGGCCCTCAGAGCTGGAGCACTCCTGGCGACGGCTGGCGTGGATGTTCTGGTCTACGGGTGCACATCGGGCTCTCTCCTGAAGGGCGTTGAATGGGAGGAGAGGCTCGTCTCCAGGATCGAGGAGGAGACGGGCATCCCAACTGTCTCGACGGCCGGCGCAGTCGTGGAGGGGCTCAGATCTCTCGGCATCCGCCGGGTGGGGGTCGCCACGCCCTACACCGATGACATAAACCAGCTCGAACGGCGATTCCTCGAGGCTCACGGCTTCGACGTCGGCGCCATACAGGGGCTGCAGCTGGTGGACAACCACGACATAGCCGACGTCGCCCCTGAGAGGATACTGGGGTTCGTGGACGAGGTGGGGGGCGGCTGCGACGGTGTCTTCATCAGCTGTACCAACCTCCCCGCCGTCCCCCTCATAGGCAGGCTGGAGTCCCGGTTGAGGAGGCCCATCGTGACCAGTAACCAGGCCTCGATGTGGGCGTGCCTCAGGGCTCTCGGGGTCGGTGGCGTCGAGGGGCACGGGAGGCTCTTGTCTCAGCTTTGATGCCGTCGGGTGGGTGGGCCTGTAGTTGACGTGGAACCGTTTTAGTTAACATGTCTCCTCTCTTAGTCTCTTCGATGCGAGTAAAACCTGCTGTCGCAAGATCAACGCATATCAAATAAGGGACCAGCCTAAACTGTTGGATCATGAAATCTGACCTTGAGGAGCTGTTCCTGGCTTCAATGGAGAGGCACTCAGTCCCCGGGGTCTCAATGACCCTCGTGGAGGGAGGCGAGGTCGCGTGGAGCGAGGGGCTCGGCGCGATGTCCTCCGAGACCGGCGAACCAGTGACCCCTGACACGATCTTCGAGGCCGCCTCCATCAGCAAGCCCGTCTTCGCCTACGCCGCGCTGCGCATGCACGAGAGAGGGGTCATCGAGATCGACGCTCCACTGGACGGCTACCTCTCCGAGCCCTTCCTTGAGGGAGACCCCCGACTTTCCATGATTACTATGCGGAGGGTGCTCTGCCACACCACGGGATTCCAGAACTGGAGGAGGGAGAAGCCCCTGGAGATTCACTTCGACCCTGGGGAGAGGTTCAGCTACTCGGGGGAGGGGTACGTCTACCTTCAGAGGGTATTGGAGGAGCTCTCCGGCCTCCCGCTTGAAAGGTTAATGGAGGACGCCATTCTGGACCCCTTCGGCATGGCGGACAGCTGCTACGTCTGGAGGGACGACTTCGAGGGGAGGACCGCCAGCCCCCACGACGGCGACGGGAAAGTTCAGGAAATCAGGCACCGATCCATGGCGATGTCGGCATCGAGCCTCTACTCGACATCGGGGGACCTCGACAATTTCATCGCCGAGATCGTGGAGCCGTCCTCCATGGACGAGAGCCACCTCTCCCGCAACATCGTGGAGGAGATGTTGAGGCCCCAGGTGGCCGTCAACGACTCCATCTCCTGGGGGCTGGGATGGGGGCTGCAGCACGGTGTCGACGGGGACTCCTTCTGGCAGTGGGGGGACAACGGGGGCTACAAGAACTTCGCGGTCGCCTCCAGGGAGGGGGGCTGGGGGGCCGTCGTCCTGACCAACGGTGCGAACGGCCTCAGGGTCTGCGAGGAGGTGATCCCCGAGGCGGTCGGCGCCGGGATGCCGGCGTTCAGCGAGTTCCTGAGCGGGGCGAGGGAGAAGGGGTACATCCTCTAGCCTTGTTTTGAAGTTAGTGAGCACCATGGTGACTCTAAGAGCCATCTGCGGCAGGACCTTCGAGGTAGAGGAGGTGGACTCTCAGGTAGAGGAAGCTGAGTTCCTATGTAGCAGGTGTCCGGAGAATGACTGCGAGATCTACTTCGACTACCTCTATGAGATCACACACTACAACAACCCGCAGGGTTGACCGTGAATGTTTATTTCGAGGACCCGGTCTGTCTACGGATGCTCATAGATATATTTCATTAGGGACAGGAATGAAGAGGTGAACACTGGGAATTGACCTCCTTCGAGGAGTCCAATCCTCGCGACGTCTCGCTGGAGATTGTGCACAGAGCCCTTCGGCGCTTCTTCCCGGAGATCCAGGGCTCCTATATCAGGTTCCACTACCACGGCACCTACAACGTCTTCGAGGTGAAGGGGGAGTACATCTTCCGCTTCCCCGACAGGAGCCTCTTCAACGAGGAGGGGCTCCGGCTGATCATGAGGGAGAACGAGGTCCTGGAGCTTCTGAGGCCCCACTTGACGGTGGAGATCCCCAGATTCCTTTTCCTGTCCGAGGACCCGGAAACGCCCTTCGTCGGATACAGAAAGATACCGGGAGTCTCGCTGTCGCGGTGCTTCGAGGGCGCATCGAGGGAGCAGAGGCGGTCGATAGCCGAGTGGCTGGGGGGCTTCCTCACGGAGCTCCATTCGGACCGGGTCCTCGCCGAGTTCATGGAGAGGTTCCCCAGCGACTTCACCCTGGACTGGTATCGGCGGTACTGGGAGAGATGGCTCCACGAAATACGCGAGAAGGTCTTCCCGGTGCTCAACCCTCAGCAGAGAGGCTGGGCGTCAGAGCTAGTCGAGGGGTTCATCGGGGACTCCGATAACTTCCTCTTCACTCCCAGGGTGGTCCACGGGGACTTCGACACCTCGAACGTGCTCGTCGACCCCGGCTCCTACGACGTGACCGGGGTGATCGACTTCGAGGAGGCGAGGATCTGGGACCCGGCGGCCGACCTCCTCTTCTTTTGGGAGGGAGAGTCCTTCATCGAGGACCTGCTGAACAGCTACTCGCTCCCGCTGGGGCCGAACCTCGATGAGAGGAGAACGTTCCTGACGAAGAGGACCCCATTCATCTACATAATGTGGGGGCTCGAACACGAGCACCGTGGTATGGTGGACGCGGGGTTCGAGATGCTGGAGAACAGGATGAGGGCGCACTGATCATAGCGAGTCGATGAACCAACCATATTTCATAACTATAATTCGTGAGGTATTGACAACAGTCAACGGGTCTGTGCTAGATATGACGGACAGGTCAGCTTGAACCGGTGCGTATCTCTATCTTCAGCCCCTTCTTCTCCCTGAGCTCCCCCGGTATCTGGTTGGCCAGCCTCTCGTCGATGCCCAGGAAGGTCAGGTTTTCTATGCGGCGTATCTCCATCGGGAAGCTGGACAGCCGCGTGTTCCGCATGTTGAGTACTTCCAGGCGCTGAAGTCGGTCGAAGCCCTCGGGCAGCGATGTGATCCCCGTGTCGGCCAGGTCAAGTACCCGGAGCTTCGTCAGCGTTGTGATGCTCCTCGGGAGGGATGTGATGGGGTTCGCCGCAGGGTGGAACTCCTCCAGGTTGCGCAGCCTCCTAAGGTCCTCGGAGATCTCGGCCACCTGGTTCCTCCAGAAGCAGATGTACTCCATGCCGTCGAGCTCCCATATGCCTTCGGTAAGCTCCGTGAGGCCGTTCATGTTCAGGCTGAGCTGCCTGAGGCTCTTCAATCTCCTAACTTCGTCGGGGAAGGGGCTGAGGCGGTTGCCTGTCAGCCAAAGATACTCAAGGCGTTCTAGGTCCCAGAGGCCCTCCGGGAGGGATGGCAGCCCCTTGGAGAACATCCCGATGCCTGTGACGTGGCTGTCTCGGGCCGTGAATCCGAAGGTGCTCCACTTTATCTCGCTCACATGGGGGACGGCCTCGCCAACCATGTCCTCGAAGGCCTTAAGCACCGCGGCCTCTTCGGCGATGAGCTGAGCTCCCTGATATGTTGTTCCACCTTGTTCGCCCATAATTCTCACGTTGCGATGCATCAGATATAAGGGTGCATTGTGCCGAGAACCGTAGACACCCTTCTCCCGTTAATTGTGAAAATGTAATATCTTGACCCGTACAATGGTACTAGTCATGGTGGACTTGGATTTCGGAGTGTTCCTGAGCTGTGAGCGCCCCAGTTACAGCGACATCCTCGAAGAGGCCCTCCTCGCCGAGGAGCTGGGCTATCACTCGGTCTGGATCAGCGACCACACCATCGGTATGTACGAGGACCCCGGTGACAACAGGTTCGAATGCTGGACGACAATCTCGGCCCTCGCTGCGAACACAGGCGCTATAAGGCTGGGGCAGCTGGTGCTCTGCAACCCCTTCAGGCACCCTCCCCTGCTGGCGAAGATGGCTGCGAGCCTCGATGCGATCAGCGGCGGAAGGCTGGTGCTGGGGCTGGGCACTGGGTGGCACGAGGGGGAGTTCAGGGCCTACGGCTACCCCTTCGAGTCGCCTGTGGCGAGGGTGAGGCGCGTCGACGAGGCCGCCCGGATCATTACGATGATGTGGACAGAGGAGGCCCCGATCTTCAAGGGGCGGTTCTACCAGATCGACGGAGCTTACTGCAGCCCCAAACCCGTGCAGAAGCCCCACCCCCCTCTGATGATAGCGGGAAGCGGCGAGCAGCTGACGCTGAGGACCGTCGCCCGGCACGCCGACGTCTGCAATTTCGCGGCGTGGAGGGGCTCTCCTGAGGACTACGCGTACAAGCTGGGGGTCCTGGAGCGCCACTGCAGGGCCGTGGGCAGGGATCCCTCCGAGATCAGGAAGTCCTGGGCCTGTTTCGTGACCATCAAGGAGGGTCGGAGCGCCGCCGAGATGAGCGGGGAGAGGTACACCGAGGCCTTCCGGAAAAGGTACGGTAGCCCAGACGGAGATCGCAGGGCTCCGATAGCAGGGACGCCTGACATGTGCATCGAGCAGATACAGCGCTACGTCAACGTCGGGGTGACACTGTTCATCCTGAGGTTCATGGGCGGCGACTTCGAGGCGGAGGCGCGGCTCTTCGCCGAAGAGGTGTTGCCTTCCTTCACCTAGAATTGGACTGTGCCCAGATGAGGGCTGACCGCCCTTGAAGGGCAATTTTTCCATCAAGCAGTTGTTCTAGGTCAGGGGGACATCACTGGATGTCAGAGAGGTAGAAGAGATAGTCGGTGGTCACCGCCTCCTTCCTCATCACCCTGAGGGCGCTCATGATCTGTGCCCTGTGATGCTGGGTGTGGAGCAGGTACTGGGAGAGGTAGTCCTCCTGGTCCAGCGTGATCTTCCCCTCGTGAAGGAAGTTCCGGAAGACGTAAGTCTCGTCCGTCCTCGACTTAGCGAAGTCGATGAGCCTCGTGTCCGCCTTCCTCCACATCTCGAGGAGGCGATCCTTTGGGACCGTGCTGATCTCCTCCATGAACTGCTTGGGGTCTAACTCCTCCTTGTCCACTTGGCGCTTCAGGTTGAACTCTGTGGCAAGGATGATGTGCTCGCAGAGGCTGCGGATACTCCCGAAGGGCGGGAGCACGTCCCTTGAGAACTCCTCCTCAGACAGACCTTCTAATAGTCTCCTCGCCTGATCGTCGGCCCAGAGCATGTACTTCGCAATTTTTCTAGAGTCCATGATAGATCATCTTGAGGCTCTCCATAATATAACTGTTTAATCTCCCGAGCATGTGCAGCCCGATGAATTTGGACCGATATCGAGGAGTTGAAAGAGCTCTCTGCAAGCCTTGCTACCACGCGCTTTGCCTGCAAGCGCGACGAGGAAAGGATCTACGTCATCTCAACGAAAAAAGGTATTATTTTATGAAGAAGGAACTACAGGTGCAGCTGCCCGTGTAGGTGACGCCAAGGCATGAATGAGGGAGGGGAGCGTTCCGGCAGAAGACTGCTCCTGATGGGGAGCTCTGCCTTCAAGACCGACGAACTACCCGCTGTGGTGAGGGAGAGGCTGGACGAGGCCATGGCCCTCAGCATGACGATCATCGTGGGCGAGGCTCGCGGTGCTTGCAGGCGGTTCCAGGACTACTTGGAGTCGAGGGGTTACTCGGATGTGATCGTGGGGCACGCGAAGAGCATCCGCTACAACGCCGGCGGATGGAGGACCGTCTGCTACGGCGACGACCTGAAGGAGAGGGAGCGGGGGATGATCGAGGACTGCGACTCCGCGATCATCGTCTGGGTGAACAACAGCGGCCAGATCGCGAAGAACCTGGAACTGCTGAAGAGGCTGAACAAGCCCACCTTCGTCTACGAGCTCTCCACCAAGGACGACCACGAGAGCTTCGGCATGATCGATCCGGGTCGCGTCTACAGCCATCCTTACCGCCCCGTCTGGGCCCGTGCGCGCGGCGACTCGGACAGGTTGGGCGAGGTCCTGGATGCCTTCTTGGCGTCCGGCGACACCGAGCAGCTGGTCGAGGGTGAGAACCCGGGTCTCACCGGGTACTACCTGAACAAGCTGATCATGGAGAGGGATCTGAGGGAGAGGCTGGAAGTCGCAGTCGAATCGGGTTCATGTTACCTGAGACGCGTGGCTTAGTGAGCGGCTCACTCTCGGCTGCGATTCATCCATTCAAGTAAACTCTCGAGGTATAATCAATGGAGCCTATAAAATTGGGAGTGAGGATAGGGAGATCCCGTGCCTCTCCAGGATTCCTTCCAGCGTCCTCTGCAGCCCCTCGGCGGCGTCGCTGGGTAGCGAGTAGGGTTCGTGGTCCCTCAGGATCTTCTCGGCTCTCTCCCTGGCCCTGTAGGTGGTGTCGAGGGAGCCCGCCTTGACCCAGGCGTCTGGGCTGAGCCTGTCCAGGACGTCGGAGGGGATGAACCGCTCCTTCCTAAGGTTCTCTCTGGTGTGCTTCTCGGCCAGGAAGTGCCCTCCGGGGCCCACCTTGGTTATCACCTCTGCGGCGAGGGAGACTGAGTCCACGTTGATCCCCTCGATCATCCTGTAGGCGGCTCCGCAGTACTCGTTGTCTATCACCAGCTTTCCCAGGGACTGGCAGTTCTCGCTGGCCTGCATCCCGGGGCCCGATACGATATTCACGCCGGTCAAGGCAGCGAGCATTATGCCCATCCCCGATTCGAAGCTGCTCTGCCCGTCCACGGCCTTGGAGTCGCTGAGCCCCAGGTAGCCCTGCGTGGGGACCCCGTAGTGCTTCCCCATCTCCGCCGACGCGCACGCCGTCATCACTGCCTCGATGGCTCCCAGCCGTGCAGTGCAGTGCCTCATGTCGAACGCCGAGGGGGAGCCACCGTAGATGATGGGCGCCCCGGGCTCCACGAGCTGAGAGATCACAGCGCCGCTCAGGAACTCGGCGTTCGCCTCGACAACGGTCCCCGCGATGCTGACGGGGCTCGTTGCCCCCATCTGGGGGGCTGGGATGATCTCGGCTGGTATCCCGTGCTCCGCGCAGTCGATGAGGTTCTGGCAGGTGACGTCGCTCCACATCAGCGGTGAGGAGGGGCAGCAGTCGAAGATCGCCGCGGGGCCCTTCCTGAGCTCCTCGGACCCGCCGACCACCGCCTCGAGCATCGCCTTCATGTCGAGGAGCCCCTCCTTGGTGAAGGCCCCGGTCACGATCGGCTTGCCCGAGTTCATCAGTATGACGTAGAGCCTGTAGAGGTCGGAGATGATCTCCGGCGCGTCCGCCGGGACCATCGCGGTGCTCTGGGCGTGGATGTGCTCCAGCGCGTCCGTGAGTCTCACGAGGTCCACAAAGTCCGCTGCGTTGGCCCTCCGCATCTCATGCGTCTCGCGGTCGATGAAGAATATCGCGGCGGAGCCCGGGTTGTAGATGACGTTTGAGCCGCCCACCGTGTACTGGGGGCCACCGTCCGTCGAGTGGAGCTGGAACTTTTCGGGTGCCTTCTTGATGGAATCGGCAACGAGGGAGGGAGGGATGCGAACGACGTCGCCGTCGATGGAGCATCCCACCTCTCTCAACAGTTCTATGGCTGGTTCGTTCTTCACCATCACCCCCACTTTCTCCAAGACGTCGAGGGATGCGCCGTGGATCGCGTCCACGTCTTCTCTTGAGAGCAGTCTGAAATCCACCATCAGATCATACCCCCATCAGCCTGAGGGAGTTCTCGACGGCGCTGCCGGCGTCGAAGCCGCAGGCGTCGGCCCCGATCTCCTCGACCCATTCCTCGGTGACGGGGGCTCCTCCCACGATGATCTTGACCTTCTCCCTCAGCCCCTCCTTCTTCAGGGCCTCGATCACCTCCCTCTGCTTCGTCATGGTGGTGGTCATGAGGGCGCTCAGCCCGATGATGTCCGGCTCCAGCTCCTTCACCTTCTCGACGATCGTCTCGGTCTTCACGTCTGTGCCGAGGTCCACCACCTCGAAGCCCGCCGCGATCAGCATCGTCTTGACGATGTTCTTGCCGATGCTGTGGATGTCCCCCTCCACTGTGCCGATGAGGAACTTCCCCACCGATTTCCGGGCCACGCCCAGCCTAGCGATCTCGCGATTGAGGACCTCGGCCCCCGCCTCCATCGCTTGAGCCGAGGCGATCAGCTCGGTGATGAAGGCCTCGCCGCTCCCGAAGCGGTCCCCCACCTCCCTCAGCGCCTTCGCCAGCCCCTCCTCCAGGACCTCGACGGGGTCGAGTCCGGCTTCGACGGCCTCCTCGGCCAGCCTCCTCGCCTCCTCCTCGTCGAAGTAAAGGACGGCCTCCCTCAACCCCTCCAGAATCTTTTCGCTCAAGATGATCATGGATACTTGGCCTGGATAACTTAAAATAACTTGTTTAGATAAAACAGCGTCCACGATTGGACCCGGATTCGTAGCTCGTATACACAACCGATGGATTCGTGCGATTTCTTCCGACGCAGACGGCATTAATATTTAAATTTTAATTACGGTTATGGCAGGATGATGGCCAGATTTCTAGCGTGCGTCAGGTGGCCCGAAGGTCTGGACGAAGGGAGCATCGGGGGCAGGAGACGACGCGCTTGATCGATGCCTTTGCATCGTTCTCCCCCGTCGAGGTCGCGTCCCTCGCGATCAACTTCGGTCTGCTCCTCATCGTGGCACTGGCGTTCAACCTCCAGTGGACCAACGCCGGGGTGCCCAATCTGGCCTGCTCGGTCTCCATCCTGATCGGCGGCATGACGGTGAGCGCGATCACGACACGCATCACTTTTTTCATGGTGCAACTGGCCGGTGTGGAGCTGCTGCCTTTCGTCAGCGATCACGACTGGGTCTTCAACAACGAGTACAACGTGAGGACCGTGGCAGACGGTTTCCTGAGGACGAGGCCTGATCTGTGCGTAGCCCTGCTGGCATTCTCGCTGGCGGTCTCCTTGTTGCTGGGTGCGGGACTGGGTTGGGCCCTGTCCAGATTTACTTTCAGGCTCAAGGCGACTCACCTCATGATAGTACTGCTCCCGCTGGCGACGGTGCTCCAGTTCCTTAGTAGGGTTCTGGTGGCGGTGAGCGGCGGCTCCCTCGGCGTCTACGTCCCGGACCTCCTGGCCTTCTATCAGGGAGACAGAGTAGTTCTCCTAGCCATACTGACTCTCAGCGTGGGGCTCTTGGTTCTCGCCCTCACAAGGGCCTTGTTCAGATCTCAGTACGGTAGGTTCCGTAGAGAGGTCGGGTACGGCGGCTCATGGGCTGAGGGGGAGGGCTGCGACGTCGCCCCTCTGAGAAGGAATATCTTCGTCTTCGGCTCCGCGGTCATGGCTGTGACCGGGACTCTCCTGTCCTTCACGTACTCCTACGTCAACCCGGCGAACTACCAGGTACCCTTCTGGACGTACTGGACGATCCTAGCGGTTTCCATCGGTGGTATAGGCAGCTACGCCGGCACTTTCCTGGGTGCGGTTTTCGTGGTATTGCTGCGACATGTGGCGTTCATCTACAGGGACGAGCTCAGTGGGCTCATCTTCTTCCCCCAAGCCTTCCTCTTGAACGTGCTGCTTGGAGCGCTGATCCCGATTTCCATGATGCTGCGTTCCCTGGTGCTACGCAGGGAGAAGCCACAGGAGATACACGGAATGAAAGCCCTTTCTGCGCACGTTATTCGATTTGAAAATGCACACGAGCGCACCGGACTACCACCCTCAAGATGCTCGAGTCCTCATCCTCCTTCATCCTCGATTCAATGAAAAATATGCGGGAAAATTCTTCTATAACCTAGCTACGGGAATGTCAAAATTCCTAGCTTTTCAGCCCTGATAAGGCTGCTGGGATTAGCGTGCAAGAAATGGGGCGCATCACCGCTTAATCCTTGCGTGTGCACGACTTTCTTCCATGCTATGCGCTCGCGTGCTGCAACGGTTTTTTAACTGTTAATGTTGAAGCAATATGCAGCCATGACAGGCTCAGATGACATGAATCCGGGCGATCACCCGTTCTTCAAGGTCGTGGAGCAGCGGGTCTCCGCGAGAAATTACAGGCCTGACCCCGTGCCCCAGGAGCATCTTGAACTGATCCTGAACGCGGCCAGGCTGGCGCCGAACTCGGGCAACCAGCAGGCGTGCAGATACCTCGTGGTGAAGGACAGGGAGAAGCTCGACGAGCTCAAGGAGGCCTGCATAATAAACAGGGAGAAGGTGCTCAGGGCGCGAGGGGACGAGGTCCCAGAGGAGAGTGCAATCAGGGAGCACTACGACGTCGTGTTCTCCGCCCCACTGTACGTACTCGTCCTCGTGGACAAGACCGTCAGGTACAAGGGCTACGAGCAGAAGGACGGCTCGCTCGCAGCCGCGCACATCATTCTCGCAGCTAGGGCTCTCGGGTATGGTACGGTGTTTTACACCGATTCCATCCCCGAGGACCTGTGCATGGAACACCTCGACATCCCCGAGAGATACTCTAGGACCTGCATCATCCCCATCGGAACACCCGAGAGGTGGCCGGAAAAAAGTGACAGGCTACCGTTGAGTGAACTGGTCTTCCTTGAGAAGATCGCTTGATTGCGGGCGCACTACGCACAGATAAAAGTTGAGATAGAGAAAATTTAGAGCCTCTTACCGAGTTCTCTAGCCTTCTCTAGAAGTGTTTTATCATCTTTCACAGGCCTTTTCCCGGTGCCATGAGCCTTCAGAGCCCCATGAATACTCATTTTCCAGTAGTTTTTCATCCTGCCCTCGAGCCAGTCAACGACCTCCTTGTAGGCGTCCGCGTTATCCCATTCGCACGTTACCGCGCTGATGAACTTTACACCGTCGGGGAAACTTTTCCTGTACTCGTCACCGTGGCTCCGGCTGTAATAATAGAGCCTGTCGATGAACAGCTTGGCCCTGCTGCTCACGTGGTCGTAGTAGATAGGGGTGCCAAGCACCAGTGCGTCCATCGACTCGATGTGAGGCATCAATTCCTTGAAACCGTCCTCTGGGTACAAGTAGCCGTCTTCCCCTTCCTCAAGCGGCTTGATCTCTACGTCGCTGAGATGGTAGAGAACTGCCTCATGCCCTGCCTCTTTTGCTCCCTCCAACGTCTCTTCGACGAGAGCCGCCGTGTGGCCGGTCTTCCTTGGACCTGCAACTATCCCTAGAACTTTCATGGTAGAAGCTTGCAGTGTAGGGGTAGATAAAGGATTAGACAATGGATAGCGCGCGCAAGTTTTAAGCGGTGTGCATTCGCCCCAGAACTGCCCTAAAATCATTCGCGCGCTTGGAGTCCCTCAGTTGAAAGGCTAGCGCGCGCAACCGCCTAGGAAATGGTGTGCTATTATTGCATACATTTTGCTGATTGGAGGCAGCCACTCCAGCTTCACGTGCTCATTTGGGCCGTGGGCGTTGCCGCGTTCGGGACCCAGGTGTACGCATTGAATGCCGTGCTCTCCCTGGAATATGTTGGCGTTCGTAATGCCGTAGGCGAACTCGTAGAGGGGAGGCCTACCCATGACCTCGCTGTAGGCCCTATCCAGGATCGTCATCAACGGCTCATCCTTGGAGGCGATGTACGGCTCGTACTTGGGGGGCTTGATGCCGACTTTAACCTCAGAGTTTAAGTCCAGCGACCGAACGAGCCGTTCCATGTCCTCTAGGGCATATCCGATGCTCTCCCCCGGCACCAGAAGCCTGTTCACCTCGAATCTGGCGCTCTCGGGGACTACAACGCTGTATCTCCGATACCCTCCCTCGGTCTTCAGCGTGCAGACCGTGCCCCTCCCGAACTCCGGATGAGCCATGAGCTTCAACTTGTCCAGATTCGCTATGATCCTGGCCGCGTCTTCGACGGCGTTGACGCCCAGGTGCGGCCTGAAACCGTGGGCGGCCTTCCCCTTCACGTTGACGTCGTACAGAATCTTACCGGTGAGGCCGAGAGGGATGGGCTTGGTCTCGTTCCCGCAGTAGCTGTAGCTGAGGACTATGCCATCGAGGGTCCTCCACTTTGCGTCCTCCATCATAGCACAAGCGCCGATGTCGGTCGCCTCCTGATCCACCACCCCACTGAAGCTCAGTTCGCCGTCTAGGACAGCGCCCGAGTTGGCTACGGCCCTCAACATGTTCAGAGTGCAGGCTATACCGGACTTCATATCACATGCGCCGCGACCGTAGATCTTGCCGTCGATGACCTTGGCAGTGAACGGGTCGGTTTTCCAGTCGTCTCCCGCTGGGACCGTGTCCGTGTGGACGTTGAAGTTCAGCCTCCTACAAGGTCCATCGCCATGCATGACTCCGTACACGTTTGGTCTTCTGTCTGCTGCGTATTGGAGCTCGGTCTCCATCCCGTAACTCTCCAGCTTGTCCTTGATGTAGAGGCTCAGCGCCTCTTCCTCTCCGGTGACGCTGGGAATACCAATCATCTCCTTTGTTAATTTTACCGCGTAAAAGTCGTCGAGTTTTTTGATGATATCCTCGAGCATGGTGGACCCTGTGGATGAGTGAGTTTCAGGATATAGAAGATTTACGCGCGCGGTTTTGCGATCTGTGTGTAACGTTAAAATATAATCCCCACACACACGCTCCTAGCTGAGTTGCTTTTATATTCGCGCACATCAGCTTATGTGTGGTCAATATCTATGGACGCGAGTGAAAGAGTTGTAACTGTGACCAAAGATGGGATTATGGATTTTGTTCAGAAACATCAGGTCGCCCTTGTCTATTTTTGGCACCCCAAGTGCGATGGATGCGTGGCGTTACACCCCGTTATCGAGAAGATTGCAGAAGAATACACGGATAGATGCACGTTTGGGATGACAAACACGGACTTGGATGGGGAAATTGACCCCGAGTTTCGCGAAAAATTTTGGATCAGTGCGGTACCAACAGTAGCGATCACATGGAAGGGTCAACTAATCGCCCACTTTCAGATGACAGAGTCCTTGATACCTCCGGCGATTAGGATGGTGCTAAATCACCACTTCGACACTATTAGTACAGAATAACGTGCGCGCGTGAGAAAATCACTTCGACAGATAAAATATGTAAACTCTTCGCGTCTCCTGTTGTATGATGATACAACCCACCAGATCGGGAGTATATCTGCGGCTAGAGTTAGAACATAGTATGAACCATCAGCTTGTATCATCTCACTCCTCTGCTGGTCTTTTCTTACCCATAGCGTCCATCACTGGAAAGAGGAAATGCTTCTCCTCGATAGGTGAAGCCCCTGCGGTACCAGACCGCAAACTTGGCCAACGATATTGTCAGGAGCGTTGCGATAATGTAGAAGGGGAGGCGAAACATGTTGTATACGACCCTCGCCTTCGTCCCAACATATGCGACTTCACCTTTGGACAGATCCGCGTATCTCTTGAGCTGGTATAGCCTGATCGTCTCCTTTTCGTTGCCCACGAAGGTCACGATGACCCTGTAGGGGCCTATCAGGAGCCGCGAACTGCTTACCCACGCGCCACCCCATTGATCATTGCGCCAGAAGAAGTGCCTACGGTTGTAGTTCTCAACCAGTCTACCGAACTGCCACATCTCAATGACAATGGTCACTCGGGAGCTAGCCTCCTCGATGGGTATGTACGATATGTAGATGCCTCTGCCGTCGAAGGTGTTCGCCTGGATTTCGATGTCGAGCGTTTCCCCTCCGTTCTGTTTGGGCGTGTATGCCGCTCCGTTCGTCGAGACCCCAACGACCAGTATCATCAGAACGATCAGGAAACAATGTGACCTCAATGCCTCACTCCCTCCGCTACTTCTCGGTCCTCGTGAGCACTGTCATGCTGCATCATAGAGGGAGGGGCATCACACATTAAGGTTTACTGGAAAGAAAAAGATAAAAATGCAGATTGGCTTTGCACACCCACTTCTACCCGATCCTGTACCTCGGGTGGTCCCTGCCGAGCCTGATCCGCTTCTCCATCACCTGCTGGCTGTAGGCGGCATCGATCATGGCTATGGCTGGGTAGACCTCCTCTGCGTTCCTCATGGGGCCGTAGAAGACATAGTCGGCGCCGACGGCGATGGGCAGGGCGCTGGTCACCCCGATGGCCGTGGTCACCGCCTTGGCGCAGTACTTCTCCTTGAGCCTCTTCCACGAGGCGATGGCGTTGTGGGCCCCGCATCCGCACGGGTAGCCGTACCTGTCCTTGATCCGGTCGATGGCCTTGGCCGCCAGGCCCAGGGTGGGGATGTCTATGACCACAGTGTCCACGAGGATGTTCTCGATCCCGGCAGCCTCGGCCTTGGGGATCATCTCCTCCAGCAGTGCGTCCTTGTTCGAGGACAACATGTACTGAGTGCTGTGGAGGAGCAGCACGGCGTTCCTGCAGCCCGCCTCCTCGATCCTCTGGTAGACCCGATCCCCCGAGTGGGGGTTCAGCGAGTTCAGTATTATCCTGTCCATCATCCCTTGGTCAGAGGCGTACTGCAGCGACTCGACCATGGCACCCTCGTCGACCACGTCCAGAAGAATGGGCATCTCCGTCTTCGCCACCATGAAGTTCAGATACCTCGCCGCGGCGACGGCGTTCTCCGCCACCAGGTCCACCATAGTCGGGAGCCCCGTGGCGTCGGACATCTCCTCCGCCCTCCGCAGCTGGCCCTCCGCCGCCCCTTCGTCGAAGAGCCCCTCTGCGGGGTCCTCGACGACGATGTGCCCGTTGTAGAACATGGAGCCGACCATCACCGTCGGGACTAGGCCCGGCTCACCGCCGATCTTGACGCCGCTGATCTCGTAGGTCCTCTGCTCCGCAGCATACTCGAACACCCTGACGACCTCCTCTCCATCAAGTTGTAGCCTTCGCTTTTTAAGCGGTTCTGAGGGGGAAAAGCCATAACGCCCCAGCCCACAATGGTCTTCGATGACATTGCCGCCGAGCTTCGAGGTGGTGTTCCAGCCGGATGGAAAGCGCGGCAGCTTCGCCCTAGGAACCACGGTATTGGATGCCGCCCGCAAGCTCGGCGTGGATATCAACGCCCTCTGCGGGGGGACAGCCTCCTGCGGGAAGTGCGTCATCAAGGTCACGGATAGCTCGGTCGCCCTCAGCGCGCCGGCCTCCGAGGAGTTCAGCCTGCTGGGCCAGCGCAGCCTGGATGAAGGGTTCAGGCTCGCATGCCGAACAAGGATGGGTGGCGACACCGTTGTGCTTGTCCCCGAGGAGAGCAGGACGGGCACCCAGAGGCTGCAGACCGAAGGCCTGGACACACCTGTGAGGCTCGAACCACTCGTCACGAGGCGGACCAAGGACGGAGTCACGACGGTGTTCCTCGGCGACGAGCCCATCGAGACACTCGGATCCGGCGACCGTCCCATCCTCGGCTTCGCAGTGGACGTCGGGACCACCAAGATAGCCGGTTACCTCATGGACCTCTCAACGGGCGAGGTGCTGAGCGTCGAGGCCGGACAGAACCCCCAGATAGCCTTCGGCGAGGACATCATCAGCCGGCTCTCCTACTCCCTGAAGGGCGAGAGCTACCGGCACGACCTCCATAGCTCGCTGGTCAAAGGAATCAGCCGGCTACTCTCAAACGCCTGCACCGAGGCCGACGAGAGCCCCCAGGACGTCTACGAGCAGGTCTTCGTGGGGAACACGGCGATGCAGCACTTCCTCTTGGACATCGACCCCGAGCCGCTGACCCACAGCCCCTTCAAGCCCGAGAACCCGGAGCACAGGGACGTCGACCCCGCGTCGCTGGGCCTCGCCAACTCTAGGGGGAACATCCATGTCCTGCCTGTCATCGACGGCTTCGTGGGCGCCGATTGCGTAGCGGCGATCCTAGCCACGGGTGTCCAAGCGGACGACGAGACCTGCTTCCTCATCGACATAGGCACCAACACCGAGGTCGTGGTCGGCAGCAGGGAGAGGATGGTCGCCTGCTCCTGCGCCTCGGGCCCCGCCTTCGAGGGCGCCCACATAGGGCAAGGCATGAGGGCAGCATCCGGGGCCATCGAGGGCGTGTGGATAGATCGTGACGATCTTGAGCCTAAGCTCAAGACCATCGACGGCACCGAGCCCTTGGGGATCTGCGGGTCCGGCCTCATCGACGCCCTCTCGGAGATGCTCAGGACAGGGATAATCGACACCTCTGGGAGGATCAGGGAGGAGAGGGGTACTTCGCGGATCAGTAGAAGCGGCGGTGCGCTGGAGTACGTGCTCGTCTGGGGGGATGACTCGGGCACGGGGGAGGACATCTCTCTGAGCCAGCTGGACGTCCGAGAGCTCCAGAAGGGGAAGGCGGCGATGTTCTCGGGCGCCCAGATCGCCATGGAGAGGCTGGGGGCTGCACCGGGCGACTTCGAAAAGGTGTACATGGCCGGGGCCTTCGGGACGTACATCGACCGGGAGAGCGCCATAAACTTGGGGATGATCCCCGAGTTCCCGCTGTCGAAGATCAAGCAGGTGGGGAACGCCGCTGGCACTGGGGCGCGGATGGCCCTGATCTCCAGGTCGGCGAGGGAGGAGGCCAAGGAGATCGGCAGGATGGTAGAGTACGTGGAGCTGGCCGCACAGCCCGAGTACAACCAGGCCTACGTGGACGCCTTGCTCTTCCCCCACCGGGACCTGAGCCTCTTCCCGGAGACTGTGGAGAGGCTGAGCCGTGAGAATCTCACGGTTAGCCGGATACACTGGGGAACAAGGGAACGGGCCCCCTGACTCAGACACGGGCAGAGCGTCCTCGCAAGTTTTAATATCAATCAGAAAGTTTCTTTGTAACCATGTCTTCTGTTGAAAGCCTCGTTGAGGCGATCGTTGATCTGGACGAGCAAGCGGCGCTGGGGAGGGTCGGGGAGGCACTCGAAGCCGGCGTGGATCCCGTCGAGATACTGGAGAGATGTAGGCAAGGAATGTCCATCGTCGGGGAACGCTTCGAGAAGGGGGAGTTCTTCCTGTCAGAGATGATCATGGCTGCGGAGATCTTCACCCAGATAGCGGACTCGGTGAGGCCCCAGCTGAAGAGATCCGTCACCGGGAACGTCGGGAAGATCGTCATCGGCACCGTGGAGGGGGACGTGCACGACATCGGAAAGAACATAGCCATCGCGCTATTGGAGGCTGAGGGGTTCGAGGTGGTGGACCTCGGCGTCGACGTTCCGCCCAACAAGTTCGTCGAGGCCATCAAGGAACACGAGCCCGACATCGTGGGGATGAGCAGTCTGCTGACCGTGGCGATCGAATCGACCAAGCAGACCGTCGACGCGATAACCGAGGCAGGTTTGAGAGACAGGGTTAGGATCATCGTCGGCGGCGGAAGGATGGACGAACACGCCAGAGACTACGTCAAGCCCGACGCGGCCACAGACAACGCGGCAACGGGGGTTAGGCTGTGTAAGCAGCTTCTCAGGGGGGCCGAGGCGTGAGCGTCGACTACGAGGAGCTGCACGATCGGCGGAAGGAGAGGCTCGAGAGGGCCTATGGCCTGAAGACGCCGGACAGGGTCCCCGTGACGGGGGTCTCAGGCTTCTTCGCCGCCGGGTACTGCGGGCTGACCCACCGAGAGTACCTCGACGACTACGAGAAATCGGGCCAGGCCGCCATTAAGACCTCGGTGGACTTCGGCGCGGACACGGCGAGCGGGGGAGGAGGGGGGTTGGGGATCCTACCGATATGCCTGGGGCTCATGAGGGAGTACGGGGGGCTCGTCCCCTCGTCAGTGAACGGCAACATTCACGACATACTGGGGGTGAGGTACGGCAGGTTCCCCGGGAGGGAGCTGCCCGACGACAGTCCTTATCAGTTCATCGGGCAGGAGTTCATGAAGCCTGACGAGTACGACGAGCTGATAGAGGACCCTGGCAGGTTCATTCTCGAGAAAATACTGCCTAGATCCGTCAGGAGCTTGGAGAGGCTCGGTTCCCCCGAGGCGATGGCGGCACTGATCAAGTTTGGAGTGGAGACCAGGAGGCGCTCCGAGTGGTCGTCGAGGACCTCTGATGAGCTGAGGCGGCTCGGGTTCCCCATATTTTCCCGCGGGATGTCGTACGCTCCCCTCGACCTCATAGGGGACTACATGAGGGACATCAAGAACGTCCTCCTCGACTGCTTCAGGATGCCCGAAAAAGTCAAGGAGGCCTGCGAGGCCGTGCTGGGATTGATCGTCGAGATGGCGGGGATGACCGCGAAGGAAAATCCGGAGGGCTCGCAGGTCTTCATCCCGCTCCATCTGAACGAGTACTTCTCTCCCAAGCAGTACAACGAGTTCTACTGGCCCACCCTGAAGGAGGCGTGCATGGAGCTGATAAGGCTCGGCCTGATTCCGAGCATCTTCTACGAGGGGTACCACGACGCGCACCTGGAGACGATACTGGAGCTCCCCAAGGGCAAGACGGTCTCCAGGTTCGAGAAGACTGATCTGCGCAGGGCTAAGGAGGTGATAGGTGACCACTCCTGCATCATAGGTGGCCCTCCACCGTCGCTCTTCATGGGCGCCCCCGACAAGATGGAGGACTACGTGAAAGACCTGCTCGAGGACGTCAAACCCGGAGGAGGCTTCATACTCAGCCCCGCCGTCACAATACCTTACAACGCGAGGCCCGAGAACGTGCACGCGATGGTCAAAGCCGTGAAGAGATACGGCGCATATTAACATCGAGCGCCTCTTTCGCAGTGACTCATGCGCGTGCTAGGGCGTGTAATGGATTAGTCTCAATCCTGCGAAGAGTGAAATAGATAGATCTCTCTATCATTTCGCGATTGCATGGATTCCCGTAAGAGGGTCAGGATGGCCCTAGAGCACCGAGAGCCGGACCGGGTCCCCATCCACGACAACCCGTGGCAGGCAACCGTCGACAGGTGGCGCACGGAGGGCCTCCCCTCGGGTATAGATCCCCAGGACTATTTCGGCTACGAGCTTGTGGGCTTCGGTGCGGACACGGGCCCTCGATTCAAGGAGGAGATCATCTCCATCGACGACGAGTACATCGTGGAGCGGGACAGCTACGGCGGCGTCAGGAAGAACCACAGGGACTTCACCACCACCCCGATGATCGTCGACTACCCCTGCAAGAGCCGTGAGGACTGGGAGGCGATCAAGCCCAGGATCCAGCCCAGCGACAGGAGGGTGGACTGGGTCACGGACCTCAGGAACTCGCAGAGGGAGAGGAGCCTTGGACGGTACGTAACCTTCAACGCGATCGTCGGATACGACAAGCTGCAGAAGTACGTCGCCTCCGAGCGGCTGCTGAGGGCGGTGATCCGCGAGCCCGAGTGGGTCATGGACATGTACTGGACCGACGCCAGGCTGGTCATGGAGATGTGCGACCGGATGATCGGGGGAGGCTTCGAGTTCGACGGCGCCTTCCTCTTCTGCGACCTGGGCTACAGGCACGGCCCCTTCTTCTCGCCAAGGCACTACGAGGAGCAGCTCCACCCCGTGTTCAAGGAGCTCTGCGACTTCTTCCACGCGAGGGGCATGCAGGTCATCCTCCACTGCTGCGGAAACATCAAGGCCCTGATACCCTACTTCATAGAGGAGGGGATCGACTGCATCCAGCCGCTGGAGGTCAAGGCCGGGATGGACCTCGTCGAGCTGAAGCAGGAGTACGGCGACGAGATGGCGTACATGGGTGGCATCGACGTGAGGCTCATGGACCTGGACGACCCCGGACCCCTGGAGAAAGAGATCAGCGAGAAGGTGACGACGGCCAAGGAGGGGGGCGGGTACGTCTACCACAGCGACCACAGCGTCCCTAACACCGTCAGCTTCGAACAGTACCAGCGGGTTATCGATCTTATAAGAAAATACGGGAAGTATTGACTATGTCCGAAAGATCGGAGATTTTGCAGAGGCTGAGCGACGCCATCGTCGAACTGGACATAGACGCGATTCCCCGGCTCTGCGAGGAGGCGTTGGAAGCCGGAGTGCCTGCCCATGAGGCCGTGATCGATGGCATGGCCAAGGGGATGGAGGTCGTCGGCCAGAAGTACGAGGACAGCGAGTACTACCTCGCCGAGCTGATCATGGCGGGGGAGACGATGAAGGAGGGCATGGCTGTCTTGGAGCCCCACCTCAGGGCCGTCGAAATGAAGAGCGCCGGCAGGTGCGTGATCGGCACGGTCAAGGGAGACCTGCATGACATCGGCAAGAACGTCTTCGCGTCCCTCCTGAAGGCCCAGAACTACGAGGTGATCGACCTGGGAGTCGACGTCTCGCCGGAGCAGTTCGTGGAGGCGGTCAGGGAGCACGAGCCGCAGCTGTTGGCGATGTCGGCGCTCCTGACCACGACGATGGGTGGGATGGGGAGCGTCATCGCGGAGCTGGAGAGGCAGGGGCTCAGGGACGGCGTAAAGGTGATCGTCGGCGGCGCCCCAATGACGCAGGAGTTCGCTGAGGAGATCGGCGCCGACGCGGTCGCGACAGACGCCGTCATGGGCGTCAGGATTGTGAGCGGGTGGGCGTAGCAGGGCGATGACGTCTTTTTCCTTGGGACAGATCGACTAGACATGGAGGGGTCTCGATGGACAGCAGGGAGAGGGTCAGGAGGGCTGTGGAGTTCAAGAGGCCGGACCGCGTGCCCTTGGAATGGTACGTGCACGGCGTCACCGTGCCCGACCTTGAGCGGAGCGACATTATCTGGACCGGGTTTAACTCCCTCAGGGAGCCTGTCGTCGAGGAGAGGGGCGACGAGGTCAGGTCCACCGACGAGTGGGGCTGCACCTGGGTCAGCTACAAGTCCATACCCACGATGGGCCAGCCGCTGGTCCACCCCCTCAAGGACTGGGAGGCGTTCGAGGGGTTCCAGTTCCCCGAGATTGGGCTGGAGGCAAGGTTCCAAGGCGTGGACGCGAAGGTGGACCGCCTCAAGGAGATCGGCAAATACGTCGTCGGCGGCCTGGACTTCGGAATCTGGGAGAGGCTCCACTTCATGCGCGGGCTGAACGAGACCGTGAGGGACCTCTTCGCGAACCGCGAGAGGGTTCACGCGCTCCTGGAGGTGATAACCGAGTTCAAGTTGGAGCTGATCAGGGGCTACTCGGCGCTGGGGGTCGACTGCGTGGGCTTCACGGACGACTGGGGCGACCAGTCCAAGCTGATGATCAGCCCCAGGCTCTGGCTGGAGGTCTTCGAGCCCTACTACAGGCGGATCTTCGGGGAGGCGAGGAGCAGGGGGATGCACACCTTCCTCCACAGCTGTGGCAACATCACCGCAATCATCGGCCCCCTCATCGAGGCGGGGCTGGACATAATCCAGATCGACGCGCCCCACCAATGCGGTGTCCAGTGGCTCAGCGAGAACTTCGCCAGCAAGATCTGCTTCGACTGCTGCATAGACATACAGAAGGTGCTCGTGACTGGGGACGCGGAGGCGATCGACGAGGAGGCCAGGCTTCTAACTGGAAAGCTCGGGACGAGGGACGGCGGGTTCATAGCCCGGCAGTACCCCGAGCTGGTGCACATAAGAGTCGCACCCGAGGTCAACGACGTGGCCTACAGGTCCTTCATGAAGTGGGGAGCCTTCGAGTAGGACCCACCACGAGAAAATTTTAATTCATATCTTCTAGACGGTTTTCCGGGCCACGATCTCTTGGACCCTCCCGATCCTGCCGTCCTCGAGCCTGACCTTGATCCCCCTGGGGTGGCTCTGGGACCTGGTGAGGATGTCTCTGACGATCCCCCTCGTCAGCTTCCCTGTCCTCTGGTGCCGCTTCTGGACGATCAGGACCTCGGCGCCCTTCACGACGTTGCTCCTTATCCGCCCGTCGGTGTTCATGGTCCAAAATTCTGGGCGTGCGCTCCCTTATGAACGCTTCGACCCAGCGAGCGGCGGCAGTGAACAGGGCACAAGAGCCTGGAAAGATTTGATCACACACGATTCATCTACGATCTAATCGATCTCGCACTGACCGCAGCAGGGGCACTTCCAGTATCCGTCTTCCGGCAGCCAATTCATCTGCACACGACACCTGGGGCAAGGCATGAGTGTCTCTTTAACGCTCTCTGTCTCCTGTGTGGGAGGCGTTGTCTCAAGCTCCACTGCAAGCTCTGACGGTATGGATTCCATGTGGCGCAACGGGTATTGCTCAATTGTTACTGAATATTAATAGTATGTACTTGAAATCCATGTTCAAGAGAAAAAGGTTGGACTACGGACTTTCATATATTGTCTTGCCCTGCTCAAGGTATAACTGAAATATCTTCGGGTGTCTTTCTTCTAGGTGGCGTATGCGTATGTACAAGAGGATAGGGATCCTCGGGGGTATGACGGCCGAGTCCACTGTCTCTTACTATCAGCACATCTTCAGGAGGTACGAGGAGCTCCACGGCGACCTGGGGTACCCGGAGATGGTGATCTACGACGTCAGTTTCCAGAGGTTCGAGGACTGGATGGCGGTGGAGGACTGGGACAGCATCGGGGCGGCGCTGCTGGAGGGCCTGGGGAGGCTGGAGGCGGCGGGGGCCGACTTCCGTCATAACCACCAACACGATGTACTTCCTCTTCGAGGAGCTGGAAACGAGGTCCCCCCTACCGCTGCTGAGCATCGTCGACGCCACGGCCGAGGTAATCTTGGAGGCGGGCATGGATACCGTCGGACTGCTGGGCACGAGGTTCACCATGGAGAAGCCCTTCTACGTGGAAGGGCTGAAGAAGCACGGGATCGAGGCCCTTGTCCCGGGGGAGGAGGAGAGGGCGATGATAGACAGGGTTGTCTTCGAGGAGCTCGCCAGGGGGTTGCTCCTACCGGGGTCCAGGACGGGCTACCTGGAGGTCATCGACGGCCTGGTGGGGAGGGGGGCCCAGGGCGTCGTCCTGGGGTGCACGGAGATACCGCTCCTCGTCACCCCTGAGCACACAGGCGTGAAGCTCTTCGACTCAGCCGTCATCTACGCCGAGAAGGCGCTGCAGTACGCCATCGGAGAGTAGGTCCGGGGCCTGAGTCTGTCGGTGGGCCCTCTGTGTTGGCTCCCGTCGTGTAGATACTTTCTTACCGTTCTGCGGGGAGAACAAGCTGCCCACGTTCTTCCATTTTTGCTACCCGGAAATGATTAAATATAACATAATATACTCGGTTTCAGGTTCTGACGATGAAAGTTGAAAAGATAATCTCGTTTGCGCCCTACCCGCTCGAGGCCCAGAAGTCGTGGTGCTTGAAGTACGTGGACCCGTCCAAGGTGGATTTCATCAAAGTTGAAACGGACCTGTCCGATGACGAGGTCTGCGAGGCCGTTAAAGGCGTCACGATGATCCTGGCCACGCCCATGACGCCCTTCCTCAACCGTAGGATCCTGGAGGCGGCGGAGGGCGTGAAGCTGGTCAAGTTCGTCTCTGTGGGCTACGACAGGATAGACCTGGAGGCGGCTGCGGATCTGGGGATCCCCGTGGCGAACAACGCCGGGGTGAACGCTATCACCGTCTCCGAACACGCCATCATGATGGTGCTGGTGCTGCAG
>CP070784.1:262235-370091 GCA_020346605.1 Candidatus Bathyarchaeota archaeon | reverse complement strand
ACAACTTCGGTCTGAAGGTGGCCTCCCACTCCGAGGGGAGGATCGGCTGCTCCAACGCGGCTGAAGCTGGTATCGACACAATCGAGCACGCTTCAGAACTGGATGATGACATCATCGAGGTAATACTGAAAAAGGGGCTATACACAATCCCCACTCTCGCGCCCTCTTATTACCGCACCGAGTTCCTGGGGCTCCCCTCCCAGTATCTACCCAAGAAGCTCGGTGGCAGACCCTTCGATGAGCGGCACCTTGAGAGCCAGAGGAGGGCCCTTGAGGCCGGGGTCAAGATGGCGATGGGTACCGACTGCGGTCACGTTTTTCCTCCGGGCAGCAACGCCTGGGAGCTACAGCTCTACGTCGAGAAGCTGGAGATGACGCCGAGTGATGCTCTGCTGCTAGCGACGAAGAACGCCGCGGACGCGTTGGGGAGGCTCGAAGACTTGGGGACCTTCGAGGTTGGGAAGATCGCAGATCTGATCGCTGTCTCAGGGAACCCGCTGAAGGACATCAAAGTGTTCCAGGACCTAGACAGAATCAAGCTGGTCGTCAAGGAGGGGAAGGTGGAGGTGGACAGGCGATGACCCACCTCATAACACACCAATAAGCTGAAGACAGCGACAATCTAAGTTACACGTGCAGTTCGGCTCCGTCTAACTGGCTTGCGAGGCGAACCGGAGATCCTTCATTGAGGGCCTAGGTCCTCACTGCAGTGGACGGAGAAGCCTTGGTGGTGGAGAACTACTGCCTGGCCCGGAGAAGATGCCATCATAACAGGGAAAGTGGAATCAAGGGATTATCAGAACTCGTCTTGCTCTCCACGGTGGAAAACCATTTAGACGGTATCGGCAGTAATAATTCAGGTGTTTTCCGTGAGTCGAAAGTTCTACACGGAGGATGAAGTGAAAAGGTTCTACGACGACGCCAAGGCTTACATCATCAGGAGGTGGGAGCCCAGACCAGGCTACAAGCCGCTTATCCTGACGGGTGGCGAGGGTGTCTACTTCTGGGACGCGTCCGGGAAGAAGTACCTTGACCTCATCTCCCAGCTCTACAACGTCCACATCGGCCTCAACAATCGGGAGGTCATCGAGGCGGCGAAGAAGCAGATGGACGAGATGGCCTATGCATCGCCCAGCTACTTCAATGTCCCCCAAATCCAGCTGGCGAAGAGGCTCGCCCAGATCACGCCTGGCGACCTCTGTAAGACATTCTTCGGGAACAGCGGCACCGAGGCGAACGAGGTCGCGATCAAGCTGGCTCAGCTCTACAGGGGGGCCTCCAAGATCGTGAGCTACTGGGACGCCTACCACGGCTCCACCTACGCGATGGTGAGCGTGGGCGGCAGCAGCAGGAACAGGCAGGCGAAGGGGCTCAGCATCTTCGAGGAGTTCAAACACGTGCCCAGCCCCTACTGCTACAGGTGCCCTTTCAAGAAGACCTATCCAGAGTGCGACCTGCTTTGCGCCGACTATGTCAAGTACACCATCGAGAAGGAGGGCCCTAACACCGTGGCTGCGTTCATGGCGGAGCCCATCTGCAGCTGGGCGGGGCAGGTGGTGCCCCCCGACGGTTACTGGCAGAAGGTGAGGAAGATCTGCGACGAGACCGGGGTGGTCATGATCTTCGACGAGGTTATGACAGGCTTCGCCCGGACTGGAAAGATGTTCGCCTGCGAGCACTGGGGCATGGTCCCGGACATCGAGACCTACGCCAAGGGCATCACGGCGGGGTACGTCCCCCTTGGTGCCACCATCGTCAACAAGAAGATCGCGGACCACTTCGACGAGAACAGCTTCCCCCACAGCTACACCTATAGCGGCCACGCCCTGGCCTGCGCCACGAGCATGGCAGTCATCGACTTCTACTACAAGGAGAAGCTGGCCGACAGGGCGGCTGAGATGGGGGCCTACATGATGGACGAGCTCAGGGGGATGCATGAGCGGCTGCCGGTGATCGGCGACGTGCGGGGGCTCGGCCTGTTCATGGGGATCGAGCTGGTGGCGAACCCCGAGACGAAGGAGAAGTTCCAGCCCGAGGGGCTCACGCCGGAGCAGGCGAGGGATCCCGAGCAGAACCCGATGGTCTATCTTTCGGATAAGGCGAAGGAGAAGGGGCTGATCTTCGGCTCCAGCCCTGGCACCGGGATACTGAGGATGATGCCGTACCTGATCATCACCAGGGAGCAGGTGGACGAGGGGCTGAAGCTGCTAGAGGAGACCATCGAGGAGACCTGTAAGAAGTTCGACTACCCCAAGAAGGGGTAGCCCCCCTGCACTGCGAAACTACCTGACTTTTTTTATAAACTCCATAGACCTGAGGCGCTTCCATGCGCCTCTAACCAATCCTTCCAGTGCAGCGTTATCTCGGGGTCCAACACAGTAGACTCTCTAGAAAGCGCAGTATCATCGTCAGGGCGTCTCCGATGAGCCCTGAGACCCTTTCTGGGGGCTCTTACATGGACTCGTCAGTGAAAAAACTGTGGCCTCCCCCAGATCCTCGTCTTCTTTAGTCTCATCGTCATTTCCCCACGAGTCAGGGATCTCGAGGTGTGCCCCTCGGTCTCGTGGCGCGCGGCTGATGCTGTCCTCGGATCTCGCATTTGTTGTTTTGGTCGTGTTTCCCTTTCAGAACTCTTTATTAGGACCTCTCCTAGTTGTCTTGCGAACTTGGCCGGTGGACGGCCTGATCCCGAGCGTGTGAAGTGAATTGAAATTCGAAGAGTTGCCCATAAGCCCCGAGTTGAAGAAGGGGCTCGCCGATCGGGGGTTCGATGAGATGTTCCCCATCCAGGAGCAGGCCATCCCCCGCATGCTGGAGGGGGGGAACGTCATCGGGCAGGCGAAGACGGGGACCGGGAAGACAGCGGCGTTCGGGGTGCCCATGATCCAGGGGCTGGACTGGGACGTGAAGGGAGTCCAGGGGTTCGTCCTGGCGCCGACCCGTGAGCTGGCCGTCCAGATCTCGGAGGACCTGGCGAGCTACGGAAGGCACACGCCCCTCCGGGTGCTAACGGTCTACGGTGGGGTGTCCATCGAAGGGCAGATCCAGGAGCTTAGGAGGGGGGTCCACATCGTGGTCGGCACACCGGGTCGGATCATCGACCACATGAGGAGGGGGACCCTCCGCTTCGACGGGCTGAAGGCGATGGTTCTGGATGAGGCCGACAGGATGCTGGACATGGGGTTCATCGACGACATCGAGTGGATACTACGGCGCACGCCGAGGGAGAAGCAGATAAGCCTTTGGTCCGCGACCATCGACGACAGGACGCGCAGGCTCTCCCGACGGTACATCCCGGACGCCGAGATGATCATCGTCAGCAGGGACGAGATCGCCGTCGAGACCATCGACCAGAGGTACATGATGGTCGCCGACTTTGAGAAGCTGGAGATGCTGCAGAGGCTGATAGACCGGATGCAGATCGACAGGGCGCTGATCTTCTGCAGGAGGAGGACCACCGTGGACTGGCTGACGGGCCGGCTGAAGAGAGCGGGCTTCGACGCCGAGGCGATCCACGGCCAGCTGAGCCAGGCCCGGAGGGAGGGGGTGCTGGAGGCGTTCAGGGAGCTGAGGCTGAGGCTGTTGGTGGCGACGGAGGTGGCAGCCAGGGGGCTGGACATCGTTGATGTGCCCTTCATAATAAACTACGACATCCCGGACGACCCCTTCATGTACTTCCATAGGATAGGGAGGACGGCCCGGGCAGGCAAGTCGGGGACCGCCGTCACCTTCGTCACCCCGGAGCAGAGCGAGGAGCTCGCGCGCATCGAGGCGCTCACCGGTACGATCATCAGGAAAATGAGCCTTCCGCCGGACTTCCTGCTCTAGCCCGCGCAGGATCGGGCCTACCCTTTTAACGGCTTTGGAGCTAGGTATACGACGATATTCATGTCTGAGGCTTACTTCCGCTCCCAGCCCTCCCACAAGGAGATAGGGGAGCGGGTGAAGGGTTTCGCCTCCTGGTACGAGATCGACCTGGACCGCCTCGGGTTCAACCTGGAGCAGATCAGGGGCAGAGCGGGGGTCGAGGTGATCCCCTGCGTGAAGGCGAACGCCTACGGCCACGGGCTCGTGCCGGTGGTGGCGTATCTGATGAGGAGGGGGGTGGGGAGGGTTCTGGTCGCGAAGCTCTGGGAGGCGATGCAGATCAGGGAGGCGGGGTTGGACTGTGGAGTGATAAACATGGACCCCCTGTTCTCGGGGGAGCAGTTCGACTTCGTCGTCGTGAACGACATCGTCCAGACGGTGTTCAGGAGGGAGACCGCCGAGGGGCTGAGCGATGCCGCCGTAAGGCACGGGAGAGAGGTCGAGGTCTTCGTTAAGGTGGACACGGGGCTGAACCGCGTCGGGGTGAGGCACGGGGAGGCCGCGGACCTGATCGAGTATGTCTCCTCGCTCCCAAGGTTGACGGTGGTGGGGATGTTCTCGACTTTCACGGAGAGCCGGGAGTCCGACGAGGTGCAGCTGTCGAGGATACTGGCCCTCGACGAGGAGCTCAGGGGGCGCGGTATCGAGGTCCCGTCCAAGAGCATGGCGAGCAGTAACGCCGTCTTCCACTTCCCGGAGAGCTTCCTGGACGCCGTGAGGCCCGGGATCATGCTGATGGGGATCTACCCCGAGCCCGAGGACCGCGAGATCGGTCTGGAGCTGAGGCCGGTGCTTTCGTTCAGGGCGAGGTTGGAGCACCTGAAGTGGGTGGAGAAGGGGGAGGCGGTGACCTACAGCAGGAGGTTCGTCGCGCCAAGGAGGATGATGGTGGGCACGGTGCACGCCGGCTACTCGGACGGCTTCCCCAGGGGGCTGACGAAAAAGGGGGTGGTCCGGGTCGGGGGCGAGGTGAGGCCAGTGCTGGGCACCGTCTCCGTGAACCACCACGTCGTGGACGTGGACGGGCTGGACGTCGACGTGGGGGACGTCGTTGAGCTGGTGTCCCGCGATGGAGAGAACAGCCTGGAGAGGGGGGCGGAGACGGCGGGGATCATGGTCTACAGCTTCTGCGTGGCGCTGAACCCGCTGATACCGCGGGTCTACTTCGAGGGGGAAGTACCGGTAGCGCTGAGCGAACCCAGGCTGGTGGGGGGCTGAGGGCCAGCGTCATGATTTAAATTTGGGTTCCGATATCTAGTTTCGGTAGCCGGGGTAGCATAGCATGGCTAATGCGCTGGACTCATGATCCAGAGGTTTGTGGCACCAGCGCCCAGGCCGGATAGAGAGCGTGGGTTCAAATCCCGCCCCCGGCACCTTCTCAACCTGAATTTTAGGGCTGTTTTTACCCGTTTTTTACCCTAATAGCCCCTATTTTGGCTTAGTTTTTTTCGCGTAGCATTTGATTTTCTTATTAGATTTTTATCCTCTTATCAGGACGTTTACATGATTTACATATTTGTTTAAAGTTAATATTCAGTTTTCATTTGTGTCAATAGGGCTTTGAGCGCATACAAATGCGCATTCATATTGGAGCGCGCGCGCAAAAACCCGCCCCGAGTCCAGTGCAGAGAGGCGATGCGGGCTTCGTATACTTTGAATCGGACAAGATGTTCATCATATATGGGGGGCTGATCGATGTGAACCCAGAGAGAACTCTAGACGAGACATGGGTCTATGATATCGACGCGCGTGCAGTACCTCCTACGGGATCTTGCCTTCCCCAATGAGTCGTAGAGTGTATTCGATGAGTTCGTTGTAGTCTGTGATTTTGGTCTCGCGGGTGATGTCTGGTATGGTGCGGGTTTCCTCGTTGACGTTGCCGAGGTGGTCTAGGCTCATGCTGCTAGTCATGGTGATTACGAGTTTGCTATGGGGTAAGACTACATATAGGGGCCAGACGTAGAAGCCGTCTCCGCCCGTGGTTGTGCCTATTATCGTGGCGTAGCCTGTTTGTTTGCAGTAGTTGGCTAGGCCTTCAGCTGCGGAGTAGACGGTGCGGTCTGTGAGTAGTATTCGTTTGGCGGTGTGGTTGATGGTGTCTGTGGGGTAGTAGATAGTGCTGAAGTTGTATATGTTGTAGTCAGATGTTAGTACCTCTGGAGGTAGATGGGTGAAGTGGTTTTTTGGTACTGGTGTGCGGTCGTTGAGCCAGTTGTCGTGGAATGTGGTGACGTATGGGTCGTTTCTGTATGCGAGGTAGTACTCGTGGAGGGTGGGTTCTGTGATGAGAGGTGTAACTAGAGTGTCGAGCCATGAGTGGAATGCTCCCCCAGTGTTGCCCCTGATATCGATTATCAGGTAGTCATATTCTTTGGTTTCTTCTAGGAAGTTTCGTATGGTTGGGGCTAGTTCTTGGGTGGTGGCTGAGTCGAAGGTCTTGATGTATATGTATGCAGTGCTCTGGTTTGAGTAGGTACGGGTGATGAGGTTGGTGGTTGGGTAGTAGTTGGTTCTTGGTGTGCCGTAGAAGGTGGGGAGGGTGAGGGTGAATTTGGTTCCGTTGGGGTATGTTACTGTGATTAATGGGTCTGGGATGCTTTTAGGGGTTAGTGCCCAGATGTAGGGCTGGTCTCGGGTGGGGTCGTGGTCTATGTATGTGTCTGCGGTCTGGATGGCTGTGTGGACTGGTGTGCCGTTGATGTGGGTTACTGTGAGGTTGGCTCCGTATTGGGTTGTGGTTGATCCTTGGCTGTTGGTGATGATGTAGTTGCCTCTGTCGTATAGTATCTCTACTGGGTATCGTTTGTTTGTAGATTCGTAGAGGTCGTAGTAGTAGGCTTGCCAGATCTGGTTGGCTTTGGCGACTTCTTCGGTGAATATCTCTGCCATAAAGGATACCTCTTGGTATGTGGTGTAGTATTTTTGGACTTCTGTAGGGGTTAGTAGTCTGGTGTGGCGGTTCTGGAGGGCTGTTATCTCCTGTGTTATGATCTCAAGGAACTCGGTGTTTGTGTTGCAGTTCTGGAGGCGTGTTGTGGTTGTGGTTTGTTTGTTGAGCCAGTTTGTTTGGTGGGTTCTGTCTTTTAATTGTAAGTATGGGTAGTTGCTCTCTATGATGTTGACTAGATACTGGTAGTCTTCCAGGTAATGTTGTGTGGTTAGCTGGTTGGGCTGGATTAGAGTGGTTTCATGTGGTTCAGGTTCTGGCGTTGTGGAACGTAGTATAATGATGGCTGTGACTATGGCTAGGGCTGTGATGATGGGTAGAGTTCTCTTGTTGAGGTGTTTCATCTTTGGTGTGATTTCTGGTTTCTAAGTGTATAACCTGTTTGTTACAAGGATGCTGCAGATTAAACAATTAGTAGCTAAGATAATACATTGATTGTAGGATTATTAATCATATTCCTTTCTGCTCACGCGCGCGCAGAGTCTCATCATCTTTTTATTGAATACACTAAGATGCTGATTCTAGTGAAGAAAAGAGTATGGGGTTAGAGTGTAGTACGGTAAAGAAACGATAATATATTGGAGATGATTCTCCGCTCTTGAACTAAATCATAAAGTCTTTTCCATGTATATCTTGACGCCTAAGTCACTAAGTTTAGAATAAATCTTGCCAAGATATTTCCCAGTATCTTTGAACTCCGACTTCTTTAGAGATGTTGGGCAGCAACATTGAATTCATTGGTGTAAAGAATCAACTTTGAATACCCTGAATCCTTAGCCTTCTCCTCCAATTCTTTCAATAACAAATTGTTGTATCCTGGCGCGCGTGGGTTCAAATCCCGCCCCCGGCACTCTTCTTCTACGCGTTGGAGGGTGCTGATAGAGAATATCCGTTGTGTTTTCTCTGCATGGCTCGCGCGCGCCCAGTCTGAATGGATATCGTGGGCTCAAATCCCGCCTTTGACGGTCTCCATGAGTTCGTGTGTATGGAGAAAGTTCGAATGCCCCCCAATTATTTAACGTCGAAGTAGCCCTGCCTTCTTCACGAACAGGAAGACGAGTATAACGGCAATTCCCAAGCCCGCAGTCGCAACTATCGCTTGGATCGCCATCTGCTTGACGGCGATCCCCCCGAGGGCCCAGACTATCACGAGGGCGTAGCCCACATCCTCCCGAGTGAACGTGTTGACGACGGTGAGGGCGACAGCGACGGCGATCATGACAATCGTCCAGGCCACCTCGCCGAGGCCGAAGCCGTCCCAGCCGACGCTGACGAGGGCGGCGACTACGTTGGCTATCGGAGCGACCGTTATCCAGCCGAGGTAGACGCTGAAGGGCAGGTGGACCCAGAGCCTCTCTCCCCTGCTGGGGCTGCCCCGCCCGACGTCGAGCCTTGTATAGATCAGGATGAGGCTTGCGAGGAGGGCGAACATGGGGAGCAGGGAGGGGATCACGTACTCGTAGTGCCAGAGGAATATCCAGGACACGTTGAACGCGCAGCTCAGTGCGAAGAGGTAGCCGATCTTGCTCAGGAACCCATCGCCCCTCCTCAGGGGGGACGCCTGGTAGACCGTGAAGGCCAGGAGCAGGAGGTAAATCACCCCCCAGATCGAGAAGACGTACCCGGCCGGCACAAAAAGGTTGGGATAGGCGTCGGAGAGCTCTGCGGTCGTCTTCCCGCCCAGCGGGAGGGTACTCGCCAGCACGTTCACGGCGACAACCCCGATGTATCCCAGGACGTTCGCCGCCTGGAAGAATCTCGTTCCCCTTGGTTCCGTCATAGTATTGGTTTTCAAACGGCTGAAAATAAACCTTGTATCGGACACACCGACAAGGGTTCCACGTTTAGGGGAAATGAGCTGGTCGCTGAGGCTGCTCTATCGGAAATTATGGCTTGCAGGCCTTCATCCCTCGATCTCGATGCCGACCTCATTCCTCCGCATGAACCCGGGTGTCCAAGGAGAGTTGTACCTCATCAGGAAGAGCTCGCCGACGGTCTCTACGCCGTTCCTCCGGAGGACACCCAGGAGCCTGGCTTTCTGCTCATCGACGGATTTCTGCCCCGCCCAGCCCCTAAACCTCATTACGGCGATTTTTCGCTCCGGCACCTCTTGGATCTTTATTCGATCGTCGTTCGGTTTCGGGACGTCTTCCATGGTGTATTTGGAGGGGACGACGAAGGACATGGAGTAGCCCTCGCTGATCACGGGGGCGGTCATCTCCATGCGCTCCGGCGTCAGGACAGGGGCTGTCATGGAGATCTTGCTGCTGCCGGCGTTGTTCCCCGAGATGTACTGGAAGAGCAGCCTAAAGGGAGCGCCACCGCCATCACCCATGACCGTGGCTAGAATGAGCCGAGGATACAGCCTGATCTCCACCCCTTCCATCTGTCCGATAACCTCGTAGCTAGGCGTCTCAACCATAGATCCTCGAGTTCTCCAGGGAACTGCGCTATTTACACCTTATTCCTGAGCATGAGACGGCTCGCGTCCACCTGCGCAAGGTTAAACAGCCACCATCCCCTCCCGAATCGTGATCGTATGGACGGAGAACGTTTCGAGGTAGCCACCCTCGGAGGGGGCTGCTTCTGGTGCACCGAGGCCGTGTTCCTCAGCATCATGGGGGTCCTCGAAGTGGAGCCGGGTTACTCGGGTGGCAGGCCGGAGGACGCGAACTACGGCAGGGTCTCAACGGGGAAGACCGGGCACGCCGAAGTTGTGCAGCTCACCTTCGACCCTGAAGTCATCAAGTTCAGAGAGATCCTGGAGATATTCTTCGCCACCCACGATCCAACTACGCTGAACCGCCAGGGGGCCGACGTGGGGTCCCAGTACAGGTCCGTCATCTTCTACCACGCTGAGGGGCAGAGGATGGTGGCCGAGGAGGTCATCGAGGAACTCGACGGCGAGGAGATCTGGGACGGCCCTATCGTGACAGAACTGGAGCCCTTTGAGGCGTTCTACAGGGCGGAGGACTACCACCACAACTACTACGAGAGGAACCGCGACCAGCCCTACTGCAGGCTGGTCATCGACCCCAAGATCACCAAGCTGAGGGAGCGGTTCAAGGACAAGCTGAAGAAGTAGACTCAACGAGCTGATGCGCGTCGTTCTTGAGGAACTCCCTTAGCACCACAGTGGCGTAGGCACCCTTGGGAAGGAAAAACCGGAGCTGGAGGCCCCTCTCCACCGCTCGAACGTCTATCTCGGGAAGCAGGCGCCCGAGGCGCCTTGACCCTATGACCTTGAGCCTGGCCAGCTCCTCCATGGTGACGCCAGAGCGTTCGAAGATCTCCCGCTCCAGCTCCCCGGAGGGGCCAGAAGCCCACCACATCTTAGGCCCGTAGATTGGTGCGGTGAAGCTTATCTCGTGGGTCTCGTAACGGACCTGCTCTACCTCGACGTCCTCGACAGTGAACATGCCACCTGTGGACGCCTTCTTGGCAATGTCTCCCTCGATGAGGCAACAGAATCGGTTGGACTCGAGGCGACGGACGAGGTAAAGGTTGCAGAGATGGTCTATGTAGCTGGAAACCAGTAGCCGCCTCAGCCACCTGTCCCTCACCTTCCGGAGGCCCTTCAACACCTCGTATCCGTTCCGCACGTTCACGACATCTACCCGCTGGGACCCATAGAAGTTGGGCATTCCAACGGTCCCTAAAACATCTGAGATCGCTTCGGCCCTCTCCACGGCCTCCTCGACCCCGATCTTCAGACCTGTCACGTTTATGGTGAATCGGTTCCCCTTGAGCTGCCCGGTCCTCAGCTTCCTCATGTGACGGTGGATCCAGTTCACCTTGACGGGGAGCTCGGCGGAAAGAAGGTACTCGATGTCATTTAGATTCCCTGACACGATTTCGGGTAGATGCACGCTGAAGGTCTGGGTGGAGATTGCGCTCCTGTCCTTGAGACCTGCGTAGCCCACCCCCGTCATGGGAAGGCCGAAGAAACGCGCCAGGCGCCTAGCCACTTCCCTCGTGTTGATATCCCTCTTCGTTAGGTTCACGAAGACGTGCTCCCCGACCCCCGAAGGCTCGAACGCGGGGATCTCCTCCACGACGAAGTCCCCACTAAGCTCCCGGATGGATCCCCCGGTTCCAGGCAGGCCCCTCGTGGCGTAGGGAAGGTTCAACACGGAGTGTCCGGTATTCCCAGATGATTACTAAATAATTAGTATTTATGGGGCGACCTGAGCCCGACTACGTCGGTGAAATGAGACAGCTTGTAGACTACCAGGGGCGCGTTGTCTGAGAGGGCGGACCAGCTCTCTTCCGTGTCGAATCCGTGGGCCGCAAGAAAGTTCTGGGATAGGCCTTCCTTGCCCGCCTCGGAGAGGAGACTGAGAGCCTCGGACCTCTCCTGAGCGTCGTCCACCCTCTCTAGTGCACCACTGAGGGCTACGAACCTGTACTCGCTGAGGTCGGGCTCAAGCCTCTCGATGCCCACGCAGACGTTGCTGTCCATCTCCAGGAACCTCATCTTCCTTCCGTAGTTGGTGAAGTGGAAGTAAAGGGCACCTTTATGTAGAACGTACTGGAAGGGGGCCATGTACGGGTACACATCCCCCCTGAAAGCGATTCGGCAGATGTTCTCCGAGTCCAGAAGTTCCTCTATCTCCTCCCCTTTCATCTTGGGAAGCTTCTTGGGCCTCAATTCAGTTTGGATCTGGTGAATCCCAATATTTATTGTTTAATCATCCTCCCGCAATTGGTGGAGTCTACTCTCCATCTGAGACGGATCAGCACTTCCTCGGAAACATCCTAGGAACAAGGAACGGTGTCTCCTCCCTGTACCTGCGGTACTCGTCACCGAATCTTCTCTCCAAGGCCGGCTCCTCACGCCAATTGATCCAAGCAGTCCAGAGAGCCGTGTAAAGAAGGGGAAATATGAAGGTCGTGCTGAACGACAATATCAGGAGACCGACACCGCTGAGGGCGAAGAGATACCCGAATAGCATTGGATTTCGAGTCATAGAATAGACCCCCTCTCTGACCAGGACTCTAGATTGATCTGAGGGTATCAGGTCCCCCAACGGGATCCCTCCACCAATCACCAAAAGAGTACGGATGGACTCCAAGACGAAATAACCTCCTGAAAGCAAGAACAGCGACCCCACCGCTATGCTTGCATAGGGCCACATGTTGAACTCTAGCTTCAAAGCCTCATCGAGGAGCATACCAGAAAACAACGTTACTATGGGGACCATTATGAAGAAAAAAACGCTGGACGGAATTAGAAGCAGGTATCTGCGGAGACTTGAGCCCATCCTTTTACGTTTTAGGCTGTAATACAGTGGGGAATATATGTTTCCAAGATCTTTTTGTAATAGATGGAAAATGTATTTTACTATATTAAAAAATATTTTTACAAATATTAAGTACCAACGATAAAAAAACTTTAAAATATTTATGAAATAGCCTATTTGTGGCTTTTTCTTAATATAAGCTATATTTTTATAAAAGGCTTTCATTTAAACGCGCGAGAAGACATGCCGAAGTGCGGAGTTTGTGGGAAAGAAGTACCCAAACAGCCAATGATTACAGAACAAGGTACATGCTCCGAATGCGGAGCAAAACTCAAGCCTGCCTAGTATAAGACTAAGATATCTAATCACCTTTTTTTCATTTCTTGACTCGTCGATCCCTTTCGACCACCTCAGGTGTTTCTACATTGCAGGATTACCGCATTTAGTACAAAGCGCCTTCCCAAGCATGAGAGTCTCCACCTTCTCGGTCATCTGTTCGCCCATTTCTTCTTCGACATCCTTAATACTAGGCTGAAGCCTCCGAACGCGCGCGCGAGTCTCATATTAGCAGTCTACTTCGTGACTTTCAACATCCTCGCCGTGAATATGGTCTTACACACATGGGCGTGGGACGCGGGAGGATCACCTGTGCGGAGCGAGGCTCCAATCAGTCATCAACCTCGTGGCCAGGACACTCCTGTCGTGGATGGTCTTCGTCGCGCGCGCAACGCACGAGCTGGATGGAGAGTGTGGATTCAAATCCCCCCGGGCGCGCGCGTTTGAGTATCTCACTTTTCCGAGAGGAAGAAAAATCTAGATACAGTTACATAATCCACCGGTGCGCGCGCAAAGAACTTCAAAATGCATCTATGCATTAGTATTAGATTTCGCGCGCGCTCTTCTATCAAATGCCTTTTACATCCTATGAACATCTTTGCTAGAGTAAGTCACCCGATCCGTCATTGGACCGTCGGGAGGTACTGGGAGCAGGTCTTCATGGAGATAGACAAGGCGAAGTGCGTAGGGTGTGGTAACTGCCACGCCATCTGCCCGATGGGGGCTATCTCTCTTGACGTGAATGGCAATTCCGTCGTCGACCAAGATAAGTGCGTGGAGTGCTCCACCTGCCACAGGGTGCTGAGGGACGAGGGTTATCCTCCCTGGTTCGTTAGAGCGGTACGAAGGGTCCTCTCGTTTCTCCACCTGCAGTATTTAGCGGAGGTGGACGTCTGCCCCACCGGCGCACTGAAGCCCCCCGAGCTGGAATGGCCGAGGAGCCTCCGTGCCGCGTTCAGCGACCCGACTGTGGTCCACGTTGGGACAGGCGTGGGCGGCCGGGGCACCGAGGAGATCAAGACCAACGACGTCACTGGCAGGCTGCGGGAGGGGGAGGCGGGGATAGTCGTCGAGCTGGGCAGGCCCGGGACAGGCACCCTCCTTCGCGACGTCGAGAAAGTGGCCATGGCGCTGTCGCCCCTCGAGCCCGCGTTCGAGCCGTTCAACCCGGTGACACAGCTTATGGTGGACACGGCCACCGGCAAGATGAACGAGGAAGTCCTCGACGAGAAGGTCCTCTCCGCCATCATCGAAGTTAAGACCAGGCTGGAGAGGATCCCGGAGTACCTCCGAGCGCTGGAAGACGTCCACGGCGAGACAGACGCGGTGTACAGTGTTGGCATCGCCTCCAAGTGCCTGCCGGACAGGTCCATTCCCCACGAGGAGTGGGTCAGGGGAGCCGGCTACGCGCTCTCGCCGAACGGGAAGACCAACCTGGGGCTGGGCCGACCCCTTTTCCGGGGGGCCAGCATATGACCAACACGCTCCACAGGCGTGGCGCCGAGGAGGACCTCAAGAAGGACTATGTCATCTTCGTCTCCATGGCGAGGGGGATCAACAGGGAGGGATCCGCCCCTAAGATCCACGAGTTCCTGCGGATCTGCCAGAGACACAACCCCATCAACATCGGGAGCAGCAAGTGGGGGTCCGTCCTACAGGACGACGTAGCCTTCCCTGACCTGATCGCCAACCTGAAGGACGGCGCGACTTCAGCAGCGGTCTTCACGGACCTCGACACGCTGCGCGAGGTGATGGCGGAGCTAATCGAGGCGGATCTGGGGATCTCGATAAACGTCAGCGGGCTCCTCGACCACGTCCAGGAGTGCTGCCGCGGCAACGGCATCGAGCGGCACAGCGTCGAGCACTCCCTGGGCTTCTGGGGCTCAAGCGACCGGTTGCCTGAGAGGGAGTTACTGGAGTTCAACACCCTCTGCGGCCACGGCCTGGTCTCCTTCAACCTAATCCGCAAGATGATCGACTACGTGAAGATGAGGCGGCTGACCCCCAGGGAGGCGGCGAAGATCATGGGTAAGTGCTGCGAGTGCGCAGTCTTCAATACCGATCGCGCCGAGCGCCTGCTGGAGAAGTTGCTGCAGACGTGACCTGGTCCGTGCTAACCTACTCCAAGCGCTGACTGCCTCCGCCCCGGTTCGTGCGCGTTGCAAGGAGTCCTGGCTGGATGGAGACTCAAGATGAAAAGGCCTGCCCCCGGCGCTTCAAATAGTCGAAATCAATTTTTCAAGGGCTGAAAATCGATCATTCGTAACCAATATCGTTCTTGCAGAGCACATATAATTTAGTTCAGGTTAAATATTTTTAGGGGGCGCAATAGCTAGACAGGGGGGCTGTTTGTGGTTTCTATGTCGGAAGATCGTACCTTCCTGATCCTCTTCGCCCTTCTCTACGCGGTCTTCACCGCCATCAGAGTCTACTACAGGAGCCGACCCACCGTCAGGGAGCGCCCGGAACAGGAACAAACGGAGGAGGAAGAGAGAGTAGGAGGAGCAGCCGGTGTGGCAGTCGCGGTCTCCGTCCTCGGGTACTGGGCCTCTATCGCCCTCTACGTCGCCTCGCCGTCCTGGATGAGGTGGTCCGAGCTCGCACTGCCCGCGTGGATCCGCTGGGCCGGAGTCCTCGCTGGGATCGTCTGCCTTCCCTTCCTGGTCTGGATCCACAGCACCATGGGAAGGTTCTACCTTGACCGGCTGGAGCTCAGGGAAGACCACGAGCTGATCACCAGCGGACCTTTCAGCAGGATCCGAAACCCGATGTACCTCGTCCTCTGCGTCTTCGCCTTCAGCATGGGGCTGGTGACCTCGTACGCGCTCAACCTGCTGTTCTCCATCGCCACCGCGGCCTCCCTCAACTGGATAGTTGACCACGAGGAGGAGATGCTGCTTGAGCGCTTCGGCGACGAGTACCGCGCCTACATGGAGCGGACAGGGCGGTTCCTGCCCCACCTAGGCCGTCAGGCAGACAACCAGTAGTCTTCTTCCAGTCCATAATCCGTCTCCGGTTACCCTAGACCCAATCTGGTGAAACTCCTCACGTTAGAGCGCCCGTTATTCCAACTCGTTCTGATATTCGCCCCCCCGATCGGGCTTGAGGAGATTTAATAAACCCCAGTTCGAGACTCGATCTCGAACGGAAAGGGATGCAACGTTTTGAAGAGAAGGGCCCTCGTCATTATCACAATCTTTGCTCTACTCGGAGCCGTGCAGACGCGGAGTGCGTCCTCCGCAGACGAGAGCGGTGAGAAAGAGCCGATATCGGCCTCCACGTATTTGGGCGGGAGCGGCGAGGAGGGGTTCCACCCCGTGACGATCGCCGTCGGCGGGGACGGCTGCGTGTTCGTCGCCGGCAAGACCGAGTCGGAGGACTTCCCCACGACACCTGGGGCCTACGACGGGACCTTCAACGGGGAACAGGACATCTTCGTCTCCAAGCTCGACCCTGACCTCACCACCCTCCTGGCGTCCACCTTCATCGGTGGAAGCATGATAGAGTTCAGCTGCTCCCTGGCCGTGGACGATGGCGGGGACGTGTACATCGCAGCGGTAACCAACTCACGCGACTTCCCCACCACCGAAGCGGCGTACGACGTCTCGTACGGTGGCGGCGACGACTTCGCCGTCCTCAGGATGGACAGCGACCTCACCACCCTCAAGGCCTCTACCTTCCTGGGTGGGAGGTACCGGGAGACAGCTGCCCGGCGCTTCATGGTTCTGGACGGAGGCTCCGTCTACGTCACCGGCCTCACCGAGTCCATCGACTTCCCGACGACCGCCAGAGCCTACGACGAGGCGTACAATGGTGGCGGCGACGCCTTCGTTGCGAGGTTGGACCCCGACCTGCGCGAGCTGCTCTCCTCCACCTTCATTGGGGGGAGCGCCAACGACTGGGCCTACTCCCTGGCCCTCGACCGGGAGGGAGGGGTCTACGTCACCGGCCACACGGACTCCGCGAACTTCCCCATCGTGGGGGACGCGCACGACGGGGATTACAACGGCGGCACAGACGTCTTCGTCACAAGGCTCTATGATGATCTTTCCGGGATCACGGCGTCCACCTTCCTGGGGGGCTCGGCATTCGACAACACGGCGTCCATAGCGGTGGACGAGCTGGGCCGCGTCTACGTCAGTGGCCACACCGCCTCCGCGGACTTCCCCACCACCCTGGACGCCTACAGCCGGGAGTACTCCGGCGGAAGCCGCGACGTCTTCATGACCGTCTTCGACGCGGAGCTGAGCCTGCTGGCCTCGACCCTGCTCGGAGGAGGGGAAAGGGATATACAGCCCTGCATCGTGCTCTCGGACGACGAAGACGTGGTCATCTCCGGGGCGACGGCTTCAAGCGACTTCCCCGCTTCGACGGGCACGGGCTACGGGGGGAGCGTCGACTACTTCCTGTCGAGGATGGACGCCGGCCTCACCTCCCTCGTCGTCTCGATGTACATCGGGGGGAGCGGGGAGGAGCGCTTCGGCGACGTCACGCCGGGCCCAGGAAGGGACGAGTTCTACGCCTCGGGGAGCACTGGCTCGGGGGCCTTCCCCGTTACCGTGGGCGCCTACGACGAGAGCTACAACGGCGGGGACTCCGACGTCTTCGTGATGAGGATCAGCCTAGCAGAGGGGGGGGAGATTGAGCGGGTGGAGGAGACGTGGGCGGACGGATGGCAGGGAATACCAGGGTTCCCCATGCCAGCGATATTGTTAGGCCTGATGGGGGTCGCCGTTCTCCTGACCTTACTCAGATCAGGCCCGTAAGACCCGAGGATAGCGTCCACTTTCACACGGGTCCGCCTCCTTTCCATCCAAACGTCTTATATCGGGCCAATATCTGGAAATTTCTCGTTGGAACATGAGCGAAGATTTCTGGAAGACCAAGGTTCGAATCACCTGCGAGGAAAAGCTGGGCAAGTGCACCCACGAAGTCGGGGACACCTACGTCTACCCGAATCCGACGGCCTACATCCAGGGGCTTTGCCTCGGCGTCCAGGACCCCGCCCGCCTGTGGGTGTCCCACTGCGCCGCGGGCATACCGTCCTGGGAGGGAGACGACGACAGCATCTACAGGATCCACTGCATATCCAAGAAGGGCACCGTCTGGAGACTCGAGAGGGTCACCGAGGAAGAGGAGGCCTAGTTCCATCCCCAAAGCCGGGTGGAGAATAGGTTCAAACTAAGCCCCTAGGCTCTCTATCCGCAAGCCGTCTGAAATCTGTAGCACGATCCCATTTTTTACTGATAGTATCTTACTGATTCCGTATGTGAGTTTTGATGAATTTTAGGGAACTGCTGCTGAATAATCGCAAATTCCTCAAGGCCCACGACTGGGAAGAGATCCCTCCCAGCCCAGAGTGGGAGCCTGATTTCAGGAAGGGCGTCGCCCCTCCCCTACTGGAGAAAACACACGATCCTGAAGTAGAGACCGTGGAACTCGTCAAAATCGACGAGACCGGTCTCGGGACGATGTCCGTCAGGGACGCCATCGGGGGCAGGATGAGCAGGAGGAACTTCGGCGACGAGCACGTCTCCCTCGAGGAGCTCTCGTTCCTCCTCTGGGTAACGCAGGGAGTACACAGCGTCAGCGGTGACCGCGCCTCGACTAGGAGGACCGTCCCATCGGGGGGATCACGCCACCCCTTCGAGACCTACCTCATAGCGAACAGAGTGGGAGGGCTCGAGCCCGGTGTCTACAGGTACCTCCCCCTTGAGCACCTGCTGGCCCGAGTGGAGGTACTAGGCGACGACGCGAAGGGGCGGCTGACGGAGGCCGTGGAGGGGCAGGCTTTCATCTCAAGGGCGGCGGTGGTCTTCGTCTGGACGGCGGTCCCCTACAGGGCGGAGTGGAGGTACAACATCATCGCCCACAAGGACATTGCTATCGAGGCAGGGCACGTCTGCCAGAACCTGTATCTGGCGTGCGAGGCCGTGGGCGCCGGCACGTGCGCCGTGACGAGCTACCATCAGAGGAAGATGGACGAGTTCATCGGCGTGGACGGCGACGAGGAGTTCACCGTGTATCTGGCCCCGGTGGGCAAGGTCTGACAGGACAAGGCAGGGCACGCGTTCGAAGATCGAGCTCCGCATTATCCATCATGATCCTCCAAGATCACTGATGAAAAACATTGAAAACCCCCGGGGAGCCTAGGATCAGCCATGGGATCCATAAAGGCGGTCGGAGGCGATAGGCTCGTATTCTGCTCCATTGTGCACCCAAGCAGGAACTCGGAGAAAAACGCCCTGCTGCTGTCGGAGAGCATACGTGCCTTCGCGGGCTCCCTCTCGGAGAACCCCGTATGGTGCTACGTGCCCGGGAACGGGGAGAAGCTCTCCACAGACGCCAGAGACCGGCTGCTCGCACTCGGTGTGACCCTGATCCCCTTCGAGATGGATCCCGAGATGGCGCGCTTCCCGTTCACTGGAGAGGCCCAAGCAGCCGCCGCGGCGGAGGCGATGGCCCTCGGCAAAACCGACCTCGTCGCATGGATGAACGCGAACACCATCGTTCTGCAGGAGCCGAAGGGCCTCCTGCTCCAAGAGGGGAAGAGCCTGGGCTACAGGCCCGTCCATCACACCAACATAGGCTCCCGCTACGACGGGCCCCTCGACCCCTTCTGGGCGCTGGTCTACAGCCTCTGCGACGTCCCCGACGACAGCGTCTTCCCTATGGTGACGCACGTTGACGGCGAAACGATACGGCCGTACTTCAACGCGGGCTACCACGTCACCCGGCCCAAGAGGGGGCTACTCAGGGCCTGGCGCGACGCCTACCTCGAAGCCTACCGTGAGCCATTGCTCCAGGCGTTCTACCGACAGGACCCGCGCTACAGGGTATTCATCCACCAGGCTGTGCTCACGGGGGTCATCCTTTCGCACCTGTCGGCCGACGAACTCCAGGAGCTCCCGCCGGAGCACAACTACCCTCTCCACCTGCACTCTGAGGACGTATCCGAGCATCGCCCCACCAGCATGGAGGAGCTAGTGAGTATCCGCCACGAGGGCTTCTACGGTGACGCTGATTGGTACGAGAAGATGCCTGCGAGGGAGCCCCTCAGAGAGTGGATCACTGGACGGCTGCTCCCGTAGAATGCGGTATCGGAGTTGGACATTTTTTTTGAAATCCCTTGATACATGTACAAACCGAGTTGAACCGCCTCAGGTTCGTAGTTTTTTCTCGCATATTTTCTTATCGGTCGATTCTCATTGACGCCGCACGTTAGACAGGTGACTCAGGGTTTCAAGAGTTTGAGGGCGCACAGGGGGCCGGACGGCTACAGGAGGATACCGGGGGACAGGCTGCCCCAGATGTGGAGCGCGGAAGCTGTCAAGATCTGACGCATCACGTGATTGAAGACCGTGAACTACTCCACGAATTTCAAGCCCGTTTCAGGCGGCTCCCACTTTATCCCCCTTCTCTCCTGGATGGATCTCATGACGTCCACCAGATATTCCCAGTGCTCCGCGTAGTTGGGGCCCATGTACCGGACCCTCTGCTCCATTATGATGGGCTTCCATTTCTCCCAACTCATGATGATGGATCCACCTGCGGCATCATAGATCATCTCAGGGTCGATCAGCCTGTTCTTCAGTAAAACCCCATAGTTGTTGAACACACTCCAGAGCGTGTTCCTCTGGAGGTACGCCTTCGGGTTGTTGTCGGAGCCGTACTTCCTCTCGAAGTCGGCGTAGTCGTCCCACTCCATGTACATGGTATCCAAGTAGCGGGACAAACCCTCCATACTTGACATCTCGTTGTTCAATGACATGAAAAGCTGCGCCGCCCGCGTCCTGTTGGAGTTCCTCAGGACCATGGCGTAGTACAGGATCGAGACAGTGATCCCTAGAAGGGGGAGGCAGTAGATTACCTGGTCGATGGTGATCATGATATGGAACACTGCGACGATAACATAAAATAATCTATCGAACGCCCCACTCCACCAACGGAATAAGGGTGAAGGAAGATCGCCAGATGGTGATATTCGAACGCGTACGCGACCTTTTCGGCCCCATCAATCTTTTTTCAGGAATAAAATACCGCGTGATAGGAAGTATAATGCGAAGACAATAACGATGCTGAACAGGCTATTTATTGAAACACAAAGTCTATTAAAACAAGACATGCTGAGAAAATGCAGCTTCCTCCTCGTGACGTTAGTTCTATTGAGCTCACGGTGCATGTATCCGAGTGTGGACGCGCCCGAAGTCAGCCCCCCGGCAAGGTTCGGGCACCGCATGGTCTACGACCCGGTGAACGAGCGCGTCCTCCTCTTCGGCGGCGCAGTCTGGGATGACCGATACACCTTCTTCGACGACCTATGGTCATACGACTACTCGACGAACACTTGGACCCAGATCGAGGACGGGTCGGGGCCCCGTGGCCGTTTCAACTTCATGATGGTCTACCTCCCCGTCCACCATCAGCTCTTCCTCTTCGGGGGGTTCAGCGCCTACGACCGCCTCTCGGACACTTGGATATACGACATCACCGACAACCTATGGACCCAGATACGCACCGAGAACAACCCAACCCCCAGGAGCGACGCAGCCATCGCTTACGACCCGGAGAGCGACGTTGTGATACTCCACGACGGTTACTGCAGGGACGACAGCCACCCCCAGGACACCTGGGTGTTCGATTTCGACTCGATTAACTGGACCCAGATGAGCCCGGAGGACTCCCCCCAACCCCAGTACGGCCACCACATGATCTACGACACCCGGAACAGGATGCTCGTTATGTATGGGGGCCACTGGTCCATCTGGAGCACGGGCCGCCACGGATACAGCGACGGCGTCTGGACCTACGACTACCCCACGGACACGTGGACAAAGATCGACGGGGCGACGACGCTACCCGGCAGGTACTGGCACAACCTTGCCTACGACAGCGACGCGGGGAAAATGGTCGTCTTCGGGGGTTCTGCGGGAGGAGATCTGATAAGGGACGACACCTGGCTTTTCGATGTCTTCGCAGGTACCTGGGAGAGGCTGCCAATCGACGAAGGGCCCTCCGCAAGGTGCAACTCGGCGATGGCGTACGACCCAGTCCATAAGACGATCATCCTCTTCGGCGGCCTCGAGGAGTTCGGGGAGCCACCGCTCGACGACCTCTGGGTTATGGACACCGCCAAGGAGGCTTGGTTGGAGATCCTCCAAGAGACCACGCCGCCGGAAGAACTTCCAGATGAGCCCGATCAGAGGGTCATCCCGGGATTCCCTCCAGCATCGATTGTCCTCGGAGTCACCCTCTTCGCGATCCTATTGATGTTAAGAAAGCAGCGAACCTGATCGCACCGATGCTGTGAGGCAGTCGACCATGGAGTCTGTTAGGTTACCCGGGAAAGGGCAGGAGGCTCATCGGGCGGCGCAGAACGCAAGCAGATCTGTCTGATTACTGCTCAAGGAGGCCTCTCTGTGGCCGTTGTTCATGATGATCCAGAGAGCCATCCTCGTGTACTCAGAGATCACCCTCGAGGGAAGGGAGGGGTACATCTTTCTGGCGCAGGCGATGAGGGAGTCAACCGTATCGATCTTCCTGTTTCTCCTCGAGGCCCTCCTATAGGCCTCCCTGATCAACCTGAACAGGTCGCTGCGCCTAATTCTGTCCCCAACGGCTCTCGAGGTCGATGGCGCGATCGAATATAAAATTGATTATGGAACGTTGATCCATCATCGGAAGCCTCTGACTCCCCCTGGATCTCGGATTTACCGTTTTTTCCTTTGAGGCCCCTCGGTTCGAGTCAGATGCTGGATTGAAATGAAGTACTACAGATACAGAATGATTTTAACGGCCCGCAAAACGATGGAAACGATCCACGTAACTCCTCGAAGTGATGCCATGTCAGTCATCGAAGCGGTGAACGTCTCCAAGAGCTTCGGCGAGGTCGAGGCGGTCAAGGATGTCACCCTGAGGGTCCGCCCCGGGGAGTTCTTCGGGCTCTTTGGCCCCAACGGCGCCGGCAAGACCACGCTCCTCAGGATGTTGACCGGGCAGCTCGAACCCGACTCTGGGGAGATATGGACGGCTGGGGCCTCCCACGGGGACCCTTTGGGGATCAAGAGGGCGACGGGGATCGTCCCCGAGGTGGAGACCCCTCCGACGTTCCTCACCGCCAGGGAGTACCTGGAGCTGTCCTGCCTCATCAGGGGGCTGGACGACGTCCGCGGAAGGGTGGAGCGGTGGCTGGCGTTCTTCGAGATGGAGGGGATGAGCGATGTGCTCTGCAGGGACCTCTCCAAGGGGCAGAGGCAGAAGGTGATGCTGGCGTCCGGCTTCATCCACGAGCCTGAGGTGCTGCTGCTGGACGAGCCCTTCATCAACCTCGACCCCATCTACCAGAGGAGGGTCAGGGAGTACCTCACCGGGCTCATCGAAGAGGGCAGGACCGTCTTCATGTGCACCCACATACTGGAGATCGCCGAGAGGCTCTGCACCAGGGTGGCCGTCCTGAATCTGGGGCGGATCGTCGACCAGGGCACCATCTACGGGATGAGGGCCACCGACGGGGAGAACTTGGAGGACATCTTCATCAGACTCGTGCAGGGGGGCTGACCCCTGGTCCTGGAACTCGACAGGCGCCTCTTCGTCTCCCTGCTGAAGGAGGAGTGGCGGCTCCACCAGACGCTCATCGGCAGAGTCGGCTCGGGGTTGTTCCCGGCTTTCACCTTCATCATGTCCGCGGCGCTGGCGGTGGGCGCGGCCACGGTCCTGGTGAACATCGACGTCGCGACGATCCTCCTGATGCTCCACGCGGCCTCTGTGCTCTACGGATTCTTCGTCGGCTTCTTCGGCGACATGGGGGAGCAGGTGCTCAACCGACGCCTGGGCCAGATGAACGTGCTGCTCCAGATCCCCCAGATCTTCCCGATCTCCTTTAAACGGGTCATGGCGCTGGTCTTCATCAAGGACGCCCTCTACTACCTGCTGTACTCCTACGTACCTTTGACCGTCGGCATCGCGGTCGCCGCCCCGCTGGCCGACGTCTCCCTTCGGAGCGTGGCGCTACTGGGCACGACTATGTTCACCACGTTCATGATGGGGATGGGGCTGAGCTTCTTCCTCTCCGCCATCGCCGTGAGGTCGAGGAGAGCTTCGGCGATCTCCGCACTTACGCTCATCGGCACGGTCTCACTGGTCTGGCCCCTCGGGGTGCTGGAGCCTGGCCAGCTGCTGCTCCCCCTGGGATTCTGGAGCGAGCGGGATCCGATGCTGCTCCTCGCCTCTGCGCTCACGGCCTTCCTCCTCTCCTCGCTGGCGGTGTTCACAGTGAAGGAGCGCTACAGGGCCAGCCAGAGGAGGTACAGGAGCAGGCTCCTACCGACGGAGTCGCGGCTGAGGTTCGCGGGTGACATGAGCGCCCTACTGGCGAAGGAGTGGATGGAACTCCTCAGGAGCGGCGCGCTGGCGCAGGTGATGACGGGGTTTGTCGGCTTGATATCGGGGGTCTACTTCATCATCTGGCTGTTCGAGGCGGGCGTCGGCATCCCGCTACCCTTCAACGTCGTCAGCTACAGCGGGTTCGTCGGCCTCATGGGCGTGATGACCTACTCATGGATAACGAGCATGGAGAGCAATGAGAGCCTGAACGCCATGCCGGTCACCGTGGACAGGGTCGTGACCGCGAAGGTAGCACTCAACCTGGTGCTCACCGCGGGGATCTCTGTAAGCTACGTCGTGGCGATAGGGCTGGCAAGAAACGAGGCGCCCCTGATCCCACTGGGCCTACTCGTAGCCGGATGCACGTCCGTCTACTCCGTCGCCGTCACCGCCCGCCTCACGGGCCTCTGGACCAACACGATGTTCTTCGACGCTGGAGTCCTCACCAAGTTCTCTGCGGCGGTGGTGCCGCCGCTGATGGCTGTGGAGCTGGCCTCGATGTTTATGGGGATCGTGACAATTCCTACGGTCTATGTCACGGTAGCGTCTTCATTAATCCAGATTCTTTTATCGATCCTGATCTTTAAGGGGGTGAAGGGTATGTGGAATGAGAGGACTTTCTCCTACGCCGTGATAGACGCTTAAGAGCATAATAAACGTCGTTAGAAATGGATATTTTTCATTGTATGGTATAAAAGTACAATAAAAAAGGTTCAAAATGCATCAAACCACACGTAATCGTGTTTATTCATATTTAATCTTGAAAAATCCATTATATTCGGTGAAAAGTTATCGTAGATCTATTGTAACGGTCCACATCAATTAAAAAAAAGGGTTGGAAATTATATTTTACCGCCGATGGGTCCATTCAAGACTAGGAAAGGGGTCTCCACCATTCTGGGAGCGCTGATCTTCGTAGGGATAATGTTCACGGCGGTCATACCCATGCAGCTCGTGATGCACCAAGCGGACGTGATTTTCGAGCAGAAGAAGCTGGAGAGATACAGGGCCGACGACGAGAGGGAGATGGAGCACCTCCTGGTGTATCCGGTGCCAAGCCAGACCGAGCCTGAACTGAACATAACCCTGATAAACGCGGGCGAAGTCCCTTCCTCCTTGATCAGGGTCTGGGTCAACGACACCATCTACGATGCGAGCGGCGTCGTGCCAGCCTTCGGGAGCCTCGAGATCGGTCCCTTCCCCGCACCGACCGTCGAGGGGGCCGAGTACGAGGTCAAGGTGATCACCGACAGGGGGAACGTGTTCTTCTCAGAGATCGGCGCACTCATCTACTCGGGTGGCAAGTGGCTGTCCGAGACCCTGGGCTTCAACTTGGTCTTCCCTTCGAGGCCGGGCAGGGGCCAGAGGGAGAACAATTGGCTGAACGAGCTGAGGGTGTCGATAGAACAGGGGGGAGAAATACTGTACAGCAACGAAACGATGCACTGGGCCATCAGCGCCTCCGAGGTATTCTTCGAGGTCGACGACACAGGGGACTACGGTATCACAATCTACATCTGGTGCAAGCCTCCACCGTACCAGCACTGGGAGATGATCTACAGCGAAATCCACTCCATCACGTGGCCTGCGGGTGACCCCATAGAGGTGCTGAACTTCGTGATAGTGGGCGACTGCCTCGAATTGCAGTGAGTCAGTGCTGGAGAAGCCTCTACGGGCGTTTTATAGATAATGCCCCAGATAGGGAAGCACCTGCTCAGGCTGGCTAGCGGAGGGAAAGCTGGATCTGGTCTCTATTTAAGAATCAATCACAAGAGACACGGATGCACAGGGAGTGCTTAGATCTGTATGACGTCGTCGCTCTTCTTCAAGGCTGCTCTGCCGCCGCCCGGGTTGACGTTCGCGAGCATATCCAGGAGCTTCGGCAGCTTCTCGTCGTTGATGATTTCCTTGAAGTTCTCGTACTCCTCGAGGTACCTGATCAGCAGCCCACGCCTCTTGGTTGTGTTCCCCGATGCGTCGACGGGGTTCACCTCTACGGCCAGACGTGCGGGTGAAGACCTGTATGGCGGCAGCTTCTGGATGAAGACGCCGGGCACCGAGGTCTTCAGCTTCTCCCAGTCGCTCCCGGTCTCCAGGAATTCCTTGATCTTATCCTCTGACATGATAGAACTATAGTAAGACGATGCTATTTCAACCTTGACCTCGCTGACAGAGAAAAAGGGTTGAGAAAAGAAGGGGTCTACGGCTCCGGCGTCACTCGTCACTAGACACGAGGGCGTTCACGTCGATGATGAACCCCTGGCCCTCGCCGACTACAGCGGGCAGCTTCCCGTCCCACTGCTGCAGCCAGAGGTACTGTGCGTACTCGGGCGTCATCCTAGCGGTGATCAGCTCGATGGACTCCGCCGTGGCGTTCGCGGATATTATGGTGGCCTGGGCCTCACCGAGAGCGCGGGCGACGGTTGCGTTCTTCTCGGCCTCGGCTTGGATGATCTGCTGCTGTGCCTCGTAACGGATCTGCTCCAGCTTGTTCTTTGCCTCTAGAGCCTGCTGTTCCGCTGTCACCTTGGCCTCGATGGCCGCCTTGAAGGAGGGGCTGAACTGGAAGTCCGTCAGGGAGACGGAGACGACATCGATGTGGAATACGCTGAGCCTCTCAGCGAGGATTTCGTCGAAGGTCGCCTTCACTATGGGCCTCTTGCTGATGAGCTCCTCGGCCGTGTATTGTGCTGTGGCAGCCTTAAGCGACTCTTCTATGTTGGGCTTGATGACCCTGGAAACGTAATCCTTACGCAGCTCCCTGTAGATCTGATTCACCATGCTGGGGTCGAGCCTGAAGTTCACCGCCACCGTGGTCGAGACCTCCTGGAGGTCCCTAGTGGCCGTGGACTCGGTGGACTCCGCCTTCTGCACCTGCACGTTCATGAGCTCGATGTTCTGTACGAAGGGGATGATGAAGTTGAGTCCTTCGCCGAGGATCTTCTCCTCAGGCTTCCCCCATGTCAGCAGGACGCCTCGGTAGCCGGCGGGAACCCGTGCGAAACCCTGCACGTAGAGGGCTCCTCCTAGGATTATGACGACTATGATTACGGCGATGAGACCCGAACGCCTTACGAGTGCGTTGGAGAGCGGGGATCTCGGTCTGAAGTCCCCGTCATCGCGGTAAGAGTTGCTTCTATCACTCATATGTATCAAGTACTCACCGAGAAACTCGTGTATAAACGATTCCCCGGACTCACTCGGAGTCCTCGGGCTTCTCCAGGTAGTAGCCTATCCTCTTGATGACAATCCTTCCTAGGATGTCGTTGATCCTGGAGCGTAGCCTCGACGACCCACGCTCTACGTTCTCCTCCATGTCGAACAGGTTGGCCAGTAGTTTCCTGTAGTCCTCCTCGCTCCACACGGAGTAGGGTGATTCAGTCTCCTCCAAAGTTTAGCTCCGACAGCTGTATATCCAGTTATCATATCTCTGTATCCGTTGAAAAATGCTGTCAATATGCAATCGTCGATTTGAGATCGGTTAAATAAAAATTCCATCCGGTGAGGTAACCTTTTTCTATGCGACAAGCAGGATTCATGCAGGTATCTGGTTTGTCCGAGAGGCAGCTCCTGGTTAGCAAGATCGAGAACGGAATCGTAATCGATCACATCCCAGCTGGGAAGGCGTTCCTCGTCCTCCGGCTGCTGAAGATCGACCCGAAAGCGCGGGCGCTGATCGCCCAGAACGTGGACAGCAAGAGCCTCGGATCGAAGGACTTTATCAAGATCGAGGGGAGCTACCTCACCTCCAAGGAGATCGACCTCATCGCCTTGGTCGCTCCCTCGGCGACGCTGAACATCATCGAGGACTGGGGGGTCAAGGAGAAGCGGCGCGTCCAGCTGCCTGAGCTCATTGAGGGGATCTTTAAGTGTCCCAACCCTCTCTGCCCTACTAATGAGGAGTATACCCCCTCAAGAACCAAGTTCAGGGTCGAAGCTGACGGGCCTGTGGAGACGATAAAGCTACGCTGCACCTACTGCAGGTCTATGCTATACTATGGCTCCATCCTCGAGTATGTCAACAGCGGCGACTTCACGCTGGAGGGGGGAGGGCTCGTGTCGATGGAGCGGATCGAGCAGGTCTTCCTTGACGTGCTCATCAAGAAAGGGGCCCTCCGCCTCCCCCCGAGCGCAAACGAGCCCTTCGTTCTGAAGAGCGGCCGGCCCTCGCCCTACTTCATCAACATGGGCGCCCTCACCGACGGCGAGTCCTTGGCGGCGGTGAAGTGGGCCTTCGCGAGCTACGTGGTGCTTCTAATGGAGCAGGGGGAGCTGGAGGACTTCGACTACGTCTTCGGCCCCAGCTACAAGGGCATCAGCCTGGCGACGCTGACCTGCGAGGGGCTCAACGAGCTCTACGGCATGGACAAGAGGTACATGTACGACAGGAAGGAGGAGAAGGAGTACGGCGACCTCTCCGCCGATCGGGTCATCGTCGGCGCGGGTTACTTCAAGCCGGGGCAGAGGATCCTAGTAGTCGACGACACCATCACGACGGGGGAGACGAAGATCGAGAGCATCGAGAAGCTGAAGCTCCTGGGGGAACACACTGTAGTCGGCTTCATCATCGCGGTGGACAGGCAGGAGAGGCTGGGGGACGTGGACAACGTCGAGGAATGGGGCGCCGTGGAGTACCTGAAGGAGGAGCTCGGGGTCAAGGTGTTCTCGCTGGAGAACATAACGACGATCTTCGGCCTCATCAAGGACAGCCTCGACGACGAGATGAAGCAGCTCTGGATAGACTACTATAAAAAGTACGGCACCGAGAAGCTGGAGTAGCCGTGTAGTCCTCACGGGTTTCCGAAAGGTCTTTTATTCTTCGATCCTTACGCGTAGCTGAATTCTATGACTCGCCACGACGTTATCGTCATCGGCTCAGGTTCCGGTATGACCATCGCCAACGCCGCTCTCAGCAGGAGAATGGATGTCGCCGTGGTGGAGAGCGGCCCCCTCGGAGGCACCTGCCTGAACAGGGGCTGCATCCCTTCGAAGAACGTGATCTACCCCGCCGACGTGTTGAGCGTCATCCGCGGGGCGGGGAAGTTCGGCATCAAGGTGAAGATAGAGGATGTCGACTTTGGCGCCATAATGGAGCGGAGCCGCCGCCTCATAGGAGAGGACGTCTCTCACATGGAGAACGGTGTAAACAGCGTCCAAGGACTCACTATGTACAGGGAGGCCGGCGAGTTCGTCTCGGACTACACCATGAAAGTCGGCGATGAGATCATAGAGGGGGAGAACATCTTCATCGTCTCCGGTGCCAGGCCTTTCATCCCGCCCATAGAGGGGATAAAGGAAGCCGGCTACATCACCAGCCGCAACGTCTGGGACCTCACCGAGAGACCGGAGAGCATCATCATCGTAGGAGGAGGTTTCGTGGCCGCAGAGTTCGCCCACTTCTTCTCCAGCGTGGGGACGGAGGTGACCCTCCTAAGCCGGAGCACCCGCCTCGTGAGGAACACGGAGCCGGAGATATCTACCCTACTGGAGGCGTCTTTGAGACGTCGAATGGCCATCTACACCGGGATGGAAGTCGTCGCGGCGAAAAACACAGGAGGGAGCAAAGAGGTCACCGCAAAAAACAGGGAGACAGGGGAAGTCTCCACGTTCGAGGGCTCTGAGATATTCGTAGCGGCAGGGAGGAGGTCCAACGCAGATATCCTCAAGCCCGAGAAGACCGGGGTCGAGCTGGACGCGCGGGGCTTCATTAAGGTCAACGAGTACCTAGAGACGAGCATGCCCCGGATCTGGTCCTTCGGCGACGCAATAGGGAAGCACATGTTCAAGCACGTCGCCAACTACGAGGCCGAGGTGGCCTGGTTCAACTTCATCGGCCCGCCGAGGACGGCCGTCGACTACTCCGCGGTGCCCTACGCCGTCTTCACCAACCCCCAGATCGCCTCCGTCGGCATGACCGAGGCAGAGGCGAGGGAGAGCGGAAAGGAGATCCTGCTGGGGCACTATGAGTACAGGGACACGGCGAAGGGGATGGCCATGGGTCTCGAGGAGGGCTTCGTCAAGGTTATTGTCGAGGAAGAGACTTTCAAGATCTTGGGTGGCCACATCATCGGGCCGTACGCCCCCATACTGATGCAGGAGATCATCACCGCCATGAACGCAGGGGAGGGCACAGTGGAGCCGCTCCAGAGATCCATGTACATCCACCCAGCTACACCGGAGGTCGTTCAGAGGGCGTTCTTCAGCCTCCACAGGCACGAGCCCCACGAGCACTGACCCCCACACCCTCCCCAGGAGTCCAGCACATTTCTGTTTAAATAGATCAGTCCCTAAGGAATCCATGGGTGTTTCTACTTTGCCTGAAAGTGTGCTGAGCGTCGGTGACGTCGCTCCAGGTTTCTGCCTGCCCGATCAGGACGGTGAGGAGGTCTGCATGAAGGATCACGTAGGGAAGTGGGTTGTCCTCTACTTCTACCCTAGGGACAACACCAAGGGCTGCACCCTGGAGGCCCTGGACTTTACCGCGAACAAGGAGGCGTTCCAGGAGATGGGCGCCGTGGTGCTCGGCGTCAGCCCTGACTCGGTGAGGAGCCACAAGGGCTTCTGCCAGAAGCACGGGCTGACGATCACCCTTCTGAGCGACCCAGAGCACGGCGTCCTCGAGGAGTACGGCGTCTGGCAGCTCAAGAAGATGTACGGCAGGGAGTTCCACGGAGTCGTCAGGAGCACCTTCCTCGTGGACCCAGAGGGGAAGCTGGCACACGCCTGGAGGAATGTCAGGGTCGCCAACCACGTTGAAGCGGTTAAGCAGAAGCTCGCAGAGCTGAAGGGTCGATGAACGTCTTCGAGGCGATCGAGAACAGGAGGGCTTACAGGTCGCTGGATCCCGTGGAGATCACCGACGAGCTGATCCGGGACCTCGCAAGGAGCGCGGGGCTCGCCCCGTCGTGCTTCAACAGCCAGCCGTGGAGGTTCGTCTTCGTCAGGGACCCCGAGGTCCTCCGGGAGATGCATGGGGCCCTCTCCAAGGGCAACGAGTGGATCCAGGACGCCTCCATGATCATCGCTGTGTTCAGCCGAGCAGAGGACGACTGCCAGATCAGGGACCGCGTCTACCACCAGTTCGACGTCGGCATGGCGACGGCGTTCCTGATATTGAGGGCCACCGAACTTGGGCTCGTGGCCCACCCGGTGGCTGGATACAGCCCGAGGAAGGTCAGGGCGATCCTCGGCATCCCCAAGGAGATGCAGGTGATAACCCTGGTCAACGTCGGCGTGCACTCTGAGACGCTCCACGACAAGCTCACCGACCAGCAGAAGGAGGTGGAGAAAGCGAGGCCCGAGAGGCTCCTCTTCGAGAAGTACGCCTACATAGACAAGTACAGCGTTTAGCTCTCATCTGCCAAGTGAGCCCGAATTAGAGCCTTTTCCGTGGTCGCCCATCGGATTGGGATCCATCGTCCACCCACAGATATAAGCACGTTCGCAGGATAATTCATTGTAATGTACCGAAGACCAACTTTCAAGGACGTCCTCAGAGCAAAGAATTTGATCGCCCCGTACCTCGAAAAGACCCCGCTGCTCCAATACCCCAGCCTCTCCGAGCTGCTGGGCTGCGAGGTCTACGTCAAGCACGAAAACATGCTCCCCACCGGAGCCTTCAAGGTAAGGGGGGGAATAAATTTAGTCTCCCAGCTCAGCGCCGAGGAGAAGGAGAGGGGCGTCATCGCCGTCTCCACGGGGAACCACGGCCAGTCCATAGCCTACGCGAGCAGGCTCTTCGGGGTGAAGGCCGTCATCTGCGTCCCCGACGGGGCGAACCCCGACAAGGTCGCTGCCATCAAGAGGTTCGGGGCTGAGATCGTCGAGTGGGGGAAGGAGTACGACGACGCCAAGGAGAACGCGGAGAGGCTCGCGGAGGAGAAGGGGCTGAGATACATCCACAGCGGCAACGAGCCCTTGCTCATAGCGGGCGTCGGGACCATAGGCCTCGAGATCCTTGAGGACCTCCCTGAGGTCGACGTGGTGATCGCGCCGGTGGCCGCGGGCACTCAGGCGTCGGGCGTCGCGATCGTCATGAAAGCGGCGTCCGCCGACATCCAGGTCATCGGTGTGCAGGCGGAGAACGCCCCGGGCACGTACCTGAGCTGGAAGAGCGGCGACCTGGTCACCACGGACTCGGCTTCCACCATCGCGGACGGTCTTGCGCTGCGGGGGGGCTTCCGGCTGCCCGTCGACATCATGCGGAACCTTCTCGACGACTTCGTGCTCGTCTCAGAAGACGAGCTCAGGAACGCCATACGGCTCTACGTCGAGAAGGCTCACACTGTCGCAGAGGCCGCAGGCGCCGCCTCCCTCGCGGCGGGGATCAAGATCAAGGACCGGCTGAAGGGGAAGAAGGTGGTATTCGTCCTCAGCGGTGGGAACATCACCGCCGAGATGCTGAGGGAGATCCTGTAGGGGACTGTCGGATGCTCGAGGAGCTGGTCAGGCGGGCAGCCGATGAGCTCAGGGTACGGGAGGCTGCCATCGACGACGTCATGGACAAGGCCAGGAGGGCGCGTGTGCTCTCCAAGCAGGCGATCATAAGGACCCACAACGGAGCCCTGGGAGACGCGGAGGGGAGGCTGGACGAGGCCAAGAAGTTTCTCGAGGAGGTGTCGATCATCGTCGAGGATTACCCGGATCTGGGCAGGTTCGAACAGGTGAACGCTGCGAGCGAGGAGTACTCCGAGGCGCGCATCATACACTCACTTACCTTCTCTGGCTCCTTCCCGAGCCCCGAGGAGGTGGGGGTACCGATCCATGTCTACATCATGGGGCTGGGGGACGTCCCGGGGGAACTCCGGCGCCAAGCTCTCGACGCGCTGCGGGTCGGAGACATGGAGCTCGCTGAGGCCCGGCTGGAGACGATGGAGAGTATCTACCTGAGCCTCGTCTCCATGGAGGAGGCCCCGATGCTGAAGGGGCTGAGGCGCAAGATGGACATAGCGAGAGGCGTCATCGAGCGCACCAGGAGCGAGATAACTGCCGAGGCGGGGCGGCGAAGGCTCGACGAGTCCGTCAAGCGGCTCGCGGAGAGGTTAGAGTAGCTCCTCGGGGTGACACCCCTACATTTAAATTCCAGAACCTCTTTTTCCTAGAACAGCTAGGAAGATTGAGACTATTGTGTACGTCAGTTCTAGCCTGAACGTAGTCTCGCTGCGCGTCCTAGTGGATTCTATGGGAAAAGGAGGTAAGTCCAGAAGTGACCACGGATAAGCCGTCGGGCTTGATGTTGTACGACACCCTGACACGATCCAAGAGGCCGTTCGAACCTTTAGAGGAGGGGAGGGCGAAGCTCTACGTCTGTGGCCCCACCGTCTACAGCCACCCGCACATTGGGAACTTCCGCACATTCACAGTGGGAGACATACTGCGCCGGTGGCTGGAGTACCGGGGGTACGACGTGTTCCACGTGATGAACATCACAGACATCGAGGACAAGACGATCCGGGACTCAGGGAAGGAGGGGATCCCCCTGAAGGAGCTCACGGACCGCTACACCGCGTCGTTCCTGAGGGGGCTCGACCGGCTCAACATCAGGAGGGCCACGGTCTACCCCGTAGCGACGGAGTACGTCCCTCAGATGATCGAGTTCGTCCAGGCCCTTCTGGACAAGGGAGTAGCCTACGTCGCCAGCGACGGCGTCTACTTCGACATCGATAAGTTCCCCAACTACGGGAAGCTCAGCGGCGTCGACACCTCCAAAGTGGAGTCCACAGAGAGGATGGCGGACGACGAATACGACAAGGAGGCGGCGAACGACTTCGCTGTCTGGAAGTTCGCGACCAAGGACGAGTTGGATAGGAGGATCTACTACGAGTCTCCTTGGGGCAAGGGTCGTCCCGGTTGGCACATAGAGTGCAGCGTGATGAACCGCTGCTTGATGGGCGACACCATCGACATCCACGCGGGCGGCGAGGACCTTACCTTTCCTCATCACGAGAATGAGATAGCTCAGTCCGAGAGCCTCACCGAGAAGCAGTTCGTCATGTACTGGCTCCACGCCCGGTTCCTGATGATGAACGGCAGGAAGATGTCCAAGAGCCTGGGCAACTACGTCTCCTTCGACGAGGTGCTCTCAAATTACAGCAGGGAAGCGCTCCGATATTTCTACCTCTCCGTCCACTACAGGAGACCGCTGGACTACACGGACGAGTCAATGAAGATCGCTGAGAACTCTGTTGCGAGGCTGGGGAACACACTGGACCTGATAGACGACGCGCTCAAGGGCCCCGACGTGAACTTGGACTACGCCGAGACGGAGGAGTCCTTCATCGAGGCGGTATACAGGCACAGGAATGGCTTCGAGGACTCCATGGACGACGACCTGGACACCCACGGGGCCATCGACGCCCTCCACGCCATGTCCAGGGCCATCAACGAGTACATCTCGGGCGCGCCCAACAAGGGCGTCATGCTGAAGGCGGCCTCCACATACCGCGGCCTCCTGAACGCTCTGGGGCTCTTCGAGCAAAGGACCACTGCAGCCAACGAACTCACAGAAGATGTCCTGAGCATCCTCGCGGACGTGAGGGACCAATTACGCTCGGAGAAGCAGTACCAACTATCCGACAAGATCAGGGACGACCTGGCCCGCATTGGGGTCACACTATCCGACACCAGCGAAGGCACAAAGTGGAAGATAGATAACCCGTGAACCAGGCCAAACCACATTTACCTCTACCACCCTTTTTTTATCGATGACACCGGCCGTCGACCTCTACGAGGCTCTGAAAGCTCTTTTGGAACAGGTACCTGACGATATGGCCACCACGAGCCTCGAACTGGCGAGGGCTCTAGGCGACCGGCATGCAGCCCCGACAGTCACAGGGATGCTCGGGGAAGAAGAGCTCGCACAACACGCACAGAAGGTGGTCGATGACCCGCATTTGGGTGCTACGATCTTCAATGATTTCACCACCGATGAACCCCTCAGGAAACTCAGAGAGATACAGAAGAGAGTGGCCAAGAAGATCGTCACAGAAGACTCCTTCGGTGAGCTTGAGCTCTATGCCGGGGCAGACGCCTCCTACAGGGGTAGCGATGCAACTGCAGCCTGCGTCGTGGTGGACGGCGACCTCGATGTCCGGGAGACCTCCTTCGAATCTGCAAGGGTCCGTTTCCCGTACATCCCGGGATACCTGATGTTCAGGGAAGCCCCCGTCATCGTGGGAGCGGCCGAGAAGACATCCGGTTTCGACGTCCTCATCGTGAATGGCCACGGCGTCGCCCATCCAAGGGGCTGTGGACTCGCCTCCTGCGTTGGACTGAAGCTAGATATGCCGACCATCGGGGTCGCTGGGAGACGGCTGGTGGGCGATCTTGGGCCCGAAAAAGATGGTTGGACTCCGATCATATCAGAGGAGAAGGAAGTTAGCACCAGAATCAGCAGAAAGGGTCGCTCATCGATCTTCGTGTCGACGGGCCATAGGATATCGCTCGAGACAAGTATCGATATCGTCAGGAAGATGACGCTAGAAGGACGCCTCCCCGAGCCCCTTAGGCTGGCCCACCAGGAAGCAAGAAGGAGATCGAGAGGTAACACGCGGTAACCAATCGGGATGCTATGATTCGCGTATATATGATCGCTTCAGTTCTCGGCCCTCTCGGGCTCCTTGATGAATCTGACCGCTAGCACGAAGTTGACCACCATCGCGAGAGGCAGTATGATCCACGGGTAGGTGTTGTTCATCTGGTAGATGTGGCCGCCGATGTAAGACCCCACCGCCGCCGCGGGGAAGAGGAGGAAGCCGCCGCCCCAGAAGTTGCCGTAGCTGAACATGACTCCGCGCTCACCGATGAGGGAGTAAAGCCGGCCGCGCCTGTTCCTGGGTATCAGGTTAGCGATTATGGTGGAGAAAGCCGGCATGAGCAGCCCGTTGATGAGAGACATCGCGCACATTATGGCGATGACGCCGTAGAAGCCACCGGCGTGCAGGAAGAGGTAGATGACCGGAGGCGCCAAGCCCATGGAGATCAGTATCATGCGACGGGGCCCCAGCTTGTCCACCAGCACCCCCTGCGGGAAGGCCATCACTATCCCGAGGAGGCCGGAGATCGAGAGAACGGTTCCCCACTGCTGCGGTGTGAGCCCTATAACGTTCTTGGCGTAAACCACCCAGAAGGGGGCGGTGCCGGCGATGAAGAGTGAAGCGATGACCTCTATGACGACTATCCCTCGGAGGGAGCTATCCATCCACTTCAGCGACCCTAGGATGTCGGAGTACGACTCCTTTATGATCCGGGGCAAGCTCCCCAGGGAGATGCTCTCGGTCACCGTGTCCTCCTCGATCGTCTCCTTCAGGAACTTCAGCCTGATGGTGGCGATGACGAGGCCCGTGACGAACGCGATCCCCCAGCAGAGGCGAACAGCCTGGACCATCCCTGCATCGCCACCCCCGTAGCTCGCTATGATCCAGCCCCCCACGATGGGGGCGATGATCCTGACGGCTCCTGGGACGACCCTTATTGTGGCGAATCCCCTTCCCCTTATTCCAGGTGGCAAAGAGTCGGCTTGGAGTGCGTTCATTGCTGGCGTGTAGAAGAGGAACAGGTGGCTGAGGAACTGGCCGAGGGCAACGGCCTGCCAGTTTGTGGCGAAGACGAAGGGGAGGTGGCACAGCGCGTAGAGGTAGGTGGAGTACCCGATGAGCTTCACCCTCCCCATCCTGTCCGCGATGTAGCCACCGACGGGGTAGAGGAACATCCCCGAGATGATGCCCAGGGAGTTGATGAGGCCGACTTGTGCAGGGGTCCCACCGAGGGCGATGATGTAGAGGCTGAAGAAGGGATAGACGATGCTGGTGGAGAAGCTCCACAGGACCCGGCAGGCGACCAGCACTCGGATGTTCCCTGTTAGGAACCAGAAAGGCGACTGCCCCTTCTGCTCGGCTACGACCATAATCCCGTTACTCAACGCCAACTCATTCTTAAATCTACTCATGCGAGAGCCCGTGGCAGAAAGCCATGGACCAGAAGCCCTAAAACCTTGGAGGCCGCCCTTACCCAGAGTGACTTGGAGATGCGGGAGATCTCGGACGGCGTCTACCAGCTCGAAGTCCCAATGAGGTACAACCCCCTCGGCTACACGTACAGTTACCTTCTGAGAGATGCCGCGACGCTAATCGACACTGGAGTTGGGACCAGGGAGGCCTTGGAATCGCTCTCAAGACAATTGAGGCGCGCCGGTATTGAGTTATCAGAGATCAGGCACCTCGTCGTCACCCACCTCCATGGAGACCACATCGGGCTCATGGAGCAGATCCGACGCATCTCCGGGGCCAAGATCGTCGCTCACAGGAGAGCCGTCGAGATCCAGCGTGAAAGGCTTGAGGATGGAGGTCGGATATTCGAGGAGACAAAGAATGAGCTAAGGCTCCTCGGAGGCGGCTCATACATGAATTTCCTCAGCGGCTTCGGAGACAGGGTCAGGCGCAAGCGTTCAGTCTTCGAGATAGATGAGACGGTCGAGGACGGAGACCTGCTCTCGCTGGAGGGTGAGGAAATAAGGGTCCACCTGACACCCGGCCACGCCCAGGAGCATATCTGCCTCCACGATGAGAAGAGGCACATTCTCTTCTCCGGGGACCATGTGTTGCCGAAGATCACCCCCCACATAAGCCTCCACGACCCTTGGGGAGGTGACCCCTTGAGGGAATACCTGCAGGCTTTGGACAAGATACATGGGCTCCCCGTGAAGACGGTTTATCCTGCCCACGAGCACTCCTTCGATGACTTGGATGGCAGGATCTCGGAGCTGAAAATCCACCACAAGATGAGGTGCGAGGAGATGAAGGAAGCGATGCGCGGAGGCGCCGGGACGGTCTACGAGATCTCTTCAAAGGTCTCATGGGACAGCCGTCCATGGCCCAGGATGGATTTCTGGACTAAGCGGATGGCAGCGGCGGAGTGTTTAGCACATCTAGTCTTCATGAGGAACAACGGCGAAATACACGAGGAGAGCAGGAAGGGCGTGCTGCATTACAGCCTTTGACCCCTTGGGGTTCTATCTCCAGACCTTGACACCCTTTTCGTGGAGGTAGTTGGCGGCTAGGTCCGCTATGTCGGGGGTCCTGAAGGGGATCCGAAGCTCCTTCACCTGTATCACGATCTCCTTGTAAGAGATCTCTGAGACCTGGCGCTTGGAGATGTACTCCTCCAGTATCGTCTGGGCGACATCTTCGGCGACCCTGAACTTGGGGCTGAGCATCTGGTAGTGGAGCCTCATCGCCCTGGCCACCTCCTTGGTAGACGCGCCCTCCAGTGCCCAGACTGTGGGACGTGGACCTCCCTTTGATTTTTTTACCTTTGATACCTTGAGCGCGGGTACAACGATGTTGAGAGATCTTAAGCGTTTCAAGGCCCTGTAGACCGTGGCCTCTGGCTGGTTGAGCTCATTCTGGAGCACCCAAGCCGTCGACGCACCGTGGAGACAAAAGTAGAGGAACGCCTCGGCAACCGCTGATGATGAAAATATTTTCTCGCTGAAGGAGAGTAACTCCTGTATGTTCTTCAGCGTTGATGCCAGGTTGTTTTCCTCGTTTAATAATAATAACCTGCGGTATACCTCTATATACTTCAGGAAGTTGCTCTCACGCGGCAAGAATGAGGGGTCACCCTTTTTATCGGAGCGGCGTGTATCACTTTTAGTAATCGTGTTAGCCGTATCATTACACCCCTAAAACTCGCCATCGATTTGCGAAGTATCATCCTAGCGATATTCTTATAAGATTACTTGTAAACATGTAAACAAGTAAACATTATATCCTGTGGATGTGTTAACGTGCCCCGCAAGACCGTCGCCATACGAGGCCTCGACACGGAGCTCTACCACGAGGTCTTCACCATGGCTAAGAAGGACGGAAAACGGGTTGCCGAGGTTGTGAACAACGCCCTTGAGGAGTTCCTAAACGGTGACCTAGTGAAGAAGAGGGAGGCCCTCAACGGGAACGGCAAGGGCGTTTTCACTCTGAGGAACGACGGCGAGATCACCCTCTCAAAGAAGGACATCCTCAGCATGAAAAAGGAGGTCGGGCCCTTCAGGATAGAGACCTCCGGCAGGCTAATCCTCGAGAAGGACTTAGACTCGAAGACTCTGGGCAACATCGACAGGATCATAATTAACGACGGGGTCGTCGAAGTCCCGCGGGACCTCTACCCCCAGATCTTGATGAGGTCGGACATCTTCGGTAAGATCGAGAAATATTGACTAGATCAGAGCACGTACTGTACGGTGTCGAGGACGGGAGCTTCGACGCTTTCAATAAGAAAGGAGTCCAGACTACCGTCCTCTGCGGAGTCCTCCTAGAGTCATCAGTCATAGTCGACGTAAGGCTGTCGGAGATAACCGTGGACGGTACGGACTCCACCGATGAGTTACTACGGATGTCGAGTGGAGTAAAAGCGGATGCAGTGATACTTGGGGGCATCACATTCGCTGGTTTCAACGTCATGGACCCTTTTAGGATAAACGGCGAGACCGGAATTCCGGTCATAGTATACTCCGGCGTCAGACCTGACAACGGCTCGATGATGGCGGCCCTGAAGAGCCATTTCAATGACTGGCGTGAACGTTGGGCGATAGTGGAAAGGCTGGGAGAGGTTTATAGCACCGAGACGTTTCCAAGGGAGCCGGTCGTGTACTACGAGGTCGTCGGAGAGTCTCCTGAGTGGGCGGAGGAGGTACTTCGTGGCTCTGCTGTGTTGAGCAGAATCCCCGAGCCCGTTAGGGTGGCGGGGCTCATAGCCCGCGGCGTCAGCTCATCCGTTTGAAGTCCAAGGGGTAGACTTGGTGGGTCTGGAGATCCACAACGGGTGCGACGCCGACCGTGGGTTCAAGGCTCACTCTCATCTGGAAGAGCGTCTGCTCCTGCCAGGAGCCCGACGCGATCATCGTGGTCCCCTTGTACTTCTTGACGCCGTGGACGTGGATGTGACCCATCTGGAAAATGTCCGGAGTCTCCTCGATGACCAGCCTGTCCCTCTTCTCCGGGGCGATGGGCGTCGAGTTCCCGAATGTCGGAGCTACGTGCCTGCATCGCAGGAGGAGCTCCATTCCATTTAAAGGGTGGTGGAAGTCCATTCCAGGGATCTGGGACAGTATCTCGTCTAGGGCCTTCCCGTGGCATACGTAAGCTTCCACACCGTGCAGAAGCAGCTTCGAGGGGTTCCCATAGAGGTGGATCCTGTCGTCCTGATGGAGCCCTTCGGCGTACTCTTCGCTGATCGGCGGCTGGGGGAGGCTCTTCCTGACGGCGTCGTGGTTCCCCGGGAGCACAATGATCTCGACGTATTCGGGGACCTTTGAGAGCAGCTGTGCGCTCACCTCGTACTGCTTTCTGATGTCATGGATCTCAAGCTCCTCCAGCTGCGTCGGATAGACGCCGATCCCGTCGACAAGGTCGCCAGCGATGATGAGGTACTTGACCCTTGACGCCAGTAGCCTAGACTGTGGCGGGCCCACTTCCAAATTCAGCCACTGTATGAACCTCTCGAAGAGAGCCCTGTTGAAGTTTATGCTGCCAACGTGGACGTCGGCGAGGAATGCGGCGCAGAGTGGGACCTCGGCTCTCTTCGGTGGCCTCGTCGGCAGGTCGGGCCAGATGAAGTCGTTGGCAATGAGGAGGTCAGGCCTGTACTTGAGGCCGTTGACGCACACGACCTGATCCCTCAGGATGCTCAGGCCCTTGCGCACCACATCGCCGTCCGAGGCCATCACGGTGATCGAGTCCTCGGCGTCCTCCAGCTCTATGAAGAGGCGCGAGCCGCTGGACCTCTTCTCGGTGACGATGCCGATGACCTTCATCTCAGTCTTCACCGGCATACTGAAGGTCCTCCCGATGGTTACGGCGTCGCGCATGTCGATCCTCTGCCGGAGGATTCTCTCGATTGAATTGAAGCGGCTGCGGAAGTAGTCTATGAATCCATCCATGTTCCCTGAGGATTCAGCGTCTCCCGTGTCGAGGACTGTGATCTCTCCGTCGTGTTCCTTGGCCAGGGGCTTCACGACGGTCTTCGCAGTTATGAGTGTTGGGGATTCCTGCCTCCTTTCATACTCCTCGCGGGCTTTCTGGAGGATGCTACTGTCGAGAATGGTGGTGGCGTCCTTGGATGCGGCGCTCAGCGCCCTGATCACAGTCTCTTGGAGGAGAGGCGCATCAAGTGTCCCGAGGAACTCGTAGCCGTCCGCGCTCAGCTGGTATCCGGCCTTGATGATCCTGCCTAGGGCTTGCCTCAGCTCCTCCGACACGGCGTGTGGCTCCGGTTTATTCTACTTCAGGCCGGCTAGCTCTCTGTAGTCTTCCCTGGGAGGGCTCCAGACCTCGTAGATGACTACGGGGGAACTCCCCTTGGCGGTGAAGCTGTGCTCCTCCCCGGAAGGAATTGTCCAGGTCACGCCCGGCCTCACTTCGATGGGCACGCCGCCCGAGACGAGCACGCCCTCGCCCTCCATGCAGGTCCCGACCTGCTCGTTGGGGTGGGAGTGGTCGGGGAACACGCATCCGGGGGTGATGTACATCTTGATGAGGGTCAGGTTCTTCCCGTCGCCGATGATGCGCATGTTGACCCCCTCCAAGGGCTCGAATTGGGGCGCCTCCTCGTTCTTGAGGTGTTTCATACTGTTCTCTACTCCGTCTCTCTACCTGGGGCGTATAAATGCTTGCTGGGATCAGACGGAGAGCCGCGCGCGCATACAATTTGTGATTATTATACGTGAGTAATTTTTTTCCGGTGATACAATAGGAATTTCTTAGGATGGGCTGTGAACGGTCTCATGGACGAAATTAAGGATCTTATACGAAAAGCAGAATGGCACGCATGTTTGAGGAAAGAAGATAGAGGAAGATGAAAACCTCGATGATTGGCGAAGAAATAGATTTCACTGTGGAAAAATACCATCTCTTTGGAACGTTAGTCAAACCAGAACATCCAGAACCTTGTCCCGTAGTCGTTTTCGTCCATTGGTCTGGTCCAACAAATCGTGATTGTAATGGATTTTATCTCCCCATATGGAAGCGTTTCGTCGAGCAAGGCTATGCCTGTATGTCGTGGGACAAGCCTGGCACGGGCGAAACTAAAGGCGAATACGACAGGGTTCACCTCTTTCAGGAGAGAGTAAAAGTTGTCAGAGAAGCAATACGCTTCCTGAAGAAACGAAGCGACATCGATCTTGGGTCGATCGGGTTATGGGGCATGAGTCAGGCAGGTTGGATCATGCCCATGGTGGCTGCAGGTTCAAAGGATGTCTCCTTCATCATCGCGGTCTCATGCGCGGGGGAGAGTGGTGTTAAGCAAGGAGCCTCCCTGATTCGGAGGCATTTACTGCTTGAAGGACTCGCAGAGGAGGAGGCCAAGCGATTTGGTGAGTTGCATGTAAAGAAGAACCAAGCCAGAATATATGATGAATATCTCAAATACGCTGAGCCATTTAATGAGCAGAAGTATATTCGCGAAGTGCTGAAGATGGGAGAAGTAAAGTCACCCGAAGACTTCACCCCTTACCCACCAGATTACTGTCAATTCATCGATCCTGTACCTTATCTAGAGAAGGTAACCTGCCCCGTGTTAGCGATATGGGGCGAGAAGGATGCCTCAATCGACGTAAACCAAGCCGTTAAAGCCTATCGAAGAACGTTTGCGAAAGTGGAAAACCATAATTTTCAGTTTGTAGTCTTCCCAGAAACGTCCCATTTTATGACGAGGACAAAGACTGGGAGCATGAAGGAATGGAGAGAAAATAAGGAGAGCATACCGGAATTCCTGAATACAATGGAGAAATGGTTGATAAACCTTCGGAAATGAGTTAGTAACATTCGCGTGTGTGGGGATTTTTTTAATCTCATCGTACATAAAGGGCTTTTCTGCCGCGCGCATGCGCGCGAGAGTCGTGGATGTTCATCTGCGATGATACATTCCGCAACAAGATGCGCGAGGGCTTATCATGCCAGAGCGCAATAACACCCGTAATCTCGGGGGGGAGTTTAATGCGCGCGCGTTGGTGCTTTGATTACTCGTAACCTCGTGTGCGAATCAGCCTCTGTGTTGTCTAACATTGAGGAATCAATGCCCTTTAGAACTTTGTCGAGAAAGGCAAGGGCGTAAGGGCCAATGATCTTATGATTACGCCTGGAGAGTTTCCTCTTCTCTATATCCTCCTCAAAAAGATAGTCGTCGGAAACACTATTGTGAGTCGTGCCTGAAATAACTAGGTCGTAAAAATCGTCGCGCATGACTTGGAAAAAATCGACGTCGTAAATAGTTCCTTTTGGGTGGATCTTCTCGCCACGGGAAAAGAGGTCGGTGTAACTGTTGGAGTCGGCACGAAAAAGCAGGATCGGCACATTCAACCCCTCTCGTCTTACAATTTTTGGTACACCTGCGTCGAAGGAGATCAATCCTTTGATACGATCGTCCCGAACAGCAGCTACACTAACTGCAGGAAACCCGGATGAGTGACCGCCGCATGCAATTCGATCCATGTCGAATGCTTCGGTGAAACGACCGTCGGGATCTTCATCGTTCAGCTTGGATAACTGGTCTAATACAAAGAGCACGTCATCCGCATAGAAGCGATTTGCATATTCTTGGTTTGGGAAATGTGAATCTGTCGGCTCAGTTATCATTCCATTTGACAAAGCGACCTTGCCCATAAACGGATGGTTTACACCGATCACGATGTATCCGTGGCTAGCTAGGTTGGAGAGAAACGTGCTATAGGCAGAGCTTCGTGAACCCCAGCCATGGGAAAATATGAAAACACTGCAGGGTGCACCTTCTTCTATGTCTGATGCTTCAATCCAGAAGGACCTGACTTTATTCGTATAATTAACCCTTTCATCGCCGCATGAGGTGCGAGATGTCTCAATAGGTTGGCGGTTTGGCTTGTGCTTTACAGCTAGGTCAGAGTGAGCCGGATACCAGATCTCCACTGGGACCTCACGTAGATCAGACGGATCAGAGGTTCTTGGTTCTCTCCGACTGTTGTCAGTCCAATTTAAAAGTACGTGACCCACTCGAAACGGGCCATATGGCTGAATCATGCTAGCGCTGTCTGCCCCAGCGCACGTACCCTCGTCCATAATTGACTCCTCTTTTAAATCTAAATAAACTGTTTGCACATTGAGAGATTTTCGCGTGCGCGCACCATAGTGAATGGAACCATCATCGTGGAAAAAGGAAAGTAAACTGGGGCAAGAACATGACAAGTGTTAAGACACTAAGTCAACTCACTCACGCGTACGTTTGCGCGCTCTCCTTCTGCTGCTGGATGAGCTCCCTGATCTCCTTGCGGACGCTGTACCTGTAGGGCATCCCGCTGGTGTTCCTGTCTATGAAACCACTGTCGAAGAGCTTCTTGAGCAGCCGGGCCGTGTGCTCCCTGGTCTTGTTCACTCTCTCCCTGATCGCGGGCCCGGAGGCCTCCCCAACCTCCTCGATAAGCATCAGGAACTCCATCTCCGTTGGCGTGAGCTGATCGAGCACGGCATCCCGCCTCAATGGAATGGGGGCATCCACAGATGGTCCAGCCGCTACGACGGGTCTGCGAGTGGCAAGGTTCTGGATCTCTTCCCTGAGGGAGGTTATCGCCTTCTCTGTCTCGTGTTGCTTGTCCGAGAGCTGTGAAACTTTCTCAGAGTTCTCCCTGACGGCGCCGGTTGCCTCCGTACTCGTCTTCATTGCCTCTGAAGCGACGTAACTTGCCTCTGTTGCGCTTCTCTCAGCGGAACTAATCATGTCAACGACTTTCTTGAGCTGACTGGAGAACCCGAAGGTTATGCTCCTAACGACGTCTTTGGAGTTCTCGTACTCGGCCTGAGCTTCTTTGATACGGCTGATGTAGATAAAGGAGGCTGCTGTGGTGACTATGAAGAAGGAGATGGTTGCGAAGAGGAACTCCATCGCTCAGAGGCTCCCGCTCGTTTGATGTGATGTGGAACGTGAATCGTGGATGTCACACGTCTCAGAACCCAAGGTCACATGTAACATGTTTGTGATGGGCTGTGACATCATAGGACGTAACATGATATCACAGGTGTGATGTGACATATCACACATATATCTTTTTTCCATTTAAGGCTGGTTGAAGATGACGCCGATGATTGGTATTCGCACTCGAGTAAATGTTCAATACACTCCAGAGGAGTGAAAAAAAAGGATAAATTACCCTTTTTTTGATATATAATCTCTTTTTAAGGCCTTTTTTTCAGAATAACCACTCACTCCGTTGATGGGGTCCATTTCATCAAACTTCAATCCATCAATGAACACATTTTCATGAAAAAAAGTAAAGTAATTGTGTGATGTCACAGTCTGTCACAACTTAATTAATAAGAACGGCTTCGGTTAACTTCCATAATTTACGCTTGTTATAATAATCAATAATGTAAAACTTATTCAATCTAATTGAGCTATGTTATTTTCAAATTTATAGTCTGTAATTACGGGATTTTTAAATTATAATAAGATTATATTCTTTTATTTTGTGTAATAACCATTATTATTGCTTATATTAAAAAAATAATCATTATAAACTTAGTTTCAGTATGATAAAACCATTATTTGGAATATTTGAAGCTCTCATTCTCAACGATCTAATGAAATTATTTATTAAAATTTAAATAATAATTGAACAATATCTCTGTGATATGTTGTGATATCACAAATCAGAAAGGCTTCTTGGTTCGGTTAAAATTCTAATACCATCCAGCAATTCTCGTTCAATACGTCTTAGGAATGACGATCTCTCCTGTTCTGTCGATGCCTCTATCAGTTGGCGGTATTCACTCACTTTCTCGGCTAAGTTTTTGTATTCGTCAAAGGGGACCGTGTCAAAGATCCCTATATAGGCCAGAAGAAGAATGGTGTAGATCGATGAAATGATGTTGCCTCTGGCCTGTGATAAAGTACGGCTAAATGAACCTCTGCTAACTTTTTTAGACCTGAAATGGGTCTTGTTTTCAAATGATATCTCTATATCAGAAGCAATTTTTGTAATATAATCTATAATGAGTGTTTCGTATTGTGTAACGGTTATATTGCTGTTTTTTAGGAGAATGCCTACTATTGGGTCCTTATATGCTCTATCAATCATATTCTGAAGGTCTACAGATTCCGACATCGGACGCTCCTCACTCACGGCCTAACTTAAATTTTCAGTGCCTTGTAGACAAATTTGTATGCTGTAGGAAATAACAATTACTGTATCTCATTCACACCCATGAAGCCTATTGAAATCATAATAATTTAAAAACCTTCATGGAAAATCAAAATAATTTATATAATTATGCAATAGAACGAGACTAAATCGATATATCTGCGAGTATTTCTAAGTATACCATGCTAAACATCGCGTTTCTAAGGCTCAATGCGGAGGATGTATCCTATAAATTAGCGTCATTCATACGCGAAGAAGTAGAGAGATCCAGCTTGAGAGGCGCTCTCGTTCCAGTCAGTGGGGGTATAGATTCCGCCGTTGCGCTGGTAATTTCAGTTAGAGCCCTCGGGCCAGAGAGTGTCAGGGCCCTGACTCTCCCAGAGCGTGATATCACACCAGAGCGTGATATCGCAGATGTGATGCGCCTTGTGAGGTCGCTCGGCGTTACATGTGACACCGTGAATATCACGCCCGTGATGGCTGTGATGCAAAGGGTCCTCCCTCTTTACGACCCCTCAAACCTGGTGGCCTTAGGGAACGTTAAGGCGAGGGTGAGGATGGTCATCTGGTACCACTACGCCAACTCCCTTGGCTACATGGTGATATGTTCCTCCAACAGAACGGAGTGGATGACGGGCTACTTCACCAAGCACGGAGACGGAGGGGTCGACCTGATGCCCTTCGCAGACCTCTACAAGAACCAGATCAGGCAACTGGCCAACTACCTGGAAATCCCGGAGAGCATAGTAAATAAGGCTCCGTCCGCTGGGTTCTGGCCCGGGCAGACCGATGAGGGGGAACTGGGCGTCGACTATGACACCCTGGACCTGATACTCCACGGGATGGAGGAGAAAATGACCGATGCCGCCATCGCAAGTGAGCTAAACGTCGACACCAGCCTCGTAGAGAGCATCAGGTCTCGCGTGAGGGGTAACGAGCACAAGAGGCGACTTCCACTAATCTTAAGACTTAGGACCGCGTCAGGATGATATGAACTTGGAAAACTAGGTGCTGTGAACATGGGGAGAAGGCGCAAGCAGGTCGTAAAGATCGTGAGAAGGACGCTCCCGACGCTCTACCTCTGCCCGAGATGCGGCAAGAACACCGTGAAGGCGACGATTAACAAGAAGAGGGAGCGCGCCATCGTGATCTGCAGCGACTGCAACCTGAAAGCCACCTTCCCATCGAACCCCAACATGAACGAGGTGGACGCCTACTGCCTCTTCGTAGACAACTTTTACGGCTTGGAGGCCCGGGAGGAGCCTGTGGTTGGCTAGAGACGTAGAGAAGTACATCCACGACCTGCTGCAGAAGAAGGGCGCCATCCAGATGACCCTCATCGACCCCCAGAAGACTGAGGTGGGGGAATGCACGGCCATCGCCGTCGAGGCGGAGAAAGCCGGCACCTCAGCGATCATGGTGGGCGGATCGACACTGGCCTCCAACTCTGACCTTGACGATGTCGTCAGGGACATAAAGGAGAAGGTCGAAGTCCCCGTGATCCTATTCCCCAACAACGTCTCCGGCGTGAGCAGATACGCGGACGCCATCTGGTTCATGACACTGCTCAACTCCGGCAGCTCGTACTACCACTTCGACGTCCAGGCACTGACGGCCCCACTGGTCAAGCGCCTTGGGATCGAGACTTTGCCGATGGGCTACATCATCATCGGCGACGGAGGAGCGGCAGGATACATCGGGCAAGCCAGGGGAATACCCTACGACCACCCGGAGCTGGCCCTCGGCTACAGCCTAGCCGCCGAGATATTAGGCATGCGCTTCGTATACCTTGAGGCCGGATCGGGCGCGAAGGCACCGGTCCCTCCGAAGATGATAGCGCTGGTAAAGAAATATCTGGATGTTCCACTGATCGTCGGCGGCGGCGTGAGGAGCGGTGAGTCAGCGAAGGTCGCAGTGAAGGCAGGAGCCGACATCATCGTGACCGGGACCCTCGTCGAGGAGACCGAAAGGGTGAGGGAAAGCATTCGAGAGATAGTCTCCAGTATTGAAACATAGGAAATGTAAGAAATGACCTCCTTCGAGAGCTTCTTCAACGCCCTCAAGAAGGCGCTGATGAAGCCTAGGCTCTACGACATCTGGCCCGACTTCGAGCCCGTCTACGACGAGAACGAGTACTCATGGACGACCCTCAGAGGCCTAGACGAGACTCTGCTCCTCAACTGCGGCGAGTGCGACGGGCCCTCGGACATGAGGCACAGCCGCTGCGACGAGTGCGTGAGGAAGAGGAGCAGCATAGCCTCAGAGGCCTACAGCGCCGCCACGGGCAAGGCGATGGAGAAGTGGCCCACAGTCATGCTCTGCAGGATCCACAGCCCGGACTAGCGGAGACACTGACGTGACAGAACTCCCGATGTCGAACGGGTACAGGGAATATTTTAAGGCGCTGGAGGACGGCGTCAACGAGCTCTACGAGATAGCCAAGCAGGCGCGGGCGAAGGGCCTTGATACCGTAATGGAGCCGGAGCCCCAGATAACCCACGACATAGCGGAGCGCATCGAGAAGCTCATCGGTCCGGAAGGCATCGGGGACAGGATGCGCGAACTCGATGGGATGGACCGCCGAGAGATGGCGTTCAAGGTCGCGGAGGAGATCGCCCTCGGGCGCTTCGGGAACCTCGAAAAGCTGGAGGCCGCGGACCAGGCCATCCGCACCGCCCTCGCGATCATGACCGAGGGCGTCACGATCGCCCCCATAGAGGGCATCCCGGAGATCAGAATCAAGCAGAACCCCGACCGATCGTCCTATCTCGCCGTCTACTTCGCGGGCCCCATCAGGCCGGCCGGGGGCACTGCGCAGGCCCTCACCCTAGTCGTCGCCGACTTTGTCCGCAGGAAGCTAGGCATGAGCAGGTATCAGCCCTCCCGGGAGGCTATCGACCGGTTCATCGAGGAGGTCCGCCTATACGAGGGCTCTGTGAGGAGGTTCCAGTACCACGTCACCGACGAGGACTTGGAGCTCGCCCTGAGCAACCTCACGGTCGAGGCCACGGGGGTCTCTACCGATCCGTATGAAGTCTCCAACTTCAGGGACATCCCGGGCATAGAGACCAACAGAGTGAGGGGCGGCCCACTCATCGTCGTCGTCGACGGCATCGTGGGCAGGGCCGGGAAGCTCAAGGGCCACTGCGACAAGCTGGGCCTCGAAGGCTGGAGCTGGCTCTCGAAGATAGGGCACTCGAACGACGAGGACGCAAAGCCAACCGCCAGCTTCATGGAGGAGGTCATCGTTGGCCGCCCTGTGTTCTCCTTCCCTGGCAGGACTGGGGGCTTCCGTCTGAGGTACGGTAGGGCTAGGAACACGGGCCTCGCCGCGGTGGGGGTCCACCCCGCGACCAAGATCATTCTCAACAGGTTCCTGACCACCGGAGTCCAGCTCAGGATAGAGCTCCCCGGGAAGTCGGCGGTGGTGATGCCGGTGGACTCAATCGAGCCGCCTGTGGTCAAACTGAGGGACGGCAGCGTCAGAAGGGTGGAGTCCGCCGAGGAGGCGATTCAGCTCGAGGGCTCCGTTGAGATCATACTCTCCCTCGGCGACGTGCTCATCAACGCAGGGGACTTCATCCAGAGCAACAAGAGCCTCCTGAGGGCCGGGTACGACGAGAACCAGTGGGTCCAAGACCTGAGGAAAGCCCTCAAAAACGAGGGTCTGGAAGCCGTGACCAAGAGAACAGACATCACCAAGGATCGCCTTGAAACCCTAACTCATCCGACAAACGTCCCCACCGTCACTGAGGCGCTGACCCTCGCGGAAGACGGCGTCCCACTGCACCCAAGGTACAACTACAACTGGACCCACGTGAGCGGCGACGCACTTCGGATGCTCAGAAAGAACCTAGTGGACTCGTGGCACGCTTCCGGACCGTACGAGGTCGAATTGAACGCCCAGGACAAGGAGACCTTGGAGAGGCTTCTGGTGCCCCATACGGTGAGCGACGGCAGGGTAAACCTGGACGAGGCAGCGCCCGTGCTGGAGAGGTGCCTTGCACTGGGGCAGCTCTACGTGGAGGAAGAGGAGGGTGATCCTCTTGAGACAGTCAGGGCTCTCTCTGGCCTGGACATCAGAGATCGCGCGTCTGTCTATGTGGGCGCTCGCATGGGCCGGCCGGAGAAGGCGAAGGAGAGGAAGATGTCCCCGTACGTCCACGGCCTCTTCCCCGTGGGCAACGCGGGAGGCCCCCAGAGGAACCTGCTGAAGGTAAAGAAAGGGACGCCTACATCGGTCCAACTGGCTAACAGGCGTTGCCCTCGATGCGGAGCCCTGTGCTTCAGCGCCATCTGCTCAGAATGCGGTGAATCGACCGTGGTCAAGTATAGGTGCCCCAGGTGCGGGAGGTCCCTTGAGATGGACTCGTGCCCCGCCTGCCGGGTCAAGGCGGTGGGTGATCACACCGTCGACATCGACATCAGGGGCGTCTTCGACGCCGTGTGGAAGAGGATAGGAGGGCAGCTCCCAGGCAGGGTAAAATGCGTCAAGGGCCTCATGAACCGTAACAGGGTGCCCGAGCCCCTGGAGAAGGGCCTCCTCAGGGCCAGGTACGACCTGAGCGTATTCAAGGACGGCACCCTCAGGTTCGACCTCACCGACGTCCCCCTCACCCACTTCAGCCCGGCGGAGGTCAGCGTATCCTTCGAGAGGCTCAGGGAGCTGGGCTACACGGTCGACATGAGAGGCGTTCCACTCACCTCCGGCGACCAGATGCTCGAGCTTAAAGTCCAAGACGTCATCATCCCCGAGGACTGTGGTGACTATCTGGTGAAGGCGTCCCGCTTCATCGACGACCTACTGGAGCTGCATTACGGCCTCGAGCGATACTATCGAATCAAGGACCGCATGGGGGTCGTGGGTCAACTGGTCCATGGCCTCGCCCCCCACACCTCAGCGACGATCATAGGGCGGGTGATCGGCTACACCACGACGCGGAACTGCTACGCCCATCCCCTCTGGCACGCCGCGAAACGCCGGAACTGCGACGGCGACGAGGATGCGATCATGCTTGGCCTCGATCCCTTGCTGAACTTCTCAAGGGAGTTCCTTCCGGAGCAGAGCGGAGGCCTCATGGACGCCCCACTCTACGTCACGCCCGTCCTCAACCCAAGCGAGGTGGACGGGGAGGCCCACAACGTTGACGTGATGCCCTCGTACCCGCCCGAGTTCTACAGGATGTGCGGGCGCGGTGCAAGCCCCTCCGACTACGGGCCCCTCATCGACACCATCGGCAGCAGGCTGGGCACCGAGGCCCAGTTCCAGGGGTTCAGCTACACGGAGGAGTGCTCGAATATCAACCTGTGCTCCCACCTGGGAGCGTACAACACGCTGAAGACGATGCTGGAAAAGCTGGAGAGCCAGCTGGAGCTCTCCGAGAGGATCTTCGCCGTGGACGCCGAGGAGGTGGCGCAGAAGGTGCTCACAAGCCACTTCTTGAAGGACATCGTCGGAAACCTCAGGGCGTTCACCCGCCAGAGGTTCCGATGCATCAAGTGCAACCGGAAGTACAGGAGGCCCCCCTTGAAAGGGATCTGCGTCAGGTGCGGGGGCAACCTGGCCATGACGGTTCACAAGGGGGGGATCGAGAAGTACCTGAATCCGGCACTGGACCTCGTCAAACGCTACGAACTCGACGAGTACTACGCCGACAGGCTCGGTCTTGTCAAGGACGAAATATTCTCACTCTTCCCGGAGGAGGAAAAACAGGTTGAACCTGAGGACAAACAGTTCAGCCTAACCGACTTCATGAGGAAGGATCGGGCCTAGCACAACTCTTATATCCGCCTCCTCCCGCTGATCTGCCACCCAAGAAAAGAAGAGAGTAAACTATGTCCACACGTGACGATAGAAGCGAAGAGCCCATCAAGATAGGCGACCTGACGACGTACTCCCGCGGTGTGAATACCACTGTGAAGGTGGTCTCCAAGACGGAGCCTAGGGAGGTAACATCGAGGTCTGACGGCTCTCAGCACAGGGTCTGCGAGGCTCTCGTGGGGGACGAGACTGGCACCGTCTACATGAGCCTCTGGGATGAGACCATCGACGAGGTGACGGAGGATCAGGTCCTGTCCATCAGCAACGGCTACGTGAACCTGTTCAGGGGATCTATGCGCCTCAAAATCGGTCGGTACGGCAGCTACGAAGTGATCGACGAGGCGCCGTTCGACGAGGTTAACCTGGACAACAACCTGTCCAGCAGGCAGTATGAGAGGCCCCAGAGGGGCCGAGATCGCTTCGGCGGAAGAGGCCGGACACGCTACTAGAGAACTGTACCTTTGTTCAACCCTTTATTTCCATTTCCTAGCACGACAGGGTGGAGTCTGCCACTAAGGGCAAACATTTTTTTCTAAGCTTATCATGAAAGTATTGGAGACCAAGGACATGAGCAGGAAAAGGAAGGATAGCAATCCGGGAATGCCGGCCTCGAGCGCGGGTCTCATAAGGTTCTTCCAGGACGAGGCCTACGGCGTCAAGGTCAGGCCCGAGATCGTCATCGCCGGCGCTGTGACCCTGATCATGACAGTTATACTTGCACGAATGTTTATCCCTTAGAACTCCCGGACCCTTTGGAACTGGATCACATATATCATGGCTACCTAGGTCTTTTCAAGGGATCATTAACCATTTTATAATACCGATGATATGCCTTTGGGATGGTCTGAGATGAGCGAGGCGGCACCTAGAGCTTCCAGGGACCACGTCATCGTCGGAGCCAAGCCGATCATGAACTACGTCGTGGCATGCATGACCCTCTTCAACTCCGGCATGGACCTGATCAGAGTGCGGGCGAGGGGGCGCAACATCAGCAAGGCCGTTGACGTCGTGGAGATGCTCAGGCGCGTCTTCCTGAAGGACCTCATCGTCAACGATATAAAGATAGGTACGGAGACGCACATCATCGCCAACGGCAGGGAAACCAGTGTCTCCACGATAGAGCTGTACCTAACCCAGCCATAGCTTAATCTTCTGACGCTCTAAAAGCAGGTTCTCACAGGTGTAGAGGGACAGGTTATCCCAAGATTGTTGTAATCTGACTGATCTAATGGCCGAGGAGATCGTCGAAAGATCGCTGTTGATCTTTGGGGAGCGCCTCGCCGAGATGGGAGTCTTACCTCTCCCCTACTTCTCCTCTACGACGATCTTGGTAAACATCCCGGAGGAGACCTGGATTATCCCCTCGAAAGGAGGCCGGACGTGCACGTTTTCCACGCGCACTAGGGCTCCCGGGTTCAGCCCCTCCACTTGGTTCACCAGGTCCCTCCAGAGGGAGACCCGGGCCTCGCTCGTGGTGTCGTCGAGCCTGAAGGAGGCGACTGTGGCTGGGCCCCTGGCGGTCTCCACCTCCCTGACCATCGGGGGCTCTAGGACTCTCCCGCGGATGATCACGTTGGACTGCCCCTCCCTCAGGTCTTTTATCTCGACGAGCTTCTCCTCCGCTCTGATCTCCGCGACCTCGACCCCTTCGGGATTGATGGTTATGCTGCTGTTCCTCCCGGCGTTCAGCCCTACGGCTCCGAGGCTCTCTCTGGTGTAGCCGTTCTCGATCGCCAGCACGACGCCGGTCTGGAGCTCCTTGAGCAGCTCGACGTCGTCGTCCCAGAGGCTGAGCCTGATGGTCCCTGTCTCGTCCCCCAGGAGGACTGAGGCGACCCTCCCCGTGGTGCCGTCCCGCCTGGTAAACTCCCTCTCGCCGCCGAACTGGGCGACCCTTGCGGCCACGTTGACGTTGAACATGCTCGTCCTCAGGTCCGCCAACTTCGTCCAGTGGGACACGGGCTCCGTTGGCTCTACGCCCTCCTCTAGGACCTCGAATACGGTGCCGTAGTTCGTGTGGATCTCGATGCTGCCGTCCTCTCTCTTCCTTGCGGAGCCGCCTACGACGCGCAGCTTCGTCCCTCGTTCGGTTCCACCGTACTCGTCCGCTCGTTCGCCCCATAGCACCAAGTTTATCCTGGCGCCCCCCTCCTCGAGGGTTAGGCGTGAGACCTTTCCCTCGCTTCCGTCCGCCCTGTTGAAGGTCGAAATCGGTGAGGAGTCGACTACCACACCTATAAGGTTGACCGTGCCCGGGACGTGGATGTCACCCGGCGTCTTGTAGAAGCTGTCGATCTCGGGGAAGTTCTCCTCGACGGCGTCCATGGGCTCCATGTAGATCGAGCCCCTGTTGCCGATGTTTATCTCCACTTCGCCCCGCCTCTCCCGGCTGTAGCCGTGGAGTATCCTCACTATCTTGCCGGGGGTGATCTTGGCGGCTGCGATCTGGTCGGCCTTCTCGTCCCAGAAGACCGCTGCGACCGAGCCGGTTGAGTCACCGACGAGCATCCTGAGGACCTTCCCCTCGCGGCCGTCGCTGCGGGAGAACGTGTGGGGCGGGAAGACGTGGATGACCCGGGCGGTGATGGAGACGTCGCTGAGCCCCGGCGTGAGGTCCCCGATACGGAGCTTGGCCTCGATGCGCTCCCCTGCGCCGTCCAAGCCTAGGTTCGACGCAACGAGGTGTCCGGCGGCCTCCTCGGTGAGCAGCCCCCCGGCCTTGGCCCGCTCCTCGTCTATGAGCCTCTCCACGGCCTCCCTGGTCAGGTTGCTCTTCAGCGCCAGGATGCGCTTGATGATGTCCTCGGTGCTCGACATGATGACCCCTAAGGGATCTGCGGCTCAAAGTTAAAAAACTGCTCTGCTACTCCTCGCCCCCTTCAGAAGCGTGGTACATGTAGAGGAAGCCGAGCCCGAAGGTGACGATCGCCAGCAATATGCCTATCTGGAAGAGGAGGTCGAAGAATGCGGCGACGCTCATGTTGTTGATCATCAAACGCGGCGGATATTTAAGCTATCACCCGTCGGTGCCGTCCTCTGCCTGCTCCGAAGAGAGGTGGCGCCACTCTGCCATCAGCTCGTTGTAGAATTCATCGCTCTCCTTCACCCCGTCGTAGGCGTCCAGGGCCTCCGCTAGCCTCTGCCCTAGGAGGTGGTAGCAGAGCCCCGCCTCGCCGTCGACGACCCTGAAGTAGAAGTCGTTGCAGTCGCAGTACCCCGAGGTGGGGAGCACCTGGTACTCGCTCCCCCGCCCCACGGCGATCCAGACGACCCGCCCGGAGGGCTCGAAGGCGTACCGTTTCACCCGCCTCTGCTCCACGAGCTGCCAGGCCTTGGCGAACCGGTCGCCGAGGGCGGATCTAAGGCGGTCCCACTGGGCCTGGGTCAGCTCCCGTGATGAGCTGAGCTCGTCGCACACGGCCTCCAGAATCCTGCGCTCCTCAGTCGCCATCTCGTTTCAGCTTGCTTCAGTCCGAATGTTCGGGATCCCCACCGTACGTGAGTCTTTTTTAAATGCGGGGCATCCGTTAATCCGTAAGGGGATTCCGTTGATAAGGTTGCTGACGCCGTGGCCGGCGATGCTGGTGGAGGCCGGGGAGAGGATCCTCATGGCGTCGGACTTCCACCTGGGCATCGAGTACGAGCTGGCGAAGATGGGCATCAACATCCCCTATCAGACGGAGCGGTACATGGAAGAGCTGCTGGGACTCGTGAGGGAGCACAGGCCGGACAGGGTGATCTTGGCGGGGGACGTGAAGCACGGGGTGCCCATCACCTCCTTCCAGGAGAAGAGGGAGATACCCCGGCTCTTCAACGCTCTGCTGGACGAGGTGGACCGCGTCGAAGTGGCTCGTGGCAACCACGACAGCAACATCCAGAACCTCGCCCCGGAGGAGGTCGAGATACACCCCTCCAAGGGCTTCATTGTCGGAGGGGCGTTCAAGGTCGGGGTGCTCCACGGCCACGCGTGGCCCTACCCCGCTCTACTTAACGCGGACCTGCTGGTCATGGGGCACAACCATCCGACGGTGAGGCTGAACACGCCCTTGGGTGTGCGGGTGACGCAGAGGGCCTGGGTGAGGGGGAAACTGGACCCTGAGAGGGTCGCCTCGGCCATCCTGGGGCAGGACGGCGTCAAGTTCGAAGGGGGCGCAGTCAAGGCGTTCCAGGAGGAGTACGATGTGCGCGTTGGGAAGCCGCAGGTGGTGATCATGCCTACGTTCAACGACCTTATGGGCGGGCTCCCCGTCAACTCGGAGACGCCGAAGAGCCTACTCGGCCCCCTGTTCAGGTCGGGGGCGATAGAGGTGGATGACTTCGACGTATACCTGCTCGACGGGACCTTCCTAGGGCGGGTGGACTTTCTGCGTACCCTTTCATAGGGGCCGGATATGTTTCAAAGGAAGCTTGAGGTTATGCGCTTCTGAGGATCTCGTAGCACAGATGGCACCTGTTGATGTACCCCTGCCTCTTCTGGAAGCCCGTTCTCTCTGCCAGTTCAAAGGGCCCAACTGTTGAGAGGGTTCTGTAGACGGCATTTTCTTCGGCTCTCTCGATGAGCGCCGACAGCCTTTCCTCCTTGGCGTTTCCCAGCGATGCCTGTTGCAGGTGGCCCGCGGCGGAGCAGCATGGAAGCACTCTCCCTGTTGGCGAGATTCCGACGTCCCGAAGGACGTCCCTGCAGGGGCCCTTCACGGGGCCGTGGTCAACCAGCCACTCCTCCTCTGGTAGCTGTCCGCCACGCCCCACTGGAATGAACCCCGTCTCCACGGCTAGAGCCGACAGGTTCGTCCTAGGTTCGCCGTCCCCGACGATGTGGATGTCTTTCTCTCCCAGCCTCCTTGCGATCTCCCTGATCCTGAGTTCGCTGGACGCCGCCGACGCCGTCATTATGACGATCTTGAGACCGAGCTTCTTGGCTGCCTCGTAGGCGTTCTTAACTCTCTCGAAGGGTATGTGCCTCTGGTGGAAGTCGTCTGAGCTGATGTTGATGACGTCTAATCCAGCGTCGACCAGCGTTCCCAACTTCTCCCCTGCTTTCGCCTCAGTTTCAGCCCAGAAGCAGTTGGTGACGCACTCCGTCCTCAGCCCGCTCCCGGAGGCGTAGGATACGAGGCTGGCGAGGGTCTCCGGCATCAGGAAGGGCTCTCCGCCGGTGAAGCTCACCCAATCCAGTGTGGGTATCTCAAGGGCTTGGTCTATATAGCCCCGGGCGTCCTCGGGGTCCATGGAGCTGCGCCTTTGGGGCCCAGACTCCAGCCAGCAGTGGGCGCACTCAATGTTGCAGCGCTCGGTGAGTATCAGCCCAACACGGAATGTGTCCGCCAACGTCCGTTAACCCGTCCGAGGTCTTACTCTATCTTCCTGATGGTGTTCTTGATCAGCTCGTTTGCTTGGTAGAAGCCGTCCTCGACGGCGTTCCTCTGCCTGAGCAGCTTGGTGCGGAGGAACCAGAACTCCGGGGTCCCTGGGTCCATGTCGGCCAGCCTGTAGGTCTCGTGGATCCGCGGGAAGGGCGTGGCGCCGAATGCCTCCATGGAGACCTGCTCTGTGGGGCCCGCGTTGGTGTGGGCGATGGGGTTGATGCACCTTCCGACCCACATGTAGCACTGGTTCAGCACCTCGATGACCTCCCTGGAGGCCTTTCTCTGGACCACCGCATCGGTGGTCTGCTCCAGCCTCCACGCCAGCCTGCGGAACTCCTGGGCTCGCTTGAGCACCGGCTCCAGGGTGAAGTGGGATCTCACGTTCTCGGACTGCTCCTGCATGCCGTGGAGCATCTTGAGGAGGTGGTCTGCGTAGGGGACGAAGTTCAGCGGCAGGATGGGGCAGTTGGCCATCCTGAAGATATAGTTGAGCTCCACCCTGACGTCCATGGCGAGGACGTCGACGTCGCCGTGCTCCATGGTGGCCTGGGAAGTGTGCCACCACCAGCCCCCGCCAGAGTAGTTGACGTGGGGGTCGTAGAGCTCCTTGGGCCTAGAGGAGGTGAGGCTGACGTGGGGGATGCCGGTGCCCCAGAAGCTGCCGTCCCCGGCGCGGGTGGGCCAGCGGAAGTTCTCCACCTCGACGCCGGCGCCTGACCTGATGCTCTCCACGGTGACCTCCTGGACCTCGCTGATGGGGCAAGCCCTGAAGGTGTCCGCCCCCTCGGAGCCGGGGGAGTCGATGTTGTAGGAGCCGACGCAGCCGTACCTGAGGTCGTGCCAGAAGGCGTCGTTGTAGTAGGTGGATCCCGCGTAGCGCCCTATCTCGTGGCCGGTCCAGAAGGCGATGCGGATGCTCCTGTTGAGCCTGTACCTGTGCCCGTTCAGGATGCGGGCCAGCTCGAGGATGGCGAAGTCGCCCGTGGCGTTGTCCACGACGCCGTGGGAGAAGGGGGGCGTGTCGACGTGACCGTTGACCAGGATGAACTTGTCGGGGTCCCTGGCACCCCTGATCTCGGCGACGAGGAGGGGGAGGGTCTTCCAGCCGGTCTCCACTATTGAGGTGACCCTAGCCCTTACGCCGCCCTGCTTCACCAGCGCCCTGAGGGGCTCACCGTCCTTGTACGTGACGTGAATTATTGCGGGGATAGTCTGGACCAGTTGGATGTTGTCGCTGGTGGGGTTGCCGGAGACGCTGAAGTCGGCCCTCTGGTGGACGACGTCGGGCTTGTAGCTGTCCTGCTCTATGACGATGAGCGCCTTGAGCCCCATCTCTTGGAGCCTGAGGAGCAGCCCGTCCCTGAGCCCCATCCAGTCGCCGGCCATCTTCTGGTCCGCCAGGACGATCTTGCCACGACAGTCCGCTACGCCGATGTTCTCGGGAGCGATGTAGATCACCTCTCCCTCTATCCCGTCGGGGCCCGTGGTGCCGACCTGGCGGTATGGGGTGCACTTCACCTCCATCGCAAGGGGCTCCAGAAGCTCCAGCTTCGCCCACTTTGGGTCCGAGATGTAGGCTTGGTAGTGGAGGACCTCGGGCTCTAGGCCGTACTCCTCCAGCTTCGCCCTCAGGAAGCCGATGGCCTCCACCTCCTCCTCGCTGCCGGAGTGGATGGGGGTGTACTCCATGAACCGCTCCCAGTTCTCCTTCATAATGGGCTTGGAGATCTCGGCCTCCATCTCCGCGAGGAGCTTGGCGTCCTCTTCGGTGAGCCAGATCATTGACAATCAGATGAAAGGGGGGATATGGTTGTATAACGGTTGCGCGTGTGATTACAACCCTTCTGGATGACGCTTGCATGCAGCCTAAGTCTTGAGATCAGGGTCAACTCACCGTCTAGGATTAGGTGGAAGTGAAGAAAAGAGTATGGGGGTGAAGAAGAGACGAGGACACAGCAGATAATATGCCTAATTGCCTTTGAAGGCCGGGATCACGCTCTCTGCGAACAGCCGTATCCCCTCCAGGTCTCCCGTCCCCAGGCTCGGGAACTGCAGCACAAGCTCAGAGATACCGAGGTCCCTGTACACGTTGAGTTTCTCAATGCACTCCTCGGGGATGCCGATGAGGTGGAACATGTAGTCATCCATCGCCAGCTCGTCGGGCTTGAACCTCGCCACCTCCCTCCTGAGCTCCCCCTCGTCGCGCGAGATGTGGCAGATGTCCCCCAGGGACCTGACTATCCTTTCGGGATCCGTCCCTAAGGCATCGCAGTTCCTCTCCAGGATCTCGCAGTACTCCTTGTACACTTCGGGGGTGCAGGGCACCGCGGGCGGCCAGTTCCAGGCGTCCGCGTGCTCCGCCACCAGCTTGAGCGTAATCCGGCGCCCCCTGCCGCCGATGAGGATCGGGGGGTGTGGCTTCTGAACGGGCTTAGGATTGCAGATCGCCTCGCTGATGCTGTAGTACCTGCCCGTGAAGGTGGGCCTATCCTCCGTCCACATCTTCTTGATCACGTGCAGCGCCTCTCCTAGCTGGCGCAGCCGGACGGAGGGCTTCGGATACGGGACGCCGTACATGTTGTACTCCAGCTCGTTGTAGCCGGCGCCGATGCCGAAGATCAGCCTGCCGCCTGAGATGTGGTCCAGCGTCGCCGCCATCTTGGCGAGGAGCGACGGGGGCTGCCTGAAGGAGTTGCACAGGGTGAACGTCCCCAGCTTCACGCTATTGGTTTCCGCGGCCAGCGCGGAGAGAAGGGTCCAGCACTCCAGGTAGGGGACGTCGAGGTCGTACTCGTCCCTCTCCGGGTAAGGCGTGTTGGGGCGGGGGACAACGTGATCCGATAGGTAGATGGAGTCGAAGCCCAGCCTCTCGCACTCGAGGGCGGCCTCTCTTATCATCCCGTAGTCCGTGTGTTGCCCGGGCTTCCCGTGGGGCACCGATACGCCGAACTCCATACTTCTTTCACCTTGCTCGACGATACTAGGATGCTCATCAATTTGAAGTGAATGGTCACAGATTGCCCTTTTTCGCACCGATTGAGTGCCTGTTGCAGTCCTCAAGCAATGATGTGTTCAAACGCGCTGGATCATCACACAGGAAAATATTATCCGCGAACGCCACATCGATTTCAAGAAAAAGGGTTAGGAGAACGCAGTGGCGCATGCGACAGCTGCGAGGAAACCGTGGTACACCTTGACGTAGTCCCCGTGGGATATGCGTATCGCCTTGCCGTCCAGCCGCTCCGCCGAGGGGATGAAGGCGGCTGCGTCGGCCCTCTTGGCGTCTGTGAACCTTATGTCGAAGGTCACAGGCAGCGTGACGCGGTGGGGCGCGATAGTCGCATGCTTCCGGATGGCCCTGGCGACGCCCTCCATTATCATTTCACGGGCCACCTCTGGGTGGATGCACTTTGCGGCGACCCTACTAATCGCCTCCTTGACCGCGACCACCTCGATGTCCCCGTTGACCTCCAGGGCCTCCCTGGTGACGGCGACGTCGCCTGAGACGAAGACGAGGGGCACCCCGTGGTAGCCGGCGATACCGGCGTTCATGGCGGTCTCCCCCACCTCCACCCCGTTTATGTGCAGGCTCTCGATGCTGCCACCGCTGTAGGTGTGGCTGAGCATGCCGTCCCTGGTGCCCTTCTTGGCGTGGTAGCCGATGAAGACGCAGGCGTCGTAGGACGGGTCTATCCCCGCCATCTGGCTCTGGGGCTTGGGGCGGCCCCTGACGAGCACTGCCTCCCTTCGGATGGCCTCCGGCAGGATATTGTTCATCCCGCCGTGGGCGTCGCAGACGGTGATCTCGGCGGGACCCACCGACAAGATACCGTCTATCGCCGCGTTCACGTCTTGGGCCATGAGGGATCTGCCTTTCTCGTAGTCGCCCTGGGTCCGGCCCACCATGGTGCCGTCCACGATGCCGCTGATTCCCTCCATATCCACCGATATGAATACCTTCATGTCCGATCCTCCTGGTGGAATATCATTCCGCTATCAGTATATATTCACACGTGGTGATGAAGTTGCGCCCCCCCTCCACAAGATGCACATGGTACTTCATCCTCTTATCTTCTGGCACGTTGATCCTGAACTCCCTGTCCACCAGCAACACATCAATACGCCGCCTCTGATTCGCCATGCCGAGGACCTTCGCATTGTCAACCTGTCTCCTCATCCTCCCGCTGCTGTACTAGTTGTAATCACCTATATGCTCATTACCGTGAAGGCCCGGAGAAAGTCCGGGGGATTCCGGAGTGGCCTGTAGGGGCATGTGGTTTGGTAGCATCCTAGGTACATTCTCTCGGCAAGGCCTAACTCTGTGTTCTGGAAGAGGATTTCAAGGATCTCGTGTTCGTCCAGTCTGGGTACGGATTCACCTCCTGTGACTAGAAGGGTGCCACAGGTTAAGAGGCTCTTTTCTCAGAATTACATGCATAACTTTATAATATTATTTTTTTTAACATTTATTTATAGTATATTATTAATTTTTTATGACATTTCAGCGTAATATCACGAAATTGTTAAATAATATAAATAAGATAAAAGATTTTTGGATGCGGAGGAAAGAAAAAATTGATCGCTGAAGGAAAAATAGTCGATTTACTAACTCTACTTGCCACTGCAATACCTGCATTATACTATCTGAATTGGGCTCTTCAAGGTAAACGGATGAAACTACGGTCTTTGCCTCAGTTAGAAGCTATCTCGGAAGGCGTTGACAGAGCTGTTGAGATGGGATTGCCCGTAATTGCCAGTGCAGGTAACATTGCATACCTTTCAGGTATGTATGCTCCAATGACAATTGCAGGCATGAACATCTTCAGGTATACAGCCACTTTAGCCGTTCGCAGAGGTGCACGCATCTTTGGACTTGTACCACAACTTCCTGAAGTCATATCTCTAATGGACGGTATATTCAGGGAAGTGTGTGTAACAGAAGGAAAGCCAGAAGCATACAGACGAGATGACATAATCTACAGCGGTAACAACGAGTCAGCATATTCCCTTGGCAGCTTAGGAGTGCTCGGGTCTCACGGATGCGCTCTATGGGTTGCCGTGGGTGCAAATCAGAGCTCAGTCTCTGGTCCGTCGGGACTAGCACGGATGCAGGGGGCGATAACCCTCACGGGCACAGCAAGATGGGGGATGAATGGTACATTCGCCATGTTCTCCGATTATTTCTTGTCAATGGACGATGTCTATTCTGCTGGTGCTCTTGTTTCAGGAGACCCCATGGTAGAATCGACTCTAATTGGCGGGGACGTTGCCAAATGGATCATTGTACTGGTCACAGTCATCGGGGGAATAATGGCTCTAGCTGGCTTCCCCGTCCTAGATTGGTTGAACCTATGAGATGATAAACATGTCTGCATCAATCTATCGGAGACAGATACCGATTCTCGTTGTCTCTTTCTTCATGGCTGTTCTATTGATAGAATACTATGCTGTCAAAACTCCGGTTATAACAGACCTCTCTTCACAATTTCTATCTTGGGGAGCTATAATCGCAATACTCCAGTTGCTTTTTGGTTATCTGACCCTAATGCGGATGCACGTACGACGAATTTCTCAGTACAGATCAGAAGGGTACAACCGCCTTATTTACAAGAGTGTCATCGTGATGGCTACGTTTGTCGCAATGTTGGCGATAGGACTTTACGAAGGCAAAGGAAACGCAGGACCAATGTTCATATTCTGGTATTCCAATATTATAGCTATGGCTGGAGTCGGCACAGTACTAGAATGGATCAGTCACTATTCATCGCCTGCAAGAATGTTCAAAATAACTAGTCCAGAGTCATTTGTAATGCTAGCAGTCTGGTTTTTCATCGTCTTGAGAGAAATGGCTACTATGGTTGTGTTCTTCCCACAAATCGAAGTCATCGGAGACTGGATAATGAAAACACCGTACATGGCATCTAACCGTGGGGTAATGATAGCAGCTGGTATAGGCATTGTGATCTTGGCCATTCGAGCACTGGTTGGGAAGGAGCCAGGATTGATAGAAATGGAGGCAACCAAATGAGTGCTTTACAGAAACTAGTGGACCAGTTCACCCCGAAAAAGTTGGCAGTCTTCTATACAATCTTGACTATTGCATACATGCTATTTCCAGTAACAATGCCCATGAAAGTCAGTTCATGGACCTACGACTATGTAGCTCAGATTGACAAGTTAGAGCCGGGCGATGTGGTCGTTTGGGGCCATAATATGGCTACTATAGCCCGTGCACGAGCCGGTCTAACTAAAACCACAGCCATAATGCAATACCTAATGGAAAGACAGTTGAAGATCATAATGATATCATTTGGTCCAGCATCTCCATCGAACTTTTACAAATTCATGACTGACTATGCGAAATCAGAAGACTATGGCTATGTGTACGGAGTCGACTGGGTTGTCACACCATTCCTCGCTGGTGAGGAGTCAGTTATAGCCATGGTCGGCGACGACATGTGGTATCCTGGAACAGATATGTTCGGGACACCGATCTCAGAAATCCCGATCTACGAGAATATTCACGTCATCTCAGATGCTCAGCTTACCATGTGCGATGGAGGAGGCTTTAGCTGGCAACCAATGTATGTCAGGCAATGGGCCATAAGACATGAAATGCCCATGGTGAACAATTACGGCTTCCAACAAATTGCGATATACTACGGAATATATGTCCAAGGTGTGCTTGACCGAACAAGAGGAGTAGCCGAGTTCATGTATTTGACGGGGTTTCAAGGCGAGTCAATACTACGATTCCAGTTCAGGAACATCGGAGCAGCCTTAGTCTTCATTACTGTAATTCTTGGAAACCTTGCACATTACAGTAAGAGAAAGGAGGAAAGAGAAATGACGGGTGTGAGAGCATGACGCCGTTTGAAACAATAGTAATGTTACTTGGAGTGTTCTTGTCTTTAGGTACATTCAGCTATGCCTTTATCGGAGAAACTTACTGGTTCGCCACAAGTGAGGCTATTTTCATTGGCGGAGGCATTGCTGTAGGACTATTCGCAATACTACGAAGCTTACAAGGGTCTTGGGTCAGTACAGGATATCTAATGATACTGCCAGTAATCATAGGATTAATGGCATTCTCCAGGTGGACCAAGTATAGATGGCTTGCCCGCTACCCTGTCGCAGTATTGTCTGGCGTTGGTCTCGGGGTTACAGTTGGATCTACAATTAGAGGTCAAATCATCGCTGGAGTGCAGCGAATAATAACTGATTTCGTTTCATTCACTCCAGACCCGGTATCGGCTGTAATATCTCTATTGGGCTGTATCGCTGTCCTGTTCTACTTCACTTACTCAGCTAAATATTCAGACCCTGTCCATGTAGGTACTTTCGGATTTATCGCAAAAATAGGGCGTCTTGTCCTGTTTGCTGGCTTCGGTTATCTGTACGCCTCAACCTTCGTAGCAGAAGGAATAGACGCGCTCAGCAGTACAATCATAACAATAGTCCTAAGAACCGTTCGTGCACTTCAAGGCTTTTACGGATAAAATAAAAGCACAATTAACCCAACCCTTTTTCTATTATCCAAAATAGATTCGCACATCATAGATCAATGAAAGAAATGGTATCTTTTTTCCTATGACTTTTTCAAATGCACATCAGTTTCTTTAGCTTCTTTAATCTCTTCTATCTTATTCATTAAACGTCTAAGATTATCTTTCTTGTTTAGAAAGGCCACCAACTCGAAACCATTTACACCGAACATCTCTAGAAAACCAGCAAATGGTGCTATTATAACTTCACTAATTAATGTAGATGTAGGTATGAAAGGTCTACCAACTAATAAAAATGGAAGTTCTAAGTCAAATCGTGTAACTGAATTAACGACTTTGTTTATAATTTCCTCTTCCCTTTCAGAGGATATTTCGATAGGAGAATCATCAAATAGATTGTTGAAGAATTCTCTTATCCGTGAGAAAATGGTATTTGGTTGAGACATTTGATTACCCTGTTTCACTCCTCCATAATCTCTACGTTTGCTCTAGGAACAGTAACCACGCGATTATCGTCTAATTGTATGGTCATCACTCGTACTAAAGATTCCGTCTCTATTTTTTGTAACTCAGGAGGTAGATTTTTGATGGTTCCTATCGCCCCAAAGTATGGCCTACGAATAATTCTCACCCTTGTCCCAGGATACATGCCATCAGCAAGGACGTCATCTTCCACCTTGGAGCTGTCTATCTCGGATTTCTCCATTGGGATAATTATCTCTGGTCTTATGACGCCTGCCCTTATTTGTGTCGCACCGTTGATGGAAGCAAGTTTTCCCTCACAAGATTTGAGGAGTTCGTAAGTATGTTTAGCCATTGCCATTTTACCAAAGCCTTCAGTAATTAAGCATGTTATGTCGATCTCTTCGTGTCCTGTGATTGCTACACCCATCTCATATCCTAGGAATTTAGTCAAATCTACACGCCTAATGCCGCCTGTTACAATACCCTTAGTGTTTTCTTCCTGAGCTTTGTTAAGGACTTCAGCTGTAACCTGTGATCCACCAACGATTATTTTTCCATTACAGTCATTACCTATATGCCGTAAAGTCAATTCTTCCTCTGGTTCAGCTATAATCAATATTTCACCATGGTTTTCGCCACCAACTCCAAAAATTCCCTGCACGAAAGTTGCATGCATGTGTGCGATTTCAACACCTTGTTTAGGGATGATTTCGGTGACTTTTCCAGATATGTAAGCATCCAAGTTAATTGGAATAGGAAGGTGTCTTATACCTACCATCCCGGTTGCGTCCGAGATAAGTTCTATAGTACCTGTAATTTCTGAAACATATTCTGTTTTAAAAAGACCAAAAAAGGACTTCGAAATGGCGAGTAATTCTCCTTCATTAATGATGTCCCCCTCTTTCTTCAATACAGCGTCAGGCAATGAATAGGGCTCGACTCCCAATATGTAGAAAAGAGGTATCATTTCGATATCCCCTGGAACAAATGTTCTAGCAATTATGGTATCGTGGACTACTTCCTCATTTTCTTGGACTAATACTTCTCCAGCAATGGGCAGCAATCTCCTTTTAGTAACTAATGTATCCTTTTTTACCTTCAAACCAGGGGTATATGCGTATGAAATTTACATCACACTCCCTTCGATGTTACTCAGAACATCCAGTGAATACATATCCACTGATTTGAACCATTTGAGAAGAAGTTTCTTCATTTCAGTTCTATCTTCTGGTGTTTGAACAGGCCTACCTCGAGCGTCCAAAAGGATCCCAGCGATTCCTCCCTCAACTTTTGATTCTAAAGTATGTCCCATGCCCGCTCCCACATCACAGTCTTTACTGGGTGTAATCTTTACAGTAGCGATCTCGCCTACATCCAGTGGAACCCTGATCAAGTCTCCAAGGTCAAGGGTTTCTGATCTATTACTACCATCGGGCATGACCATATCGACGGTCATAACTTCTTTTTCCTGTCTCGATGGTAGGCCTTTAGGCGCAATGCACGTTCCTAGTCGAACCAAACAGTCCTTTTCAAAGATGTTCATTACAGCCTTTTTATGTACTGTTGACAGGACGCCAAGATGAGGCATCATGAAGACGCTGTCTTGCACAAGCGTTGTAATGCCCTCTGGTTGAAAACCATCCATAAGAATTAATGCGCTCTGAACCCTTCTGGGTGCATGGGACAGAAGCCCTCCTGTGCCACCTACGAGATGAATTCTCAACATGTCAATGTAGCTCTCTGCCCCTTCCACCGTACGCTCAAGTATGTTATCTAATGAATCTGGTGGCCTCACTCCCCTCAATCCCTTGGCTAGAAACTTGTGGTGAATCATGCCCAATCGCAGGGCCTCTCTTGCTACAGAATGTTCGATGATAAGTTCCTCCAATGTCTGAGGGAGGCTTGTTGGACGAATCATCTTGTCAGTCAGTATGTCTCCTAGTGTATCTTCATCAACATCGAACGGCATCCATCGAAGAATGTTCTTCATGCCCGTTTCTCGAAGGACGTTACAAATGCTATAGCTCATTCCTAGGTTGGCGCTCACAGTCCTTACAAATCTCTCATCGAAAATTGAATAGATGTTCGTTGTTGCGCCGCCTAAACCAACACCAATTACATTGATTTTCCACATATCCGCCATCGTCTGGAACATCATGCCCTCACCCATTGGGGTTGGCATGATCGGCACTTCAGTCCACTTCATTAATTTGTCATATCCTGGTGCGTGGGACATTACGTGCTCCATAAATAGAAGTTGAATAGCGTTTCTGGCAGGATCTGTATTCTCGAGTTCGACTACAGGGCGAAGATTATCTACGATGGACAAAGCAAACTTGTCAAGAATTTTTTCCACCTGCTCTCGAACATTCTTATTTCCTGCGAAAATTACAGGCAGCTCATAGTCTGCGCCAAACCTGGCTTTAGGCTCAGCTATTCTGAGAATTTCAGCGGTTTGGATGACCGGGCGAGAAGCGCCCCCATCTGTGCCTCCGGCCATCAGCACTATGTCTGGTCTTAGATGGCGTGTACGTCTCACCTTCTTATAAATTGGGACTCCGTCGTCGACAGAGATTACATCCATTACAATAGCACCGCCTCCCAGGGCTGCGCGATGTGCACTCTCTCCAGTGATGCTCTGAGTTGCCCCAAAGACCATCATCTGTAGCCCGCCCCCTGCTGAGCTTGTAGTGACATAGAGGTCGATTCCAGCTTCCTCTGATGTCTTACGTTTTATTATCCCATCTTCGCTCAGGATTTTAATGCCTGAAAGTTCTTCTATCTCACGAACAGCGTTTCGTACGCCCATTGTAACATCTTCATACGGGGCTTCTACAGTGGTCGGTGCTTCGCCTGAGAACACAAATCGGTATTCGTCACCGATCTTTCTAAACAGACGGGCCTTAGTAGTTGTACTTCCACAATCAGTGGCTAATATTATCTCCATCTTTTCGACGTTCATAAAACCATCCCATGATCGAATTTATCATTTTACGCCGTGCGCGATTTAGAGTTTTTCCCTCGCGCAATGGTTTGGATAATTATTTGCATAAGTTTAAAAAATTATCTAGGATTCAGATTTACTTTTTTTTTCTTGTAGCAGGCGCGATTACGCGCGCCTCTCTCTCCGTAGTGTAATGTTGTGGCAGATTGGTCAAATGATGGGTCTGAAGGCTTCAACGACTTTGAAGTCGTAGAAACGGATAAACTTGCTCCGTTCCTCCCGATATTCTTGGGCTTTTCTGAACATGTAGTCCCTGAGGGCGGTCATTTTTGTCTACGTGGCCTGTTGATCAATAACTTTAATTAAGTATTTTAGGACGCCGAAACCAAATAATAATTAAAACTTTTAATTAAATATGATCTTAGCGATAAAATTATAAAGAATAAAACTAAACATCTGAAGGTCACAATGTATCAAATAGGAAAATCTATCTATGAGTTGGAGACACCAGCTTTACTTCTCGACTTGGACAAATTCCAGTGGAACATAGACAAGATGTTCAAATTCGCAAAGGAGTCAGGTGTCAATGTAAGACCTCACGCAAAGACGTTCAAGGCCGCAGCCATATGCAACAAGGTGTTGGATGCTGGAGCTATCGGAATCATGACTCAGAAACTTGGCGAGGCCGAGGTTCTACTAAATTCCGGGATTCTGTATGGAGACAAGAATATACTGATCAGCCAGGAGATCGCCGATCCTGCGAAAACAGAAAAGCTAGTCGGTTTAAATGTTGCGATGGGCGAAGGCAAGGTTCTCACTGCTATTGAAAATGTTGAGCAGGCCGAGCTTCTGTCAAAAACTGCCTCAAATTGGGGTGTAACGCAGCATGTTATTATAGAGATGACGCAAGGAAGATGCGGCGTTGCCCCAGGTAAACCTGTGGTCGATTTAGCTAAAAAAGTTGTATCCTTAAAAAACCTCAAATTCAGGGGGATTTATGGGTACGAGAACCCCGTTCCTAGAGAAACTGCGCTCGAAAGAAACAAACTAACAGTCGACACAGCCAACATGATTCGAGATGTTGGTATAGAGGTTGAGATAGTCAGCGCGGGATCCACAGGAACATATGAAGTAACAGGGACCTATCCAGGAATCACAGAAATCGAACCAGGGTCATTCGTATTCGGTGCAGGTGAGGAGGGCTCGGGATATGCCTGGAGAGCAGTAAACGACGTGTTCTTTAAGTCATCTCTATCGGTGCTCACACAAATAATCGGTGCAAACTTTTCCGACAGAGTAGTCACTGACGCGGGTTTGAAAGTCATGTCCGCAGGTAACGCGCGCGCAACACCCCGTGTAAAAGTAAGAATAGATGGCGAAATGCTGAACCTTGATGAATACGAAAACGTTGGGCTATCCGAGGAACATGGAACAATTAGGTTTACCCCGAATAACAGTGTTAGAAAAACGTTGAGATGGGGTCAGAAAATTGAATTTATACCAAGCCACTGCTGCACATGCGTAAATCAACATGACAACTTGTACGTCGTCAAAGATGAAAAAGTAGCTGCAATCTGGCCGATCACGGCTAGAGGGAAGTATTATTAAAAAACATCTCCTACACACATCTTATTTTTTATTACGCATGTCTGACTGAGCCCACTGATTATGTGGTGGCGGTGTGTTTGTTTACTACTGTTGTCGATAGAAGATTCCTTGCCTTCGGAGGATAGGTACTCAGAGGTTCTCATGGAGTTGATTTTGTCTGGTGCTGGTCCTTGGACGTGGTCAAGAAAATTGCATACGTGCGACACTCAAGTCGCGTGATAGTGGATTACACCCTTACGTTCAGGTTGCTTCAATAATTGGCGCACGTGCGCGTAAAATTATTTATACTAAAAAACGGTTGGATGTGTGACAAATTTTGAAGGGCGGACAAGTTCTAGCTAAAATATTGAAGATGGAAGGTACTGATTTCGTTGCGCATTACCCCTTTGTCCCCGTCACAGGGGAACTGCTGGATGAGGGCATAAGGGTAATAACGACGAGACACGAGAGAACGGCCGTCGCAATGGCGGATGCCTATACGAGGTTGTCCATGGGACATAAGAATGGGGTCGCTATGTGTCAGTCGGGGTGGGGGGCACACAACATTCTTGGAGCTCTAGGGCAAGCCTTTGACGATCTCTCGCCAATGCTCATGATTCCTTGCGGACACCGGATGAGACAATTAGATAAGAGGGTGTGGGATTCAACGAAGAATTTTGAATGTACCACCAAATGGAGCGCTCGCCTTGACAGCGTAGAACGTGTCTCCGCTCTCATGCGGATCGCATACACTAGGTTGAGGACGGGTAGACCTTCACCGGTTCTCCTTGAGCTGATGGGCAACGTCCTATCGGGGGAGCTCCCTGACTCGGATTTCAGCTACGAGCCTGTTGTGGGCTGGAAATACCAAGCAGATCCTCGCGACATTGAGATCGCCGCTCGCGCTCTTCTCCGTGCGAAGGCGCCCGTCCTTTACATAGGCGACGGTGTTCTCAGAGCCGATGCGGCCAGTGAGCTGATGGAGTTCGTCGAGCTCGTCAAAGTGCCAGTAATCACGAGTATCAAGGGGAAAAGCGCGTTTCCAGAAAATCATCACCTGTCCGCTGGGATGAGGGGGAGAGCCCAGTGGATGTGTCTTGGCAGGGCCGATCTAGTTTTTGGTATCGGCACGAGTCTGTCTGGATCTTTCAGCGCACCCGTGCCACCAGGGAAAAATATCATCCTGTGTAACATAGGGGAATATGACGTAAACCTTTACCACAAAGTGAAACACGCCGTCCTAGGGGACGCCAAGCTCGTTCTTAGACAACTGATCGAAGAGGTGAAGAACCAGACCAATGGTAGCGGGCGTAAGATAAACGAAAAGCTCGAAGAAGAAATTGCGAGAGAGAAGGAGCTTCAGCTAAACGAGTGGATGCCCAAACTCACCTCCAGCGAGATGCCCATCAACCCGTACAGGGTCATTTGGGACATGATGCAGACATTCGATAGGAAAAACCTGTTCATAACACACGAATCCGGCAATCCGCGCGAACAGCTTACAGCCATCTGGGAGTCAATAGTTCCAGGTAGCTATCTGGGTTGGGGGCACACGACGAATCTTGGCTTCTCTTGGGGTGCCACCATGGCCGCTAAACTAATGTGGCCCAAGAAACTGTGCGTGAACTGGGTCGGGGACGCCGCCATGGGGCACAACTCCGTGGAGATTGAGACCGCTTTAAGGGAGAATCTACCAATATTGACCGTCGTGAGCAACAACTCAGGGTATGCTGTGTACAGCACAAGGGAAACGTCTAGGCTACCAGAGGCGATCAACAAGAAGGTCGTATCGCCGAGCTCAGTCATCAGCTATGCTGCCATGGCAGAGTCCTTAGGGTGCTATGGTGAGAGAGTCATTGAACCAGACGAAATCATACCCGCTCTGAAAAGAGGAATCAAGGAGGTAAAGGCAGGCAGACCAGCCCTGATTGAGGTAATAACTAGTTTCGAGGTGGACCGCATAAGTAGTCGCATACCTGCATGATACGTGTCAGCAACAAGATAGGGAACCCTGCCACATTTTAACCCGGTTCACGGTTGGGCCCAGAAGAGTTTCCTCGTGGCTGCGCTGCCACGCTATGGGTGTGGGTGTCCGCACGATTGAGGGAGCCTGGTAGCGGAGCCATGTTGCCCGTGCGGTGTGCGCATAGGCGCGTGCCCTTCCTGTTTCAAAAGGGGGAGACAAGTTCGAGAGGCAAGTTATCTATGAGAGTATCATGAAGTTGTGCTGCTGAACTCCTCTAACCTCCGGCTATCGAAGGGAAGACGTCGATTTTATCCGAGTTCTGCAGCACATAATTATCAGCCCTAGCAAGGCCGTTTACGAGGGCCACCACAACCTCCTCTAATGGAATGTTGAGGTACGCATAAAGCTGCTCCAGGGATACGTCATCACTCAAGCTTATAGCCAAGGCTTCGTCTCGTTTTCCCTTGGGAAAATAGCTCCTCAACGACGCGTACAGCTTGACCTCCACCGTGATCATGGCCACTAACTCCTTGTAACTCAGTTGCTGGACTCCCGTTGATTTGATCTAACGGGTAAACTCATCCCTCCGATTATTAGACATTACCTATCACAACACATAGAAAATAATTTATTTAAACAGAGAGATGCAAGGTAGGAGGTTTATTCTGTATGAGCAGACCTATTAGAGTAACGAAACCCTGGGTCGTGAGGGACTACATCAGATGTAGCGGCTGCAGGCTATGCGAGGTCGCCTGCACAATGAAGCACGAGGGTCGAATCTGGCCCGAGGCCTCCAGGATAAGGGTATTCATGCTCGTGCCCGGCGCCGAGGTTCCCCACCTCTGCGCTCAATGCAGCGAGTACCCCTGCGTCTCGAGTTGCCCCGCCGACGCACTCTCGGTGAACGACGATACAGGCGCCGTCATCGTCGACGAGGAGAAGTGCACCTCGTGCGGGGCCTGCATTAAGGCATGCCCCGGCCAGGTGCCCCACCTCCATCCCGAGAAGAGGCACGCCCTCATCTGCGACCTCTGCGGTGGAGACCCCGAGTGCGCTAAGATCTGTGAGCGGGCTGGTTACGGAGCACTGTTTAGAGGAACCCGAACGACCTCTATAAACTATGATCTGTACGCCATTAAACCGGAGGTAATCACAAAAAATCTCGTAATTAACCTCTACGGTGAGAAAGGGGAGGAATTATTCGAATGATCCCTGGTTATAACGACAAGATCGCTGAGGTGGACCTCACCAAAGGCAAAGTTTCAACTTCACACCCTGATGTGGAAACTCTTAAGAAATACATTGGTGGGAGGGGTCTGGCAGCGAAAATTCTCTTCGATAGACTAGGGAGTAAATGGGCGAGCGTGGACCCTTTGGGCCCGGAGAATCTTCTAACAGTCCTCACTGGCCCCCTCACGGGATATCACACCGGGGTTAGGATATGCGTCTCTGGAAAGTCCCCTCTCTCTAACGGCACAGTGGGCTCCACGAGTAGCCACGAGTTCCCCATCGAAATGAGGTGCGCCGGCTTCGACGGCGTGATTCTCAAGGGTAAAGCCGATTCACCCGTCTACCTTCTGATAACAGACAATCAAATTGAGATCATGGACGCTAAGAACGTCTGGGGCTTGCAGGGGAAGGAGACCATCAAGGCCATAAACAAGGATGTCAGGGACCTCCTAACGGAAAGGGATGCAAGCTTCGGATTGTGGAAGGAGCCTGGTTTGTTGTACATCGGTCCAGCGGGCGAGAACATGGTAAGGAATGCGGCGGTGATGGGTAAGTGGTCACATGCCTGTGGATTTGGTGGATACGGCGCTGTAATGGGTTCTAAGAATCTTAAAGCCATAGTTGCCAAAGGGACGGGGCCTCTACCAGAGGTCGCTGATCCGAAGGAGCTGGCCGCGCTCATGGAGCTAGGTTACGATTCTGCTTTCGCCAACAAGCAGAGGAACCTGTGGGGAACCGGTGCAGGAGCTTACTCAACTGGCGCCGAAGCTTCGGCTGAGCCCGTGAGGAACTGGCAGGAGGAGTGGCATGATGAGAAGAGCATCGGCGTCGTAAATTTGGAGACCAGGAACTGGGTGAAGAGACACTGGAGCGACTTCGGATGCACGAGGGCTTGCATGAAGCTTGCCTGCGTTAAGACGGGTCCTCTGAAAGGAGCAATAACAGACAACCCGGATTATGAATTGGGGGCATATTGTGGGCCGAACCTAGGCATCTACGACCCAGATGGTGTGATATACGTCGCAACTGTGATCGACGAACTCGGCCATTCCGGCATCAATGGCCCCAACACCATGGCCTTCGCTGCGGAGCTCTATCAGAGAGGCATCCTTACAAAGGAGGATTTTGATGGCATTGAACCGGTTTGGGGGGACGCAAAGGCGATGGGTGACCTTGCCACGCTCATTGCCGAGAGACGGGCGATAGGCGACGTACTGGCTGAGGGAACTTACCGGGCGGCTAAGGCAATCTCTGAGATGAAGGGTGTCGACGTGATGAAGTATGCTATCCACTTCAAGGGAATAGAGGTTGGCGCCCACGGTATAAGGACGGGGGAACATGGCCCCTACCTGGGCTACGCCCTTTCCGTCTCTGGTGGGGATCACACATCGAGGCCGAGACCACCGCTCAGTGAGGCAGGGAGCACCATAGGGGACACGCTGGTCATATGCACCATGGGCCAGATCCGGGGTGTCGAAAACCTGAACTGGAGATATCTGAAGGCCATTACCGGATGGGACATATCCCAGGAGGAGTGGATAAACGTCAACGGAAGACGAATCATCCAAATCCAGAGGGCGCTCCTGCTACTTGGTGGTCCCGATGTTGTCTGGGATCCGGTGAAGGACGATGACAATCCAGATAGGTGGTACGAGCCTCTGCCCAGTGGACCCTTCAAGGGCCGTGCGCCTGACAGGGACGAGTTGATGGATCAGAGGAAGGCAGCGTATGCCAATTTCGGCTGGGATGACAGAGGTATCCCCACATCAGAGGAGCTCAAGAATCTTGGCCTAGAAGATGTAGATGCCGCACTAGCCCAACTCAGAAAGTAGGACCCCTCTTTTCTTTTAAATTAGTCTACGAACCTTGAATCCCGATTTTCAGGTACAACGATTAGATGTTTGTAATCATCCAAGAGAGGACTGTATAAAGCCGGAAAAATTCATTAAGTCATTGAACGCGTTTCCGTTCCTCGCGGGCGCGGAAAGGAAGATTATGGGTTGTTGGAAAAGAGTGATGGGTTCCGAGTTCCGTCAGGAGTGTGCACTTAATTCCTTCGCGCGAGATGATAACCACTTTTTCCATCTGGGGCTGGTGTAGTAGGTCTCCGGCGTCTTAATCCTAAATGGTTCCAAGCCCTTCGCTACCCGGAGCACATTCTCCATCGCGACCTCGACCATACGCTTTGAGGCGTCAAAGGCTGATCCTATATGGGGGACCAACACGACGTTGTCCAGGGCTCTGAGGGGGCTGTCTTTGGGCAGAGGCTCGTTCTCGAACACATCCAATCCGGCCCCGCTGATTCTCTTTTCCTTGAGGATCGTTATCAGGGCCTCTTCGTTTACGACAGGACCCCTCGAGGTGTTGATGAATATCGCCGATGGCTTGAGAAGTTTCAGCTCCTCCATATCGATCATCTGCTTGGTCTCTTCGTTGAGTGGTACGTGAACAGTGACCACATCTGATTCCGTCATTAGCGTGTGCAGATCCACCAGCTTGCCACCGAACTGGTCGGCCCTCTCGTGTATAATGTAAGGATCACAGGCCAGGATCTCCATGTCGAATGCATTTTTGCCTATCTGAGCGACCCGACTCCCTATTGCTCCTAGCCCAACGATGCCCAGAGTTTTGTGGCGGATCTGGACCTGTCTCTCGTAGTCAACGCGCCCCCAATTCCCCGATTTCATGTGGTGGTCGTGTGCAGAGATGCGTCGGGCCACACTTATGATCAGGCCGAAGACGAGTTCTGCGACGCTGTTTGCGTTTGCTTCGGCGACGTTGCAGATGGTTATCCCGTTCTCTATAACGGATGCCAAGTCTATTCGGTTGTATCCTACAGTCGTGGTCTGTATTAGAATCAGCTTCTCCGCCGCTTCTATGATTGTGGCTGTAACTGGCGCGCCTGTACTGATTACATCAACGTCCTTGGCTTTTTCCGCCAGCGCTTCCTGGTCGGTTTCAGCGGTTATTTCGATCTCGGCGTATTTTTTAAGCTCCTTCAGTTTCTCTGACTGCTCTAGATGGCGGACCCATCGGCCTCCTATAAATAGCACCTTCATTTTAGTTCGCATTTATTACATCCAAGAAGTCTATTTAAATTTTCATAACTCGCGCTAGGAAGTTTAGAAATCAAAGGGCACTCCTCGATTATAGGTGGAAAAGGAGAGACTTGGGCAGATACCTGGAAACCACAGAAGCCAAGAGACGCAGAAACCGACGATCCTCCATCTCTGCGAGGAGGGCCTTGTCCTCTTCGGTGAGCGCGCGCGGCGACACCTGGACCATGAGGGGAGGGTCACCGTCATCCAGAACGGAGAGGAGATTATCATCAAGCCCATCAAGACTCTGAAGATCAGCAAAGTCTTCGACGCCGTCCCTGTGGATGTGGAATCGGACCTCGACGACTGGGAGCGGGTAAAGCGAGAGCTGCTGAAAGGTGACGAGGGGTAGCCTGCTTCATAGACAGCAACGTCTTCATCTACGCGATTCTTAAGCCTCGACGTAAGCTGCAGAGCCACGAGCTGGAGATCAAGCGGGCAGCCCAGTCGATACTTCAGATGGTCGAGGACGGAGAGCCCGTGGCGACGACCCCCGCGCATATATCTGAGGTTGCGAACATCCTTGAGGCAAGGGTCAGCCACCCCTTCGCTGTTACGATCCTCCAGGCGATTGTGGGTCTCAGCGCGTTGAAGGTCCATCCGCTCACCGGGGATCACGTGAAAGCCGCGGTGGCGCTGTCTCAGCGCCTAGGGCTGGGCTTCAATGATACGCTGGCGTACCTCGTCATGAGGAAGATGGGAGTGGAGGAGATATTCAGCTTCGACAGTGACTTCAACGAGATCCCCGTGGTGACCAGGAGAACTCACTAACACAAGAGATCAAAAACAATCCATTAGTTAAAAACCGGGTTTCAATTAAATCCGAGAACAACCTCTAACCACGCCATTACGCCTTCATACTTTTAATACAATGCCAAACCAGCATAAGGAAACACAGAAATAATAAACACCTTTTCATAAGCTATCGTTCACAGCCAACAGACGCTTATCCTATGCCAGCCGCATTCGCGAAAAGTGGGGTCGCCCGGATTCGAACCGGGGATCTCGCGGACCCGAGCCGCGAATCTTAGACCAAGCTGGACCACGACCCCGTGGACAGAGATATCACCGCGGACTCTGGCCTAAAAAGGATTCTGGGTCACTCCTCACGGATCTCGTCCCTGATCGTCATATTCAGCACCACCTCGGCGATGTCCGCACCATACTCCGCCGTCCTAATGATGCTCTCCACGATCAGCCTCAGCGCAGGCACGTCCCCGGGGGCGGCGAACTTTATGATCTTCTGGATCGCCACCGCCTCCATCTCCCTGGTCCCCTCCGCCATCTCGAACACCGTGTCCGCCATCCCATAGTCCCCTCCGAACAGCGCCTCCACCGAGTCCTCGAACACACGGAGCGCCGACTCGCTCATCCCCCTAAGCTCCTCCAGCAGCTCCTCGTTCAGGTTCGAAAGCGTCATCGCCAGGCTGTTCGTCGCGATGTTTACCGCGTGGTCAGCCATCCTCTCCACCGACTTCGTGATCAGCCTGTACCCCAGGCACTCACGCGGCGACTTCAGCCCGCTCTCCCTCAACACCGCGCTGTCGGAGACCGCGATCTTCAGCAGCCTGATGATATAGAAGCTGAACCTGTCCACCTCGTCGTCCATGGAGATCACCTCCCTCGCTAGCCGCGAGTCGTCCGCGCCGATGGTCGCCAAGGCCTCCCTGTGCATGGAAGCAGCGATGATCCCCATCCGCTGCAGCGCGTCCTTCACCGAGAGATCCGAGTAGCTCAGCAGCACCTGCAGCGTCAGCTCCTGCGGAAGGTCGGACAGGATCTCCGTCCCCACCAGCTTCTTCCTGGTGAAGTCCTTCACCGCAAACCTGTACGCAGAGTCCATCCTACTCTTAGGCGCCCTGATCTGGATAATGTTGTAGCCCAGAAGGTACGCTGAGACCACCCGCCGTACCACGCTCGCCGGAGTGTCCGCATCCGAGACACCGATGATCGCCCTCTTGGGCCTGTCCCCCTTCTCCGCGGCCTTCGGCTGCAGGCGGAGCGAGAGGTCATCCAGCTTCGTGATGCTCACCAAGCTCCCACGCTCGAGCCCCATCTGCTTGACCCAATCCTTCGGGAGGGAGACGATGTACGTGGACCCTCCCGTCAGCTGGATCTTGCGCATCTCCTCCTTAAAAGACTCCAAGTTCATCGCCCTTCCGATACATAACGCCTGGTCCGGATAAATAAATTTTATAGTCTATATATTTCAGGGACAAACTATTTATAAAAAACCCTTCGGAATTGGCAAAATTCAACGGCTTATCCCCATAACAGTTAGAACAACCCGTGGAACGCTCACCGTCAAAGAACAAGATATAAGCGACGGATATCCCCTTAACTCGACTGCTGAAATGGTACAAACTTTCGAGCTGGAGAAGCTGAGGGAGAAAGCGGAACCCGTTTCCCGCTACCTGGATTCCGTCTCCGGCACCAGTTCAGCCTTCGCAAGGCGCAGGGAGGAGTATTCCCCCGACGAGGGCGTCCTCAGCGAGTTGAAGGAGCACGCCAGTAGAGCGGTCATCATCGTTTTCTCGGCGGAGTGGTGCCCAGACTGCTTCAGGAACGTCCCCGTCCTCGACGTCATCAGGGAGGCAACGGGCATAGAGGTCCTCGTCTTCGGGCACCTCATGAGGGACGTCAAGGATCCCAAGAGTAGATGGCACATCCCGCCGTCGCCGGAAGAGGTGAAGGAGTTCGACGTCGTCAGGATACCTCTGATCACCGTGCTAAACAACGAAGGGGAGAAGATAGGGGAGATAGTAGAGAACCCCCCAGAGGGCAAGACCCTGGAAACTGCTCTCCTCGACATACTGAGGACATCCTGAATACCTCCAAGTCAAATTTTACGACACAGAACAGCCAGCTACGTTCAAATAGCTGACATTGAGTAAAATCCTAGGTGAGACCCTTGAAGGAGGGCACTTACATAAGGAGCTTCACTGCGAAGGACGGCAGGGAGGTCGTGCTCAGGGCGCCCAAGTGGTCCGACCTGGACGACATGCTGTTCTTCATAAACTCTCTAGTTGACGAGGGCGCCGAGATCACGGCCATCGACAAAGTAAACCGGGATGACGAAATAGACTGGGTGGCCAGCCTGCTATCCCGGCTCGAAAGAGACAAGATGGTATCGGTAGTCGCCGACGTGGACGGCAGGTTCATAGGCCACGTCGAGGTTAACCCCAAGAGTGGAAGATCGAGCCACGTGGGAGTCCTCGGCATCGCCATACTGGATGGCTTCCGTGAGGTGGGGATCGGAACGGAGATGATGAAGGAGGCTGAGTCCCAGGCCGTGCGCCTCGGCCTGGAGATCATGACCCTGGACGTCTACGCCACCAACGAGAGGGCCCGCCACGTCTACGGGAAGGTGGGATACCGCGAGTTGGGGTGTCTCCCAAAGGGCGCCGTCAAGAACGGGGAGTACATCGACGTCGTTTTGATGGTCAAGGAGATCGCCTGAAGAGCACCGGAACCACAGAGCCCTGATAGGTAATCTTTTTAAAACCTGTTCCCGAATAATCAGTGCGCCTAGGAGGCATGAGTGTGTATCACTCGGACTGGGCAGAGTCCCACTGACAGAGCCCGCAGCCCCTAGTTCTGACCACAGTTGTTGTGCCCTACAGAGCCGCACTTGTCTCCGTATCGTGGGCGCGATGGACACGCCAGCACCACCTTCAGAGGTGTATCTATATGGGTGAGAAAAAAGAGAAAGAAGAGATGGTCGTAACCGCCTGGAAGGTCTCCGGCGAGATCGACTACAACAAGCTCGTCGAGCAGTTCGGCACCAAGCATGTGACCCAGGACATACTTGACAGGATGGAGAAGAAAGCCGGTTTCCTGCACACGCAGCTCAGGAGGAGGGTCTTCTTCAGCCACAGAGACATAGACTGGTGGCTCGACACATACGACAGGGGGGAGCCCGTCGGCCTCTACACCGGCCGCGGCCCCTCAGGACCCGTCCACCTCGGCCACCTGCTGCCCTGGTTCTTCACCAAGCACCTGCAGGACGTCTACGACGCCGACCTCTACTTCCAGATGACCGACGACGAGAAGTTCCTGCTCCACGACCACCTTACCCTGGACGAAACCATCGGCTACACCTACGACAACGCCCTCGACCTTATCGCCGTGGGACTCGACGCGGAGAAGACCCACATCATCTCCGACACCGACAACATCGACCACCTCTATCGCATCGGCCTCGAGGTGGCGAAGAAGGTCACCTACTCCACGATAAAGGCGGTGTTCGGCCTCAACGACAGCGACAACATAGGCATCATCTTCTACCCAGCGATCCAGGCGGTGCCCTGCTTCATCCAGTCCGCGCGCGAGGGCAGGAAGGTCGCCGTGCTGATCCCCGCCGCCATCGACCAGGATCCATACTGGAGGATGACCAGGGACGTCGCAGAGAGGCTGGGCTACTACAAGCCGGCGCAGATGCACGCCAAGTTCCTACCGGGGCTGGGCAAGGGCGGGAAGATGTCCGCCTCGCAGCCCGAGACCGCGATCTTCACCATCGACCCGCCAGAGCTGGCGGAGGAGAAGATCATGGGGGCGTTCACAGGCGGCCAGCCCACCGTCAGGGAGCAGAGGGAGAAGGGGGGCAACCCGGAGGTCTGCAGCATCTACGCCTACTACTTCTTCCTCTTAGAGGAGGACGACGCCAAGCTCGTGGAGCTGGAGAACGAATGCCGGTCCGGTGCCATGGTCTGCGGCGACTGCAAGGCCAGGCTCGGGAAGGTAGTCAGCAGCTTCCTCGTCGACTTCCAGAGGAAGAGGGAGAAGGCGAAGGACCGCCTCGAGGAGTACCTGATCAAATAGGCCCCGGGGAGGTATGACGGATTATTGTGGCCGAAAAAGACGAAATGGTCGTCACCCCCTGGGAATTCTCTGGCGACATCGACTACGACAAGCTGATACAGAGGTTCGGGACCCAACCCCTCACCGAGGAGATCTTAGACCGCATAGGAGATCACAGCGGAGGCCTCCACCTGCAGCTCAGGAGGGGCGTCGTCTTCTCCCACAGAGACATGGACCGCATCCTCGACTGGCACGACGCAGGTCTCCCCTTCGTCCTGTACACAGGCAGGGGGCCCTCTGGGCCGACCCATTTAGGGCACATGGTCTCATGGGTCTTCACGAAGCACCTCCAGGACGTGTTCGGTTCGAAGCTCTTCTTCCAGATAACCGAGGACGAACGGTTCTTGATGCGCAGCGAGTTCGACGAAGGCATCGTGAGGCACTGGGCCTTCGAGAACGCCCTCGACCTCATGGCCCTGGGCTTGGACCCCGAGAACACGGAGCTCATAGCGAACATCAGGCACGTCCCGAAGCTCTACGAGACCGCGCTGAAGGTGGCGAAGAGGGTCACGGGCTCAACGGTGAGGGCCATCTTTGGCCACGGCGACGACGCCAACATAGGCACCATGTTCTTCCCGGCGATGCAGGCCGCCCCCTGCTTCCTCGCCTCGGCCCGGAGCGGCGAGAGGGTTCCCTGCCTCATCCCGGCAGGGATCGATCAGGATCCCTTCTGGCGACTGACCCGGGACGTAGCTGGGAAGCTCAGGTACCCCAAGCCAGCCCAGCTCCACTGCAGGATGCTCTCCGGGCTGGGTGGAGGAGCCAAGATGTCGTCGTCGAGGCCGGAGACAGCGATCTACACCACCGACCCACCGGAGGAGGCTGAGAAGAAGATAATGGACGCGTACACGGGCGAGGCGGGCGGCGTCCGCTCTGGGAAGGGTCGCAAGCCCGCAGCGTGCTCCGTGTACAATTACTTCTTCTTCCTCTTCGAGGAATCCGACGACCGGTTGAGGGAGCTCGCCGAGAGCTGCGGTTCCGGTGCTCGCCGATGCCACGAGTGCAAGGCGGTGCTCTCTGAACGGGTCGAAGGGTTCCTTTTGGAACATCAGGCCCAGCGCGAAATGATGAGGGGCACAGTGGCGGACATGCTAGGATAGGGCAACAAGGCCTCTTCTCTCTTCAAGAAGCCTTTAATACGCAGTGAAAAAGACCCTTCGTCATGAGCGGTGAGTTTTCTTACAAGGTACGCCCCGCCGAGGAGGAGGACCTCCCCCACCTCTACGAGCTGATCAAAAAGCTGGCGGAGTACGAGAAGCTCCTCGACATCTTCGAGGGCTCCATCGAGGTCTACAGGAGGTACGGGTTCAGCGACGACGCAATCTTCGACGCCCTCATCGCGGAGAACACGGGTGATGAAGGCCCCGACTACTACGGGATGGCCCTCTACTACTACACGTACTCCACCTTCACAGGCAGACCAACTCTGTGGCTCGAGGACGCCTTTGTACTGGAGGAGTACAGGGGGCGCGGAATAGGCACTAGCATGCTGATCGAACTCGCCAAGATAGCTTTAGAGAAGGGATGCGGGAGGATGGAGTGGACGGTGCTGGACTGGAACGAGCCCTCCATCGAGTTCTACAAGTCCCTGGGGGCCTTCCCCATGGACGAGTGGACCACGTACAGGATGCTCCCCCCGGAGATCAAGAAGCTAGCAGAGAGGAAGACCTGATCCTCATCAGTCGTTCACGAAGAGGATCTTGCCCCCCCTCTTCGAGTCGGCGACTCGGAAGGCCTCCTCGGCCTCGTCTAGGCTGAACCTGTGGGTGATGATCTCCTCGGCGTTGATGGCTCCGCTCATTAGCAGTTCTATGGACTCCTCGAAGTTGATGGGCTTCGCGTCGTAGGCTCCAGCGAGGGTGATCTCCCTCCTCACCATGTCTGTGATCGGGAGTTCAACCATCCCGGGGAAGATACCGACTACAGTCACGTGCCCCTTCTTCCTAACCACCTGTAGCGCCTGATGTAATGCCGACCCGGCTCCCACGGCCACGAAAGCAATGTCGGCGCCTCCACCATCCGTCATGTCCATCACCCTTTCTATCAGGTCCTCACCCTCAACGTTCACCGACTCGAAGCCCAGCCTCTCGGCTATCTTGAACCGCTCGGTGTCGACGCCTATGCCGGTGATGAGCACCCGAGCCTCTGAGATCCGGAAGAGCTGGGCCGAGAAGAGCCCGATGGGCCCTATCCCGTGGACCACGACGAAGTCCCCCCTCCCGATGGGGGTGATGTCCTTCACGAAGTGGAGTGCGTTGCTCAGGGGCTCCACGACGGCGGCCACCTCGAAGGTCATCCCCTCAGGAATATCATGCAGTAACGTGTGGGGCACAGCGACATACTCTGAGAATCCTCCGTCTGTGTGGATGCCGAAGAGCGTCGAATCCTCGCAGAGGTTGGTCATTCCCTCACGACAGAACCTGCAGGAGCCGCAGGCCTTCACCGACTCGCTGAGAACCCTGTCCCCGACATCGAAGCCGACGACTCCCTCTCCCACCTCCACGATCTCACCGGCGAACTCGTGGCCCAGGACCACGGGAAGCTTCATCTTCGAGTAGGCCGGCGTGTACTTGAAGATGCCGAGGTCGCTACCGCAGATCGCTGCCGCCCTCACACGAATGAGGACCTCGCCGGCCCCCACATCGGGAACGGGTACGTCGAAGACCTCAACACCGGGCTCCGGCCTCCGCTTTATGACGGCCTTCAAAGCCTCACCAGACCCCTAACCCGTGCCCGAAGCCTTAACCCTTTCCCGGGGCGAAGACCATATCAGGTCAGCCGGAGAAGTGTACTGCGTCATGAACGAGATCGAGCGCCGCGTGCTGGAGAACGTGGACATGGATGGCATGATCGAGTACCTGTGCGAACTAATATCCGTCCAGAGCCACGGGGGCGACGAGACCGAGGCCCAGGAGAACGTTGCAGCCAAACTCGGCTCCCTTGGCTTCCAGGTGGACAGATGGGATATTGACATCGAGGAGCTCCGAGGGCACCCGGACTTCAGCATGTCTATCGAAAGGGAGAAGCCCCTCGGTGTCGTCGGCGTGCTCAGAGGGGAGGGATCGGGCCGGAGCCTCGTCCTCAACGGGCACGTCGACACGGTCACGCCGGGCGACGAGGCGAACTGGTCCCACGATCCCTTCGATGGGACGGTGCAGGACGGACGGGTCTACGGGAGGGGGGCCTGCGACATGAAGGGGGGGCTCTCATGCGGCCTGTACGCGGTCAAGGCGATCGTCGACTCCGGCGTGGCCTTGAAGGGCGATTTGATCTTCGAGAGCGTGGTGGGCGAGGAGGACGGGGGCTGCGGTACCCTGGCCGCCTGCCTCAGGGGATACGGGGGCGATGCCGGTATAGTGATGGAGCCCAGCGAGGCCAAGCTGGCCCCGCATGTTGCAGGGGCGATGAGCTTCACGGTGACCGTGCCGGGGAGATCGGTGCACGCCTGCGTGAGGGAGGAGGGTGTCAGCGCCATCGACAAGTTCATCCTCCTCCACGAGGGGCTCAGGGAGCTGGAAAGGGAGCGCAACAGTGAGGTTGACAACCCCCTCTACGCGAGGTACGGGACCCCCTTCGCCATAAACGTGGGCAAGATCAGCGGCGGACAGTGGGCTGGGACGGTGCCGGAGAGCGTGACCTTCGAGGGGCGCATCGGCGCCTCCGTCGGGGAGTCGAGGGAACACGCAAAGGAGGCGCTGGAGAGTAAGGTCAGAGAGGTCTCAGAGCGGGACCCCTGGCTCAGGGAGAACCGCCCTGTGGTGGACTGGGATGGGTACAGCTTCGCCCCGTCCTCGATTCCGGTTGGACACCCCGTGGTCCAGATGCTTAGGGAGGCTTTCAAGGACGCCACGGGCAGGGAGCCTGTGATGGAGGGCATGACGTACGCCTCCGACGTGAGGCACCTCATCAACGTGGCTGAGACGCCGACGACGGTGTTCGGCCCCGGCGACGTCAGGGTCGCCCACGGCCCCGACGAGTACGTGCCTATAGATGATCTCGAAACGACTGTGAGGACTCTAGCACTGGCTATTGTGAGGTTCCTTGGTTAGAGAGGTCAACAAGCGGTCCTCTGGCTTCCGCTGGGTCTCTGGAGAGTGAAGGCAGGCTGCTTACTTGGGCTCATAGGGTCCTAGGAACTCCTCTTGGAGGATGTTACCGCCGTCGACGACGATGTACGTACCTGTGATGTAGCTGGACTCGTCCGAGGCGAGGAAGAGCACCACGTTGCCCACGTCCTCGGGCGTCCCCTGCCTGCACATGGGTATCCTGAGGCCGAACTCCCTCATCGCCTCATCGGCGTCCTCCGCGTCCCCGGATCCCCGGGTCCCGAAGGCGCTGGGGGAGTAGATGTAGCCCGGCATGACGCTGTTCACGTTGATGCCGTACTGGGCGACCTCAAGGGCGAGGCCGACCGTGAACCCTTGGACCGCGGACTTCGTGGAGGCGTACGCCGTCTGACCGCCGGCTGGTGAGCCCACCATGGGGCCGGTGACGCTGGAGATGTTGACTATCTTGCCGTACCGCCTCTCCCTCATCGAGGGCAGGACGGCTCTGGCGCAGCGGAACATGCCGAAGACGTTGACGTCGAACATCCTCATCAGGAACTCCTCGGGCATCTCCACGAGCCTCTTCCTCGGATAGATCCCCGCGTTGTTGACGAGCACGTCGACCCTGCCGTGCCCCTCGATGACGCCTTTCACGACGCTCTCCACCTGCTCCGCGTTGGTGACGTCCATCAAGAAATATTCAGCATGGAACCCCTCCCTGCGTATCTCCTCAGCCGTCGCCTCCACCTTCTCCGAGATGTCCGTCAGCATGACCTTGGCGCCCTGACCTGCGAGGACCCTCGAGATGCCGGCGCCTATGCCCTGCGCCGCCCCCGTGACAATCGCCACCCTCCCTTCCAATCGGCTCATCTCCTATCCCCCTTCTTCAGGTAAGCCCTCCAGGTCATCGCACACCTCTCGGGGTCGTTGAACGGCGACGGGTCGATGGTGTGTATCGCGGCGTTGTGAGGTGCGGTCTTCACCAGCTCGGGGTCGCTGTAGGCCTCATCCGAGACCTTCCTGACCACTGAGACCCAGTGGTCGATGTCGGCCTTTGAGTATGTCTCGCAAGGCTCCGGGGTGAAGGGCTCTGGAACAATCCAGGGGTGGTGGCTCGTGAAGAAGCTCTGGACGCCGTAATCTATCACACGCCTGTTGAAGTCGCCGACGCCCACTCCGGTCTCGTCCCTCATCCCCTCCAGGCTGAAGCGGATCTGGTCGACCCGTTTCTCCGTGCTGTAGGGCTTCGTGACGCCCCTCACCCCCAGCAGCTTCTTCTCCAGGTACTGGTTGTTGATCATCGAGACCTCTGCGGCCTCCCTGAGGCCCCTTGCACCCATGGCCATGCACCACGCATAGGACCGGAGGACTACCTGGATGTTCCCCATGAAGTCCCTGATCTTGCCGATGCTGTTCGGCCTGTCGTAGTCGAGGAAGTACTTGCCGTCCCGGTGCACCACCACGGGGACCGGAAGGAACTCCTCCAACTTCTCTACTACGCCGACTCCCCCACACCCAGGGCCAGAGGAGCCGTGAGGGCTGCTGAAGGTCTTGTGCAGGTTGAAGAAGCACATGTCGAACCCCGCCTCCCTGGCCCTGGTCACGCCCATGATGGCGTTGGCGTTCGCCTGGTCGTAGCTGCAGAGGCCGCCGACCTCGTGGACTATCTTGGTCCACTCGTCGATCTCCGGGTTGAAGATGCCCGTGTCCTCGGGGTTCGTGATGAAGAGCCCCGCCGTGTTCCCTGAGACCGCGGCCTTCAGCGCCTCGGTGTCTGGCAGGCCGGTCTCGGGGTCCGGGTGGATAGTGACCAGCTTGAAGCCCGCGGTGGCCGGGCACGCGGCGTCGCAAGGATGGCTGAAGATGGTGGTGATGATCTCGTTCCTCTGGTCGAGCTCCCCGTTGACCTCATGGTACTTCCTCATGATGGCGGCGTTGTTGTAGGCCGCGGCCGAGCCCCCGGGCGGCTGGAAGGAGAAGGCGTCCATGCCACTGATCTCCCTGAGGAAGACGTGGCCGAACTTGTACGCTATCTCGAGGATGCCCTGCATCGTCCCCTCGTCCTGCAGGGGGTGGACCTCGGCGATCCCGGCGACGAGCCTCTCGTTCACCTTGGGGCTGTACTTCATGGTGCACGTGCCGACTCCGATGTCGATGTCAAGCTCCATGCCCAGAGTCATCTGGGATAGCCTGAGGTAGTGCCTGAGCACCTGGGCCTGGGAGAGCTCCGGTAGCCCGGGAGGGATCTCCCGCCTAGCGGAGGCGGGTACCAGTGAAGTCGCATCCCCGAAGGATTCCCTTATCTCCTCCTCGACGGTGGGGGGCAGGATCCCCCGCTCACCGGGGCTGGTCAGCTCCATGATTATGGGCTCGCTCCAGACCGGAGCGTGGTACCTCCCCGGCGCCTCCCCACTCAACTAGAGCACCTCCCTCAGGGCTCCTGCGAGCCTCACCAGGTCCGCCCTCGTGTGTACCTCGGTGACGCAGTACAGGCTGCTCTGGCCCAGTTCCGGGAACTCCCGGGATATGTCCTTGCCTCCGAATATCCCGCGTTCCATGAGTGTCCCGTTGACCTCGGAGACCCTCCTGCCCGTGGTGTCGAAGTTGACGGGGAACTCCTTGAAAATACTCCTGAAGGGCACGGACACGCCGTCGATCTCCTCAAGGAGCTCCGCCGCGTAGTGGGACTTCAGCAGGATTGCCTCTCCCAGCTCCCTCATCCCCCGTGGTCCCATCAGGCTCATGTAGACTGCGGAGACGATGGCCCAGAGCCCGGTGGTCGTCCCCACCCAGTCCTTGGCGCTCTCGCGAGCCATGTAGCTGGTCCTCTCGTAGACGCACTGCCCGAAACCGTACTCCCCCTCCACTCCGGTGCCTGTTATGCCCAGCATCCGTGCCGGGTACTCGCCGATGAGCCTCTCCTCGTCCTTGGACGCCAGGAAGCCGCAGGAACCTCCGCCGGCGTACATGTGTATCCCCAGTGGTTGGGCTTCGCCGCAGCAGATGTCTGCGTCGTACTCCCCGGGTGGCGCGAGGACCCCTAGGGAGGTCGGATCCACCCCCGCAATGGCAACCGCCCCGTGGTCGTGGGCCATGTTAGAGATCTCCTCGCAGCGGGGCTCGACGACCCCCAGGTAGGAGGGGTTCTCGAAGTAGACCCCCGCCGTACTCTCCGATATCTTGTCCTCCAGGTCTCCCATGTCCAAGGAGCCCGTCTCGGCGTCGTAGTCGACGAGCCTGATGTCTATCCTGCCGGGCATGTGAGCCGAGTCGCAGAAGTTGCTTATGATGGATAACCTCGCCGGGCTGATAGTCTTGGGAGCCAGTATCTCCATCCGGCCCGTGATCCTGGATGCCATTCGGACTGCGTTCCCTGCGGCGGCCCCCCAGTCGTAGGTGGGGACGCAGGAGACGTCCATGTCCACGAGCTCGCCGATGAGGCTCTGGAACTCGAACATCGCCTGGTACCTTCCCAAGTCGGAGTAGATTCCGCCCGCGTAGGCAGTGAGGAACTCGGACCGCGAAGCGATGACGTCGCAGACCTCTGGGACGTAGTGCTGCCAGCACCCCCCGCCGAGGAAGCTGAGGTACTCCTCGCAGTCAGAGTCACCCGCCAGTATCCCCTCGACGTGCCTCCTCAGGTCCAGCTCAGCCAGCAAAGGCTCGGGTAGCTGCATCGGGACCTTGAGAAGGAGCCTCTCCGGGATCATCTGGGCGTAGAGCTCCCCGGCGTCAGCGGCGCCGATCTCCTCGAGCATCGCCTCCTTGATCTCGGGCACGGAGTTGGGGATGTAGGGGTGGACGTAGGGCTTGTCCTTCAAGCTGATCTCCGTAAGGTTCTAGGTGGGATGCGAGTATAACGTTTTTCAGGTGTAACAGCGGTCATCGTAGCCTGAAGACATGGATCTCCCGCTCCTCAGGCAGGGAGCTGAGCTCATAGTTGGACTCAGGGCTCTCCAACCAACGGACGTGGGCTCTGCCCTCCGTGAACTCAGTGACCTCCATCATCCTGAAGTAAGGGAAGATGATGCCCTCAACGTGGTAGTGCATCGGTATCACGACCTGGGGATCGACCCTATCGATGTTGTCCTCCGGAAGCTGGGAGCCTCTACCGATCCCCGTGATAAGTACGTCCACCCTTCCCATCTCCTCCAGATGAGACCTGTCCAGGGCGTGGCCCAGATCGCCCAGGTGGGCGAAGCGGACACCTTCAATCTCGAAGACGAAGACCACGTTCGGGCCCAGGCGGCTTCCCTCCACGTCGTCGTGGTAGGTCTTGACCCCACGTATCTCGACGCCCTTGTGCTCCAGCTCGCAGGGTTCGTCAAGGACGAGGACGCCGGGGCTTTCGAAGAGGTGCCTCCCGTTGGCGTGGTCGTCGTGGCCGTGGGATATCAGGACGATGTCCGGCCTCGCGTCGGGGGCTGGGAAGCCCAGTGAGGCCCCGTCGTGGGGGTCCACCAACACCGTTGCGCCGTCTCCGAACTCGAAGCACGAGTGCCCGTGCCACTTCACGTGAACCATTCCAGTTGATCAAACGCTTATTCATACTAAAAACTACAGACTCTTTCAACTCCGTGAAATCCGTTAAATTCCTCACGGACCCTCTCTCTGTTGATCTCAATGTCCGAAAACGGCAAGCTGGAGCGATTCTGGCTCCACGAGCTGACGAGGCCGGCGTTCGAGGACTGGGTCGAGAACGACCCGGCCCCCGTGGTGGTCATCGGCCTCGGCGCGATCGAGCAGCACGGTCCCCACCTCCCGCTGGGGACCGACTCCCTAGACGCGATGGCACTGATCCACGAGGTAGCGAGGAGGAGCAACAGCGTCTGCGTGCTCCCGACCTGGGTGGGCTACTCACCCCACCACATGGCATTCAGGGGACAGTCACCCTCAGCGAGGAGACGCTGCTCGGAATACTCATGGACACCATCGGCAGCCTAGCGGAGCACGGAGTGAAGAGGTTCGTCTTCTACAGCGGTCACGGCGGTAACAGTAACATACTGAATCTGGCGATGCAGATGGCGAAGAGCCACCACAACGTGATGACGTTCTACCCGTGGGGCCCAAGCGGATCGGAGACCGCGAGGAAGATGGCGGAGCTCTCTGCGAAGTACAACGACATCCACTCTGGGCCCATCGAGACGGCGATGATACTGCTCCACAACCCGGAGCTGGCCGAGATGTGGCGCCTAGAGGGCTGGACCCCGAAGTTCAGCATCGACCCGAAGCTCAGGGAGTTCATGGACCCCGACAGACCGGACTACGAACTGGTCAGGCAGATCCGCGCAGCTTCCAGTGAGCCAGACCTCGACGACTACACGTCGGATGGTATCGCCGGGATCAACGACCCGAGGGAGGCAGACCCGGAGTTCTACAGGAAGCGGTTCGAGGAGAGGGTGCAGTTCTACGTCGACTTCATCGAGCTCTGGAAGACGATTCCGGTGCCCATGGTCTTCCGGGGCTAACCTCTTCCATCTCCCTGGTGTCGGATCATGGAATACGTTATAACATTACATGACAGACTGAACTCGGGTAATTATGTCCGAGAACGGTAAGCTGAGCAAGTTCTGGCTCTGGGAGCTGACCCGACCCGCCTTCGAGGACTGGCTCGACAACGAGCCCGCGCCCGTGGTGGTCTTAGGGATCGGCTCCATCGAGCAGCACGGCCCCCACCTCCCTCTGGGGATGGACTCCCTCGGGGCCAGGTACTTCATCCACGAGGTCGCGAGCAGGACCAACAGCGTCGCCTTCCACCCCGTCTGGCCCGGCTACTCGCCCCACCACATGGGCTTCAGGGGGACGGTCACCCTTAGCGAGGACACGCTCCTCAACGTACTGATGGACTGCATCGGCAGCCTCGCCGACCACGGCGTTAAGCGCTTCGTCCTGACAAACCACCACGGTGGGAACAGCAACATCTTCAGCCTCGCTATCCAGATGGCGAAGAGGTACCACGGCGTCATGGTCACCGCCCCCAGGGGCCCCAGCGACACCGAGCTGGCGAAGATACAGGGGGAGCGCTCCAGGAAGTACTGGGACGTCCACTCCGGGGTGAACGAGACCTCGGGCGCCCTCTACATGTTTAAGGAGTTCGTGGAGATGTGGAGGATCCCAGAGGACTGGAAGCCCTCACTGAGCATCGACCCCCAGCTCATGGAGTACTTCGACACCGAAAGGGAGGACTACGAGCTAGTCAGCCAGGTCAGGGCGGCGAGCGGGCAGCCCGACACCGACGACTTCTCCGCCGACGGAATCTACGGCCTCAACGACCCCCGGGACGCGGATCCCGAGGAGTACAGGAAGCGCTTCGAGGAGAGGATAAAGTTCTTCGAGGACTTCATCAAGCTCTGGAAGACGATACCCATCCCCCCGGCCTACAAGGAATAGCCAGAACCAAATTTCCCTTCTTTTTCAATGACTCTACCGAGACTGCGTCGCGCGGCGGAAAACATCCCTTTTATTTCCAACGACGAGATCACCCTAGACTATGAAACATCGCGTCTCTGTCGTAAGGACCGCTGAGGACATCGGGAGAGCCGTGAGGGAGGCAGTTGATCTCCTCGGGGGCATGGAGCGGTTCGCCAAAGAGGGCGGGACCTACTTGGTGAAGCCGAACCTGTTCACTGCGCGGACCGCCGAGCAGGGGGCAACAACGGACTCCAGAATCTACATGACAGTGGCCGAGATGCTGAAGGAGCTTGGCGCTGTGCCTGTGATCGGTGAGTGTCCAGCCTCCGCCTCCTACGCGAGGCCCGACTTGGCCTTCGACGGCCTCGACGTGAAGCGGATCTGCCGGGAGTCCGGGGTCGAGTTCAACGTCTTGGACAGAGAGCCCCCGGTGCTCGTGGAGTACCCGGATGCGGAGGTCGTCAAGGAGTTCTGGTTCCCCGAGTTCGCACTGGAGTGCGACGGCGTCGTCAACGTCCCCAAGCTGAAGACCCACACGCTCACCCAGCTCACCAACGCCATCAAGAACCTGTTCGGGCTCCAGCAGGGGGGCTCCAAGTCCCACCACCACGTCAGGACTGGGAACGACGCGGAGATGTTCAGCAGGCTCCTTGTCGACCTCTACCAGTGCATCAGGCCGCAGGTAGCGCTCAACGTAGTTGACGCCGTCGTTGCGATGGAGGGGGAGGGGCCCACGACGGGAAACCCCGTGGACCTGGGCTTAGTCATCGCCGGTGAGGACGCCTTAGCAGTCGACATGGTGGCGACGAAATTGATGGGCTGGGAGCCCCTTGGCGTGGGCACCAACTTCATCGCGGCGGAGAGGGGCCTTGGGCCGACATCCCTCGACGACGTCGAGGTGCTGGGGGAGGCCATCAAGGACGTTGCACGCCCCTTCAGGAGGCCGGTGACCCACTCGGACGGCCAGATGTTCATCGACGCGAGGATGCCCATCGTCTGCGACCCAGACGTCTGTGAGGGCTGCGGCATCTGCGCTAAGGTCTGCCCCGGCGACGCCATCGTGATAGCCGGGGTCCCGGAGTTCCGAGACGACAGGTGCATCCAGTGCTTCTGCTGCATGGAGCTCTGCCCCAAGGGCGCCCTCAGCGTCGTGAGAGGTGGATGAGTTGTCCGATAGATGCGTGTTCTGCCGGATAATACGCGGAGAGACATCTTCCTACAAGGTTTACGAGGACGGGAGGGCCCTCGCCTTCTTGGACATCAACCCCTCTGCCCCGGGGCACACGCTGATCATCCCCAAGGCCCACGTCGCCAGGGTCGAGGACCTGCAGGAGGAGGACGCAATCTCTCTTTTCAGTGCCCTCCACCGCCTCGTGGAGCCCATACAGAGGGCTGTAGAGGCCCCCGCCTGCACCATCGGCATAAACAACGGTCCCGAGAGCGGCCAGGAGATACCTCACGTGCACGTACACGTCATCCCCCGCTCAAGGGGAGACCATGGCGGTATCATACAGGGTGTGACGAGGACGGGGCGGCCTCAGAGGCACGAGATAGCAGAGACGGCGGCCAAGATACGGGAGCTTGCCTCACCGGATGTGCGACCCTTATAACGGGTAGGGCCAGGCGTCGAGGCTCCCGTCTAGGAACTTCACGTCCCTGAAGCCCCTGTGGCTCATGAGCCTCTGCGCCTCGTAGGCCCGGACGCTTGTCCTGCAGAAGACGACGATCTCCTCATCCGGGGGTAGCTCCCCCAGCCTCTCTCGGAGCTCAATGCTCGGTATGACCCTAACGCGAACGTCCGGGAACGGCTTTTCCTCCACCTCCTCCCTGGATCTCACGTCCAGAAGTATGAAGTCGCCGTCCCCCTCCAGCTTCGACTTAAGCTCAGTGGCGGAGATACCATGGGCCAGCCCCTCGATCTTGTTGCGGACGATGTTCGCGGCGTGGGCCAGAGGGTCTATCGCTGTCGAGTAGGGCGGCGCGTAACCGAGGTCGATGTCCGCTAGGTCCTTGCAGTCGCAACCGTGTCTCAGTGCCGTGGCGACGACGTCTATCCTCTTGATCCCTTGGCCGAAGCCCACGACCTGGGCTCCTAGGATCCTCCCAGTGTACTTCTCAGCTATCAGCTTGACGATGAATGGCTTTGCCCCTGGGTAGTAGTGGGCACAGTCCTGCTTAGGGGCGACTGACATGACGATGTCGAACCCCGCCTTCACTGCCTGAGCCGAGTTAAGGCCTGTCTTGCCTACGTTGAAGTCGAGCACCTTGAAGACCGCAGTGGAGGCCACCCCAGGGAACGTGGTCTTCCCGCCCGTGACGTTGTCCCCGATGACCCTGCCGTGCTTGTTGGCCGTAGAGCCAAGCGGGACGTAGACCTTGCGCCCCGTGATGAGGCAAGTGTTCTCCACGCAGTCTCCTCCCGCGTAGATCTCCGGGTCGCTCGTCTGGAGGAACTCGTTGACGGCGATGGCCCCAGTCTCCCCGATCGCCAGCCCCGCCCCTTGTGCGAGCTCTACGTTTGGCCTCACACCGATCACGACCAGAGCCACGTCCGCCTTGAACTCGGAGCCATCCTCCGCGACGACCCCGGATAATCGACCGGATCCGTCATCGATCAATCTGGTCACTCGGCTCCCTGTGCGGACGTGGACGCCTTGCTCTATGAGGTACTTCTCCAGGAGGAGGGACATGTCGGTGTCGAGGAGTGCAGGAACCAGCCTGTCCATCATCTCGAAGACCATAACCTGGCACCCGCGGGCTGCGATGGGGCCGCACACCTCCATCCCGATCAATCCGCCCCCGATGACGGCGACCCTGCTCACACCAGAGTCTAACTTCTCCCTGATGGCCTCCGCGTCCTTCGGGCTGTAAAGGCGGTAGACGCTCTCCAGATCGATTCCAGCGATCCGGGGGACGAGGGCGCTGGCGCCGGTGGCCAGGACCAGCTTGTCGTAGGGGATGTCGCGGGTCCCGCCTCCGTCGAGCACCCCGACGGTGACCGTCTTGGAGCCCCTGTTGATCTTGACGGCCTCGGTCCTCCCGAGGATCTCGACGTCCTTCACGCTCCTGAAGTACTCCTCGTCCCGCCTGATCCCCCCGACGGTGCACAGGAGCTCATCGACGTCCCCGACGAGCCCCTCGATGTAGAAAGGCATGCCACAGCCCGCGTAAGAGTAGACATCGCCCCGCTCTACGATCGTGATCTCGGCGTCAGGGTCTCGCCTCTTGGCGCGCGCCGCAGCCTTGGGGCCCGTCGCGACTCCTCCTACGATGACTATTTTCCTTCCCATGGCGAGAATCCTCGTAATTCCTCACATTTACAGATATTTAGCCTCGTCGATGTGCCATCGTGCTTGCTCGATATCTTCAAAATCTCCCGCGACAGTGGGTATCTACCATGTCATTGCTCTTCGAGCCATATCGTATAGGCTCCATGGAGATCAGGAACCGCTTCATGAGGTCGGCGACCACATCGTACTGGTCAGACGAGAGGGGGATCGTGAGGCCCGAGATCATCGAACTCTACCGCGGGCTCGCTGAGGGCGGCGTGGGGCTGATTGTGAAGGGCCACCAGTACGTGATGGACTCCGGGAAGGCTCACAGGGGAATGGCGGGTATCAGCCACGACTACCACGTGCCACAGTTGCTGGAGCTCACAGACGCCGTCCACGAGCACGGCGGGAAGATCGTGACCCAACTCAACCACGCCGGGTACAACAGCATCGTCGACAGGGCGGGGCCCTCGGAGTACAGGGCCGAGACCTGGGAGGCCCGGGCCCTCACAGCTAACGAGGTCCACGAGATCGTGACCCGATTCGGGGACGCCTCTGACCGGGCGATGGAGGCGGGGTTCGACGGTGTCCAGATCCACGGCGCCCACGGCTACATCGTCTCCCAGTTCCTCTCGAAGCACGCAAACCATCGCACAGACGAGTATGGGGGCAACCTAGAGAACAGGATGCGCCTCCTCAACGAGGTCTACGACGAGGTGAGGGCAAGGGTGGGCGACCGCGTTCCAGTGATGCTGAAGATAAACTGCGACGACTTCTCACCTGACGGCTTCACAGTCGACGAAAGCGCGAGGGTTGCCGAGGCCATCTGCAAACGGGGGCTGGACTCCGTCGAGATTAGCGGCGGAGGCTTGGGGAAACAAGAGCCCCTCAGGAGGAGGGCGATGTCGGACGATCCCGCGCTTGGGGAGGCGAACTTCGCGGGTCACGCAGCTACGATCAGGGGCGCTACCAGGCCCACGCCCATGGCCCTCGTCAACGGGATCAGGAGCTTGAGCTGCATGGAGGTAATAGTCGAGAAGGACCTGGCCGACCTCATCTCGATGAGCAGGCCCTTCATACGCGAGCCCGACCTGGTCAAGCGGCTGGAATCGGGGCAGGAGAGCGCCCACTGCATCTCGTGCGACCTCTGCGGCTCAGGTGACGTCTTCAGCAAGATGATGCTCCGCTGCCACGTCGCGTGAATGTCGCTGTGGCTCCCCCTTTTTTCATGTTCATGGGTGCGAGCGGTGGCTGATGCGATTACTTCATTTATGATCGTGAGAATCCTATCCCGTGACGGATCTTGTCTTCCGACGAGACTCAGGATAAGGTGCTGGAGGAGCTCAGGAGGATCAGGGAGGCCGTGGAGCCCAAGCCCGCCGCGGCTCCCCCGCCACCGAAGAGCTTCTGGGAAGAGTTCAGGGCGTTCCTGGAGAAGCGCGGTGTCATCGGCCTCGCCCTGGCCGTGATAGTGGGTGGCGCCGCGAGCAAGCTGGTGACTGCGCTGGTCAACGACTTACTGATGCCGATACTGACATTCTTCATACCAGAGGGAGGCTGGCGGGAGGCGGCGTTGATGGTCGGACCGATCCGGCTGGCCGTCGGCGACTTCCTCGGCGCATTGCTGGACTTCCTCATCATCTCCTTTGTGGTCTTCATGATTATGAAGCAGCTGGAGAAGAAGTGATTAAACAGGACGACAGAGGAGACTAGAAGGAGGATCAACAACGGCATCTGGAATCAACCTTGGGACAGGTCCAAACGAGTATTTCAGCTCGGTCCCTCTGTACGCCGATGACAGCTACCTCAGGGAGTTCGACGCGAAGATCATCAAGGCCGGACCACGATTCGTGGTGCTGGACAAGACGGTCTTCTACCCGGAGTCCGGGGGCCAACCGACCGACACGGGCGTCCTCAGGACCGATGAACAGGAGGTAGCCGTCCTAAAAGTGATGAAGCGGGGCAGGGATCTCTTCCACCACCTCGACGGGAACCTGCCCATGTACGCAACGGTGCACGGAGCCATCGACTGGGAGCCCAGGTACTACAACATGAGGCGGCACAGCGCCGAGCACCTCCTCACAGGGCTCTTCGAGATGGCTGACGCCGGTCCCAAGGTCTACTCCGACCTGACGAGGCTCGACTTCAAGCCCTCTAAAATTACTGAGGAAGCGGTGCGCCGCGTCGAGGCAGAGTTCAACGACATCGTCGGCGAGGACATCCCCCTCAGCATCTACTACGCCTCCCGGGAGGAGCTGGAGGACGAGGAGGACGAGGAGGACGAGAGAAAGAGGGGCTTCTTGGACAAGATACCCAGGGCTCTGGACCGCCTCAGGATGGTTGAGATCCCCGGCCACGCGCTCACCTTCTGCTTCGGCACCCACGTCAGGAGCACGGGGGAGATCGGGAGAATCAGCGAGATGTTCCTGAAAGTGGGCAAGAAAGGCACCAGGACGGTACATTTTACTCTGAAATGAGGTTCGCGACCGTTCACATACGTGGAATGATTTATTAAAAATCATGTACAACATGTGTTAGGTGTCGTGTGAAGATGTACGAATGGCTCCTCCTCATAGGGATCGTCATCGCAATCCTAGTCTTTTTCTCCATATCCTACTACAACCGCATCAGGGTCCTCGGGAACCGCATCGAGGAGGCCTGGGCGCAGATCGACGTCCAGCTGAAGAAGAGGTACGACCTCGTTCCTAACCTAGTGGAGACGGTGAAGGGCTACGCCGCGCACGAGAGAGGGATCTTCGAGAGCATCGCCTCGGCCCGGGCCGGGATGGTGACCGGGAGCCCGCAGGATAGGATGGCTGCCTCCAACGCCCTGTCTGGCGCCCTTCGACAGCTCTTCGCCGTCGCCGAGGCCTACCCTGACCTCAAGGCCGCTGAGAACTTCAAGCTGCTCCAGGAGCAGCTGGAGGGGATAGAGAACAAGATCGCCTACGCCCGCCAGTTCTACAACAGCAGCGTGCTCCAGTTCAACAACCTGATAACGACGATACCCGGGGTCTGGTTCGCCGGCGGAAGGCAGAAGCACGAGTTCCTCGAGATCCCCGAGGAGAGCCGTGAGGCGCCGAAAGTGGAGTTCTGATGGAGCGCCGCAGCTTCCACGACGAGATCGGCAGGAACAGGCGGAGCTCAATCCTACTGATCGTCATCCTTACCCTCATCGTGGTCGTCCTTGCAGCCACCATCTCCTACACCTTCGCACCGGAGTACTTGATCGTCGTCCTCCTCCTCTCACTGATCTTCATGCTGGCCTACTCCTACGGCTCCTACATGTACGGCGACCAGGTCGTCCTCTCAGCCACCAAGGCCAGGCCTGCGGATGAGAGGGAGCACCTGTTCCTCAGGGACACCGTGGAGGGGCTGAGCCTCGCCGCGGGGGTCCCCGCCCCCAAGGTCTACGTCGTCCCCAGCGAGGAGGTGAACGCCTTCGCCACGGGAAGGGATCCGGAGCACGCCAGCGTCGCCGTCACGACAGGGCTCATGAGTGTGCTGGACAGGGAGGAGATGGAGGGGGTGCTCGCTCACGAGCTCTCCCACATCAGGAACAGGGACGTCAGCTTCATGACATTGGTCGCCGTCCTCGTCGGCCTCGCGGCGATCCTCAGCCACGTCATACGCAGGACCTACAGGTTTAGGGGTGTATCCAGGGGGCGCAGGGGGGGCAGGCGAGACAGGGAGAGGGGGGCCGGCATCGAGGCCACCATCCTGGCACTGGGGTTCTTCCTTGCCATCTTCGCCCCCCTCCTCACCCGCATGGTCCAGTTCGCCATCTCCCGGCAGAGGGAGTACCTCGCCGACGCCTCGGGGGTGGAGCTCACCCGCTACTCGGGGGGGCTGGCTTCGGCGCTGGAGAAGATCATGGGGCACAACAGGGGGGAGATGGACGTCAGCGAGGCGGTGAGCCATCTCTTCTTTGTGGATCCAAACAGGAGCGCCCTAGACAGCCTCTACGCCACGCATCCGCCCATAGATGAGCGGATTAAGCGACTCAAGGCGATGTGATCGTTCCACTACGTCGCGTAAAAAGCAGTGGGTTCTCGATTTGTGGAGTGTGCTATTAAAAAAATAGGAACGTTTTACTCCCATGGGTCGAAGTTCACGTACAGTTCGAAGGCGAATGTCTCGAAGTTTAGCTCTCCTGGCCCTTTGATTCCCTCGAAATAACCTGTCCCGCCCTTTATTGACAGTCGTCCCGCAAAGTACTCATTTGTCGCAGGTAACCAGTTGTTACCGATGGTGTAGGTTATAGTCCCAGGCTTCTCAGTGATCGTGCTCGTGAATACGCCGTAGCCGTGCAAGGAAACCATCCCGTCTGCCTTATCAGGGATCCTCTGGATGCCTGTAATATATTGTTCAGCGTATCCAAGCATGTTGGACTCCTCGTCAAGCCAGAAAAATCTGTACCCAACGTCGACTTTTATAAAGCCGTTAGGCAGCTCCTCACTGTTTTCATACAGCACGAAGTTATCGAAGTCGGGAACCGTGTGGATTATGATCGGGTCCTGATTTTTCTTCGCAAATGCTGAGAACGCTGGTGTCAGAAGGTATAGAGATAAGAGGAGATCAATTGCCAGTTTGGATCTTTTCAGCAGCCTCATTTACTCATCTCCTTTTTTATTGGTACTTGTATAGCTACCTACCTCGGAGCTCAGGCGCGGATCGAACTCATCTGGTTCATCAGCTTCCGTGTCTCGCTCTGCCCCAGCTCCACCCTGAGGACCCCGTTGATCCCCCTCACCTCGAGCATGCTTCCTCCTATGAAGGCTACTCCCTCCAGCTCGCCCTCGAAGAGCACTCTGTCGCGGGCCTCGTTGGATATGGAGATGCTCCTCACGTGGGTCTTAGACTTCAACTCGACCGAGAACACATGTCCCAACGTTGTCACGTCCAATCAGAGCGACGACGCGCCTTGGGGGAGGACGGTCAATTTACATTATTTTTGAACTCCGTAAGACGGATGATTAGTTATTAATATCAATGGAACGAAGTAAGGATCGGTTTCCGGTGCCACTGGACAATTTTTACGACCTGTTATTTGAGGTCTCAAACGAGGACAGGCATAGCATACTCCTCCAGCTGGAAAAGGAACCCATGAGCGTCACTCAGATCGCTAGGACCCTTCACCTCAGCCTCCCAGAGACCAGCAGGCACGTCTCACGGCTCGGAGACGTGGGGCTGATGTGGAAGGACTCCGACGGCCAGCACCACCTCACGCACTTCGGCGAGCTCGTCCTGAAGCAGCTACGGGAGATGGAGTTCAGCTCGGAGCACAGCGAGTACTTCACGGGTCACACCACCGGGAGCTTTCCCCCGGAGTTCGTGAAGAGGATAGGAGACCTCGTGGACAGCACGCGCGTGCAGAACGTGATGAACTTTCTGCACAGCGTGGAGAACCTGATCAGGGACGCCGAGGAGTACGTCTGGTTCCAATGCGACGAGTACACCATGAGCACCCTCCCTCTCATCGAGGAGGCGCTGGACAGAGGTGTGGAGTTCAGGATAATAGAGCCCGAGAACTACGCTCCCAGCGAGGGTATCATTACCGTCAGTCCGAAGGAGCTCTCCATCGTAAGTCGCCCCACTTCCCAGTCACTGATGAAAATGACCTTGGAGTCCGTGGATGTCTTCCTCTACGTCTCCGAGAAGATGGCCGCTGTGGCTCTTCCCACTGGATCTGGCAAATTCGATTACTTGGGCTTCACAGCGACCGACAGCCGCTCGATACGATGGTGCAGTGATCTATTCCTGCACTACTGGGAGCAGGCCAGGCCCAAGACGTACGCACCCGTGATCGAGTACAGAAGGCCGAGCGCGAAGCCCCCTGAACCCGTTTCGCTTGGGAAGATAATACTCGAGGGCGCGAACGACCCTAAGGTCGATCTCAGAGCGCTCCAAGACGCCGTCGACAACTACGATGAGGTTGTTCTTCGAGGAAATTTCAACCTGGGCCTCGATGGCATAGTCATTACCAAAAGCTGCGTTCTCAGGGGCGAGGGGATAGATTGCGGCATCCCACTTACGAAGGTGTACAACAACTGTTGGCAGGTCCCAACGACCAACGAGAGCCTTATCACCTGCAGTGGAGGAGACACGGAGGTCGTCATCGAGAACATCCACTTCACAGAATTCAAGGGCAGGTGCATGGCGTGCTACGGCGGGAACCGACTAACGATCAGGAACAATCGGATAACTATCCCTACGGGAGTCAAACTAGGACTGAGGATGACCTACGGCGACATGATCATCGGGATCTGGGTCAGCAACCGGAGCTCCGGACAGGTCGACAACCGCTATCCCGGCGGAGTCGTAATTGAGGGGAACCACCTGGACTTCGCGCTCTCTCATCTTCAGGGAGGGCATGTTTCACCGGGCAATATCTGGGACGATCCTGAGTACCGACCCGATTTGTTCGACGAGTACTACATTGGAATGGGCATCGGGGTCATCAACGTGGGTGGCGAAGTCCTCATTCAGGACAATACCGTCAGGAACACGAACAGCGTCGGGGTGAGCGTCGCCGACTGCATGACGTCCGCGAACGTGAAGATACGCAGCAACGAGATCGTCTCGGAGATCTACGGCGCTCATCCGCTTGGATGGCCCGAGTCGGGGGTCGGGATATCCCTGCACAGTGCTCAGGGGAGACCGAACAGATCCGGATTCGAGTTCGAAGTTTCAGGCAACAAGATCAGATGTAGGAAAAGACTCTACGGCGGCATCAACGTGTCCGGCCCATTCAACGCCCCAGAGGGCTCGGGCAAGTTTACAGGCGGCGTCGTGAAGGAGAACAGCGTCCACCTCGAAAATGGGGCTGTGGGCATCAAGGTCGGGCGCAGTGACCACGTCAAGGTAGCGGGCAACGTCCTCACCGGCAGGGCCTACTACGGTCTTAGGGTCCACGGGAGGGGTTACGCCGGCGACGTTACCATGTACGCCGAGGGGAATGCGTTCAAAGACAACGACATGGATGGGCTGGAGATCAAGGACCCAGACAGCTACAGCGACAGCCAAGCAGACGGGTTGATTTTCAAGGGGTCACCGGAGGGATCCACCACGGCCAACATCTGGCTGGACACCCACTCCAGGGACAACTCCGTGGAGGTTAAACCCGAAGAGACCGTGATCGACGAAGGCGAAGGCAACAGGACCGAGCGCCTAGAGGCCCCGTAGCGGGGCTCCGAGGCTGGGCGCGCTACATGCCACGCCTGTACTGGTCGTACAGGTCCATGATGGCGAGGCCCACTATCACGTCCCATAGGGAACTCAGCAGGCTCTTGCCGATGGGGACGAAGGCGATGATTATGTGCCCTATTATGGAGAACACGAAGATCACTAATATGTTTCCAAGGTCGTAGGAGATCACTCCGAAGGCCTGTGAGATGGCGTCGCCGATGTTCGTCTCGTCCATGACGATGATCACGAACATCAGGATCGCTACGGGGATGAGGATCACCGTGATGGAGAGAAGGCCTCCTACCACGGCGGCCACCATGAATGTCACTATCCTGCTCATGACGTAGTCCATGCTCTTCCCGAGGTCCAGGGGGTCTCCAACTAGGGCGTCCCTAGAGAGGTCCAGCGAGGCGAAGTTGAGCAGGAACGTGATGATGACCCCCAGGATCGAGAGGAACACGCCCAGGACGAACGTCTGCCAAGACCTCTCCACTATGAAGGAGATGACCCCTCCGAGCAGCGCCGGGGCGAAGACCATCGGCTTTGCGAGGGCGAGGTTGAACCCGAGGGAGATGTGGCCCGAGGCTCCCCTTCCGCCCCCGGTCCTGGGGCGTCTTCTGACCTCACCGCTGAGGTTCTGGCCGCAGTACTGGCAGAAGGTCGCGCCCTCCTCGATCTCTTTTCCACAGCTAGGACAGTGAGGCAAACCTATCACAGGTACAGGATCGCAGTGTCTAAACAATAACCTTTCCCTCAGAGCGTGGGTGCACCGCCGTCAACGGAGCTTGCACCGCCCCATTAACTGGCAAGAAGGGGCCGAAAATGCCAGTGTCAACTGTGTTTTATATCTAAAGGTGTGTATTCTAGGTCGGTGATGACATGTTGAAGACAAACGTTGATTCACTTGTGAAGATGAAGCTCAAGGGGGAGATCATCCACCCCGAGCTATGGGTTGAGCGAAACTACGTTACCACGTGGGACGGGAAGCCGAAGCTTACAGTGGGGATCGGAGGCATCGTCCAGAACGTCAAGGTAGGGGACCCGGTCTTCGGTTGGTACGCTGACCACCTCAACGCCGGGGTCGCGGTCTCCAGCTTCGACGCCTCGAAGCAGCCCGCGCTCAACGTCTTCTCCTGCATTGGGAACAAGACAAAGGTCCTCACAGGTGATGCGAAGGGAGCCCGTGGGGTCGTCGTAGGGAAGACATACTTCTTCGCGGGGCGCTCCAACAGGGTCATAGTGTACTTCGAGGAGGAGCACCTCAAGAAGCTCGCAATAGGGGACAAGATAGAGGTAGAGGGCTACGGCACGGGCCTCGCCATCGAAGGCCACGAGGACGTGAGGGTGTTCTCGTTGGCGCCACACCTGTTCGACGCGATGGGCCTCAAGGCCGAGGGCGGAAAACTCGTGGTCCCCGTGGTCAAGGTCCTACCCGGATACCTGATGGGAGTAGGCGTCGGCAGGGGCTCCTCCGAGTCCGGGGCGTGGGACATCCAGTCCTGCAGCCCAGAGCTCAACGAGGAGCACGGCTTGGAGAGCCTCAGGTTTGGGGACGTCGTCGCCGTGACGGACGTCTCCTCCGACTACGGCAACACCGTCTTCGAGGGAGGGACCATCGTGGGCGTCATCTCCCATGGCGCCAGCGAGATAGGGGGCCACGGACCGGGATTGGCGATGATCTTCTCCTCCCGGAAGGGCAAGATCGAGCCGACACTGGATGGCAAGGCCAACGTGGCCAACTACCTCGGGTTGAGGAAGGACCTGGAGTGGTGATTGGGATGTTGAAGACCAACAAGGACCGGCTCGTCAAGCAGTACGTCATGGGCGAGATCACCCACCCGAGGCTGGGCAGGGGCTACAGGACGACCTTCGACGGCAAGGCGATGATGGTCCCCGGCGGAGACAGCGTCAAGCTCAACTTCCGCGTCGGGGACATCGCCTACGGATGGATGGCCGACCACCTGGAGCCAGGGGTCTGCATAGTCAACCTTGGCACCCCTAGGCAGTTCACCGCCCTCAACGCCCTAGGCTGCATAGGCAACGAGGCCAGGGCGACCACGGGCGACGCCAAGGGGGCGAAGGGGACGGTCACCGGCAAGCACGGCTGGACGAAGAGCTTCGTCGACTTCCAGCCCGATGCCATGGAGAAGCTCGCCATAGGCGACAAGATACAGGTCACCGGCTGGGGCGTAGGCTTGGCGATAGAGGGTTTCGACGACGTCCGGGTCATGAGCCTCTCTCCTCTGCTCCTTGAGAAGATGGGCGTGGAGGTGGAGGGCTCACAGCTCGTCGTCCCCGTCGCGAAGATCGTGGAGGGGAGGATGATGGGCTCGGGCATGGGAGGAGGGAGCGGAGGCATCCCAGACCTCGGGGACTTCGATATCCAGAGCACCTGCCCGGAGCTCACAGGCACCTACGATCTCTCGGGGATACGCAGCGGCGACATCGTCGGCATTAAGGACATGTACTCCCACTACGCCAGGGGGATCCGCCCTAGAGCCGTCACCATCGGCGTCGTCTCCCACGGCGCGAGTTTCAGCTCAGGGCACGGTCCCGGCGTCAACCCCATCATCTCCAGCCCGCCGGGGAGGCTCAAGCTCGCCACCTACGAAAACGCAAACGTGGGGTACTACCTCGGCCTCAGGCCGGAGAAGGACTGGTAGACCCCTCCATTTTTTTTTATTTTCTCAAGTCAGGACGACCGACTTCTTCTTCAGCGTCTCTGGCACCCTGAGGTAGCAGATGGGCACTCTCACGAGGAGCTCGAGGAGGAAGGGTATCAGGAACAGCAGGCCCGGGTTGACGCTCTGGTAGATGATTCCCCCGATGATCGGAGCAGGGATCCTGATGATGCTGTTTATGGTGTTGGTGATCCCCAGCCAGCGCCCCCTCTTCTCGGCGGGCACCAGCTCCAGCATCCAGGTCTGGTAGGAGTTCCCCGCCATACTGAACCCACGCATCGCCCATGCCAATATGAGCCATTTAGGGTCCGGCGCGAAGACCAGGATCAGCATCCACAGGAACCTGGCGGGCCTCGTGAGAAGAAAGGCGAACTTGCGCCCCCGCGTGTCCGCCAGCCTGCTCATGGGCAGTGAGAAGACTATGGAGGAGAGCGTGGACGCCGTGGTGAGCAGGCCGAGGGTGAGAGCGTCCGCCCCCTTGATCTCCTTGGCGTAGAGGAAGGTGAAGGACATAGTCATCCCCATTATGAGGGAACCGAGGCTGCTCACCGCCAGAAACGCCTTGAGCCCCTCCCCCTCGTTGAAGACCTCTCGGAAGTCTTGGATGAAGGACCCGCCATCGCCCGGGCTTCTCGGTGCCAGCGGCACGCTGTCGAGCCTCCTATAGACGTAGGCGTAGACCAGTGCGAGGCCGATGAAGCGTATATAGTAGAGGGGTCTGATCCCCTCCACTGTGAGCCCTCCCAGGTAGTCGACGAGCAGGGCGGCTGGGATGGGCGCCACTATCCCCACGGACGACGCGACCACCTGGCGGATGCCGAACCCCTGGGCCCTGTCCTCGTCCCTGAGGCTCCGGGAGATCAGTATGCTCTGGCTCCTCATCATCAGCGCCATTGTGAAGGGGTTGAGAGCCATCGCCACCAGTATCCACGTCCAGTCCCGGGCGAAGGCGTAGAGGGCGATCGAGAGCACCTGTATCGCCATTCCGATGCCCAGCACCTTCTTGAGGTCGTAGCGGTCCGAGACCCAGCCGGAGGGCATGGAGATGACCATGTTGATGGCGCTGCTGACGCTGCTCATGGAGCCCAGAGTCACAGCGTCGGCTCCAAGCTCCGTCGTGTATATGGATTGGTAGCCCACGGTGAGGTTCATCAGGAAGTTGGCCCCGGAGGCCCGCACCAGCAGCATCCGATAGTTGTGGCTCTGCCGCTTCAGGAAGTCGCGGGCGCCCTGGAGGACCAGCAATAAATTCACCTGGTATGAAACTCTGCTATCGTTGCCAAGGTGCGTTATAAGTCGTTCCCCGGTGGCGACAGACGTTGAGGTTAGGCAACTCTTAAGCAGACTTCTCACACACATATGGCGGTGCAGAACGATGGTTGATCTATACGAGGTCCTCAGTGACATGATGGCTGCCCCGGCGGTGACTGGGTTCGAGGAGCAGCGGCGGAAGAGGATCATAGAGCAGTACAAGAAGTACTGCGACAGCGTCTCGGTCGACGTCATCGGCAACGTCATAGGGACTCTGGGGGACGGCGACAGGTCGGTGATGTTCGCTGGGCACTACGACCAGCTAGGGTTCATGGTGACCTACGTCGACGAGAAGGGCTACGCCCACTTCAGCCGGGTCGGCGGATGGGACCCGCGTGTCGCCTACAGCACCAGGGTCAGGATATGGGTTGGCGACGAGCCGGACTCCTATGTGGTCGGAGTTATAGGGACCAAGGCTGCGCACCTAACCGACGCCGCTGAGAGGGAGAAGGCCGTCAAATGGGAGGAAATGCGCATCGACTTCGGCGCCAAGGACGCCGAGGAGGCGGAGAAGATGGGCGTCAGGATAGGCTGCCCCGTCACCCCATCTCCCCCCCTCACCCGCATGGGGAAGGGGGAGGGAGACCTGATAATGGCCCCGGCCCTCGACGACGTCTGCGCCGTCGGCTCCTTCATTGTGGCCCTGGACGAGCTCTCGAAGGACCCTCCGGAGGGGATCAAGGTCCACGCCGTCGCCACTGTCCAGGAGGAGGTCGGCCTGAGGGGCGCCACCGTCTCCGGCTACAACCTGAACCCCTGGTGCGCCATAGCGGTGGACGTGACCCACGCGGTCGCTCCGGGGGTCGAGGCCTCCAGGGTGGGGGATGTCCAGCTGGGGAAGGGCCCGGTCATCGGCCTGGGGGCCAACTTCACCAGGGCCCTCTGGGAGATGATGGAAGAGCAGGCAAAGACGAACGGCATCCCCTACCAGAGGAAGGGCGTGCCCTCCCAGAGCGGCACAGACGCATGGGCACTGCAGGTGCTGAGAGGCGGAACGATAAGCGGCCTGGTCTCGGTCCCCAACAGGTACATGCACTCCCCCAACGAGGTGATCAGCCTCACCGATCTGGAGAACATCGGCAAGCTCCTCGCGGCCACCATCAAAGCCCTCGCCAAGAGCGACCTGAAGCACACGGAAGAGGTTTACAGGAAGGGATCCTAAGCCTGGTTCACCTTTTTTCTTAAAGTTTTCCGAGACCAGTTTTATAGCACTAGCCAATATTTATTCTGAGGATCCCAAATGGGAATCGACTCAAAGGTGCACGAGAGCGGGACGATCCGTCTCCTCCAGGACCTGATCAGGATCAACTCGGTCAACCCTTCCCTGGTCCCAGGTGCCCCCGGAGAGAACGAGATAGCTGAGTACATCGCTGGGTTCATGAAGGAAATAGGCCTCGAGCCAGAACTTGAGGAGGTCAAGCCTGGACGCTCCAACGTCGTCGCAGTCATGAGCGGCTCAGGCGGAGGGCCGACCCTCATGCTGAACGGCCATACCGACACCGTGGGGGCCGACTACATGGAGATAGACCCCTTCAACCCTGTCATCAAGGACGGCTTGATGTACGGCAGGGGCGCAGTCGACATGAAGGGAGGACTGGCTGCGATACTTGCGTCCGTGAAATCCGTGGTCGACTCGGGTTTAGAGCTGAAGGGGGACCTAGTGATGGCCGCCGTCTGCGACGAGGAGTACGCCAGCATCGGCACAGAGAGGGTGGTGGACCGGTACAGAGCCGACGCCGCCATTGTGGGGGAGCCCACGGATCTGGACATAGAGGTCGCCCACAAGGGCTTCGCCTGGATAGACATCGAGACCCGCGGAGTGGCGGCCCACGGTAGCGCCTGGCAGCTCGGCGTCGACGCCATAGCCAAGATGGGGAAAGTGCAGATCGGCCTCGAGCGGCTCCAGGACGAGGTGCTCATGAAGAAGCAGCACGCGCTCGTGGGGCCCCCCTCGGTGCACTCGTCGATCATCGAGGGTGGAAGGGAGCTGAGCACGTACCCCGACAGCTGCAAGCTCCAGGTGGAGCGGCGGCTGATACCGGGCGAGAAACTGGGGGATGTCGAGGACGAGTTGAGGGAGCTCCTTTCATCCATCTCGGACATCGACCCCAAGTTCGACGCAAGCTCCGAGATCACCTTCTTCCGGGGGCCCATGGAGGTGTCCCCCAAAGAGG
>CP070784.1:235813-262135 GCA_020346605.1 Candidatus Bathyarchaeota archaeon | reverse complement strand
CTGGGCGCGCGCGGTTGGTGCCTTGTCACGGTAGCCGCAGGCGTGTCTGAAGCATTTGACCAGGTCTTAATAGTAGGGTATTTAGAGGAGTTGACATAATATGAGGCCTTTGAGGTCCCACTTGGGGTCGTACTGGACAGGTCTTCCTGTGCCTTCTCTGTGGAGGTCCGTCCAGAGGATGAGTTGGATCGGAGTTAAATCGAGGTTCTCGAACAGATAACTTGGGAGAGCCAGTCTCCTACATATCCTTCCAATATGACAGAGACCGACTATCCCAAATAAGTCATGAATTATTTAATCGGCCTGCGGGCGAATAAAATACAGAAAAAAACCTAAATTGGCTACATATACATATATATATATTTTTTATATTCTTTCCCGAGACGAAACACAATGAGCAATGATAAATTAATCGGAGGCTCAATACTAATCGGAAGCATAGCAGGAATAGCCATCTACTTCTGGCTATTATTCATGTCAGCATGGTCCTGGCTCACACTCCAAATATCTGCATTCGCAGCTGTCGCCATGATATTGTTAATAATGGCTTGGATTGGATACACATTGCTAACGACCCCACCACCGATGCCTTTAGAAGACTTTGATCTTGATGAAATCGAAAATCCAGATGATTCTTAAATACGCGCGCGCAAGTGGTGGGCCGGACCGGACTTGAACCGGCGACTTCTGCCTCGTAAAGGCAGCGTCCTACCAGGCTGGACTACCGGCCCCCCAGATACCAACCGCGTAACGACCCTAAAAGACTGACCCTCAGCCCCCGATGACCTCCGCCATCCCCTCGTGCAGCGCCCGAAGCCGCTCCACCACCGGGGAGCCCTCCCCGTGCTTCCGGATGTACCACTCCAGCGTCACGCTGAACTCCACCTCCCTCCCCCCCTCCACCAGCTTGTCCGCGTACGCCACGATCCTCTCCTCCACCGTCTCGGGCACGTAGCGCCCGTCGGGCAGCCCCAGCTCGGCGGCCTCCTCGCACGGTATCCCCGCCCCGATGTGCCTTTCTATGATCCTCACCACTGGCTCGGGCAGCCCCAGCTCCCTAGCCATCTCTCCTCCGACGACGCCGTGCCTTATGCTGTGGGTCCTCGCCCTCCCCAGGTCGTGGAGCAGCGCCCCCGCCTCCACAAGGGCTAGGTCCACCTCAACGCCCTTCTCACGAAAACAGTGGGCTATCTTACTGGCGATCCTCGCCACGTCGACGCAGTGTTCCATAACACCCCCGCTGCACCCGGCCTCGCGAAGAGCACCGAGGGCGTCCTCCCTCGCGAGCATCCTCAGCTGTCCAGCTCCCTCTCGATCTCCCCGATCTTCCGCTCCAGGAAGTCAATGGACGCCTCGTTATCCAGCGGCTTCAACGCCTCACCGCAGACCGGGCATTTGAACACAGTGTCCATCGCGTCCTCGAACGTGATCCTGGAGCACCCCGAATTCCCGCAGTGGTAGAACTCGTGCTGGAGCTCGTACCTCAGTCTACTCTGCAGCTTCCGAAGGATCTTCTGCTTCATCCCAGTGACATAGGCCTCGATCAGATTAGGCTGAAGCCTCCACTGGAAGATGAACCACCCCGTCTCCTTGTCCCTGAACCTCCTAGAGGTCACAAGGCTGTGATTGTAAAACTTGTAGAGGACCTTCCTCACCATGTTGATCTGGATATCCGTCTTCTCCGCGAGCTCCTCAACGGTGATCTCCTCCACGCTCTTGATGATATCGATGATCTGCACCCCCTCCTCGCCTCCTAGGATGAAGGCGATCTGATCAAGGGTCTCGTCGTTGACACTGCTGTACAAAGTCACCGTCTACTCCAGGTACTCCATAACACTTCACCCGGCAGGACTTAAATCTTTAAATCCCACCAAGACGCTCAATGACCTCTTTACCATGGGCCCGGGGCACGACGCGCAGCCGGGCTCCCTCGAACTCGACATCCAGCTCCTCCCCACTGCGGAGCTCGTGGAGGAAGACGGCCAGGGCACTCACCTCCGAATGGGGCTGCGATGTAACCGCGACATTCCAATCTGCAAGGTCGAAGATATCCCTAGGCACCTTCGCGCCTCCAACGACGACCAGTATATCGGAGGCGATACCCCTCAGAGAGGCCACAACCTCCCGCAGAGGTAGCCCGTACATAGTCAGGTGCACCACCGTCCCCCTCCGCTTCCAGTCCGCGACGACCCGCCTCCAGCTCTCGGCATAATCGAGGACGAATCTCCCTCCCCAATCCGAGGCCACCCCGCGTATGCTCCCCTCCAATGATGGATCCCTCTGGCCCGTGTACGTCGCACCCGAGGCCCCGAAAGCACGAGCCGCCAATATTAGATGGCTGGTCACCCGCTTATCCCTGGCAGGGCGATGATCGAGCCTCAGGACGTGAACTCCCATGTCACATGGAAGGGCGCACACGCACTCTTTAACCTGCTGAGAGAAAAGAACACAATTTTAAGCCGAGATGCCTTAAATCAAGGTCGAACCGATGTCGTCACGAGAAGAACCAGTACCACACGCGAAACTCAGCAACCGCAGAAGGATGCTGGGGTTGATGATCTACGCCATCAACTTCCCTCTGGTACTCTGGAAGCTCTCCCAGCTCTACTCCAACTGGCAACAGGGCATCACCCTCAGCAGCACGGACCAACTACTCGATCTGATTCTCCTGGCCAGCGTTCTCGGCATAGTCGTGGTGCTACCCAACTGGACCCCCGTCTTCACGAGTAAGTACTGGCTCACCGGAGAGGGCGTGAAGATAACGAGGCTCCTAAGAAAGGGCCTGACGATACCGTACAAAGCCATCGCAAGGGCCGAGATCTACATAAAGAACAAGAAGACCGGAGAAGTCTCCAAGGAGGCGATCAAGTATGCGAAGGACTCCGCGAACACGCTTAGAAGAAGCGGATTCAAGTTCCAGGACTACACGAACGACGACGACGCCATAATCCTGCTCATAGGAGAGAGCAAGGTCTTCCTGCTATCACCATCCTACCCAAAGGCGTTCGCACAGAAACTTCGGAAACGAGTGGGGCAGCTCCCCATCAAAGTGGTGGAGCTCACGTCAAAGGGGAAACGAGAGAGGTCAATGTGATCTCCTGCACAACGGAAAGTAAATTCTGGAGCACCCTTTTCTGTGACTAGAAAATTCCCCCACTTAAAATATCATGACACGTGCGAAGTCAACAACAGGCCCTCCCAACCCGCTACGATGAAGTTCCCCCGGAAGAGACAAAAGAGTAGGAGACAACATTAAATCGATGTCCAAATGACACCCAGAGCATTGCGTTTCCCCTTAATACTGATCAACCTCAAGACCTACCAGCAATCAACGGGAGCAGGAGCGGTGGAGCTGGCAGGCGTAATAGAGGCCGTATCACGCAAGACAGGCGTCTGCATCGCGGTCGCCCCGCAAACGATCGACCTCAGGCCCGTGATCGAGAGAACAAACATTCCCGTCTTCGCCCAGCACATAGACCCAGTAGGATATGGCAGGTTCACGGGGCACGTTCTCCCCGAGGCCCTAACCGAAGCAGGATGCACGGGGACCCTTATAAGCCACTCCGAGAGGAGGCTTAAACTAGAGACGATAGGATCCACCATAAAACGGGCGAAGGAGGCAGCGCTCTACCAAGTGGTCTGCGTGGACACGGTCGAGAAGGGCCAGGCCGTGGCTCCCTTTAGACCGGACTCCATCGCCATAGAACCACCAGAGCTCATCGGCACTGGCACACCCGTCTCGAAAGCCCGTCCTGAGGTCGTGTCGGGAGCCGTGGAATCTGTGAAGAGCGTAGACGCCAATATAAAGGTCCTCTGCGGAGCCGGAATAACAAACGGGGAAGACGCATCAGCGGCCCTCAAGCTGGGGGCCGAGGGTATCCTCGTGGCAAGCGGCGTCGTCAAGGCCGACGACCCACGAAGCAAAATACTCGAACTCGCAGAAGCGATGGCGTGAGTCTAATTCAAACCCTCGATCAACGACTCCACGAGGACCCTGTTCTCATCCAGTATCTCCCTCACTCTCTCCTGTGTCTCGCTTTCCGCGTAGAGCCTAAAAACCGGCTCGGTGCCGCTGGGCCTGATGAGGATCCAACTCCCATCCCCGTACCAGAGCTTGACCCCGTCCATGGTCTCGACCCTCGGGGCTTCGACGGCCCCTCTCAGGGCCTCCAACGCCTTCCCCTTCAGCTCGTTGGGACAGGACACCTTGTCCTTCATCTGCTCGTACACGGGCAACCCTGCGAACAGCCGCGAGAGGGGCTCCCCCGTCCTCGCCATAATCTCGAGGACTAGTGCCAGAGACATGGAGCCATCCCTCACCTCGAGATGCGGCCCGTACATGATGCCGCCGTTCTCCTCGCCGCCCAGCCCTATCCCCCCATCGACCATATTCCTGGAGACATCAACGCTCCCCACCTTCGTCCATACGATCCTGCCCCCCCCAGCCTCCACGACGTCTTCGATGACCCTCGAGGAGCTGACGGGCGTCGCCACCTCCGCCCCGGGATTCTTGTCCATGAAGTCCCTGGCGACCAAGGCGAAGGAGCGATCCCCCCAGTGGACCTTCCCCCCCTCGTCGACGAACAGCGCCCTGTCCCCGTCGCCGTCGAACGCGACGCCGACATCAGCACCCGTGGCCTCAACCAGAGCCGCAAGGTCTCCAAGATTGTCGGGCCTGGGCTCCGAATCCCTCCCCGGGAACCTCCCGTCGACATTCGCGTTTACGGTGAAGACTTCACAGCCCAACCTTCGGGCGATCTCAGGGGCCGCTAGGGCGGCAACGCCGTTTCCAGGGTCGAGCGCCACCTTGAGCCCCCCTCCCTCGACGAGTCCGCTGTCTACGTGCTCGATGATGGCCCTGTTGTACCGCTCTAAGGTCTCCCTTCTTCTGACACATCCGACACTGTCCCACGGACTGAGCTCCGGGCCTCCCTCGAAGAAAAGGGCCTCTATCTCATTCTCCCGCTCTCTGGAGATCTCGACGCCGTCGTTCGCCATCACCTTTACGCCGTTGAACTCGGGCGGGTTATGGGAGGCAGTGACCATCAACCCTCCGTCGAGCCCCAGCCTCCTGACGGAGAACTGGAGAGCAGGAGTAGGCAGCATCCCGACGTCGTGCACGGTGCAGCCTACTGAGAGGAGACCGCTGACGGCAGCCTCCTTGAACATGGGACTCGTCGTCCTCCCGTCAGTGCCCAACGCAATGTCCTTACCGAGCAAGGCTCCCGCAGACCCTGCGAGCCTCGTGACCATCTCGACCGTCAGCTCTACGTTAGCGACTCCTCGGACTCCGTTGGTACCGAAGAGGTCGCCCATCACATCACCTGACGGGGGCTCAGTATACTCTCCGTGACGGTCTTGGAAGGGCAGATCGATACTCCCTGGGTTATGGTCACGCCGTCCGATATCGTGGCGTAGTCCCCAATCAGGCTACCCGACTCTATCTTCACCCAGCGCTCGATGCTCGCGTTCTCGCCTATAATGGCGTTCTTAACTGAAGAATAGTCCCCGATCGTGACCCCTGGGAATATTATCGAGTTCTCGATCCTGCAGCCCTGCCCGATATGGACGTGGTCGGAGATCGACGTGTCGGGTCCGATGACGGAGTTAGAGCCTATCGCGACCCCAGATCCGATGCAGCAGGGCTCGAGTATCTCCGCCGACTCGTCGACCTCGTAACCATTACTGCTTGTGATCCCTCCAAGCTTGCTGAGTATCATCTTGTTAGCTTCGAGGTAGGACTCCGGGACGCCGATGTCCACCCACATACCGTGGGCTTCGTAGCCATAGAGCTTCCCCTCCTTCGCCAGAATCGGGAAGACCTCGTTCTCCGTGGAGACTTTTCCCTCAGGGATGTAGTCAAGTACTTCCTTCTCGAAGACATAAATCCCCGCGTTGATCAGGTTGCTAGGTGCCATACCCAGCTCAGGCTTCTCGACGAAGCTGAGAACCCTCCCTTCGCCGTCCAGCTCCACAGAGCCGTATCGACTTGGATCCGGCACCTGGATCAAAGCTATGGTGGCCAGTCCACCCTTCTTCTTGTGGTACTCGACCAGGCTACGGTAGTCGACGTCCGATATTATGTCCCCGTTCAGAACCAGGAAGGGCTCACCGTCTATGAGCAGGTCGGCTGCCTTCTTAATTGGACCGCCCGTACCTAGGGGTCTATCCTCCCTCGAATATATGATCCCGAGGTCGAACTTCGTTGGGCCGAAGTAGCGGACGATAGCCTCTGCCATGTAGTTGACTGCTAGGACGGCCGTGTCCACGCCATTGTCGGAGAGGCTCTTGAAGGTCCAGTCCAATAGGGCTTGGTTCGCCAACGGGAAAAGCAATTTGGGGCGGGTGCAGCTGAGAGGTCTCAGCCTCGTGCCGAACCCGCCCGCCAGAATGAGGGCTTTCACATTATTCACCGTCTGTATTCAACGATGCTGAAACGTATAATAAGATTTTGAGCCCTGGGTGCTAGCCGCTGTTTTTCAAGAACTTGAGCCTCTTGCTCAGCCCCTCTGTCTCGAAGCTCTCATAGCGCTCAAGTGAGCCAAGATCGTACCAGAAGGCATCGCTGATATAGGCCTTTACGGGACGCCCCTTCTCAATCAGGTACGGTATAAACTCCCCCATCAGGTCCAATGACTTTTTCTGCTTCTCATCGTGTAGATGAGCCATCTCCTCGAGACTTGAGCCTTTCAGGATAGAGATACCGACACTCACAGGCTGGTCCAGCACCGGTTTCTCTATGAAATGGGTGATAGCCCCATCCTTGATCTCCGCTGTCCCGACTCTGACCTTGTACCCTCCTGCTAGGGCGACCGTTGCAGACGCCTCCGAATCGATGTGCTGTTGGAGCATCTCCTTCAGGTCAAAGTCTGATAGGATATCTGCGTAGTAGGTGATGAGATTGTCCTCTTTGTTGATTACACCTCTGCGGTACGCGTTCACGATCGCGCCGGCGTTCCCCTTATAGTCGGGTTCATCGAGCACGTATTTCAGATCCACGTTGAATCTGGATCCATCGTTGAAGTAGTTCTTCACCTGCTGGTGCTTGTAGCCGACGAGGACCACCAGTTCTCGGATATTGTGGTAGGCAAATAATCGGACGATGTACTCGAGGACGGGCTTCTGATCCTCGCCCACAGGTATCATGCACTTCTGGAAGTAGTATGTGAGGGGTCGGAACCTTGTGCCCTGCCCCCCTGCGAGGATGATCCCTTTCGCATTTCGTTTGACCATACTCATCCCTCCCTCGAAATTATCATTATTCCCCCGATTATTACGATTATGAGCCCCAGGGGTGTGAACGGTCTTGGGCTGATGATTCCAGTTTCAGTGATGGATGAGTAGTATGTTATGACAAGACCGAGAGCCAGAACAATTACCCCGAAGAAGGAGACCGCTAGTTTTGAGAGGGTGAGTGACTCTTCTTGGGACATCGGTATCAACTCCTTCCTATCTAGGTCATAAAAGGTTTGATTCAAATGGATTCTAACTTCGCTGGTAGATACTCGTCCACTATATAGGTGAGACCGTAGCGGCTGAAAGCCTCGAGCTCCGCCTTCTTCTCAATCTTGAGGAAAATGTCTATCTCCCTCTGCCAGATCTCGTCTTTGTATCTGGGGTCGCTCTTCAACTCTTTGAGGCGCTTCAAGTCGTTCTCGGTCAGGTTCTCGGTGGGCAGCTTATAATCGAGTATATCGCTGGCCCAGACGCCGATCCACTTAGCCTCTGGGGTGGCAAGTCCTCTGAGGTGAGCAGCGTTAGCTGATCCGGAGATGATGACCATGGCAATGTGTACTCCCCAGGGATCGCCGTCCGTGAAGATGTAGATGGGAAGACCGTTGTTCCTGTTCAGTCTCTGTATAATATTTCTAGTGGAGCGTGGTGATTGACCGGCAGTGTGGACAAGGATCGCGTTGAATCGATCGTGGGCCTTCTCCTCCACTAGCCTGGTGAACATGGCACCTTTCTCGATGACCAGCACCTTGTCGGCGGACGTTTCCACGAACTCTGAGCTGGTCAGGGCGGGGCCAACCATGACGCCATCGGGGTGGTCTGTCAGGTTCATCCGACGGCCCTCGTAGCCTGGGACAGTGTACTCGATGGTGAGGTCGCCAAATATTGCGCTCCGTTCCTCGGGGAAGATCCCGAAGTCCTCCCTAGGCTTGTTCAGGGCCACCTCAAGGTCTGTGATGATGTTGTCGGACTCCTGCTGACCGCTGAACTCGATGTCCTGCTGTCCTCTGGCAGAGTAGTACACCTCTCTGAGGGTGCTCGTCTTCCTCAGGCTGACCAGTTCCTTAGCGAACCAGGCGGTCCAGATCAGCTGCGTGAATGGGCGGATGTGCCTGATGTTTCTGGAATGCCGGCGTATAGTGCGGCTTCCCAGAATGTACTGGCGCAGGTCCGGGTCGTATATGATGTTGTCCGTGGACCGGCTCTGCATCATCACCCACGGGAACTCCCTGTTCTGGATCTGCTCATATATGAGGTTGCCCAGCTGCTGTAGGCTTACCTCTGTGGATTCCCTGTGCTTTTCAGCTTCTCTATGCGTCGTTTCCGACAATAGTTGGCAACTCCTCTATTTTCTTCTCCACCTCTGGTAAAGATGCGCTCACCGCTCGCAGGAGGGGGTCGATGTCGGGCTGCGCTTCGTTGTCGGAGAGTTTAGTCGCAAACTCTGCAATCTTGGGCAGGTACTTACCGAATATATCGAGCCTGCGTCTCTCCCTTTCTACCCTAATACCCCGAGATATGAACACCCTCAAGCTGCGAGCGGCTGTCCGGATTGCGTTTGTTATCTCCCTCTCGACCTCAGGCTGGTCGGCCATGTACTCCTTTCCGACGGTCTTGTAGGGTATCTTTGTTGAGCAGACGTGGACCGCGACCACTACCGGGGTGTCAGCGAAGACTTTGTACGTGGCCCAGTTGATGTTCCTGTTGACGACCTTCCAGACGACACCGCTGGACTCGTCGAAGAGGAGGGGTATCCTGTTGGCGAACCGTATTATCGTGGTGCCTCCTTTGAACTGCTTCGAGATGGATCTTCCAGTGGCGACAGCGGCCTCCACTATGAAGGGGAAACCTAGATAGGTGGAGGGCCTCCTTGTGACGACCTTAAGGAAGTCGTTCTCGGTGAGGTCGAGTTCCTTCATAATGCCAGTCTCTAAAAGTTCCTCACCAATTGGTGAGAGGCAACTGGGGTCCGGTCGTTTGAAATCCGCGAACTCCCGGGCCGCCCTGACCAGCTTGACGATATCTTCGGGCTTCAAATTCTTGGGCCTCAGCCTTGAACTCGTGTTCGCAGCCCGAAGGAAATTGTCAGCGATAGTGGACCCAACTCCCTGGAAGTGTTCCATCATGAACTGTTTCATGGTTCTTGTTTTTGTGATGGTGATGAGTCTTCGGAAGTTCTCCACGTCTATCCCGTGTGGGTGGGGTTTCACAGCCTCTGGAAGTGGAGGCATCTTCTCCGTGCCTCTCTCATATCTATAAAGTCTCCCGCTAGGGTCGATGAACGTAAGATCAGCGTAGGGGTTGACCATCGCCGTCTCTTTCAGATACTCGAGGAGCCTGCTCTTGATGCGGCTGAAATCCCCCTCGAGCTGGAGCTCGACGACGGTGCCCCTCCAGTTCTTCTCATTCTTCAGGACCGTATGCCTGAGGATGAGTGGCCTATTGTTGGCGATGTCGATCATCATCTCGTATTCGTGGATGTCGCTGCCGGTGCTGGAGGTGATGATCACGGGTTTGTGTGTTGTGATCTGCCCGTACAGGATCGTGATGGTCCCACCTAGGCCGAAGGTTCCCCTCGCCTGCTTCAGCGTATACTTCGAGCCGTAGAACACCTGGCCGAAACAACGTGGTATATGCTCTGGTGGGAGCCCGGTCCCGTTGTCCTCGACCCTCATTGTGTAGATGCTCGTGCCTGCCTCCGATGTCTCGACCTCTGAGATGCGGAGGTATATGTTAGGAGGCACTTTCTGGACCTCGCAGGCGTCCAACGAGTTCTCTAGGAGCTCTCTCACGCCGGCGTATATTGCTCTGCTAGGGTTGCTGAAGCCTGCTATCTCCCTGTTCCTATAGAAGAAGTCTGAAGGACTAATTGACTGGTACTCGACTTGTGTTATTTTTTCCTCAACTCCGCCTTCGGCTCGGGGGTCTCATACCAGAGTTCTCCCCTCTCTTTTTTCATTTTCCGTCGGTAGGCGTACAGGAAGTTCCAGACAGTCTTGTGGAAGGCACCCTTCAGCAACATCATGATCGCCTCCCTGGCGATCCCCAAGCTCTCTACGCTCCCAATGTAGGCGACCGTGTGGCCGTAGACGCTTATCTGGGTCTCCGTGAGCTCCTCGAGGAGGGTCCTGGAACGACCGTCCTTCCCTATAATCCTCCCTTTCACCCGGGCTAAGGCGTTTTTAGAGTCCCCCACGTAGTCGGTGAGGTCGATGATTTGGAGGTCGTAGTCCTCTTTTGCCAGTATCTCCGCTCTTCGGGGGTTGAAGCCACGACCGATGGCCTTGACGATGTTCTGCACTGTGAAGATCGCCGTTACATCGCTTGCTTCTGGCTTCATGATTATCTCCACGGCGCCTGACTCGCTGTCAACGACAAGGTTGGCCTTGAACACGTTCTCGATTCTTCTCTTGTTCTTCCCCTTTGGGCCTATTAGGACGCCTACCCTGTCGCGCGGGATTTTAAGATAGGATCTCTGATTCACCTTTAATCCACGGCTCCACGTTGTCAGGGTCATAAGTTTCGATGTCGAGCTTCTTAAAATATGAGTTGACGTTGGTGATGTCCCTTTGTATCAGGGTATCTGCGAGGGGATGGCTGATTAGTAGGGCTTGGGACACGTCGAATATCACCGGGCTCTCTTCCCAGACCATGATGTTATACTCGCTCAGGTCTCCGTGGACGAGGCCCGCCTTTGTATACATCAGCTTCATCTCGTCGAGGAGCTTGCTGTAAAACTGAACGGGATCGAGAGGAGCCTCCTCTCTGAGCAGCGGTGCAGGTACTCCGTCCTCACCTATGAACGTCATCACCAATATGTTACTCTGGAATGCGATAGGCCTAGGTGCGTTGACACCGGCCGCTTCGACGAGCTGCAGGTTCTTGTACTCCTTCTGGGTCCATGTATAGATGATCCCCCGCGGGCTCTTCCTGACGCGCTTGAATCTTGGGTCTCCCTGTATGTACTGCATCATCCCTTTCCTGAATTCCGCTGTCGATGTGTAGTAGATCTTGATCGCCAAATCAGTCCCTTCGAAGTCTTTGCCCCAGTATATACGGGCCTCCTTCCCGGCCTTGATGACCCCGAAAATCTCGTCGATGATTTTCTGGTGGATGAGCTTGAAGACTCCTTGGAGTGTTGGCCGATCGAAGACCTCCTCGATTGTCTTGTACTCCTCCTGCCTCTTCTTCAGCATGAGGCTGTCCTCTTCATAGCGCCTCTCAGCGGCCTCTGCCTGCTTCTCGACGCGCTCGCGGTCGGACAAGGGTCATACAACCCGTCTATTCGATCTTGAGAATTCCCTCTCTCCTGAGCTGGTCCACCTGATTTCTAGTGTACCGCCAGAAGATCTCTCCCTTTTCATCGCTCTGGAAGTCCCACGGTGAAACGAGGACGATATCTCCCTCCCGGATCCAAGTTCTCCGCTTCATCTTCCCCCTAATCCGGGCTACCCTTGTGTGACCGTCTTGGCACTTGACGAGTACCCTGTCGAATCCCAACATCTTCTGGGCTACCCCTAGGACGTCGTTCGCCGAGGGGTAGACCATGCGTCTCAGGTTTCGCTCGCTGAGGACTTTCTTCTTTCCCATTAGTTTGCCTCTTCTCTCCTAAAGAATGTGCGGAGCCTTAAAAATCCTTTCAAATCCAAACTAGCTTACAAGGACAGTGTTTCCATAAAAAAAGCTCAGAAAACGGCGTTTTACCTGTTTCAGGAGGATCACTAGGAGTATTAAAAATGAAATGCTGTTAATCTTATATAATTCTTAGAGGTTTACTTGCACTCTCTTTCTAATGGTGATCCCTTCGAGTGTCACGTTCGATGAATATGCGTACACCTCTACGCCCTTTTTCTCTGCCTCGCGGATAGTCTCAGCGAATATCGGGTCGGTGGCTTCGTTTGGTCTCAGGATTGATGCGTCGTCTCTCAGGATTACGAATGTGACCGAGGCCCTGCCTTGGGCGAGGCTGTCGATGAGGGTTCTGAGATGCCGGCTCCCTCGCTTGGTCGGGGCGTCGGGGAAGAGAGCCACGCCATCTACAACTAAGGTGCATGACTTGACCTCTAGGAACAGTTTTTCGGCGCCTCTGGTGAGCAGGAAGTCGAGCCTCGATTCGCCGAATGTGTACTCCTGTCTACCTATTCCGTAGCCCTCGAACTCAAGTATCAGCCCCTTCTCAATGAACTCCGCCATAAACTTGTTTGGGATTCGTGAATCGATGGAGACAAGTGTGCCTCCCTTCTTCACGAGGACGAGGTCATAGGATGTTTTTCGGTGGACCGATGTATTCTCTGAGAGATAGACCTCTGTCCCTGGGATCAGGAGCTCCCCCATCCTGCCCGGGTTCGGGATGTAGCAGGTGACACGCCTGTCATCTACTCTCACTGCTCCAAGGAACCGGTTGGGCCTGTCCTCGAATGTCGCCTTGATTAGGGGGCCATCAAATCGCACCATGAGGTTCACTTGGGGGTGGCTACAAGTATCTCCTCGAGGGTTCCGAGGGTCGAAGCTGCAATGAGTGTGAGGTTAGATTCCCTTGATAGCTCTAACTCGCCGCTGAGTTGGCCGTTTATCAAGTATATTCCCCCAGCTTCCCTGTGTATCAGTAGCCCCGCTGCCACATCTGTGGCCCTCAGTGTCCCCCGCAGGTCCACATGGGCGTCGACGATCCCTGAGGCTACATAGCACAGACTCAGGGCTGAGGACCCTAACTGCCTTAGACGCCGCGCTCCCTCGATTATGGGGTTGACTGGTTCTATCGGCGTTCCTTTGCTAATGTCCATGGAGACGAGTGCGTCCCTGAGAAGCTTTGGGCTCGATGGTGAAATCCTTTTTCCGCCTCTCCAGGCTCCCCGATTACGTTCAGCCCTGAAAACCTCTCCTGTGTTAAGATCCATTATCACCGCCGATAAAAGTCCCGACAGGGTCTGGGATCGGGAGACCGCCAAACTCGTAACCGCTATGGGTATCCCCCTTGAGAGGTTCGTTGTGCCGTCGACGGGATCGACTATGATGTGGGGGCCGCCCTCGCCTATGCTGTAGTCTCCCTCCTCGCTGACGACGTGACATGCGTTCCCGCTTTCCTTCAGCGTCTCCTGTATTGCCATCTGGGCTTCGGCGTCGAGGCGCGCCTTGAGCTCTGAGACGTCCATTGTTCCGCGATTGATCAGGACGTTCCTAACGTTGCTGCGGACGTTTCCCGCTGCCTCGATGAGTATCTGCGACCAGCCCACGTCGATTCTTGATGAATTCATGCGCTTTTCCTTCCCTCTCCTCTATAGGTTAGAATGTAACCATTTCTTTGTACGTCCGGTATCTGCCCTCTATCTCGTCCATGGTAAGCGATAGGAACCTCTCGACACCGAATTTCTCCACAGCGAAGGAACCCATGACGTTACCGTAGACGATGGCCTCCTTCATAGTCTTGAGGTCGTTCCTCCCCTTCCTAACCAAATGCCCTATGAAGCCACCGGCGAACGCGTCCCCTGCTCCTGTAGGGTCCATGATCTTCTCCAGCGGGTATCCTGTAGTCGGGAATATGCAGTCCTGCGTGAATAGGACGGCCCCGTGCTCTCCTTTCTTGACGATGACAAATTCGGCCCCCCATTCCATGATGGTCTTGGCGCCTGTTATTATGTTCCAGGTGTGGCAGAGTTGTCTAATCTCCTCGTCGTTGAGGACCATACCTGTAGTCCTGGATATCACATCGATGAGCTTGTCTCGCTGGCTATGTATCCAAAATTCGATCGTGTCCGCGACCGTCATCTTGGGTCCTTCCATCTGGTCCAGCACCTTGAGCTGCTGCTCCGGGCCCACATTGCCCAGATAGAGGTACTCGGCGCCCCTATACTCATCTGGAACCACAGGATCCCAAGTCCCGAAGATGTTGAGCTCAGTCTTGTTGGTGGTCCTCTTTCCTAAGTCATACCCGAAACTGGAGTCGAACCTGAAGGTCTTCCCCTTCTCTATTACAAGCCCGGTCAAGTCCACCCTGTCGGCGAGTATCTTCTTGTATTCTTTAGGGTAGTCGTCTCCCACTATCCCTATCAGGCCTGTGTCTGTGAAGTAGCTGGAGGCGAGGCTGAAGAAGGTCCCCGACCCGCCCATGACCTCCCTGACCGTTCTGAAGGGCGTGTGGGTCGTGTCAAGACTCACTGAACCGACGTTGACGATCACTCTGTATACCGAATGAAGACATCCGGGGTCTTCACTTAATAATTTACGCAATAACTCCGTTACTCTCATGGGGTCAATAAAAAAGGGTGTTGGTTCTGGAAAATAGAAGGAAGAAAGTGTTACGCCTTGTAGACGACTTCTCCGTCTATAAGAACCATCTCGACCTTGGTTCTGAGCTCTAATGGGTCGCCGTCTAGGATGCGTACATCTGCGTCCTTTCCCTTCTCTATGCTTCCGACCCTGTCGCTGACCCCCAGTATCTCAGCGGGCGTCAATGTTATGGCTCTCAATGCTACGTCGTAGGGTAGCCCGTGCTTCACCGCCATGCCTGCGCACAGCGGCAGGAATGCGATGGTGCTGCCCACGGCGTCCGTCTGGATGGCGAACTTGACCCCTGCCTCGTGCATGATCTTCGGTGTTTCGAAGTTGAGTTCGCGCATCTCCCATTTAGGCCTGGCCATCAGGCTCGGTCCCCACACAGCGTTGATCCCCTTCTCTGCGATCCATGCTGCGATGCGGTGGCCCTCCGTCGCGTGCTCCCACGACATCATAGCTCCGAACTCTTCCGCGACCCTCACCGCTGTGGCTACATCGTCCGCCCTGTGGGCGTGGGCTCTGAGCGGTATCTCCCCCTTCAGTACTGGTATCAGCGCCTCGAGCTTGAGGTCGATCTCAGGCATCTTCTCGGGTTCGTCCTTGAACTTCTCCTTCTTCTCCATATAGTTCTTCGTCTTCTGCAGCCATTCCCGGAGGACGCCTGCTACGCCCATGCGCGTTGATGGCATCTTTTTTTGGTTCTCGCCGTATACCCGTCTTGGATTCTCGCCAAAGGCTATCTTCATGCCTGATGGATTCTTGATGACCATCTCGTCTGTGACCACCTTTGGCGTTGTCTTGATGACGACTCCGGTTCCACCTATGACGTTTGCACTCCCAGGCAGTATCTGGGCAGTCGTTACCCCCGTCTTCAGGGCTGCTTCCAGACCTCCCTCGTCTGCGTTCGCCTTGATCCCGTCCAGAGCCCGTACCTGGGGTGTCGCCGGATCGGTCGCCTCGTTTCCGTCGCTACCGGCCCACCCTATCTTCTCCTCAAAAATTCCTATGTGGCAGTGTGCCTCGACCAGACCGGGCATCACAACCTTCCCCGTGGCGTCGATTACCTCAGCATTCGATGGTATCTTTACTCTGGCTCCTATCTTCGTAAATTTCCCGTCTTCGATCAGGATCGACCCTTTTTCGATGACTCCATCGCTGATGGTGTAGATCTTGGCTCCTTTGATCGCTTTCATTACTTTCACAGTACGTTATCTCCATCAGGGATCATAAACGATTTTCTGTTCTGGATTTGGTAATGCGGTCGACAGGAAATCACTGCTAGAATCGAAGAGGCCTGAGAGAAGAAGACTAGTCGTCGGGTATCTTGTATCTCCTGGTGCCGTCTTCGCTTCGAACCATTTGTATCTGTTCTTTCTGGAAGAGGGACCTGATCAGCCTGAAAGTCTTCTTCTCCTTGAGCTCCATCTTCTCAGCTATCTCCTTCAGACTCATAGGCTGCTCCCCGAGATGGACCAGAATCTGTTTCTTCAGTTTCGCAGTTGACATCTACATCCCCGTCAATAATGGATTTGGAAGTCTAAATATTTTGACGTCGCTTCTAATGAATCCATGATATAAAGTACTACTTCTCAGGTGTCCTCAGACGGTTTATAAGTGCATGATCATGTAAACAGAACGTTTTCCACTAGAAGCACTTGCAATTATCGAATGAAGAAATACGAAAAAAAGGTGCAGAAAGTTACTTTTCCTGTCAGATTCGCAAATTTCCTCTATTTAGGTAACGCCCCAATGCTGAGACTGTACAGGATCATGCTCCAGTAGAAGACCGTGCCGACGACTAGCCAGAGTGTCTGATACCACTTCGGCCTAAGCTCCTTGGGCAGGAGCCAGTTGTTCACGTATGCCAGTAAGGGGCAGTAGAACGCCATTGCGAAGGCAGCCAGCCAGGTCCCCATCGTCACTAGTACTAGGGGCTTCTTCGCTATGAAGAAGGCTGCGCAGGCTGGTATCAGCGTGCCGTAGAGGAAGATGTAGTACCACTTGCTGAGGTGTATCTTCCTGGCGGCGGGGACGTTGTAGTAGAGTATGTCGGCTTGGCCCCTGGCGTAGCCGTCGTAGACGCCGAAACCTGTGTTCCATATCTGTAGGAAGGCCACTAGGAAGAACGCAGTGGAGGCCACGGGGCCGAGGTACTGATTGAAGACCTCCCCCATGCCCGTGATGATGGCCAGGGACTTCCCGGTCCTCTCCAGCTCAATCAGGTTCGGATCGATGCTCAATGCCCCCAGCTGCAGTAGGACGTAGAAGAAGGTGAGGACGATGCTGGCGGCGTAGAAGAGGACCCTGGCGTCGAAGTTGCAGTACTTCCTCCATCCCCTCCACTTCTCCTGCTCTTCCTGATCTTCCACGTCGAAGGTGTAACCCGCCTCGGGGACGGACTCCTCGCGACCGAATAGGCCTGTGATCTTCCCCATGTAAGCTCCCATCCCCATCCCGCCATCTCTGCACCAGAGTGTGTACCAGATCTGCTGCATCCCAGACGGACCGGCGTATGCGATGGAGCCGACGACGAAGGGCATGAAGAGCTTGGAGCTCATCTCGGGGACCCAGTAGCCGAAGCTGACGAAGCCCCTGAGCACCGCGAAGACCCTCTCGGGCGTGGCGACCATTATGGCGACGATGATCACGAGGACGCTGCTAGTGATGATCGCCCCTGTCATAACCTTCTCGATTACCTCGTAGACCACGGGGCTTATCGTGAGCAGGACGAGGATGGCTGCGACTCCGAGTACGGCGAAGATCTGCCAGCTCATCTCGCCGAAGGGATTCCCCAGTGCGTTGCTGAGTATCTGCCCCGCGGTGCCTATCCATCCCGGCCAGAAGTAGATGATGGGGGCGCTGAAGAAGAAGAGCCAGGAGAAGGCCTTCCGGTATCCGATGCGGGAGGTGGCCTGGAAGAAGCTCTCCCCCGTCGCCGTCACCCATCTGGACATCTCCTTCTGGACGAAGTACTGGATCGTGAAGCCCACGAGGGCAAGCCAGAGGACTCCCGGCCCCCACATGAGGGCCATCCGGGGCCACATCACCATCTCGCCCATGCCGATGCCCATGGCGGCCAGTACGATGCCGGGCCCCATGAGGTGGCTCGCCTTTGGGGGCTTCGGCAGCTTCTTGAGCCGGAGGAGTGGGCCCTCCCCCATTTTGACCCCTGTGGATTCCTCTCGACCCTCTTCCGACATGTCGAATAACAGGATAATGACGTGGTTTTAAGTTTATCTCGGCCCTCCGATCTTTGGGAATACAATTATAATGCCAGCCCGCACGGACTTGGCTATTCTTTTAAAGAAACGACATGATCATTGATGAGAACACCATGAGCGATAGTTTCATCGAGAAGCGATTAAGATCCTTGGAGACTCCCGAACACGCCAGGGTCCTCGCAATTGCTAGGAAGATGGAGGGCGTCCTAAATCTATCGGGGGGCGACCCTGATTTCGATACACCGGAGCACATCAAGGAGGCGGCCGTCGGAGCACTGAGGGATGGCTGGACTCACTACCCGGTCACCTACGGTATGCCCGCGCTGAGAGAAGCTATAGCCGAGTATCACGGCAAGTACGGGGTCGACTGGAAACCCTCCGAGGTGATCGTGACCGCAGGGAGCGGCCAGTCCCTGTACGCCTCCATGGCGGGCACAATCAACCCGGGCGACGAGGTCGTCCAGCTCGAGCCCTACTACGTAGCGTACCACGGCCTCATCGAGTACCTGGGGGCGAAGGAGGTACCCGTTCCACTGCTGGAGGAGGAGGGCTACCGCTTGGACGTGGAGGCGCTTAAGGAGGGCATTACCCCGAGGACGAAGATGCTGATCCTCTGCAACCCCAGCAACCCAACGGGGACGGTATATACCGAGGAGGAGCTCGCCGCTGTGGCCGATCTAGCTCTCGAGAACGACCTCCTAATACTTTCTGACGAGGTCTATAACGAGCTTATCTGGGACGGGCGTAGCCACAGGAGCATCGCGGCCCTCCCAGGGATGAGGGAGAGGACGATCGTGAGCATGAGCTTCTCGAAGACCTTCGCCATGACTGGCTGGCGCCTCGGGTACCTGATCGCCGACGAATCGATCTCATCGATGATCGCCAGGATGCCTATCGGGTACAGGGTGAACACCTTCGTCCAGATGGCCGGCGTAGCGGCTTTAACGGGTCCGTGGAGGCCTGTCAGGGAGATGGGGGAGGAGCTCGACAGGAGGAGAAGGTTCTTCGTGCCGCGCCTGAACGAGATAGATGGGGTCACGTGCCACATGCCCGAGGGTTCAATATTCACGTTCCCCAGCATCCGGGGCCTCGGCGTGAAGTCGGTGGATTTCTGTGAGGCCCTGCTGAAGGAGAGCAGGATCCTGGTACGTCCGGGCGTCGCTTTCGGTCAAGCCGGGGAGTGCCATGTCAGGATTCCCCTGATCAGACCTGTGGAGACATTGGAGAGGGTGGCATCGGCGATTGAAGATCTGGCCGACGGGTTGCGGGGCTAGCCCTCTGACGACTTACCTAATTTTTAAACCATACTCAGGTCGGGGCTCACCAAAAGCCGTAAGAATGATAGGGGCTTAAGTGTGGAGTATTAGGAATGTTGTGACATGCCGGTACTTCAAGCTGAGCAGCTCAGGACGTTGGGCGAATCGATCTTCGTGGCCCTCGGGGCGCCTGAGGTTGAGGCCAGGCTGGTCTCAGACCTACTGGTCGAGGCGAACCTGACGGGGTTCGACAGTCACGGGGTGATCAGGCTCCCCATCTACGCCAGGGGTATTAAGATGGGGGCGGTGAAGCCGGGGAGCGAGATCAGGGTGGTGGAGGAGACTCCTTCCACGGCAGTCATCGACGGCGGCTGGAACTTCGGCCAGGTGGTGGCCAGGTTCGCCATGGATAAATGCATCGAGAAGGCGATGAACAGCGTCGTGGGGCTGGTCACCGTCCATAACAGCCAGCACGTGGGCAGGCTGAACGCCTACGCGGAGATGGCCCTGGAGCACGACATGATAGGCGTCATGAGCGTGAACTCCGCCAGCTACGTGGCCCCCTTCGGCGGTAAGTCGAGGCAGCTGGGCACGAACCCCCTTTGCTTCGCCGTCCCGGCCGGGGAGGAGCCGCCGATGGTCCTGGACATGGCCACGTCGGTCTGGGCCCGGGGTAAGATCATGGTCTACCTAGCCCGCGGGGAGGAGCTGCCGGAGGGGGTTTTCATGGACCCGGAGGGGAACCCGACGATCGACCCCAGCTGGTACACAGGGGGCGGCGTGCTCAGGACCCTCGGCGGCATCGCCGGCTATAAGGGGTACGGGCTCTCGTTGCTGGTGGAGGTGCTCACCGGGGTCCTGAGCGGCGCTGGCTGCTCCAACAGCGACGAGTACAGGTCTAGGCCCTTCTACGGTGGGAATGGGATCTTCATGATGGCGATCGACGTGGGGAGGCTCACCGACATCGGGGAGTTCAGGGGGCGGGTCGACAACCTCTTCAGGAGGGTGAGGGGCTCCCCCGTAGCCCCTGGCTTCGATGAGATACTGATACCCGGCGACCCAGAGCGGAGGATGAGGGAGCGGAGGCTGAGGGAGGGGATCTTCGTCGAGGAGAGGACATGGGGGGAGATCGTTACGCTGGCGGAGGAGCTGGGCGTGGACGTCCCCGTGGGCCTGTGAGCGTAAGGGTGATATTCCGCGGTTGCATCGAACCTCAGGATGCCTATGAGTAGCTATCTGCGGATGCTGCAGGAGTCTGGGAGCAGCCTGCTGGTCTTCAGGGGCGGAGCGATGGTCTTCTCCAGCTCCAGCAGGGGCATCATGCCCTTGATTGAGGCCATCGAGGAGGTGGGGCTGGACGACCTGAGGGGAGCCGTCACGGCCGACAGGGTCGTCGGGAAGGCGGCGGTTCTCCTGAACCTCTACATGGGTGTGGACGAGGTCCACGCCCTGCTCATCAGCGAGGGGGCGAAGCGGCTGCTCGGTGAGCGTGGGGTGGGGTTCGAGTTCCTGGAGGAAACGGACGCCATAAAGGAGAAGGACGGCGTCATCTTCTGCCCCTTCGAGAGGTTGGTCCAAGGGATCTCCGACCCGGAGGAGGCGTACACGGCGATCAGGGCGAAGCTGGCTGAGATGGGCTAGTTCGAGGGGTGTGCTGTACACAGGTTTTTCGTACTCGCTGTGGTTTCTTCGGTAGAGGTTGGCTGTCTTTGCGGTCCTGTCTGGAGTGGATAAGTTTATGTGGGGTTGTTATCCAGTATTGAGATTCATTGGGGGGTGTCCGCGGTGATGAACGAGCTTATTGAGCTGGCGAGTGGGATAGGCGACGAGGGGCTCCGGAGCTTGGTGTTGGAGTTCCTGGGAGTTCCGGACGTCGGCGTTGAGGGGGAGAGGCTGCCCTTCGACGTTTGCCCGGGTGGGGCCTACGTCCACCACGCTTACGAGGGAGGGCTGCTGCAGCACACGGTGGCGGTAGTGAGGCTCTGCGGTACCCTATGCGATCTTGTGGAGGATGTCTACGGCGGCGAGGTGGATAGGGACACGGTGCTGGCCGGGGCGCTGCTCCACGACGTGATGAAGTGCTACGCCTACAGCAGGAATGGCGTATATGGGTTCAGGACCTCGCCGATGGGGGAGCGGCTGGACCATCTATCGCTACTGGTAGCGGAGATGTACCGCCGAAGTTTCCCGCTGGACGTCATCCACGTGGTGGCTTCTCATCACGGCGATAAGAGCCCCATTAAGCCGAAGACGTTGGAGGCGCTGCTGGTGAGCATCGCGGACTTTGCGGACTCGGAGCTGAGCCGGCAGATGCTGAGGGCGGCGGAATGGCTGGTCCGGGACTCGACGGGCTCCAGGAGGATGATGCGTTCGTCGGAGGAGGCGCTGGAATTGCTCCGGGTGAAGGCGCTGGAGGGCTGGAACGGGGTGGAGAGGCTGGCCTCGGGGAAATATAAATAGGGTCGGTCGTGTCTTTCTGTGGGGGCCGCGGTGCCAGAGCGGTGATTGGGCTGGTCTCGAAAACCAGTGGCCTTTGAGCCTCGAGGGTTCGAATCCTTCCCGCGGCGCCATCTCTCATGCGGCTGGCATAGGATAGGGGTTCCACGGGGAGTGTTGTTTTTTTTTGAAATCCGCCGTGTTTTTGACTGGAATCGATCTCGAATGGAGTCGTTTTAGGGGTTCTTTCCTTGTTTGGTTTAGTTTTCACGTGTGGGTGGTATAACCCCCTCTAATAGTGTCATGTATAGTGATTGGGCTGGTCATTAAAACCAGTGGTTTTTGTGCCTTGAAGGTTCGAATATATCCCATGTCTTGACGCTCGCGCACGGTCTGTGTCTTTCTCCACTCCTTAAGATGTCTGTAATCTACGGTGGGACGTATGCGATGCCGCCGATGCGGACGGTCCCCGGATGGCCGGTACTGGAGAAGTGACGCAGAACGGCCTCCACGACGAAGCTCTCTATGTCCCCACCGGTGTTCCACCTGTAGGTCTGGGTGAAGCTCCCCCTCCACTGGGTCTCCTGGGGGGTGAGCCGGGCGATCTGCAGCTTCTCCGGGGCCGTGCTCCCCGGCCTGTACTGCATCCTGGAGACGACGTACTCGTCGAGCCTAAACGTACCCGCGTCGAAGGGGGGCGGGTCCCAGCGAAGCACCACCCTCCCCTCCCCCCACTTTGCGCGCAGGTCCAGGGAGGATGGGAGGTCGGGAGGGCCCCAATGCACCCCGGCCCCCAGCAGACTTGGCCCCGTCGGAGCCCCAATCGGAGGAGCCACCACCCCCGTCTGGCCGGTGGGAGGGGGCGCCAGCTTCGAGGCCGAATCGCTCCGCTCGCGGCGGTACCCGATCCCTGTCGCTGCCCCGGTTCTCCTCCTCCTCACGCTGAACGTTGACGCGATAACCCATATCACGATGGGCGGTACCACCACCGCCGCCACTCCGAAGGCCACCGCTGTGCTGCCCGACGCCCCCAGCATCTCGCCTATGTCAGAGAACAGGCCGGACAGGGAGTACAGTATCCTCTCAACGTTGAATCCCCCCGGGCCCGAGACCCTGGTGACCGTCCACCTGCCACCGAGCCCCTGCTGATCCTCGTAGGTGCCCTCCCCTGCTCCGTCGGGGTCGATCGTGCCGGTGAAGATGGCGACCGAGCCGCCGTAGGGGGACGACCCCTCGAACCGGGCGTTCCCGCTGGAGTCCACGCTCCCACTCAGCGCGGGCGGGTCGCTGGAGATCCGACCCTGGCTCACAATAAAGCCTTTGGGCACCCTGTGGGCCTCCCACCCTTCGGGCCCGTTCAGGTTGTACGCGTAGTCGTATGTCCCGTCGAAAGTAGCGGCTCTGGCTGTTGTAGCGGTGTGTACGACGATCGCGCTGCCGATAAGTACCATCAGCAAAAACGACGCCCGAACCGATTTTCTCGACATCCTGACGACACCACTCGATATCAATCCGTTCCATAAAATAAAAAATCATTCCAACGATTCAGAGACGTTTGTGCAAAAGGCGTTCTTAGAGTCATTGGTGCTTGACTGAAGCCCCGCCTTGAATCAAGACCGCCGTCATTCGACTGAAGATTTGAAGTAAATTCGGCCAGAATAAACCATTAAATATCGACAGGAACAGTCATTGTTTAGTTTTAAATGCTCGTCGAAAAATCCTTCGACACCAGCGAGGCGGTGCTCAACTACGCCGAGGGGCCGGAGAACGGACCGCCGCTGCTCTTCCTCCATGGTGGCGTTGGGCACTGGAGGAGCTACGATGAGATGCTCCCCGCCTTCACTGATCGATACCACGTCTTCGCCCTCGACTTCAGGGGGAGAGGGCGATCGACGAGAATGGGGGACGCGATCAACCTGAAGAATGACGTCGACGACGCATCGAAGTTCATAGCCGAATGCATCGGAGAGGCATCGAACGTCTTCGGACACTCGCTGGGAGGCTGGGTGGCGATCTGGTGCGCCAACCTGATACCGGGCCTCGTCAGGTCGATCATCATCTTCGACCCCCCGCTGGATCTGCACCGCCTGATCGAGAGATTCTCGTCAGAGGAGGCGAGGAAAGCCCTCGTCAGGAACAGGGGGCTCTGTGGGAAGCCCGTCGAAGAGACCTACGAGGCGCTGAGGAGCCATCTTCCCTGGAGGGATAGAACTGTCCGCGTCTTCGCCGAGGCCTACAGCCTCTGCGATCCCAAGTGGTTCGACCCCTGGATCGGGGACGACAGCATGGACTACTTCGATGGCTTCGAGGTCGACGAGTTCCTGAAGGGCATCGGCTGCCCCGCCCTCCTGATCCAGGCCGACCCCCAGAGAGGCGGCGAGATATCGGACAAGGATGTGAGGCGTGTAATGTCGGTGAACCCGGCCATCGCTCACGTCCAGATCTCCGGGATAGGGCACGACTTCGACGACGTGGAACGGCTGATAGAAGAGACCACGGGCTTCCTCGGCTCTCTCAGGTGAACTGAACAGCCGCTGCGGAAACAAGATCTCGGCATGTCGGAGTACCATGAGCCTTTCATGGAAAAACCCTCTGATCTGGCCGATTTGTCTTCTAAATCTTAAATATCCCAACACGTGTAGTAGGGGTCTGTGCATTGATATGAAGCATAAGCTGGTGTCATTTCTCACGCTTTCCGAGGACGAACTGGGCGCTCTGTTCGAGGGAAGGACCGAGGGACTCCAGATAACCCGCGGCGGCGTCAGGGTGAATACCTTGGAGGACGAGGCCTGCGAGGCGGTGAAAGATGCCACTATCATAGTGGCGTTCCCCGGGTCCCCCTACATAACCAGGAGGGTGCTGGAGGCCGCGAAGAAGGTGAAGCTGGTCCAGGCCTCATCGGTGGGGTACGATTTCATCGATCTCGACGCCGCCACGGAGTTGGGGATACCCGTGGCGAACAACCCCGGATGGAACTCCACGGCGGTGGCCGAGCACGCCATCATGCTGATACTGATGACCCTGAAGAGGGCTATCTTCGCCCACACCAAAGGCCGCAGGGACGGCTTCAGCATGCCCGAGATCCTGAGCCTCTGGGACCAGGTGTGGGAACTCAGAGGAAAGACCTTAGGGATAATCGGTCTCGGTGGGACCGGGAGGGAGGTAGCAAAGCTGGCGAGAGCCTTCGGACCCAGGATGCTCTACTACAAGAGAAACCGCCTGCCCCTGGAGGAGGAGAAGGAACTCGGCGTCCAGTACAGGCCCTTCGACGAGCTCCTGGAGGAGTCCGACATCGTCACACTCCACGTCCCCCTCACCGACGAGACTAGGGGCATGATCGGTCGCGAGGAGATCGCCAAGATGAAGGACGGCGCCATCATCATCAACGTCGCAAGGGAGCACATCCTGGACGACGTCGCCGCGGCGGAGGCACTCAAGGCGGGGAAGCTCCACGCTGTCGGGGTCGACGTCGTCCCCACACGCATCGTCGACGGGAGGTGGATGGGGGACACCCCCCTCTCGGAGTGCGACTACGTCGTGTCCAGCCCCCATCTCGCCGGCGCCACCAAGGAGTCCCACTTAAGGGCCGCCAAACAGTGGAGCGAGAACGTGAGCAGGCTGCTGGACGGTGAGAAGCCCCTTTATCTGGTCAACGATGTATGGGAGCCAGAATAGGGGCCTCAGATCTCCGGTGAGTACTTCGACCTCGTCAGAGCTCTCAACAGGGCCAATGACCTGGGCCTGGTCGACCCTAACGTGTACAGGGACACAGTGGATGACGTGGAGATGAGCTCCCAGCTCTCACACTCCCGCTGGTACGATCCCGACGAGTTCCAGTCCAAGGTGAAGTGCCCCGCGCGCAGCGGCACTCGTCGTCACGTATATGTAAATCGTCCGTCTCTGTCTATCCATGGTCGACTTTCTCATCACGGGGGGCATCGTCTACACGATGGACGCCTCCCGTAGAGTTCTGAATGATGGGGCCGTTGCCATTGAGGGGAGCCGTATCGTCAACGTTGGCCCCTCGGACGATATGGCTCAGAAGCACGAGGCAGAGAACAAGATCGATGCGAGCGGCATGGCGGTCCTCCCCGGCTTCGTAAACGTCCACACCCACCTCCCCAGCATCTTCGTCCGCGGCGTCTACGGCGTCGTCAGGCAGGGCCTCTACCAGGTCCTCTTCCCCGTGAAGAAGTACCTCGAGCCCGAACACTGCCACGCCTTCGGCCTCGCCGGCTGCCTAGAGGCGTTGACCTCCGGGTCCACGACCATCCAGGAGACCTACAACTACATGGCCCCCTTCGCGAGAGCTGCCGAGGAGACGGGGATAAGGGCGGACCTGGGGGAGCAGATCGCCGAGGCCGACTACCAGGCCATCAAGGACGGCGAATATGAGTACCTGCCGGAGCAGGCCGAGGAGATGCTGGAGCGGGCCGTGAAGCTGAAGAAAGAATGGCACGGGAGGGCCGACGGCAGGATCACCGTGAGCTGGGCGCCCCTCGCCCCCGACATGTGCACCCCCTGGGTATACGAGGAGGTGTTGAAGCACCAGAGGTCCGGGGAGAAGATCAGCACTCACGTCGCACAGAGCCACCGGGAGGTGGAGCAGGTCAGGGAGCTATACGCTAAGACGAGCATCGAGCACCTCTCCGACTTGGGCGTCCTCGGGCCCGACCTCATCGCCGCCCACTGCACGAACAACACCGACGAGGACGACGTGATGATGGTCGAGGCCGGCGCCAGCGTCCTCCACTGCCCGAGGCCATACCTCCTCGGCGGAGCGACAGCTCCCCTGGCCAAGTGGCTGGGAATGGGGCTCAAGGTGGGGCTGGGCACCGACAATGTCTACCACACAATTTGGGAGACGATGAGGGCGACGGTCTACGGCGCGAGGCAGAGGGAGA
>CP070784.1:214907-235713 GCA_020346605.1 Candidatus Bathyarchaeota archaeon | reverse complement strand
GAGCAATGCCTTGAGCGCCACAGAGAAAGACACCGATCTGGCCTCGAAGGAAAACCTCGGGAAGATCTACGTTCTTAGTGGGAGAGCCTGGTGGGGTCAAGGAGATTATATGAAGGCCATCGACGATTTCAATAGATATTTACACATCGCTACTTCCCTTGCCGATGAATCGATGATCGCAGATGCCCACTTCTGGTTGGCTAGCTCTTATTCACTGGCATGGAACCTGGAAGAGGGTATCGTGCATTATACTAAGGCACTCGAGCTGGCTCGGAAGATGGGTAATAAGTTTTTAGAATGCAGAAATCTATGCGAACTTACTCAGCCACTTTTGAGATCCACAGGTATGAGTGATGAAACCCTGATTAATCTCAAGGAGGCTGCTAGGATTTCCCAAGAGATAGGAAACAAGTTACTTGGGGGGATGACTGCTTTCTGGCTCGGAGTACACTATCACTGGAAAGGCGAATTCGATCCAGCGGAACAAGAACTCAAAAGGGCTATTCTGTTAACCGAAGAATCGAGCAACAACCTGTATTACCTATTCTCCATGCTTCAATTGGGCATGGCCCAAGCTAGCAAGGGAGAATACAACGACGCCCTTTCGAATGTGCAAAGATGCCTCCAGCTCTGCGAAGATGACGGGGTTTTGTATTTCAGATCACGAGCATTAAACACCTTGGGTTGGATCTACCATGATCTATCAGATATAGAGCTTGCCTTAGAACACAATAATAAAGCCCTAGAAACCGCAAAAGATTACCTCAATCTGCCTTCTGTTCTGATAAATCTAGGATCGGACTACATCTATAAGGAGGATTACGAGAAGGCAAGAAAAAATTTCCATGAAGCAAACGAATCAATCCAATATATAATGTGCGCCCCGTGGCGCTACGAGATAAAGATATACTGTGGACTCGGAGGAGTATCCCTCGCTGAGGGCGATTACGCCGGAGCGCTGGAACTCGCTGACAAGGCGTTGGCTATATCCAGAAATGCAGGCGCCAAGAAGCACCTCGCAAAGAGCCTGAAGCTAAAGGCCGAGGTACTGAGTAAAATGGGCAACACAGAGGAGGCAATCGAGTTAATGCAAGATGCCCTGGAAACTGGGCAGCCGGTAGGCAACCCACCCCTCCTTTGGCAGATCCACTACGGCCTCGGCCTATTACTTGAAAAGCAAGGCAACCTGCAAGAAGCCAGAGAACATTACGCAGAAGCTGTGACCCTCACAGAATCTACGGCCTCAAAACTCGACGACGCATCCCTCAAGAATGCACTCTTGACGGCTCCCGAGACGAAGGCAATGCGAGACGCATATGCCGGTATACAACCATAATGAGTGCCCATGCACACCCAGAGACCGCACTCCTAAGCCAGCCGCATTATTGGGAGCCCCGGGCGGGAGTTGAACCCGCGGCCAACAGCTTACAAGGCTGCCGCTCTGGCCACTGAGCTACCGGGGCACCGCAAACCCATAAGGATAGAACGCCGTTTTTAAGAAATGTGGTCCACGGACTCTAGTAGAGCCTCCTGAGAACGGCCAGGACGCCGAAGACGAAGAACACCAGACCCCCGAACAGGATGCTCCCGGTGAACGACAGCGCCAGCAGCGCCAGCACTCCGGCTGGGATCAGCAGTATCATGAGACCGGCGAGGACACTGAAGACGGTCCCGAGGACGACCAAGACTATCACGGTGACCAGGAGCCCTAGGCCCGAGAGAAGGTCCATGGCTCTATCGAATGATGAGGGGGTGGTGTCCCTTTTATGAGATACTCAGGCTGTGGAGGTGACCCCGGCCTTCACCAGCTCCGTGAACCTCTCCTCGGAGACGCCTAGCATCTCCGTGAGCACCTCCTTGCTGTGCTCGCCGAGGAGGGGGGCGTGGCTCACCACCTTGGCGGGGGTCTCCGACATCTTCACCGGGAAGTTGATCTGCTTCAGTTTGCCAGCCCGGGGGTGCTCCACCTCGACCCACATGTCCCTCGCTGCCAGGTGGGGGTCGGCGACGGTCTCGTCGACGTGGTAGACTGGGGCGCAGGGGAAGCCCATCCCCGTGAAGAGCTCCACGGCCTCGTCCCGGGTCATACCGGCGACCTCCTCCTCCACCATCTCCTTGGTGACCTCCTCCACATCCAGGTACTTCTTCATCATGTCCTGTGACCTGGGCCCGAAGCCCGCCAGCCTTATCCAGCCGCCGTCCTTCGCCTTCATCAGGCCGCTGAAGTTCCCTCCGCGGCCCATCGAGTACTTCTTCCTCAGCTCGAGGGGCCTCATCCCGGACAGGAGGTAGCCCGTGATGGAGGTGTTGTAGGCGGTCATGCAGTCCAGCTGGGCGACGTCGATGGCCTGCCCCAAGCCAGTCCTGTCCTTGTACCTCAGCGCCCCGATGATGCACATCGCCGCCATCGTCCCGGGCCCCAGGTCCCCGTAGGCCTGAGCCATCTCGATGGGCGGACCCTCGGGATCGACACGCTCGCCTGTTAGCCTTGTGTGGCCGCTCATGGCCTCCGCGATCATGGCGAAGCTCCTCCGCTTAGTGTAAGGCCCGGTTTGGCCGAAGCCCGAGAGGGCGGCGTAGACGATCCCCGGGTTCAGCTCCTTGAGGACGTCGTATCCGAGGCCCAGCCTCTCCATGGTGCCGGGGCTGAAGTTCTGGACCACAACGTCGCTCTTCTTTACCAGCGCCTTGAAGATCTCCAGTCCCTCGGGCTTCTTCAGGTCGAGGGTCACGTCCTTCTTGTTTAGGTTTAAATGGTGGAACGTGTAGCTGGAGCCGCCGAAGAGGGCGCCCTCAGCCATCCTGTCGATGCTGCCCCACGGCGGCTCCACACGGATGACCTCTGCTCCCATCTCGGCCAACATCATCGTAGTCCAGGGTCCGAACCAGACATGGGTCAGGTCCAGTACCCTAATGTCGTCCAGTATCTTCATGAATGTCTCAGCATAAGGATTGAAAGGTTATATTTGACGTTTTTCCAAGGCCACCGTGTAAAGACTTTTGCGTAGATCCGCCCCATTTCCCGTTGTGAGCGAAGCTTGACGACGGTGGGAGATGTCGGGGAGAGGGCCCTCATCGAGGCGATGTTGAAGCACTTCACCCTGATGCCTGGGATGCCTGTGCCCTTCTGGGACGACGTGATGGCAGTGAGCCTTGGCGGGGGCAGGGTTGCGGTGTTCAACACTGACATGCTCGTCTGGGAGACGGACGTTCCATCCGGCATGACCCACTTCCAAGCGGCTCGGAAGGCCGTGGTCATGAACTTCAGCGACCTCGGCGCCAAGGGCGTCCGCCCCCAAGCGTTCCTCGCCTCCCTTGGCCTACCCGGGGAAATCACCGTGGAGAATGTAGAGGAGATGGCCCGAGGCTTCGAGGCCGGCGCCAGGGAATACGGTGGGTACGTCATAGGGGGGGACACAAACGAGGCCCCTGACATCATCGTGAGCGGCGTGGCATTCGGCACCATTGAGGAGAAGAGGCTGATGAAGAGGCTAGGCGCAGAGCCGGGGGACGTCCTAGCCACGACCGGTCACTTCGGAGACACCGCCGCGGCTTTCAAGAGCCTCCTCGAAGGCTACGAAGCTCCCGACGACCTGAGGCTGGGGCTGCTGAGATCCGTGTACATGCCAGAGGCTAGAGTCACTGAGGGTGTTGCGCTCTCCGAGTCCGGCGCCATCTCGGCCTCCATAGACTCCAGCGATGGTCTCGCCGTGAGTCTCTACGACCTTATGAGGAGTAGCGGAGTACGCTTCAAGCTGGAGTGTCTGCCCGTCTCAGAGGGGGCGAGCAGGTTTGCGGAGCTCCATGACCTCGACCTTGGCTCCCTTGCGCTCTACGGCGGGGAGGAGTACGAGCTTGTCTTCACTGTTAGACCCACCGAGCTGGAAAAGGCGAAGGAGGCACTGAGCAAAGTCGGTTGCAGGCTCATAGAGCTGGGCCATGTGACAGCTAAGAGGACCATTGTTTTAGTCGAGAACGGCGTCGAGAGACCGATCGAGAAGAGGGGCTGGGAGCATTTCGTGAGCTCCAAGTGACCATGGGACTGGAATAATCACATCCTTATCCGTTGAACATAACTGTGCGCCTACCGCAGTTTCTTTTTCGGACCGCACTCACGAACAGCAAGCCTATAACTAGATAACAGAAAGCGAGGGGATTTACCCATGAACAGTGATGACAGATGTTCCGAGTCGAAAATCGTTAAGTTGGCGCCGCCGATCGGATTCGAACCGATGACCAACTGGTTAACAGCCAGACGCTCTACCGAGCTGAGCCACGGCGGCCCGGATACAAGCATATATCCAGACCAGATATTAATCTTTGTCTGAGGAGGGTTCTGGGCGCGGCCTGGCCCTGCAATTGGTCAAAAACCAATGAAAAATTGTCGATTTATTGAAGTAAATCCCGTTATTGCGGTATTTACGATAACCTTTTAAAAGGAGACCAATCCCTATAGCACACCAACACCGAAAAGATACCAGGAGGAGTCAAAGTGTCGAGATCTAACACCGTTTTCATCGGTAGGAAACCGGTCCTGAACTATGTGCTCGCCTGCATGACCCTGTTCAAGAGCGGGCAGGAGGAGGTCCTCGTCAAGGCCAGGGGGCGCTCCATTAGTACCGCCGTCGACGTGGTGGAGGTCATCAGGAACAGGTTCATGCCCGACCTTAAGGTCGGCGACATCACCATCGGGACCGAGAAGCTCACCAGCTCGGACCGCCCGGGTCCGACCAACGTGAGCACCATCGAGATCAAGCTGACCCATTGATAACGGTCGAACAGAGCGTCTCACACTGGCTTCTCCGGTGTCGCCGGAGGAACAGCTGAGTGCAAACGCAACTATGTGAGTTCTGTCTCAGAAGCGGGATGCTCTGTTCGAAGTGCCAAGAGAAGGTGCAGAGCGGCGAAGTCGACGACATCTACATGAAGGTAGCAAAATATCTGATCGACATAGAGAACCGCCACCCAGTCCTCCAGAAGGCCCGCCTCGATAGGGTTTTCGATTCAGGCGGATACCTCGTCTTGGTCGTGGGCCGGGGTGACCGGAACAAGTTCATGGAGGATGGCGGCAGGCTCACCAGGGACCTCGGTGACAGCTTCAACAAGCGTGTCCTCGTCATCGAAGATGGGGTGAACGACCGGGGGTTCCTCGAGGACCTGTTCTCGACGCAGCACATCGTCACCATCAACATCATCTGGCTCCCGGACGGGAGCACCGAGACCCGCGTCGTCCTGCAGGGCAGGGGGGCGAGGCGCCTCAGCAAGAAGAGAATCAGGGCACTGACGGACATAGCTAAGAAGGTCCGGAACATGGACCTTAGGGTCGAGTACTCGTACTGACCCAACCAAAGTTTTTATAGCACACGGCTTTCATCCCCTTGACTTAGTCTAGGAGCCGCCGCGCATGCTCGACAGGACATACATCGGAGAAGCAAAGGAACGTATCGGATACACGATCACCCTCGCAGGGTGGGTGAAGAGGACACGCGTCCTCAGAAACATCAGCTTCCTGGTCCTAAGGGACGTGACAGGGGAGATACAGGTCACCGTGAAGGAAGACGACCTGAGGGATCTGGTGGAGGGGCTGGGAAGGGAGGACGTGGTGAAGGTCACGGGGAGCCCGGTGGCCAGCGACGTCGCCAAAGCAGGAGTCGAGTTCGTCCCCGACGGCATCGAGGTTCTCAACAGGGCGAAGCAGCCGCTGCCCTTCGACCTCTTCGGGAAGGTGAAGGCGGAGCTGGATACGCGGCTCGACTACCGTTTCATGGACTTCAGGACGGAGCGGACCTCGGCTATCTTCAGGATACAGAACGAGCTGCTCAAGTCGTTCCGCAGGTTCCTCACCGACAGGGGTTACATAGAATTCCAGCCGCCCTGCGTCATCGCCTCTGCCTCGGAGGGCGGCGCGGACCTGTTCATGCTGCCGTACTTCGAGAAGCAGGCCTACCTGGCGCAGAGCCCCCAGCTCTACAAGCAGATGTGCGCCATCAGCTTCGAGAAGGTGTTCACCGTGACGCCGATATGGAGGGCGGAGAAGTTCAACACGCCGACCCACTTGAACGAGATACGGCAGATGGACATCGAGCAGGCCTTCGCAGACGACGAGACAGTGATGAAGGTCTTGGAGGAGACCCTAGTCCACCTGCTCGCATCCGTGAAGGAGTGCTGCGACGAGGAGCTGGAGCTCCTGGGCAGGGAGGTCACCGTCCCCGAGCTGCCTTTGAAGCGGATCACGTACACCGAGGCCGTAGAGATGCTGCAGGAGGCCGGGGAGGAGATGATCTGGGGAGAGGACTTCACCAAAGCCCAGGAGAGGAGGATCACCGAGCTGGTGGGCGAGGAGGCGTTCTTCCTCAAGGACTGGCCCTCCGTGCAAAAGGCGTTCTACGCGATGCCCCACGAGGATAACCCTGATGTGGTCCACGCTTTCGACCTGCTCTACGGAGGCATCGAGCTGAGCAGCGGCACCCAGCGAGTCCACGTGCCCGAGCTCCTCAGGGAGCAGCTCAGGAAGAAGGGGCTGAACCCGGAGAACTTCACCTACTACATCGAGAGCTTCGCATACGGGGCGCCCCCCCACGCCGGATGGAGCATCGGCCTAGAGCGGCTCACGATGGCGGTGACGGGTCTGCAGAACATCCGCGAGTGCACCATGTTCCCGCGGGATAGGGACAGGCTGGTGCCCTAGTGGCCTTCGAGTACAAGATGTGCATCGTCCTCCGCACCGACCTCAGGATGAGCGCGGGGAAGCAGATCGCCCAGGCCTGCCACGCAGCCGTAGGGGCCTCTGAGAAGGCGAAGAGGGAGAACCACAGGGCCTGGATGCGGTGGAGGGACGAGGGCGGGAAGAAGGTGGCCCTGGAAGCCGAGTCCCTCGAAGAGCTTGAGGAGCTCGTGAAGAGGGCGGACGAGCTCGACATAGTCAACGTCATCATCCAAGACGCCGGGCTCACTGAGGTACCTCCCGGCACTGTCACGGCATTGGGTCTGGGTCCTGAGATGTCCGAGAAGCTGGACAAGGTTACCGGATCCCTTCCACTCATAAAATAGCGATCTCCCCAGGATCCAGGGCGTATCTTCTTGTCGATGACAGCCATCCCTAAGTACACGTTCCCAGTTATTGAGAAACAGCAGAGGGTGCACGGCAGATGGAGATATCCAGACAGGCCTACGGCGCGACCCGGGACGGCGACCCTGTCCACCTGTTCACTCTCAAGAACAGAAACAAACTCGAAGTCGGCATCCTAGACTACGGAGGCATCGTCACATCCCTCAGGGTGCCCGACAGAGAGGGGAGGTTCGACGACGTTGTCTTGGGATACGACACCCTAGAAGAGTATCTGGGGGACAAGTCGTACTTCGGATGTATCGTCGGGAGGTTCGTCAACCGCATAGCCGATGGTAGATTCTCCCTGGAAGGCGTCGATTACAATTTACCTTTGAATGACGGTTCGAACCATCTGCATGGAGGTCCCGGGGGGTTCAACAAGGTACTTTGGGGAGCGGATGAGCTGAGGGGAGACGGCTTCGTGGGTATTGAGCTCTCCCATCTGAGCAGGGACGGCGAAGAGGGCTATCCCGGGAACCTTAGGGCGACCGTGGTATACACGCTCACCGAGAGTAACGAGCTGAGGATTGAGTACACGGCAAAGACCGACAGGGACACCGTCGTCAACCTGAGCCATCACTCGTACTTCAACTTGGCAGGTGGAGGGAACATTCTGGACCACTTCCTCACTTTGAACGCGGACAAGTTCACTCCCATCGGAGAGGGTTTGATCCCGACTGGAGATATCATGGGCGTCGAGGGCACAACCCTGGACTTCCGGGAGCCGACCTACATCGGGGAGAGGATCGACCACGACTGCGAGCAGCTCAAGATCGCCGGCGGATATGACCACAACTGGGTCCTGAACGGGCGCAGAGGTTCCGTCGACCTCGCCGCGAGGGTCTTGGAGCCGGAGTCGGGAAGGGTGATGGAGGTCCACACGACCGAGCCTGGCGTCCAGTTCTACTCAGGAAACTTCCTTACGGAGGGGGTCAAGGGGAAAGGAGGGAGAGTTTACGGCCCCAGACACGGATTATGCCTGGAGGCCCAGCACTTCCCCGACTCGCCCAATCACCCTGGATTCCCATCCACAGTGCTAAGGCGCGGCGAGACCTACAGGCAGACCACTGTGTACAGCTTCCACGTCGTCTGAAAAAAATGGAGAAAGGTGATCAGAAGAGAACCAGTGTAGTCCTGTCCGTCCCCGCCCTGAGGCACCTGACCTGCAGTGCGACCTCGACGGGGTCGGTGGTCTCTGTCTTTACGACCCACTCGACGTTCCGCCTCGTCTTGTCGATGACTTCGCCGCCGACGACCCGGGGCTTCAGGAGCTTCGCAGAGCGCCCGTCGAGGTGGCCTAGGTCGACGTTCTCGTGGCCCATCACCAGCTCCGCGCCTTTGGGTAGCTCCAGGCTTGCGATCACCGGCTTGGAGACCTTGACCTTGACCCCCATCTGGGTGACGTAGGTGGGCATGAAGCCAGTGTTCCTGACCTGGGCCTCTACCTTGTAGACGGTGTTCGCCACCTTTGTGACCACGGCCTCTGCTATTCTGAGCCTGGGGAGCATCGCTGCGTGGCGGAGGGCGAACATCATGCACTTGCGGGCCTCCTCCTCGAGCCACTTCCCCGGCGGGGCGTTGCGCCTAGTGTACTTTGTGTTGATGCCGCCGATCTCAACGGGGCCCAGCTGGGGGTGGTAGTAGTTGTGCCAGTTGACAAAACCCTCCGGGTAGTTCTCGTCGATCCACTTGAACTCCATGAGCTGGTCGTCCTCGCTGAGGTTGCTGTAACTGAAGTCTACGCCTCCACGGTCCATGAAGCCGCCGAAGCCGAGGAGCCTGGGCCAGTCCCAGAGTTCGACGCTGAAGACGAAGGCGCCGAGGTGCTCGTAGAAGAAGCTGGTGGCGCAGCCCCTGCGGAAGGGGCGGTCGTCCTCGAAGGTGAAGTCGTCGTAGATGCTGATGGCGGGGTAGCCCGTCGCCTCCTTGCCGATGTCGGCGAGGACCTTGTAGACGGCTATGTCCGCCTCGAGGCCCTGGTGGATGAACCAATCGTCGGTGCGGGTGGCGCTCTCCCTGAGGATGAGGCCGCCGCTGGTGTGGAACGTGTGGATGCCCGAGAGGTTGGGATGGTCGGCCCAGAAGTCCGCGATGGCCCTGGGCTCTCTCTCCCAGAGGGGGAAGGGGCCAGCTCCGCCGAGAGGGAGGCCTCCCGGCGCCCAGTAGGCCGGGTAGTTGCGGTTGGTGCCGCCTATGAACCTCTTGGGCGCCATGGTAATCTCCTTCCCGGGCTTGTACTTCAGGAACTTGCCCTCCCTGAGGACCTTATAGAAGGGCCCATCAGCATCCGTGTCCTCCGGCTTACGCTTCAGCATTAGGCGGGGGTCCTTACTGGAGACCTTCCAGTCTCCATCCGGGTCCTCCATGCGCATGTAGACGATGACACCGTCCCCGTCCACGTCCTCTTCGTAGTGGCCCTCGCCGTCCACAAAGTCGGGGTTCGGCACGCCTCCGCCCGTCCTGTGGTAGGGCTGTGTTAGGAAGATCTCGGCGCCGTCGGGGTTCACCCTGGGCAGGATGTAGATCGCCGTGTTGTCGAGGAGGTCAGTGACGAGCTCGTCCTCGCCGTATTTTCTCAGCAGGTGTCCGATGGTGAGTAGGCAGACCGCGGATCCCGTGACCTCGCTTGAGTGGGTGTTGCCGTCGATCCAGAGGCCGGGCTTCTCGTCGGCGGGGCCCGTCCCCTTGTTGGTGATCTCCATGGTCCACAGGTCCCGTCCCTGGAGGCTCCTCCCGATGGAGTACAGCTCAGTGAACCCGGGGAAGGCGTCCGCCAGACGCTTCATCACGCCGTGGAGCTCCTCGTGGGTCCTGTATATCCCGAAGTCGATATCTGGAACAGACATGTGACAAACTCGTAACTATGGGGTTTGACGTGGGTTAAAACGTGTTAGGTATTACAGGTTTGATCTCATGGGCCTTTGAAGCCGCATGCTGGGCAGCTGTACTCCCTGCCGAAGAGGCGGCAGCGCTCGCAGCGCCAGATAGTGACCGTGCCGCAGCTGGGGCACTGGAACTTGACGGCCCTCTCCCCTGGCGTGATCTTCTTACCGCACGAGATGCATGACGGCATAGTCTCAGTCCACTATCAAGCCGACCGCTGTTCTATTTAAAGGTTAAAGAACCTCCTTAGCTCACCCAGAGCCATCCTGCCGAGGCTCCCAGCCAGCACGCGAATCATCCCTAGATCCGTGAGGGCGGACCTGAGGACACCGCTCTGCATGTCCATGTCCCCCTCATCTACGAGGCCCTCCAGCGTCGGCTCCAGCCCCGCCCGTTTCATAGAGAAGAAGAGGTTGTTAATCCTTTCGTCAGAGACCTTGTTCATGAATTTTCGTACAAAGAGCATAGTGGAGAACTCCCTGCCGATGGCGCTCCTCCAGGATATTTCATACCCCCCGAGGACATCTTCCGAGAACTCGCCGGTATCGTATGCAGTCATCGTCGCCTTCGCGGCCTCGACGGCGCACAACCCCCCCATGATGACCCCGCCGCCCGTCGTGGGCTTGGTCTGACCCGCAACGTCCCCGACCAGGAGGAGGCCGCCGGCGAATGTCCTGGAGACGGGTCCTCCCGTTAGAACCGGCCAACGAATAGGCTCCAGGTGCCTCGACTTCCCGAATCGCTCAGCCAGGAACTCTTCGAGCCTCCTGAGGGCGTTACCCCCCGAACATGCCAGACCGCAGCGCGCGCCCGTCTCCCCGATTGGGACGACCCAGGCGAAGAGCCCCGGCGCGGTCTCAGATCCCAGCCAGACCTCCACCATGTTCGGCTCAACGCTGACATCGGGCACCTCGACGTTGATACCTGCCAGTATCCCTTCCGTCGAACTCGGGAGACCGATGCTGCGCGCTAGGGAACCGGCGGCCCCCTCGCAGTCGATGACTACGTCGGAACGGACGTCGATCTTGCCTCTGACGCCAGTGACGTCGCCGTCTGTCACGGTGAGCCCCACGACCCTCTGCCCGACCTCTATCTCCGCGCCCCTGTCCTGGGCGACACCGGCTACATGCATGTCGAAGGCGGCCCTGTCGACGATGTATGCCCGGGTACTGCCTCCTTCTATTCTGATGGCGGTCCCGTCTGGCGAGAAAACTGTGCCGCCCCTGACCTCGTGCTGCACAAAGTCCGTTGACGGCCGGACGTCGAGCCTCTTGAGGCCCTCGACGCTGAGTATGCCGGCGCAGTGGTTCGGCTCCCCGATTACAGAGTGCTCCTCGAAAATGGTGACATCGACCCCTCTGTCGGCGAGTTCGCGCGCCGCGAGGAGACCGGCTGGGCCAGCGCCCACGACTACGGTCTCGGTCCTCAACTCGGTTCTCACGTTGGTGAGGGGGCTCTCTTGATGACCTCGGTGTACTCGACCTCTTCGACGTCCTCGAAGTAGCGCTGTATGTCCAGTGCTACGCCTCGCTTGGCGACCTGGATGTTTTCGCCGAAGAAGATCTCGTCGGGGATCTCGATCCTGACCTTCTTCTTCAGCTTCTTGAGCTTGAACTTCTCGGTGTCGATGCCGATGAACCTGCGGCCTATGAGTGCACGGATCTTCTCCTCGTCCCCATCGTACCGCGTTGTGGCTTTGACCGCGTAGACGATCTTCCTGCCCGCGAGAGGGTGGTTGAAGTCCAGCTGCACCCTGCCCGCGCCGACGCTGCGGACTACGGCGGTCCTGCCGTCGATCTCCAGCTGCTTCCCTATCTCGGGGCTGACCCCCTTTGAACGGAGCAGCCTGAAGGGCACCATCCTCACGTTCTCAGAGGAGCGGACTCCGAAGGCATCCTCCGGCGGGATCTCCACCTCTGCCTCACCGCTGAGCTCGAGGCCGGTCAGCCTGTCATCGAGACCTTTGAGAACCCAGCCCTCGCCCACGACGACTAGGCGCGGCCCGTAAACCCTGTCCTCGGTGTAGATGCCCTCCTCCCTCGCGAGCTCCTCGTCGGTGGTGTCGAAGACCTCGCCCGTCTCCACGGCCTTACCTGTCAGCTCGACGAGGAGGAAGTCCCCCGCGGCGGCTACTTCGGTCTTCTTGGCTTTCTTCTTTGTAGTTTTCTTTTTGGCAGTCTTCTTCCTGGTGGCCTTCTTCTTAGGCTTCTCCTCGGCGGCGTCCTCCGGCTTCGCTTCCTTAGCCGGGGCCTCCTGCTGGTCTTCCTGTTCCTCCGAGGGCTTCTTCTCTTCTTCGCTCATGTCCTGAACCTTCGAATGTGACGATTATCCACGGAACCTGGATCCAATGTGAACCCTGGGTCCCACCTTGGAAAGACAGACGGCAGTTTAAAGTCTTTCTGTGAAATGAAAAACATGCTCAAACCACGGTCTCCCTCTCCACAGCCGCCTGTGGACAACGGTTTATAGTGGGGCTGGAGTAGATAGTTTCGACGAGATTTGTCGGGGAAGGACTCGAAGACCATCGGCAGTTCCATGGAGGAGACAAAAGAGTACCACCAGCGCTACCTCAGGGCCATCAACAACCCCGTCAGGAGGAAAATATTGAGGGCGCTCAGGGAGAGCGACGGGACGGTGGAGGCGCTCGCGTCCGGGACGGGCATGGACGAGAGGACTCTGAATTGGCACCTGAGCATACTGGAGTACGGCTTCTGCGTCGAGAAGGAGGAGAGCGAGGGGAAGACCCTGTACAGGCTCACCAAGGAAGGCGAAGTGGTCGACTACATGGAATAGAAGGGAAGGACCGGCCTTATCTCTCCTCGGCGGTCGTGGCCAGCATCATGCTGGGGAAGACCACGTTCCAGGTGCTGAGCATATCCTTGGCCTCGCACGAGATCGTCCTGGAGCCCTCCCTCACTATACCGGGGACCATGCTGGCCGCGGCTGCTAGGTCCGGGGAGGTGAACTCCACCGCCATCTTCGCCGGCCCCTCAGGCACGTAGGGCTTAGTCTTGTGAACAAGAGCCCTCTTTGCGGCCTCCTTTATAGCCAGACTGCTCTGTTCGGGCGTCAAGCAGTTGGCGGTGTAGCGGCTTAGACCCTTCTTCACGACTGCAGTCTCCACTGGTCCCAGCAACGCCTTGGCCTCCTCAGTGACCTTGTCGTCGCCCGTCACGAGCGCGATGGGGACGTCGAAATAGCCAGCGAGGGACGCGCTCAGCCCGGTCTCGCCGACTAAGACGCCGTTGATCCAGAAGTTGTGGACGCTGAGGAAGAAGGTATGGTTGAGGATGGCGGCGTCGGTCCCAGCTCTCGCGTGGTAGGCCACTAGGAAGGCGGCGTCGAAGCTCTTGTCGACTCCCTCCATCATGGCGAGGCGCTTTCCCTTGAAGCCGCTTATCATAGTGGCCCTCTTGTCCAGCTCCTCCAGGAGGATGTTCCTCATCCCGCTGTGCGCCTCGTTCACCAGCACCTCGGTGGCCCCCGCCTCGAAGGCACCCTCGATGGCGGCGTTCACGTCCCCGGTAAGGAGCCTCCTGAACCTCTCGTAGGGGGGCTTCCCCGACGTGACGTCGCCCCACCCTGTGACGCCGGTGGTTCCCTCCATATCCGCTGAGATGAAAACCTTCATCCAAACACCTGGGGCTTTTATTGTCCTCGGCATGTAAAGTGTTTTCGATAAACCACGCCGATTTACTTTATTAAACAAACCCACAGAGTAGGCTCAGTGATGATCTGTGTCCGGGTTATACGCGGATCTGGTCCTAAGGAACGGGAAGATCGTTACGCTGGACGAGGCTAAATCGATCAAGGAGGCGGTCGCCGTCAAGTTCGGCAGGATAGCGGCGGTCGGCACCGATGAGGAAGTCGATAACCTGGTGGGACGGGAGACGAGGGTCATCGACCTCGGAGGGAGGACCGTGGTGCCAGGGCTCATCGACTCCCACGCCCACATCACCTCCGTGGGTGCCAGAAGGAACATGAACGTGGACCTCAGCGAGGAGGCCGGAGTCAGGTCCATAGCCAACATCAAGGAGAGGCTGAGAGAAAGGGCCAAGAAAACGCCAAAGGGAGAATGGGTCACGGGATTCAAGGAGGACGACTCTAAGCTCGCCGAGAAGCGCCACCCGACCCGCTGGGACCTCGACGAGGCCTCGAGGGAGCACCCCGTCATCATCTCCACCGTCGGCGGCCACTTCTCCGTCGCCAACAGCTTGGCCTTCGATATGGCAGGGGTCACTAAGGACACGCCCGATCCCGAGGGGGGGAGGTTCGACAGGGACCCGGAGACCGGGGAGCCTACGGGCGGCCTCCACGAGGCGGCGATCCCCGCGATCAGAACCGGGGGGCCCGCCGAGCCAACACGGGAACAGGCGTACGAGGGGGCGAAGCAGATCCTGTTGGAGTGCGCCTCCGTGGGACTGACCTGCGTCTATGACCAGGTTGGCAGGTCGAACCTCAGGGCCGTGCTGGACCTGAAGAACCGGGGGGAGCTTCCCATCAGGGTCAGGATGGACGCGGTCATGGAGCTGTTCCCAGAACTGGAGAGGACGGGGATCTATAGGGGCCTCGGCGACGACTGGGTGAGGCTCTGCGGGCTCAAGTTCTACTTCGACGGCGCGATCTCGGCCCGTACCGCGGCGGTCTCGGAGCCCTACCTCAACAGGCCCGGCTTCTACGGAGTGTTCAGCACCACGAGGGAGCTCGCGACGAAGACCCTGACGGAAGCCTACGAGGCCGGCTACCGGATCTCCGCTCACGCCAACGGGGACAGGGCGATCGCCATGTACCTGGACATCATGGAGGAGCTCCAGGAGAGATACCCGCGCGAGGACCCCCGGAACAGGGACATCCACTGCTCCGTCGTGAACCCGGAGCTCGTCAAGAGGATCAGGGCGCTCGGCATCCTCCCCACGATCTTCGGCGCCTACCCCTACTACCACGGGGACAAGCTCATCCCCGCATTCGGAGAGGAGAGGCTCGAGCGGATGTTCGCCGCCCGCTCCTTCATCGACGCCGGGGTGAGGGTCACCGCCCACTCCGACCACAGCGCCTCCCCCTTCCCGCCGCTCATGGGCATCCACGCGCTTGTCAACCGGACGACGAAGGCGGGGAGACCCATCGGCCGCAGCCAGAGGATCTCGGTGACGGAGGCGCTGAAGCTCTACACCGTGAACGCCGCGTACCAGCAGTTCGACGAGGACAGGCTGGGCTCCATCGAGGTCAGGAAGCTCGCTGACATGGTCGTCCTCGGAGAGGACATTCTCACGGTCTCGCATGACAGAATCATCGACATATCAGTGGACATGACTATAATCGACGGAAGAGTGGTGCACGAGAGAACCGTGTGAGCACCACTCCCCACCTGGTAGAGGGCTGTAACAGACGCGGGGTCGGTCTCCCCTCGTATTTAGCACGTTCCAGAACCACTCGTCACCTTGAAAAAGTTATTAGAATAGAGGAGGAGCGGAACACGGGATTGCAGCATGTCAGGAGGATCTAAATTCAAGGTCTTCATGTCGGTGGACATGGAGGGAATCTCCGGGATCGTGGACGGTAGCGAGACGGGGAGGGACAAGGCGGAGTACGAGAGGGGGCGCAAGCTGATGGTGGGGGACGTGAACGCTGCCATCGAGGGCGTCCTCTCGGTCGGCGACGCCGAGGTGGTCGTCAGCGACGGCCACGGCGGCATGAGGAACATCAAGCCCGAGGACCTGAACGAAGCGGCGGTGCTGGTGAGGGGCTCGCCGAAACCTCTGACCCAGATGGCCGGCATAGCGGAGAGGTATGACGCGGTCGTCTTCATCGGCTACCACTCTAAGAAGGGCACGGAGCTCGGTATACTGAGCCACACCATCTCAGGGGGGGTCATCGACAGCGTCACCATCAACGGAATGGAGGTCGGTGAGACCGCGATCAACGCGGCGATCGCCGGCTACCACGGCGCGCCCCTAGTCTTCGTCGCGGGCGACCTCGCCGTCACCAAGGAGGCGAAAGAGATGAACCCGGAGATCGTGACCGTGGCGGTGAAGGAGGCCGTCTCGCGCAGGGCGGCGAAGTGCCTGAGCCCGAAGGTCGCCGGAGATCTCATCAGGAAGGGGGTCTCAGAGGCGCTGCAGAAGCGCGGGGCGATCGAGCCCTTCGCCTTCGAGCCACCAGTGGAGATAGTGGCGAAGTACGTCAACGCGCTGATGGCCGACGCCGTGGCATTCATGCCCTCCGCCGAGAGGCTCGACGGCAGGACCGTCAGGTTCGTGCAGGACGACTACCTGAAGGCCTTCGGGGCGCTCAGGGCTTCCATCTACATCGCGGGCGCAGTGTCCAGATAGAGGATTCCCTCCGCTCCCCCTTTTTTAAGAATCGTTCTGACTCACTGGATCACAGGGTATCCCGCCCTCTTCCAGCCCTCAATCCCGTCGACCATGTGGTATACCCTTGTGAAGCCGTCCTCGAGGAGGGCGTCCACGGCGCGCCTGCTCCTGTTCCCAGTTCTGCAGTAGACTAGGAGTTCGTCGTCCCTGCTCAGCTCGTCGAGCCTGTCTACGAGTTCGTCCACGGGGATGTTTATCGCCCTCTCCAGGTGCCCTTCCCCGTACTCCGCTGGGGTGCGCACATCCAGGATCACCAGCGAAGGCGTCTCCCTGATCAGAGCCATGGCCTGCTCGACTGTTACGTCGCCGTAATCGCCTTCAGCCTGTAGGGGGGTCTGGAGATACCAGATCACTCCGGAGACGGCTATAATGATGGCGCCTATTGCGAGCAGCGCGCGGTTGTTCCTGGTCAGCTCCATACTGGTCTCAATTTAGAAACGGTGGATTATGAACCATTACCTTGGCGAGTTTGGTGCATCGGCATTTGACCTGGGAAGTTGCATAGGGATAAATGCCCCGATTCCTTACCGATATTGAGGGTTTCCTTGTCGCCTTACGCCAACCTCCTCCTGCAGGTCTTGATGGTCGTGGGCCTCACCGTGGGCATCTACCTTGTGAGGAGACTCAGGTTCGGGGGGCACGGCTACGTGATGCTGGTGATTGTGGCTCTCAATGTGTACTCCATCGGCTCGGTCATGCTCCCTTCGGCCCGTAACATTTTGAGTGGCGCAAAGTTCGACTCCTTCACGTTGCTAGTCGCAGCCCACTCGGTGGCTGGGCTGATGGTGGAGCTGACGGGCATGTACGTCGTCTACGTCTGGAGGCTGAGACCACCTGGGCAGTCATGTTTCAGACTGGGGCGCCCAATGAAGGTCTTGGCTGCAGCCTGGCTGATCATCGCCGTCTTGGGGGCTTACATCTACTTCTTGCTCTACACCTGATCGGGGACTTGGGATAGGTATATTTTCAGTGATGGATATTCTCTCATCGGGAGTAGAAATGAGACTGAAAGTCCCTCTATTCGTAATCATTGTTTTAACGGCGACCTTTCCAATCATCGGAGTCCGAGGGGATGTGCCCACAGTGCGGCAGCTTGAAGGAACGCAGTCCGGCGACGACATCCTGATTACAGTGGTTATCAGGCACGGCTCGCCCTCCTCGAACCACTACGTAAACAGGGTGGAGGTGAAATTGGACGGGAGTACAACGACCATGGGGCTGTCCCCGCAGTCCGGCGTGACATTTACGGTCAACGCCACTTTCGAGGATGACGAGATGGGGCAAATGAGGGCCAGGGCCTTTTGTACCATCCACGGATGGGGCCAATGGAAGGAGGCCGGCTCTACTTTGGATGAAGATGTGACCGTCACCACTGAAGAGCCAGAGGAGTCGGTGAGCAGGAGTATCCCAGGGTATCAGGCCGAGTCGATCCTGATGGGGGCGATCGGTGTGATCTTCCTACTGTGGAAATCCCGACGCAGATACTGATCATGACTACAGGTGTGCAGCAGGTTCCTCGATGGGCACTGAGAGAATTAAGTTCATGATCGCAAGACATGTATATCCTCTGATTTTCCTGTGGTATGGTGCAAGGTATTGGTAGCCCCCCAGTGTGCCAAGTGCGTCGACAGGAAGTGCTACGTTGAGGAGTGGAGTAGTGAGAAGCTCCCCGGGTTCTGTCCCATGAGGGACAAGCCGGAGGTCATCGACGCCGCCATGGAGAGGTACGAGTCCGGGGACAGGGATCTCTACGTCAACTCCACGATCACCGAGCAGAGGGCCTACCAGATGGTCAGGGGCCGGGTGATGGCCGTTAGGCCGAGGATGCTCGAGGTCATCAAGTTCTCCGAGATGATGGGTTGGAACAGGCTCGGGGTCGCATTCTGCGTGGGACTCGCCGAAGAAGCGAGAAGGGTCGTCGAGATACTGGAGGGCGCGGGGTTCGACGTCTGCTCCGTCTGCTGCAAGTGCGGGAGCGTGGACAAGACCTGGTGGGGCATCTCAGGGGAGGACAAGATCGCCACCGTCAGGGGCAGCTCCGAGGCCTTCGAGGCGGGATGCAACCCCATAGTCCAGGCCGAGGTGCTCAACTCCGAGAGCACTGAGCTCAACGTCATCGTGGGCCTCTGCATCGGCCACGACATCCAGTTCACGGAGTGCTCCGAAGCACCCGTCACCACCCTCATCGTCAAGGACAGGGTGACGGGCCACAACCCGTTGGCAGCGCTGTACAGCGGATACCACCACCCGAGGCTCTGGAGGGAGGAAGAAACCTGATCTTCAGCGTCCGCCACAAGAGCGTAAAATAGGTATATAAAGAAGGGATCGAGTAACGGGAGGAGAGACCCGGCCGTCTCCTTGTTAGCCACGTTGCCGGGCCTCTCAAATATCCAACCGCTTGCATGATCTATAAAATCCTTTAATATAGACGCATCTCCTCGAATCAACATCAGCTGAGTCTGGCTTCGTGAACACGCAACATTTCTATGAAAAGGGGGGTATACAGTGTGTGGTCAATTGTCTCAGCCGAGATGTGAGCATCCCCGCCCTCAGTTCCAGAGGGATGGCTGGCTCAACCTGAACGGCGTCTGGGATTTCGGTTTCGACTTCGGCCTCTCGGGCGAGGAGCATGGCTGGCATGAGGGGCGTGGCGCCCTGGACGAAGAGATCCTCGTCCCCTTCTGCCCTGAGAGCAGGCTCTCCGGTATCTGCTACACGGACTTCATACCCTCCGCCTGGTATCACCGAGGATTCGAAGTCCCGGACGGCTGGAGGGAGAGAAGGATTCTACTGAACTTCGGCGCCGTGGACTACGATTGCCGCGTCTGGATAAATGGGAGACATGTCGGCCGCCACCTAGGCGGCAGTTCTGCTTTCTCCTTAGACATCACCGATTACCTGCAGGACATCGACAACTATCTCGTCGTCAACGCCCGGGACGACGTCCGATCGGGCCTACAGCCCTCCGGAAAACAGAGCAGGACGCAACACTCCCAGGGAGTCCATTACACGCGCACCACCGGCATCTGGCAGACCGTCTGACTTGAACCCGTCTCAGCGAGCCATATAAAATCAGTGCACATCGTTCCTGACCTAGACAACGGTCGCTTCGTCGTCACTCCCCACATCAAGAATGCCGGTCGCGGATTGACCTTTAGAGCAGTACTCCTCGACGGCGAGAAAGAATTGGCAGAGGCACGGGCTACGGCTGTAAATGGTGTTCCCATCGCATTGCCCGTCGAGGATCCCCTACCTTGGAGCCCGGATGATCCACATCTCTACGACATCGTCTTCGAACTGGAGAGCAACAAGGAGTCACTCGATCGGGTCGACTCCCACGCGGGGCTGCGCAAGTTCCACATCGAGGGAAACAGGTTCTTCCTGAACAACGAGCCGATCTTCCTGCGGTTCGTGCTCGACCAAGGGTTTTACATGGATGGTATCTGGACGGCGCCCAGTGACCAGGAGTTCAAGGCCGACATCGAACGCTCGATGGACGTGGGCTTCAACGGGGCCCGGCTACATCAGAAGGTCTTCGAAGAGAGGTTCCACTACTGGGCCGACCGGCTTGGATACCTAACATGGGGGGAGTTCTGCGACTGGGGGATCGACTTCGGGAAGAACGAGGCAGTCAACAACCACCAGAAGGAATGGCGTGAGATCGTCGTTCAACGCAGGAACCACCCCTCACTGGTCGCGTGGACGCCTTTCAACGAGACCCGCCGACCGGCCCAGAAGCACGAGGAGATCCACAGGCAGGCTTTGAAGGAAGTCTACGGCCTGACAAAAGCCCTGGATCCCACGCGCCCCGTCAACGACACAAGCGGCTACGTCCACGTCCTCACCGACATCTTTACGGTGCACGACTACGAGCAGGACCCCGAGAAATTCCGAGAGCACTACGAGAACCTGGATCCGAGCACGCCAGGTGAGGCCTTCGTCCGCTTCCCTGAGGTCTCCGCTCCGTACCAGGGCCAGCCCTACATGGTGGACGAGTACGGCGGTACCTGGTGGGTCGACGGGACCCTGGGCGGAGGCTCCGACAGGGAGGAGAGCTGGGGGTACGGCAGGCGCCCCTCGGATATCGAGGAGGCACTCCGACGCATCGAGAAGCTGACGCACGTGCTCACCTCCCACCCGAACATCGCGGGCTTCACCTACACCCAGCTCACCGACATCGAGCAGGAGCAGAACGGTATATACACCTACGACAGGAGGCTAAAGTTCAATCCAGAGCGCCTGCGCAGGGCGTTCGGGGCTCCCGCCACGATAGAGGGGTCCTAGCGGATCAAAGCATACACTGCAAATATTCGCGCGCGAGGCTAGGCGCCCCCGACATCGCCCCAGTCCACGCTCAGGAAATCGAAGATGACCCTCATGATCTCTCCTCCGCGCTCGCCGGCAGGGAGCGAGTGGCCCTCGTTCGGGATGATCCAGAGATAGG
>CP070784.1:185394-214807 GCA_020346605.1 Candidatus Bathyarchaeota archaeon | reverse complement strand
CTCATAGCCCCCTCGTCCCCCATCACGAGAAGCGAGAGGCAGTTCGTTTCGGCCTTTCCCTTCCTGAGCTCGTCGACGACCCTGAACGTCGCGTCCCTTCCGATGGTCCCAAAGGGCTTGCCTATTCCACTGCAGGGGATCACCACTATCCTTTTTTCAGACATCTCTACACCCCATGATTCTCTAGGACTGGGTAGCTTCCTCCTTCATCAGCTCGAAGTACTGCTCGGGCGACAACAACGAATCAACGCTCTCCGGATCGACCGGCTTCACTCGCGCGATCCATCCCGCCCCGTATGGCTCCTCGTTGATCAGCTCGGGCCGTCCCTCCAGCACACGGTTCAGCTCTTCCACTCCGCAGTCGAAAGGAGCCTTCGCCTCCAGCGCCGCCTTTATCGTCTCGTAGAGCGCCACAGGGTCCCCAGCCTTGACCCTGCCGCCCGAGACCGGGAACTCGATGAAGACCAGGTCGCCGCTCCTCCTCTGCGCGTAATCGGTCAACCCCAATGAGCAGTGCTGGTTCTCCTTCTGGATCCAGATGTGGTCCTCCGAGTATCTCAATCCCCTCTTGACCCTCAGCATGAATTTGTCGATGGTCGTCTCCAGAAACTCCGAGCTCATGGCTCCGCCTCCTAGACCTCCGCTCGCGTACTCCAGAAACCCCGATCTCTAAGTCTCTTCCCCAGATACACGAGGCTCAACATTATCGGCACCTCCCAGAAGAGCCCCATCGTGGTCCCCAGGGCTGCCTGGGAGCCCAGGCCGTATAGGCTGACCGCCGTCGCGATGGCGATCTCGAAGTGGCTCGATGACCCGATGATGACGGTGATGATCCCCTCCCTGTAGCGCAGGCCAGTGAACCTCGTTATCAGCAAGTTTATCCCCACGACTATGAAGAACCCCGCCAGCAGTGGCACGGAGATCAGCACTATCAGATCGGGGTGCTTCAGCAGGACGTCGCCGTTGAGGGAGAAGAGCACGATCAACGTGGTGAGGAGCGCCAGCATCGATATCTTGCCCACCAAGGGTCTGAAGACCCCGTGGAACCATGATTCACCCTTCGACTGTATCAGGTACTTCTTGGAGACGTATCCCAGGACTATGGGCACGCCTATGAACACCAGTACGGAGATGAACAGGAGCCCCCTGTCTATGGGGATGTTCTGCACCCCCGTGAGCAGCGAGACGACGGGGGCGTATAGGACCATGATGGTGACGGTGTTCAGGCTCGTCGTGATGAAGTTCTGCTCCTGGTTCCCCTCCGCTAGAACGCCCCAGACGAGGACCATCGCGGTACAGGGGCTGGAGCCCAGGAGTATGACAGAGATCATTAGCTGATCGTGTCCAGTCAGGAACATGTTCGCGAGTATGACGGTCACGATGGGGGCGATGATCCAGTTCGAGAAAAGTGTCAGTAGGATGGGTTTAGGGTCCTTGGCCAGTTTCTTCAGCTCCTCAAGCTGAAGATTAAGGAGCGCAGGGTACATCATCATGAAAAGGCAGATGCCGATGGGCACCGAGATGCCACTGATCTGCCAGTTGTCTATCGCCAAGCTCAGGTCTGGGAAATATTGAGAAAGCAACAATCCGATGGCCATGCAAGCAGCCACCCAGAGTGCGAGGTATTTCTCGAATGTCCCGAGTCCTGCCTTATCGCTTTCAGCCATGTCCTCCACTCCCCGTTGATCGATCCCAGATAGAGAATTATAATAATATTTAAATATTTCAATTATTATCTTCACGCCCGCGGAAAATGAGCTCCCCAAAAATGGACGTGCGCTCGCTGACGAGTTCAGGTGAGCGCAGATGACGGCAACTACCGAAGTCATCGACGAACGAGCACTCGAGTTTAAGTCAAAGATCTACAAGGTGATAGGCGACGCGAATCGGATAAAGATACTGGAGTTCCTGAGGGGCGGGGAGCAGTGCCAGTGCGAGATAATACCCATCATCAACCAGTCCCAGCCCACCGTCTCGAGGCACCTGAGGCTGCTGGAGGAGGCGGGGCTCATAAGGTCCAGGAGGGACGGCAGCAGGACGCTCTACACCACTGTGGACGATCGGGTCTACGAGATCCTCGACTCCCTCGACATCGAACTGATGAGCATCCTCTCCCGCGAGCTGAGGAGCAGGCTCATCTCATAACGAGGGTGCCTCTCTTATGGTGAGATCCCAACAGGGCGCGCGCGAAAAAGCGGTGAAGCCCTCCTCAGGTCTCAGTTCCGGAGCTCGAACTTCTGGATGCGCTGGCCCTGCAGCGCCTCACCGACGTACAGCCCACCGTGGACGTCAGCCCAGGCGCAATGGGGGGCCACGAACAGACCGGGCTCGTGGGTCTTCTCGCCCCCCAAGCGCGCCAGCAGCCTCCCCTCCGTGTCCAGCACGCTCATCCTTGACTGGAGCTCGGGGACGTAGATTCTCTCCTCGACGTCGATAAAGACCGTGCAGGGCTGCCTGAAGCCCGTCCGCTCCTCGACGTACTCCCCGTGCGACGTGAATATCTGGACCCTGTTGTTCTGCCTGTCCGCGACGTACACGAGGTCGTCGTTAGCCACCCAGACGTCGTGGGGCACGTCGAACTGGCCCGGCCCGTCCCCCGGCTCCCCCCAGGAGAGGAGCAGCTCACCATCCGGAGAGAACTTGTGGACACTCGAGTTGCCGTAGCCGTCGGTCACGTAGAGCTCTCCCGAGGCCGAGACCGCGGCCCCAGTGGGGCGGTTGAAGGGTTCTCCGTCCTCGCCGGACTTGTCCTTCCTCCCGAGCGTCATCAGCAGCTCGCCTTCACCAGTGAACTTCCTTACGGTGTGGTCGCCAGAGTCGATGCAGAACACGTCGTCGTTGGCATCGATGAAGATGCCGTGGGGCGTCGTGAAGGTCCCTTCGCCCCATGAACCCTGGAAGTTTCCCTCCCGGTCGAAGATGATAACGGGATGCTCCCCCCTGCAGAAGACGAACACCCTGTTTCTTGAGTCCACCGCCACTCCGGGGACCTGGGTGTAGACCCATCCCTCGGGCAGCCTCCCCCAGCCCTCCACGACCTCGTACCTGAGCTCGCTGGCCCCATTTCCCATGCGAATATCACCGCTGGGAATGGGTCTTATCCTTACTTAGAGTTATCTAGGCATGAGCCTTAGCTTTATAATCTAATTGGTACAAAGGAAGGGAGATGACCGGCATACCAGTTGTCTGCATCTCCCATGGCGAGGACGCCGACGGTCTGACCTGCGCCTCCCTCCTCCGCCGCCTCAATGGAGCCCGTCCCCTACTCGCAACCTACGACGACCTCGAGGATGTGCTGAAGAGTGTGGTGGCTCCCCTTGACGAGGTCTACATCTGCGACCTTAACGTAAGGGAGGGGCTCGTCGACGAAATCATCAGAATTCGGGGGTTCGCGTCGGTCACGCTCATCGACCACCATCCCCCCTCCGAGGGGGTCCTCGAGAGGCTTGCGGAGGCCGGCGTGACCGTGGTCCACAGCCTCCTGGACTGCGCCAGCGTACTGGTCTACGACCACTTCAGGGAGGAGCTGGGGCGTCAGGCGGGGAGGCTGGCAGCCTACGCCGCTTGGGCCGACCAGTTCGAGGACGGCCCCATCGCCACCCTCTTGCTCAGGGAGTACGACAGGCAGCTGGTGCAGAACGAGGGGCTCATCTTGGCCCACGCGGCCATCAACAGGCCGACCGAGGAGTTCAGGCTCCAAGTCATCGATGCCCTCAGCGCCCTGAAGTTCCCCCACAGGGTCCCTGAGATACTTGAAGCGGCCACGAACCAGCTCGAATACAAGGCATGGCTCATCGAAGCCCTCGGTAAGATAGCCACGATAAAGGGGAACATCGCTTATGTGGAGGCAGAGAAAGGCTGGCCCATAGGCACAGTCGCCGGGCTGCTGCTGGACGCCATGGGCACATATGTCGGCGTCTGCTACGTTAAGAAGGGGGGCGGCCTTGTAAACATCTCCCTCAGGAGCCGGAGGGGGTTCTCATTTCACCTCGGCGAGATAACCAACCGGATTGCCAGGAACCAGGGAGGCTTCGGGGGCGGTCACAAGAGGGCCAGCGGCGCCAGCATCCCCCAGGGGGGCCTGGAGGGCTTCCTCAGGGATTTCGAGGAGGAGCTCAGGGAGAAGTTCGACTGAGCCGTTAACCGCGTTTCTACTGGACGTCGTAGGAGATCTCCAGCAGCTTCTTGCCGGTCCTGAACCGGACCTTGGAGATCTTCAGCGAGCCTATCTCGCTTGTGGTCCCGGTGTGCTGCTTGTTGCAGGCGTTCACGTTCCAGCCCGGCAGGTGGAAAATCTGGAGCCTAGTGATCGAAGCGGGCAGTGGGAAAAGGTCGTAGATGAGGTTGCCCCACCTCCCCTCGGCCTCCGTCCTGTCCATCTCGAGCACCTCGACCCGGGCGTCCTCACCTATCATGGCGTTCGCCTCCTCCTCTATCCGTGCCATCTCATCGTCCGACGGCTTCCTGTCGAACTGGACTATGAGCCTCCCGTGGGACCCCTGGACGCTGACGCCGGCGGTCCACTTGACCCCGAGGACCTTGGCGACCGCCCCTTTCAGGACGTGCAGAGCCGTGTGAGCCCTTATCTCATCTGACATTTCTCAGACCCGTGGAATAGTTATGAGGTCAACTCAGTCTTAAAGTCGTCCCCGCGTGCAGCGTCGACCGCGCGCGCGTTATCCTTTATACTGTGATATACGTTCTAAGAAGGCTGTAACGTCATCAAGCCGAACAGGAAGGTCGACCATGGAACAGGACAGGAAGGAGACCAGAAGGGTGAGTATGGCGGTACTGGCCTCTATCTCGGCCCTCAGGGGCGCTTTCCACAACATGCGCCACGTTGTTTGGCAGCCCTTTGTACTGAGCCTCGGAGTGCCTATGAGGAGCCTCGGAGGTTTGGAGAGCATCTTGGACCTTTCGAGGATCTTGGTGCAGCCCATCGTCGGGGGCGCGTCCGACGCCCAAGGGAGGAGGCGCTGGCTCGTGCTCCAGGCAGCTCTGGGCCTCGCCATCGGGGTGCTGACCATCTTCACGGGCTCATGGCCGCTGCTGTTAGTGATAGTCGTCCTGCTGGGCTTCGAAGGGTCCCTGTACAACGTTTGGACGGCGCTCGTAGCAGACTCCTTCGAGGCCGACAGACTAGGCCGCACATACAGCGTTCTCACCGCGTGCACGACTGCAGCAGGTCTGATAGCTTCCCTCTCAGCCGGGTTCATCGCGGAGAGCTATGGTTTCAGGGTCGTCTTCATCATTTCCACCGTATTCGCGTTCATCGGCTTCTTGATCGTCCTGTTCAGGCTCCCGGAGACTGTGAAAAGAACTTTAGATTCTGGATATAGCATTCGGAATGTCTATCGATCCCTCGTCGACACCCTCAAGCCGCCCCCGGAACTACGGGGTTTCTACATCGCGATGGCGCTGGACCTCTTCGCCTTCGGGATGGGCTACCGCCTGATCTCGGGGATGCTCACCAGAGGCTACGGCTACACGCCCCAGATGCTGGGGATCATGGCGACCGTGATGACGGCTTCGATGACCGTCGCCCAGATCCCTGCGGGGATGTTCATCGAGCGCGTCGGATACGCCAAGTACCTCGCACTCTCCCAGCTCTTGGCGTGCATCTACTTGGGGCTCGTGGTTTACTCCAAGCAGTTCGAAGTGGTCCTGCTGGCTCAGGTGCTCAACGGGATCTCGGCAGCCGTCTGGGGGCCAGCGGAGAGGGCCTGGATCGCCGGCAACGTCGGCATCGAGGAGAGGGCCCGCGCCCTGGGGAGCTACTCGACGGTGAGGGCGCTGCTGTCTTTCCCGGCCCCCTTCATAGGGGGCGTGCTCTTCGACTCCTACGGCCTCGACGTCCCGGTGCTCCTCAACATAGCGTTGGCCCTGGTAGACATAGTGCTGATACTGACGCTGATAAAGGACAGAGGGGACTAGTGCTGGTTGATCCTGAACCCCTCTGACGTGGACTCCAGTATCTTCCGCTCTGTGAGGTGCCTTATGGCGCTCTTCGTCTCTCCCCTAGTGAAGCCCCTGCGGGCCATCTCCTTGACGAGCCAGGGCTCGGTGTACTCGAACCCGGGTATGCGGATGGTCCTGATGAGCTGGTCGTAGCAGGCCTTCATCCTCATCTCACCCCTGCTCACGGGGCCCATCAGAGTCTCCTCCCTCGCCGCGAGGGGCTTGGCGTCGATGCCCATACTCTTGCGTACGTAGTCGGCGAAGCCCTTGGTCAAGGCGCCGCCGTGGAATGTGAGCACCCTCTTTGGGCGGCACCTCCTGATGAAGCTTAGGAGCTCCCTGAAGTCTGCGTGATCGCTCAGCGGGAAGGCGCGGCTCCTCTTGTTCATTATAGCCGCCCAGCCCGAGGCGAGGGCTACGTCCAGGTTCTCCCTGCTCAGCTTGGAGCCCTTCGGCGTGACGAGAACGCACCTGCCTGAGTCCAGGAGCTCCCTCCCCTCCGGGGAGGAGGCGTCCACGTAGTCGAGCTTGTGGCCGTACATCCTGTAGACGTCGCTGACCCTGGTGGCGCTCCTGGCGGTGACTACGGGGACCTTCGTAAGGCCGTTGAAGAGCGAGATGATCTCCTGGGCGTTCCCGATGGAGTCCGTCTTGAAGGTGGGTATCCTCCCCGCCGGGATGGCCTCCATCACCGCCCACCTGACCATGTCCATGGCGACGTCCTTCCTCCGGGGGAACTTGAACATCGGCGCCCCGAAGGTGGTCTCGACGACCAGTAGGTCGCACCCCATGGTCTTCGCCGCCTCCATGGTGTAGCTGTTCCCCATTCCGAAGTCGCCCGTGTAGAGCACGGTGCCCTCGGGGGTGATCGCCTCGAACTGGACGGAGCCCAGGACGTGCCCAGCGTTGTGAACCCTGACCTCGATGTCGTCGATCTTGACAGATCTCCCGACGGCGACGGGCCTCCAGTTCTCCAGCCTCCGCCATCTCAGGTTCTCAAGGAGGTTGTAGGTCTGCTCGGTGGCGTACTTCGTCAGCTCCGGGTGCTTGAAGGCACCGGCGTGATCGGCGTGGGCGTGGGAGACGAAGACGGGGTACTCCGTATTCCTCGTGTTCGTGTCGAACGCGACTCCGGCTCCCCCGTACTCGACTATGACCCCCCTGCTCCGCCTGACCGTAAGCGCCAAAACATCATCCCCGGTGGCCCGTAACTAGCATGACTCTCTTCGACCCGTTTTCCTCCGAGGGGCTCTCACCCCGTGGTGAGCATAAGTATGGCTCTGGCGAGGTCTCCCTCCGTGTCCTCCAGTGCCGCCCTGGCCCTCTCGACGCTGACGCCAGTCTGCTGTGCTACGAGGAGGATGTCCTCCTCAGGGATCTCCAGCTGTGCCTCCAGCGCCTCCTCCCTCATCTCGCCGCCGACGACCTGGTACATCCTCTGCCCCTGCATGTTGATGGAGGTCACGGCTGGGCCCTCGATCACTATCTCCCTCTTCTTGCCCTGGAAGATGACCCGCTCGATGTCCCCAAGCTCGTCCATCTTGAGCCCCATCTGCTTCATCATCCGGCGCGCACGCCTGGAGTTTACCCGCGACATTGTCCGTTCACCTGGAGAATAAGGGGAGAGGATGTTTTTAAACGCTTGATCGAGAGGCGGCCTTCACAGTGTTGTGGAGCAGCATCGCGATGAGCAGGGGCCCCACTCCGCCAGGGACGGGGGTGATGGCGCCCGCCTTCTCGGAGACCGCCTCGGTGTCCACGTCGCCGTATACCTTCTTTCCCTCATAGTTGTTGCCGTTGTCTATGACAATGACGCCCTCCTTCACCATCTCGGCGGTCACCGCGTGCTTGCTGAACAGCTCGGTGCAGAGTACGTCGGCATCCTTCACGTACTCAGCCAGCCTAGGCTCGTCCTTACCGAAGGAGGTGACGCGTACGTCCATGTTCGCCAGCAACGCGAGCAGCGGCTTGCCTAGCCAGTTCGTCGACCCTGCGACGACCCAGTGCTTCCCCTGGGGGTCCAGGTCGTAGCGCCTGAAGAGCTCAATTATCGCCTCGACCCCAGCGGGCAGGAGTGTCTCCTCCCCAAGGAGCATCTTGCCCAGCGTCGTGGGTGTCAGCCCGTCGACGTCCTTCTCCGGGTCGATGGCGCTCACGATCTCCAGCTCTTCCAGCCCTTCCGCGACGGGCAGCTGGACCAATACGCCGTGGACCTTGGGGTTTTTGCTGAGCTCACTAACGAGGGCCACAACCTCTTCCGTGGTGGTCTCCTCCAGATGGTGGAGCTGGGCCTCGATGCCGGTCTCCTCGGCCCTCCTGGCCTTCATCCGCACGTAGCGCCTGGAGAACCTGTCGGTCCCGGTGAGGACGAGGGCGAGGGCAGGGTTGACTCCCTTCCCCTTGAGCTCCTCGATCTGGGCTGTCAGCTCCTCCATGATCTTGGCGGAGGTCTCCCTCCCATCAAGGACGACGGCCATCTCAGCTCAACCCCTTGATGACGCCGTTCTCGTCGATGTCCATCCCCGCGGCCGCGGGCTTCGACGGGTGCGCCGGCATCGTGTTGATGTCGCCGCAGTACGCCACGATGAAGCCGACGCCTGTGCTGGGCTTCAGGTTCGTGATGGGCAGGACGTATCCCTCCGGCGGCATGCCCTGGATGCGGTCGTTGTCCGTGAGGCTCAGCGGTGTTTTGGCCATGCAGATGGGTAGCTTGTCGAAGCCCAGCCTCGTGATCTTCCTCATCGCCCTTCGTGCCTCTGAGGTCAGCTCGATGTCGGCGACGCTGTACATGTTCTGGGCGATGGTCCTGATCTTCTCGTCGACGGGCATATCCAGGTCGTAGAGATAGTGGAAGTCGGAGGGCTTCTCCAGCTCCTCCAGCACCAGGTTGGCCAGCTCCTCTCCGCCAGGGCCGCCTTTGAGCACCGTGTCGGTGAACGCCGCGGGCACTCTCTTCTCCTTGCACCAGTCGAGGACCGCTTCGATCTCCTCCTCCGCATCGGTGTAGAAGTGGTTCATGCAGACAACGACGCGCAGTCCGAACTTCTTTGCGTTCTCGACCTCCTGGTTCAGGACAGGTAGGCCCTTCTTGACGGCCTCCACGTTGGTCTCCTTGAGCTCCCTGTACATGACGCCTCCGTGGCGCTTCAGCGCCTTGATGGTGGCGACGATGACTGCGAGGTGCGGCTTGAGGCCACCCGCCCTGGCGGCGATGTCGCAGAACTTCTCCATCCCCAGGTCGGCGCCGAAGCCGGGCTCCACGACCACGTAGGGGGCCAGCTTCAGCGCGGTCTTGATGGCGACGAGGCTCGGGCACCCGTGGGCGATGTTCGCGAAGGGGCCGCCGTGGATGATCGCTGGGGTGTTCTCCAGCGTCTGCACAAGGTTGGGCTTGATGGCGTCCTTCATCAGGATGGCCATCGCGCCGACTGCGTCGAGGTCCGAGGCTCTGACGGGCTCACCACCGTTGTTGTAGGCGACTGTGATCTCGCCCATCCTCTTCTTCAGGTCCATCAGGTCTCCTGCGATGGCGTGTATGGCGGCGATCTCCGAGGCGGTCGTGATCTCGAACCCCGTCTCGTAGGGCACGCCACCCATGTTCCCGCCGAGTCCGGCCACCACGTTCCTAAGGAACCGGCTCTCGATGTCAAGCACCCGCTTCCAGAGGATGCTGTGGATGTCGATGTCCAGCTTGTTCCCCCTGAAGATGTGGTTTTCCATCAGCGAGGTGAGCAGGTCGTGGGCGACAGTGATGGCGTGGAGGTCCCCAGTGAAGTGGATGTTGATGTCCTCCATCGGCAGCACCTGGGCGTAGCCGCCCCCACAGGCACCGCCTTTAATCCCGAACACGGGGCCCAGCGAGGGCTGCCTGAGTACAACGATGTTCTTCCTTCCGATCTGGCCCAGGGCCTGGGCAAGGCCGACGGCCATGGTGGTCTTCCCCTCGCCGGTCCTGGTTGGCGTGACCGCTGTGACGATGATGAGCTTCCCGTCCGGCTTGTCTTTCAGCCTCTTCATGACTTCGAGGCTGATCTTGGCCTTGTTCTTGCCATAGGGCTCGATGTCGTCGTCTGAAAGTCCTAGGCCTTTAGCGATCTCGGTGATGGGTTTGAGCTTGGCGTTCTGTGCGATCTCTATATCTGGTGGGATTGCCATTTTATCAACTCACCCAGATAACGGTGTCTCATCTTAATAGCTTTATTAAAGCAAAAGAAGACCTAAACAGAGTGATGTTAGAATGGTAAGAGTCACAGTCTACAAGACTGGATACATCGGTGTCACAACACTCATCGACGCCCTCTTCGACGAGAGGGCTTCACGCAAGAACGTATCAGTCCGCGTCATCTCGTCAGGTTGCAAGATGAGCGAAGAAGAGGCGGTGGACGCCGCCAAGATCGCCGCTTCAGTACCCACCGACCTCTACGTGGCCGTCTCCCCCAACGTGGGGCTCCCTGGGCCCACCAAGGCGAGGGAGATACTGAAGGAGACGGGGAAGCCCATCATCGTAGTCTCCGACGAGCCCTCCAGGAAGGCGGCGAGGTCCCTCCCCGAGGAGGGCATCGGCTACATCATCCTCTACCCCGACTCCATGATCGGCGCAAAACGAGACTTCCTAGACCCCGTGGAGATGGTGCTGTTCAACAGCGACGTCCTCCGGGTCCTGGCCGTAACCGGCACGATCAGACTGCTCCACACGGAGATAGACAAGGTCATCGACCAGATAGAGAAAGGCGAGGAGTTGGTGTTGCCCCAGGTAATCGTCACCAAGAAGAGGGCGCTGGAGTACAGCGGACTGGAGAACCCCTACGCCTACGGAAAGGCGATGGCGAGCTTCGAGGCAGCGAGGCGGGTGGCGGCTCTCTCGACGGAGGGCTGCTTCAAGACAGAGGGGCGGGAGAACTACCTCCCCATAATCACTGCAGCCCACGAGCTGATGAGGCAGGCCGCCAAGCTGGCGGACGAGGCCCGCGAGATAGAGAAGGCGAACGACTCAGTCAGCAGGATCGTCCACTTCCGGAGCGGTGAATTGCGGGGCAAGACAAAGCTCCTCGCCAAGTTCGAGAAGTAGCCGCTCCTAGCGCTCCCTACCCCTACGGGTCCTAACGGCGACACCGACGCCGAAGGCGAGCATCTCCTCCGCGTTGAGGAGGGCCCGCCCCACGGCGAGGACCCTTTTTTTCGAATCCAAGACCACGACCTCGTCCCCGGGCCTGATAGAGGCACCGGCCTCGATGACGTGCTTCGCGAAGACGTTCTTTCCTCTCGCCGCGAACTCGGCGACCTCGTCCAGCACCTTCACCGTGTAATCTAGGCCCTCAATTCTCGAGACCAGTCTCTCCGCGCCGGCAATGGACAGGGTGAACATGCCGTCCGTCGGCCTCAGTGAGGCGAGGAGCTGCTCTCCGAGGCGCACGAACCTGATCTTGCCCGTCTTCTTGGAGTGCTCCAGGGTCACGCCGTCGGGGAACAGCGCTGCCCCGGAGCCAGGGCCGAACTGGTAGTCGGCGATGCTCCTCACGCGCTCAATCTCCTGGTCCATCTCGCACCTTTAAAGGCACTGAGCATTTATAGCCGATTCGCCATCAGTCTAGCGGGGACAACTATGCGATGCGAGGTCTGCGGGGCTGAGATAAGGGGTGACCCCTACTACCGGATCATAGAGGGAGGCAGGATGACCGTCTGTGGGCGGTGCGCCAAGTTCGGCTCAACCGACTGGGACCCCAACAGGGTCCTACCACGAGTGAGAAGACCGCCGGCGCCGAGGCGACCGAGGAACGAGGTCGAGGCGGCCGAGAGTCTAGAGCCCGTGGAGGACTACGGAGCCAAGATCCGGAAGGCGAGGCAGAGGATGAAGCTCACAGTCGAGGACTTCGCCAGGATGATTAGGGAGAAGGAGTCCGTCGTCAAGAACCTGGAGAAGGAGGAGTTGACCCCCGACAGGAAGCTGGCGACCAAGATCAGGAACGCCCTGAACGTCGACATACTCGAGGTCGGGGAGCAGACCGCTGCGCCGGCGAGGGCCAGACCCACCGGTGCGAGGACCTTCGCAGACCTGATAAAACAGGCCACAGCCAAAGACGAAGAGGAAGAGGAAACCTAGAGACCCCAGCTAATTACCTATCTTATTATATTCCGTAAGGATCCAAACGAGGTCGTGCGGTAGCCGAATGGATGGACAGAGACAGGTGTTCCTTGTGACCGGGACCCCGGGCGTGGGGAAGACCACCGTGGCCCGCGGCCTCGCCGAGCTCCTGGGAGGGGCCTACGTGGGCCTCTCCGAATTGGCGCTGAAAGAGGGCTTCATCACGGGATACGACGAGGTCAGGAATACCTCCGTAGCGAACATGGACGGTCTCTCGCAGAGGGTCTCACAGCTCATCGAAGACGAAGTTGGGACCCTGGTCGTTGACGGTCACTTCTCGCAAGACGTGGTCCCCTCGCATTCAGTTTCCATCGCCTTCGTGCTCAGGAGGGCCCCCTGGGTCCTCAAGGAGGAGCTGGAGGCGAGGGGCTACTCCACCGATAAGGTGAGGGAGAACGTCGAGTCAGAGTTAGTGGACGTCTGCCTTACGGAGACCGCCGAGAAACTAGGCGCGGACAGGCTCTGCGAGGTGGACACCACCCACAGGGCCCCACGGGAGGTGGTCGAGTTGATGCTGGCCGTCGCTCAGGGTCGGGAGCCCTGTCGTTACGGCCACATTGACTGGTTGAGCCGCGAGGAAGCCAGGGAGCTGCTGGGAGAGAGCCCCGATTGTACGTCGTCGTGAGATGCCCCCGATGTAGGGGCCTCGTCCTCGGGAAGACCATGTACCGGACCAGGGCCTGCTCCCAGTGCGGCCACAGGATAACGCTCCGAGGGATGAAGATCCTCGGGAGAACTGACTCCCCTAGGGATGCCGTGTCCCTTATGCAGGAAATGAAGAAAAGGGACCTCGAAAAATGACCCGTGCGCGGCTGAAATCAGCGTCCTCGCTCAAGTTTTCTATTTTTATATGAGAATGCGGTATTCAGTCTTCATGAGGTGTGAGAAATAGCCGCCGTGGCGAGCAGGAGATATTTCGAAGAGCTTGGGCAGCTCATGGGAAAGTCCGTCAGGGTCAAGGACGTTAAGGGCAACACCTTCGACGGCGTCCTCCTCGGGTACGACAGCAACACTCTGAGCATTTGCCTGGGCGACGTGACGGGCGAGCAGGGAACCAAAGTCCACAGGATCTTCGTCTACGGCTCGACCATCGCCGAGCTCTCAGCTTCAGAGCGCCCCTTCAACCTGGAGGGCCTCGCCGAGAGGCTGGAGAGGGTCTTCCCCAACATGGTCAGGACATATCATGACGCGGGTGTTATCGTCGTCATGGACAAGATCAGGGTCAACGAAACCGGCATCGTCGAGGGCAGCGGACCTGCGGCTGACCGTGTGCGCGACATTCACCAGCGATTCATCAGCGAGACTGTCTAGCAGACGTAAACATCCTTCCTTCTTCATTTTAGGGCGTGCATTGGGTCATCTCAGTACCCCTGAGCGTACACTGGGATCATACGCCACAGTGAAATACCCCGTCATCTTTAGTTTGAATGCCATGGCCTTCGAGCTGCGAAACAGGGACCTGCTGGGACGGATCGGTAGGCTCAGCACCAAGTCGGGCTCCGTCGAGACACCCGCCTTCATGCCCGTCGTCAACCCCTTGAAACAGGAGCTCTCTCCAAGGACCATGAGGGAGGAGTTCGGCTGCGACATCGTCATCACCAACTCATACATCATAAAGAAGAACTTCGGCGATGACACTAGTCTTAACGTCCACCGGCTCCTGGACTTCGATGGTGTCGTCGCCACAGACTCGGGAGCCTACCAGATTCTGGTATACGGGGACGTGGAGGCCTCACCGGACGAAATCATCGAGTACCAGCAGGGCATTGGCTCGGACATCGCCGTGATCCTCGACATCCCAACGGGCTGGGACGTCCCCCGGAGCAGGGTGGAGTGGACGGTGGAGGAGACGCTGAGGCGCGCCGAGTCGGCGCTCCCCATGATAGAGAGCGACGAGACGCTCTGGGTGGGCCCCGTTCAGGGCGGAGCCCATCTCGACCTCGTGGAGAGGTCGGCAAAGGAGGTGGGAGCCATGCCCTTCGCTATCCACGCCCTGGGCAGCCCCACCGAGGTGATGGAGAACTACCGTTTCTCAGTCCTCACCGACATGATCATGACCGCGAAGCTCAACCTCCCCCCGGAAAGGCCTCTCCACCTCTTCGGCGCCGGCCACCCCATGATGTTCAGCATGGCCGTCGCCCTGGGATGCGACCTCTTCGACTCCGCTGCATACGCCCTGTACGCCCAGGCCGATCGCTACCTGACCCCTATGGGCACCAGGCGGCTGGAGGGGCTAAGCTACTTGCCCTGCTCCTGCCCCGTCTGCCGCAATCGGGATGCCCGGGAGCTCAAGGAGACGCTGAAGGGCGAGAGGGTCAGGCTACTCATGGAGCACAACCTCCACGTCTGCATGGCCGAGATGGACACCGTGAAGCAGGCCATCGCCGAGGGAACCCTCTGGGAGCTCATGGAGGCCAGGAGCAGGGGGCACCCCTCCCTTGCCACGGCCCTGAGGGGGCTCCACAGGTACCGGGACGACTTGGAGATGTTCAGCCCACAGTACAAGGGAAGGGGAGTGTTCTTCTTCGGCCCCGAGGGCCTTGCAAGGCCAGAGGTAACCCGGCACCTGAGGAGGCTGGAGCGCCAGTTCGCACCCTCACTGAGCCGGGACAGACTCCTGCTCGTCTCCGCACCCGAGGGAAGGCCCTTCACCAAGACGAGGCAGTACTCCCTACTCGAAACCGCACTCGACGAGGGGCCCAACCCCGTCCCCAGGGCGCACATATGTTTCTACGCGGCGCCCTTCGGCGTCGTACCTGAGGAGCTCGCTGAGACGTACCCTCTCTCCCAGTTCGAGGTCGCTGAGCCCCTAGACGCACGGACCCTGTTTTTCACCGCCGAGAGCGTGACCCGCTACGTCGCTACCAGCGCCTACAGCGAGGTGCTGATCCACGCCGGGGACTCCCTGCTCGACAGTTTGGTAGCGGATGCGTGCAGGGAGGCCTGTGAAGAGAGAGGGATACGGCTCACAGTCGTCTCCGGTCCAAAGCAGTGGGGCGTCGAGGTCATGGGGCGACTGATAACCGCCCTCAAATATGGGAAATAAACAACGCTGCGTCCCCCTCATCGAATCCTGTCGTTTGTCCCTCACTACGATGCCACTCGCCCAGAACACATGGGTTAAGGACTCTCCAAGAGAAACCATTAAGTTCAGGGAACGCGATAAACGTCTGTCCCCCCAGGAAGCGGACAGCTTCGGGGAAAGGACTCGAGCAACTGCCGGTGCCCCTGACAGGGCACCTTCTACGTGGCGGACTCGTTTCAAAGACAAGGTTAGGTTAAACGGTAAATGGTTAATCTTCAGTTCATGGGGGGGACCCATGAGGTAGGCAGGAATGCGGTCCTCCTGGAGTCGGGGGGGACGAAGATACTCCTCGACTACGGGGTCAAGATCGGCGATAAACCAGAGTTCCCAGGTCACGTCAGGTCCAAGGATCTGAACGGCATAGTGCTCTCGCACGCACACTTAGATCACTCTGGTGGCATCCCGCTTTTCTACCTCTCGGGGGCGACTCCCTACTTCGCAACGCCGCTAACGACTGAGATCGTGGGCATCCTCATCAGGGACATGATCAAGCTCAGCGGCTACTATCTCCCCTTCGAGTACATAGAGTTCGACGCGATGATGAAGAACAGGGTCGATGTCGGCTACAGGAAGGAGGTCAAGGTCGGCAACGTGGAGTTTAGCCTCCTGAACGCCGGCCACATCCAGGGTAGCGCCATGGTAGACCTGAAGGCGGGGGGCAAGAGGGTCCTCTACACCGGGGACATCAACACCTCCAGGACTAGGCTCACCCAGGAGGCCAAGGTGCCGAGGAAGAATTACGACGCCGTGGTCGTCGAGAGCACCTACGCCAACACCGACCACGAGGAAAGGAAGAAAATCGAGGCGTCGTTCGTCGCCGCCATCAAAGAGGTGCTCAACAACGATGGCAAGGTTCTCGTCCCAGCCTTCGCCGTGGGAAGGAGCCAGGAGATGCTCTGCGTCATTAACGCCCACAAGCTCAACGTCAACGTGTTTATCGACGGCATGGCCCGGGCAGTGAACCAGATTTCCATGGAGCACCTGGACTACATCAAGACGCCAAAGACATTCAAGACGGTCATCAACAAGACCAGGGCGGTCCAGGGTTGGAGGGACAGGCGCCAGGCCACACGGAGGGCCGACGTCATCGTCGCGCCGTCGGGGATGCTCCAGGGAGGCACGGCGATGCACTACATGGAGAGGCTCTCCCTCGACGAGAAGAACGCAGTCTTCCTCGTCAGCTTCCAGGTACCGGGCACGGGAGGAGCGAAGCTGCTGGAGTCCGGATACTTCAGGATCAAGGACGTCGAGCAGGAGGTCAAGGCCCAGGTCCGCCACTTCGACTTCTCGTCCCACTCCGGCAAGACCCAGCTCGAGGCGTTCCTGAGGGGGATCAAGGGGAAGCCAGACGTCTACGTCGTCCACGGGGAGCCGGAGAACTGCGAGTCACTCGCACAGTGGGCCCGTGACGAGCTCGACGTGAACGCTGCAGCTCCCAAAGAGGGAGACGAGTTCAAGGTCTAGCACTACAACGGCCTCCACCTTTTTTCTATCACCGCCTCGGGAAGGTTTAAATCCAGGCCTTTGTGCACCCACTGAGTCTGGGCTTCACCTTCGTCCTAGTCAGGGAGCCCGAGAAGGCCCAGGTCTGATCCGAAAAACCTATTATCGGGTCCTCCGTTCAATTGGAGTGCACTTCCAGGTGGACTAAATGCCAAAGGAGATCTTCGACGCCGACGAGTTCCTCGCCCTAGCCGAGGGGGCCGAGAGATGTATCGTGAAGAGGGCGGAGGACGTGACCAAGCTGAAGCTCAGGACGGGCAGGTACCTCTACACAATCAAACTGGAGCCATCGGAGGCCGAGGAGCTTCTAGGAAAGATCCATTGCCCCAAGGAAGAGTTGTAGGCATCACCTCTTCTTATCCGTGAGTTGACCGTCCTCGAGAATTGAGACTAGGTGACTGCCATCGCCGCGGAATGCCTTACTAGTAGAGGTACGATCCATAATGACGTTTCTGACCCTCCCTTCTAACTACACTTTCTAACCTGATCTTCTTACCTACACTCATAAATAACTTTCTGAGTAATAAAATCTTCTATACTTATAATAATCCTTTCCTATATGCATCTTAAACATCGGGAAGTGATGATGTGAACTACACAAACAAGATGGATGTCCTCGACCTGATCATCGAGACCCTAAAGGAGCACGAGAAGGCCCTCGACGACATCTCCCGCAGGCTGGAGAGCTGCCTCCCAGGCAGATTGGAGGGAGGCGTTCCGGCGCTGAGCGACGCCGGAGAGCTTGAGAAGCTGGACAGCTGGCGCTGAAAGGGATGGGTGGAAAGGTGCATGTGACAACGCGCTCCGAGGCGATCCAGAGGGTTCTCAGCAAGGAGAACTGCGAGTGCCTCTTCGGATGCGACGTTTCAGTGACCAAGAACTTCTTCGCACGCATCTGCAACTCAACCAGCTACCCGAACTGCCACCACTTCGCCAGGAAGATGGGAGAGCTGAAGGCCCCCATAGACTGGCTGCAGAAGATGGCTGTCCAGAAAAGCAAGCAGGATTCCACCATCGAAGGGGCTTCTATCTCTCAAATTGACCTGAGGAAATAAAGACGCCAGCAGAGACTTATTTTATACAATTAATTACTAAAATTTACTATCGTTGCCTCAAATCTGACAATTCATTATCACGCCTTTACACACTGGAAAATTACACTGAAAATAGCTAAACGGAACGTGATTTCTTCAGTACATTTTTTATGTTAAGAGATATTTTTAAGTAGGAATGCCAGTCTTCAAATTCGACCCCGAAAAACGAGGTCTGAGGAAGACCCTCAGGGAATACGAGGAGATCGCCGTAAGGTACATCTGGTCCGTGGGAGAGGAGGGGGCAGGCTCCGGCAAAGTCTGGGGCCACGTCAACGAGCGGCTCGGAGAGGGCAAGTCCATCTCAAGGGCTTCCATCATCTTCTTCCTCAACAGGATGGTCGACGAGGGCGTCCTCGACTTCAGGGATGCCACCGGCAAGGGAGGCCACCACAGGATCTACATACCGAAGCTGGACGAGAGGGGATACAAGAAATACGTCGTACAGACCCTGGTCGAGAGCGTCGCCAGGGACTTCCCGACGGTTACTAAGGAAGCCCTGCAGGATTACATCTAATCATACCAAGATATCCCGTATCCTACAGACTCGAAGGTGGCAGCTTTAGGACATTGTTATCGTCTAACCAAGGGATACTACCTAAAAAACAACATATATAAGAAAAATATGTAGTTACGTTTAATTGCGTTGAATTATAAAAGTTCTCAGATTACCCTCCCACCGTACCCCAAAGTTGTGTTGGATGGGGACGCCATCGTCATCATCGACGAGAACAACAATAGGCAGATCTGGGACTACATGACCGATCATGAGATGGCCGAAGAAGTCGCCCAGGAGATCGAGGTCAGCCTCAGGTCGATCTCTTATATCAAGAGCAGGATCCTAGAACTCTTCGATGAGGTCGCCGCGCGCGCAGCCTCTCTAGATTATTGCGCTCTTTTTTCACGTGCTTCGTGGTGCTCCGTAGCATATTTCCACGGGGTAACAGATTAATATCTCACTGGGGCGTATATGTGGGATGCGCGACCGTGGTCCAGCCTGGTATGATTTCTGCCTGCCACGCAGACGACCCGGGTTCGAATCCCGGCGGTCGCACCAAGATCAATAGAATTTATTCGAATCTAGGTAGTCGATCGCAAATCACTTGAACTTGTTCGGCATACCCAGACGTGAGCTATTATGTCCAAAGAGAAACAGGTTGCATTGGATTGGGTCGACGAGAACAGGGAGCTGCTGACGGAAGTCCACCAGCGTATCTGGGAGTTCGCCGAGGTAGGCCTCCAGGAGCTCAAGACCGCAAAGGTCATGATAGAGATCCTGGAGAAGAACGGCTTCACGATCGAGAGGGGCGTCGCAGGTATGCCTTCCGCCTTCGTCGCCACATACGGCTCGGGTAAGCCCGTGATAGGGCTCATGGGGGAGCTGGACGCCCTACCCGGGATCTCCAACAAGGCCGTGCCCTACAAGGAGCCCCTCGTGGAGGGGGGAGCGGGCCACGGATGCGGCCACAACAGCTACGCCACGACGGCCATGGGCGCGGCGATAGCGGTGAAGGAGGCCATCGACAAGCACAAGCTCAAGGGCATCGTGAAGTGCTTCGGCTGCCCCGCCGAGGAGACCCTAGTCGGCAAGGTGTTCATGGTCAGGGACGGCGTCTTCGACGGCGTCGACGCCTGCCTGGGACACCACCCCGGTTCGTCCAACTCGGCGAGGCTGAGCAGCGGCAACGCCATGAACTCGGTCAAGTTCGAGTTCTACGGCAAGGCCTCCCACGCGGCTGGGTCGCCGCACCAGGGCATCAGCGCCTTGGACGGTGCCGAGCTGATGAACATCGGGGTCAACTTCCTCAGGGAGCACGTAGTCCAGGAGGCTAGGATGCACTACGTAATCGAGGACGGCGGTCACGAGCCCAACGTCGTCCCCCCCTACGCCCGCAGTTGGTACTACGTGAGGGCGCCCATTAGGGCCCTGGTGGACGAGTACTATGAGAGGGTGCTCAAGATAGCAGACGGCGCCGACCTCATGGCAGGGACCACCCACACGGTCAAGTTCCTGACAGGGGTGCACAACGGGATGCCCAACCGTCCCCTGGCGGAACAGATCGTCGCCAACATGAGGGAGATCGGAGCCCCCACCTATACGGAGGAGGAGCTGGCGTGGGCCAGGGAGCTGGGCAAGTCCGTGCCTCGGGAACAGAAGAAGAACGGCCTCCTAAGGAGCCACCTGCCAAACGCCATCGAGCTCCTCGACGTGGACCTGAACACCAACATCTACGACCCCTACGGCGAGGAGATAAAGGGCGGTGGGGGCTCCTCAGACGTGGCCGACGTCGCCTGGAACATGCCCACACAGCAGTTCAGCACCGCCTACTTTGTCGTGGGATGCCCGGGCCACAGCTGGCAGCACACGGCCATCGGCGGGACCAGCATAACCCACAAGTCCACGATATTCGCATCCAAAGTGATGGCCACAACGGCCTTAGATCTGCTCTCCAGACCCGACCTTCTGAGGGCCGCCAAGGAGGACTGGAAGATGAGGATGGAGGGATTGGAATACAAGTCGCCTCTACCCCCAAACCTCAAGCCGCCGCTGGATCAGCTGAAGCCGATGGACTAATAGAGAAGATCTCATCCCCTTTTTTCTAACTTCGCGGCCTACCACTCGCTACCTGTAGACTTCACAATAATCGACAACGCGTAAGCCTAGCTCTGCACAAATACCGGTATGGATCAGAAGCCTTCGAAGGTTGAGGGCATCGTAAACATTTTCCTCCTTCCTTTTTATGCGACATTAAGGATTTCACCACTGGTAAATATTTCTCCCTGTAACTCCACCACAAACCGCGGAAAAACACAGCGTGATGTCCACCATATTAAAGAGATTACCCATATGATGCCTTTATATAACAACCGAAACTTAATGAAAGATAAAGAGAACCGGCTTTGAGAAAACTACTTCCGTGGTTCTTCATGTGAAATATGTGTATATTATCTATGCTTCATGTTCTCATAGTTCCTCTACGTAACCATAAAATGGTTAATTTCATGCAGAAAAAAGTGCATTATTTAAATAATCAGGCTGTACGCATACATTTTAATATTAGAAATGGAGATTTTTTTGTAGAGGTGAAAAATACTTGAGCGAAGTAAGGTTCGATTTGCAGCCTGTAAATAAGAAGCCTTCTAGAAAGTACAGGAAAGGCAGTAAATATGATCCAATCATCGATAGTTTCCTTGAGAGCGAGCACTCACTTGTGAGGGTCGAGGTGCCGGAGAAGGACGCCAACTAACTGAGGACGCAGCTGAACAAGAGGATCGAGGCCAGGGATATCGAGAGCCAGGTCAAGGTATCCGTCGTGAACAACGTCGCCTACCTGGAGAAATTGTGAGAGCCCTCTCTCCCAATTTAAACACCTTTTTTACACGAATACGATCGTTGAAGTAACGTTTCCCGTTGTTCTACCTAGGTTATTTTTCAGGTCACGATTGATGCGGTGAGCCAGTAGAAAGGTGTGAGGATCTGGCTGGTGACTCCCTTTTCTTGTGTCACGATGAGTTCTGTCAGTGAGGGTGACCGTGGGGACTCGGTCCTGATGGACCCGTACGTGTCTTTGTCTCCTTGACCCAGATCAGGAGCATTATGGTCGCGAGGAAACCCAGAATCGAGTTGATGAAGAAGGGTATGCCGTACCCGGGTAGGACTAGGCCCCCGAGGTTGAAGGTGCTGAACCTGTACAGGCTGTAGATGGATGTGCCGAAGATGGGGCCTGCGACCATCCCCGCGGTGAAGGCCGTGCCGAAGATGCCGAAATATCTCCCCCTGTTCTCCGCGGGGGCGATGTCCGCAAGCAGGGCCCTCTGTGCGGGCATACTGATGTTGGCACCCACGCTCCGCAGACCGACGACGCCGGCTGCCTGCGTCACGCTCCCGGTCAGCGGCAGGACGAATCCGCAGGTACGCACACGACGTTGCCCGCCGCGATTAGGGGTTTCCGCCCGAACTTGTCCGAGAGGCGCCCTGCAAACCAGCTGGCGAAGAGTCCTATGAAGCCGCTGACGCTGATGATCATGCCGATGCCGATAGGCTGCAGCCCGAACTTATCGCCATAGAATAGCACCATCAGGGGCATCGCGAAGCCGATTCCCACGCCGTTGGCGAAGGCGTACACGAGCATAACCTTGAATGAGAACGAGAGAGGAACCTTCTCCCCTCCCGACGCCATCGCGCCCGTCCCAGTTGGACCGGGGCTGGTTCTCTCAGGCTCCTCTATCTTCCATGCCACGAGCACAAGGGCGATGAGCGCCAGGATCGAGTCCACGAAGTACGGGACCCTGAAGCTCCAGAGCAGGGTCAGCCCCATTGATACGCCTATCCACTGGATGAGCCCGCCGAACAGGGGGCCTATCTGGTGCCCCACCATGCGCATCGACATCACGAATCCGCTGGCTTCCCCTCTCTTCTCGGGATCGACGATGTCGATGAGGAGGGCGTTTACGGAGATCATGGCGGCCCCCGAGACCGCCCCGTTTATGATCCTGATCAGGAGCAGCCAAGCCCATGAGGGCACGATGCCCTGCAGGATGCCGAAGACGACGTCCCCGAAGATGCCAGCCATCATCAGCTTCTTCCTGCCGTACGTGTCGGAGAGACCACCCATCTTGGGCGACATGATCGCGGAGGCGAGCATGAAGCTGCTGGTGAACAGCCCTATCGACGCCACCGTGGCGCCCAGGTTAGTGATGTAGTTGGGGAAGTAGGAGGCGGGGATCCCGATGGCCACGGACTCCACGAGTTGCACCAGCGCCAGAACTAGGATGGGACCAGAGTAGATCTTCTTCTCAGCCATCTATGTCACCATTCACCTAAAATGATGTAACATCAGATTTGTGGCCCGTATATAAACTTTTGATCCGGTCGTTCGAAGGAGCGTAATATGTTATGTTCGCCCCTTAATCGGTGAGCCGGTATGATCGGCGTACACCTCACTTTGGATGGCGTCTTCGAGCCCCCATTTGGCGAGGACGATGTGGTCACTATCCTGTCGGAGCTCTCTTATGAGATCAGCATGAAGATACTTTTTTTTAACCATCAGGGTTGACGTGGGTTCCCGTGGAGGCTGAACTCCGGGCACTCCATCTGAACTATGCCGACATCCAGCTCCCTCAGCGTGTTTTCCAGGTCCCCCAGCATTGCCTTCGTAAACCTCGCACCTCCTGAATCCCAGCGCGCCCTTGCTGATTAATTCAGGACGCAGTTGGAGATGAGAACTACCCTGTCACGATCCCTCATTTCGACCTCGGAGCGCCTCAAACGCTTGAAAGATCGGGTTTTTCCCTTAAAATACGGCGTTGCTTTGCTGAAGTTTATAAGCAGTATCCATCAAAAGATAAAAGCATGTTGAATTCCCCCAGGTCCTCCGGAGGACACGGAGCCAAGAGGAAAGTACTCGTGCTTGGCCTCGATGGGGCGACGTTCGACATAATCGAGCCCATGGTTGAGAGCAGCAGGCTCCCCGTAATCGGGAGGCTCATGTGCGAGGGGGTCTGGGGGGACCTCGAGTCCACAATTCCCCCAGTGACCATCCCCGCCTGGGCGAGCATGACAACGGGGATGAACCCCGGGAAACTGGGCCTCTACGACCTTCTCAGGCGCGAGGGCTACGGCGTGGAGCCCAACGCGCGCTGCTACGAGGACAACAATCCGGTCTGGAAGATTCTGAACAGGTACGGGGTAAGGACCGGGGTGATGAACGTACCAGGGACGTATCCCCCGGATGAAGTGGATGGCTTCATGGTGACGGGCATGATGACCCCGTCGAAGAAGAGTCCATACTACTATCCTCCCACCCTTGGGGCGGACCTGGCTTCGACGGTGGAGGATTACGAGATCGACGTCCCCCACTGGAAGTACTTCGACGAGGGCAACTTCGTGAAGGACCTGTACAAGGTCACGGAGAAGAGGGGGCGGGCAGCGGAGTACCTGATCAGGCACATAGCCTGCGAGTTCTACATGATAGTCTTCACGAGTAGCGACAGGCTTCACCACCTCCTCTGGGATAAGAGAGAAGTCGTCGAGGCATACTGGGAGGAGCTCGACAGCATCATAGGGCGGATACTGGAACAATTCGAGGACGACGTCACCGTATTCGTCGTCTCGGACCATGGCTTCACTCACTTGGAGAGGACGTTCTTCGTGAACGAGTGGCTCAACAGGAAGGGCTTCCTCAAGCTGAGATCCCAGTTCATCAACAGGTCCTTCGTGAAGTTCGGTCGGCTCGTTGAGGGCATCTACAAGTTCCTGGGCCAGCTGAAGCTCGTTAGGCCCATCGCCGGCCTGCTAAACAAGATCATGGGGCTTGACCGGATATCCAAGTACACGTACTCCTACCTCTCCAACGTGAACCTGGAGGGGAGGGTCGACTGGGGCAGGACAAGGGCCTTCAGCTGCGTTCACACCCCAGAGTTCGGTCAGATCTACGTCAACATGGTCGGGAAGATGAGGGAGGGCTCCGTCTCCGAGGAGGAGCGTGAAAGAGTTCTGGACTCCATCCTCAAGAAGCTCGAGAGGCTACCCGGGACAAGGTGGGGAGAGAGGGCCCATGTGGAGGCCTTCAGGGCCAAAGAGGTCTATTCTGGCCCGCATCTGGATGCCGCTCCCGACATCGTCTTCACCTTAGATGGTGGCAGATGCGAGGTCGATGCGAAGGTGGGAGAGGGAAGGGTCTTCGCGAAGGGTGCCCCCCTCACAAACTGGAAGGGCACTCACGTCAGGGAAGGTGTCTTCATAGCCAGGGGGCCGGGGATAACATCGGGCTTGAGGTTGGAGAAGGCGATGATCATGGACGTCGCTCCCACCGTCCTCCACGTCTTCGGCGTCCCACCTACACAGGAGATGGATGGGAGGGTGCTCCGCGAGATATTCGAGGACGGAGCCGTGTTCCCCTCGATGGAGCCCCTTGAGGACGTGTACGAGGAGAGAAAGGAAAGTCCCGCACTGACGCCCCTTGAGAAAACGCTCATAGAGGCCCGTCTCAAGAAGCTGGGCTACATATCGTGAAGAGGATTATAAACCCACAATAATTATAAAGAGTCACTCCAATCGGGAGACAACCATTTGACTTGGAAGTATGAGAACAGAAACTCTTTTGATAGAGAGATTGGGATTGAAACTACGATATGAGCATTGAAGAGCAGATCAGGACTCTTGCGAAGGCTGAACTCGAGACTCAGTTGGCCGATGTAGAGAACCGTATGAAGGCTTCGTACAAGCGGGACAGCAAGGAACTTAGGGATGACATCGGCGCAGTGAGGGATCAGCTGGAGGAGATGAACGCCGTACTCAGTGACCTCGTATCTAGGATCGAGAAGCTGGAGGAGGACCTCAGCAACAGGTTCGGACTGGTTGTTAAGCTGAGGAAGTACACTCTCGATCAGCTGATGTCGGAGTACAAGAGGCTCACGGGTTCCATGCGCCCCGATCAAGAAGAGTCCGTTGAGAACGCCGAGATATGAACTCCGTCCAGGGTTTATCCGTCCTGGTGTTCATCGTCGTCTTTATCCTAATCGCAGTCGAAGCCATCCACAGGACCTACGCGGCTCTCTCTGGGGCCTTCATCATGGTCTTCATCGGCGCCGTCAAGCCCGATGAGCTGCTCCAATTCCTGGACATCGAGATACTGGCGGTGATCTTCGGTCTCTTCCTCCTTGTCAGGGGCGCCGAGAGGTCGGGGCTCTTCCAGCTCACGGCCGTCCAGATCATGAGGAGCTCCAGGAGCCCGACTTCCTTCGCCGTCATCCTCCTCTCATTCACGGTGATTCTGGCGGTCTTCGTCAGCAACATAGGGGCGATGCTGATCATGGCGAGCATCACCATCACGATGGCGAGGAGCCTCAAGATCAGGCCTCAGACCCTTCTGGTCTTCCAGGCTGTGGTGATCAACGTCGGGGGGATGACCCTGTGGACGGGCTCAATACCGAACATAATCATCGGCATCGAGGGGGGGCTCTCCTTCACGGACTTCGTCTGGAACATTCTCCCACTGGGGCTGATACTCTATGGTGTCACGATCATTATCTTCATCAGGATGTTCGGGGACGATTTCACCCCCGAGCCCGAGGCGGAGTTCAGGGACATGGAGTTCGATGAGTGGATCGAGCGGGCCATCGAGGTGAGCGGGATTAGGGCAACCGGAATGAGCTTGAGCATGGCCTCCGCCGCATTGGTGCTGGGGCTCACGATCGTCGGCTTCATGGTCTACGAGCGCTACAACCTCACTGTGGAGTTCGTCGCCCTCTTTGGGGGATTCCTCATGGTAATACTGCAATCGAGTGACCCCTCAGGCGTCCTCAGGGACATAGACTGGTCCACCATCCTCTTCCTGGGGAGCCTGTTCGTGATGATCAATGGCCTGGCGAAGATCGGGATCATCGAGATGCTGTCCCAGGCCCTCGCCAACGTCCTCGGGAGATCCCCGCTGAAGGCAGCCGTCTCGATGATGTGGCTCTCGGGGATAACCTCCTCCATCGTCGATAACATCCCCCTCTCCACGTCCCTCGCCCCCGTCGTGAAGGACATGGTGGTCTTCGACTCCTGGAGGGTCCTCTGGTGGGGGCTGGTGATTGGTGCCAACCTTGGCGGCAACATGACGCCAATAGGCTCCCCGAGCAACGTCATCACTATAGGCGTTTCGGAGCAGGAGGGCTACCCGATCCCCTTCAACATGTTCCTGAAGATAGGCTTCGGGCTCACGATGCTCTATTTCCTCATATCCATGGCGTACATCTACGTCAGGTACGGCATGCTGGGACACTGAAACAAGGATTCCTAGTAAAAAAAGGGGTTATTTCCCCCTCGTCAGAATGTTGCCGGGTCTGGCTCCCGTGTGCTCCCCATCCTCGACCACGAGCTCGCCGTTTACGAGGACGTGGCTGATGCCCTCGGGGTAGTTCCTGGATTCCTCGGGCTTGCCGATTATCCTGAGCTTGGGGAGGTCGATCAAGGTGATGTCGGCGTAGGCTCCCGGCGTCAGGACGCCCCTATCTCTGATCCCATGGAACTTCGCAGGTAGCGTGGCGCATTTCTGGGCTGCCTCCTCGATTGTGAACAGGTTGCCGTCCCTGACGTATCTGATGAGGAACTTGGGGTATCCAGAGTATGTGTCTGGCAAGGGGATCGAGTAGGGCGGGTGCCTCCTCTCCCACTTGTCGTCGCAGACCGAGACGTCCAGCCCCACGGTGCAGCGGGGGTGCCTGAAGAACACCTTCATCTGCTCCTCGTTCCCCCTGTAGTCGGTGTGACTGCCCCGGGAGTGGGGGTCCTCCACTATGATGTCGCAGAGCACCTCCCACGGATCCTTCCCAATTGCCTCGGCGACCTCCGAGAGCTGCTTGTCCTCGTACCTCCCGTTGTCGTGCTTCGTGATCTTCAGGTTCTCAGCCCAGTGAGCGGGGTTGAGGCAAGGGTTGATGACCACCCTCTGGAAGAGCTTGCCGCTCTCGATCTCCTCCCACGCCCTCTTCCTGAATTCGTCCACCTTGAGCCACTCCGCCAGCTTCTCCCTTGAGCCCAGGAGCCTGAGCCACTGGGTGAAGTGGACGCTACAGAGGTAGGGCAGGGGCTCCAAGCACTCCCAGGGGATGCAGTCGAAGCTCACCTCCAGCCCCTCCTCGATGGCCTCGTCTATGGGGGCGACCGTGGCTTCGCCGATGGCCTTGCCTATGTGGGGCGTCATGGGCGGGATGGTGTGCCAGCCGGGGGCGATGTGGGCGATGTTCAGCCTGACCCCTGTGCTCCTACAGGTGTCCAGGACCTCAATGATCCCCTCCTGGGTCTCGGAGTACCCCGCCCCCATCTTGATGTCGCGCCTGCGCCCTGTCCTCCTCCAGTGAGGGGCGTAGATGCCGTCGTAGTCTTTCAGGGTGGCGACGCACGCGTCCATCTCGGGCCTGTCGGCGAAGACGTCCGGGTCGTAGTCGAGCCCCGCGGACATACCGATACAGCCCTCGTCCATGGCCTGACGTACTTGTGTCTTCATCTGGTCCACCTCATCGGCGGTGGCGTGGCGCTTGTAGTCCTCCCCCATCACCATGTACCTCACCGTACCGTGGCCCACCAAGGGGACGTAGTTCAGCGAGATACCGAGCCCACCGATGAACTCGAAGTACTCGGCCATAGTCCTCCAGTCGATGGTCCAGCCGTACTTCTCCTCCATTAACTCGTTCACCGTCTCCACAGGAAGGAGGGGGCTGGGGCTGTGGTACAGGTAGGGAGAGCGCTCATAGAGCTCGTCCGAGAGCGCCCGCGGCGGCCGCATGTACTCACCGAGAGGCGCAGGTGAGCCCCCGCATTGGCCGGCGACGACTGTGGTGCAGCCCTGCAGCACTGCGCTCTGGCAGTCCGGGTACCAGGGCAAGGTGCCGTCGGCGTGGGAGTGGGAGTCGACGAAACCGGGCATCGCGACGAGGCCTGTCGCGTCCACGAGCTTCACAGCATCGCCTTGGAACTTTCCGACCTCCTTGATGCGGTCACCAACGATGCCGATTGAGCCGCGATAAGCCTTGTTTACGCCGTCCACGATCTCAGCGTTCTCTATGATAACGTCGTTCTCTTCGGTCATGGGTCTGTATGGAGTCGACCAGACTGATTAATCTTCGTCCCATGATTCCGTCAACCCTTATCTACGCCGCTTCGACTCGATAGACTGGGGATGATGCGTCTACGCGGATTCGGGGGCCGTTTCGCAATCGTCGTAACTATGACCCTCGTGGTTCTGCTTCTCCCTCTCCCCCAGGGGCTCACAGACCCCGGAAAGAGGGCGCTTGCAGCCTTCGTCTTCACAGGCAGCATCTTCGCCCTCCAGCCCGTCTCCCTCCCCTTCGCCAGCCTGATGGCCTCGGTCGCTCTTGTGCTTCTGGGAGTCGCCGACTCTTCCCAGGCTTTCGTCGTCCTCTCTCGTCCCATCATCGTGCTCATCCTGGGGAGCCTTTTCCTCGCGGAAAGTCTCCGGAAGCACGGGATCACCCGCAGGATGGCGCTGGCCTCCATCGTGGTATCGGGGGGCGAGTTGGACAGGCTACTCCTGGGCATGATGACGATCGCAGCGCTGCTGTCGATGTGGATGGAGAACACTGCGACGACTGCAGTGCTCATACCAGTCGTGCTCACCATCTCGAACCAGATCACTGACAAGGAAAGGGCCAGGGAGGTCACCGTCCTTCTGGTGCTCGGGATCGCCTACGCCGCCAGCCTTGGAGGGATGGTCACGGTGACTGGCTCCTCCTCCAACGCGGTCGCCTCCGGGTTCCTCGCCGAGATACTGCCCTGGACCTTCCTGGACTGGGTGCGGTACGGCCTCCCGGCCTTCGTCTTCGTCTTCCCCCTGACCTGGTACCTGCTCATGAGGCTCGTGCCCGTGGGCCTCAGCAGGATGGACATCAGCTTGGCCAGAGACGAGCTGGCCAACCTGGGCCCCCTGAAGGCCGTCGAGTGGGAGATAGTTGCCGTGCTGAATGTCACCGTCCTCATGTGGATGGCGGGCTCGTACATGGAGCCGGCGCTGGGCCTGCCGTCGACGGCGGTCTCCCCCGCGGTGGTGTCCATGGCTGCCGTGGCCTACATGGCCCTCAGGGAGATCATCGTCTGGGAGGACGTGAAGGGGGTGAGCTGGGGCATGTTCT
>CP070784.1:182498-185294 GCA_020346605.1 Candidatus Bathyarchaeota archaeon | reverse complement strand
TGTGGTCGTAAGTGGTCTGGACGGCTTCGGGGTCAACGGGATCGTTGAAGTACCCCAGCACACTCCCGTCGATTAGGGCATACTGGTTACAGATACTCAGAGCGCCCTCGACGTCTCCGGGCGCGTGCTCGTCGATGAGCGCCTTCTTGGTGACCCAGTCCAGGCCGTCGATGAAGTACTCGAGGTGCCTCTCGCTGAGTCCCTGCAGGGTCGCCTCGACGAGGTTGAAGGCCATCCTGTCCCCGGTCGTTGGGGCGCTTTCGTCCATCATCTCCTCTATCGCGGAGAGGTAGCAGCCCTCCATGACGTCGGCGATGGCGTCCACCCTACTTCCGTCTTTCAGCAGCACCTTCCAGTTGCAGGCCTCGGAGTCGCCCGAGACCTCCTTGATGGCGGTGACCGGGTCCGCCAGCTCGGGGGGGTCCCTCACGTAGCCTCCCTCGTAGGCTGAGGTCACCAGGACCTCGAGGCAGTCCCTGAGGTAGATCTGGTAGGGGCTCCTCAGGCCCTCCAAGTTGATATCGTGGAGCCTCCAGTACTTGCCGGGGTCGGCGTGTGGGTCGTCCCGCTGGTTCAGGAGCCCCCGGGCGTCGACGGTGTCGTTGGAGGACAGCCGCCTAGTGAAGAACGCCCTAGGGGAAATCGCGAACCGCAGCGTGTCGCCGCGGAGCTCCTTCCCTGAGCGCCTGTACCCGCCTCCCCTGAGTGCAGGAACGAGGTCACCGCCCCCTATGAGGGGCACCCTCGCCACCATGAAGGGGATCAGGGCCTTCTCCAGACGCTCCCAGACGTCGAGGTTGCAGACGCTCCTGTCCATGAGAATGCTGGAGTGAGTGGAGTAGGAGACAGCCCTCCACTCCCCGGAGTTCCCCGCCGTGTTGGAGACGTTGTTCTTGTACGCGTTCACCGCCTTGAAGTACTCTCCGAGGTGGTTTACGGCGTAGTAGGAGAAGAGCTCGGCTACTTTGTCGTAGACGACGGCCTCCAGAGGGGTGTTGTAAGACGGCGTTGAGAGCTCCAGGTGGCTCATGTCATTGTAGACCCTGAACCCGTTGAGCGCCATGAAGTCGAGGCGCTCCTCCTCGACCCTGACGTTGGTGACCAGCCCCCGGCCCTTCAGCCCCTCTATGGCCATGCCGACGAGGTGGACCAGCGACCTGTGGGGGAGGGCGGGCTGCGTGTTCATCGCCAGCTCCTGCTCGACGCCCCGGATCTTACGCTCCATCAAGTCCCTGACCTCGAAAATATCTACGAAAGGCTTTGTTTTACTCACGAGGAGCACATATAATATTATCTACTTCGCCGGCTCTCGGGCGCGCATCAGTTCTATCATCGAGCTGATGTCCGAAAGGGTCCACAGGACCTTCTCCTGGGTCCAGCCCTCCAGCTCTGGGAAGTCGTACTGCACGTGGCCCCTCCCCCTCTTGAGCTTCACGTAGGACCAGCTCAGGCTGTGCATCGCCTCTCCGAAGTTCTTAGCCACGGAGACCCTGAGCTCCCCACGGCTCCCATCCGGAGGACCCATGAACGCTCCCTCCACCTCCCCCTCCGAGGCGATCGTCCTGATGCCGCGCCTATCCACGAGCTCGTCGAACAGAGGCTCCGTGACGGCCGTGTACTGGTAGGCCGCCGCCTCCTTCTGGGACTGCTTGTCCAGCCCCTCCTCGGGGGAGAAGTTCTCCTGGAGCCCCCTCTCGATGACGCTGAGCTTGATGGTCCACTCTAGCGAGGTCTCCAAGTCCTCGAAGAGCCCCTGGTCGAGCTTCGCCAAGGTCCATTTGAGCTCCCGCAGTGCTGTTTTATCATGCTCCCCGGCCTCCCTCTCGGAGAAAAGATCCTCGAGGCCCTCCAGGTAGTAGGCGTTGAGGTAGTCGGTGACCTTAATCCTCCCGCCATCCGACAATTTTACGCTCCAGTCGCCACCGAGGTCTCCCGCGATTTCTATGCCCGCGGATATAGGATCTGCTAGATCGGGGACGTCTTCGATGTGCCCTCCCTGGATGGCCTGGAGGACGTACGACGTCGTGCTGAACTTCAGGAAAGTGGTGTACTCGCTCCTAGCGCCCTCCCCGTTGACGACGTGTACTCGGAACAGGCCCTCGCCGGCGTGGGGCTCGTCCCTGACGCTCATAATCGGGTAATCGGAGCTCGTCTCGGAGTAGACCGTCTTCGGGAAGATCGCCCTCGGGGAGATCCAGTAGTCGCCCCTGACGTACCCCCCGGCACCGAAGAGGACCTGCCTAAGGACCAGATAGGGGACTAGAAGCCTCTCCTTTCCCTCCCAGCCGCGCCTCTCGACTAGGTAGTTCTCGTGTGCTCCCACCGTCGTATACTCCACCTCCCCCTTGGGATCCGAGGCGATATTGGTCTTATAGAGGTGGACCCGTTCCCCTGTCTGCTCCTCGTGGGCCCAAGAGGAGAGCCTGGCGTAAGCCTCGCACGCCTTCTCGTACGCCACGAGCTGGAGCGGGTTCCGGCACTCAGGGGTGCAGACCTCGAAGAGGTTCGAGTGGACGTAGCAGACGCCGCCGTTCCTCAGGTGGGCCCGCGGTATGTTGTCGGCAGGCCTGAAGACGAAGACTCCGCGGCGGCCCAGCGCCTCGAAGAGGTGGACCGGCTGTCCTCCTGCGGCGAACTCCTGCTCTGCGCCCATCCACATCTCCAGCGACATGCCGCCCCAGACAGCGTGAGACCTGACGATATAAAAGATTTAGACTCCCGATGGGCCCGATGCCAAGGTATTAAATATCAAAGTAAAACATACACTTGGCGAGTTTTCGTGTCAAGCAAAGGAAC
>CP070784.1:178263-182398 GCA_020346605.1 Candidatus Bathyarchaeota archaeon | reverse complement strand
CGTACATCGCAGAGGAGTGCATCAAGGCTGGGGTCGAGATAGCTGCCTTCAGCCCGGTACCGGATGCGTACCCCCTCGTCGAGGAGACACTGCGGACTGCATACATGGCCCAGGGGAAAGGTGATGAGTTCGACGTAGACATCATTCACTTCATCTCAGGGCAGTCGGCGTACCTTTCCGCGACTCTGGGTTACTTCCAGAGGGAGAGGCCCGCCTCCAACATACTGATGGGAGGCTTCTACTACGAGTCCGTCGTCATAGGCGAGGCCGGGTCCCACATCGGGGCACTGCAGATCGGAGGCACGGCGAACACGCACCAGATGCCTTTCATGATAGCCACCTGTGACTACATGCTCCTGAGCGAGGAGCTCTACGCCGCGGGCGCTTCCATCAGCCAAGACCCAGACCTACTAGGGACCATAAGAGGCGAGGACATCCTGAAATACGCCTTCATCGCTGTGATAGCGGTCGGCTTCCTGCTGGGATTAGGCAGGATGACATTACTGATAGACCTACTGGGGTTGTGAGAAAATGTCTGAAATATACAAGAGGGAACTCATCTACGTCATTACCGGCATCGTGACAGTGATCATGTTCGTGGAATTCTTCTTCTTCCCAGCGGGGTGGCCCCTGGCAGAGACGATCCGGACATGGTCGGTCATCATCTTTAACATCTCGCTAGGTCTTGGCGCAATAAGACTGTTGACACAACACAGCAAAGTCGTTCAGAGACGAGGTAGGAATTACCTCTTCAGCGGCTGGCTGATCCTCTTCTTCGCGATCCAGCTGATTACAGGACTTGCAGGATATGTAGCCACCGGAAATCAGGATAACAACCCCATATACTACTGGTTGTTCGTCAACGTCTATACCCCACTCGGCGCTACCCTCTATCCGATCACTGGCTTCTACATCTTCTCCGCCGCCTACAGGGCGTTCAGAGCGAGGAACGTCGATGCGGCCCTCATGCTCATAGCCGGTTGCTTCGTCATCCTCTCCAACGCACCCGTCGGGGAGGCGATCTGGGGCGGGATACCGGTCATCGGGGAGTGGTTCCGGTTCACAGGTCAGGTCCCGGGAATGAGGACCTTCGCCATGGTAGGAGCAATGGGAATGCTGGCGTACGGCTTCAGGGCCCTCCTCGGGAAGGAGAAGGGCTTCTACGCGGAGGTGGGGGAGGCGTGAGCGAGACCATCTGGGACAAGTTGCAGAACGTCGACCGGAGGGTCTTCTACTGGATCCTCTTCGTCCTCCTCATGGTCCCGTTCGTCTTCCCACTGGGGCTAGGGGTAAAGGTAACACAACCCACGAGAGACCTCTATAACGGCATCAGGGCCCCCGAAGTCGAGCCGGGGGACGTCGCCATCGTCAACTTCGGGTTCGGCGTCAGCGCTTGGCCCGAGTGCATGCCGGGGACGGTCGTTTGCGTGAAGGCCCTGTTCAGAGAAGGTGTGAAGATCATCTTCATAGGGCCCCACACCGACGTCAGCCTCACATGGGCGCAGGTCCAGGAACAAGCCTCTAAAGACTTCGCCACCAAGGAATACGGTGAAGACTACGTGTATCTCGGATACATCACAGGCGGGGATTCCGCTATAGCCCAACTGGCATCCAGCATCAGGAGCGTCTACCCAACAGATGCCGACGGGACACCTCTCGACGATATACCGATGATGGAAAACGTTGACGGATGGGAGGACATCGAACTTGTGCTCTCCTCTGACACCGGAGACTGGGGCATTTACTTTTTGACCCAGTGGCAGTCCACCTATGGCACTCGCCTCGCCGAGATAGGGATCGCCATGCTGGGGTCCAGCGGCATGCCCCGCTACTTGGCTGGCAACTACTTCGGCCTCAGCATCGGCTCCAGGGGAGGGGCCGAGCTCGAGAAGCTGATCGGGGAGCCCGGCGAAGCAACCACGGCCATGGACAGCATAAGTGTGTCGCACCTGTACATCGTCATCGTCGTCATAATCGGGAACATTGGCTACTTCGCATCGAAGAGTAGAGGAGGTAAATGAGATGGCATACCCAACTGCACCGCTTGATGTAGTCGGCCTCTGGCTTGGCTGGCTGTTAATGATGATGATCTACAGCTACCCCCTGTACAAGGAGACGCCGGTATACAGGTTCGCAGAGCACTCCTACATTGCGATCATGCTCGCAGTCAACCTGGTGGTGAACACAAACAACGTCATGAGGATCGCCGTCACCCCGATGCTCGGCGGACAGATCCTGTACATCGTGCCGATAATCCTAGGCTTCATGATATACGCGATGCTGAGCAGAGAGTACCGCTGGGTTGCCAGGTACCCAATCGCCATCCTCGTAGGCTCGGGCTTCGGCCTGGGGATGAGGGGCGTGATCAGACCCGACATACTGGACGCGACGGTGTCGACGATCACGCCTCCGGCGGTCGGAGGCACGATGAATTGGATCAACTTCGTCTACATCGCCTTGGGCATGGTCTGCAGCATCATGTACTTCCTGCTGACCTACGAGCACAGCGGAGCCCTGCAGGCCCCGACCAGGATCGGGCGCCTCTTCATCATGGTGGGGCTCGGCGCCTACTTCGGCAACACCGTCCTCTTCAGGCTGACGATGCTCACCGGCAGGGCGAAGTTCTTCCTACAGGTCCTCAAGATCATCCCGATGTAGAGGCAGGAAACCCTATTCCCTTATTTTTTAAATCTCTAATCCAAGGTTGCACCATGGCACTGGGTGATCTCCCTGCCGGCGCAGTCTCTTGAGCTTCGCCGTTCAACATCAAAAATGGAGGAACGGTGCCTCCCCGGCGATTTTCTCCTCTCCATTGGTTGAATACCTGTTTCCACTCTGTTGTCTGGAGCCTGCGGGTTATCAGCGGCTTCACGTGAGCGCCCTTATCTTAAAAGAAAGGTCGTGACAACAAACATTTATTGGCACGAAGAATTCAGACTGGGAAATAGGTGAACTAATCCTTGAACAAATACGCGAACATGCTTCTCGACGAGCTGTCGGGCAAGATCGCCAAGGATCACGCCGTCGAGATCTCGAAGTTCCACAGGATCCAGGCCAGCCCCGGCTTCCGCGACGCGTCGATCCATGTCCAGGACGAGCTCAGGAAGGTGGGGTTAGAGAAGGCCTCTATCGAGAAGTTCCCCGCGGACGGGATGACGAAGTACTGGACCTACGACGCGATAATCTCGTGGTGGGCCGAGCACGGCGAGATAAGGATGGTCGAGCCGGAAACGGAGCTGCTCGGGAGGTTGGACGAGCTCCCGGTGAGCCTCGCCACCCACTCCAAGAGCTGCGATGTAACTGCGGAGGTCGTCGACGTAGGGGTCGGGGATAAGGACGAGGATTACGAGGGGAAGGACCTCGATGGAAAGATCGCAATCGTCTCGGGAATGGCCCGTGTCACCCACTTGAAGGCGGTGGAGCACGGAGCCCTCGGGACAATACATCATCCGCCATGGAACAGGGCCGCCGAGTACCCGGACCTCGTCCAGTACAACGGCATCTGGCCCAACCAGGAGACCCGGGAGAAGACCACCTTCGGCTTCGCGATAAGCGACCGCCAGTACCAGAAGATAAGGGGCCTGCTTGAAGCGGGGAAGAAGGTGGTGGTCTCGTGCAAGACCGACGGGAGGCTCTACGACGGCTTCATGGACGTCCTGTCGGCGGAGATAACTGGGACCGAGAGGCCCGAGGAGGAGATCGTCCTCATCGCCCACCTCTGCCACCCCAAGACCTGCACCAACGACAACGGCTCCGGGAGCGCCGTTCTCATCGAGGTGGCCCGCTCGATTGTCTCCCTCGTGAAGTCCAGGAAGATCTCTCCTCCGAAGAGGACGATCAGGTTCCTATGGGTCCCAGAGATCAACGGCACCGTCGCGTGGATGCACGGCCACAGGGACATGCTCAAGGACATCCTGGTCTCCATAAACCTGGACATGGTGGGGGAGCACCCCGTCACCGTCGGGTGGCCCCTGCACTTCGTCTCTGCGCCGGACTCGACCCCGTCCTACATTAATCCCCTCTTCATCGGGCTCCTCGAGGAGGTGAAGGACGACCCCAGGGGAGTAGCCCTCGAGGGATGGAGGTACGGCCTCAACTACCGGATCAAGCCCTACATGGGCGGCTCCGACCACCT
>CP070784.1:153506-178163 GCA_020346605.1 Candidatus Bathyarchaeota archaeon | reverse complement strand
GCCCAGAATGTGGACATCAATGTCAAGGTGAAAAAGGCCTGAAGATCCATATAGTCAAGGTACATAAAATTGCTAGTGAAGAGTTGTTGAAATCTATAAAATTATACGGATTATAGTTACGAAAAAGTGCACGTGAAAAAAAATGAGATGTCCTGAGTGTAAAAGATATAGTAAAGAGATCAGGAATACTGAAAATAATGGATCAACTAACATTTATTCTGAATGTAAAAAATGTGGTAAAATATTAATAGATAGAATACAAAGGGAAATTACTCAGGTTGATAAAAAAACTGATTTTATGAAACCTTCGTCTGTACTCATAAATGATGGTGTAGAAACTGTACTTGGACCTACAACTTATAGCATGAAAACCTTACGCGAATACGCACGTAAAACTGATGAGGTAAAGGCTCTACTGGTTGTATTTAGTGTATTTACTGCTTGTGTAACCGGGTATTTTTTCTACGGTAAAACTCAAGATCAGCGTGTGATAAAAGACCTTCAAGCGAGTTATTTAGATCTTTATGATCATTATCTAACACTCGAAAAAGAATTTTCAAGTACTAATAGTTACTATACTGAAATCACGGAGATGTACTCGGATCTTCGGGACGAATATTCCGAATTTGCGAATAAGTATGTCACTATATTACAAGAGAAGAATACTCTTCAGAATGAAGTGGCTGCGCTTGAGGAGATAATAAATTTTGAAAGTTACATTATCTTTGAAAGTAACAGAACTGTTGAATTACCACCAAAAGGAAATGCAACCTTACTATATGAAACGAATTATGCAGGATTCATTGAAGTGAATTTTACGGCTTCCACGGATATCTATCTCTGGATTGGGAGTTCTATAAACGAGGAGGTTTATTTTGCTCGTTTTCCCACTTTTCCTAACACTGCAATAAATGGGTCATTCAAGGTTCCCGTATGTTCCACGGTATATATTAACATCAGCAATCCGAATAAAGAGAATGAGGTAGATGTAAGGTTGTCAGTTAAGTATACTTATTAGATTTCGAAATTTTGTTTTTATCACGCGTACATGTTTCTATGTAATATGTTAACACTATCGAACTTTGCTTCATAAAGGTTTATAGTTGGTCTCTTTTATAGGATTCAATCAACTTCGAGGAGTAATAGGCATGGTTAATAAATCTATGACAATAGCTACATTATTCATAACTACACTAGCTCTCTTTGGAGGTATGTCAGTAGTTGGTTTGCTTCAGTCGAGTGAGAGGATCGGTTCTTCTGGCATCGTCATTAAGCCTCCTCCCCCGCTTCCTTCTCCTCCTTCGCCAGTAGGAACATCGAGTACTTCTCCTCCTCCAGAGCCGACTATCGAGATCGATGTTTACGGTAATCAAGCTTGTACACAGTCGATATCCAGTGTGAATTGGGGATCTATCGAAGCTGGCAGTTCTATTGATAGAGTAATATATGTGAAGAACTCTGGTGACTATAGAGTTTTTTTGGAGCTAAGCACCGATAACTGGGTTCCATCAGGTGCAATCAACGACATTCATCTATCTTGGGATTCTGATGGAATTTATCTTGATCCTAATGCCGTTCTCGAAGCGACATTGACTTTAAAAATAGATTCGTCCATCGATGGTATAGATAGTTTTAGTTTCGATATTATTCTAATTGGCTCAGCGTCATAAACCCGTTTAAAATTGACGAGCACCATAACGTGCGTGATCCAATTTCACCCATAACACCGATCGCGCGCTATTCATTGAACAGCCTTCATGCCTAGTGTAAATCTCCGCTATGGCGCAATGAACCAACTTGCGACGCTGATCCTGGCTCCCAGATCCGGGTTTCTCTACGGTTTCTGGTGTATCAAGAGAAATCTCGGCTTCACCATCGACTTGAGGGCATCGGCCAAGATCTATCTGTCGTCCTTCTCCGCCATTGCAGTCACCTATTTCGTGTTGGCCTACGTAAACCTCGGCGAATAGGTCGAACTGCTCGTTGGCGCGGGCCTGTTCGTCACCGTGTACCTTGTCATGATCGTCCTGTCAAGGACGTTGGAGATGAGAGAAGTGGAGAACCTCAGGAGCGTCCTGGGCTCGATGGGACTCCTGACCAGGTTTTTCGACCAGTTCCTGAACCTCTTCGAGAGGCTGCTGGGTTGATCCCTCTATACGACTATCGCCCCGTGATGAGTGTAGACGTTCATACGCCTCCCCCTCACGAAGCAGACGAGTGTTATGCCCGTGGCCTTCGCGATGTTGACGCCGGACTCCAGCGGAGCCGCCACTGAGGCGATCACAGGTATCCCACTCCGGGCGACCTTCAGGACGATCTCGCTGGACTGCCTCCCCGACGAGACCAGGACGCACCTACCGAGGTCGACACCTCCGAGGACTCCTGCTCCGACGACCTTGTCGACGGCGTTGTGCCTCCCGACGTCCTCGGCGAAGGCGCGGACCGTCCCGTCGAGTGAGCACAGCATCGCCGAGTGGGTGCCCCCCGTGCTGCGGTACAGATCACTCCTCCTGTTCAGCTCAGTGACCATCTCCCAGATCCTCTCGGCCTCCACACGGACCTCGGGAGCTCTCCTCAGGGAACCCAGCTGATCCTCCCTCGGCGGAGCGCTCAATGAGCCGCAGGCTGTGGTGATGAGGTCCACCTTGCCCATGTTGATGAGGTCAAGGTCCACGTCGTTCTTCAGCTCCACCCAGACCTTCAGAGGGTCCACCTCAAGGGCTTCCACGTCGTCAATGGACTCGACGACCCCCTCGCAGAGCAGGTGGCCAAGCACCAACTCCTTCACCATGGCGGGCGTGGTTATCAGCGTCCTGTAGAACTTGTCGTTGATGAAGACACAGACCGCCCGGTCGGAGGTCACGACGTCATCCACCTCCGACACGGATTCGTCCCTCAGATTCACTCGGCGTAGCTTAACATCAACGGTAGACACCGGTCTCACACCTTGGAGTATACCTAGATGCGATGCCTAAAAACCCTGATGGGGGCAAAGCCGCATCAAAACAATGTGCCTTTCACATTCTATATTATTCACATAATACGGGTCCTTTTCCTCCTCCATGCGCTCTTATCGCCACGTCCGTCGAAATTACGTACGCGTGCCTCGTGTACGAAAACGGGGCTTAAACTCGCCTCATGAGTCCCAGGGTCTTCTCCATGAGCCTCATCTTGGCGTCCATGTCGCAGAGGACGAATTTCATCACCATCTCCTCGGTGAGCCAGCCCCTCCTAGTTACTATGTCGATGACCCGTTTGTTCTTGAAGGCGACGTCGCTCATCCTTCTCATCCGGAGGGAGTTCTCTAGGACCTTTCCCATCTGACTCCGCCAAGTTCCGTCGAAACGAGCAAGAGCTTCTCCCTCGTTCAAATGTCTGGCGATGGCCTCGCCCGCTATCCTGCCGCAGATCAACGCAGGTGGTACCCCGCCACCTACCGTGGGGATGGTGTGCCCGGCGGCGTCCCCGACGGCGAGGACGTTCTCCACGCAGGTCCTCTCCATTGCCCCCCCCACAGGTATACATCCGGCCTTCACGGCCGTGGGCACCGCCCTGCGGAGCTTCTCGGAGGAGAGCCGATTCCCCTCCACGAAGTTGCGCTGGTAGTCGCGGATGCCCATCCCGGGCTTCATGTAGGGGACTCGTACACCTGTCCCGACGTTGGCCACGTCGTCCCCCTTCGGTATGATCCACGCGTAGGTGCCCGGGGCGATGTCCTCCCCTAGGAACATGTCCACGTACTCAGGGTCGTGGTCCACGTTAACCATCTCATACTGGTAGCCGACGCCATAATCGAGTGGGTCCCTAGACACCGGCAGGCCAGCGCGTCGTGCCACAAGGGAGTAGGCTCCGTCGGCGGCCACTATGATCCTTGCATGGATGTCCCGCTCCCCATCGACGTCCCTGACCCTGACTCCCTTCATGTCCTCAAGGAGGTCCACAACCTTCGTGAGTGTCGCAATTTTGGCGCCAGCCCTCGCCGCCTCGTTGGCAAGGTGCTTATCGAACAGCTTCCTCTCCACAACGACGCCCCTGAAGGGCACCGCCACCTCGTGGTCGTTGGGGAAGACGAACTTCACGTACTTGGTGCTATTGACGATACACCTACTTGGTGGGTCGAAGAGGCCCTCCAGGCCGACGGCTTCAGGGACCAGCCTCCTCATCTCCTCCAGGCTCGGCAGGTACTCGCCGCACTTGTCGGGGACGCCCACCTCCAGCTCCCTCTCCAGGAGGAGTACTTCCAGCCCCCTCTCCGCGGCGGTCCTGGCCGTCATGGAGCCCGCGGGGCCCGCGCCCACCACAACCACGTCGTACAGGGGGTCAGTCCTCCTTGAGGTTCATTGGATTACAGCCGCTCCCTATTAAAAATAAGTGAAAAAGGTCATATGATCACCTTGGGTGCCAGGCTGGGGCTGTAGTTCACGTAATACTGGTCCAGCAGGTGGTTGAGGAACTCCTTGGCCTCCGTCGGCTCGAAACCGTCGAGATGACCACGGCTGGACTCGGCGAACCCCTTCATCTTAGCTATTGATCTCTCCAACGAGCCCGTCTCCTCGTAGATCCTCTGGATCTCCTCCAAGTCTGTCCTCTCATTCTCCCCGAGGTAGATGGACATCAGCGTCTGCCTGTCCCTCTCATTGATGGACTCAGAGTCCAGGGCGTAGATCAAAGGAAGGGAGATATCTCCGTTGAGCAGATCGTTTCTAGCAAGATCGTCGTCCCTATTCTCTGAGAACACACCGCAGATATCGTCCCGTATCTGATACGCGCTACCGTAGTCCCTGCCGAACTTGGCTAGTTTCTGCGTAGCCCCTGGGTCTTCCGATCCCATTATCCCTCCCAGAGCTGCCGCCGCCTCGAACAGGCTGCCACTCTTCAGGTAGTTGATCTCGAAGTAGTCGGATTCAGGGATCACCTTTCTCCTGTAGAAGGTCTGAAGCGCCACGCCCTGCAACATCTTCAACGCCGTCTCGGAGAGCCAGTCGACAACAGCAGTCTTCCTGGTCTTCGCGGCGTACTTGAGTCCGAGGCTCAGAAGGGCGTCGCCGGTCAGCACCGCGCGCTTGCCGCCGAACTTGAGGTGGGCCGATGGGCTGCCCCTCCTGAAGAGGTCTTCGTCTATGATGTCGTCGTGGACTAGTGTGCCATTGTGGATCAGCTCCAGGGCGAGGAACGCGTCCCTCGTTCTCCTGTAGTCGCCACCAGCGACCTCAGCGCTGAGCGTACATATGATGGGTCTCAGGTGTTTGCCGCCGCTTGAGATCGCGTATCTCGTTGGGATGCCCAGGATGGAGTGGGTGTTAGATAGATCTACCTCCTCTATGGCTTCCTTGATGAATTCCAGCTTCTCCCTGAGCTCCAGCTTGAGGTTAAACAAGGCCCACTCCCATTTTCACGAATCCGTAACCAATCACCCATAAACATATTTTAACTTTAAGGCTTGGCCGGATCCCATGGCGAAGACATATATTGATGAAGACCCTCGAACAAAGATGTTAAAGAAAAATGAGCCTCAAGACATGGTTCCTTGAGACGAGACCGAGCTTCCTCCTGCTGACCCCCCTCAACTTCTCCGTGGGGCTCGCCGCGGCCTTCGTCGAAGGTAGCTTCCATCTACCCCACGCCCTGCTCGGGATGTTTGGCGTCCTGCTGGCTCACATAGCGATAAACGTGATCAACGACTACTTCGACCATCAGAGCGGCCTCGACATGAAGACCACGAAGACTCCCTTCAGCGGCGGCAGCGGCATACTCCAGTCGGGGGCGTTAAACCCCAGGAGCGTCTACCACCTGGCGATGACGTGCATCCTACTCGGCGGAGCAATAGGAGTCTACTTCGCCTACGTCGTGGGCTGGGAGATACTCCCCGTGATCGTTATCGCTGCCGTGACCATCTACATCTACACCGACTACCTCTCCCACTGGTACTTGGGCGAGCTCTTCACGGGGCTGAACTTCGGCTTCCTCATGGCCGTCGGGGGTTACTTCATCATGGCGGGGAGGTACAGCATCTCGGGCCTGGTGCCGGCCGTCATACCCGGCGTCCTCGGGGCGACGCTTCTCTTCATCAACGAGTTCCCCGACGTCAAGGCGGACAGGGAGGTCGGACGCAGGAACCTGGTGATGAAGCTCGGGCTGGAGAGCGCCTCCAAGGTCTACGGCCTCCTCGTCGCCTCTATCTACACCTGGGTCGTGGCGTGCATCTTTCTTGACCTGATGTCTATCACTATGTTCGTGGTCTTCATGACGCTCCCCCTCGGGCTGAAGGCTGCCAGAGGCGCCAGAGAGAACTACGACGACATCCCCGCTCTGATACCGGCGCTCGGGGCAAACGTCATGTGGATACTGTCCACGACGGCACTGACGATTATAGGGCTCGTGGTCCAGGTCATCCTCTAAAAAACTACAATCCACCTGTGTGCGATTCTGTTGATTAATGAACGTCGTTTTTGCGTGAATGAGACTTAAGTCTCGATGTCATCTTTTTTAGTTCTTTCATTTTATCTTCCGGAACAACGTCGATGGGTAAAACCTTCAAGGGTCTCTCACTTTCTTCGCTGCTGTTGGATTTCCTACCTTCTCTCACTTTGAAAAACAATAATTCAGCAATTGAGATCCGCTTTTTTCTTGCCTCGTGATAGTAAGTTAGCCAGACATCTATGTTTTTAACTTTATATTTTCCAATCTCTTGGGTTTCAAGATACTCTAGAAAACCCAGCTTGTTCTCTAATTTTGGGTCATTTTTCGCCCATTCATCTATTGTGTGAATGATAAAAGTCAGGCGGTCATGTTGGACGCTCATTCTGGGATTATATTTATGTTCACATAAACTAAATAATTATGCACTTACCGAGGGGTCATGAAAAATGCAGGAGCTAAATGAAGAAGAGTGTACTTGGGAATGTGACGAGTGCTACGCTACATGGGAGGATTCCGAACCCCAATTAGTATGTCCTGTCTGCGGCTCGATATTTATCTACAAAGTAGAATGAGCAGTGGGTGCAGAGCATGCGTACTGATCCTTTTATGAGCGTCCGTTAGTAAGCTATTCCTAGTTGAGGCCGCATGGGTTCGAACGAGTTCTTCTCGGAGGAGGAGCTGGTCTACTACTCCAGGCAGATCGTGCTGAAAGAGCTGGGGCTGCAGGGGCAGGCGAGGCTGAAGGACGCCCACGTCTGCGTCGCTGGGCTAGGAGGCCTGGGCAGCCCGGTTTCCACCCAGCTCGCCTCCATGGGGGTGGGCCACCTCAGGATCGTGGACAGGGACGTCGTCGAGATGTCGAACCTCCAGAGGCAGCACCTCTACGGCGTCGACAGCGTGGGCTATCCCAAGGTGGAGGCCGCCGCCACGAGGCTGGAGCGCATGAACCCGTACATCGCGATAGAGCCGATGCCGCTGTCCATCACGCCGGGGAACGCCGAGAAGATCATCAGCGGAATGGACCTCGTCGTAGACTGCCTCGACAGCATGGCCCCCAGGTACGCCCTGAACCGGGCCTGCGTCAAGCTAGGGATACCCATGATCTTCGGTGCCGTCATCTCGAACGTCGGGAACGCCACCACGATCATCCCCGGTGAGACCGCCTGCCTCGAGTGCTTCCAGGGCAACGTCGACGACGAAGCCCTCCCGTCCTGCGCAGTGGCCGGCGTCCACCCCTCCGTGATAGGCATCCTCGCGAGCATCCAGGTCTCCGAGGTAGTCAGGGTGCTCACCGGAAGGCCCCCGAACCTGGCGGACAGCCTCATCTTCTGCGACCTCGAGGACCTATCATTCGAGAAGATCAAGCTGGCGAAGGTGGATAACTGCCCGGTCTGCGGGACTTCTCCAAAGTCCGAGCCCTCCCCGATCAGGCACGAGCCCGTGCAGGAGATCTGCGGCAGGGAGGGTAGGAGAGTCTACGTCTTCTCTCCCGACGACGACATGGGCCTCGGCCTCTGGGCGTTGAACGGGCGACTGGCCGCCCTCGGCTACTCCATAGATGTCGAGGCTCGTATGGGGACTACCTTCTCCAGAGGTGACGTCAGGGGAAGCGTCCTGAGCAGCGGCGTGACGATCCTAGAGGGAGTGGGCGACATGGAGGAGGCCGTCAGGCTCCACGGCGTCATCCACGCAGAGTGAGATCCACGCGCGCACTCCTTGGAAAAGATTTTAGGTCAGCACGGTAAGTGCGATACGATTCTAAATGTATAAAATAGGAAAACCCGTAGAAGAAATCCAGATGCCAGCGCTGTTCCTCAACCTCGACAAGTTCCAGTGGAACATCGACAAGATGTTCGGCTTCGCCAAGGAGGCGGACGTCAACGTCACGCCTCACGCCAAGACCGTAAGGCCGAGGCGATCTGCAACAGGCTCATCGAGCCTGAGTCCTTCGTCTTCGGGGCGGGTCCTGAGGGCTCTGGCTAAGGCTGGTGATCCGTGAACGACGCCCACTTCAAGCCCTCGCTGACGGTCCTCACCCAGGTGATAGGCGCCAACTTCAGGGACCGAGTGGTGACCGACGCAGGGCAGAAGGTGATGTCAGGGAGATTTGTGGGCGTCAAACCCGCCGTGCTCGTCAAGGTGGAAGGGGAGCCGTTGGAGTTCGAGAGGGTGGGCCTCTCCGAGGAGCACGGGACCATATACTACAAGGAGGGGAGCGAATCCAGAGAAAGGCTCAAGTGGGGAAATAAGATCGAGTTCGTCCCCAACCACTGCTGCACTTGCATGAACCAGCACGACAACATGGTCGTCGTCAAGGAAGGCAGGATCGCCTCCGTCTGGCCCGTGACGGCGAGGGGCAAGTACTACTGACCGGTCAAAACCGTGTCTTTCCATTTTTTCCCTTTCCTCTTCTCAGCCAGAGCAACAACCAGACCTCCGAAGGACAGCTCGAACAGCTCGGCTTCATCGAATACGTGCTCTAGAATCCTCAGGAGCGTGTTGTTGACAGGCAGCGTCCCATAGGTCTTGTAGAGGTAGCTCCAAGGGTTCATGTAGCCGTGTCCCGCTACGAGGCCCCCTATGACGGGTACGAGGTACCTCATGTAGAGTGCGAGGAAGCCCTCGACGATGGGGTTGCTGGGTCTTCCCACGTCGATGATGAGGAGCCTACCCCTCTCCCTCAGGACATCGTCGATCTCCGCAATTGTCCGGGACTTGTCTGTCGAGTCCCTGAGGGCGTACGCCGTAGCGACGGAGTTGACCGATCCGCTTCTGAGGGGCAGGGCCTCGAAGACCCCTCTGACGTATCCGATCCCAGGATCCTCGGTCCTCCTCCTGCTATAGGCGAGCATCGTATCCGAGTAGTCCAGGCACACGAGCAATCCTTCGACGAGGGGCCGGAAAATGCGCGTGAAATTTCCTGGGCCCGAGCCCATCTCAAGGCCCACGCCGGGGTTCACGCCCAGTCTTCTGAGCCCCATCAGCCGGGCTCTTTGGTCTTGGAAGAAGGAGATGAAGTGGTTCACCCTCTCGTAGTCTTCCCGTATCGAGGTTATCAGAGACGTGATGGTGACAGTGTCGACGGGCAGGTCGGTGTACCCTAAACGTTGCCGACGAGAGCGTTCCTTTCCCTTCATCCTCTCCAAGACAGCCTGATCCCCCCTTATAGATTATAATCTGGCAACCATCAACGCTCTGAATCTTTATCTAGAACGTTACGGGTTTTTAGGTGATTCATGGACCCCAGAGGGCTGGAGTTTCTCGACGAGGAGACGCCGCGGATCATAATGTTCTGCGGCAAGGGAGGCGTCGGCAAGACGACGTGCGCCTCCACCACTGCGGTCCACTTCGCCCTGAAGGGATACAGGACGCTGCTCATCTCGACCGACCCCGCCCCCTCCCTCTCCGACATGCTCGAGCTGGACGTGGGAGGGGCGATAACCCCTATCCCATCAGTGCCCGGCCTCGAGGTCGTGGAGCTTGACTACGACGACGTGGTCGAGAAGTGGAAGGAGAAGTTCGGCGCAGAGGTCTACGAGCTCATCTCCGCCTTCCTCCCAGTCGACGAGGACATCATCGAGTACGTCGCAGGGGCTCCGGGCATCGACGAAGAGTTCGCCCTCAGCTACGTCTACGACCTCTACGTTGGCGGCGGCTACGACGTCATCGTCTGGGACACCGCCCCCGCCGGCGGGACCCTGAACCTGCTCAAGATAGAGGAGACCTTCTACGTCCACCTGGGCGAGGCCGCCAAGATGTACGTGCGGGTCAGGAGCGCCCTCGACGCACTGACGCAGGGACGGGCAAAGAGGGACCCGCTGAAGATCATCGGCGAGTGGGAGCAGCTCGCCAAGAACGTGCTGGACATGATGAAGGACGACGGGACCCGGGCCTTCCTCGTGACCATCCCCGAAGCCCTAGGCGTCAACCAGACCCAGAGGGTGGCCGACGACCTTCGGAGGTTCGGCATCCGGGTCGGCGGCGTCGTCATCAACCACGTCCTCACGGAAGAGGCCGCGGACTCCGACTTCAACAGGGCCAGGAGGGCGATGCAGCTCAGACACGTCGAAGAACTGGAGAAGACCTACGGCGGAACGATGCCGGTCGTCCAGCTCCCCCTACAGCCCTATGAGGTAAGGGGCGTCGAGACACTGAAGAAAGTGGAGAAGATCCTCTTCCCCGAGCCTACTTAGATAAACGTGCGAGCCTCAGAAGGTACTTCAGAGCTCCTTTTAGCCTGATGCCCGTGGTCCCCGGCATCCTCAGCTCCCTCTTGGCGTATCCCGTGGACCTATTAGAGTCCTCTATCTGACGGCGCAGCTCCCCGTACTTCTCAGCCCTCTCGGACTCGTCCCTCGTCGAGGCGATGATCGCGTCAATGCTCCTCATGACGTCCCTGGCTTGGTTCAGCCCGAAAGAGATCCGGGAGGCCATCTCGACGTCCGTGACTCCTGCTTCAGCCTTCACACGATTCATCCTGATCATCGCCTCGTAGGTCGTCTCGGCCACGTCGTCACGCGTCATCCAGTCCGTGTGGTAGCTCAGGTAGAGCTTCCAGCTGGGCTGGTATAGCGCCTGCTTGTGCTCCCCCAGTGTCCTGTACAGCTGCGTGAAGCCGTATCTCCCCGGGTCGTCGAATATCATGCTGCCGGGGTCCAAGAAGGGGGCCATCGGGGCGATGAAGGTGTAGATCTCGGACTCGCCGCCGAACCTTTCGTAGAGGCGCCTGCTGTATTCGACGCTGTCCAGGGCGGACTGGCTCGTCTGGCCACTGAGGCCCACCATGAAGTAGACGTCGAACTTGCTGCAGCCGTGCTCGATGCCCAGCTTGATGGTTCTCTCCATCTGGGCCGCCGTGTAAGGCTTGCCCATGATGCCTCGGACGCCGTCGTCGTGGGACTCCGGGCTGATCTCCAGGGTCCAGCTGTCAGCACTCCTAGCGATCTTCTTCATGTAGTCCTCCGGGACGGCTTCGAAGAGCTCATACGTGATGGTGTTGTCCAGCCCCTCGGCCCTGATCTTCTCGAGCGCCTCCTCGGCGTGCCCCGTCCCGGATTGGCGGAGGTCCCCGATGAGGAAGATGGGCGCCTTGAAGTACTCGCTGACGATGACCATCTCCTCCACCAGCTTGTCGGGGGACTTCATCACCGCCCCATCCCTCCCGAAGTGCTTGGAGAAGGAGTAGCAGCTGCCGCCGCATGTGACGCAGTTGTAGTTGCACCCCTTGCAGGTCAGGACGGCGGTGAACGGGTACTCCATGAAGTTCTCATAGGGCAGGGTGCTCTCCAGGTCCATGTGCCTGACCACGAGCTTCACCACCTCCCCGTAGTCGACCCAGAGGTCGTCGATGTCATCGGGCACGAAGTTCAGCGGATTAGCCTTGGTCCTGCCGTCCCCATCCCGCCAAGTCAGGTTCTCCACGTCGGCTGGCTCCCGTCCTCCCTCGATGCACTCCATCAGTTCGAAGAGGGGCTTCTCGACGGTGTCACCGCGCAGGACATAGTCGACTTGGGGGTAATCCTTGATGATCTCATCGTGGTAGAATGAGGCGGATAGTCCTCCCAGGATCACGGGTCTGTCTGAGTGGTGCTCCTTCACTATCTCGGCGAGGTCCAGGCTGCCTGCGGCGTGGGCCAGCCAGTGGAGGTCGAAACCGAAGGCTTTGGCGTCGAGGCCGGCGATGAGCCTCTCCACGTCCAGGCGAGGGTGCTTGAGCATCTTCACCGCCAGGTTGATGATCCTGGCGTGGAGGCCCTGCTGCTCCAAGTAGCCCACCATGCTGACGAAGCCTAGGGGGTACATCTCAAACACTGGTGTCGACGGTATGACGTCGCTTATCGGCCCGTACATCGCAGGCCGCTCCCTGAAGTCGTAGACGCTGGGGGCGTGCAGGAGAACGAGATCGAGCTTGGGCATTACGGTAGTCCTAAGACTAAATCCACCGGCTTATTTAATGTTGGCTGCGTGCGCCGCAGGCCCTAGCCTATGCGGGCCCGGAAAAGGAAATCCCTGTCCCGCTTCTTGGAGTCCGGCAGCTTATCAAGGAGGTTGTCCACCATCCTCGGCTGGCTGATCAGGACGTCGACGATCAGGTTCAGCAGGTTGAACAGGACGATGGCCGTTTTCTCGTCGTCCCTTGGATCGATCACACTGGGCGCCACGGCTTCCTCCCCCGTCACCCTGACCGAGTCGAGAGCCTTCTGGATCTTGACGTCGAGCCCCTTCTTGTTGAGGTTCTCGATGGCCTCGGAGATGTTCTCCGCGTCCTCACCCAGGATATTGACCAGCCTGTGAAGGGCCTTCCTGAGCAGGGCGGAGGCGGAACGGGGGGAGTGGCTCACGACATCGCGAGCCTCCATGAAGTCTAGCATCACCTCTTCAGGCATGTCCGCAAGAGGCAGCGGCGCCGTCGTATACTCCGGGTAGACCATCTTCTCGTCGACCCAGACGGAGTAGTTGTTGCATCTCTCACAGTAGCACAGTGAGAGCCCCTCTGCGCTCTCGCCATTCTCATCGTCCCTCTCCAGCGAGACCTCGTACCAATCCTGATGCGCGTATACCCCGCAGTGAGGACAGTGGAAGCCTTCCTCCTTGTAGCCAGGCGGGGTGTACTCCGCTCTCATCCTGAAACTCCCTCTATGACTCTAATTATAAAAATATGTGTAAGGAAAAAGTGGAAAAACGAGTACTGAGAATATGAAAAGGTTTTTACCACTGAATATTCTCGTGTATCTACTCCACCACTACCATAGAAGGTTGCGGCTCGGTGTCTTGCACGGCTCGTTTCGGCTCCCCTTCCTCATCCTGTGCTTCTGGGAGCTCCAGAACCTCTCTTGCACGTGATTTGAGGAGTTTCGCCAAATCCGTGTGCCCGCCTCTCACAGCGGAGGCGATGATGGAGATCACCACGTTCTTCAGGTAGAGCATGTTCACCTGCATCTCCTCTTCCTCGAAGAAGCTGTGCAGGCCCAGCAGTGCCTCGAGGACTTCCAATACGCCCTCCTCGAACTCGTCCTTCATGCACATCGAGGCGAGGACACCCAGTGTTTTAAGACCGCTGTTGACAGACTCCACCACCCTCAACTCTGAGGTGTGCTCCTCCGTGGCTCTGACGACGCTGGAGAAATGATAGTAGTGATGGTCCCGGGAGGCCATGATCCCGAATTTCTCGATGTGGCCCAAGACCTCACCGCTGATCGACTGGTCCGAGTCGATGATGTCGTAAAGTGAGTCTATGAAGTGTCCGAAGGAGTCGATGTCCCCGGACGAATAGAGCTCTAATCCGGCGTTGATCATCAACTGGAGGGCTCCTTCCATCGTGGTGATGCCGGCGTTCCTGAACATCTTGTTCTTCTGCAGTACGCCGCTGACGATGGTCTTCCTGAACTCGTCTAGTAGCCTCCTCTTCTTGCTCCGTCTCCGTATAAACTCCTTAATCGACATACGCATCAACCCCCTCGACCATCATCCAGATCTGCCTTGAAGGTATCGTCTCCCCAGCGCCGGAGAGGATTTCCTCCCCTTGTTCGATCAGCGCCGCGGCCTCTTGCCAGCGATCCTGCGAGGCAAGCTTCTGACCCTCCCGTATCATCCTCCAGCCCTTGAGAGCATCGATCTCGATCCTGTGCGAGTCGCTGCCCGTGTACTCGAGGAGGTCGTCGAGCAGCCTATTTGTGCTGAGTCGAACGTTCGCCACATTCTCCAAGATCGAGGTCAACTCCCCCTCGGATACCGTCTTGGACAGGTCGCGGGCCTCATTCAAGGCCTTCTCGAATATCTCCAGAGCCTTGTCGTGGCTGTTCCGACCGACAGAGACACCGATGTTGTTTAGTGTGATCATGGTCCCGTGCTTGTCTTCGAGGAGCCCGTACAGCTCCTTCGACTCCTCTAGGAGTGTCATGGAGTCCTCGTGTTCCCCGAGTTGGCTGAGAACTGCCCCGAGGTTCCCGCAAGCCAAGGCGACTCCCCGTTCATGGTTCAGCTCCCCGTAGATGGTGAGGGCTTCCTCGAAGCACACCTTCGCCTCGTCCAGTTCCCCGAGATTAACGAGGACTGTCCCAAGGTCGTTCAGGGCATTTACCAGGACAGGTCTCTGCGATTCCGCCTTGAAGGTTTCGATGGCCTCGACCAAGTGCTCCCAGGCCCTTGCGTGTTCGCCCGCCTCCTCGTAGATCCGGCCCAGCAAGTATGCCGTCCTTGCTGTGCTCTCCTCGTCCCCCTGCTCCTTCTGGATCTTGAGAGCCTTCAACAGGCCGATCTTGGCGTTGATCTTCTTCCCGAGCCCGCCGTAGGCGTGTCCGAGGTTGTAGAGCGTGGATGCTATGCCGGCCTCGTCGTTGAGCTCCCCCTGTATCCGGAGCGCCTCTTCGAGGTGCACTCTGGCCGTTGGGAGGTCACCGATCCTGCACAGGACCCTTCCCAGAATCGAGAGCACTTCCGCCGACGTCTCCGGATCGTCTAGCGACCGCTGGCGCTTCAGAGCCTCCTCGAGGCATCGCCTCGCTTCTTTGTGCTTCCCTTTCCTTTCCAGAACATGTCCTAGCTTCGTTGCGACATTGACGATCTGCTCGGAATCTTCGAACTCCCTGAATGCCTCTAGGCTCTCCTTGAGCTGCTTCCTAGCTGTCGCCAGTGCTCCTGTCTTCGTAGACACGACTCCGAGGCTGTACAGGCTCCAAGCCACTGCCTCTCGGTCGTCCAGAGTGCGCTGGATCTCAAGGGCCTCTTTGAGGCACTTACTCGCCTTTCTGGTGTGCCCGAGCTTGTCCAGCACTGTTCCAAGGAGGTAGAGCGTACCCGACAGACCGGTAGAATCGTCGAGATCCCTTTGAAGCTCAAGGGCCTCCTCTAGCAAATTTTTCGCTGCTTTTTCATCCCTGTTCCTGTCCAGGAACTCCGCCACGCTGACGAGCGATTCGGCTAGACCGCCCTTGTCGTCAAGCCTTCTCTCTATGTTTAATGCCTCTTCGAGGTGAGTTCTGGCCTTTCTGTGGGCGCGGAGCTGCTCCAGTATCATCCCGAGGTTGAAGTGAGTGCTCGACAGCCCCACGATATCCCCGATCTCCTTCTGGATATCCAGTGCCTCCTCGAGATTCTTCCTGGCCTCGCGGTGCTTGTCGAGCTCTCCCAGTACCGTCCCGAGGTTAAAGAGGGTTCCGCTCAGCCCCTTTGGGTCGTCAATCTGCCTCTGTATCTCAAGGGCCTCTCGGAGTCTGCTCTCGGCTTCGTCGTAAAGACCAAGCCTGCTCTGGACTGCCCCAAGGCTGTTGACCGCCTTTGAGAGGCCCTCCATCTCTTTATGCTTCCTGTAGAACTCCGCGGCCTCCTCGAGGTGCTTAATTGCGTCCTCGTACTCTCCCCTTTTTTCGAGGATGTTGCCGAGGTACAGCAGGATGTCAGCTATCTCCACTCTGTCGTCTTCGAGCTCCTGTAAGAGAGCCAGGCTCTCCTCGAATAGTTTGAACGCATTGTCGTTATCGCCGAGATTTTCGGTGACCTTCCCCAGTAGAAGCAGGGTCTCCACGGCTTCCTTTTTGTCGTCGAGTTTGCGTCGGATTTTCAGCGCCTCTTCGAGGTGCTCCCTAGCGAACTCTTGTTTTTCGAGCTTGATGAGGACGACCGCCAGATCGTGGGATGTCCTAGCAAGGAGGGGTTTATCCTGGAGTCTCTCCTGGAACTTGAGGGCCTCCTTCAGGCTCCTCTCCGCTTGCTCCAGCCTCCCGAGGAGTTGAAGGTTCACCCCCAGCCTGTAAAGGGTTGACGACAGCCCCTCGCTGTCCTCGAGCTCTCCTTGGATCCTCATCGCCCTCTGGTAGTACTGCACAGCGTTCCTGGGGTCCTCCAGTTTCTCGGACGCCTCTCCCATTATAATGAGAGCGTCAGATAGTATCTCCCTCTCTGGGATGTTTTCCAGTCCATACAGAGATTTCTCAATGTAGTCCCTGGCCTTCTTGTAATTCCCAAGTCTGTGCTCTATCCTCCCGAGTTGATAGCTTGTCCGTATTGAACCATCTTCATCCCCGAGCGATTCATAAAGCTTCAGCGCTTGTCTCAATTTGTTGGTGGCCTGCTTGAACTCCTCAAGGCCGTAGAGGACGGTTGCCGTTGTGTAGAGAGTTCTGGCCTGATTCTCCACGTCTTTGATTTCCTCACTGATCTGAAGGGCTTCTTCGAGAAGTTCCAGAGCCCTATCGCTCTGGCCTTTCTCACTAAAGACCAAGCCGAGATTGTGTATCGCCCGTCCGAGACCCTCTTTGTTCTTCCGCTTCTTGAAGAGCTCAATGGACTCCTCGATGTGCTTCTCGGCACCCTCCATCTTCAGTTTGTGCAGGACGATCCCCAAATTGGAGAACGTCCTCGCCACGCCGTCCTCGTCGTCGAGCTCCCTGTACTTCTCCAGCGTCTCCTCGTAGTGCGTCTTAGCCTCCCTGTTCCATCTCATCCTCGTCAGGAGGTCGGCGAGGTATTCGAGGGTCTCAGCTACTCCCCTATCGTCCTCAAGGCTCTTGTAGATCTGGAGCACAAGTCGCATGTATATCCGTGATTCATTGTACTCGCGCAGTATGTCGAAGATCTCGCCGAGGTTCCGCAGTATCTCGGCCATGCGCAGCTTGTCGTCCTGCTCCCTTCGAATCTTAAGGGCTTCCTTTAGGAACGCCTCGGCCTTGCTATACTCTCCCAGCCGGATCCTGATCTCGCCTATGTCGTTGAGGAGCACCGCAATGCAATCCCTGTCGTTGAGGTCCCTGTAAAGCACCAGCGCCTCCTCTAGGTGCTGGACGGCCTCTCTTTCCTCTGCGAGCTCATCGCAGACGATCCCCAATGCGATGAGTGTGTCGGCCGTTCCCTTCCTGTGGTCGAGTTTCCTGTAGACACCCAGGGATTCCTCGTAGTGTACCCTCGCCGCGATAAGGTCCCCAACCTCTAGAAATGCGATCTTGCCCTGCGCTGAGGCGAGTTCAGCTCTAGCCTCTGCTAATTTACTCTCAGGGTCGTCTCCTTTTCTCTCTGCCCTTCTAGGTCTTCTCCTCTTCACCTGCAAGACGCGATCCCCAAGGACCTCAATTTCTGTTGAGGCTTTGCCTAACTTCCATCAGATAACACTTTTAGAAATATAGAAAAGGAAATTGGATACCAGATACTGTGTAAAAAAAGGTATTAACGCATAATACCGGGGCTCTGTTTATTTAAGCTATAAATATTTTTGTAGAGTCTTACCGTGGATATCATCGACTTTCGGTCAACCAACGATGAAGATGTTGTTCCCCTCGTCAGCGGGGATTGTCATTAGCGTCTGCTCCCACAGCTGCGAGAAGATATTCGCATGGTTCTCCACGATGTCGGAGAGGGATAATAGTCCTACGAGCTTCAAATCTTCGCTATTCCCCCCCACTAACGGGATCTTCTTTATCTTTCTCTGCAGCATGACTTTGATGGCTTCCTCAAGGAAGGCGTCGGCCCTCATCATAACGACGGGGCGCGTCATGGCCTCTTTAACATGAACGTGCACCGGGTCGAACCCCAACGCGACGACGCGGTTGATCACATCTCTTGAGGTCAGAATGCCGTCGACCCTGCTCCCGGACATGACCACGAGGCAGCTGATCGAGTACCTCTCCATCAACTCCGTGGCGTCTTTTACAGATGAATCGGGATCTATAGTTACAACTTTACGCGTGACAACGTCCTCTATACGGAGTTTCATATGGCCACCTGATCCGGTTGATCAAGCTACCCTCCAGTAAAAATATCGATTATGGACCCTTAATCCTAACGACTGCTCCTGAGTCCTAAGGGATTTCTGCCGCCCCGCCAGGACTCAGCCTCGCATGTATGTGGGGTCGGCGACTTACACACGCCTAAATTAAACTAGATTTTCAATACTGATCAGCAGTAAACGGGGGTGTAAAGTATTGCAGGTTGAAGCAAAGATGGAGTCTCTTGGAATGCCAGAGAGGAGCATCGAAGAGATAGCGAAGGAAGCGATCCCCAAGATAACGGTACTCGGCGTGGGCGGTGGCGGCTCCAACATAGTCTCGTGGATGAAGCGGGGGGCCATCGGCGCACGGATACTGGCTCTGAACAGTGACGCGCAGCACCTTAGTGTATCCAAGGCTGACGAGAAGATACTTCTAGGCTACAAGACGACCGGCGGCCTCGGCTGCGGAGGGTTCCCCGAGCAGGGGGCTAAGGCGGCCGAGGAGAGCGCGGTAGAGATAGAGAAGGCTGTGGGAGACTCTGAGTTGGTCTTCCTAACGACGACCCTCGGCGGAGGCACGGGCACAGGGGCATCGCCGGTGATCGCCAACATCACCAGAGAACTCGGCAGCCTGACTCTGGGCGTCGTGACGATACCCTTCGACGTCGAGGGGACCAGGCAGGAGAAGGCGAAGGACGGTCTGAAGAAGCTGGTGGACGTCTGCGACTCCGTCATAGTCGTCGACAACAACCGCCTAAGGAGCGTGGCCGGCAACCTACCAATCAAGGAGGCCTTCGGCGTGGCAAACCAGCAGATAGCCGACTTCATCAGGAACATATCCGACGCCCTAGCAGTCCCAGGCCTTATGAACTTGGACTTCGCCGACATGAAGGCGATCATGAAGTCAGGCGGGGTCTGTGCCATAGGCTTCGGCGAGGGCGACGGAGACAGCAAGGTCGAGACGGCAGTGGACAAGGCACTCAACTCACAGCTCCTTGATGTCGGCGACATAGGCAAGGCCGAGGGAGCGCTGGTACACATCGAGGGCGGCGAGGACATGACCCTGGAGGACGTGAACCGGGCCGGTGAACTGGTCCTTGAGAGGGTCTCACCAACCGCGAGGGTCACATGGGGCGCCAAGATCAATAGCGACCTCGAGGACAAGATGCGAGCGACAATCGTATTGGCCGGAGTGGACAGCCCCTTCCTAGTAAGGGAGGCCAAGCCGGCGAAGAAGAAGGGCAAGAAGATGGCCAAGATAGTGCCCGCCAAGACCGCCAAGAAGACTTCGAAGAAGAAGCTGAAAGGCGCGCGTACCAGCTCCAAATGAGGGTCCATCCAGCAGATATAACAATCTCTACCAGAGACTCTTGAACCTATGGCTACACTCGTTACAGGTCCTTTTTTCTTTGTTATTTCAAGCTCTCTTTTTATATTTCTCGAATCTTATATGCTTGTTTTGATTTTTTCAACTAGCGAAAATTCCGGTGATCACTTCGATTTCTGTTTCTCAGGTTCATCTTGGACCTGCATTCTCTCCAGCAGCTCCTTCGAGGCCCGTATCCCCATCTCCAGACCCTCGTCCACCAGCTCGTTCGGCTGCTTGACTCGACCAAGTATCTGGATGGAGATCTCGTAGAGGACGTAGAAGGGGACCGACATGAGGAGCATGGAGAAAGGCGTCGGGTCGGGCGTCAGGACCGCCGTGACGACGATGAGCCCCACGAAGATCTGCTTCCTGCTGTCCTTCAGCGTCTGGACCTCGATGAGGTCGGCCCTGACGAGCATCCAGATGACGACGGGGAAAGTGTAGAAGAGCCCTGAGCCGAGGAGCCCGATGGCCACCATGTTGAAGAAGTCCTTCACAGAGAAGAAGGGGAGCACCCTGCTCTGGTAGACGAACCTGTAAAGGACGTTGAAGGTGGTGGGGAGCAGTATGAACCACGCGTAGGCCGCGCCAACTGCGAAAAGCAAGGTGACGAGGATGACGAAGGAGTAGACAGACCTCCGCTCGTGCGGGTAGAGGGCGGGCCTGATAAACTGGTAGAGCTCGTAGGCTAGGAAGGGCAGCGTGACGAGTACGCCGATGGCGATGGCGACCAGGAAGTAGATGTAGAACGTGTCAAGCCAGTTGAACGCGATCAAGTTCACGCCCTCGGGGAGAAGGGCCTCCTGGATGACCTCCATCACCGTCGATATGAGCGGCCTGTAGTTTGAGAGGTCCAGCCTAAGAGCGGCCTGAAAATCGGTGGGAAGCGCCACCACGGCTACAGTGGCGACGACGACAACGAAAAGTGCCTTGCGAAGCCTCTGAGCGAGCTCCTCCAAGTGGTCCCAGACGGACTGTCCGTCCTCAATCGACATCTAGGGGCACCAGGGGGCTACGGAGTTTCCTTCTTCTCCGTCGCCTTCACAAGGTCTTGGGCGATCTCGCTGAGGCTCCGCCCTTCGGTCTCGATGCCCATCTTCTTAGCGGCGTCTAGGATAGCTTCCCGCTCCTCGTCCTCCTTCGGCTTAGCTTTCTCCTCGACGTATTTGGCGGGCTGAGTGGTCGCCGAGCTGTACTCCCTGACGGCGGTTCCCATGGAGCGCGCCAGCTCAGGCAGCTTCTTACCGCCGAAGAGCAACAGTATGATGAAAAGGATGACAATGAGCTCAGTCTGACCCAACATGGTGAATCATTACTCCTTTCAGTGGTATTTAAAAAACCTTGTCGATAAAAGGCTTGCTAGCTGAGGAAAAGTTTATTTCCTATCCCTTTTGAAGACTCGAAAATCCTCATTTTGGGAAATAAAAGGGGAAAATAGAGACTGGGTTCTAAAAGATTATTTGGCCACCTGTCAGCACCACGTACCTTAGAAGGAATCCGCCCAAGAGCACCAGGACTTGGCCAGCCACCGCCATGATGACGACGGCCGTATCCCTACCCGCTTGTTCTAGCTTAGAGTTGTAGTAACCTATCCCCAGTGGTATCAGAAGTCCCAGCAGTATGTACGCGTAGAACCACAGGGACATGGAACCAAATAGCAGTATGCTCGTCGTAGGAGTCGAGCCTATGTACAGTGCCAGTAGTGCGATCTCCGTCACCGTCAGTATCATGCAGTACTTCTCGACGTGCCCGATAATGCCAACGAATGTAGCTTTCCTCTCGTACAGCTCATAGAAGGCATTGAAGGCCTTCGGCATGAAGAGAGAGGCCACTGGTATCATCAGCATCGCCAGTGTCAGGCCCGTCAGTATTCCAGATACGACGAACAGCCATGGCAGGAACGGCGAACCCCAGAAGGGTACTCCCCTAGCGTAGGAGAGCAGTATCCCTGTGTAGGCCGCTGTCGCGAGACCGAGGACTATTCCCACGACATCAACGATCTTGCGTACCAGCCAGTTACCGCCGAGGTACCAGAGTACACAAGTCACCAGGGAGACTAAAGCCAGTCCCGTCAGTACCCACGTGCCCACTGTGACCATCGACGCCGGGAACCGCCTGTAGGCGTTCAGTATCACCAGCGGCGCGACCTCGAACCTCTTCAGGTCGAGTAGCAGAAGCACGATGCCTATCACTACTGAGAATAGCGTGACCAGGCATCCCGACTTAGACAGGACCTCGTAGTCTTCACCCTTGAAGAGGTCGGCTAGGGCGCTTACCACGTAAGCTCCTCCGGCGAGGCCACCTAGGAACAGGTAGCCCGCCATTATGTAACCCCATGTCAGCTCGGACATCTCAGTCACCTCCCTCCTTGGCTATGGACTCACGCCTCTCCGCGTACAGCTTGATGGCTGCTAGTAGAGCTCCGCCCACGAAGAGGCCCGCACCAGCGAACTTCACTAGAAGGTCGGTCTCGTAGCCCTTCTGCGTGACGGATGTGTACTCGGGGAGCCCGAACTCGGAGAACGGTACGTCTGAGACGAAGATCCAGCTGGTGCCGCCCACCTCATCGAGGCCGTACGTGTACAGGCCATGGGCTTCCGCCTCGGTGGCGGTCCTCTTTGCCTCCTCCAGCGTCATGAACTTCAGGGCGTCCGTCGGACACACCGAGACGCAGGAGGGCTCAAGGCCCTGGTCGATGCGGTCGTGGCACATTGTGCACTTGCGTATGGCGTGGATCTCGTCGTCGAAGTGGGGTACGCCCCAAGGGCAGGCCATGGTACAGTAGCCACAGCCTATGCATCGGTCGACGTCGTAGAGCACCGGGCCGTCGGAGCGTTTCCAGAGTGCCCCTGAGGGGCAGACGGAGACGCAGCTCGGCTCCATGCAGTGCTTGCAGTTGTCGGACATCATACGCCACTTCAGACCGCCGGTCCCTTCGACCTCGTTGTCGTAGTCGCCGATCTCTTTGAAGTGGACGATCTTCCACGTGATGCCTGAGAAGTAGGTTGGGTTGGTGTACTCGCCGTCCGCGGTGATCTCGGTCTTCTCGGCTGGCAGCTTGTTCCAGGCTTTGCATGCGACCTGGCACGCCTTGCAGCCGATGCAGCGCCGGACGTCGACGGCGACGCCCTTCTGCTTGCCGAGTTCTTGGACGGGCGATCTCTGGCCACTATCCAGGTCCTCCAGTGCGAGTGGGGCGATCATCAGGGATGCTCCAGCTGCCTTGAGGAAGTCCTTTCGAGACATCTTTTCAGTCATCTAGTACACCCCCTGATGGTAGCCCTTCTCCTGTATCGCGGCGATCTCATCGTCGGTTGCCCTAAGCACCTTGCACATGCAGGCCTTAGTCTCGGGGATCTTGGCGTGGGGGTCCACGGCTCCAATGGACACGAAGTTTGCGATGGATCCCTTAGCCAGCCCCTTGGGGCCGAAGTGGAAGGGCGTCATTATCTCCCAGTAGTCGACGTCGTTGATCTTCAGCTTGCCGACCCTGTTCGTCGCCCTCACCTTGGCGATGACCCAGCCTCTCTTGGACTCGATCCGCACGTAGTCACCGGAGTCCACCCCGAGCTCATTTGCGTGGCCGGGGTTGATCTCGATGAAGTACTCGGGCTGAGCCTCGTTCAGAAGGGTCATGTTCCTGGTGAAGGTGTGGAAGTGCTCCGTGAGCCTGAAGCTGCCCCACACGACGTTGTAGCCTTCCTCGGGTGAGCCGACCCTGTCCCAGTCCCAGAGCTTGTCATTTCCCTCGTACTCGGAGCCCCTGTTGGTGTAGAGCCAGCCGTAGCACGGGTAGTCCTTCGCCAGCTCGGTGTTGGGGTACTCCATGGGCTCGAAGTGCTCGGGTATGCCGATGACCGGCTTTCCTCCGGGTCCCATGAGCTTCCTTCCAGTGAAGTTGTCTCCCGGGACGTCCGGCTTGTCACCTGTCCAGCCGTTGTAGGTCGCAGTGTTGTCCTTGCCTGCCCCAGCTATGCCCTGGGCCCAGATCCGTGCCATTCCCGTCCTCTCCTTGCCCCACCAGAAGGTGCTTCCCTGCCTCCAGTAGGGCCAGCCGTTGGACCGTACGCCCGAGGGTGCCCCCCAGGGCGTGTTGTCCACAGTCTTGAAGGTGACTGGGTTCATCGTGTCGTTCTCGCCGCAGTCGTCCTTGTTGTACAATATCCTCTGGTTCTTCGGCCAGCACCACGCCCAGTTCTTCATCATCGAGTAGTCCTTGTCGATCCCGTCCCTCAGCGTGTTGCTCCGTCTCTTGGCCAGCATCTCTCCCCTGCCGTCGTCGTAGGCGTGGACAGAGGACTTGTAGCCTACATGTCCAGCCTTGTACTGACCGTCGTAGAGGCCGACAGCGTCGTCCATCTCGGCGTAGACCTGGTCGGAGGCCTTCATGTTCTCGACGTCAGGCTCGGCGTACCACTCCCAGTTCAGGTCGGGGCAAGGCCTTCCGGCCTGTCCCTTCAGTGTGCCGTTGAAGCCCCAGATCTCGTCGCCTGGGATGTACTCCATGCACCTCCTACCAATCGGGTCTACGGGGAAGTCCTCTTCTGGGTGGTCGTCCATGTAGAGCTCCGAGGGGAGACGTAGAATGCCGCGCTGCCTCCACATCTTGTACATCTTCATGAAGAGGCTGAGGTCGGACTTAGAGTCGCCCGGTGGGTCGCTGGTCTTCCACCTGTACTGCACCCACCTCGGGGAGTTGGAGACCGAGCCGTTCTTCTCGTAGACGGAGGCCATGGGGAGGACGATGTCTGCTAGGTGGGCGGTTTCGGTCTCCCAGATGTCGGCCACAACCATCTTGCCAGGAGCCTCAGTGAATTCCTTGTAGACGGACGCGGCGCCGCCGTCGGTTACAACCCCGTTGTCCCCTATCTCGAAGTAGACATCGAACTTGCCCTTCCCGAATGCTCTGTCGGCATCGATGATTGGGTGACCCCTGTTGAAGGGGATGTCGCTGATGACCGCACCGTTCTCCGGGTCGTTGGTTGGCCAGGTGCCCGCGAAGAGGCCCCAGGCCTTCTCATATCTTCTCCAGCCACCGTGGGTCCTAGTGGTCCCGGTATTCATGTTCCAGATGTTGTCGTTCTCATCGCCGGCCTCGTAGTCAACGCCGCTCCAGGTGAAGTCCACAATGGGCTTCATCTTCCTTGAGAGATCGCTCGGTCTCCCGGCG
>CP070784.1:150047-153406 GCA_020346605.1 Candidatus Bathyarchaeota archaeon | reverse complement strand
TCACTGCGGGGACAGCACTGGACCATACGGGGACCTGATCGGCGAGCCCTGGTTCCTAATGGATCTCTACCAGGACGTTAGGCCAAGGATCTACCAGAACGACTGGCAGATCCCGAGGGACCTAATCAACCCCCGGCACAAAGAGCTCCACGGCTGGGAGATAGACTGGAGCACCATGGGTGAGTACTTCAAGCGTGTCGAGGAGACGGGGCTCACGCCGAACTTCTCCCCTCTGGTCGGTCACGGGGACATCAGGACCCTGGTGATGGGGACCGACTACAAGCGCAAGGCGACCAAGAAGGAGATCAGGGTCATGAAGAAGCACACCGAGCAGGCGATGGAGGACGGGTGCATCGGGCTGAGCGTAGGCCGCGGCTACGATCCCGGGAGCTACGCCGCCTTTGAGGAGGTCCTCGCCTGCGCCAAGGTGGCGAAGAAGTACGGCGGCATCTACGCGAGCCACTGTATGAGGTCCAAGGAGCCCAAGGAGGAGGGAAAGGAGCAGCCGCCGAACCCCATAGCAGGCGTCTTGGAGGCTATCGACATCGGGCGGAAGGCGAAGATGTCCGTGCAGATCTCCCACCTGGGGAACCAGTTTATCGTTACTCCCATGGATAACAAGATCATGGACGAGGCCGCCGTCAGAGCGACTCTTAAAGCCGTCGACGACGCCCGAGAAGAGGGGCTGGACGTCAACTTCGACGTGATCCCCCACCACAACACTGGTGGCATATTCACGTCGCCCTGGCTCGCTGGCTCCCTCAACACCTGGCTCAAGATGGCGGGGAGCCTCGAGCAGTTTGCCGAGAACCTGAAGATGGAGGATCTCCGCGACGACATCAAGGCGAAGATAAACGAGGGTAAGCTCTTCATGCTGAACCCCAAGCGGTTCCCGGACTGGGCCGACTGGCTCATAGTCAGGGTGTGCAAGGAAGAAAAGTTCGTCGACAAGTGCATCACCGAGATAGCCGAGGAGATGGGAAAAGAACCATTGGACGCGTTGATGGACGTCCTGATGATCGACCCGGCCACGAAGCACGAACGCGCACGGAACAAGGACGACTGGATGAAACTGGAATACTACAAGCACCCCGAGATGATGATTGGCTGTGATACGTTCGCCGTCGACGAGGTGACGGTTAACAGGCACCCCTCTTGGTTCTTCCCCAACCAGAACGCCTTCGGCGGCATCGTCCGATACCTCAGAAGAACCGTGAGGGAGGAGAAGATACTTACGCTGGAGGAGGCCGTCCGGAAGATCACGAGCCTCCCCGCGAGGAAGCACCTGATGAAGGACAGGGGGGTGCTGGTGAAGGGAGCCTACGCGGACCTCGTCGTGATGAACCCGGAGACCATAGAAGACATGGGAACCCAGATCGAGCCCAGGCGCTACCCGAAGGGCGTCGAGCACGTCTTCGTCAATGGCGTCCAAGTCATCGAGAAGGGCAAACACACCGGTGCGATGCCAGGGAAGATCCTCTACAGGGAGTAGTTGTCGGAGTACACTCCCTTCTTCTCCAAAACGTTAAGCACTAATCGCCCTCATAATCAGCGATAGCCATGTCGGAAGACAACGACATTCTGATCAAAGAAGCAACCATCGTCGACGGGAGCGGATCCAAGCCCTACAAGGGGGCCGTGGCCGTGAGAGGCGAGAGGATCGTAGCCGTTGGCAAGGATGTGTCGGGAGGGGCAGACACCGTCATAGACGCTAAGGGGCGGGTCGTCTCACCTGGTTTCATAGACGTCCACAACCACGGCGACCTGAGCATCCTCTACTACCCCAAGGCGGACGGTTTCGTGCGCCAGGGGATAACGACCTTCGTCGGCGGCAACTGTGGGAGCAGCCCGGCACCGTATGGCGACCTGGTGAAGGTGAACTTCTTCCTGGGAGACCTCCTCAGCGAGCTGAACCCTGACATGTACTACCCAGAGGGGCTCCTACCCCGGGACGTCGTCAACGAGAAGCACAGGGAGATGTACGGCTGGGAGATAGACTGGCATACGATGGGGGAGTTCCTGAAGAGGGTTGAAGACGAGGCAATCAGCCCCAACTACGTCCCACTGGTCGGCCACCATCAGGTCAGGGATGTGGTCATGGGCACCGACTTCCAGCGCAGGGCCACCGACGAGGAGGTCGATGAGATGAAGGCCCACGTCAGACAGGCCATGGAGGACGGGTGCAAGGGCTTCAGCGTCGGCCGAGACTACGAGTCCAGCATCTACGCCAACCTCGATGAGATCGTAACCCTCGCAGAGATTGTGTCCGAGTACGGAGGCGTTTTCACCAGCCACAGCCTCAGGACCGGATTGAGGAAGGCGAGGAGGCCCGGCGAGTTCCCACCCGTGAAGGTCGAAGGGCTACTGGAGGCCATCGACGTAGGCAGGAGGGCGAAGATACCCATACAGGTCTCCCACCTGGGGACCCTCTACGACGTGACCCCGGGCGGCAGCGAGGTCATGTCCGAGGCGGCAGCGAGGTCAACGCTGAAGATCCTGGACGACGCCACGGAGGAGGGGATAGAAGTTCACTTCGACACAATACCCAACAACAGGGGGTTCGGCACCTCCACCTCCCTCTACTTGGCGACGAGCCTCCTTCCTTGGCTGAAGATCGCCGGAAGCAGGGAGCAGTTCGCCAAGGCACTCCGAATGCGGGAGCTCAGGGAAGAGATAAGGGCGACCATCTGGTCGGGGAAGTACTACAGCCTCAACCCCAACATCAACAAAGGCTGGGCGGCGATGAAACGAGTCCTGGAGTCCAAAGAGGAGAGATTCTTGGACAAGACCATCGCCCAGATAGCCGAGGAGACCGGTAAGGAGCCCCTTGACGCACTGTTCGACGTGATCACCACCGACCCCGACGCCAGGACAGGTAGCAGGGGGCGGGACAGCCCCACCAAGGGGATGTTCTACAGGCACTCCGGCTGCATGGTGGGCATCGATACATTCGCCGTCGACACAACCTACCGGATGAAGAGCCCCCCGTGGAGCCTGCCCAGCGAGAACAGCTTCGGCGGGTTCTCCAACTACATCAAGACCACCGTCGTGGACTCTGACACCCTCAAGCTGGAGGAGGCCGTCTGGAAGGTGACGGGCCTGTCAGCGGAGAAGTTCAGGCTCAAGGACAGGGGCGTGCTGAGGCCTGGTGCGTACGCCGACATCGTCGTCATGGACTTGGAGAGCGTCGCAAACAAGGCGGAGCCCCTCAACCCCTGCGTATACCCTGATGGCATCGACCACGTCATAATCAACGGCGAAGTCGTTGTCAAAGACTCCGAGCACACAGGAAGGAGACCTGGCAAGGTCCTCCGAAGGGAATAACTCCCCTTTTTCCAATCATCATACAATACTATTGA
>CP070784.1:139158-149947 GCA_020346605.1 Candidatus Bathyarchaeota archaeon | reverse complement strand
GTGAGCCCAGCCTGGTCGAGGTCGATTATGTATCTGTCTATTGCTAGGCTGAAGAGATAGGGAGGTATTAGGTTGACGAAGGAGCTCGCGACCATTGTCAGCCCCAGCATCATGGCCTTTGACCTGAGCTTCCAGGTGAAGCTGAGCAGTCTAGAAGCTAGCTCCCTGTCGCTCACCGTCCTCTCGTAATCCTCATCCTGTGGTCCTCCTCGGCGCCAGTGGCCGCCGCCTCTGCCGTGGAATCCCATCAGTTCTCCACCTCCTCTCCCCTCGCCTCGGCGATCTGCGTCTGATAGAGTTTGAGGTAGATGCCCCCGTTGGCCATGAGCTCATCGTGGGGGCCCTCCTCGACGATCTCACCGTCCTCCAGGACGATGATATAGTCGGCGTCCTTCACGGAGGAGAGCCTCTGGGTGATGATGAAGGTCGTCCTGTCCTCGAACAGCTCCTTTAGCGCCTTCTGGATCTCGAACTCGGTCCCGGTGTCCACGCTGGAGGTCGAGTCGTCCAGGATGAGTATCTTGGGGTTCTTCAGGAGAGCCCGTGCGATGGCCAGTCTCTGCTTCTGCCCCCCTGACACGGTGACACCTCTCTCCCCGACGGTGGTGTCGTATCCGTTGGGCTGCGACTCGATGAAGTCGGCTATGTTTGCCTTCTCGGCCGCCGCCTTGATGTCCTCGAGCTTGGCGTCCTCCATCCCGAAGGCGATGTTCTCCCTGAGCGTCGTTGAGAATATGAAGGGGTCCTGTCGCACTATTCCGATGTGCCTCCTCAGGGACTTTATCGTCACGTCCCTGAGGTCCATTCCGTCGATGGTGATCTTCCCCTGGGTGACGTCGTAGAACCTGGGAATCAGGTTGATGATGGTGCTCTTCCCCGAACCCGTGGCTCCAAGGATTGCGATTGTCTGACCTGGGGAGGCATCGATGTTGATGTTCTTGAGCACGAGGTTCTGCCCATCGTAGCTGAAACCGACGTCCTCGAAGGTGATCTTTCCCTCGACATCCCCGAGTTCAATGGCGTCCTCCGTGTTGGATACTTCCACCTCAGCGTCGACCACCTCGAAGATCCTGTCCGCCGCTGTGATCGCCCTCTGGATGGACGATGTCATGAAGCTGATCATCCTAATGGGCCTCTGGAGGCGCTGGACGAAGAAGTAGAAGGCAACGAGGCTCCCGATGGACATCAAGCCGTTCATGACTTGGATGCCGCCGTACCAGAAGATGAGGATGGTGCCTATCGAGGTGATGAATGTGCCCATGGGCCCGTAGAATCCCCTGATCCTGCCCGTCGTAACACCAGTATCGAAATAGGTCTCGCAGACATCGGAGAGCTTGCTCTCCTCGTATGACTCCATGGCGAACCCCCTGACGACTCTCAACCCCATGAGGTTCTCCTGGAGGACCGATGTGATATCTCCGAACTGCTGTCTGCTCAGCGCCCAGAGGGGCCTGATCTTCCTCGCGTAGATGTACGCAGTGTACATGGTGAGGGGCACCAGTACGAGGTAGAGGATCGTCAGCGATGTGTTTATCGAGAAAACGTTGTAGAGCACGAGTATCGCCGTCAGCAGCGTGGAAATGATGGAGCTGAAGCTCATGCTGTAAAACCTGTTCAGCTGGCCGATGTCGCTGGTGGCTCTGGACATCAGCTGCCCTGTTCTCTGCTGATCGTAGAAGCTGAAGGACTGTTCGAGCAGTGAGTTGTACAGGTCGTTGCGGAGGCTGAAGCTGGCCCCCTGGTTGACGTAGGCTGACAGGTACCTCTGTATGTAGGTGAGGAGGCCGGTTACTCCGGCTACGAAGATGAGGGAGAAGGCGAAGACGCCGAGGGTGGCCATGTCGGACTGGAAGTTGGTGTTCTGTGAGAGCCAAGTGGATATGGGATGCAGTATCTGATACAGTAATACTCCCATTCCCTTGGTTGGTGTGAAGGGGGTTTCGGTTGCCACGGATTTGACGACGTCAATTATGCTCCCGATGATTGAAGGTGACAAAGTGTTCAATATAGTGTTCACTACGACGAGTGCTACGACCACCTTCAGCTGCCAGTAATGGGTTATGTATCTGAGCGCCCGCCAGAAGTTCTTCCTGTTGGCTTTTCGTCCTTTAGAATCCTGTCCGTTCATCAAATAACTCATTCACTCCGTTTACTTGCGGTTGGGGACAACAAGTCCCTTAATTCACCGATAACCCTGACATACTCCGGGTCTTCGTACAGCTTCAGCTGCTTGAGGAAACCGATGATGCGGTATCTCTGGTATCTTCGCGTCTTGATGTCTGCCTTCTGCTGCTCCAGGGCTTCTTCTAGGGCCTTCTGGTCTCTGAGGAAATAGGTGTTTAAGAGTTTTCGAACCGTTTCCTTCTTGTCCTCAGGGATCTTGATGTCGAAGGTCTCCAGGCCATCCAGCAGGTACTGGATGGTGCTCTCTTGCCAGGGGATGTCCAGCCCCTCTTGTTCCAAGATCTCCCCCAGTGAGTAGGAGATCATGAATCTCCTCGCGGTGCTCCTGTAGAATGTCTGAACCATGTTCCTCACCTTCTCTATCCGAGTCTCCTCGACGAGTCCCGCTTCCGTGAGGAGGTTGAGGTGGTGTATTATGCTTGAATGGGTCTTATCGAGCGCTTTAGCGAGGTCGGTAGTCGATTTATCTTCGTGTCCTAACATGTTTAGTATATGGCGTCTCGTGTCGTCTGCGAAGAGCTTGGCGACTTCAGGGTCCTTGATGATCATTACACCTTGACGCAAGATAATCGCTACAGAACTCTGTAACGTTATATATAAATATATAGTAGTTCCTCGGGGGCAACTATCAATTAAATCTATAATAGGATACACTTATATTGCGATACAGGACGGTGTAGCGTTATGCATCATTATAAATATTTCGAGTGGGGAAAAAACTGGAACCGAAATAGCATCCACCCTAAAAATATGTTGATGGTAGGATATTGACGATGGCGAATTCATACATCAAGACGATAAAGGACGTCTTCTCCAGCAAGAACATCCTAGCAATAGCGATTACGACTTCATTAATCACTCTATCAGACATGGGATGGCGCCCCTTCTGGTCTCTCTACCTGAAGAACGAGCTCGGGGCCTCTATTGCGGCTGTGGGGTTGCTGTCTATGATCCAGTCCTCGGAGAGGCTTGTGTTCCAGCTACCGGGGGGTATCCTCGCGGACAAGTGGGGCAGGAGGAAGATAATCATCCTAGGGACAGCTCTGAGAATAATAACACCGATTCTGTACCTCTTCGCAACTCACTGGACACACGTGTTCTGGGCTCTCCTTGTCAACGGCGCGACGAGTATCTACATGCCAGCGTTTAACGCCATCATAGCGGACAGCCTGCCTGAGACGGAGAGGGGCGCCGGATACGGGGCGTACCGGATGATCACATCGACGCCCCGGATCTTCTCCCCCATCATCGGGGGCGTCATCATGGATTCCTTTGGATACTTGGAAGGGGTGAGGATATTTTTGCTGGTCTCCCTAGTCGTGAACGTGATCGTTACGCTGGTCAGGTGGAGAGTGATCACCGAAACCCTCGTGGTTGAGAGCGAGTCAAAGAGGATACCAGGGGTCCAGGATAAGAAGAGCCTCAGGGAGAACGTGAAGGAGACGTTCGACCTCCCTCGGATGATCTGGAAGATGGTTGTGGTGGCCGTGCTCGGCAGCTTCGGGACCCGGATGGTCATGGACTTTTCGTCCATCTACGCCGTAGAGATCATCGGCCTCTCGAACACCCAGCTCGGACTCGTGAGCACAACCGCCGGTTTCGTAACCGCCGCTCTGGCCTTACCTGGGGGGATGCTATCCGATCGCTTTGGACGCAAGCCTATGATAGTGATATCGAGGGCTGCGATGCCCATCTCCCTATTCTTCGTGACCATCTCGACCAACTTCCAGCAGTACTTCATCGTTCAGGCCCTCAACAGCCTCGCGAACGCCCTTGGAGGAGGCGGCGGTCGAGGTCGAGCAGGAGGACCCGCTTGGAATGCCCTGATCGCCGATATCGTCCCCCGGGAGAAGCGCGGCACCGTTCAGGGTACCATTGGCACTGTCACAGGCATCGTCTCAGCACCCGCCTCCATACTTGGGAGTTACCTCTGGACAAACCTAGGTCCTCAGTTCCCGTTCTACGCTGCTTCGCTGACTGGGCTGGTCGGGGTGTTAGTGTTCTTTCTTACAGTCAAGGAACCGGGGAATGTCAAGAGCGTGGAGCTACCCGTCGACCGCGGGTAATATCAGATCGCTTCTTCCATTTCTGGTTCTCAGGGGAGTATTTCAGTTCCTTTTGCGTGAGGGGGCCTCCAATCCTTTTTAGGGGTTTAGGATCGATATGGTTGTCATGGAGTCCAAACCGGATGCTCTCCTCGACGTCAGGATCCTCGACCTGAGCCGCGTCCTTGCCGGTCCCTACTGCACTATGCTCTTGGCGGACATGGGCGCCGAGATCATCAAGCTGGAGATCCCGGGGAGGGGGGACGACTCCCGGCAGTTCCCCCCGTTCAAGGACGGTGAGAGTCTCTACTACGTAAACCTCAACAGGGGGAAGAGGAGCATTACTCTGAACCTGAAACATGCAGAGGGAAAACGTGTCTTCTTGGAACTGGTGAGGGAGTGTGACGTTCTCCTGGAGAACTTCAGACCAGGCACCATGGAGCGCCTAGGACTGAGCTACGACACCCTCAAGGAAGTGAACCCACGCCTCGTCTACGCGTCCATCTCTGGCTTCGGCCAGACGGGCCCTCTCAGCGACCGCCCAGGCTACGACATCATTGGCCAGGCGATGGGAGGGCTCATGAGTATCACGGGCTGGCCTGACTCGCCCCCCACACGAGCCGGCACGGCTATCGGGGACATCCTCAGCGCCCTTTACTGCTGCATTGGCATCCTCTCCGCCCTCCAGGTACGTGAGAGGTCAGGGAAAGGTCAGGCCGTCGACGTCTCACTGGTGGACTCGGTGTTCGCCTCCCTGGAGAACATCCCCCAGAAGTACTTCGTTGATGGCGAGGTCCCCGAGCGTATCGGCAACCGATACGAGTTCGTCTACCCTTACGACTCTTTCGAGGCGGTGGGTGGATGGGTGATCATAGGTATCGCCAATGATGCCATCTGGTTACGGTTCGTCGAGGCGACGGGGCTCTCATGGTTGGCGGAGGAAGAACGGTTCAAGTCAAACCCGGATAGGGTGGAGCACCACGCGTCGCTGAAGCCCCTCATCCAGGAGTGGGTCTCGGGGAGGACCGTCGATGAGGTGGTCTCCCTCCTCACAGAGTACAACGTCCCCGCCTGCCCCATCAATGACCTGAAGCAGGCCGCCGAGGACCCCCACATCGGCGTTGCAAGGGAGATGACCGTTGTGGTGAAGCAGCCAGGCCTCGGCAGGGTCAAGCTTCTGGGCAACCCTGTGAAGATGTCAGAGACACGACCCCGCCCGAAGGGCCCAGCGCCTTCCCTCGGCGGCGACAGCGTAGCTGTCCTGAGAGATCTTCTAGGCTTTACACCGCAGGAGATCGAGAGGCTGCGGGGGGAGGGCGTACTCTAGCCCTTCTCGCCGACGAGCACCCTGATCACGCTGTACATGCCGTACCCGTGCTTTTCCACGATCGGACCGTATCTACTCCAGACCTCCTCGAAACCCGGGACGTCCCTTCTGTAGACCTCCTTGCAGATCTCCAGGCCGTCCCTCAGCTCGGTCTTCGTCTGCTCGACCGTCATCTTCATGCCAGTGCTGTACGGCTTGATGTCGAGTAGTCTGACGTCCATGGCGTTGTACAGGTCCCTGTAGAACGTCGAGGGAAGGGACTTGGCTCCGAAGACCTCTCCCTCGACCTCGATGGCGATCCTCTCCTCCTCCGTCTCTGCAAGGTCGGGGGGAGTCACTGCGAGGGTCACGAGTCCCTTCGACTTGGTCGCCTTGGTCAAGCCCTTCATAGTGCTCTCGACTCCCTCGCTCCCAAGCGTCATGTAAATATCCCTCATTCCCAGGAAGCTGGTGGAATGGTCGAAGTTTCCTCCCCTGAAGGGGAGCCTGGTGGCGTCTGCGATGAGGGGCGCGATATTGTCAGGTGCGTCGAGGTCGTTGGCTTTCCGCTCCATATTGGTGAAGGCCGAGGGGACGATGTCGACCGCTACGACGAGGCCGGCCGGGTGGCATCGGGCCAGCTGGAATGTGTAGTACCCCCAGCCGCAGGCGACGTCGAGGATGAGGGCGTCCTGGTTGGCGACGAGGTCCCTGGCTATGTCTTCCCTGATCCCGCCTAGCTCATCCCAGTATTCATCATACTCCTCGTCGGTCATGTACCTCATCTGGACACGGGGCCTCCTAAGATGTGGTTTGTAGAATGGTGGGGGTGGATTAAAAAAATATTTACTTGTCTCTGAAGGTGAAGTCTATCTTGTCGAGGATCGCGTCGATCTCGGAGATCTCGGGCGTGTACTCCTTCTCTCCAGTCTCCCAGTCGATCTTCACCGACCTTATCTTGTCGTAGTCCTCGGGGTTGCTGATAGTCAGAGTAAACATCTCGGAATCGTATATGGGCTCCCTGGGTCTCCTCTGGTTCGCGCGGTTGCTGCTCCTGCTCATCCTCTCCGACAGCCGTTCGAGCCTGTCGACGATCTCGTCCATCCGCTTCTCGTGCTCCATGATGAAGCTGATGATGAGATCCAGTACATCGGTCTTCGTACTCTGGCTCGCTTCATCGGTCATGTAATTATCCGCTCCATTTTGTAGCTGATTTTAACAGGTATGAACCAATATGAGAAGGAATATGGATCTAAACTCCGAACCGACCTCATAATATCGAAATATTATATTTGGGCAACTCCCTAATACGCGGAATATTATGTATTTTTTACGGCGTTTTGACGGAAATAAGCGTTTTTTATCCGTGTTTAAAGGATGCATCTCTCAGAACGTTAGAAGCTTTTGTCTACGACCTTCGAGATAACAAAGACAGTCTTTGGTAAAATTTCGTGTTTCAACGATCTGCGGGGGCCGAAAGAATAAAACGTGCTCACTGCATTTTCGTTTGACTCACCGTTGGTGGAAGCCTCGAAGAAGGAGAAGCTGGAGGAGGTTGCGGAGGAGGTCCGCAGCTGTACGTGTTGCCGCCTCTGCGAAGAGAGGGAGAACCCCGTGGTGGGAGGGGGGAGCCTGGACTCTCCGCTGGTCCTCGTAGGGGAGGCGCCGGGCCGGAGGGAGGACGAGCAAGGGAAGCCTTTCGTCGGCTCGGCGGGGAAGCTGCTCGATCAGATCCTTAAGAAGGTTGGCATCCAACGCGACGAGATCTTCATCACTAATGTCGTGAAATGCCGCCCCCCTGGGAATAGGCGGCCCCGCGCACAGGAGGTCGAGGCGTGCTCGCGGCACATGGCTGCGATCCTCGGGATCGTCGCCCCTAAAGTAATAGCGCCTATGGGGAACTCGTCCACGGGATACTTCATGAAGAGGTTCGGGCTGAGGAGGTCGAACATCAGTGATGTGCATGGCAGGCCTTTCCCAGTCGAGACGGATTGGGGCAGCGTCGTCCTGTTTCCCCTCTATCATCCCGCCGCTGTACTCTACAACAGGGGTCTGGAGGCGGAGCTGCTGGTGGACTTCCAGCGACTGAAAGGGTTCGTGTACGGAACCAGCTCCAATTGAGGTTGCGTGTAGAACCCCACGTTACGGATAAACGGGAGAGGGGTTGTTGGTTTTTATACGATCCGCCCGCTGAGGGCGCGCAGCCTCTTCACTATGTTGGGGTGGGTAGAGAAGAACTCGAGGATGCTGTCCAGTGTGGAAACGTCCCTGTCGACGATGTTCCTCACCAGTTCGTCGTCGCCGTACCTCATCCGGTGGATCGCTGCCGCGTCCTTCATTGCCCTGTCCGGGTCCGAGATGAAGAGGGTCTTGAAGCCGCTCACCGCCATGCCCCCGCGGTTCCCCCTCTGTATCCTCCAGGTCGAGCTGGAGATCTTGGCGAGCCCCTCCGATAGCTTGCGTGCTCCATCAGGGATGATGTTGGCGCTGTGCTGGTCGGCGTAGTACTCCCTGAGGCGGCTGAGGTTCAGGTTGAAGAGCAGCAGCAGGAAGTAGATGGCCATGGAGACGCCTCCGAGGAGGGCGAACCCCCCAGAGTCCCTGCGGTCCCTGCCGCCGTAGTAGCGGCTGAAGAGGGTGGACCTGGCGATGATGTAGAACAGCGAGGGCAGGAAGGAGATGAACATCATCACCTGCATGTCCCTGTGCTTGATGTGCCCGAGCTCGTGCCCGATCACTGCCTCGATCTCCTCGTCCTCCAGCTCGCTGAGCAGCCCCTGGGTCACAGCCACGTGGTTACCGGTGAGGGGGGAGCCGTAGGCGAAGGCGTTGGGGATCGGTATCTTGGAGAGCATCAGCTTGGGAACCCCCATGCCAGACCTCGCAGAGAGCTCCCGCACCATGCTGTGGAGCTCTGGCTTCTCACCGTCCTCGAGCTGGCGGACACCGTACATGCTGTTAACGATGTACGGTGCCAGAAACCACTGTGCGATGTTGAAGATCGCGACGGTGGCGATCAGGGTGTAGAGATTCAGCTGGTTGAAAAGACCCAGGACGATGCTCAACCCTAGCGTGGAGACGCCGATGATCACGGCGACTGTGGTCGCCATCGAGAGCCTCAGCCTTAGACTCATTGAACTGTACCAACTATCCACGTCGAACAGCGGTATATAAGAGAAGCGAAACCGAGCCTCCGGGAGTCTTCACATGCGCTCCGGCGCATCGATCCCCAGGAGCGAGAGAGCGTTCCTGAGAACGATCCGGACTGCGTCTACAAGCCTCAGCCTCGCCCCCACCAGCTCCTGGGTCTCTGCCTTCAATACGGGGAGCGCCGCGTAGAAGCTGTTGAACTGGTCGGCGAGTTGGTTCGAGTAGGCCGTGATGTCCCCGGGCTTCAGCTCCTCGACCGAGCCCTCGAAGACCTCGGGAAACCTCGCCAGGCTCATGAGCAGCTCCCGCTCGCGCCTCTCCCTGAGGCTGCTGTAGTCTGGCTCCGGAGTTTCTTCGGTCTTTTTCAGGATGTTGCAGGCCCTGGCGTGGCTGTACTGTATGAAGGGGGCGCTGTTGGTCTCGAAGTTCAGGGCCTTCCCCCAGTCGAATGTCACCGTCTTCATGGGGTCGACGGCGAGCATCGTGTACTTTACAGCCCCGTGGCCCACCATATTGGCGATGGCTGTCTTTTCCTCCTTGGACAGGTAGGGCGTCCTCTTGTCCACCTCCTCGTAGGCGAGTTCCACGGCCTTCTCGACCACGTCGAGCAGTGTGACGTACCTTCCGAGGCGACCGCTCATCTTGACCCCCGGCAGGTACACGAGCTCGTACGCGTAGTGCAGCTGGTTGTCTCCCATGGAGAGCTTGTCCATGGCGGCCAGGGCGATCCTGAGCTGGAGCTGCGCGAGCCTCTGCTCCCCGCCGATGACATTGATGACCCGGTCCACTTTACCGAACTTCCAGATGCTGTAAGCCATGTCCCTGAGAGTGTAGAGTGTGGTTCCGTCGCTCCGCACTAGGACGAGACGGGGGATCTCGTGCTCGGGATTGAGCCCCCAGCGCTCCTTGAGCCCCATGTCGACGGCGATCCTGTCGCAGTCGAGTATGAGGGCCCCCTCGTCAAGGATGATGTAGTCCGTGTCCTTGAGCTCCTCCAGGACCTCCTCGGCGGCCTTCCTCCAAACGAGGTCGCTCTCGAAGTCGAAGGACTCGAACCCGATGCCGATCTCCCCCAAGCTGGTCTGGAACCCCTCGATGCAGTAGCCCACCACCTTCCTCACGTCCTCGACCGCTTGGGGCTCGTTGTTCTCGTAGGCCGTGTTGAGCTTCACTATCTCCGCGGCTGGGTCCTTAATCTGTGGGAGCTTCTCTTGGAGGGTGTCATAGACCTTGGGGTATCTTTTCCTTAGCTCCGCGGCGGCCGTCTCGTAGTTCTCGATCTCCCCCTGGAGCTCCGCGATCTCCATCACCCTGCCGCTCTCCTCCGCCTCCCTGAGCTCCCCCCTCAGCTTGGTGAGCTCGTTGATGACGTTGACTCCCGCGTAGATGGTGCCCACCCAGAGCTCGGCCCTGCCCTCGGGCTCGGGCCTCCCCAGGAGCTGCCAGCCGTAGGCGGTCATGGCGACCTGGCGCCCCACGTCGTTGACGAGGAAGTGGATGGCGACCTCGTGCCCCCTGCGCTTGAGCAGCTCGACCAGGCAGTCGCCCAGGATGGAGTTCCTCGCGTTCCCGATGTGTAGGGGGGAGATGGGGTTGGCGCTGGTGTGCTCGACCATCACCTTCTGCGGCGCACCGGTCTTGGTGAACCCGTACTCCGTATCCTCCGAGGCAACGGCCGTGAGCACAAACTCGGAGAAGACGCCGATGTCCGCCCAGAAGTTGATGTAGCCATTCAGCGCCTCAGCCGATTCGACCAACTTAGAGGAGCCTGCGTTGATGCTCTTAACGATCTTCTCGGCGATCTCAGCCGGACTCTGCCTCACCGTCCTCGCGAGCTGGAAGCATACCGCTGAAGAAAGCTCCCCCATCTCGGCGTTGGGGGGTTTTGAGTACCTGGACGCGGGCAGCTCGACGCCGGGGTAGGCCTTCCCCACTGCCTGCTCAAGGAGCCGCTGGCATTCCTCTCTCATCTTCGCGAGGGGGTTGGACATCTCAGATCACTTCGACAAGCTCGGGCTTGTCCTGTAAGGCGAGTGGAGATCAGACTAAAGAGAGTTACGCTCCCGGCGGTGCGAGAGAAGATGGATGATGAATTTGGGGCGGT
>CP070784.1:135974-139058 GCA_020346605.1 Candidatus Bathyarchaeota archaeon | reverse complement strand
ATAAGGCAGCACCCTGACGACATCAGTGTTGAGAGTACCGAAAGAGAGCTCGTTTATTCTGCTAATCAACTCATCCGGGAGATTGGAGACATCGTGGTCAAGGAAGTACTGCTTGTTCATCGAGATGAAGTCGAGACTCGATAGAAGCTTGATCGCAAGTCTACCGAAGCGCGTGGGACCGAACATCCCCTCCACGTCCTTCTCGATGAGCTGGATGTCGCTCAACCTCTGCAGATGCCTCGACGCCTCCGTGACGGTCATGTCCAGCTTCCTGGAGACGTGGGAGAGTTTGAGCCTCTCCTCGAGGAGGTTCAGCATGATGTTCATTCTCTCGTTGCTGGAGAGTTCGAACAATAGATCACAGAGCTGCTCCATAGGTCTCCATTCCCCCTCCTCGATACTAAACTTTTAGGATGGGTCATTAAACTTCCGTAGATCTCCTGAGAACGGTTAATCTCGGTATACAGTGTCTCATTCTCCAAATGAACGAAGGTGGAAGAATGGGCTCAGATAACGTGCGATCCCTCTCCTTCAGCATCGAGCTGAATTCTAGGGGGCATATAAAACGCGTCTCGCTGCCGGACGGGTCGGGAGACCGCGTCACGATAGAGGGGTCTCTCGGCGAGTTGGACGGGACGGAGTTGATCGAGGACATAATGCTGGTGGTGAGAGGAACCAACGGCGTCCTCAGAATGAATCTGACGAGAGAGGAACTTGAGAAGACGCTCCGAAAGGGAAGAATCGAGAGCACTAGGGTGAGTGCGCCATGAAAGCCGTTGTTTATGAAAAATATGGTTCGCCAGAGGTTCTCAAACTGAGGGAGATAAAAAAGCCTCCCGTGGCTGATGACGAAGTCTTGGTGAAGGTTCATGCAGCGTCCATACAGCAGACGGACATCCGTTTCCGAAAGGGGACTCCGTTCCTGGTTCGGATCCTCGCCGGGCTGTTCAAGCCGAAGAACCAGATTCTGGGATGTGACTATTCTGGCGTCGTCGAGGCTACTGGGGAGAACGTTACCGAGTTCAACGTCGGCGACGAGGTATACGGGCAGCTGGATAGGCGTACGGGCACCCACGCAGAGTACATCGTCGTAACTACGAAAGAATTGTCTCCGAAGCCGAAGAACCTAACTTTCGTCGAAGCTGCCTCAGTGGGCGTTGCCGGGACTATAGCCTTGCAGTGTCTCCGAGATCATGGGGAGATCCGCCAGGGGCAGAAGGTGCTGGTCAACGGGGCTTCCGGGGGGATAGGGTCAATCGCAGTGCAGATCGCCAAGCACTACGGCGCCGAGGTGACGGGAGTCTGTAGCACCACGAACCTCGGGATGGTAAAATCCCTCGGAGCAGACCACGTGATCGACTACACCCAAGAGGACTTTACCGAAAAAGTAGACGAGTACGACATTATCTTCGACGCCGTGAGGAAGAACACGTTCGCCAAGTCCAGGAAAGCGTTAACCCAAACGGGTATCTACGTGACCACTGAACTCGGGCCCTCCCTCATGTTACAGATGAGGATGAACTCCAACCCGGACGGGAAACGTGTTGTGGGTATGCTCATGAAAGTGGACATGGAGGATCTGGGTCTCCTGACAGAGCTCATCGAGGCAGGGGAAGTGAAGCCCGTCATCGACAGGACTTATCCGCTGGAAGACATCGCTGACGCTCACCGATACGTGGAAAAAGGCCACGCCAGGGGCAGAGTCGTAATGATAGTGGGTGATACTCCGTGATCAACCCTCCACTCGCAATGAAGCTGTGCGGATTCCTTTACATCTACATCCTGATCACTAACGCGGCGAGCGTGGGCCTAGGCAACAGGACGGGCGAGACGGACTCCGAATCTAAGCTACCCGAAATATCGGAGAATCCGGGTCGGTATAGGATGGGCATTATCATCGCCATTGCATCCCATCTGGGAATCGTGGCGATCACCTGGACTTTGTTCAGGGCGTTCAGCCCGTTCAACAGGCAATTGGCTCTGTTTGGCTCGATCTCCCGCTTGGGGGAAGCCTTGGCGATGATCTTCGGCGAGGTCACCGCCTTGCAGCTGATCGACCTTGCGAGGGACTACGCCTTAGCCAACAGCGACAAGGAGAGCCTGATATCGCTGGGAGACCAGGTCCTGTGGACCAAGAACATCGGGGTCGACCTGGGCCTCCTGCTCCTCTCCATTGGCGCCATCGCCTACTGCTTCTCGTTCGTTCAAAGCGGGGCGGTGCCATCGATGATCGCATGGCTGGGTCTGGCTGCAGGGATTATCTCCGCTGTTGGTATCCTGATTAAATTTGCCTCTGGTTTCAGTGCTCTAGCTGTGATTGGAATGGTGTTGATGATGGTTTTCGAGGTGACATTTGGGGGATGGTTAATTTTTTTCTCACATAAGTATGTTAGGAGGGTGATTGTGTAATGGCTGTTGATCAATCCTGGAAGGGAGTATACAAGTCAGGAGGATTTTCCCTATTAGTAGGCGGCATCATCCTAATCGCCTTCCTTCTCTCCGTCTTCATCTTCCGAGTGGATCTCCCTCTCACTGCACAGGCTGTACTCGAAAACCCTGTGCCTCCTGTCACTCTATACCTCGCAGCTGCCCTCGGAGAGTTCCTATTGATCCCTTCAGCGTTAGGCCTCTATTTCTCGTTGAAGGACATTAACAAGAACCGTATGCTAATTGCCGTATCGTTCTGGTCTGTAGCGGTGACAATGTACCTCGTTTCACGGGGTCAGATCATGTCTCTGCTCCCGCTAAGCAGAAGCTACATGCCCATTTCGAGTGATTTCACGAGAGCAGCATATCTGGTGTCCGCTGACCATGCCCTTGAAGTAGCGAACATCTACGGAAACATTGCCTTGATGCTCCACCAAGTTGGGTCCATTCTAACTGGCTTGGTCATGTTGAAGGGAGTCTACGGTAGGCGCACAGGCATCCTGGTCACAGCCTCGAGCACCATGACTTTCATCTGAACCTTCGGAATAGTGCTGAGGCCCCTGAGCCTGTACACGCTGTTCGGATTAATGATGACAGGCGTCTGGCAGATAGTCTTCGGTGTCAAACTCTACAAAATGGGCTAGGATGTCTGGCACT
>CP070784.1:126926-135874 GCA_020346605.1 Candidatus Bathyarchaeota archaeon | reverse complement strand
CACGTGGTACCCGAAGTTGCTGGCAAAGCCATCTGGGTCATGAAAACTGAGGATAGCGCATCCGTGGGCGCCCGCCTCGAGGAAGGAGACGGGCAGGCACTCGCTCACGCTCGTATTCACCACGATCCACGAACTATCCAGCACCCTCTCTTTCTCCTGACCCGTCACGAAGCTTGGTAGATCCAAGTTCCGTGTGCCGCCATATAGTTGCCTCAGCATACGATCTCTAGCCTCGTAATGCACCCTCCCTAAAGCCACGAACCGGAAGTCGGGGAACCTCCTCGCGAGCTCGAAGAACATCTCGGGCCGCTTCTCCTCGTCGAACCTCCCGAGGAAGCAGACGATGGGCTCATCGACCTTCTCCGGGATTTTCCGGGGGGTCCTCCACGGGGTTGGGCAGGAAGCCGGGGGGCTTCTCCAAGCCGTAGAACTTCTTCACCTTAGGTCTGTATATCGAGCCTGGCAGTACACTGCTCCATACGCCTCGTCGTCTCTGTCAGGACGTCCCAGAACAGAGCGTTGAAAGCCCTCCTCCGCCAAGGGTAGAAGCGAATCACGAGCCTCCATTTGTCTCTCGTCCTCGGATTCTGAAAGGTTAACATGTGGCGGCTGCGCGCGTGCCTCAGGAGGGCGGAGAGGGTGGTCGCGGTCTCCCACTACATCGAAGAACCTCGCGATCTGGCTGGGGGCGGCACCGGAGAAAACTGAGGTGATCTACCTCGGGGTAGATACGTCTAAGTTTAGTCCAGGTGGAGACAAAGCTCCCTTTCTGGCTGAGATTGGGATACGGGAAGATACTATCCTAGTTGGGACGCTGGGACGGTTGGTCCCCGAGAAACGGGTGGAGGACACGATGGCGGCGGTGGCGCTGGTCGCCGAAGAGTTGGATGTCCACCTCCTCGTGGGCGGTGACGGCTCCCATCGCGGTCGCCTGGAGGCCCTCGCATAGAGGCTGGGCATGGACAACGTCACATTCCTAGGGCGTGTGGCGGACGCAGCTAGGTTTCACCGGCTCTGCGATGTCTTCGTCCTGGCCTCGGTGAGTGAGGGCCTCTCCGTCTCACTTCAGGAGGCGATGAAGACGGCTGCGTCCCAGTGGCGGTGAACGGCTTCCGCTGCCCTGAGCTGGTTAGGGACGGTGAGAACGGGTATCTCTTCGAGCTTGGTGACGTTGATGACTTAGCGGAAAAGTTGCTTATGGCCGCTGACAACCTGCGATGTGGCTCGAGGGCGAGGGCCACAATTCTGCAACGTTTCGATATCAATGTGAACGCAGCGAGATACATCGAGCTGTATGATGACGTGGCTCCATAGAACGTTCCATCGATTCCTGCCTCGGGTTCCGTTTGTAGACCCCTGATACACACGTGATCTAATATGAGTTCCATGGTCCAATGTAACCCGTAAGAGGATTCATCCTCTCGGGGTGGTAATATCGTGGACAACAGAAGGTCGAGGTTAGAGATCTATCTCGAGGTCCTCCAGATAATTAAGAGCGGGACGTCCAAGCCGACCCGCATCATGTATCAGGCGAACATCTCCTGGCAGCCCCTTGTGCGGATCCTGGGCTCGATGGTCTCCCAGGGCCTCGTCGACGAGGTAGACACGACGACCGTGGTCCGTAGAAGGCGGGACAAGAGGACTAGCAAGGTCTATAAGATCACAATGAAGGGGGAGCAGGTTATCAGGTACTTCAAGGGGGCCAAGGAGCTCGAGCTTGGAGACCTCGGGATCCCAGTTTGACTGGACCGCTACCATCTTTCTTTTTACGAAAAAACGTCTTTAAAGTAGCTTCTGCATGGGCGCTCATCAAGTAGAGGCATTTAAACAGTGAGCGAATATATGTCACGTCGTCCCACATGTCGCTCATCGCCGGTGTCGACGAGGCCGGAAGAGGCTGCGTAATCGGTCCACTCGTGATCGCCGGTGTCCTCGTCAAGGATGAGAGCATCGACGACCTCCGTGCCTTGGGGGTGAGAGACTCGAAGGCGCTTTCTCCGAGGAGGAGGGAGTCTTTGGACGCCGAGATCCGGGCCATGGCCTTAGACTTTCGCTTCTTCTTCCTCCAACCCAGGGCCATCGACACCGTCGTGAACCGGGGCGTCAAGCTGCGTAATCTAAACTACCTTGAGACTATGGCCATGGCGAAGGTCGTCCGGGACCTGAGGCCCGATGAGGCCTACATCGACCCCGCCGACGTGGTGATCGAGAGGTTCGTCGATCAGATCCTGAGGGTCCTACCCTGGAGACCGGTCGTCGTCAGCGAGAAGAGAGCCGACGTCAAGTACCCCGTGGTCTCCGCGGCCTCGATCCTGGCCAAGGTTATGAGGGACGGGATCGTCGCAGAGCTTAGGGAGAAGCACGGCGACTTCGGGTCAGGGTATCCCAGCGATTCAAAGACCGTAGGGTTCTTGGAATCCTGGTTCGACGAGAACGAGGAGTGTCCGCCCTTCGTCAGGTGCTCGTGGTCGACGGTGAGGAGGATCAGAGGGGCCTAGCTCTCGAAGCGGGCGGTGACCATGGCGTGGTCCTTCTCGTAGGGGTCAAGCTCCAGGACAGTTTCCACGTGGAAGCCCCCTCGTTTTAGCGTCTCGACCTCGCCCGCGTACATCTCCCGCGGTGGTCGAGTCACGTCGATGCTCCTGGACTTGACCGCCATCATCGCCCATCCTCCGTTCTTCAGGAAGAGCTCTGCGTTCTTCACAACGATGTCGGCCTGATCAGGCTGGGCTACGTCGGCGTATATCGTGTCCACTGTGGGCACGAGGGCGGAGTAGGAGCCGGGGTCGCGGGCGTCGGCCAGGATCGGGGATATGTTGCCCCTGTGCCTCGCCACGTTGTGGAGAAGGTCCCTCATGGAGCGGGGGGCGAAGTCGACCCCCCAGACGTGCCCCCCGGATCCGATGATGTCGGAGACGTGGGAGCAGGTGGTCCCCGAAGCGACCCCCAGGTAGAGCACCTTGTCCCCGCTTCGCAGTGGGACCTCCGCCATCTCCTTCAGTATGGAGGCGGCCAGCTTGCTCCGGTATGGGACCCAGGAGCGGTACTCGACTCCCTCCACCTCGACGAGCATCTCTCCGTAGACGGTCAGGCCGGGGGTGAGGTTCTTGGTGGCTATGATCCTCTTGGAGTCCAGGTCCAGCCAGAATATGCCGGGGGATGTCTCCTCAACGTTCATGGCCGGCACGCACTGGGGGCGTAATAATGGCTCGAAATGAGGGCTACGCCTCGACGCGCTGCTCCATCATCTTCGCCTGGTCAACGGCGATCTTCTGGAGCCACGCCATGGGCGTCCTGAGTTCGTTCACCTTCTTGGCGAAGTGGTGGCAGTTTATGTAGGAGGGCGAGTTGCAGATGCGGTTGAAGAAGTCCTTGGTGATGTGGACGGCGCAGTCGTGGAGGTATGGGCAGTCCTTCCTGTTCAGCTTCTTCTGGAAGGCCTCCGACAGCGACTCCATCACGTGCACCCCGTGTATCTATAATCCGTATCAGTAGTACATGTTCATCGGATTTATACTTAACTGTATCAGAGTTCAGTAACAAAAAACCTAGGGTTTTTCAGGTAATTCTACCAGTTAGTATGTCATTCGCATTCAATATTCTTACAAATGTTTGTGAGGGCCTAGGAGGCCGGAGCCACAGTAACCCACGTCTACTCGGGGCTGGACGTCGTCCACGAGAAGCAGGGGACCTCCGTGACGAAGCACTACTACGCCAACGGGCTGCACCTGGCAGAGGACAGGGACGGCATCGTGGAGTACTACCACCAGGACCACCTGGGCTCGACAAGGCTTAGGACCGACGGCGGCGGGAGCAGCGTGTTCTCCAGGGACTACGAGCCCTTCGGCCCCGATTACGGGGGCTCCGGGAGCGAGGAGTACAAGTACACTGGTAAGCGGGAGGACCCGTCGGGGCTCTACTACTTTGGTGCGAGGTACTACGATCCGGGTATGGGCAGGTTCATCACGGAGGATCCCGTGCTGGGAGAGTTCAGTGACCCCCAGAGCCTGAACAGGTACGTCTACTGCATGAACACCCTACACAAGTACGTTGACGTTGATGGAAGGATAGCAGTAATGCCAATTTTAATATTCTCTTTAGGTATAAGTTACATAGCTTGCGAAGGATTTCAGAGAATGTCTAAATATAGTGAAAAACATCCTGATGTAACATTAGGTAGAAAAATAAATGAATTTTTAATAGGATCAGCTGGAGCTGGAGTAAAAACTTCTGCATCTCTTAGTGTACCTTATATGAGAACCGTGGCGTCAAAAACATTAACAACAAAAATGGAAGAAATTAACTATTATCTAGATGTACCTGGATATGAAGAAAAACCCGAATATACGATTGATGAAAAATTTGTAGATATACAAAAAGATGTTGTAGTAGTTAATATACATAAATATACGTTACCTGAACCAGAATAAAGTATTGAATCTGTAGAAAAATTTATATTTAAAAAATGGTCCGATCCGATATATAAAGGTGCTATCGATCCATATCTACTTCATATTGATGATTTTAAACCAATAGAATATTGTTCAGAATTGTGCTTTGATCCTACGAGTATGTTTTATAGAGATCCATATTATAGAATTGTAAGATAATCTTTTTATACTAATATAATTTTTTATTCAGGTATAACAGATATAATTAAAATAGGATGATTAAAAAGATGAATAACCATGATAATTTTAAACTTTCACCTATTATAAGATATCTAAAAAACACAGCTAACACTATTATTAATGCTAAACTTGAGTGTGGCCCTTTTGGTAAATCTTCAAAATAATAAATAAGCATTTCAGTATAAACAAATTTGCCATAATAAGTATATTAGTTTATTTTTAAAATAGTGGATAATGTTTTATTATATTTTTTTCCAAAATATCGGTAGGAAAATAGAGAAAAAAAGGTTTTCTAACTCCAATATGTTTTAAGTACAGGTTACGATTTCATCAAATCGGGGACTGGCATGTCTACCGACGAGAAGGTATACGTAGGTTCCAAACCCATCTTGGCGTACGTGACGGCGGTCGTGACGTCGCTCCAGAGAGCCGACAGCGTGAACGTCATGGCCCGGGGCAGAGCCATCAGCAGCGCCGTCGATGTCGTCGAAGTCACCAAACGGAGCTTCCTGACGGACTTGAACGTCGACGGCATCGAGATCGGCACGGAGAGGCTCGGCGAGCCCGGTTCCGAGAGGAACGTCTCCACCATCTCGATAAAGCTGTCAAGGCCCAAGTGAGCAAGGGACCAGAAAAGGCAGGAGCCCCTCAGGAGCACCTGACAGGTCGATCCGATCAATTAGGACTAACTATTGAAGTGACCCTAGATCTTCAGCTGCTTCCTGAGCTCCACGCCGATGGGGTTCCCGGAGAAGGCGTCGGCCCGGGCCGCGATGGCCAGCTTCGACGACAGGACGCGGCTGGCGCGGCCCCTCAGCTTCCTCTTCTTGGAGTGGACGAAGGGGTGCTGGAAGATGAGGCCGTGCTTCGGCGGCTTGGACCTCGTCTTCTTGGCTCTGAAGAGGGCCTTCTCCGCCCCGAGGAGCTGGATAGTGCTTGAGGGCATCATCGCGAGCTTCCTCATCCCGCCGGCCTTCTCGATGAGCTTCGCTGCTAGGACGGGGCCCGCCACCTCACTGAGGTTCGGGGCCACCTCCGTGGCCGTGACCGTGATGTGCCCCTCGAGCGCCTCCCTGTACGCGTACAGCGAGAGGAGGTTGGCGACGAGGCCTCTCATCTGCTCGAGGTCCCCCCGCTCCAGGGGCGCCCCCATGGAGTCCTTGGCGGAGCGCAGAATCCGAAGGGCCTTCCTCTCCTTGAAGCCCAGCTCAACCAGGGACTCGACGTCAAACTCGACCCTGTCACCGAACCTCTCGACCATCCTGGCGTAGGTCTCGTGGCTCTCGACCTGGCTCCCCAGCTCTGGAAAGTGGAGGCCGTACCACTCACTGAGCTTGCCTGACAGGACGTTGAGGGTTTTGTCCAGCTCGTTGAGCAGCTGAACTGTCTGGTTTATCACGGTGTCACGCTTGGACTGGGCCTCCCGGACGGCCCTCCTGGCTCTCAGGGTCGAGACATCGTGGCTCAGCTGATAGAACTGAGCAGCGTCCTCGACGAAACCGTACTCCACTGCCAGCTTCTCGATGTTCCCTCTGAGATAGTCGCCGGGGCCTGAGCGGGGTTGCACCTTAGTGACCGCCTCGTGTTTTTCACGGACTGCCCCCGCCAGAGCCTCGTCGGCGAGGATGAATCTATCGAAGCCCCTCTGCTGTAGCTTCTCGATCAGCTGCGCCAATTCCTTCGTGACCTCGCCGCTCGACTGCCTGTCGAGGACCGCGGAGATCTGATTGGGGTCTGACGGGTAGAGCACCCTCTCTGCGATGGTGTTGTCCTCCGTGATCCCGAACACGCCGATCAACGTCTCCACGACGTATATGCTGCCTCGGTTCCCATTGCCGGTGTCCGTTTTCGTCTCCTCCGAAGGTTTATCAACGAAGTGCGCGAGTAGTGATGACGGGATGTCCCAATTAAGTTTAGCAGTGGACGTCGCGGGTCTGAGGCTGCGCAACCCCGTCATGAACGCCGCGGGGGTCCTCGGCATGTCCCACTCGCTCCTCAGGCGGATCTACGAGGGCGGCGTAGGGGCTGTGGTCACCAAGAGCCTGGGTCCGGAGCCACGCCACGGGCACAGCAACCCCACGCTGGTCACCGTCGAGGGGGGCGCCCTCAACGCGATGGGGCTCCCCAACCCTGGGGCCGAGTACTTCATCGACACCATCCGGGCGCTGAACGGTGACGGGATCCCGGTCGTCGCCAGCTTCTTCGGGGCATCCATCGCAGACTTCAGGGACGTGGCGGTTGTCCTCTCGGAGGCTGGGGCCGACGCCCTGGAGCTGAACTGCAGCTGCCCCAACGTCGAGGAGGAGCTGAGCATGCTGGGGGCGGATCCTGGGAACACCGAGAAGGTCACTGCGGCGGTCAAGGAGGCCGTCGACAAGCCGGTGCTCGTGAAGCTTTCCCCCAACGTCACGGACATCGCCGAGATCGCGGTGGCAGCCGAGCGGGGCGGGGCAGACGCCATCACGGCTGTAAACACCCTGAAGGGGATCGCCGTGGACGTCGACTTCAGGAGGCCCATCCTGACCAACGTCACCGGAGGCCTCTCGGGCCCGGCCCTCAAGCCCGTGGCCCTCAGGTGCGTCTGGGAGATCCACAAGGCCGTGGAGATACCCGTGGTCGGCTGCGGGGGCATCTCGGACTGGAGGGACGCCGTCGAGTACCTGCTCTGCGGGGCCAGCGCAGTGGAGATAGGGACGGCCGCGATGAAGGAGGATCTGGACGTGTACGGTAAAGTGGCCAACGGCATAGAACGCTACCTTGAGTCGAACGGTTTCAAGGAGGTGAAGGAGATTGTCGGACTCGCCCACGAGGCCTGAAGCCATGAGGGTCGTACGCCTTGTCCGGGTCCAGGACGAGACCGCCGGGAGAAAATCCCTCTACTTCGAGGATGGCCTCTGCTCCCTCGCGGAGCCCGGCCAGTACGTAATGATCTGGACGCCGAAGGCGAAGGAGGTGCCGATGTCCCTCTCCACGATCAACCGCAACGGCCCCTCATCGGTGACCGTCCGCCCAGTCGGTGAGACAACAGAAGCCCTCTGCAGCCTAGTGGAGGGCGACCGGGTCGGTATAAGGGGGCCCTTCGGTAACGGCTTCAGCGTGATCGGCGACTCCCCCCTGCTCGTAGCGGGTGGCACCGGCGCAGCTCCCCTGGCTACCCTCGCCGAGAAGATGGTCTCAGAGGGACTGAAACCCGCCTTCATCCTGGGCGCCGGGCACAGCGAGCAGCTCGTGTTCAGGGACCGGCTTGGGGAGCTTCTGGGCGACGATCTGCTGATAGCGACGGACGACGGCTCCTGCGGTTTCAAGGGGTTAGCCTCGCAGCTGACTGTGGAGCTGATGGAGGAGCGCGAGTTCGACTCGATCCACACTTGTGGGCCGGAGCTGATGATGGCGACCATCTTCCGCGACGCCGACGAGAGGGGCATACCCTTTCAGGCGAGCCTGGAGCGGTACATGAAGTGCGCCGTGGGGCTCTGCGGGAACTGCGCCATCGGACCCTACAGGGTCTGCAAGGATGGGCCAGTCCTTGGCTCGGAGCAGCTGAGAAACGTCTCCGACGAGTTCGGCAAGGCCAAGATGGACCCCTCGGGGCGGGTCATCAGGGTGGACCACTAGACGCGCAGCCGTTATCAACAAGTGCCGCCCAAATACGATCATGGTTTCTGATAAGGCTGAGGTGGAGATACTCTTCCACTGCTTCTACATGCCCCTCGGCGTCACCAAGGGGCACCCAGTGCTGAGCGTCCAGTGGCCCCTGACGCCCATGCCGGAGCCCGAGGTGGTCGAGATCTATGGCGGCCTCACGTTTAACCTGGGCTCCACCAACACGGTGCTCGTGAGGGACGGCGACGTGAACATCGTCGTCGACCCAGGCATCATCCAGCTGGGCAGGTACGGGGCGTTCCCGAAGCGGCTCGCAGAGCTGGGGCTGGAGGCCGACGACGTGGACATGGTGGTGAACACCCACTGCCACTACGACCACATCGAGTCAAACTACATGTTCAGGGGGAAGCCCCTGATCGTGCACGGGAAGGAGCTGGAGTACTGCAGCCAGCTGTACTGGCCCGAGTTCGCCGATGCCTTCATGGGCATCATGGACGTGGACGCGATCTCTGGCCCCACGCAGCTCACCGAGCACGTCAGGGTGATCGAGACGACGGGGCACACCCCGGGGAGCATCTCGGTGATCGCGGACACCAACGAGGGCACCGTGGCCTGCGTCGGGGACGCGGTCATAGTCAAGGAGGACCTCCTGGAGCTCCGGGCCCCGTCGGTGGTGACCAAGAACATCGCCCCAAAGGTGTCCGTCGAGAGCCT
>CP070784.1:120307-126826 GCA_020346605.1 Candidatus Bathyarchaeota archaeon | reverse complement strand
GTTCACCCAGACGTGGACCTTGCTGAACATCAGCTGCTCGTTCTCGGTGCGTACCATGGTTATGTTTGTGGCGTAGTACGTGGCTACGGCTGCTAGCAGTACTGCTACGACGAGCAGTATCAGAGTCGATACGACTTCGCTCAGTGCTTTGTTTTTCCTCATTTTTTTCTAACCACCTTTTTGGTTACCCCGTACATTGGGGTTCCCATTCGTCATATGATGGTTTGTGTGTAGCAGAAATCTACAGCAAGAATACAGTTCCCTGATACTGATCTCTGAAACTTTACAGCGTCATAATCGGTAGTAGTGACAGATGCGTACGAGAGGGTTGTGTTCGATTCTCTTATTACCTCAAGCTGGCTTAAAATATTGAGGAGACTTCGATGCAGTTCAGTTTAGGGGAGGCCTTTGCGCTCCACCTCGATTCCGAGGACCCGCTGGCTGCCTTCAGGCAGAGGTTCTACCACATCCCCGGGGTGATCTACATGGACGGCAACTCCCTGGGGTTGATGTCCAAGGACTCGGAGACCACTCTGCGGAGGTTGATCGACGAGTGGAGGACCATGGGCATAGGAGGCTGGGGAAACGCAGAGATACCTTGGATCACCTACGCCGAGAGCCTTGGTGCCTTGGAGGCCCCCCTCGTCGGCTCCGAGCCGGACGAGGTCGTCGTCTGCGGGGGCACAACCATCAACATGCACACCCTCATCGCCACCTTCTACGAGCCCCGTGGTGATAGGAGGAAGATCCTCGCGGACGAACTCAACTTCCCCAGCGACCTCTACGCCCTGGTAGCCCAGATCCGGCTGAGGGGCGGTGATCCGGACGAGGATCTTGTGCTGGTGAGGAGCCGGGACGGCAACCTGATAGAGGAGGATGACATCGTGGAGGCCATGACCGACGAGGTCGCTCTTGTCCTGATCCCCAGCGTCTACTACCGGAGCGGCCAGCTCTTAGACATGGCCAGGCTTACCGAGCGAGCCCACGAGAGAGGGATCACCATAGGTTTCGATTGCAGCCACTCCGTCGGGGTCGTCCCCCACAGGTTCGACGACTGGGGGGTCGACTTTGCGTTCTGGTGTAATTACAAATACATGAACGGGGGTCCCGGTGCGACGGGGAGCATCTACGTGAACCGACGCTACTTCGGGAAGATGCCCGGCCTGGCCGGCTGGTTCGGCAACAACCGGGCGACGATGTTTGACATGGACACTGAGTTCGACCCAGCGAAGACTGCGGCTGCTTGGCAGATCGGCACCACTACTATGTTGAGCACAGCGCCTCTGGAGGGGGCGATACGAGTGACCAACGAAGCCGGCATCGAGTCTATCAGGAAGAAATCGGTGAAGATCACGGCATACTTGATGTACCTCGTTGACAGACTGCTCGCAGATCCGCCTTACAGGTTCTCGGTGTGCACACCAAGAGAGCCAGAGAGGCGGGGCGGGCACGTGGGAGTGGTCCACGAGGACGCGTGGCGCGTGAACGAGGCGCTGAAGGCTCGTGGGGTTGTACCGGACTTCAGGCCACCAAACATCATTAGGCTCGCTCCCGTGCCGCTGTATGTGAGCTATAAGGACGTCTGGGACGTGGCGCAGCACCTCAAAGCAGTGATAGACGAAGGTGAGCACGAGAAGTTCTCCAGGGATAGGGGCGTCGTCACCTAAGACTAGCCATTTGGAGATTCACAACATCAATAATTTTCGGGAAACGGAGGCATCTGGAGTCCGTAGTAAGGGTAGACTGCCACCTTCGTGCCCTCGCCGTGCTCCTGCTTTAGGATCTCCAGCGTCTCCCCCCAGCTCCTGACCCAGGTCGTGGCGGGGTTCATGTCCCTCTTGGAGTGCCACTGACCCACGTAGACGACCCTCCCAGCCTTGGGGAAGGGCGAGGGACGCGGACTCAGCCCGGGGAACCCACCGAGGTGCCCCCCGTTCTCTTTGCCGAACTGGCCGTAGACGTTGTGGTGGACCGAGCCCTGCACGTAGTTGTGGATAATGCCTGCGGTCCCCCCTCCCTGAGAGACGCCCTCGCGCGCGAAGACCTCCAGGGGCCTCCTGTCCAGGTTGTAGACCATGTCCACCTTGAAGTCGAGACCGGTAAGCCCGGCAGCCTCCTCCATGTCGAAGCGCACGACGTTGTTTGCCATGATGCCGTACCCGCAGCCGCCCCTCCTCCTCTCCTCGGCTACCCTCCTGTGGTTGGCCTCTATGGAGCCCAGCGACGCCACGCCCGGGAACACGCCCTTACCTCCACCACCGAGGCCGGCGAAGGAGTGGGCTATGATTCCCCCGATGGCCACTTTTACGTCGGCGCTAACGAACTCCCTATTGATCTCCACCAGTGTGCCTCGGCTGGTGGTGCCCACGTCTTCGAAGTGGTCGTAGACGTTGTGGTTGAAGACGTAGTGGTTCGCTACGACGTCCTCGCCGAGCTTCTTTGCCCAGTCGAGGCGGGTCATCGTTCCGTGGGCGCCGAGGCTGGCGATGAGGGTTGATCTCGTCGTCGGCTATGCCACCCAAGTGGAGCTCATCCAGCACGACGGGGAGCACCTGCTTTGGATCGTCCCCTCGGGTGAGGTCCGAGAAGACGATCACGGCGATCTCTTTCCCATTGGCGATCTCGGAAAGGGGCCTGCTACCGATTGGCTCCCTTATTCTGGCGCGGATCTCAATGTTGTCCAAAGGCGCCATGCCGTGACCGGACATCAGTTTGGTACCGACGTCCCACGTCCCTGAGAAGTCTATCTCCATGACGTCGTCGCCGAACCAGCTGTTGGTCTTCATCGCCACAGTTTTCGCTGCCATGATTCAAGCCAACATTGATCTTGTTTATCGCCTTTTCTGCCGAGAAGGGAGCACAGGCCACTTCCAGACTCATGGAAGTTAAGGATTTTTCTTCTCAGACGGATCCCACCGCAAAATTCTTTACTCAAATCTCCACCAGTTACAAGATTCATGTGTCAAAGATACTCGAGGACATCAGGATACTCGACTTCACCCACGTCTGGTTCGGCCCGTACTGCACGATGATGCTGGCAGAGCTCGGGGCCGAGGTCATAAAGGTCGAGCCCCCGTGGGGAACGATAGGGCGCCTTGGCCCTGGGGCCCTGTTTAAGCAGGTGAGCACGACATACTACGCTCTTAACCTGAACAAGAAGGACATCGCGGTGGACCTGAAGAGCGAGGAGGGCAAGTCCATCATCAAGGAGCTGATAAAGCAGTCCGACGTCGTTGTCCAGAACTTCGTCCCCGGGACGTTGGAACGGCTCGGCTTCGGTTACGAAGTCCAGAAGGAACTGAACCCCAAGATCATCTACGCTGCACTCTCGGGATTCGGACAATCTGGGCCCTACAGCGGGTACGCCTCTTACGCGGTCATCGCGGAGGCGATGAGCGGACACACATTCAACAACGCTAGGAGCATAAGGGGCGACGGCCCTCCCTCTTCACTGGCAGGCGCCATCGGGGACATAGGTCCAGCGACCTTCGCGGCCTTCGCGATAATGGCAGCCATAAGGCACAGGGACAGGACGGGTGTGGGACAGATGGTGGACGTGAACCAGACGGACACCATGATCTCCTTCAACACCTGCTCCTCGGTCGGTCACGCACTCTGGACGGACAGCGGCCAGGAGCCGCCTGAGAGGCGAAGAAGGGATGACCCCACACGCATCGGCGGCATGTACAAGGTCAGCGACGGCTGGCTACAGCTGATGGGGGCCAGGGCGAAGGCGCTCGAAAGCCTGAAGGAGGTCCTCGGCTCCGAGGAGGTCACCAACGACATGCTGAAGGAGCACATCGAGAAGATGACCCGGCGTGAGGCCTTCAAGTTCTTGGCGGACATAGGCTTCCCGGTGGCCCCCGTGTACGAGGCCCACGAGGCGATGGACGACCCTCACCTCCTGGAGCGCGGGATGTGGGTCGAGGTGCCCCAACCCGCCGTCGGAAAGTACAGGGTGCCCAACTTCCCGGCCAAGTTCTACAAGACGCCTGGAGAGGTGGTCTCAGGCGCCCCGATGCTCGGGCAGCACACGGAGGATGTGCTCACGACCATGCTGGGCTACACGGCCGAGCAGGTCAAGTCCCTGGAGAAAGAGGGAAAGATAGTCTGCTGGCGCGAAGCGACCAAAGATAACTGATCCTCTATATTTTCTTCATTTCCCTATCGTTAGGAATGCCTATGAAATTAGGAGGGGAAAGCGACGACTAGATTAGGTTACTTTAGCGCCGTTGGGTATCTCCCTGTCTACGGTGAGTAGCGCCAGCTTGTCGTCCTTCTCGGCAGCAAGCAACATGCCATAGGACCACTGTCCGAAGATCTTCACGGGTTTAAGGTTCAACACGACGGCGATTACCTTCCCCATCATCTCCTCGGCGGTGTAGTAGTCGACGAGGCCCGTGACTATCTGGCGCCTCTCCCCGCCCATGTCCACCTGCATCTTGTACAGCTTGTCAGAGCCGGGGACACGCTCCACTTCTGCTACTGTCCCTATTTTTATGTCGAGCCTCTTAAACTCCTTGAATGTGACCTCTTCGCTCAATCCAGGAACCACGCACCATATACCCTTAAAGGATATTTAAAAAGGGAATGTTTGGGAGCTAGGAGCATCCAACCAGATGGAGACGAACGGCGTCTCGGCTCAGAAATTGAGCGCCTTATGAACTTTTCAACCTCTATGACTCGCTGAGGTATCGCCCCGCTATGAGCTCGTACATCTTGGAGACGGGGGGAGCCAGTCAAGAGGCACGTACTCGTTCTTCTGTTGCGCCCCTCCTCGCTGGGGTCCTAGGTGCAGGCATGGTATACCTCCTTCCCCAGCGAAGACGTTGGCGTCTGTGATGCCGTAGTCCGTTTTCAATATGACTCTGGAGCCCCTGCTGTGCGACTCCTCATCGATGACCCTTGAGAAGGAGAGCTCGCCCCAGAAAGCGTGTCCGGATTCGGCAAAGGCCCTCAGCGCGTTCAGGGTGCAGGCTATCCCGGCCTTTATGTCGTAGGAGCAGAGGCCGTACAGCCTTCCATCCCTCTCGACGGGGGTGATGGGATCGGTCTCCCAGCCTTCGACGACTGGGACCGTGTCGGTATGGTCGTTGAAGTTGAGCCTTCTCCCCTCGGCGCCCCCACTCATGCGCCTGTGACGTTAGGCCTGCCGAGCTCCACTTCCTCCAATTCGCATTCGAAGCCCAGTGCCTCAAGCTGCTCCCTAAAGTACTCCGCTAGCTCCCCCTCGTTGCCCACGATGGAGTCGATGGCGATCATCTACTTCAGGAGCCTGAGCGCGTATGAGTCATCGAGCTCGGAGAACAATTCCTCGAACATAATGCTACAAGGATCGGGGAGAGAAGTAAAATACTTTCCTAAATGGTCTTTGACTGGGCGTTGTACATGTCCACTACCTCGCTGACCTGCGTGGCCTCCTCGGGGGACTTGTCGTCCCTCCAGCGGATGAACCTGGGGAACCTGACAGCAAGGCCGGAGTCCTTCCTCAGCTCGTTGTAGGCAGCTGTGTGGATCGGGCTGAGGGTGAGCTCGTCCCCGAGGACCTCCATGACCAAGCTGGGAGCGACCCAGACCTCCGCCTCCAGAAGGGAGTCCACCCTGGGGTGCCTGCCCTCATGGCGATAGGGCTCCAGCATCTCGGGTATCATCGCGAGGTGTTCGTCCGTGAACCCTGTGCCCACCTTGCAGACGGTCCTGAACATGTCCTCCTCGGGATCGTAGGCGGCAGCTAGGAGAGCTCCATAGCTACCCGCTCTGCGGCCCCTGCCGTGGAAGGCGCCCACTATGACGAGATCGACGGGGTCGACCATCTTGCTCTGGTAGCTGGCCTTTAGCTTGACCCAAAGCCACGAGCGAGCTCCAGCCCTGTAGATGGACTCGTCACCGGTGGACTTGACGACCAGCCCCTCGGTTCCATCGGCGATCGCCTCCTCGAAGAAGTCGTCCAACTCTGCGGCCACCGTCGTCTCCAGGGTCATCACCAGCTTGAACCTGTCCGTCTCCTCCACTATCTCCCCGAGCCTCCTCCGCCTCAAGGGATAAGGCTCCAAGGTGAGGTCCTCGCCATCGACGTAGAGGCACTCGAAGAGGAAGACGGCGATGGGCAGCTTCTCCATCATCTCCTCGACGCCGTACTTCCTCCGGCGCTGCATCAGCGTCTGGAAGGGCTTCATCTCCCCAGTCCCAGGGTCGATGGCGACGCCCTCGCCCTCCAGGATGGCCCGCTCCACCTTAACATGCTTGAGAGTCATCGCCACCGCGTCCGGGTACATACTGGTGATGTTCTCGAGGCGGCGGGAGAAGACCTGGACCAGATCCCCGTCCTTGTGGATCTGGAACCGCTCCCCGTCGAGCTTGTACTCCGCCGAGCAGCCACCCAGCTTCTCGACAACCTCCTCCGACGTGGAGAGGCGCTGGGCCGACATCATCCTGATGGGCTTCCCTACCACCACCCTCGCGTCCCTCAGGCTGTCGAGCCCCTCCTCTGCGAGAGCCATCGCCACGTACCCCAGATCG
>CP070784.1:116869-120207 GCA_020346605.1 Candidatus Bathyarchaeota archaeon | reverse complement strand
TCATCCTTACGATTATCTAGGATACTATACCATCGTCTTGCCGCATCTTCATAGGATAGATCTGCAAGTTCATGAATTGGGTAAGATGATCCACCTTTACCTCCTGTGCTTGAAATAGCCAAAACGAGCGCGCGCGCATCAGATTACACAACGTATGAACGTAATGAGCGAGGTAAGATTCAACCTGACACCTGTAACTGAGAAGCCCTCTAGACGGTACAGGAAGGGGAACAAATACGACCCCATACTCGACGCCTTCATGGAAGGAACTGATACTCTAGTCACTATAAAAGTGGAAAGTAAGGATGCCAACTACCTTAGGACCCAGCTGAACAAGAGGATAGAGGCCAGGGGACTGAGGGGAGTAAAGGTCTCAGTGGTCAACAACGTCTGCTATCTGGAGAAGTAATAGACTCAACAGCACAGTCATTTACCAATGTTCTTTTTTCTGAATGCATTGTATCAATTATATCTGAAAAAAGGAGGGTTTGCGGGTGATATCTCCAGGGTACGGCGGGTTCAAATCCCACCGATCCCACCATTGAAATTACCGACCCTCTGGAGTCTAAGCGCGCGCGGACGACGGGGCAGGTCAAGCGGTTCACCTCTTTGATACAGCGTTCCGGTAATATATCATGACATTGATTACCCGCACAGGAACCCTGAACCCTGAAAGGGCCGTGATCATCCTAATAGGTGAGTCCGTGTCCGAAGGGGAAGAGCGGGTCCTCCGAATCGTGGGGCACATCCTCCTTCTGCCTCCTGACCGCGTCCATGGAAGAAGGCATCTCGAAGGGCAGTTTCCCCGAAGGCGTAAAACGCCCAAAGATAACGTCGAGCACCGCAGCATCGCAGGCTCCGAAGTCGGCCAGTAAACCAGCGCTCCTGTCCGCGATCTCGGGGATCACCGCCGGGCGTTCCAAGTAGATGTCCACGACAGTGGGAACCTTGCCCAATATATTCAGGATAATTGCCTTTTCTTCGTCTTTGAAGTCCAAGTCTCCCGAGTTGAAGTGGCGCTCGAGGAACCCTTCCCGAGGTTCAAAGGGGGCTCTGAGTCGAAGGATCGCCACGTCGGCGTCCTCAATGCTCTCAACAACCTGCCCGTATCCCCCAACAACACCAGGATCCAGGTTCTCAACGTATAACATGGGCCTGCCCCGTAGCGGCAGAAACCTGCCATCAGGCGTTTCAGCGTTCTTCAGCAGCACAATGGATCTTCGCTGAGCGTTTTCCCCGGCCCTCCGAAACTCATCGTTGCCGACTACCCTCTCCGCCGCCTTCGAATCCACGTACGGGTCGTCGAACAGCCCCAGCCTGAACTTGTCCCTGAGCAGGCGCCGGACGGACTCGTCGATCCTAGCCTCCTGGATCAGGCCGCCCCTGACCAAGTCGACGACGACCTCGGGGCAGGCCTCTCCTCCGAACTGGTCCACCCCCGCGTCGATGGCCTTCCTGGCACGCTCCGCAACGCTCAGGTCCTCCACCCCCCAGCACTTCGCCTCGATGGGCGCCTGCCCCATCGCCTCGACCGGCGTCAGGAGGGTCCAGTCCGTGCAGACGACGCCGTCGAAACCGTACCTCCCGCGCAGAAGCCCGGTGACGACGTCCTTGTTGAAGCCGAAGCCGACCTCCTCGACCTCGAGGCCGACGGGCATCCCGTAATAGGGCATGATCTGGGCCGTGCCCGCCTCGAAGGCCGCCTCGAACGGGATCAGGTGGTGGTCGAAGTTGCCCCCGGGGTAGACCTGCTCCTTCCCGTAGGAAAAGTGGGGGTCCTCGCCGTCCCTCTGGGGACCGCCCCCGGGGAAGTGCTTCGTCATGCAGGCGACGCTTCCCGGGCCGAGTGCCTCGCCCTGGAAGCCCTCGACGTACGCGGAGACGAGCCGGGAGGCGAGCACCGCGTCCTCGCCGAAGGTGCCCTCGATCCGCGCCCAGCGAGGCTCCGTCGCAAGATCCGCCATGGGGTGGAGGGCGACCCGGATCCCCACCGCCGTGTACTCCCGCCGGGCGATATCGCCGAACTCCTTCACGAGCTCTGGGTCGCGGGTTGCGGCCAGCCCGATGGGCCCGGGCCACTGGGAGAAGCCGCCCGTCAGCATGATCGACGTCAGGATGCTATCCCCCGGTTCCCTACTGTAGGAGTGGCGCGGGTCTGACGAGATTGTCACGGGGATGCCAAGGCGGGTGCCCTCCGCAAGCCTCTGCAGCCTGTTGTGCCACTCCGCCATCCGCCTCGGCTCCGCCACCGCGTAGACGTTGAAGTGGTTCATCAGGCGCTTCTCGATCAGTTCGGACGTCGGGGCGGGGTTCATCGGGCCGGCAACCTCCATCAGGCCGCCGTCCGCCTTCATCCCGACCATCGTGTGGAACATCATCCCCGCCTTCTCCTCGAGGGTCATCCGCGAGAGCAGGTCCTCGACCCTTTCCTCGACGGGAAGGCGGCCGTCTTCGTAAGGATCCAGCCGCCCGTTTCCGTTAAGGTCACGGAAAGCAAAACCGTCATCGGTGAGCATGGCAGCTCTTAGATTAAATGGATACTCACCCACTAAAAGGCTATCCACTCAACGCGTGAATCATGATCTTACAAAAAAACATCTTTTCGGACCGTGTTGGCAGCGTCCGTGCCCGAGAGTAATATAATAACGTTAGTCTTCACCGTCTACCGCAGCGATTCGCCGAGTCGATGGAGAGCTGCAACACGATGACACAGCATGGAAAAATCATTTAAGACAAGAGCGGAATAGGCGGGCACAGGGAGGCATTGATGTGAAACCTTCCGAAGGCACTAAGCCGCTTTACATGGATCCCGGTCAGCCCGTTGAAGCGAGGGTCGAGGACCTCCTCGGCAGGATGACGCTGGGGGAGAAGATAGGCCAGATGTGCCAGTACACGAAGTACCCGGAGAAACACGAGGAACTGGTGAGGGCCGGGAAGGTGGGCTCCCTCTTCAACGTGACGGGGGCGGAGGAGACGAACGAGGTCCAGAATATCGCAGTGGAGCGATCCCGCCTGGGCATACCCCTGATCTTCGGCCTCGACATCATACACGGCTACTCGACGATCTACCCCATCCCGCTGGCGATGGCAAGCAGCTGGGACCCAGAGATGGCCAAGAGGGCGGCCTCGATCGCCGCGGCGGAGGCGTCCTCGGAGGGAATACACTGGAACTTTGCGCCGATGGTCGACATTGCCCGCGACCCGAGGTGGGGCAGGGTGGCCGAGGGCGCCGGCGAGGACCCGTACTTGAGCTCGGCGATGGCGAGGGCTCAGGTTGAAGGCTACCAGGGGGAGGACCTGGCTTATCCTAGCACCATCGTCGCCTGCCCGAAGCACTA
>CP070784.1:113418-116769 GCA_020346605.1 Candidatus Bathyarchaeota archaeon | reverse complement strand
GTAGGCCTGCTCCCACAGGGCGTGGGCCAGCCTCTCCGTGGTGTTGCCCTCCGGCCGGTCCGTCCTGACGGCGCCCACGTCCAGGTTGTCGATCCAAGAGAGGTACTGGTGGTGCATGTAGGCTAGGGGGTTTCCGACGGGTATGCCGATGACGGCACCTCTCAGGCCCTCGGGGTCTAGCTGCTTCATGATCCTGTGGATGACCTCGATGCCCTGGATCTCGATGCCGTGCTGGGTGGACATGAGGAGGAGGACGGGTCCGTCGCCCTCCCCGTTAACAGCTAGGAAGGGTAAGTCGATGCTGACGCCGTTAACGAGCTCCACGCCCTTGATGGCGCCCCTCTCGCTCGCGCCCCTGCCGACCGAGATGCCTCCAACTTCTAAAGTCTCTGGCATTATAGAACCTCCAGTGGAAAGTAAGAGAAAATGGACATAATAGTCTTTCCAGGAGGCCTTTCGAGCTGAGGATCAGGTCATCGTGGACGTTGAGGGCTCAGCCTTCGAGCAGTTCGCTGTACCTCACCCATTTACCGGTCGCCAGGTCGAGGTACCAAGCCTTCCTCGGGTTCTTCAGGGCCTCTGTCTCAAGCCCGAGCAGCCTCTCCGCGTGGGGTTTGACGTCGGGGTCCAGGTCTCCGATGGGCTTCCCGAAGCTGGTGAACAGGGCCGGGCAGGAGTAGTCGTAGCCCACGAGGAGGCTGCCGTCGAGCCCTCTCCCGAGGGAGAAGGGGAACTGCCTGCATGAGACCGGCCTCTCCTCGTATATACCGCAGAGGCCTCCCTCCAGGCGGGGGCAGGTGTTCTCCGTCAGCTGGTGGGCTATGATGCGGAAGCTCTGCTCGTGGGGCCTCCTCCCCAGGCCGACTGCGGGTTTGACCATGGTCTCGGGGAACAGGTGCCTTTCCTCGGGGAGGAGGGTGAGCCCCCTGATCACGCCCTTGTCCTCCGCCAACAGGCTGGTGCAGCATTTACCGCATCTAAGGCAGAAGAAAGACGGTCCGGACATCTCGAATATCATCCAGACTCGGAGAGATTAAAAGGATTCAGCCCGTGAGGATGAGACCGCAGTACGGGTCGGCTTTGTGTTGACTCCTGCCTGAGGAAAGAGTGCTCAGTACTTGAGGCGACCCTCGACAACGGTCACGGACTCCCCCGTGACATCGATGCGCTCCTCATGCAGCTCCAGCGCGCGCGCTCCGAGGATTGGTACGCGCATATCACCTTCTTCCCCAGCCGCCGAGCCCAGTACGCGCGCGCGTCACGGGGTCCTCGTCGATGCCCATCCACGGGGCGAAGTACCTGGAGACGAAGTCGTACTCTCCCGTTCCCTCCTCTGTGGCGATGACGCCCCTCCAGCCCAGGGTGTTTTCGGCGGAGTGCAGCACGTCGAAGTCCGGCTGGAGCCCGGCGACCTCGCCGCTGTCCCCGAGTAGCACCAGGAGCTTCTGGTTGGTGATCGAGTACTGGAAGTCGTCGTATGCCTCCAACCCCAGCGCGCTCAGGATGGGCTCTATCGGCTCGACGGCGACGGGGTCATTCCTCGGGAAGTCCATCCAGACGCCGTCCCCCGCCCTCTTAGCGTACAGGGCGCCGCTCAGGGTGTGGAAGGTGAGCCTCTCCACCTCGACCCCGGCGTGGTTGAAGAGCACGTGCGCGCGCCGCCGGATTCCCGCGGAAGGGCTCCGACGTGAAGACGTCGACTTGGTAAACAGGAGCCTCTATGTCAATCCTGATAAATTGCCCACGTACCCTTTAGTGTGTACCGCAGCTGTGGTGTACGCCGATGGATCCACCGATCATTGAGACGGACCGCTTCACGCTGAGAGGATTCGTGCCCGGGGATCTCGACCGCCTTGCGGAGATCTTGGGGGACTCGGAGGTGATGAGGTACATGCCCGGGAGCAGGCCATGGACGAGGGAGATGGTGGGGAAGGAGCTCGACTCCATCATCGAGCACTGGGACAGGTACCCCTACGGGAGGTGGGCGGTCGTCGACAGGCGCGACAGCATGATGTTGGGGTGGTGCGGGCTGGCGTACCTGCCGGAGCTCGATGAGACCGAGGTAGCGTACCTGCTGGACAGGGGCTACTGGAACAAGGGGTACGCTACGGAGGCGGCGCGGATCAGCCTCAGGTTCGGCTTCGAGGAGGCTGGGCTGGAGCGGATCATCGCCCTGGCCTTCCCCGAGAACGCCGCCTCTATTAGGGTGATGGAGAAGATCGGGATGACGTATGATAAGATGACCCACATCTGGCGACTCGACCTGGTGCAGTACGAGATCACCCGGGACATGCATAGACGGCTTGGCCCTTTGGAATCTCAGTAATCAAGTCTCAAGCCGAGAAGGGAGTCAGCCCTTCACCAGCTTCTCCAGCTCCGGGCGATCCCTGAAGAGGTCGCCCCATATCTCGTCGGTGAGGACCTGCGCCTCTGAGACTACCTCGCCGACGTCGGAGACTGTGACCTCTCCACCCTCCTTCAAGATCCTGCCGTCGACCATCACCGTGTCGACGTCCGCGGTCGACCCGTACAGGACGAGGCTACTGGTGACATCTGCGGTCGGTATGATGTAGGGCGACTTGAGGTCGATGAGCTGGAGGTCCGCTTTCTTCCCGGGCTCAAGGCTGCCGACGGTGTCCTCGATCCCCATCACTTCCGCCCCTTTTATTGTGGCGAGTTCGAGCACCTCGTAGTAGCTGGGGCTCCGGGACTCGCCGAGTCTCTCCCTCTGCCTAGCGCCGTAGATCGCTGCCCTCATCGTCTCCCACATTGTGTGGTAGACGTTGTCGGTGCCGAGCCCCGCTCTCAGCCCCATATTCATCCACTTTGCGAGAGGTGCGCTACCCCCTCCTAGGAGGTAAGGCCTCGGGCAGTGGAGGACGCTGGCGCCGACCTCGACCATTATCGCGTCGTCCTCGTCGGTGTTGTTGGTGCAGTGGGCCCCGATGAGGTCTGGCCCCAAGACGCCCATGTCGGAGAGGTGCTCCACGCTGGTTTTCCCATAGAGTCTCCGGATCTGCTCCACCTCTCGCCTGCTCTGGGCGACGTGGGTGCTGATCTTCTCACCGGGCTCGTGGTGGCCCATGACCTCCTCGTAGACCCAGGGGGTGCACATGTCGGGTGCGAGGGGCGCCCAGCTCACGGTGATCCTGCCGTCCACCTTCCCGTGCCAGTCCTTCTTCAGCCTCACGGCCCGCCCCAGCATTTCCTCAGCCTGCTCCGGCAGGTACTCGTAGGCTCCATCCTTGATGGCCTGGTAGTCGGCCTCGGCGATCTGCTCCCCCAGGTCCGCCCTGATCCCCGGCTCCTCGGCGGCCCTCGCGAAGGGGGCCATGTAGTTGTAGGTCTCCT
>CP070784.1:91574-113318 GCA_020346605.1 Candidatus Bathyarchaeota archaeon | reverse complement strand
TTACATAACCAGTACATCTGCACAGTACGCCACTTAATCCATCTCGCAGCTCATAATCAGACGGATCCGGGTTGTCCATCAGCAGGGCCGCTGAAGCCATGATCATTCCTGGAGTGCATGCCCCACACTGGGTGGCGCCGTACATCACGAAGGCCTCCTGAAGTTTGCCGACCAGAGGCTCATCGGATTCTATCGTGATAATCTCGCTTCCCTCCGGAAGCTGCGACAGCAGCACCAGACATGAATTCACTATCTTGTGATCGACGATGACGCTGCACGCACCGCATTCTCCCTGATCGCAGCCTTTCTTGGTGCCCTTGAGGCCAAGATCGTCGCGCAAGAAGTCCATCAGCCTCCGATCTGGGGAGACCTCTCTCTGATACAACTGTCCGTTGACGAAGATCTCGATCCTCAGGGAGAGCTCCCCCTCATTTTACCTTGAATTTCTTTCCATACTCTCTTCGGCGTCGCTGGGACTTCGTTCAGTCTCACGCCTATCGCATTATAAATCGCGTTCGTGACGGCGGGAGCGATCCCCATTAAGGGTTGCTCTCCAAATCCCTTCGCCCCATAAGGGCCCTCCTCCCACGGAGATTCCACGATAATTGGATAGATGTTCGGAGCGTCCAAGGTCGTTGGGATCACATAAGTACTCAGGTTGTTAGACAGGACGCCGCCGTCGGGAGAAAACACTATTTCTTCATATCTTCCGAATCCCAGCCCCTGCAGAGAGCCACCCTCGATCTGTCCCTCCACGGTCTGAGGGTTGATCGCCTTCCCTACATCGTGAGCCGCCCAGACGTCCTTGATCTCGGTCGTACCGGTTTCTACGTCCACCTCTACTTCTACGATGTTGGTGCACCAAGCATAGGTGACGTACGGCTTGCCCTGGCCAATTTCGTTATCATAGAATTTTGGAGGGGCGACATCCCAGCCGACTGCTGAAACTTGGCCTCTCTCCTCATGCATGATTTTGATCGCATCGGCTACAGGAATTTTCCCTTCGTTATCTTTCGAACATACTATAAATTTACCCTCAATTTTTAGTTCTGAGGCAGCGGAGCCGATTCTCGGAGCTACTTTTTCAAACATTAAACTCCGGAGCTTCTTGCACGCGTCTTGTAGAGCCCGCCCCGAGAACGTGGTCGATCTTGAAGCGACTGTGGGCCCCGAGTCTGGTACTCTGCTGGTGTCCACAGGAGCCATCCGTACTCTTTCATAGTCTACGCCCAACTCTGCCGCCACGATCTGAGATAGAACAGTCATCATCCCCTGCCCAATTTCTGTCGTACCAACGGCGAACGTCACGCTCCCATCGGACTCCAACTGTACATATGCGCCTGTGCGAGACTCTTGTTCTCCCGAACTGCTCAAGCCTACTCCGTAGAATATGGTGCTGGCGCCGATCCCCCTCCAAAGATGACTCCCTTTTCTCGATCCCTCGATGACGAGGCTAATGTTGGGAGCGGGTTTCCATTTGGTCGTCCATCCGCTTCTCTCTTTTGCCCTCTTGAGGGTCTCCATCATCCCGACGGAGTGGTCGACCCGCTGGCCGAAAGTCGTCACGTCACCTTCTCTGATCAGGTTTCTCTCTCTGAATTCGACTGGATCCATGTTCAATTTTTCAGCAATGCGGTCTATCTGCTCCTCGCACGCAAACAGAACCTGAGGAGAGCCAAACCCTCTGAACGCTCCAAAGGGCACGAGGTTGGTGGTGACGGCATGAGCCTGCACATTCACATTGTGTACCCGGTATGGCCCAGCTGCGTGTAGCGCTGAGCGATATAGAACGGCGGGGCCCAGGGTGGAAAACGCGCCAGTGTTCAGAATAATGTCCACCTTCACCGCTGTTAACAAACCGTCTGCTGTTGCTCCCGTTTTGGCACGAACAATGGCGGGGTGCCTCTTGCTTGTGGTCTCGATGTCCTCTTCCCGAGAAAGTAAATATTTCACAGGCCTTTTCGTGAGATGAGCACCGAGCGCAGCCAAGCCGGCGATCTGGCTTGGTTGGTCTTCCTTGCCGCCAAAGGCTCCTCCTGTGGTCGTCTGTATGACCGTCACTCCGCTCATGGGATAACCCAGGATCTCCGAAACGGCTCTCTTGACATAGAAAGGGCATTGCATTGAACCGTAGACTGTCATTTCATCGAAGCCCAGAGGAACCGCTATGCATCCTTGGGGCTCGATGTAGGAGTGCTCCTGAGCCCGTGTACGGTATTCCCCCTCTACGATCACGTCTGCGTCTGCAAACCCCCTTTCAACATCACCCTTCTTCTGTTGCCAATGGGAACAGACGTTGTCCTCTCCAAAGATGTGGATGGAAGGATGATCCATAGCTTCGACAGGATCGAACACAGCTGGAAGCACTTCGTATTCCACGCGAATTGCCGAGGCGGCCAACTCCGCCTCTCTAACAGATCGCGCTACAACGATCGCCACCGGCTGGCCCACGTGAAAAACCATTTTTTTTGCTAGGAGCGGCCAGTCATCGAATATTACATGAACAATGTTTTTACCGGGGATATCTTCAGCAGTCCCTACCGTCGCTTTCAGCTGATTACTCGCTTCCCGATCCACTTGGATTTTCTTTATTTTTGCGTGAGCGTGAGGGCTTCGAACCACTACCAGATGCTGCTCATCAGGGAAAACCAGGTCGTAGTTGTATCGAGCCTCGCCTTTGACCTTCACCCACGCATCTTTTCTCGATAATGATTCGCCAATAACCATTTTAGATCAACTTTCTCGCGATTAGGAAGCCTTGAAATACGTGCACACTTGGCAATCTTTTACGTGAAAAAAAATATTTCGCTCAAAGCGACTAGGACGGCCGTTCAAAAAACCCCTTATGATCACCTACCGGTCACAACGATGGAGCCCCGGGCGGGATTTGAACCCGCGATCTCCTCCTGTTTGGCCCCAGAGGGAGTTACCAAGGAGACGCTTTGGCCAGTCTAAGCCACCGGGGCAAGCAACCTAGAGTCTCATACCCCTGTTTTTTAATTTTGCCTTCGAGGCGCCCTCGAAAAGGAAAAGGAACATTATAAGATACCGATATAAAACACAGCCAGTAGATCACCGTTTACATTAAAAAGAAATTTCCATGTAAACACCGTTTAAACTTTAAAGACCCCTTTTTTTCCGTTCGTTCTTCATGATGCATAAACATTCTTTGATACGTATGCATCTATTCAAGAAATTAATTTCTGATAAATGGTGAAATACTTATATATTAAGAAATTATGTTCTTTAGTGGACGACCGTCATATGATACGGGTTGATAGGAGACGAGCGGAGATCGACCTCATCATCAGGCACATGAATAAGGCCGCCCTCTCCAGGCGAAAGGAGATCAGAACCATCGATCCCATCGTAGCCTGTACCAGACGCCTGTTCCCCTACCTCTCCGAGCAGCAGTTTTTCGACTACGCCAAGACAGCCCTTAGGATCCTCATCAACGAGAGTGTAGACCCCCAGAGGGCGAAAAGCCCCCAGACCACGCTCCTAGCCCACATCACCTAGACCGCGTATCCAAGCAACGAAGTTTACGATAGATTCTTGAAGTTCCACCTACAACCCAGAGTCCTCGTCATGGCCGAGAGAGGCAAGTATCTCCCTCACCAAGACGAGGTTCTCTCCGTCGCCCCGCCTTTCATCCAGGGGTGTCTCCATCACCATCGGCACATCCGCAAGAGGGCTGCCAAGGATCACCCTGAACCCCTCCAGGCCGATCTGGCCCAACCCTATGTGCTCGTGACGGTCCACGCCGGAACCCAGCCCGCCCACCGAGTCGTTCAGGTGGACAAGCCCCAGACGGGCAAATCCCACAGACGAATCCAAGGCGTCCAGCGTCTCCCATAGCCCATCCCGCATCCCCAAATCGTACCCCGCTGCGAAGGCGTGGCAGGTGTCGAGGCAGACACCCAGCTGCTCGCACTTGTCAACTCCGTCGAGGATCTCTCCCACCTCCTCGAGCCTGGAGCCCACGCCGTTCTTGGAACCCGAGCCGTTCTCCAGGAGGATGGTCACTTTCGAACCGTCGCCTAGGGCCTCCCTTAGAGCAGCGACTACACGCGGCACCCCGCCGCCGGCGCCCAGATGGCTCCCAATATGTGTCACCAGCATAGGGATCCCAAGGACGGAGCACCTCCTCACCCCCTCGGCGAGCGACTCCACGGACCGCCTGTAGACACCCTCCTCGGGGGAGGCCAGGTTCAGGATGTAGGGCATGTGGTCAAAGACTGGGTCGAGGCGGGCGTCACGCCTCTTCCTCCTGAAGGCCTCCACCTCTGCATCGTCAAGGTCCCGGGTCTTCCAGCTTCTGGGGTTCCTGGTGAAGATCTGGAATGTGTCGCAGCCGAGTTCCACGGCCCTGTCCACAGCCTTGTCGACGCCTCCTTGGATCGAGACGTGGTAGCCTAGTTTCAAGACCGGCAATCCACCGATAGCAAGTCATCAAATTTTGAAGAAACAAGTAGCTGAGAGGCGCTCCAGTGGCGAGGAGGAAGGGAAACAGATGGATTGGTGATATATCTCATTCTTCCATAATTCTCTTTTAAGCTATCTCTCATCCCTACTCCGGGACAGGTTTATGCAATTAGGGCATATAAGTCAGTTAGGGGAAACGGAGTCCGACGCCGACGATACGACGGAATCAGATCTCGAGCTTCTTATCACCCACAGCAGAGCGCAGAACCGGACCAGGGTAACAGAGGAGGAGGCCGAACACCTCAGAGCCCTGAAGAGGATAAGGAGCGCCCTGACAAAGTTCGACCTCTCAAAGAACGAAGTCCGGGTCTACTTATATCTCGCCAGATTTGGAGCACAGAAGGCCCAGAGGATCGCCGAGGCGCTGAATGTCCACAGGACAGAGGCCTACAAGATTCTCCGGCGGCTGGAGAAGCAAGGACTCGTTTCCTGCGTCTTCGAGCGGCCCATGAAGTTCGTCTCTGTGCCCTTCGAGAACGCCCTGGGGAACCTCATCGAGGAGAGGCGGCAGCGCGTCCATCAGATGGAGCAGTGGAAGAAGGAGCTCATGAAGACCTGGGAGTCCCTGCCGAGGACCGAGGCGAAGAAGACCAGGAAGGAGACTTTCCAGGTGCTCGAGGGCAGGCGCCAGGTAAGCGTGAAGGCGACCCAGCTCCTGGAAGGCTGCGGTAGTGAGCTACTGATGCAGCTCTCCGACGAGAACCTCCTGTGGCTCTACAACTCGCCGTTCTTCGACGACCTCGACGTCATCGCCAAGAAGAGGGGGGTAGACGTCAGGATTATCACTAACTTCTCGCCGACCAGCACCTACGTCCTAGAGGAGATCAATCTCGGCGAGGGGGATTTCGCATACAAGAGCGTTGAGGCCAATCCATGCTACATCATCTCGGACAACGGGCAGATGCTCCTGCTCATGGAGCGGGACGATGGTGGAGACGGTAAGCCTTTCGCCATCTGGACAAACTACAGGACACTGGTGAACTCGTTCAGGATGCTCTTCGCACTGGTTTGGAAGGACCCGTCTGAGGCCATCGCTATGTCCGAGGTACCTCCGACCACCTGACTTTCTGGCGTGTAGTCTCACTGATCCGTATTTTTCTTACTTCTCATTGGTGTAGATTAGTCCTACATACAAATCGAGATATTGAAACCGGCTTGTTAGAGGTCTGGGGAGAGAAGGGTGGCGTTACAGCCTAGGGCCTAGTATGTACGAGGTACCGTAGGCCCACAACTGTACCGTATCCCTTCTTCAGCGCAGGTGACCGATGTGAGAACGAAAGGGATTAACGGATTCTCCAAGCTACTCAGGACCAGGCGTGGCCTGAGCGTGCCAGTCAGCCTGCTCGTCATAATGTTCTCATTCACAATCGTATCCACCATCGCCTACACGTACTCCCTGACGCAGATGGGCAACAGGAAGGAGGACTTGAAGCTCTTCGCATCAGAGGAGAAGATGCTGGACCTGGAGGAGGCTGTATCCGATGTGGTGTGGTCGCCTGGGAGCATCAGGACCCTAGCCTTCTCAGACTATGGAGGGCAGCTGAGGGTCGAACCGGACTCGAATCGCCTCCTGATCAACGTCACGATTGACGGTTCGACGTACACCATCTTCAACAGCAGCACAGGTCGGTTTATCTACGAGCTCCCCAGCACGGTGGTTGGACACTGCGGCAGCTGGATTCGCGGGGACGACCGAGCCATCGTGAACCGGAGCGCATCCTACCAAGCTCAGATGAGCGTAGAGATAGGCGACGAGAACAAGGAGCTGACCGCGCGCTACAGGCCCCTGGTGGCCTCCGCCCTCGGCGACCTGGTGTCGGACCGGAGGGTCAACAACATACGCATCTACATCGTCAACCTCAACGGCTCCGAGTCCATCGAATCCGGGGGCGAGTTCCACGTTAGGGTCGTCGGCGAATCCGTCTCCACGGACATCCACAGCTACGACCTTGACGCCTCAGTGACTAAGGTCGAGATAAAGGCGGTCCTGAACGGGACCGAGAGAACCGTCGAGGTCCCGCTCACAGCCGGCGCTTCGGGGTCCACGGCGAGGATCGAGGTGGTGGCGGGGATGGTGGTGATCGAGGGGGTGAGCGTCTGATGCCGTCCGAGGCCATCAACTACTTCTACACCATCATCGTCATGGGCACAATCGCCTTCATGGTCACCGGCGCCTTCGACACCCAAGCAGCCGGCATCCAGAGAACCTCAGAGAGGCTTGAGCTGAATAGTATGCTGCAGGCCGTGGCGGCCGAGGCGACGGAGCTGGCCTCACTGACCGAGGCGACGGGGGCAACGACGAAGGTGAGCATGAGGCTCCCCGTGGTGATAGGGAGGAGCTACTTCTGGATACGCCTCCGCTCCGACTCCTCCGGTGGATGGGTGGAGGGGGGCTTCGGAGAGCCCTGGACCGGCAAACCAGAGTACACCGTCGAGATCCCGGGGATTGTGTCGGCGGATGGTACCTACAAAGGGGGATATGGCACCCTCTCCCTGAACTGTACTGATCAAGGTGCCGGGCCAGTGCTGTCTCTGGGCAGATGGGAGGATGGATAGGGAATGATGCGGGGGCTAAGGCAGAGCAGAGAGGGGGAGAAGGACGAGGGCGTCCCAGGCGACATCCTTCTCGGCACACTCGGTATGCGGAGGCATCGTGTCCCCGAGGGGTACAGGGAGATCGACTCCTATCCGCTGAAGCCCCCCTTCTCGTACGCCATCATCGCCCGAAACGATAACACCTCCGAGAACCTGTACATCATCGACGAGCTCCCCATGGACCTGGAGGAGCGAGACGTCTTCTCAGAGCTCTACCAGCTCTTCGAGAAAGAGCTGCAGGCCCCGAAGGAGGGGCAGAGCCTGCAGGAGGCGCTCAACGAGCAGATCCCACCGCTGATCGAGGACAACAAGAAGTTAGTCGCGGACCTCTCCCCGGTGGGCCTCAGGAAGGTCCTGTACTACCTGGAGCGGGACATCTCGGGATTCGGCAAGATCGACCCGCTGATGTTTGACGGCGCCATCGAGGACATAAGCTGCACAGGGTTCAGCAAGCCCCTGTACCTTTGGCACAGGAACTACGAGAACATCAGGACGACGATCCAGTTCGGCGAGGATGAGATAAACGACTTCGTCATGAAGCTGGTGCACAAGTCCGGTAAGCACGTCAGCCTGGCTTTTCCAATCATGGATGCCACCCTCCCCGGGAGGCACAGGCTGGCGGTCACCTACGGGAGGGAGGTCACCCCCTCCGGCACCAGCTTCACCATCAGGAAGTTCAGGACAGACCCCCTCACCATCATCGACCTCATCAAGAACGAGACCCTCACCGAGCTGACGGGGGCATACCTCTGGCTCCTCATGGAGAACAAGTACTCAACGATGATCCTAGGCTCCACCGGCGCGGGTAAAACCACGGCCCTCAACGCCGTCGCCTGCCTCGTCCCCCCGGGGTACAAGGTGATCACTGTCGAGGAGGTGGCCGAGGTGAACCTGCCCCACGAGAACTGGGTCTCCACCATTTCGAGGCCCGGCTTCGGCATGGAGAAGAAAGGGGAGATCTCCCTCTTCGATCTCATCAAATCGGCTGTTCGGCACCGCCCGGACCTGATCATCGTAGGCGAGATCAGGGGCGATGAGTCCTACGTGCTCTTCCAGAGCCTCGCTACGGGCCACGGCGGGCTGGCGACGATGCACGCGGACAGCCCGGAGATCGCCATGAAGAGGCTTACGCAACCCCCGATGAACATACCTCCCTCCATCCTCTCGCTGATGAACTGCCTCATCATGGTGAAGCATGTGAGGTCGCCGAGCTTCGTGAAGGGGCGTCTGGGCTCATCGAACAGGAAGTTCATCAACATCAGCGAGGTTAGGCAGGGGGGCAGCCTGAACACCATCGTCAGGTGGGTGCCGTCGTCGGACACCTTCACCGAGGAGTTCGAGAACAGCTACCTCCTCGGTCAGCTGGCGCTCAGCCTCGACCTGTCGGTGGACTTCCTGATCAACGAGATGAACAGGCGGAAGGACGTGCTCCTCTGGATGGTGAACAGGAACATCCGGGACTACAGGAGCGTGAACAACGTCCTGATACAATACTACAACAACCCGGACGAGCTGTACCAGAAGGTGACGCAGAGCCTCTAGGTGGGAACAGGGATGTACGAGGAGCAGGTGAGCCTGAGGGACAGGGTCATGGCGATCCTGGAGGGGGACTCGGACCCGAAGCTAGAGGAGGAGCTCCCCTTCGCCTCGATGATGATCACACTGATGGCCGCCAGCGGCATCACCCCCTACGAGAGCTTCAAGAGGATGAAGCAGGTCGACATCCTGGAGAAGTTCAAGGCCGAGGGGGAGGAGATCGTCAGGCTCGTCGAGGTCCTCGGCCACGACCCGCTCACAGCGATGGAGAAGAGGGCACAGGAGACGATCTCAAGGCCATACGCCGACTTCCTCGAGGGATACATCTCCTCGGTCAAGAGTGGCGGGAGCGTCATCAACTATCTGACCAGCAAGATGAAGGGGATCTTCGACGTCCACGCGGCGAGGGCCCAGAACGCTATCGAGAGGCTGGAGACCCTCGTGGAGGCGTACATGGTCCTCCTCATCATCGTCTTCTGCGTCTACATCCTCTCGTCAGCGACATCCATGGGGAGCGCGCTGGGCGACACGGGGCTACCCGACACGTCGGCCATCATCTACCCCCTCGTCCTAGTCGTGATCCCTGTCTTCTCCCTGTTCTTCATGTACATGGCGAACAACGCCAGGAAGAGCACCCTGAGGGGGATGCGGGAACCATACATCGCGGGGATCATCCCAGGCGTCTTATTCATAGTCGCATTCGCTGCAATACTCTTCCTCCCCCAGCTCTCGTTCGTAACCGAGATATTTGAGATGCCTGCGATAGTGACGGCTGGCCTGGTGGCCATCTGCATCCCCCCTTCGATAATCTATCGGCGCATGGCGCTCAGGAACTTCTCAGCGGAGAGTGCTATACCCAACCTCCTGAGGGATGTGACAGAGGCTAGGCGGACAGGTCTCTCACCTGAGAAGAGCATCGTCCATGCAGCGGACCGCAGGGGATACGGAATGTTTACGAAGGACCTGAGGAGGATGATCAACCAGATCGAGTGGGGGGTTTCACTGAGGAAGATCTACTCGGACATGCAGGAGTGGATCAAGAGCTGGCCCGTCATCGTCAACTTCTTCATCCTGGTGGAGACGATAGAGATCGGGGGCGGAGACGCCGACACGTTGGACATCCTCGCCGAGTTCAGCGAGAAGACCCAGACGGTTCAGAAGAGCCAAAACGACATGCTCAGGCCCTACGTGATGCTGCCCTTCATATGGACGATCCTCATGGTATTCACCGTCACATTCACGCTCCAAACGCTGAACTCGATACCCTCCCTCGCCCTCGGAGAAATCTCACCAGATGTGGTCTCAGCGGCCTCCCAGACAAATGTACTCATAGAGGCGGGCATAGTGTTCCACAGCTGGCTCTCGGGCTTCTTCATAGGGAAGGTGAGCTCTGGCAACTTCGCCTCGGGCTTCAAATTCGCCGCTCTTCTCGCGCTGACAGCGTTCTTAACCCTCGTCTTCTCCAGAGGACTCGTAACGAGCTTTATCGGGGGGATGTTCTAGTTGCCCGCGGCCTCGATAGACTTCGCGCTTGCAGCGTCAGCCATGGTGCTTATTACCGTCGGGGCGATATACGGCGTCAACATGGTGGCGGAGCCCTTCTTGGACACCGAGGTCAACGACCTAGGGCGATACTACCAGATAGGAAGGTACATGCTCCTCTCGCAGGGTGAACCCGCAGGCTGGGGGACTGGAGAAGAACCGACTGGACTGGGTTTTGCCGCTGAAGGCGATGACTATGAGCTCGATGTCGACAAGATCAGCCGCCTGAACCCTTCGAACGCCTACGCCGTCAACTACACGACGCTCTGGGAGGCCCTAAACGTCGAAGACGTCTCCTTCAGGATCGAGTTCGAACCGTTGTTCAACATCTCACTCGGACTCGCCTCATCCCAAGACATAGGAGCTGAAACAGTCTACAACTTCTCAGCGTCAACCAGTAGAGAAGGGTACCCCTTAGCTTCAACGGTGAGCTACTACGTAGCGGTCAGGGACTCGATCTACTCGGCTGCCGGCACGACCGACGACGACGGAGCCGGGACGGTAGAGTTTAACATACCCAACTCGAAGAGCGGGACGGCCTTGTTGGTCGGCATAGCCAAGATGGATGAATCAATCGTCAGCTACGATGTGTTCCCCTTCGCCCACGAATCTGGACTTCCTGACCCAGCGGGGACATACGCCACCCTGAGCCCCAAGGACTTCGTGCTTCACGTGGACCTGGATCCGGATGCGAGCGCATTGAACGCGGCGGTCTTCTCCCTAGATTACACCTTCAACCTCACCGCGTCCGGTTCAGACTACGAGATACCGAGACTTCTCGACCCGGGTCCCATGATCCTGGTTTTGACCGGGAGCAACGCCTCGGCATACTGGGCTGAGTGGGTCCCATACCCTCAGGTCCCCTTGGAGATGGGATCAGACATGTCTGCGGACCATGTCATCTCAGACGTGAGCCGAGTCACCTATATGGTGGTGATCGAGGGGGCGAGATACCGGTGCAACGTAGAGTTCAGGAGTCCGGAGGAGAATGAATAGGAGGGGAGCGGTTCACACCATCGACGCCCTCCTCGCGGCGGCCATTATGACCACGGCCCTACTCTACGCCTCCCAGATACCGAGGGAGCGGGAAATCGCTATGGACCTGCCTCTGGACGCCGTTGGACTGCAGGCCCTCGTTGCCCTCGATGTCAATGGGACCCTCGGGCGCCTCGTGAACTCGCAGAGCTGGGATGATCTTGAGAGGGCCCTCAGGGTTGCCCTCCCATTGGGGGCCTCATTCAACGTGACAATGTACGACGAGCAGGGAGCCCCCGTCAACGGGGACGTGATCTCAAACGGGGGACTCCATGGCAGGACCGTCGAGTCCGTCGAGTATCTGCTGGCCGTCGAGGAGGGCACTTGCCCCCTCTACAGAGTGCGGCTGCAGCTGGGGGGATGAGAGTGTGAGAAGGAAGAGGGGTCAGGTCCTCATCATCGCCGCCCTGGCGATAGCCCTCACCATTCTGACCACCCAGGCCTACGTCTACAGGCTCAGCAGGACCGAGGTGGAGTCGAAGTACGACCTGGTGAACGACTACGTCATCGGGCTGGAGCTCGGGACCAAGCACGCCGTCGTGGCCTCGCTGATATCGATATCTCAGGGGGGCAGCACCTCCGATCTCTCCGGCAACTTGGACAGGTGGGAGAGCTTCGTCGGAGGCGATTACCGGTTCGGCAGGTGCGACATCGATTACACGCCGTACAATCAGAGCGGCTACTCCGACGGAATCTGGTTGGGCTGGGGGACGGACGGAGTCGGCATCTCAAGCGTATGCGTGGACTTCATCCTCAACATCAGCGGTCGGGGAGTCGAGGTGGACTGGAGCCTCGGGTACAACGCCAGCACTGTGATCATCAACTCAGGCAGCTGGACCCAGGGAGCAGGAGCCAATGAAAAAGTGGTGAACGGGGTCTTCGATCTTCTCAACGAGGGCAGCCCCGCGATTGTGGACAGCGTCAACATAACCTACAACGACGGTCTCTGGAGGGAGGCGAGTTCCCTGCCCGACTACTCGCTGACAGACCACGGGAACGGGACCTACCGGTACGGATTCACGGCGCAGGTCCCGGGTCCGGAGATCGAGGTCCGAATACAGGTCTACGATCGGAAGGGGGTCTTCGTCGAGGCTGAGGTCACGTTCACGGAGGAGTGAAGCAAGCGAGCTTAAAGCAAACTATGGGTAATGGTGGTTCGAAGGTGTCTTCCCTGGACTTGATCGACGCATCGCGGGTCATCATAAGCCTGGTCATGCTCGGTTGCACCTCTTGGATAGATATCAAGACGCGCGAGATATACGACCTGGTTTGGGTGGTCTTCGGCTCTCTAGGGCTCTTGATAATTGCGTACGAGGTCTGGATTGGGGCTCTGTCAATAACGAGCCTGGTGCTCCCCATCGTCTTCTCGGTGGCGGTCTCAATCCTTCTGGGGTACGCCGGCCTCTTCGGATTCGCGGACGTGGAGGCGTTTATCGTTCTCGCTATTCTGAATCCATTCCCGCCTCGAAGCCTCAGACCCTTCCTAGGGATAACGTCGGCGATTTACCCTTTGACGCTCTTCTCCAACTCCGCCCTTGCCGGAGCCTCCCTGGCCCTGGTGCTGTTGACGAGGAACCTCCTGATGGCCGCAAAGGGCAGGAGGCTCTTCGATGGCCTCGGAAACGATTCGACTCTCAGAAAGCTGGTCATGATGACCACGGGCATGAGGGTCAAGATCAACGACGTGAGGGGCCCGCCGTTCCAGTACCCCCTTGAGATACCATCCGGCGACGGTGGAGACGGCAGGGAACTGCTGTTGATGCCAGACATCCAGGACGACGAGGCCGCAGAGGAGATGTTCCAGAGGTTGAGGGACTCAGGTGTCGAGGAGGTCTGGGTCTCCCACACCCTCCCCTTCCTCGTCTTCATCGCGATCGGCTACGTACTGACGCTCTTCGCCGGGGATTTGGCCCTGTCCGTCCTGAGCAGATTCCTGTTGAGTTGAGGACTCATCGCCCGAGTGTGTAGTGCGGAGAACTAACAAACTCTCATTAGAACTCCGGGACAGTCTGGAGTAGGCACACAGATGTCGATGCCGAACAAGGCGTACACTAACCCGGGCACGTACGGTTGAGTGAAGAACATGGCAGGGAAGCTCGTCGCTGAGATAATCATCATCCGCTCGCTGCAGAGTCTTGAGCAGCAGATCGAGGCAGACATCTCCCTCTACGAATCTCAGAAGGAGGAGTACAGTGAACGCTTGGGCAACTTCCTCAGGGAGGCGGAGGAGATGTACGGCGATGAGAGCTGGTTCAAGGAGCTCTCACTGGAGAACATAGGCAAGCCGAGGAAGGGAGACAAGAAAAAGAAGAAGGGAGAGTCCAGCGGCTGGGTACTGTTCAAGAACCTGGAGCTCTCTTCCAGCATCCAGGGCGAGGCGGAGATCATGTTCGAGACACTTCAGCTCCTCACGGAGAAGCTTGAGGGCCTGAGGGACACGAGGGAGACGATCGAGGAGCTCAAGAATGTGGGGCTGGGCAACGAGGTCATATACCACTGCTTCATGAAGGACGGGGTCATCAACAAGATAGTCCTCAAAACAGCCGAGGAAGAAGAGCTGAAGTTCACATTTAACCAGGGATTCTCCAAACTCCAAGTGATACAATCATAGAGCCTAGAAGCGTACCTTCATTTCAGTGTTGGATTTGTCAGGGAGCCCCTTTAACCGAGTTCCGCCATGGAAGCCTTGAGGAAGATCTTGGCAACGCCGTTGATGAGATCCTTCTGGGAATAGACGGCCGAGCTGTACCTGAACAGCTCCCCCATTTTCTCTGTGTCCATACCTATACCTATTATGATGACCCCCTTTCCCTCGTATTCCTCGGTCACCTCTCCAAGGGCATCGTGGATCTCCGAGTAACCGTACGGGAAGCCATCTGACAGAATCAGTATGATCTTCTGCTCCTCCGCTTTGTCTTTGAGAAACTCGGCCGCAGCTCTGATCGCCTCGGGCATGTAGGTAGCCCCGTCGAAGGGGACTCCTCCAATCCTGGCGCGCACGACCTTGGTGAAGGGCTCAGAGCCGTCCTTCAGGACGTACAGCCTGTCGCTGAACGCGTAAAGGGCGCATGAGGCTGACTCGGTTATGAAGGTCGTCACCGCGTCTGTCAGGCAGACTGCCCTAGCCCTGCTCTCTTTGATGGAGACACCCATGCTTCTGCTGACATCCATGAGGACTACGAGGGAGAAGCTCTGCCTTAGGAGCTCGTCCTTCATGAATACATCGCTCCTGTCGCTCTTGCTGGCCACCACCTGTATGGCGTCGGCGAGATTGAGGACGCCGAACTTTTTCCTGATGTCCTCGAACTCCAGGTTCGTCGCGACCATGATGTTGTTGAGGAGGCGCCTTGAGGATCCTCCTATCAGCCTCCTGGTTCTGATGTATTCAGAGTGGTCCTGGGGGGGGACCTCTATCGATTTGAACCTCGTGGGTTCGAGGCTCTCCCGAAGCTTGTCAAGTATCTTCGCCTCCTTCGCCTTCTCGAGCCTGTAGTTGCTGAAGACCTGGATGCTCTCGATCTCGTCGGTCTTCTCCCAGCTTGATGAGATCGGCCCCTCCTCTGGCTGTTTACCGCCCAGCGCCTGCATCGCATCCCTGAAGAAGGGCTCGACCTCCGTATCATCGAGGGCGAGGTGGTTAGAGTAGACGCTGCTCGAGGAAGCGTTCTCGGTGTATGAGAAATTGGGTATCTCGACGAATGGCCCGTGCTCCCTGAGCCTCTCGTGGAGCAACTCGGCCTTCTCCCTTATTTCGTCATGATCGAATCCGCCTTTTTCAATCGATTGCCCAATGACGGTTTTCAGCTCACTCAGTCCGCCGGTGATTTCTTCGACTATAGCTCTATCGTCATCGTCCAGATCGTCGAAGGATCTCCCGCAGAAGACCCCCATGAGTATCGCCGTCATTATTCGCGTTGACCTGAGGAATATCCGGTTCAGCCGTTTGAACGAGGCCGTCGCCAGGGCGTTTGCGTAGGCCAGGTCGACGATGCGTTCTGGGTGCGATGCCTCGATCTTCTCGTTGACATAGAGGTCTTTTATGATCGATTCTACGAACTGCGCGGAGAGAGACGTCGAATCTAGGAACCTCGGCAGCGGATAAACGGTGTGAGCGGTGATGTGGACGACCATGGCCCTGAACAACCTGCAGATCTTAATCTTCCCCTCATCGTCGTCGGGGAACTGGTAGCCGAGGAACCCTATGGCCTCTTCCCAGAACTGGGGCTCGGGAACTCTGAACTTTGGGCTCTCATCTACCCACGTTAGAGTGGGATAAGTCAGGCTGGGATCTATCAGTATCTTAATCTGCAGGCTGTCCTTCTTGAGGGAGTAGTTCTCCGCGTATCCATAAAACCCCATACCCAACCCTCCGAGACCTCTATTCGAACACGCTTGCGATAATCCTTCTCACTTCTTCCTGGATCTCGTGGGCATCGCTCGTGAGGGCGATGAGTGTCTCCTCGGCTGCGCTGATCGGGGCGACGCCGTCGTTGCAAAGGACCGCCCAGTTGATGAGGTCTCCCGGGCTCGGACCGTAGGGCAGATCGCCTTCCTGGTACTGTCTCCGCATCTCCGCGCCCACCCTGAGGATCTTGTATGCGGTGTCCTCGTCGACCTTGGAGCGCTTCACTATGAGGCCCATCTCCCTGTCGGAAATATTGTCTCCTATGCTCTGGTATGTGAAGTTGAGCCACACTGACATCCTCCTACGGAAGGCAGCGTTCAGCTTCTTGGTGCCCGAGAACTCCGCCGAGAAGGGGTTCATGGCGATGACGCAGTACCCGAACTGGTGGCGGGGCACGATCTCGTTGTCCTTCTCCGTGATGACTAAGTGTCCCCGGGTGTCGAGGACGGGGTTGAGCCTGGTGGCGACGTCCTGCTTCATCATGTTTGCCTCGTCGAGGTAGAGGATGCCGCCGTGCCTGAGCCAGAGTGTGACCTGTCCGTCGATCCAGTTCTCCTTGCCCAGCCCTACGAAGCGCCCGATGAGGTCGTAGCTGCTCGTCTGGAGCCCGCAGTTGACCTCCCAGACCGGGAGCCCCGTGAGCTCGGCGACCAGATAGATGATGTGGGTCTTCCCGGTGCCGCTGGGCCCGATGAGGGCGCACTGCTTGAAGTAGTACATCGCCCGTACGATACGCTCCACGTACTGTTGGCCGTCGTCGATGTACTCCGGCACGCCGCTGGGTATCTGGTTGGCGCAGGCGTTGAAGTAGTAGTTGGGATGGAGATCGTACTTCTGGATCTCGTATTTTTCGTAGAGGGGGGAGGTGGTTATCGCCCTCTGCTTTGAAAGGCGGACCGTGATCTTCCCGTTCCTGCCCTTGGAGGACATGACCTCCTCCACTTTGCTGATGTTCGCCTCTTTCAGGCCCTGATGCCCGTATGCCAGAGTCTTATTTTCACTCATCTAGACCGGGCCTCCTAAGGACTCAAATGATGCCACCGTCATCCCCGTCGTTGTATTACCTCTAACCCCGAAAAAACCCATAAATAGATTCTTCAGTCGTTCTCCAGTCCCCTTTTCCATTCTCCCCATACATTCGACTGTTATTAATCGGGCGTTAGAATCAGGGATCCTATCGCCAGTTCAGGTTCAGTATACCGTTATACGGGTATCTCAATTGGTCCATCAAGCGCATGTGGTTTGGGAATACATACAAAGTCTTATCGTGGCTCTGACCCCCGCGTTTACGGTGAGGAGGTATCTCGCGTGTCTCAGAGTCCTGAGGAACCAGAGGGTACGATGGACGAGGATGTAGATGCCAACATTGGCGTTCTAGCCGTAGAGGCACAAGGGGGATCCGACCAGAGTCAAATGGAAGAGAAAGAGGACGAGGGAAAGCTGGAACCAGAGACCACTCAATCAGGTGAGACACCACCTTCAACAGAGGAGAACGAAGGCCAGGTGGCAACTGAGGAAGAAGGGTCGGAGGAAAGCGACCCTGAATCCGAGGCGGAAGGGCAGTCCGAGGAGACAGCGCCACCTACCGTTAACGCCAGACCTCCGCAAACGGAGTTGTCCTCCTCTCCTGATGAGGTCGTGGGCTCTCTGAAGAGGCTCAGGGAAGACGTGGGCCAGATCAGCGAGCTCAGCTCCGAAGAGGGTAACATCGTCGAGGCTTTCTCCCTCTCATTCCTGAAGCTCATGGGGTCGCTCACTAAGAGCCTGCCCGTGGACGTCGATGTCCTCCCGCGGAAGCTGGGACTCATCGACCGAGCAAACATAATCCCGAAGGGAGAGCTAGTGGTCTTGCTCAAGGACGGACGCATGGAGTCCTTGGACCTCACGGATCAGGGTAACAGGGACCTTCTTGTGACCGTCGTCAGCAACGTCCTCCCCAAGTTCAAGGACCTCACAGTCGAGAAGAGGGAAAAGATCGAGAAGAGGATCACTTTCCTCTCCGAGATCACGAGGGAGCTCCAGAACATAGCCGACTCGGTCGCCGCAGCAGGGTGACATGATGGTTTCACAAGTATCAGATACCTGCGGATGTCTCGGGGGGCTACAGACATACTTACAATACCCTCCACAAACAAATCAACTTAGCAAGACAGATCCGATACCGAAGCACGGGTCAAGATATTCATCGGGGGGTATGTGGCAATAGAGTCCAACGTGGCTGGTCAGACGCACATAAGGCTTGACAAACTGACAGGCACAAGGATGGACACCGACACCAACCCCAACTCGGTCACCTTCGACATAGACGTCAAGATGGACGAGGAGAACAGGACCAACGACGAAATCACCATCAGCTTCCTCCTCACGATAAGCACAAAGCCCGCGCTCGCGCGATTCGAGGCCGGAGGCATCGCCAGAGTTGTCGGCGGTCGCAGGGCCTTCGAGGCGGCTCTGGAGGTCGACGAGGTGACCAACGTCCCCAGGCTCCTCCACAGGATATACCAAAAGGTATTCACTTCCATATTCTTGGTCTCGTCTCTGATCGACACTCCCTTCCCGCCGCCGGACCTCCTTCACTCGCCGACGGAGACGCGCGACCTCGATCCTCACGCTCTGGCACTTCAGGGTGAAGAGGCAGTGGCGCAGCAGGCCCAGTAGGATGCAAGAGTTCTAAGAAAAAGGAGGGGTTAGACCTTCTTCAAGGTCTCTTCCATTATCGCCAGCCCCTTGTCGAGAAGCTCGTCGTCTATCGTGAGGGGCGGGTGCAGTCGGATGACATTTCCGTAAAGGCCGGCCTTCAGCGTGAGGAGACCCGACTCCAGGCATCCCTTCATGACAGCCGATGTGGCGTCTTTGTGAGGCTCCTTGGTCTTCCTGTCCTTTACTAGCTCCATGGCGAGCATCGGCCCCTTACCTCGGACCTCGCCCACGACCTCGTAGCGGTCGTAGAACTCGTCGAGGCGCTTCCTCAGCTTCTTCCCCAGTTCGGCAGCCTTGTCGACGATGTTCTCTCGCTCGATGATCTCCAAGACCTTGAGCGCCGTCGCACAGGCGATGGGGTTCCCGCCGTAGGTGCCGCCCAGGCTGCCTGGATAAATGTCCTTCATCAGATCGTCCCTGGCGACGACGGCGCTGAGGGGGAGCCCCGCCGCGATCGCCTTTGCGATGGTCATCAGGTCGGGCTCGACGCTGTAGTGCTCGATGCCCCACATTTTACCCGTTCGCGCGTAGCCAGTCTGGATCTCGTCGATGATGAGCTGGATGCCGTGTTCCTCGCAGAGCTCCTTGAGCCCCGGGAAGAAGTTATCGGGCGGGTCGATGAAGCCTCCTTCGCCCTGGATCGGCTCGGTGATGACGGCTCCGACGGTGCTCGGGTCCACCTGTGTCTTTAGGACGTTCTTCTCGATGTGGTGGAGCGCCGCCTCGCCGCACTCCTCCGCGTCGTCTGTGCCCCAGGGGCAGCGGTATGAGTAGGGGAAGGGCGTGAAGTAGACGCCGGGGACGAAGGGGCCGAAGCCGACCCTATAGGGGTCCCACTTCCCAGTGAGGGACAGCGCCATGTAGCTCCTACCGTGGAAGCTGTTCTCGAAGCTGATTACATTGGGGCGCCCCGTGGACTGCCGAACTATCTTGACGGCGTTCTCGACGGCCTCGGAGCCGCTGTTGAGCATCATCGCACGCTTCTTGAAGCCCCCGGGGGTGACCTCGGTGAGCTTCTTGGCTAGGTCTAGATAGGGCTCGTAGTTGACGACATGAATGCAGCTGTGGATGAGCTTCCCGGCCTGGGTAGTAATGGTGTCGACGATCTCGTCGACCGTGTGGCCGAGGCTGGTGACACCGATGCCCGAGGTGAAGTCGATGTACGAGTTGCCGTCGACGTCCGTCATGACGGAGCCCTTGGACTCGGCGATGGTGACGGGCTGGACAAGATAGACGCCCGGTGGGATAAGGTCGTTCCTCTTCTCCACCAAAGCCTTCGACTTAGGGCCTGGGGGAGGCGTGACAATATTAGGAACCTTACTCATGTTCCATCGCCTAACCTTCACTGTCGAGGTAATAATGCTTTTCGACTACCGTTTTACGAGTATATTTTCACGACAGCATGCTCATACGATGAGCCTGTGCGTCAGATAACGCTCAACGGGTGGGCTGCCCATTGGGTTCGACGAGCACAGTCCTCCTCGGCTCCTTTATGAAGAACAGTATAATTGGGATGGCTACCGCCTCTAGTCCTGCGCCGAAGGCAAGCAGGAAGTTCGGGTTCCCCTCGTAGAGGTATCCCCCTATCGCAGAGGCGGGGATCCCGACTATCCCGTTTATGGTGCCCATGAGGCCCATCACCTTCCCTCTGTCCTTTGATGGAACGATGTCGGCGATAAGTGCCTGCCAAGCGGGGCCGCCCATGAAGCCCCCGCCACGGATCCTACCGCCCCCGAGACCGCCAGCGATGCCGATGATGCTGTAGGCGCCGACGAGCTGATTGAAGTCCTTGAACAGGAGGAGACTTAGGGAGTCGAAGGGGCCCAGACTACGGGCCAGCAGTATGCAGGGGACCCTTCCGAAGCGGTCTGCGATCATTCCGCTGATCAGGTAGAGGGGCACCGAGAGCCCCGTCGCTATCGACTGGAGCATCCCGTACTGGGTAGTCGTGAGCCCTATCACGTTATGGGCATAGATCGTCAGGAACGACCAGGTCATTCTAGAAGCGAAGCCTCCTATCATCGACGCCACGAGCATTGCGTAGATCGTCCTCGGCTGACGCCTGAAAGCGGCGAGGACGCCTTCCTCATCATTATTAACGACATCGCCCGCGTCTTGTACTGCACCCTCTTTTAAATCGAGGGTTTCCTCCAAGAAGATATAACGAACAATCACAGCGATCGCAGCGGCTCCTGTGAACATCATGAGTCCGACGCGCACCCCCTTCGAAATTCCCATGATCTCTAGGTAATACCCGCTGACGACGGGCATGAAGATCTGGGGTATTGAAGTCATCATCCTGTATGCGCCGAAGGCCGTCCCCCGCCGCTCCTGGGGCAGAGACTCGGCGATTATCGCGTTGAAGGCAGGTGTGTAGAGAGATGCGACGGCGTTCAGCACGATGCCAGGTATCACCCACTGCCAGGACCTGGCGGTGAAGAGGAAGATCGGGGCGATGATCCTCAGGCTCGTACCGTAGACTATCACCTTCTTCCTGCCGATCCTGTCTGCGATGATCCCTCCGGGGAGCTGGAAGAGGATCCTGCTCGTGTTCTGAATAGTGGCCAGGAGGCCGACGATCATGATAGGAGTGTTTAGGACCTCGGTCAGGTATAGAGTCCACCACAGATTCCATAATCCGTTGAAGACGTTGTAAAGCATGTTTGTTGAGGATATGGCGACTACGTTCCGGTTCGAGAAGACCTGTTTGAGGATTGACGCCACATATATCTACCTGTCAGGATTATCCTTTCCCACCAGTTACCTAGTCACTAGATTAAAGCATTTCGTTTGATTTTAAGGGTCTAACACTTTATTTGCACCAAATTTTACACGAAAGGAAATGATTCACGTTTTTATCCCCTTTTATTTGATGTTAAATTAAAACTGATGATAAATGGCGTGAAGCCTCATGACAACTACATGGGAGTATTTGCATTAGACACAATAAAAGTTTAGACCTAAATATAGAAAAGGGAGATTACAGTCTCAGGCGACCACGAGGGAGAGGACCGCTTTCTCGGTGTGCATCCTGTTCTCGCCCTCGTCGAAGACAGCGCTCTGCGGTCCCTCGATGACGCTGTCCGTCATCTCCTCGCCTCTGTACCCTGGTAGACAGTGCATGAAGATAGCGTCGGGCTTCGCCCAGCCCATGGTCTCGTCGTTGATCTGGTACTTGGCGAAGGACTTCTTCCTCTCCTCGATATCCTTATGGCCCATGCTGTGGAATGTGTTCGCGTAGACGACGTCGGCGTCCTTGACAGCCTCCTGTAGGTCATCGATGACCACCATCTCGGTGCCCCTCTTCTTGGCGTTGTCCTCGGCGAAGTCGACGATCACCTTCGCGGGCGCCCAGCCCTTCGGTACCGCGACGTAGCAGTCCATGCCCAGGAGGCTGCTGCACACCATCAGCGTCTGGCAGACGTTGTAGGGGTCGCCGACGTAGG
>CP070784.1:85914-91474 GCA_020346605.1 Candidatus Bathyarchaeota archaeon | reverse complement strand
TATTGTCTTTCAATGACCCGTCTTGAAGTAGATTTATAAGAAACTCGAATTGAAACTTACAAAGACAGACTGAGAGAAATACTCACAGAGATTCTATGGGTATTTCGCTGGCACTGTCTGAAACTTAATGGAGGAGCGAGAGATGAAGAGGATGAAGATAACGGTGGTGAAGGGCTACCCCGCCGAGGAGGTCTTCAGGGGAAACACCCCCGACCACTTCCCCGAGAATTTCGAGAGCCCGTGCCCGATGCACACAGTGGGGCAGGAGTTCGTCATGGAGAACCTGAACTGCCCCGAGGGGTTCTGCAACTGGGCCTACGCAGACATCCAGAAAGACCTCGTCAACCTATACTTTGGTACTAACTATTACCGGGTCAAGAAAGCTAACTGGGTCTCCTGCACTGACGGAATGAGGCCTGTTGTCTTCAAGATCGAGAAGATCGAGGAGTAGGCGAATAAAATGACAGGAGTCAAGGTCACGGTGGTCAGGACCTTCACCAAGGAGGAGATCTTCGGGGAGGATGTACCTGAGGAGCTGAGGGACTTCGCCACCTCCTGCGCGCGCGGCGGCCCTCGCCAGAATCTCAAGGAACATCAACCACCTATGGAGGGGAGGGGACTTCCCGTGGGTCGGCAAACCCGGGGTGATGTACTCCTCCTGCACCGACGGTCGGCAGACTGTGGTCTTCAAGCTGGAGAGGATCGAGAACTTAGAGATTCAAGGTGAAAAGCATGCCGAGAAGCAGAGTGAGGATAACGGTGTTGAAACGTGTCGACCCCGAGTACATCTTCGACGGGGAGGTCCCCAACATGCCCGGAACCGTCAAGCCTTACCCCATCTGCGGCGTCTTCGAGGACGGGCAGGAGTTCATCTTGGAGAAGGACAACAAGAGGCCCGAGGGGTTCTGCCCGTGGGCCTTCCACGACATCTTCAAGGACGCCCATATCCTCATGTTCGGCGGAGACTTCACACCATGGACCCTTGAGGGGACCCAGATAACCTGCTGCTCGGACGGCATACGCCCCGTCTCCTTCAAGCTGGAAAGGATCAAAGACTGAGTTAGAGGGCTAGAAGCATGCCGAGAAAAATGGTGAGGATGACGGTCATGAAGCGGGTCGATCCTTCCGTCATCTTTGACGGCGAGGCCTCGATAAACCCTGGATCTGGGAGACCATTCGAGATCTGCACAACCTTCGAGGAGGGGCAGGAGTTCCTCGTCGAGACCGACAATGCAATGCTGGAGGGATTCTGCCCCCAGGCCTGGCACGACATCTTCAGGAAGTTGGGGGTCCTCCACTGGGAGGGCAAGTACGGGGCTTTGCCCGCTGAGGGCCAGATTGTAGCCTGCTGTATCGACGGTATCCGGCCTGTCTCCTTCAGGCTCGAAAGGATGGATGAGTTACCGAGGTAAGGCACTATGGTGAAGATGAAGATAACCGTGGTGAAGACCCTCACTTACGAGGACGTCTTCGGGGACGACGTCCCCGATTACTTCCCCCCGGAGATCCCCAGCCCCTGCGCCGTGCACAGGGAGGGGGAGGTATTCTACACCAAGGGGACCGACTGCCCGGAGGGCTTCTGCAACTGGGCGTACGCAGACATCCAGAAGGAGATCGTCCACATTTACCACGGAGGGGACAACTTCTGGATCGACGAGAGAGGGGTGGCGTACGCCTCGTGCACCGACGGGATGAAGCCCGTTTTGTTCAGGATCGAGAGGGTGGAGGAGTAGAATGTCCAGGATAAGGATAACGGTCGTCAGGGCCTTCAGCACGGAGGAGCTCTTCAGCGAAGACGCACCGGGCACCATGGAGGGCTACGCCCATGTCTGCCCCAACCATCACCCCGGGCAGGAGTTCGTGACGGACAGCGTTGGCTGCCCCGAGGGGTTCTGTAGCTGGGCGTACGCCGACATCCGCAGGGATATCAACCACATACTGAGGGACGGCGATTACGGCTGGATAGGGAGGAAGGGCGTCGCCTTCTCCGCTTGTACTGACGGGCTGAGGCCCGTGGTCTTCAAGCTGGAGAGGATCGAGGACTGAGCCATGACTCGTTCGGAAGCATCGAGGAAGATGGGAGAGAATCCCCAAATGATCGCATACTGCGGGCTGGACTGCGCGGAGTGCGAGGCATACATTGCCACCCAGAACAACGACTCCGAGGCCCTCACTGCGCTGGCCAAGAAATGGGGCGAGAACCACGATACGTCCTACAGACCCGAGGATATCGAGTGCGGAGGCTGCCAGAGCGACAGACTGAACGAGTACTGTAACGGATGCGGGGTCAGAGACTGCGGACTGAGCCACGGCCTCGAGACATGCGCCGAGTGCCAGGACTACTCGTGCGACAAGCTCGGCCAAGAATGGAAGTCATGGAATATGGCAGACTGGAGAAAAGCCAAGACGGCCCTCGACGAAAGGAGCTCGTAGAGTGACTAGTCTTGCCCAACTCAGATGAGACGAACCACGAGCGCGAGATCACCAAAATAGTCCACGATTCTTTCGGATGGGCTCTGACCAAAGATCGAGCACTCTTCGAAGGAATCTTCGCTAAAGACGATGACTTCTTTACGTTTTATCCGGACTCTAGGAGCACCGTCGCAGGATGGAAACAGTTTGAAACATATCTAGATAGGTGGATGGACCCACGAAACAAAGCCAAAGGATTTGATATCAGGGACCTGAGGATCGTAATCTCGAAGACGGGAGAGGCAGCCTGGTTCTCAGCCATAGTGGACGATGAAGGAGAGTTTGATGGGGAGCCCTGGGGCATCAAAGACGTCCGATGGACGGGAGTCCTGGAGAGACGCGGCGGGAGCTGGAAGATATGTCAACAGCACATGTCAGAAGCGAACGATAGGAGCCCACAATTAAGGTTGTAAAAAAATCAGCGCCCATCGGAGGGCGATCTCCAAGTGGGTGCAGTCTTCCCGTGACACATCCTGAAGCAATGTTATTAAGAATCTCACAGCGAGAATTGCATAGACCGACTGAGAGAAATGCTCACAGCGATTCTATGGTTATTTTCGTTGGCTCTGTCCGCAGTATATTGTAGGAGTGAACAGAGATGACAAAGATCAAGATCACCGTGATGCGGGCCCTGACATACGAGGACTCGGGAGCACGTCTTATTGGATGAACGTGCGTGCCCAGAACTCGGGACCTGTTCTCCCCATACTCTTTTCTTCACTTCGACCTAGTTTTAGTCTTGATCCAAGAAGGTTGAGATAACATATCAGATGATGTTGAGTACTCTCCGGACTGTGGGCATCCTCGTGGGAGTATTATGCTGTGTGCTTTACTCGCGGTGTGAAATGCCGTTATAACGGTAACAGTTCCCCTTTCTTTGGTACTATATACCGGGTTCCGGGGATCTCCCTTGAGAGTCTCCTGCAGAAGCTGTCTGGGTTTCTGAACCCCCAGTGCATTACAACTATCGTCGGTAGAGGTTGATCGAATTTCTTCAGTTCCGAGATAGCGCCCACAGGCGAAGCCGTAAGGATCCCCGTGATGGGGATAGCTAGCGTGTCAACCTGAATTGAGGAGAAACCCTCGAAAGTGACGGTGTCTCCGCAGTGTCCGAACGAATCATCGCCGTTTCTGACGATAACTCCGAGATTTTTTTCGCGCGCGAAGAGTCCATGTCTGGCCTCGATGAACTGAAATTCCCATTCATTATGCCGGTATGACCCTCCATCATGGGCCATGACCGTCCTGTCAGAGAACTGTCTGAATACTCTTGCTACCTGCTCGTTCGTGAGGAGGACGGCGTCGGAGTTGCGCTCCATGAATCTCGTTATTCCGCCCGTGTGGTCGGGGTGCCTGTGGGTACAATAGACGAGTTTTCCGTCCACATCGCCTGCTTTTTTCACGGAGGGATCGATCAAGATGCTCGATCCGCCTTTCGTTAACTGGAATCCTGATTGGCCAAGAAACCTCACTTGAAGATTTGACACCTAATCTCGGGTATAAATCAAACATCAAAGTTATAATTTCATCTGCGTGCGCGCGGAACAGTGAGCCGCTCTATTATTCCCATACTCTTTTCTTCACATCCACCACAGCTATTTTGGAGACAGTGAGATATGATCAGCCGAATATGGCATGGATGGACCACGCCCGAGAACGCCGACGCGTACGAGTCGTTGCTGAAGGGCGAGATATTCCAGGGCATCCAGAGCCGCGAGATCACGGGTTACAGGGGCATCCATCTTCTGCGTCGGGACCACGGCGACGAGGTGGAGTTCGTCACGATCATGTGGTTCGATAACGTCGAGGCGGTTCGATCGTTCGCCGGTGAGGACTACGAGGTCGCGGTGGTCCCGGAGAAGGCGAGGACCGTTTTGTCGCGATTCGATGGGCGTTCGCAGCACTACGAAGTAAGGGCAGAACTCAGGTCTTGAAGAGCGCACACCCTCCCCATACTCTTTTCTTCACAACACCCCCATACTGGTTTGTGAGCTGAATGGTCAACTTCCTCCACATCTCAGACATCCACATACCCGACAAAAAGGGAGATTTATGGTTCGGTGTAGACCCATGCAAAAAACTGGAAAAACTCATCGAGTTGGCGAAGAAACTCGAGCTGAACCCATCCTTCACCGTGATCACTGGCGACATATCCCACACAGGGACGATTCAGAGCTACAACCTAGCGAAAAAATACATAGACGAGTTTCGGAGCCTAGGAGGACCCGTCTACCCCACTATGGGAACACACGATAACAGACGGAATTTCAGCAACATCCTGCTCGGGAGACCCTCGCCACGGGAGGAACCCCCCTGCCACTACAGCCGGACCATAGAAGGGCTGCACGTGATAACCATGGACTCACACACGCCAGGCTCACTTACGGGCAGCTTCGGCGAAGCACAACTCGACTGGTTAGAAAAGGAGCTGAGGGAACACCAGGACGAGCCAGCGATAATAGCCTTTCACGAACCCATCTTCTTCTTCGGTGAACTCGGTATGTTCGATAAGGCCGATGCCATCCGGTTCAAGGAAACCGTATCGAGGGGCAACGTCCTGGCCGTGTTGAGCGGGCACATACATTGTCCTCTCTTCACGATGGTCGACGAGGTCCACTATGTTCAAGCCGGCAGTCCTCTCTGGGAGAACTCCTTCAACGAGAGGGGAACGTTGACGCATGACTCTTCGAGTTTCAACTTGTTGAGTTACAATGAGGACCCCGATGGTCGTCCACTTCATCTTCCCCACTGTCTACTGGTGAAACCTGTCGCCTTTTCTGAAGGAACAAAGCTGATCGAGAAGAAACCCTGAAACCCCATGAGAAACACGGGCATCGAGTCTACATCTTATCCTGTCTCTATCTTCCCATACTCTTTTCTTTACCTCGACCTAATCCTAGTCTGATCAAGAATGGTTAGTGTAGAAACCATATCGATAGTGTTCACTGGGTTGAGCGTCAGCCTAGCGGCGTTCTATTACATAAGCACGCTGAGGAATGCGCAGAAAACACAGCAAATGCAGTTGGAGACAAGGCAAGCACAGCTGTTTATGCAAATTTATAGTCAATGGAATAGCCAAGAATATGCT
>CP070784.1:57983-85814 GCA_020346605.1 Candidatus Bathyarchaeota archaeon | reverse complement strand
TCGAGCCAAGCATCCTTCTGCAGGCCAGTTGGTCAGCCAGGGTCGAGGACGTCGTTATGGTCACCGACAAGGGCGGGGTCCCTTTCAGCAACTACCACAAGGAACTGACGACGATCTAGACCCACCCCGATTCACATCTCCATTTTTCAATTCATTTCTCCACGGGCCAAAGCTTAAGCAGACGTCACACGGATCCCGTCTTGAACGATCATGGATGAGAAAGGCTGCTACATGATGGCGGCTGGGAAAGGGGCCACCGCCGACGGCTCCGTGCTGGTGGCTCGGAGTTGCGACGCCTCGGGCGGGGATGATGTGGTCCAGGTCCTCGCAGTTCCGAGGGTCAAGCACGAGCTAGGGGAGAGCCTGAGGATCCCTGGGGCCGAGGGGGTGGAGCTGCCCCAGGTATCCGAGACCTACGCCTACTTGGGTATTATGATGGTCACCGAGGGAGCAGACTTGGCCGAGGCCGAGGGAGGCGTCAACGAGCATCAGGTTGTGGCTGGGACGTCGACGGGGGGATGGCTCAACCCTGAGGCCCAGAAGATCTGCCCCAGGATGTCCACATCCATCGGGGACTACAGGATGACCCTGGTCCTAGAGCGGTGCAGCACCGCCAGGGAGGGCGTCGAGCTAGTGGGGGCGCTGACGGACGAGTACGGAGCCCGCACCGACAACTACATAGTCGCAGACCCCGACGAGGCCTGGTTGTACGAGGAGTACAGGGGCAACCTCTGGGCTGCCGTGCGGGTCCCCGACGACTGCTTCGTGCTGCAGGCAAACTCTGTGAGGATAGATCACGTGACCTTCAACGATCCCGCCAGCTTCATGGGCTCGAGCAACCTCGTAAGCTTCGCCGAGGAGCACGGCCTCTATGATCCCGACGAAGGCGAGTCCTTCAGTCCATCGAAGGTGTACGGCGCCCAGACGGGGAAGGTCAGGCACGGCATCCCGGCACCCGAATACGACCGCCGCAGGATCTGGAGGGGGATCAGTGTCCTCGCACCCTCCACCAACCCGGATCCGGAGGAGCCCACGTGGACTTATCCACTGTTCCTGAGGCCCGACAGGAAGCTGATCCCCAGGGACTTCCTGGGTCTTTTCACCGACCAATACCAGGGGACCGAGTACGATCACTACGGCCGGAACGTAGACGCATACAAGCCCACGGTCAGCCCCATGGTGGCCACCGACCCCAGTAGGAGCTACAGAGGGTCGCCGTTCCACATCAACGAGCAGAGGCAGTATCAGCTGGCCCCTATCTGGGGCACGGAGCGCATCATCGGAACCCCCAGGTCCGTCACCAACTGGTGCGCCCAGCTAAGGGGCTGGATGCCCAACCCCGTCGGCGCAGTCCTCTGGGCCGGCATCGGCGAGGGAGCGACCGCAGGCCGCATCCCCTGGTACTCTGGGATCACAAGGACGCCTGAGCCCTTCACTATCGGCACGAGGCCCCACAGGCCCGTCAGGGACCCTGGTACCTATAACATCTACGATCCGAGGTCCGCGTACTGGAACTTCAGGATAGTCACCAACCTGGTGAACCTGTTTTACACCGCCACCAAGGACGAGGTGATCCCCGTCTGGAGGGAGTGGGAGGAAGCTAACTTCAGGCTGCAGCGGGCCGTGGAGAGGACCGCGCTTGAGCTACACAAGGAGGACCCCGAACTGGCCTTGGAGTTCCTGACGACTTACAGCTGCTCGAAGGCCGTGGAGGCTCTGGAGATGTCGAAGGAGATGACCGTCAAGCTCCACAGCATCATCTCCCACTACAACGCACCCCTCTAACCCCTTTTTCCGGATAATCGAATGCGTTTTAACGTCCAACGAGTAATGTCTCCCTCGGATTGACATGGTAGAGGTTCTGAAGGGGGTCCACGCCATAGATTTCTCAGAGGGCGGGGGGATGGGCATGGAGCTCTGGCTCCTTAACTGCCCCGAGGGGACGGTGCTCGTGGATACAGGGATGAGGGACTACGCCATCGAGAAGATCGAGACCGAGCTCAAGTCAATAGGAAAAGGGTGGCGGGACGTCGAGAAGATACTGATCACCCACAGGCACGGCGACCACGTTGCCAACCTCAAGAGGGTCCAAGAACTTACAGGAGCCGAGGTCATGTCCCACAAGGACGAGGCTGATGCCGTGGCGGAGAAGGGCGTGGAGGTCACGTCACTAGAGCACGGGCAGATCCTCCCCTACTGCGGCGGCATCGAGGTGATCCACGTCCCGGGGCACTCGGACGGGAACGCTGGCTACTATCTCCCGGCCGTCAAGGCCATCCTCGCGGGGGACATAATCTTCGCTGACGACGAGGGGAAGATGGAGGCGCCGCCCGAGAGGTACTGTAAGGACGTGGACCAGGCAAGGCGGGAGATCAACAGGTTTCTGGACTACGACTTCGACGCCCTGCTGCTCACCCACGGGAAGGACACGATGAACGGCGCTAAGGAGAAGGTGCGTGCGCTCTGCGGTAAGTAGCGCCCAAAATTTTCTTTTCCACGTTCCATTGACCCCCTTTCTTTTCTCCGTGTGTATACTTTGGACTGATTCCCGACTTCATGTGATGATACCTTTTTAAAGAGTAAGTCTTGTAGACTACGCTAGGACTGAACGGGTCCTGCTGAACCAACATGAGGAAGTCAGGGTCATGGGGCAACAGTGAACGACATTGGGCCGAAGAGGCCTTTCTATAGGTCGGTCACAGTCCAGACCCTCATTGCCATCTCCTTCAACTCGATGAGCATCCTTGCTGGGGGCCTCATCTCCCTCTTCGCCCCGCAGTTCGAGGCGGCTCCCTGGATCCTCGCCCTCTTCCCTCCGATCCTCACCATCAGGGGTGGCATAGGAGGAGTCTTCTCGGGGAACCTGGCCACGATGCTCCATCTCGGCCTCATCCGCCCACAGGTCAGGGACAACACCCCCGTCTTCCGCCAGCTCATAGGCTCCATCTTCGTGATCACCCTCGTCGACACGCTCACAATGGGTTTCTTCTCCTTCGTGCTGAACCTGGCAACGGGCAACGTTTCCCTGAGCCATGCCTTCATCTTCGCGGTGGTTCCCCCGGTCGCCTGCGCCATGGCCCTGGCGGTGTCCATCCCTCTGACGATCCTCATCGCCATCGCCACCTTCAGGAGGGGACTCGACCCCGACATTCTGGTCTACCCCATCCTCGCCTCCGTCAACGACATCATCGTCACTGCGACCTTTGTGGTCACAGTCCTCCTCGTCTTGGTAGGGGGCTTCTCCCACCTCGCCCTCTGGGGCTTTTTCCTGCTCATAGTGGCATCAACGGCAGCCATCGCATGGAGCTACCGGCACGTTGAGTTCTTCTTCAAGACCATCAGAGAGGGGGCCACCATCGTAATAATGTCCAGCCTCTTCGGCAGCGTCAACGGCGTCTTCCTGGCTGGTCTTCGGGGGAGCCTGCTGCGCTACCCGGGCGTTCTGACCGTCTACCCCGCGCTGACTAACGCCCTGGGGAACATAGGCTCTATAATTGGGTCCACGTCGACCACAAGCCTGGCCCTGGGCTACGGCAGGGGCTTCGCAGAGGAAGTTAAGGGCTCCGCCTCCACTATATTGCAGGTCGAGTCCGTGGCCTTCTTCATGCATGCCGTCTTCGGGGTCATTGCCTACCTGCTGGTGAGGGCCACACAGAGCGGGGCAGACCTCCTCTCCCTCGTCGGGGTCGCCCTCATCTCTAACGCAGTGAGCTTCCTCCCCATCACCCTCGTCGCCCTCGTCGTCGCCCACCAGGCCTTCAAGCGCGGGCTGAACCCGGACAACGTGGCGATCCCGGTGATAACCTCCATCTCAGACACCGTCGCCACGCTCACCCTCATCATCGCCATCTACGCTCTCAGCCTCCTCGGTATCATCTAGGGCTGCGGGAGACAAATCCTAAATCATTCGTGCGAGAGATGTTCCCCCGTGTCAGATTTGGTTATAGACGGAGAGACCAAGCTTTCGCTCTACCGCACAATGCTCAGGATCAGGGCCTTCGAGAACGGCGTCAGGAGGCTGATCAAGGAGGGGCACCTCCCTGCCAGGTTCGGGCTCTACACCGGGCAGGAGGCCGTCGCCGCCGGGGTCTGCGCCCACCTGACCTCAGACGACCAGATAGGGAGCACCCACAGGCCCCTGGGCCACCTCGTCGCCAAGGGCTGCGACCTCAAGAGGCTATTGGCGGAGCTCTGCGGCAAGCGGACGGGCTTCAACAGGGGAAAGGCCGGCCCCTACCACGCCTTCGACCCCGCCTCGGGCTCCCTCGGCGCGAACGGCATCGTAGGGGGCAGCGTCCCCATGGTCGCCGGCTACGCGCTCGCCCACCAGCTGAGGGGCGACAGCGGCGTGGCGGTCTCTTTCTTCGGGGAAGGGGCCTCCAACCAGGGTGGGGTCCAAGAAACGCTGAACCTCGCCGCGTGCTGGGGTCTCCCTGTGGTCTTTGTTTGCGAGAACAGCTCGCCCGAGGTCCAGAGGATGCTGGGGCACGAGATCGACTACCCCCAGCTCAGCATCGAGAGGGTGTCCGACAGGGCCCCCGCTTACGGGATGCCTGGCTCTTCCCACGAAGGATGGGATGTGCTAAAGGTCTACGAGGCAGCTGGTGAGGCCGTCACGAGGGCAAGGGTCGGCGGTGGACCAACTCTCCTGGAGTTCAAGGTCCACCAGATCGAGGGCAACCTGGAGGGGAGACTCGAGGCAAAGCAGGAGGAGAGGGTCTGGTGCCCCATCCACAACCTCCGGAGGAAGCTCTTGGCTGAGGGCCTCCTCACCCAAGAAGAGGACGCCAAGATGAGAGAGCAGGAGTCGGCTGCCCTCGAGGAGGTCGTATCTTTCGCCGTCGGCAGCCCTGAACCCGAACTATTGGAGGCGTTCAGGGACGTCTTCGCGGAGGGCGGATGAGATGGTGGATAGGGGTATCACCTACGGCGAGGCGCTGAACGAGGCCCACTCGCTGGAGATGGAGCGCGACCCCAGCGTCATCGTCTTCGGGGAGAACGTCTCCAGCAGCTGGAGGGCTGCCACGAAGGGCCTGAAGGAGCGGTTCGGCAGGGAGCGGGTGAGGGACGCCCCGATCACCGAGACCTCCTTCATCGGCGTCGGCGTCGGGGCCGCCATCCTGGGTATGAGGCCCGTAGTCGAGCTGATGCTCGTTGACTTCGGCCTAGTGGCTATGGACCAGATCCTCAACCAGATGGCGAAGAGCCCGTACATGTCCGGCGGAGCGGTGAAGGTGCCCATGGTGCTCAGGGCCGTCTACGGAGCGGGGACCTCCTCCGGTGCGACCCACTCGGAGAGCCTGTACTCCATCTTCGCACACATGCCAGGGATGAAGGTGGTGCTCCCCTCCAACCCCTACGACGCCAAGGGCCTCCTCATCAGCAGTATTAGGGATGACAATCCGGTGGTGTTCATGGAGCACCGCCTACTGGGCAGGATGGAGGGCCCCGTCCCTGAGGGCTCCTACACGATCCCCCTGGGAGTCACCAACCTTGTGAGGGAGGGGGGCGACGTGACCGTCGTGGCGACGGGAAGGATGGTGGGCTTGGCCGCCGACGCCGCAGACGAGATGGAGCCCGACGTCAGCGTCGAGGTAATCGACCCGAGGACCATAGTGCCCCTGGACGAGGAGGCGATTCTCACATCGATCAGGAAGACAGGGAGGCTCGTCGTCGTGGACGAGGACTACGAGCGCTGTGGCTTCAGCGCCGAGGTGGTCGCCATAGCTGCGGAGAAGGGCTTCAGGAGCCTGAAGGCACCTGCCTCAAGGGTGGCGACGCCGAACGTGCCCCTTCCCTTCAACCCCAACCTGGAGAGGCACCTGCTGCCAGACAAGGAGAAGATCAAGAGAGCCATCAGGAACGTGATGGCCTAATTTTTAATTATTCCATCGCGACCACACGCTTCTATGGCTTCCTCAAGGTGCTCCATCGCTCCGTCTTCGATGGGCTTGACCTTCCTCACATGTCGGTGCACCATGTCACTATTTTATAACCTTCATACTGCCAGTACGTCTCGATTGGTATGACCGTGAATATCAGCTTCGACCATTACCACGACTACAATGAAGTCACGGGGCTGCTGAGAGACTGGGCACTGAACTACGACGGCCTCGCGACCTTGGAGACGATAGGCAAGACTCCTCAGGGGAGGGACCTCTGGGTGCTTACCCTCACCAACAAGGGGACGGGGAAAGCCCATGAGAAGCCTGGGTTCTGGATCGACGGGAACACTCACGCTGGCGAGATCACAGGCACCGAGGCGTGCCTCAAGGCGATCCACCACCTGCTGACGGGGTACGGCAAGGACCTCGAGGTCACTGAGCTCCTGGACTCCACGGCAGTCTACATGATGCCCAGGGTCAACCCAGATGGCTCCGAGATCTACCTGACCACGCCGCACAGCAGGACCAGCGGGGGCATCCCCAACCCCGAGTTCGAGGACGAGTTCGCCGAGGGGCTCTACCCGGAGGACCTGAACGGCGACGGCAACATAACGACGATGCGGCTCCGCGACCCCAACGGCGACTGGAAGGCAAGCGAGAAGGACCCGCGGGTCCTGGTGAAGAGGAAGCCCGAGGACAGGGGCGGGGTCTACTATAGGGTGTACAGGGAGGGGCTTATCAAAGGCTTCTACGGAGGAGAGGTCAAGATGGCCCCCTCCCGCTGGAAGGGGGGCTCCAACAGGAACTTCCCCGCAGGATGGTCCCCCACACAGTCGGGGCAGGGTGGGCTCTTCCCTCTCTGGGAGCCAGAGATTAGGGCTATCGCCGACTACTTTTACGAGCACAAGAATATTGGCGGGCTGCTCACTTACCACACCTACAGCGGCATAGTCATGCGCCCGTACGCCCTCTGGGGCGACAAGCACTACGAGGAGAAGGGGCTGGAGAAGGACCTAGCCGTCTACAACGCCTTGGGCGCCATCGGGGCGGAGATGAGCGGCTGGCCCGTGCTGTCGCCCCATGAGGAGATGACGCTCAACAAGAAGGCCGCGAGGGCCGGCTGCTCCATGGACTGGTGGTATGACCACTTCGGCCTGCTGATGTTCGGCATTGAGATCTGGGACATGCCCAGCAGGGCCGGGTTCCCCAACTTCCACGAGAGGGGGATGCGCTTCGTCTCCGGCGACCTCACTGAGGATGAGAACCTGAAGCTCCTGGCCTGGATCGACGATCAGACGGGAGGGGAGGGCTTCCAGGACTGGACGCCTTATGACCACCCCCAGCTGGGGCCCGTCGAGATCGGCGGGGTGAGGACGAAGTACGTTATGCAGAACCCTCCGCTCCACCTTCTCGACTCGGCGCTGGACAAGATCTATACCTTCCCCATCAAGCTGGCTACGATGCTGCCCCACGTGAAGATCACCGAATCGAAGGCGGAGCGCCTCGGTGACGGCGTGTTCAATGTGAAGGCCGAGGTCTCGAACCTGGGCTTCCTGCCGACCAACTTGACGGAGCAGAGAAAGAGGATAAAGCTCGACAGCCCTGTCAAGGTGAAGCTCGAGCTCGGCGAGGGCGTGGAGTTGCTGGCTGGCAGGGAGAGGATGAAGCTCGGCAACCTGGAGGGGCGCTCGGACCGGCTCCCAGGCCACCCATCCTACGGCGTCGCAGGCGGAAAGCCCGAAGGCTCCAAGAAGACCGTCGAGTGGACCGTGAGAGCGAAGGAGCTACCGGCCAGCGTCAGGATAACTTCGTTCTCCCTCAAGGGCGGAAGGGACACAGCCGAAGTAGAGTTGGCTTGATCCACGCGGGGAGCCCTCCCCGTTTTTCCATCTTTTTATACGATGTGCTTGTTCAGAACGGCCTCCAGGATGGTCTTGCCGACCGCGCCGATCAGCCTGTCCACAGCCTTTCCTCCCTTGAACACGACGAAGTTGGGTATGCTCCTCACGCCGTAGGTAAGGGCGAGTCCCTGGTTCGCGTCGACGTTCACCTTCGCGAAGTAGGCCCTCCCCGAGTAGGCGCTCGCTAGGGCGTCCATGATGGGCTTCATCATCTTGCATGGGGCGCACCAGTCGGCCCAGAAATCGACCAGGACCGGTTTACTCGCCTTACCGACGGCGTCGAAGCTGGCGCCGTCCAGTTCCACGACGACGCCGTCCCTCAGTGGCCCCGGATCCCTGGGGGCCATCAAGTTCCTCAGCATCCGCTCCTTGATCCTCTTGAGCTCCATGTCCTCAGCCATCGCTCCAACCTTACGGGTTCTCCGCGGAAGCATCTCTTTTTAATTTAGCGATCGGAGGGGCCCAGCCGGTGCCCGAGGATAAATGATAAATGTGGCGCAGCCCCCCGACGATGAAGGTTTATATACTCTAGTTTGGACCCTTTCAGAAGAGGTATCAGTTTTGAAGGAAGAGATCGCACAAGCGCTCGAAGAGGTTCGACCGCACCTGCAGGTGGACGGCGGAGACGTCGAGCTGGTGGGCGTGGAGGACGGCGTCGTCAGGGTGAGGCTCAAGGGCTCCTGCGCCGGCTGCCCCATGTCCCAGATGACCCTCAAGTGGGGCGTAGAGAACTACCTCAAGAAGAAGGTGCCCGGCGTCAAGTCCGTCGAGGCCGTACAAGACTGACAGGAGAGACGATGCCGCTCGCATCCGAACTGGAAAGAGCCAAGGACTACGGCGACATTTTCGCCCTCGTCAAGAAGGCTGTCAAGCGATCCCTAGGCCAGCACCGTGTGGGGCTGATGCTCTACCTGGGTAACCTGCCCATGAGGGTAGGGGCCTTCCATCCCCTGGGGACCAACGACATAGTGCTCAACAGGAGGCTGCTGGAGGCGTCAGCGAAGACCGAGCCCAAGTGGAAGGCCTACGTCTTCTCTATACTGCTCCACGAGTACCTGCACACCTTCGGCTACGTCAACGAGAGGCAGGTCAGGGGGCTCACTTACAGGATATGCCTGGACAACTTCGGGAGCGGTCACCCCGTAGTCGAGGCGGCGCTGACCGGTCCTTGGGTGAACCTCAGCCCTGAGGAGTTCGAGTCAATCGGCGAGGAGATGGACCTAGAGCGGGTGAAGAACTTCGAGCGGATAGACAGCGGCTACATCATCTGACGGCGGCTTGCCTAGACGTCGAGCCAGCGTTCTCATAGGATGCAGATAGGTTGCCTGGTGACTCCCGGGCGAATATTCTAAGCAGCTCCTTCTCTCGTTGGCACATCGGGCAGTCTCGGCGCTGCCCGTATCCGTGGGGATAGTCCTCCACGACGCCGTGCCTGGGGCAGGTGAACGCGTAGAAGGGGAGCGCCCCCTTCCATCCTGGGAGCGTCCGGTGATCGAAGTACGCCTGCCCAATCAGCCTCAGCTTCAACCGCTGCCACGGACCCAATGATTTACCGACGTACCAATCTTATCTGCGGGAAGCCCTTTTGACAGGTATTCTTTTCGCGGGCGGTAGGTTCTCGATGTCCCATAGTTCGCCGTTCTTCCGATTTCTCAGCGGTTCGTCTGTGTACAGGTCTGTCTCCCGAGTTGTACGCCCTGAGAGCTTTTTAATTATGGTTCTGTTATCCGCCCGTGGGTGGGGCAAGGACAAACAGGCAGTAGGGCGCGCGAAGGATGGTCAGGCTTTTGTGGCTTTGATGCTGTTCTGGAGATTCGAGAGGGCTTCCCAGTCGTTGGCCGCCGCGATCCTTGCCTGCTCAGGCCACGTGGATGAATTGGTTAGACGAAGGAGGTTCGGGTTCTCCTTCTCCAATATGCTCCTTATTTTCTCCGTGTTGGCGGTCGCCAGTTTCGCAAACGTGTCTATACCGGCGTGTATTAGCACAGACGATATCTTCTCCCCGATACCGTCGATGAGGGTCAGATTGTCCCTCATCCTTCTGGTGCGCCCCTGCAGGTCGTCCAAATCGCGCTCCCTCTCCTTGAGCATCTCGCCCAGCCCCTTTACCTCGGCCTCGGCTTCCTCGGCAAGGGCCGTGGCGGTCCGGACCTGCCCGTCGAGGTCCGCCTTCTCAACCTTCAGTTCGTTGATGTAGTTTTTCTGCTCTTGGAGCTGGAAATTCAGGCCTTCGATGATCGAGTCCCTCTGCGCCAGCTGGGCTTGGATGTCATCCAGCGTTGTTCCCTGTTCCTTCAGGAGTCTGTCGAGACGATCGATCTTTTCAGAACTCTCCTCAAGGGAGTTCTCCAATATCTCGATCTGGTTTTCTTTTTCACCGATCGTCCGCATCGTCTGGTTATTCAGCTCGGAGTTCTCCTCCTCCAGGGCCAAAATTGACTTGTCCCGCTCTCGGAGCTGGTTGTCCATATCATCAATATTTTCCTGCTTCTGGCTCAATTCGACCCTTAGGTTCTCCAATGCGGAAGCCTGCTGCTTGGAGCGGTTAGAGAGCTCCTCGAGCTCGATCTCTTTGTTAACAATGATGGCTTCTAGCTCTCCTTTGTGCGTGTCCTGTTCGGCGATTATCTCTCTTGCCCGATGATTCTGCTCTATGATTTTTTCCTTGAGGTTTGCGATATTCTTCTCGCTCTGATCTAGTTCAGTGCTGAGGCTCTCAATCGAGGCCTCATGTTCGCTGAGGGCTTTGTTTAGGTCCTTCAGTGTCTTTTCCTTGCTCTTGGCGGAGTCCTCTAGCTCACTGATGTAGCTGTCTCGTTTGCCTCTTCCTGGCCTTGAGAAGATCCAAGATAACAACATTCCCATGACTAGACTGGCGGTCAGTAGAATTGCGTCTGTGCGCGTGATGTCAAAAGCGGGCAGGAAGTCAAACATTTGGGCGTAATTTTGGATACGAGCTACGTTAAAAAGGTATTATGGAACAGTAATCCATATTTTAACAGCACGTAGGCGAACGTTGATATGTTCATTGTGAATGATTTAGTCCTCTAACCTCTCTGATTTATACAAAACAGGATGGATACCATCCTGACAACAAGTTATTGTTACGCCTTTAGGTAGATTTGGATAGTAGTCGCCGCCCCCCTGGTTAACCGATACTGTTACCGATGGCTGTTCAGGCGCTGGAACAGAACCCGTTGGGTATTTCGCGGTATTTCTCAACGATAAACTCTTTGCCTTCCGTAAAAGCTAGGCAGGAGTGCAAGCGCGCGAGGCGCGCGTGTAGTTTATCGGATTCAGGATTGGAAGTTATTTGTCCGTTGAAAAGGATACTAGGATCAATCCTCTTCAAAACTGTGATTTTAACTCGGTACAAAGGCATCGCCTAATCACCTTTTCAACTGAAGCCTATGAAATAAGAAAACAATAGCAATGTTAAAAATTAAATCACTCGTTCGCTCGCCCACCAATGCGTGAGCCCCCATTTTATTGATGGCATCATGCACATGCGCGCGCGGGAGATATCTCCTCTGGTAGTAGGGTTCAACCAACTAGTCTGTAGAAACAGCGGCGCGCGCAAGCCTTAGGCGCGTCCTACATGATCTCGCAATATATACTACAGTGATCGGAGACTCTGTTGACAAATTCATCAAATTCCGGTGAACCTCCAGCATATTTGTTCCAGCCTAAGACTTTGACCTTGTGACCATTCCATGTCTTGAATTTAATCGATTCTGAAGCCACAACATGGTCAAGATCAGAATACAATCCTTTCCCATTTGTCCAGGTCTTATCATGATCCTTGGGAAGAAGGGTCATACTTTTTCTCTTTGCTCGCTTCTTCAATCTGTCTATCTCATCAGATTCATTCACATCATTAAGATAGGTAAGGTTCATTCCCATCGTGTTGAAATCGCCCATGAATAAGAACTTGGCATTTCCATTCGCTTCAGGAACTTTATCAAGACTTTTCTTTAAGTTGAAAGCATGTTCAAACATATCGTCTCGGAGTCCAAACCCCTCTGGATCACTAATGCTCTTTAGATGTAGAAAGAGGATAGTATAGTATTCGTCATCCACTTGTAGTGTGAGAAATGGTCCTGGGCGTAAGCTAGTACGACCACTTTTAAACTCATCTCGTTGGGTTAAAAAAGCCCTAAACTTCTTATGTACACCTACTAAAATTTCTTGGGTTTGTTTTCCCTCAGTAATGAAAAAGTTATGATCAGGGAATTCTTTGTACATATATCTCCAAACATCCGCACCTACTACTTCTAAAACGGCAAATATGTCTGGAACTTGAGTTTTAATATGTTCAACCACCTTATCTTTTAACGTTGTATGCAATTTAAACTGCTCAACATTCCAAGATGCAATTGAAAACTTCATTTTAGAGGAAAGTAATAATAAAGATTATTTAAGAATTCCGCGTGTTCTCACTATTATTTCATCGTTGCGCGCGCGGACAATGGTTGTGTGGAAAAGGATTAAACGGTGGGAGCATCGATATATTTGCCGGTGTCATTGTTGGTACGGAAGGAAGTATCACCCTTCGAGTTCTTTGAAGAGACGGACAGCTTGATGCGGTCGGGGGGCTTGTTGCTGGTGTCGTCCGGGAAGGACGGGAAGCCCAACGCCATGACAATCGGCTGGGGGCTGGTGGGCACGATGTGGCGGCTCCCCGTGTTCTGCGTCGCAGTGCGGCTCTCAAGGTATACTCACAAGCTCATCGATGAGACGGGCAGGTTCACAGTGTGCCTGCCCTCGAAGAACATGGATGAGGTCCTCGACGTCTGCGGGACAAAGTCCGGAAGGGACATGGACAAGCTCAAGGAGCTGGGCCTCACAGCCAAGAAGGGTAAGGTCGTCGATGTTCCTTACATCGAGGAGTGCCCGATCCACTACGAGTGCGAGGTCATCTACAAAACCGTGCTGGAACCAGGGCAGTTGAAGAAGGCGGTCGAGGGAGACGTCTACCCGACGGGCAACTACCACACCATGTACTACGGGCACATAAAGGGTGTCTACGCCGAGGAGGGCGCACACGGCAACCTTCTCTAGAAAAAAGAGTTTGTATTGAAAGGATGGTGTGATGTTGAAGGTACTCATCGTCTACGATTCGAGATCCGGGAACACCGAGAAGATGGCCCACGTCGTAGCCGAGGGTGTGGAGGAGGAGGGGGTGGGCGTCGAGGTAAAGAAGGTCGAAGACGCCTCAGTCGACGAGCTTCCTGAAGTGGACGGACTCATACTAGGCTCGCCCGTGTACTACGGCCTCCCCACTGGAAGGCTGAAGGAGTTCATCGACGCTTCCGTGAAGTACCACGGAAAGCTCGACGGGAAGGTCGGAGGCGCCTTCGCGAGCGCCGGGGGATCCCACACCGGCGCAGAGACGACCATTATAGCCCTCAACGAGGCGCTCTTCATCCACGGCATGGTGATCCAGGGCACATCCGGGTCCAACCATTACGGGGCGGCGTCAGTTGGAGCTCCAGACGACAAGGACGCGGATAACTGCAAGGAGCTGGGCAAACGCGTGGCCAGCCTGGTAAAGAGGCTGCACGGGTAGACCCATACCCTCATTTTTTAGACGCGAACGACGAGTCTCTCAAGCGACTTCATGAGGAGCTCTTCGCACTCTTCTCTGCGGCTCTTCTCTTCCTCTGTGAGTGGATCGAAGAAGCTCTTCTTTGTGACCGGGTTGTCGCTGACCACGTGGAGGGCCACCGCCTTGATTCCGTACAGGTTGGCGATTGTGTACACGACGGAGGTCTCCATCTCGATGCCCAGGAGGTTCTTCCCCTTCCACTCCTCGAGGAACTCCACGGTCTCGGCGGCGAAGGCGTCCGTCGTGTAGATGGGACCGAAGTGGGCGTCTATGTCCGTCCCCGGCGTTAGCTCATCCAAGGTCTCCGCCAAGGCACGCAGCATCTGGAAGTCCGCTACGGCTGGGTAGGCCTCCTCGACGAAATACTTGGACGCTCCCTCCCCCCTCAACGCCGCAGTGGGAACGATGATGTCCCCGACCCTAATGTCCGGCTGGAGCGCACCGATGAGCCCAGTGAACACGATCTTGCGGCAGGAAGTGAACCTCAGGTAGTAGGCGCAGTCCAAGGCGAGAGGGCTGCCGATCCTGGAGTCCAGGACCGTCGTCTCCACGCCGTTGAGCGTCCCCGTGAACCCCTGGTTGAAGCCGTTGAACTCCCTCGTCTCCCCCAACCTAGTCTTGAGGGTTTCGAACCAGGCCCTGATGGGCGTCATCAGCACTGTCTCAGCGATCTCCTCAGCATCGCACCCGTAGAGAACTCTCGTGAACTTGCTGGGATCCCCCTCCGGCATCATCTGAAACAGCTCACCAGACTACTACTCTGAGAGCCGTAATATCGTTTTCGAGGCAGCGAGGAAACTGTTATTCCACTGGTTGACCCATTATAGCCGAGTGGTATCGCCTTGAGAATCGTGGAGAGCGTGCTAGACCTCATTGGAGACACTCCCATGATCCGGCTACAGAAGATCACACGCCCCCCCGACATCGCGGACATCTTTGTTAAGGCAGAGTACATGAACCCCAGCGGCAGCGTGAAAGACCGTATAGCCGTGAAGATGATCCGGGAGGCCGAGAGGGAGGGGAAGCTCAAGCCTGGGTACACCATCATAGAGGCCAGCACCGGGAACACGGGCACGGCCCTCAGCTTCGTCGGCTCTTACCTGGGCTACAGGGTGGCGATCTACATGCCGGAGGGCATGACGCCCGAGAGGGTGAGGCTCATGGAGAGCTACGGCGCGGAGGTCCACCAGTTAAAGCTGGATGCAAGCTCAGAGGACGCGAGCGTCGCCGGGGCCGAGGTGGAGATCGGCACTAGGCTGAGGTGCCTGGAGCTTGAGCGCACCCAGCCGCAGACCTGGTGGGCACGCCAGTTCAGCAACCCTGCGAACACCAGAGCCCAAGTGAGAACGGGAAAGGAGATCCTACGGCAGATGGATGGAAGGGTCGACACCTTCGTCGCATCCATCGGCGTGGGCGGCACCCTCTACGGCGTGGCGAAGGCGCTGAGGGAGGAGCTCCCCGGTGTCAAGATTATTGGTCTCGAGCCCGCATCGGCGAGATTTCCCATCAGTGAGGGGCATACGAGGATACCGGGCTTCGGGGACGAAGTGACGGGGGGTATCATCGAGGAGATGATGGAGAGCGGCATCGTGGACGAGGTGGTGAAGGTTACCAACGAAGAGGCCGTCGCCATGTCCGACAGGCTCGTCAAGGAGGAGGGGCTCTTCTGCGGCGTGTCCTCAGGGGCAAACGTGTTCCACGCCCTCAAAGTCGCCGAGGAGCTGGGCGAGGGAAAGCGGGTCGCAACGGTGCTCCCCGACAGCAGGGACAGGTACCTCTCTGAGAAGAAATATACCACATAAGTTAAATAAGACGAGAAGCGCGCGCAGGCCATCAGCCGAGGAGTGCGCGCGCGGACGCGGGTCACCCCGAAGGCAACGAGGGATGATGGCCAACGCGGAACGGCCCCACCCACAACGCGGGCCGCCTTGCCCCATCAGGAACCTGGTCTGCGCCTATCTCAGAAGCTGGAGTATCTCCTCGTCGGAGGCGTTCCTCGAGATCTCCAGCCTCTCGTCCAGGGGCCTCAGGTGGCTCATGTTGACCCTGCGCCTCCGCACCCCGGTGAGCTCCCGGGGGCCCGTGACGACGACGTAGTTCCTGTCGACGACGTCGACGATGACGCAGCGGTTCCCGGACTCCCTGCCCGTCAGCTTCACGCAGACCCTGCCAACGTCTATGGACGACATTGCGTCACCTGACCGCGCAATACTCCTCGACGAAGCTTTTAAGGATTCGCGCAGTGCCGTCGGGCTCGAACAGGTCTGTGTTTAGGATCAGGTCGTATATGGAGAGGTCGGCGATATCGAAGCCGTAGTACCTCATAAACCTCTCCCTCTCGCTTTCGCTGCGGACCAAGGTCTCCCCTCTCGCCTCCTCCAGCCCCATTCCCTCCCTCTCCGCTATCCTGGCTATCCTGGCCTCCAGGGGGGTGGTGAGGAAGATGCGGAGGTCGGGCTCGTGGGCCATCCAGCCCGACAGAGTGGCGTCCAGGACGACGCCCCCCTCCCTGGACTCTTCACTCGCCCTCTCGTCGATGAGCTTGTCGAGCTCGGGGTCCTCGTCGGTGATCTTGGACATCTCCTCGAGGCTCACCCCCCGCTCCTCCGCCATCTGCCTGAAGATGGTGCCCGACGAGACGTACCTGAGACCGAAGGCCTCTGCCAGCCTCTTGGCGTGGGTGGAGCGCCCGGAGCCGTGATGGCCGCTGACGGCGATGACGAGGCCCTTAACCGTCGTCTCCCCGCTGCCATTCATCTCCGTCTACCTACTTCTCGGGCTCCCTGGGGTCGATCTCGAAGGTGATCCCGAGGACCCTCTGGAATATGATGTTGCTGGTGATGGAGGTGAGGACGTACCAGTTCACCATGTAGAGCTTGGTGCCTATCCAGGGGGCGTCGAAGGGCATGAAGGCTACGGGGGTGTTGCCGTAAAGGTTCCCCAGGACCGGCCAGAGCAGCAACATGGGGAGGGTGATGAGCATCATCGTCTTCATCCTGCCGCTGCTCATCTGCATCTGCTCCTTGCTGACCTCCTGCTGCCTCTTCTGGGCCCGCGAGATCCTCCTTTGGTTGTCCGTCCTCATAGCGGCCATCAGCTCCTGCTGGGCGTACCGGCTCTGCTCCATGATCCGCCTGTACTCGTCGAGGTCCATCGTCATCCTGCTCACCAGCCCGGTGATCAGGTTGAGCGCCATCGTCAGCAGGAGGATGAAGAACGTGGCGTTCGGAGGCTGCTGAAAGAAGCTGAGATCCAGTGACGCCAGGCTCGAGAGAATGTCGATCATGTTGCTATCACTTAGCCCTCTTTTGCGTCACGTGAATAAAAAGGATGTCCCCCTTACGGGGGCATGTTGCAGTAGATGCGCCAGCTGAGGCAGATGGTCCTCGGGTGGGCGGCTCTGGGCTCATCCAGCCTCCCTATGGTTGTGTTCACCGGTGCTTCCAGTACCACATCTGGGTCTGAGTACGCCAGATCCGAGATCGCCTTTACGGCTTCCATGAACTCGTCCAGCGCCTCCAGCGGCTCAGTCTCTGTCGGCTCTATCATAAGCGCCTCAGGGACTATCAGCGGGAAGTAGGTAGTCGGCGCATGGATGCCGTAGTCCAACAGCTTCTTAGAGACGTTGAGCGCCCTCACCCCGGTCTCCTCCGCCATGCCGGAGGCGCTGAGCACCGCCTCGTGCATCCTTGGCTTCCCCTCAGCATAAGGCAGTGACAGCCCTCTCACGTTCTTCAGCTTCTCGGCTATGTAGTTCGAGTTGAGCACCGACAGTTCGGAAGCCAGCTTGAGCCCCTCTCCGCCGAGGGTCAGTATGTATGTGTATGCCCTCAGGATCGGTCCGACGTTGCCGTTGTAGCCATGGACCTTGCCGATGGTCTTGGGCCTATCCCAGCTCAGGCTGTATACGCCGTCGGCCTCCTCGATGACTGGGACAGGGATGTAGTCTGCGAGGAACGCCTTCACCCCTACGGGCCCCGAGCCCGGGCCACCACCTCCGTGGGGCGTCGAGAAGGTCTTGTGGAGGTTGACGTGGACTATGTCGAAGCCCATGTCGCCTGGCCTACACTTCCCCATGACGGCGTTCAGGTTGGCGCCGTCGTAGTACATCAGCCCCCCGGCCCCGTGGACGATCTCGGCGATCTTGGCGATGTTGCTGTCGAAGATGCCGAGGGTGTTGGGATTGGTTAGCATCAGCCCCGCCGTCTTCGGACCCACAACGATCCTCAGGGCCTCCAGGTCGACGCCCCCGTCCTCGTCGGACGGAACCTCGACGATCTTGAAACCTGCCATCATGGCGCTCGCCGGGTTGGTGCCGTGGGCCGAGTCCGGGATTATTATCTCTGTCCTCGTCTCCAGTTCCCCTCTGTCGGCGTGGTACGCTCTGATGAGGAGGATGCCGGTGTACTCGCCGTGGGCCCCGGCCGCTGGCTGCAGCGTCGCCGCGTCCATACCCGTCACCTCCAGGAAGCCCTCCTGCAACTTGTACATGAACTCCAGCGTGCCCTGCACTGTAGAGGGGTCTTGGTCGGGGTGGACACCCGTGATCTTTGGGTGCCCTGCGAGCACCTCGTTCACGACGGGGTTGTACTTCATTGTGCAGCTGCCCAGAGGGTAGATAATACCAGAGCTGACACTGTAGTTCATCTGTGAGAGATGTATGAAGTGGCGGAGCACCTCGATCTCGGAGACCTCCGGCAGTCCCGGGGGTTTCTCCCTGAGCATCCCTGAGGGGACGAGCTCTGAAATGTCGACGGCATCCTCAAGCTCGGGCTCTAGGGGCGAAACGGCGAAGCCGACCCTGTCCTCCCTCCCGAGCTCGAAGATCAGGGGCTCCCCCCATCTGGCCTGCCTATACTCCCTCATCGTTATCCCTCCAGCACCTCCCCCATCGCCGTCACCAACCGGTCGATGTCCCTCTTCTTGTGGAGCTCCGTGACGCAGTAGAGCGCCGCCTCCCCCAGGTCGGGGAGCTCCTTCACCAGGCTCTTGCCGCCGTGGAGCTTCCTGTCCAGCAGGCCGGTGTGGACCTCGTCCACGGTTCTGTTGCGGAACCCGACGGTAAACTCTTTGAAGTGGGAGCTGCTGAACAGCGGGGCCCTGATGCCGGGGAGCTCTCCGATGCGCCTCATCGCGTAGCGGGCCCTGCTCGCCACGACCTCGCTGAGCTCCTTCATCCCGGAGGGCCCCAAAAGAGAGAGGTAGGCCGCGCTCGCGACGGCGCAGAGCGCCTGGTTGGAGCAGATGTTGGAGGTGGCCTTCTCCCTCCTGATGTGCTGCTCACGCGTTTGCAGGGTCATGGTGAAGCCCCGCCTCTTCCCCTCGAGGTCCTGGGTGAGACCGATGAGCCTACCCGGCATCTGCCGCATCATCTTCGGGTCGTTCCTGCACGCGAAGATACCCAGGAGTGGGCCGCCGTAATTCATGTGGTTGCCGAGGGGCTGCCCCTCCCCGATCACGATGTCCGCGTCGTACTCACCTGGGGGTTTCAGCAGCCCCAGTGAGATGGGATCGACGCCCACGACGAACAGCGCCTTGGCGTCGTGAGCCGTCTCTGCTATCGCCTCAACGCCCTCCTCTACGTATCCCAGGTAGGAGGGGTTCTCGACGTAGACCGCGGCGGTGCTCTGGTTCATCTTCTCCTTCAGGTCCTCTATGTCGAGCTGTCCCGTGGTCCTGTCGTAGTCTATCTGGACGACCTTGATCCCAGCGGGCTCGGCGTAGGACCTGAGCACTGAGAGCCTTCCAGGGCTGATGAGGCTGGGGACTGCTATGGTGTCTTTCCTCGTCAGTCTGCTTGCCATGCGCGCCGCCTCCCCAAGGGCCGAAGCCCAGTCGTACATAGAGGCGTTCCCCACCTCCATGCTGACGAGCTCGCAGATCAGACTCTGATACTCGAAGATCACCTGGAGCATGCCCTGAGTTATCTCGGGCTGGTAGGGCGTGTAGCTCGTGAGGAACTCGGCGCGGTGGACGATCTCGTCCACGACCGCGGGCACGTAGTGGGGCCAGACCCCTCCGCCGAGGAAAGGAGGGCATCTCAGGCTCCAGTTCTTCTCCAGGGTCGCCGAGACGTCCTCCCTCACCTCCGCCTCGGTCATGGGGCCTGGGACGTCGAGCTCCCCCTGGAACTTGAGCTCCTCGGGGACGTCGGAGTACAGTTCGTCGATGGAGGTAATTCCTATCTCCTCCATCATTTTCTCCTTTGTCTCAGGGACGCTGTTCGGCATGTAGGGGTGGGTTTTACTCAATCAAGATCCTCCTTTTAACTCTCCTGAACTCACTCCTATCATTCTAATAATATTAGCCCTACGCTTTTGGACTCCGCGAGGTTCCCCACGTTTTAAATTAGGGTGGTGTGTTTTTACAGTGTACGGTGTCCGGAATGAGACGAGGCTTATCTTTGTTCCTGGTGACCATTGCTCTGTTCACATCCTCCACACTGACTACTAAGGCCGTAGTAGTGGCAGTCCCCATTTCGGCGGAGCCAGACTTCCATGTGGAGAGGCTAGTCAAGATCGAGAGCGGCGGCATCATCTTCATGGACGATACCTATATGATCGAACATCCTGTCGAGATCGCCGAGCTCTGGGTGGGTTTTGACAGCTCATACGTCAGCGAGCGGACCAGCTTCGAAGTCTGGTATGAAGGCGAGTGGACGCCACTGGACTACGAGGCTTCCGTCAAGAACGACTACTCCGGGTATAACCTGACCTTTCCCTCAGCCGTCTCCTCGGGGGAGAACCTAAAATTCAGGGCTTCCTTTCTCTTCCTAGAACTGGTCACTCAAAGATCGAACAAATTCAACGCTCGTCTGCCCCTCTATCCTACACTCACCTACAATGTCTCGTCCTACATCCTCAGCGTCAGGCTGCCCCTAGATGCCGTATTCGATGAAGTCACGACGTCACAGAACTTCACGACGGAGATCAGGGACTATTACGAGTTCGTTGAGTACGAAACCGTGGACGTCCAGCGCCTCCAGAACGAGGACGCGACGGTTTCCTACGTGCCCTCACCCGATGACAAGTACCTCATCGACTGCGGGATGCTTGAGAGGGGACTGAGGATAAAACAGAGCACTCTGAGGGTGGAGGACACCTTCGAGCTTCGGAACCTGGGGAGCAGGATGACGAAGTTCACGCTCAGCCTCCAGGAGGGCGCCAGCTCCATCATAACAAAGGACGGCGTCGGACCGCTAACGGTGACAGAGAAGGCGATGGCGGAGAACGCCACCTCAGTCGACGTCGTCGTCACGCCGAGATACACCGTCAGGACGGGCGACATCTGGAGGTTCACAATCAGCTACACGCTGCCCAGAGGAGACTACATCACTAAATTGGGGGGAGATACCAACCTAGCGTACAGACTACAGGGATTCCCCCACTACGTCCACGAGCTCTCGGCGAAGGTCTACCTACCGGATGGCGGGCGATACCTGAGCTCTGAGCCCGCAGCGGACTCTGTGGGGAAGGAGGGCTCACTGACCACCGTGAGTTTCGTATTCGGAGCCCAGCTCCCATATGGGAGCCCCGTCGTCACCATGGCGCTGAGGGAGTCGCCCCTCACCTACTACATGAGACTCCTGGCGGTGCTCGTGGTCGCAATCGCGGTGGTTGGCTCGGCCTACGTGCTCAGAAGGAGGAGAGGGGCCGATGTAGAGGTGCCAGTGATCGTGGCGGAGAAGCCCCAGCTGTCCGGCTTCCTTGAGCAGTATGTGGAGCGGGTCTCACTGCTTAAGGAGATGGAGGAGCTCGCCCGAAGGCTCGACGACTCTGAGATCGGGCGAGAGGAATTCGACGGGCGCTCCGCGGAGGTCAAAAGGCGGCAGGGGGAGCTCATCAGGGTTCTCAGGAGGATGAGGGGTGAACTGGAGGCTGAGTACCCTGATCTGGTCGAAGGGCTCAGAGAGGTCAGGAAGGCCGAGGAGGAACTCGAGAAGGTCGAGGGAGACCTGAGGAACCTTGAGGTCCGGCTCAGGGCGAGACGGGTATCGAGGAGGGACTACCAGCGCCGCAGGCAGGACCGGCTCACGAGGCGGAGCCAGGCCATCGAGCATATCGAGGGAGCTCTGGCCTCCCTCACCTCAGTGTGACGCGGCCCGATCACCTCAACATTTTAATATCGACGTCTGCAATAACAGAAGATTCCATATAGGTGGTTTAGAGATGCCGATAGTAACTCTGGACGAGAACACCTGCACGGCCTGCCAGACCTGCGTCAACACCTGCCCAATGGGCGTGTTCGAATTGGAGAGCGAGACGGTCGTCGTGGCACAGGAGGACCAGTGCATCGCCTGCCGTGCCTGCGAGGCCTCATGTCCCGTCAGCGCGATAATTGTCGAGGACTAGGTCGCTCCGTTACAGGCATGTAATCCTTTTTCTTTTCTAGTTTTGTCTGCATTCATCCACCCTGAATGGGGTGTGCTTTTATCTTCCTCTGATTAAGATATTTGATAATGGTCAACATCCTAGACGACGTGGGCGGGATGCAGGAGCTGGACATGGACAGGATGCTGGAATACCTCAGACAGTTCCCCGAGAACTGCCGTCTGGCACTGGAGCTAGCGGAGAAAGTACCCTTGGACGACATCGCGGCGAGGAGCTTCAATGCCGTCGTCTTCGTGGGGATAGGGGGCTCTGCCATCGGAGGCGCCTTCGTCAAGGACTGGCTCAATGAGGAGTCCCGGATACCCTTGGCCGTCTCCAGGGGTCAGAGCGTCCCGAGCTTCGTAGACGGGGAGACCCTTGTCTTCGCGGTGAGCTATTCGGGGAACACCTTGGAGACTAGAGCCGCCTGCGTCGAGGCCTTCGACAAAGGAGCCACTGTGGTTGTCCTGACCTCGGGTGGAGACATAGGGAGGCTCGCCAAGGAGAGAGGGCTGGTCTTGCTGAGGATGCCAGAGGGTATGAAGCCCAGGGCCGCCATCCCCTTCCAGTTCTTCATGCTTGCTGCAACGCTGAACAGGCTGGGGTTGATACCGGATTCATGGGGCGAGGTCGATGAGGCCATCCGTGTCCTCGAATCTCTCAGAGATGAGATGGTCCCCGAGGTCGCGTCCAAATCAAACCCCGCAAAGAGGTTGGCAGAGGAACTTCTTCACAGGATACCCTTCATATACGGCCCGAAGCTCCTGGAGAGCGTCTCCTACAGGTTCAGCACACAGCTCATGGAGAACGCCAAGACCCCAGCAGCGTCGTGGGCCTTCCCGGAGGCGTTCCACAACGCGGTGATGACCTCGGAAGCCCACCAGGAGATTTTGGATCACCTTTCTCTCCTAATCATTCGCGACCCTCAAGCATCGGAGGAGACGAAGAGGAAGGTAAGAAGGTTCGAGGAGCTATTCGGGCCGAAGGTAGGCGCACTGTGCAACGTAGAGGCGAGAGGAAATGGGAAGCTGGCGCGAATGCTCTCCGTCGTATACTGGGGAGACTTCGTCTCCACATACCTTGCACTCCTCTACGGGCGTGATCCCGGCTCCACCGACGCCATTGACGAGATGAAACGGGTCTGAGCCCGAGCCTTCATCTTTTTAGGGAGGCTGACCCGTTCCTCTTCTGGTAGTCGAATGGTCGTCGAGGTGGACGATACCCGCTGAGGGTGGGCGTCAATCAGGCTGGGGCGACCTGCTGGGCGGCGCGGTCATCGTGATGCGCCGGGTCGAGACAGGGGAGAGCTACGTTGGAGAGGTGCCTCTGAACTTGTTCCGGGAGGAGAGCTTCAAGGGTAAGGGTTACCTGGACCGTGCTTCCGAGGTTATCTGCGAGGGCATCGAGGAGTTAAAAGTGGCGAGGGCCGAACCCATCCACATCTGCAGTGGCTACATCCTTTCCAAGGCCAGGCAGGTCCTCGATTCTAACGGATACGCCGTCGTCAACAAGAAGATAGCTGGTGCCACTCAGGAGCTCGCTGAAGCGGAGTTCATCAAGAGCCTCGTCAAGCTCGGTGTTGGAGACCGTACGACCGTCTCATCCATGAGGAGCTTCGACGCGTTCCTGAGATGGGTCCTCGACGATATCGGTGCAAGGGAACGCTTTGTGAAGACGGGCTGGTCCTCATGGCCCAGGTTGAAAAAGGAGGAAGGCAGGCACTGAGCGCAGTGCGAAGGTCGATCAAGCTCTCCGTGGCCATCCCTTCGTCGCTAGTCTCGGAGCTCTCCGACCTCAGGGATAAGACCCGCGCCATCGGCGAGGTCGGGAGGACCGCCGCCATCTACCGCGTCGACGACATCTATGTCTATCGTGACGCCCCGGACGAGGGGCAGCTGATACGCAGCGTCCTGAGCTACATGGAGACCCCCCAGTACCTCCGAAGACGCCTCATCAAGAAGAGACCGGAGCTCAGGTACGCCGGCGTGCTGCCCCCGCTCCGTACGCCCCACCATCCCCTGAACCGGGAGTCGGCGAGGCTGGTGAGGGGCGAGTTCAGGGAGGGCGTGGTCGTCTCAGAGGAGGCGGGCTACCACGACGTGGACATCGGCGTCGAGAGGCCCATCAAGGCCGAGGGGCGAGCCCCCTCCATCGGCTCAAGGGCGACTGTTCGGGTGACTCAGGTGAAACCCGAGCTGAGAGGTAGTTTCGTCGGCGGCAGGGAGGTGGACCTGTACTGGGGATACGGCGTCCACGTAACAGGGACGCTAGGTGAGCTGGCGTCGAGGGGCCTGTTCGACCTCAAAGTGGCGACCTCCCGGCACGCCCCGCCTTATACCGATGTGGAGCCAGAGATACGTCCATTCTGGACGGTGGCGAGGCGTGTCCTCATCGCCTTCGGCTCCCCCCGGAGGGGACTTGTAGAGATACTGGCGCAGGAGGGGCAGGAGCTTGGGCAACTCTTCCACTTCGCCGTGAATACCGTACCCGGGCAGGGATGCGAGACCGTGAGGACCGAGGAGGCGCTCCACGCCACCCTCGCCGTGCTCAACTTGCTCGATTACCGCGATAGTGTTTAATGAGTCGAGCCCCGTTTATTCCCCGTGGCTCAAGTTGGCCACTGAAGAAGAGATTATCGAGTCCCAGCTGAAGGGGAAGACCCTCCTGGTCTACATGCACATCCTCAAGTCGAACAATCCTGTTGTGGGCGTCAGGGAGATCCAGAGGGCCCTTGGTTTCAGCAGCCCCAGCGTCTCTTCGTACCACCTGAACAAGCTCAGGGATCTGGGGCTCGTGGAGAGCGAATATGGGGACTACCGCATCGTCAAAGAGGTGAAGGTAGGGGTACTCCGCCAGTTCGTGACCTTCGGTGGCGTCATGCTGCCAAGGTACCTGTTCCACGCCGTCCTTGTGACCACCATGCTCGCCACCTTCCTGTTCCAGAACCCCTTCAAACTCACCCGCATGTACGTCTCAGCCCTCCTACTCGGCGCCGTTCCGACTATCATATTGTGGTATGAGACGCTGCGCATATGGAGGGACAGGCCGAGGTGACTGAGCGATGGGCCATTCAGCTGCTGCCTCTCACAGAGCGGACAGTATTCGATGCTCCAGCTGTTCTAAACTGTAGTATTAAGGCTCACAGTGATCCAAGATGATGACGATGAAGACGAAGGCAGCTACCTACGTGGTGCTAGCCATTGCTCTGGGGTTTATGTTGACCTCGACACTGCCCTCGACGCTGGTCCCAGAGGAAGAGCCGCTGTTCCTAGCCGGCGAAGAGACCCTACTTGACTCGGTCAAGGCGCCTTCTGATGCAGAGTCCGGTGCAGAGGCCGCAGAGGACTCAGCAGCAGAAGCGGTTCCTGAGAGTCGTGCCTTCTCCGAGCCAGAGGAAGCCACGACAAGCCAGGAGACGTTGGGCTTCTCCCAATACGGCATGTGGGCCATAGACGTTATGGTAGCCCTCGGAGTCTACTTCCTGGCCAAGAGAAGATTCGCCTAGAACCTCTCGATCCCGTCATAGATCTTTTCGGAGCGTTCCCGTATCTCTCTTTGATCGGCTTCGATGCTGGGTCCCAGGGTCTCGACGACGCACGAAGCGACAGCGGTCCCCACTGAGGCGCACCACAAAGGGTCTTCACCGCGTAGATACTCCATGGTGAAGCTCCCGAGGAAGACGTCCCCAGCCCCAGTGGGGTCAACGGCTTCGGCGACATCATAGACGGGGAGCCTGTAGCTCCTTCCCTCTGTCACAACGAGTGAGCCCCCTTCACCTAGAGTCGCGATGGCCACGGAGACCCCCGCATCGGCCAATCTCCCGAGGCCTCCCAGCGGCGAAGGGTCCCCCGTAATCAGAATGAGCTCCTCACCAGAAGCCTTGACCACGGACGTCCTGCGGAGCAGTTCCTCGTCCCACCAGGCTCTCTGACCTATCGCACCGTCTCGTCCTATCTCCCTTATGAAGCCCTGCGGGTCAAGGGCCAGTAACTCCGCACTGACGGCCAAAACGGTCGACGGGGGGATCTCGCCAACTATAGGCGCCAGAACGATGGCTCTTTCTATCCCTGAGACGTCTCCTGGCTCTATGTCTCCGCAGACGCTCTCGACGCTGAGAACTCTGCTATCTCCCCTGTAGTCGAGGACAAACCTCGTCGTCCTGGCTTCTGCCTGCATCTGTTCCGACACGTCCATCTCCAGCTCCCCCATCTGGCGCTGCAACCGCTCCGGGATGTCGTCCCCCACCTTCGTCACGATGTTAAGTGAGCCACCGAGCTGCTGGGCTACGAGAGACATGTAGGTCGGGGGACCACCAAGCTGGGTCCTCTCGCCCCGACGGGTCAGGATCCTGTCGATGGCGAGGTGCCCCACGACAGTGAAATCGACCATAAGACTTCGATCTAGCTCTCAGGCAATATGTTTTCCTGATGCTCGGAATGGAAAAAGGGGAGAATTATATTACGATCTTCTTCCCGTCGCTCTCAAGGAGCGTCTTGCGCTTGCCCTCTATCTCCGACTGGATGGAGTCGATCTGCTCCTGGGAGAGCCTGCGGAAACGCCCCTGAGGCTTCAGGTACTCCTCGACGGGCTTCTGCTCGGGCTTCCTGGAGAGGCTGAGGACACCCTCGTCGACCTCGTAGAGGGGCCAGGTCCAGGTCTCCACGCCTAGCCTCGTCACCTCCACGGACTTCGCCGGGTCGAACCTCCAGCCCGTGGGGCACGGCATCACTGTGTGGATGTACCTGAACCCCTCGATCTCCTTCGCCTTCCTGAACTTCGCTATCAGGTCCCTCGGGTAGGCGACCGAGACCGTAGCCAGGTAGGGTATCTTGTGGGCCGCTAGGATCAATGGCACTTCCTTCTTGTTGGACTCCTTCCCCCCTGGGGTGGTGGTCGTCCAGGCCCCGTAGGGTGTCAGTCCGCTCTTCTGGATCCCCGTGTTCATGTAAGCCTCGTTGTCGACGCAGATCTGAATCATGTTCTCGTTTCTCTCGGCGGCGGCGCTCACCTTCCCGAAGCTGATGTCTCCCGTCGCCCCGTCACCGGCTGATGAGATGACGGTGATGTCCTCGAGCCCCTTCGCCCTAAGGGCCGCCACTATGCCCGTAGACGCGTCGGCGACGAAGCTGAAGTGGAGGTTGAAGTGGGGCAGCTTCAGGCTCCTGATCGCGCACATGGCGCAAGGCCCGTCCCCGTAGATGATGGTCTCCGGCCCCAGGGCTTGCATCACAATCCTCCAGAACAGGGGCCCACCGCATCCTGGGCAGCACGTGGTGCCGCCCTGCATCAGGCTCTCCTCGTAGTACTCGTCGAATATCTTCTCGGTCATCTCACATCACCTCTCCCAGGTCGATGAGCTCCACCCATTCGACCTTCTTATCAACCTTGCTAGTGGACGCTGCCTCCAGTGTTTTTTCCGCCATGTACTCTATCTGCCCCATGGTCACGTCGCTTCCGCCGAGGCCCACGAAGAAGTTCAGGAGAAGTGGCCTGTCGCTCAAGTGGTACAGCGCGCTCGCCGTCTCCATGGCGACTATCCCTCCTCCAGCGGAACCGTAGCTGGTGTTCCTGTCGACGACGCCGATGGCGTGGTACTTCCTGCCCAGTTCCATGGCCTCCTCCGTCGGGAACGGCCTGAACCCGCGGAGCTTCACCAGCCCGATCCTCTTGTCGGCGGCCTGCATCTCGTCCACGACGTCCCTCGCGGTGCCTGTCATGGAGCCCATGGTCATCAGCACGGCCTCCGCGTCGTCGCAGGCGTACTCCTCTACGAGGCCGTCGTAGCTCCTTCCGAACCGCTTCCCGTACTCCGCGTCCACTTCCTCGATCACCTTCTTCGCACGCTCGTGGGCCATCTGTACGTCGTACCTGCCCTTCGCGATGTTCCCGAACCGACTGGGGCGCTTGAAGTCCTTGGGTCTGATGTTGTACATCTCGTGCACGTATGGCGGGAGGAAGTCGTCGACCTTCGCCTGATCCGGGACCGTGGTGGGCGTCGCCGTCGCCGAGACGAAGTAGCCGTCGAAGCACGGTGCCACCGGTAGGTAGATGTCCTTGTCCTCGGCGAT
>CP070784.1:35843-57883 GCA_020346605.1 Candidatus Bathyarchaeota archaeon | reverse complement strand
GTGGCGGGGGTTCATTGCCACGGATCCCAACTGCTCCACCATCAACTTCGTTCTGGCCCTTAAGCCCCTCCACGACTTGTTGGACATAAGGAAGGTCGTGGTCACCACGATGCAGGCCGTCTCCGGAGCGGGGTACCCGGGCCTCCCCTCCCTGGATATAATGGACAACGTCGTTCCCTACATCGGCGGGGAGGAGGAGAAGATGGAGACGGAGCCCCTGAAGATCCTCGGGACATTGGAGGACGGAGCCGTCAAGGACGCCTCCTTCGCGCTGGCTGCCTCGTGCAACAGGGTTCCCGTCATCGACGGCCACATGGAGGCCATCTACCTAGAAGCCGGTGGCAGGATAGACCTCGACGAGGTGAGGGAAGCCTTCAGGACGTTCAAGGGCGGAGCCCATGGGCTGAGGCTGCCGACCTCTCCCGACGAACCGATCATCCTCCGCGATGAGGAGGACAGGCCCCAGACCAGGCTGGACAGGCTGGCGGGGTCGGTGCCGGGGATGAGCGTCTCAGTGGGCAGGGTGAGGCACGGGGTCGACCGCAGCTCCCTCAGGTTCGTGGCTCTTGGCCACAACACAATAAGGGGGGCAGCGGGGGGGGCCATCTCCCTGGCTGAGCTCTTGGTGGCTAAGGGTTACGTATAACCAGCATCTCAGACGATCGAGTCTGAGAATATAAAAAATCTCACCGTTAAATCAGGTGTAAATCGAAATATTTGGAGCCCTTCCTGAGTGATCTATTCTCACTCAGGGTCGATGAGGGTCGTCTACTTGATGACCCTTCTCTTGGTGCCGGGGCCGAGGTCTCGGTTGCATAGCACGGTGGCTCGGTGCTGGAGATGGCTTAGCCTTCGGAAGGCTCTCCTTCATCGAGGCCATCTACTTCATACATCAGGTCCATGGCATATGAGTGAGATGTTGAAGAAATGGTTCAGGCTTGAGCACGCTTTCTAATTCAAATATCCCTCGATCCTTGTGAGGGAATCCCTGAGCTCCTCGTCGGTGAAACTGTGACCCGCAAGCCGCTTCGTCACCTGATTGACACCCCTCTCCATCCCCTCGGGCAGTCCCAGGAGTCGAAACAGCTCCTTCTTACAGACCGCGGCCTTCAAGAGGGCTTCCCTCCTGAGCTTTGACTCCACGGATCTCACCCTCCGCCTGTTGTACCCGTAAACAACGCCATCCAAGAATGCCTCGGTGAACTCCTCTTGGAACTCCCTCGGCGTGAACAGCTGTTCCTCGTATTGTCCGAAAGGATACGTGAGGGTGCTCTCAAAGGGGTTTTCGAAGATCAACGACCTGGATCTCCCGAAGTCCCTAGTGGCCGCCTCCTCGGCTCTTGGAAGTGGGTTCATCAGGCTCCCCAGGAAGAACGCCTCCACCCTCCTGAGGTCCCTGTCCCCGCTCCTGTAGGACATGTGGTAGTCCGTGGTGTAGGTGCCCTCCTCGTCCACGAGGTGGTTGGCCGTGTGGGAGTTGGTCATGAAGCCCCCTCCCCTCGGGATTGTTCCGTGGAGGAGCCCCGCGTCGTGGTGCATCCTGAGGTTGCGGCCGCAGCTCGAGCCCATCCACCTGAGGAAGCCCCTGCAGTCCCGGGGGTCAAGGACATCGCGGATGAGGGGGTGGAGGAACCCGTAGAGGATCTCGTCGACCCTCACGTCGGTCTGCTGGGACGAGAAGATGCACGCCGCATCCACGGGCCTACCCGAATCCCTGAAGCGCCCCAACAGAGCCTCCCTGGGCGTTGATCCGAGCATCTCGAACAACCCTTGTCTGTTCTTCAAATCGAGGACCCGGACGTCGCTGTAATGTCCTATCCCTACCGGCTCCGTCGCCGGCAGCCCGAGTTCTCTGGCCTCGACCATCCGTGAGATCTCGTTCTCGGCCTCGTCGACCGTCGAGAACCCCCAGATCAATCGCCCTGTCCCGATGTAGGCATCCGACAAGTAGTAGGTGTAGATCCTCCCGTCGGCATGGATTGGCTTGGAGCTCCCGGAGGGTATTCCTATGGCCTTGGCCTTGAACCAGGAACCACCGGGGCCAGGCCTGACAATGGACCTGAGGCCGCTGGTGTAGGCATCGTAAATCCCGGCCTTCTCCTCCAAATCGCATAAAACGGGAATCTCGCCGGCTCCGAAGGGATAGAGAGATGGCTCTTCGAGGCTCGTGGATCCCCCCACGAGGTGGAAGAAGACCTTGCGGCCCCTCAGAAGGCTCAGGAGCCTTTCAACGCCCATGAAGGCAGTCCTGAATGTAACCCTAGGTCGATCATTTATGTACGTTATGCGCTCTTGTTGGGGCTACATCAAGTCCACTTAGTCCAGCTACTCTTTTACACTTGAGTTATGATGCCTTACAAAAAGGAAAAAATGATGTGGGGTTTTCAGAGATGCTGGTCACTCGGGGTCGATGGGGATCATCTGCATGATGACCCGGCCTTTGGGGTCGGGGCACTGGACCTCCCAGGTCGTGGGCATCCAGTCGTCGGGCTCGTCGAGCCTCCTCTGCTTCGCCGGCAGGAGGGGGAGGATGCTGTTGAGGGCCCAGTAGCAGAAGTGGCCCTCAGGTATGCTGATCCTCCCTCCCCTGACGATGAAGTAGGCTCCGACCTCGATGGTGTCGCAGTATCCCCTGATCTCCTTCACGGCTATCTTCAGATCCTGTATTTTCGTTCACCTCCCTACTTGTTTATCTCCGGGTACATCGCCTTCAACCGGTTCAGGGACGCGTCGATCTTCTCCTTCGGCATCTCGTACGGCTGCAGCTTCCCCGCCAAGTAGTCGTCGTACGCCTTCATGTCGAAGTGGCCGTGGCCGCACAGCAGGAACAGTAGGGTCTTCTCCTCCCCGGTCTCCTTGCAGCGTATGGCCTCGTCCACCACCTCCTTGATGGCGTGGCTGGGCTCTGGCGCTGGCACGATGCCCTCGGTCCTCGTGAAGAGGGCCGCCGCCTCGAAGGTGTCAGTCTGGTTGTGGGCACTGACGTTTATGGCGCCCTCGTTAGCCATGAGGCTCAGCGTCGGTGCCATGCCGTGGTACCTGAGTCCGCCGGCGTGGATGGGGTCGGGGACGAAGTCGTGCCCCAGCGTGTGCATGAGCACGAGGGGTATAATCCTCCCCGTGTCACCGTGGTCGTACATGTACTTGCCTGCCGACATGCTCGGGCACGCCGTGGACTCCACCGCGGTGAAATCCACTTCCTTCGGAGCCTTCCCCATCACCTTGTCATAGTAGAAGGGCTCGAAGAGCCCGGCGAAGCTGCTGCCTCCCCCGACGCATCCGATGATTTTGTCGGGGTACTCCTCGACCATCGCCAACTGTTCCTTGGCCTCTTGGCCGATGACGGTCTGGTGCATCAGCACGTGGTTGAGGACGCTGCCGAGGCTGTACTTGGCCCTGTCGTCCTTGAGGCAGGCCTCGACGGCCTCGCTGATGGCGATCCCCAGGCTGCCCGTGCATTCAGGGTCTTCGGCGAACAACTTTTTACCTACGTCGGTGCGGTCGCTGGGGCTCGGATAGACGTCGGCCCCGTAGAGCTGCATCATGACCCGCCTGTACGGTTTCTGCTCGTAGCTGATGCGGACCATGTAGACCTCGACGTCGATGTCGAAGAATGCACCGCCGAAGGCCAGCGAGCTCCCCCACTGCCCGGCGCCGGTCTCAGTCGTGAGCTTCTCGACGCCCTCCTTCATGTTGTAGTAGGCCTGGGCCACCGCCGTGTTGGGTTTGTGGCTCCCCGGGGGGCTGACGCCCTCGTACTTGTAGTAGATCTTCGCCGGGGTCTTCAGGGCTTTCTCGAGGCCTCTAGCTCTGTACATGGGTGTTGGTCTGTAGAGACGGTACACGTCCCGTATCTCTTCCGGTATCTGTACGAACCGCTCTCCGCTCATCTCCTGCTTCAGAAGCTCCTTGGGGAAGATGGCCTCGAGCATCTTCGGGTCTACTGGCTCGAGGGTTCCCGGGTTAAGGATGGGTTGCAGGGGTCGAGGGAGGTCGGGTAGAATACAGTACCATTTCTTGGGTATTTGGTCCTCCGTCAGGAGGATCTTCCTGTCCAGTCCGAGTGATACACACTCATACCTCCTATATACTGGGTGACCCCTTAAACGCGTTCTTGGTTTAAAAAAATACCGTTTCGAAGGTTCGAACCAAGATATTCATAGAAATTGAGGGATCAGAGGCCACTTGCTGCGCCGAGCCTCCTCGGATCGGCGACGCCCCCGAGCTCTCCGGTCTCCTTGTCCCTCCAGACGAGCTGCATGCTCCCCATCCTCCAGTCATAGGTGCCCGCAGGCCTCACCGCAATCCCGAGGCGGAGGAGCCCCTCCACGACCCTCTCTGGTATCCGTGCCTCAACCTCTAGGGAACCGTCTTCGCCCAGTGGCCAGAACCGGGGTGCATCCACGGCAGCGTGGGGCTCCATCCCGTACTCCAGCACGTTCAGCAGCGTGATGGGGACCGTGAAGATGCAGTCGCCGGGGCTGCCCACGGCCAGCCAGGGCTCACCGTCCCGGAGGACGAAGGTGCTCGCGATCGCGTGGCGGGTTCTCGCCCCCGGTTCGACGACTGTCTCGAAGCGCCCGGTGCCCGTGACGCCTGACGTCGTGATCGAGGTGCCACCGCAGACCACTCCGTCGATCACCATCCCCGGTATGCCGCCCCCGTTCCCCGTGTTCATCATCTCCACCCAGTTCCCCTCGCCGTCCACGATGCTCAGCTCGCAGCTGTCGTGGGGGCTCCTCCCCGATGCGGGAAGCCCGGCGTGAAGTGCTGCCTCTCCCAGGTTCAACCTCATCCACGGGGAGAGATCGATCCGGGGGCGGCTGCGCTTGTAGCTCTCCGCGATCATCTTGTGGTACTCCTTGGAGAGGAGGACGTCGACGGGCACTTCGTAGAACTTTGGGTCGTGCATCAGCCCCTTCTCGGCGTGGGCCCTCGCCATCGCCCAGGCGATCAGCGCGAGGGACTCGGCGGACTCCGTGTAGTGGCCCATTCCCCTCAGGTCGAACTCCTCCAGGACCCCCATGATCAGGCCGGCGTAGAGCGCGCCCCGCTGGGGCGGCGGCATCCCCATCACCTCGTCGTCCCTGTAGTTGAAGCTGAGGGGGTCGTACCACGCCGGCTCGTAGGTGGCGAGGTGCTCCAAGGTGATGCCCCAGCCCAGCCTCTCGCCCTCCTCCACCAGCCTCTTCGCCCAGCCCCCGGTGCTGAAGTATTCGGGCCCCTCGTCCCTCAGCTTCTCCAGGGTCCTGGCGAGGCCAGGTTCACTCCACCTCTCACCCGCCGGTACGAGGAAGCCGTCGGGGGTGAAGAACGCCCTCCCCGATGGGAAGTAGGTCCTGTACGCGAGGGAAGCGTGGAAGTATCCGTACTGCCAAGGAGTGATGGTTATACCCTCCCTCGCCGCCCTGACCGCGGGCTCCGCCAGCTCCCTCCAAGTCTTGGAGCCGAAGCGTTCCAACATCGCCGCAAGCCCGGGCATGAACCCGGGGATGCAGGCGGCGCTGGCGGCTGCGTGGGAGTTGGGGTGGAACGGCCTGAGCCCGCCGGGGAGCTCTGCGCAAGCGTCCATGAAGTAGCCCCTCCCCTCTCCGGCGCCCCAGTAAAGGAACGCCACGGTCCCGGCGTGGTTCGTCATGTGAGGTTCGTAGACCGGTTGGACCAGACTGCCCGCGACGGCGGCGTCCACCGCGTTCCCGCCATCCCTGAGAACGTCGACCATCACCTCGGTAACGGCGGGGTGACTGCTGCTCACCATCGCCCTCCGCCCGTGGACGACGGGCTTGGCCCCTTGCCTGGGAACTGAATCGCCCATGGTTTAGGGTCGATCGAGGTCCTTTTAAAATTGGGGCACCCAGAAACGGACGTTGCCGAGGACGTCGCTCGCGCTGAGAATCTCCAGGGCACAGGTTCTCAGTCGAAGGATCTTCCTGTCCGGTTAGAGTGATGCACACACGACTCCGTAACTGGGTGGAGCGTCTGATCCCCTTGCATCTTTTAGATATTTATCTCACGTTTATCAGTATCTTAAACATAATCTAAGGTGGAGACCCAACATGTCGAAACATTGGACCGAGAGGCTGTTCGTGGACCGACCTTCTATCTTCAGGTCCAGGCTGGAGGCCCAGCTCGAGGAAGCCGAGGGCGAGGTCGAAGGGCTCACCCACATTCTCTCAGAGCACGGCGTCGCCGATGGCGGCACAGTCCTTGACCTGGCGTGCGGCATAGGCCGCCACTCCGTCGCCTTCGCTGAGAGGGGCTTCAGTGTGGTCGGGGTGGACATCTCCCCCGATTACATCGCCCGAGCGGAGGCGCTGGCGGATGAGAGGGGCGTCAGGGGGAGTGTCGAGTTTCTGGTGGGTGACATGCGGCTCGTCGCAGAGCAGCTTGAGGAGCGTGAGGGCGTCTTCGACGCCTCGCTCAGCCTCTTCACGTCCCTGGGCTACTGGGACGAGGATGCCGACAGAGAGATCCTTGGGCAACTCTCGCATCTTGCTGCTCCCGACGGGGTCCTTGTGATCGACATCGCCAACAGGGACTGGATCCTCCGCAATTTCCAGGCCAGGGACTTTGGGAACGTTGGCGACGATCTTCTGCAGATGATGGAGAGGAGGCTCGACCTGGAGGAATCCAGGATGCACAACGTCTGGAGGTACTACATGTCGCGCGGGAGGGACCTGGAACACATGGAGACCTTCGAGATGAACCACAGGGTCTACTCGCTCCACGAGCTGAAAGCCCTCGTCGAGAGTAGCGGCTGGCGATACCAGACTTGCTACGGAGGCTTCGGGATGGAGCCCTTCACAATGGACTCGAGGAGGATAGTCCTCGTGGCCAAGAGGCTGTAACCTTCAGACCCTGCCAGAGAAGTGAATTAGTTAGTACAACCTGAGGGCCTGTGGCTCATCGGATCAAAGGATTAACCTTTTTCTCAGTTCCTCGGCGACGTAGCCCAACCCTAGCTCCCTGAGCTTTTCTGGCTTGGGGAGCCCAGTCGCCAGGTCCCAGCCCCGCTCAGCGTAGTACTCGTCCAGCATCGGCTCCTGGTCGAAGGTCGTGCCGCTGCTGGCCCCTTCCCTGAGGGGCTCCTCCCTGAACCTCCTGGGGAGCGAGTCGTCCCTCCTGCGCGTCCCCTCCCTGACGTTGAAGGCCCTCTCGATGTTCACGATCCTCTCCCCCGCCGTCCTGACCTCCTCAGGGGTCAACCTCAGCCCCGTGGTGGCCTCCATCACCTCTGCAGCCCGTTCGAAGGTGAGTATCTCCATGTTCTGCATTATGTTCTTGCAGGGCTCCAGGGCGTCGATGACGGCGTTCCACTCCTCGAAGTAGGAGACCAGCTTCCCCTTCCCCCTGTCGGCGAGACGGAGCGTCGCCTCGGGGACGCCGAACATCCTCTCTCCGATGGAGGGGTCGTCATTGAGCTCCAAGAACGGCTCGCTCCTCAGGTGGTCCCCGCCCCGGCTGGCGACGGCGTAGCCCAAGCCGAAGCCCTTCAGCCCACGGGGGTCCGCCATGATGAGGTCCAGCCCCTTCACCTGCATCGTCAGCTCCAAGCCCTTGCCCAGCCTCCTAGCTGCCTCCACGGAGCCGTCGGCGAGGACATCGCCGAACCCCTCCCGACTGGCGATCTTCTCGACCAGCGCGAGGATCGTTTCCCTGTTCCCCCAGGAGAGGTCGAGGTCGTCGGCCTCCTCGCTGCTCAGCAGCCCTCTCTCGTGGAGCTCCATAGCCCAGGAGATGCACTCCGCCGTGGTGATGGCGTCAATTCCGAGCCGGTTGCACATGTCGATGGCCTTCAGGGCGACGTTGAGGTCCGCGTTCCCGACACGGGATGTGAAGGAGCCCTGTGCCTCGTACTCGGGCCCCTCGGCGTGGAGCCCGGCGAACCTGCCGCTCTTGACGACGTAGAACCTGCTGCAGGGGATGGTGCAGGCGAAGCAGCCCCTGGTCTTGATGTTGTATTCTGCCTCGAGCCGTTCGCCGCTGACTTGGTCGGCGTGCTCGAAGGTGCCAGAGGTGTAGTGGCGCGTCGGGAGGAAGCCGGCCTCGTTGGCCATCTTCAGTATCCTGGTCGTGCCCATCCTCCTGCGAGGCCAGAACTGCTCGTGCCCGTGGATCTCGGCCTCGATCTCCCCGACGAGCGTCTCGAACCTGTCCGGGTGGGCCACTTCAACGGACCCTGTGCCCCTGACCGCCAGGGCCATCACCCCCTTCGACGCCATGACGGTGCCCATCCCGGTCCGGGCGGCCGCCCTCGTCAAGTTGGCGTAGACGCCGCAGAACCTGACCCCTCTCTCCGCCGCGGGCCCGACAATCAGCGTCTGCACCCGCCTGTCCCCGAGATCCGACTTGATGACCTCGTCCCGCTCGTAGACATCCCTCCCGGAGAGGCGGGACGCGTCCCTGAACTCGACCTCATCGTCGTTGACGAAGACGTAGACCGGCTCTTCGCTTCTTCCCTCGATCACCATCTGATCGTATCCTGCGAACTTGAGCTCGGGGGCGAAGTGCCCGCCCGCGTTCGAGTCGCCGAGGATGCCCGTCTGCGGCGACAGCGCGGAGATGTTGAACCTGGAGGCGGTGGGGAACATGGTGCCGACGAGTGGGCCCGTCGATATGAACACCTTGTTCTCCGGGCCCAGGGGGTCCGTGCCAGGCCTCACCTCGTCGTAGAGCCTCTTCGAGTTGAATCCTCTCCCCCCAAGGAAGAGCGTGGGCATTTCGGGTTCCAGATCGGAGACGCTGTGACTCTTTCCGTTCAGGTCTACGCGTAGGACCTTCCCCGTGTACCCGTACAGCCTAGGCAACGATGTTCCACCTCCTCATGAGGGCCTTGAAAACGGCGTTGGGATGCACAGGATCCTCTCCGGTCTCGACGTATTCGAGGGCTCCTGTCGGGCACCTCACAACGCAGACGGGGCTCCCACCGCAGAGGTCGCAGACGATGACCTTCGAACCGTCGAGCTTCACAGCCTCGAAGGTGCATGCCTCGATGCAGGCCCCACACCCTGTACACGCCCCTTCATCGATTTGGACGGTGCCCGAAGCCGTCTTCGTCAGGGCCTCAGCCGGGCACGCCTCGACGGGAGGGCACCGACTGCACTGGTGGCACAGGACGGGGTAGTCGAGGCCGTACCTGTCCTCCTTCAGCACCGTCACCCTGGAGTGACTAGGGCTGAACGCCCCATCGTGGTGGAAGGAGCAGGCCATCTCGCAGCACCTGCAACCGGCGCACTTCTCGGCGTCGACCAGAATCCTCTTCAAGGTTCCCATGTCCTCCAGCTGGCTGGTTCAATGTATTATGATTCAGGCTTTCCACTACCGATTGAATAAACTTGTCTTCCCCAATGACCATCTTAGTGCTGTCGTAATGACAGATTTCTCTTAAAGCCTGCATATGCAGTGAGGCTGCTCCTTGACTCTATTTTGAAGCGTGGCTGAGCACGTCCTCGACACTCAGTATCTCCAGAGTGCTGGTACCTCCGGGCGCCTCCAGCGTAGACCCTGAGACGATCAAGACGACGTCAGATCTCTCTATGAGCCCCTCCTCGAGGCTCCGGGAAATCGCCCTGACCAGGAGAACGTCCCTGTCATCCGACCATGGCACGTCAAGGGGTTCTACCCCCCAATAGAGGCGTGTGCGCCTCAGCACGTCCTGGCTCCGGGCCACAGTGAGAATGCGCGTCGGGGGCCTGTGCTTGGAGACCATCCGGGCGGTGAAGCCGCTTCTGGTGACGACGATGATCGCTGCGGGGTCCACAGTGTCCGTCGCCCTCGCGGCGAGGTCCCCGATCACGTCGGGTATAGTCCCTTCGATGTGCTCCCGGGCTCCCCTCGCCGGCGCCCCTCGCTCCACGGTCCGGCTGATCTCGTTCATCACCCTCACTGCCTCCACCGGGAAGAGCCCAACCGCCGTCTCCCCGGAGAGCATGACCGCGTCGGCTCCGTCGAGAATGGCGTTGGCGACGTCGCTGGCCTCGGCCCTGGTGGGGCGTGGGCTGGTTGCCATCGACTCCAACATCTGGGTGGCGACGATGACGGGCTTCCCAGCGGCGTTGCACTTCCCGATGATCGTCTTCTGGAGCAGGGGCACCTCCCACGGTGGCACCTCTATACCCAAGTCGCCCCGGGCTATCATGACTCCGTCGCTGGCCCAGATGATCTCGTCGATGTTGGTGATTGCCTCGCGGTGCTCTATCTTCGAGACGACGGGCTGGTCACCCCCCGCCTCTGCTATTGCCCTCCTTGCAGCCTCGACGTCCTGCCCGACCCTGACGAAAGAGACCGCGAACCAGTCGCAGAGATCGATGCCGAATTGGATCCCCTTCAGGTCGCTCTCCGTGGGGGTCCTCACCGTCAGGTCGGCTCCGGGGACGTTGATGCCCTTGTGCCTGGTGACCTCGCCGCCTGAGACCACTGTGCCCTGGAACCCCTCAAGGTCGTCGTCTATGGAGGTGACGCTGATCTCGATGAGGCCGTCGTCGATGAACATGCTCCCTCCGACGGCCATCTCCCTGGGCAGCCTGCCGTAGGACACCGAGAGCTCTTTTTCGTCGCCGAGGACCGGGCGGGTCGTGAAGTGGACCGAGTCGCCCCTCCTCAGGTGTACGCCGCCATCCACGTCGCCGATCCTTATCTTTGGGCCGGGGAGGTCGATGAGCATCGAGACCCCCTCTATCTCCCTCAGGGCGTCCAGCACCCTCCTGTGGGATCCGAGGTCGCCGTGGGAGAGATTCACCCGCGCTACATCCATCCCCGCCCGGGCCATCGCCTCCATCGTCTCCGGGTGCTCCGAGGCCGGGCCGATGGTGCAGACGATCTTCGCCCTAACGAACTGCCCGTCCACCATCCTCGTTCAAAGGTGGATCAGGGTTTTAGCTTATTAAGAGCCTCGAAGCCTCCACGATGGATTTTTGGTACATAAAGACCTTATTTATCGGTGATATGGTTCAAGCCGCGGCGAAGGCCGCTCCGAAGGGAAGAAGGGATGACCTGCCTCCACCTATATCCTAGAAACCTACGGATACCGGATTGGGAGCTGAACGAGGACATACTCCTTACGCTCTGCCAAGTCTGCGGCAAGGTACTGGAGATAAGGTTCAGCTCTCAGCCCGGAGAGGCTCCAGAGGTGCTGCTGGAGAAAGGGGTCCGGGCGTCTCTGGGGATAATTTATTAACTCTGGCTCTCTTTCCTCATACCAAGTGATTCCATGGTCTACTGTACAAAATGTGGGGAGCTGAACGATGACGGGACGGAGTACTGCAAAAAATGCGGTATCTCCCTGAACCCGCGAACCCGCTCAAGGCGGATAAGGTCCGATAGGGAGATGTGCTTCGGCGTCCCCGTGGAGGGCCACATCTGGGGGATCCTCATAGGTGCCATGATTGTACTCTGGGGGATCTCCGAGCTCGTGAACTTAGACATTAACATCTTCGCTATTGTCGCAGTCGCCTTCGGACTCTACATCGTCTGGCAGGCAACACAAAGAGACACAGGCACGTAGCAATAAGCAGGCACCTTGCCCTCCTGGCTCTGGCTCGTTTCGAAGGGAAAATAAGAAGAATATCAGTATCACTATCTTTTTTCACAGTTGAACGCCTTGACCAGAGACCACCTCACCGCGCTGCTTGAAGCGTTCTTCGTCACATTCCTCTGGTCTTCGTCATACGTCCTGGTGAAGGTTGGGCTGCAGCAGCTAACGCCTCTCTCCCTCGTAGCCCTCCGCTACCTGACGGCAACCGTGGTACTAGCCGTGATAGCCTTCAGACGCGGTGAGATGGCCTTCACGCTAGATCGAAGGAACTTGGTGAAGACGGGTGTCCTCGGCGTCTCGGGCTACACCATAGCGCAGGGCCTCCAGTGCATCGGCCTCTTCTACCTGCCGGCGGTCTCGGTGACGTTCATCCTCAACTTCACCCCCGTCATAGTCCTCGTTCTGGGGGTACTCGTCCTCGGGGAGTCCCCGCGTCCCCTCCAACTGGGGGGGATGGGATTGGTGCTCCTGGGGGCCTACCTCTACTTCAACAAACCCCTGTCCGAGTTCAACGTCGTGGGCGTACTGATCACCCTCGTCTCCGGTTTGGGCTGGGCGGTATACCTGATTCTCAGCCGTTACCTGTTCCTAAATGAGCGCGTCAGTCCCCTGGAGCTGACCTTCTCATCGATGAGCATGGGGACACTGATACTCGTTCTATCGGCCCTCGCCGTTGAGAGCCTCCCCAGCGTCTCTCCGATGGGCTGGGCCATCATCCTGTGGCTGGGCGTCGTCAACACCGCGCTCGCATTCTTCCTCTGGAACCACGCACTCCAGAGGCTGGAGGCTTTCGAGATCTCGGTCCTCCAGAACACGATGCTAGCCCAGATCGCCCTCTTGGCGTGGTTCTTCCTGGGAGAGCAGCTCACTGGGACGAAGATATTGGCCATGGCCCTCGTTTTTCTCGGTGCCCTCGTCGTGCAGCTGAGGGGACAAGGCGCCTAAGGTCCGTACATGCAGGTGCGCGCGCAGAAAGCACAAAGATCACTGATGTGGGGAGGAGGGCTTACCGTCCGCACGTGAAAAACACTCCGTCCACCGAGAGCAACCTGAAAACGCCGCTATCAGGATATAATTCAGCGTGGAAACGTGCTCCCAAGCCACAATTTCAGGAAAAACCCTTATCATGTGCAACCGCTAACAGCGTAGACCCAAACCATAAACACGACGAAAACAAGAACAGAACAACACCCATGACAATCCACGCCACGGTCACAATCATCAGGCAGGGCGACAAGATCCTCCTCCAGAGAAAGTCCTCGGGCAGATTCGGCGGGGGGAAGTGGAACGGCCCCGGCGGCAAGCTACAGCCAAACGAGACTCCCGAGGAGTGCGCCGCACGCGAGGTCCACGAGGAGACGGGCCTTGCCATCGCCAACCTGAGGCACCACGGAGCCCTCAAACACTACTTCGGAGACACCGACGAGCCCACGTGGACCGTCCACCAGTTCTCCACCTCCGACTACGAGGGAGAGCCCAAGGAGAGCGAGGAGGGGGAGCTGAGGTGGTTCCACGTCGACGAGATCCCCTACAAAGAGATGTGGCAGGACGACGAGCACTGGCTCCCCTTGCTCCTCCAGGAAAAAGATTTCGCCGGAGAATTCCACTTCAACGAGAACGCCACACAGCTACTCAGACACAGCCTGACGGTTAAAGAGTGAACAACTGACCACGGTGGCGACCCAGTGTCCCGCAACAAACCTGCCCTCGAACAGCGCGTGAGCACATCGGCGAAACAGAGTAGAAATGGCTGAAACCCGTTAGTGACCACTGCAGTTGGTTCGAAAATAAGTTAAAAAATTAGTTCCAGGATGCCTAATTACGGAGACAAAAATCAGAGCCTAAGTCCGCGTGACGTTACGTATCATCAAGACGATGACGACCAGCACCAGAGCCACGACCCCCAGGTACCCGAACCCGTCCCCTGATTTCTTTCCCACGCTCAGGTCCACGCTGACCTCGGCGGACGTGTACCCTCTCTTCTCCGCCGTCAAAGTTATCGTGTACGTCTCATCGGGCCCGCCAAGGTCGTCTGTATCGATCTCCGTATGGTAGACACCTTTTAGATCGTTCGCAAGTCTGAAAGAGAGTGGCTCGACGACAGCGGTTACCTCCGCGTCCTCAACCGCCACGCCGTTCCCGTCCTTGACCGACGCGAACAATGTGACGGTGGAGCCGAACGAGATGCTCTTGCTCGATAGACTTCCGGTAATCTGCAACGAGGGCTCATCGGCTGAATACGCTAGAATGACCTGTGAGAGGATGGACGTCAGGACTAGGCCGGTGATCATTCCGATTATGCTTCTTTTTCTCATTTTCTCGTCATCCTTCCCATGGGGGACGGGCGAGAGAAATATAAATGATCGTTACAATGGAACGTGACAAGTTGGGAAATAGAAGGTGTGTCTTTGGCAACAAGTAAAAACGGTGTGTTCCAGGATGACGTATTGGACAGTCTCGTCCAAGACCCCACGAGGAGCGTTCGCGATATCGCTAAGGGACTGCAGAGCTACAGGCAGAAGGTCTGGCGCCAGAAGAAGAAGCTGGAGGAGGAGCACATCATCTGGGGGTACACAGCGGTCGTCAATGAGCGGAAGTTGAACCACACGCTGCACCTAATCTTCCTGAAGATGAAGCCACTTGATGAGGGGCTCGTGAGCCTGATGCAGGAACGCCTCAAGGACAGCGCCTCTCAAGATGTTCGCATCCTGAACGTCCTCCTCATAAACGGGGACTACGACTGGGCCGTCATGTTCTCAGCGAAGGACCATGCAACAGCCAGAAGATACTATGATTCCATCCGCCTGGCCTACGACGGGTGGCTCCTGGATAAACCCATGATAGTGGATGTGGCCCTATCCCTGATACGAGAGGGAAAGAAGAACCCTGAACCCGATAGACTTTACGATTTCATCCCCAAGAACACACTGAAACACGATAAACACGCCCTCAACCCTCGAGGCGTAGCTGATTCTGACCCCAATATCTAGATTGGAGTTTTTTTGTACGGCATTTCATTAGATGACTGGGGAGAGCACGCCACTGTTTTTCCGTTAAAACAGGGATGGCCCCTCATGTGTGCAATAAATCCAAGGAGGCGCCTCGGAATTGCTGCCACTCAAAGCCTATTAACCAGGCGTACTTACCTCAGGATCGAGGTGAGATAATGCCATACATCAAGATGGAGGATCGCCCCAAGTACGAGAAGCCCCTAGGAGAGATCATCACCACCCTGAAGTCTAGGCCCGTGGAGAACATCGACGGAGAGCTCAACTACATCATAACCCGCATCCTCAAGGAGGCCTACCCACTCAGGTACTTCAACCTGAACCGGGCGGTGGGCGTCCTGGAGTGCTGCAAGCTCGAGTTCTACCGCAGGGTCGCGGCCCCCTACGAGGACACCAAGATCGAGCAGAACGGAGACGTGTAATCCGACAAGTACATGAGACCCTTCACAGGGACTAGGGACAACACCCACGCTGTAACAGCTGACGTAATGTGAGTTCCGCCCGCTACATGAACTATTTATATATTCACCCCCCGCTCAACGTAACCTAGGAAAATGTCCGCGGAGAAGAAGGTCGTCATCTGCACTGGCCCCCCGGGGAACGGCAGAGACGAGATCCTACTGAAGATGAGGGAGAGCACCAACTTCAATTACTACCACATGTTCGAGTACATCGTCGAGGAGGCTAAGCTCCAGAACACAAACCTCACGAAGCTCAACATACTGGACTTCTACGACAGCCAGCCTGAGAAGATGGAGCAGTTCCACAAGGCAGCCATCTCCAGGATGGCCGAGGAGATCGAGAAGAGGGGCGGCGTAAACATAGTGAGCACCCCATACCACTTCGAGTGGAAGGGCAACCGCTTCCAGGGGCTCCACGGGGACGAGGTGGAGCTCCTCGACCCCGACATGTTCGTAATCGTCTTCGACGACATACTGCGAGTGCGGGGACGCCTCTCCGAGGACATCCAGTGGCAGGAGCACAAGTTCGCACTCGGCGAGATCGCCAACTGGAGGAGGGAGGAGATCGCGGGGGTCTACGAACTGGCGAGGAGGTTCACACCCAAGAAGGACACCCAGCTCGTCGCACTGGAGAACGGCCCCGAGTTCCTCAGGGACGTCATCTTCAGCGTTGGAAAGGAGAAGGTCTACCTTAGCCACCCCATCACCGGCGAGAGCCCCGAGTTCTTCGAGAATATCACCAAGTTCGGGGACTCCCTCTCAGAGTACTACACGGTCTACGATCCCTACATGATCAAGGACTGGGACATCGTCGAATCCTGGAGGAGGTCAGTGAACGAGGCGATAGAGAAGGGGGAGCCGCGGCCTACCAAGATACGGTTCTCCATGGAGTACAGGGACGGGACCATAGAGCAGGAGCTGGACTCCATCGAGCTGGAGGCCGCCATCAAGAACCTACGCTTCCAGATCATCGACACCGACTACAAGATCATCGAGAACAGCGCCATCGTCGTCGTCTACCACCCGCGCGCAAGCATCAGCGCGGGGGTCATGTGCGAGATGGTCTACGCCAAGGCCCTCGCCAAGATGGTCTACGTCTACTACCCCTACGAGCCCAGTCCCTTCTTCGAGTGGTACGCCACGCGGATCTTCACCGAGAAGAACGAGCTCAGGGACTTCCTCATCAAGGAGTCTAAGCTCACGGGCCAGACACCTCTTGATATTTACTCCATAAGACCGTCCGACGACTTCTGATACACTCACGCTCTGAAGAGTTCTCCCATGCTCTTCCCCAATAGCTTGTTTGCGGCCAGGAGACATACAGTCACTAGAACAGTCCCCACAATCCCAAGGGCGCTGGCTACGTATGGTCCGTCACCGAGTCTGAGGTTTAAGCCATATATGGCCTTGGTTATGGGGTAGTACTGTTCTTGCATGGCAAGTATCAGGCTGTCGCTGACCTCCATCATCGCCGCGGAGAAGGAGATTATACCTCCAGCAAGGACGTTCGCCATTATGAGGGGTCCAGTTATGGATATAAGTGTCCTTAATGGTGGTGCTCCTACGCTGAGTGACGCCTCCTCAAGGCTGACACTGGTTTGTTGGAAGCCTGAGTAGGCTGCCCTCACGGTGTATGGTAACCTCCTCACTGAGTAGCTTAGAATGAGGAGTATTGTGGGGTCAACGAATGGATTAAGAGGCGTTCTGCTGAAAGCCACAATGTAACCAAAAGCGATCACTATTCCAGGGATTGACAGGGGTAGCATCGCGACCGAATCAAGAAGATCTTTTCCTGGAAACTTTTTCCTCGCTAGGAGGTAGCCGATCAACACACCTAGGACGAGGTCGATGGATGTGCTGAATACACTATATTTGAGGCTGTTCATGATGCTCGAGACGGTGACGGAATGGGTCACAGCTATCTGGTAATACTCCAAAGTCCATTTCGTGGGTAGAACTGTCAGGAACCATTGCTCCGCCAGCGATGTTATAATGACGCTCAGCTGGGGCACAAGTGCCGCTAAGACCATTATAAACAGCAAGAGGTAGACCAATAGCAGCCTCCAACCGGTGATATTTCTCACTCTAGGGACAATATGCCCTCGCCCTAGCATCTCGTAACTCTTCCTAGCAAGGTACCTGCGCGCTATTATAACGAAAAACACCGAGACACTAAGAGTCATAACGGTCAGAGCGTACCCCATCGGGTTAACCCAGATATCCTTTACCATTCCAAATATAATGGGCGGAACTACCTTTCTGTAGTCGAAGATCAGCGGAGTACCAAGGTCTGTGAAGGCCCAGATGAATACTATGATGGCTCCAGCTAGGTAACCGGGGAGTATGAGAGGGAAAGTGACTGTTCTGAAGAGTCCGAAACCACTCGACCCCATATTCTCCGCCTGCTCCTCGAGGGTAGGATCAATATTGGCGAGGGCTGCGGCCACGTTCAGGTAGAGGAACGGATAGAGGTGTAGAGCCTCCAAGACGATCACACCCAAGAATCCACCACCGAACCAGTCTATGGGGTTTTTAATAAGGCTCAGCTGCATTAAGAAAAGGTTAACCGAACCATACCGAGCGAAGAGTTGCTTCATGCCTATGGCCCCCACGAATGGTGGCATGACTAAAGGTACGAGAAGTATTCCCTGCATCAGTCTCTTCCCGGGAAAATCGTACCGGACCATGAGGTAAGCGACAGGCACGCTCATTAATGTAGTCAATAGTGTAGTGAATATACCTATCTTGACGCTGTTCATGATGCTCTCTTGGTAGAAGGGGTCAGAGAACATCAACCGGAAGTATGTTAGTGTAAATTCCCCTTCCACAAAAAATGCTCCTCTGAAGACGTAGAGGAGCGGGAATATGAGGAAGACCCCAAAAAATCCCATGATGCCGATGAACACGAGGAAAGCACTTCTATCCATATCTCTGTAGTTTGCTCCCAGAGGAAAACTGGGTCTCCTCCCCATCAAATCACCTAAAACGGGAAGACGTCGACGTCGGTTGGGTCGAAGGAGATGTAGACTTTTTCCCCGACTAAACGCTTCTTCATATCGGTGTTAAAATTTGTCACCTTGATATCCATTCCACCAAATCCTTTGAGGACGTAGTGTTCCATTGCACCATAATATGTTAGGTATAGAATCTCAGCCGGGAAGAGTTGTGAACCTTTAGATGAGGTTACCGTCGTATCCAGTAGCTGTATGTTCTCAGGTCTAATCGAACACATTACTTTCTGCCCTGTGGAAAGATCGTCATTAATCGCCTTCGCTCTAATCTCCTCACCAGACTGCGAACTTACGACTAATGTACCTGTTTCCCCGTCGATAGTTCGTACCTCACCGTCGATGAAGTTCGTCTCACCGATGAAGCCCGCGACGAAGCTGTTTGCTGGGCTGCTGTATATCTCCCTCGGTGATCCAATCTGCTCAATCCTTCCCTCGTTCATGATGGCGATCTCGTCCGCCATCGATAATGCCTCTTCCTGATCGTGGGTGACATAAATAGACGTTATCTGGAGGTCACTCTGGATACGCCTTATCTCTCGCCTTGTTTCCAGCCTAAGCTTAGCGTCGAGATTACTCAAAGGCTCGTCTAGTAAAAGGACATCAGGCTCCATCACGATGGCCCTCGCTAAAGCGATCCGCTGTTGTTGTCCTCCTGACAGCTGATTTGGGTATCGCATGGCAAACTCCTTCATCTGGACCATCTTAAGGGCCTCCCTTGCTCTGTTCACTCGCTCTGAGACTGGTACCTTCCTGACCTTCAGTCCATAGATGACGTTGTCATAGGAAGTCATGTGGGGCCAGAGGGCATAATTTTGAAAAACCATGCCTACGTTTCGTTTGTACGGTGGGACATCATTTATCATACGGTCGTCGAAGTACACTTTTCCTTTATCTGGCTTGTAGAAACCTGCAATGATTCTGAGGGTAGTGGTTTTACCACAACCTGATGGCCCCAACAAGAAGAAGAGCTTACCGTCCTCTACGTCGAGGTCGATAGAATCTGCGGCCGCTACTTCACCGAAGTATTTTGAGACACCCGCTAAAGTAACCTTGACCATTTTTTGGCTCTCCTTTGTATTCTATCAATTCTATGACTGTATAGGGAGATAAAAGATTCTTAAAAAAGGAGAATAGGAAGGTGCTTCTAGGCTTGTACGGCCGAGACTTCCTTTTGCCTGGACATATAGTAGGATGCAGCGAATCCCACGATCAATCCGACGATCGCGCCTCCGCCGAGGCCCGTGTACATGCTACTCGTTTTCTCGGACTTCACTTGATCTATGACGGCTTCGTACTGCGTCTCAAGGGCTTCTAAATCGCTTTCGTGCTGAGATATTAGAGCGCTTATCTGAGCCTCTAATGCCTCCTTCTCTGTTGCGAAGCCTGTTTCCAGCTCCTCCTTCTCGCTCTCAATGTGTGTTGTTAGCTCCGTCCTAGCAAGGGCCGTTATATCAGTGGCGCTCTCGTACTTAGTGAGGGCGAAGGAGTGCCAATCCGAGAGGTATTGGTTCCTAACCTCGGCGTCGCCCCACTCTTCAACTGCGGCAAGGGCTTCAGTCAACGTCAGAGGCGCTTCACCAAGCTTATCCTTGGCTTCCTCGATCTTATCGGATGTAATCCCAGCCTCGGCGAGGGTTTTCTCCGTCGCTATTATCTCACTCCACGCTGAGACAAGGTCTTCGTGGCTGTCTATTATTGTTGCACCGACTAGGTCGTTGACTAGCGACCAGCGGCTCGAGCCTAGATCAGCATCGTATTCGAGAGTCGATGTAACTTGGAAGGGATTGATGGGAACAACGGTGACATCGGCCAGCTCCTCGAACAGTTCAGGGATAACGCACATCCTACCTAGCATGTACGTTTCGGGTCCGCCCTCAGCTCCTTCTGGGAGCATCCAAAGCGTCTGACCCTCCTCTGACAGGACATAGGTAAGGAACCTCTGAGCAACCTCCAAGTTCGGAGCACCTTTCAGTATTGCGATGCTGTCAGGGTTAATCACGGTAAGGCCGTCTGGCATGACATATCCGACATTCTCGGCGCCGACTTTAGCAACCTCAGACCAAGCATAGAAGTCAATGGCGAGACCATATGCGATATCTCCTGCTCCTACCGACTTTGGTATCGCACTGGAGCTCTGAGGAAAGGTTTTAATGTTGGCCCCCATCATAGTGGCTAGCTTGATACCGTCTTCCCATCCGTAGGCCTGCAGGATTATCTCGTACATCATGTGTGTGCTTCCGCTGTGACTTGGATCCGCTGAGCCTACCCAGCCCTTGACCTGGGGGTCCGTGAGGTCCTCCCATGTATTGGGAGTCGGTAATCCTTCTAATTTCAACAGAGCCTTGTTGTAAACAATGCCGAATCCGGAGAGGGCTGAACCGTACCATCTATATTCGGAGTCGTACATCGGTATTCCTGCAAACGTGGCGGGAATCTTATCTAGGACATCAGCTTCGACCTGATAAGCTTCTAGGTATCCTTCATCTGCTAACACTATGTATGGGTCAACGCCGCCGCCCCAGAAAACATCTATGCCGATGCCTTCGGGCGTCACCTCAAAACCCGATTCTATGTATTTAAGGTCGTCAGATGTGCCGCCCACATCGAGCCACGATATATCAACGCTCTCACCATATGTTGCTTGATAATAGGTGTTAAATGCTGCCTCAAACTCCTGCTGTATTCCTTCCCAGTGAGGGGATATTATTACGAGTTCTGCGTCTGGTTCTGCATTTACTGTACCGACGACATTTCCCATCGCCAGCATTATCACGTACAACACGGTTATGATGATTCCTAATTTTTTCTTCATAGATTTTCCTCCTTGGATCATCCGATATTACTACATGGAATGGCTCTTATACCTTTTCCTCAAAGAGATAAAAAAATGTCTTTGAGAATTTCTTAGCGCTTACAACGTTCTTTACAATGTCACTAGCAAAACTAATTCAAGGAACCATAAAATACATCTGTGTTTCATCAACGACTTTCATATTACGGGATTGAATGGCCCGTGAAAGTCCCTCACATCAGGCAGTGTTGAGGTCGCTGGCGACTCGCCCTGATGGTGTGGGGGTAACTCCTTCCCCTTCTATCGATCATCAGAAGGAAAATCAATAGATTTTGGTGCGAATTGAAAGAGGTTTAATTTGGCCATCGCATCAAGGAACCTGAAGATTGGCTGTAAAAACGGTGAGAAAAGTGGGAGATGGATCTCTACACTTTCTTGAATCTGGACTCCAGGCTCTTCAGCACCTGGGGGAGGGTCGTGTACTCCATCGCTCCAGGGCCGAGCCTTGCGGGCTCGAACTCCCCCATCCGGCGTAGGTGAGCGGCGAGGTCAAGTGCCTCCCTCCTCGCGAGGTCGAAAGCCGGGTCTTGGAAGATGTCGGCGTACAGAGGATTGCCGTCGTCGTCCGAAGCGAGCTTCCCGTCTGAGACTTGTATGCCTAGGGCCACGATCCGGGGCGGTCCGTCGAAGAGGGTGCACATGCTGTCCTTCAGGCCCACGGGCATGAAGGGGCCCCAGTGGCTTCCCCTCATCCAGCCGGCGACTAGGTAGGTGTGGAGGAATGGGGACGTGATCTCTCCTACCGACGGGAATCCGCTCTGGCCCCTGACGAGGCACACCGGGTCGTCCTTGCCTACGTACTTACCGGCTATGAGCGCGAGCTTGGTAGTACTCGAGGAGGCTGCGATCTCGTCGTCCGAGGCCCTCCAGATCCTAGAGATCATATATCTCTCCGTGGTACCGATGAGGGCGAGGAGCGAGTAGGTCTCCTCCGGTGTCTTCAGGACCACCGACTTACTCTCGTAGGCGTCAAAGACCTCGAACTTGAAGCCGTCAACCATCCTAGGGTCGATGACCAGCCCTGCAGTGTTGAAGGGATCGGCGAAGATTTTATACAGAAGGTAGTTGTAAGCGGCGGGCTCCGTCTTGTCCGCGGCATAAACTACTACTGGGTCGCTACCCCGCTCCTCGAACTCCAGCTCTGCGACACCCGGACCCATCCCCTTGACGTTGCCG
>CP070784.1:32229-35743 GCA_020346605.1 Candidatus Bathyarchaeota archaeon | reverse complement strand
GCGATGAGGTCCGGCCCCAACAACCCTACGTCGTGGAGAAACTCGACGGGAGTCCTACCGTACCTACGCATGATCTCCTGGAACTCCACCACGGATTGAGAGACATGGGTCTGCAGGCCCACCCCCATCTCGTCAGCGCGCTTCCGAGACTCTCTGAGCAGAGCCGGGCTGCATGCGTCCACGGTGCTGGGGCCGAGAAGACATTTGATCCTTCCCTCGGCCAACCCGTCGTATTCCTCGATGAACTTGACGCACTCGTCGAGTCCCTTGAATCCTGGCTCCTCGTCCCAGTTCTCGCCGTCAAAGTTCTCGTAGAGCACCCTCTTGCCGTCGGGGGTATACCAGCGCCCCGAGCTGTACATCCTCAGTAGATATGCCCGTATCCCCATCTTATCCGGGAGCTCGACGGATTCTCTGTTTCCCAGACCGTTCGGAGACCCCAGCTCAACGAGGGTAGTGCAGCCACTCTTGAGTACCTCCACATAGTTGAGTTCGGCTGCAGCGCTAGCGCTCTCTCTGGTCCGTGGGAACGCCCTGTCGAACAGATCGCTGTTGTAGAGTTGCCTGCGGCTGCCATCGCCTCTCCTGCCGGTCTCGCCGTGGCCTCCGCAGATGTGGGAGTGGAGGGCTATGAAGCCGGGGGTGACGAGGTTCTTCTGAGCGTCGATCATGCGGTCGATGGGCCCTGCGTAGGATTTTCCCACATATTTTATCTTGTCATCCTCTACGACGACTTTTCCATCCTTGAGGATCCTATGCCCCTTTCCGTCGAAGGCGACGATATATCCGCCATTGATTGCGGTTATCAATAATGATACCTCAACCAAGACTTGTACTTTAAACAATAAAAAATAGTTTTGTAGCAAAGCGCGCGCAGTGGTTAGAGCTTTGAATGTGCTTCTCCAATTCAATATTGACCCTCGGAGAACATGGCCTTACTCGTAGGGAACACAACTCTTAGATATCCCTCTCCTTCGGGTCCGTAACGGGAACCGTCAGTCGTGGCAACTCTGCACGCGGGAGGGCTTCAAAGTAGCACGTGGAGAGCTTGAAAAGCTCTCCTAGTACAACTATTGCGCGCGCGTGTGGGAACAGATACTCAGAACTGCACTAATGAACCCTCAATTTTTAGACTCAAGGATTAACGGATACCTATATGACTCTGTAAGTTTGTAAGGGGGGAGAAAAGTAGCTTCTATTGTCTCTATTGATATGACGGCATTATTTCTTCAGCAAATTGCGTCATTGACTCGACGAGTGAAGCATTAGGGAAGGGCACCATATAGTAGCTGCATCCTCCCGCGATCGCTGCTTCTATCTTCTCTACATGACCATCAGGATCGTAAGGCCCCATGACTCCCATTTCGCCCTCCATATACGCGATTTCATTCGTTCGCCCCGCCTTTTCAGCTGCGGCTTCAATTCTCGATTTTATGTCTGGATTCATCATCTTGATCATGGACCCAACATAGCATATATTTGCGTATTTAGCAGCCAGCCTGATCATCCTGCTACCATAGCTACCAAATAACAGCTCAGGATAGGGTTTCTGCACAGGTTTAGGATCAAGAACAGCCCCCTTCGCCTCGTAGAATTTGCCCTCGAAGTTTACCTCGTCCTCGGTCCAGAGCCTTATCATCAGCTTGAGGCCCTCCTCGGTCTTGTCAACCCTGACCTTAGGCCCGTCCCAGACGCTGTAGCCGTCGAACTCGTCCTGGGACCAGCCGGCCCCGACACCGAGCATGACCCGACCGTTCGAAAGGATGTCAAGGGTCGAAAGCATCTTCGCCAGCACGCCCGGGGGTCGGAAGGGGATTGGCGTGACGAGGGTGCCGAGGCGTATCCGCTCCGTTTTCGCCGCGAGGTAGGTGAGGGTCACCCATGTCTCCAGGGTAGAGTAGGCGTTGGGCATCCTGTGCCCCCTCATCTCTCCCCACATGTAGTGGTCGGGCATGAGCGCCCCGTCGAAGCCGAGCCCGTCGGCCTCCACGACCGCCTCCTTTATCGCCTCGAGGCTGTCAGACCGGTTCCCCAGTCCGCTGAGAAAGAACTTCATACCAATTCCACACCAAGCTGACCGCCATCACGTCTTAAATAGGTTGTTCTCACTGCGCGCGCTGGGCCTGATAGCCCGGGTACTACCCCACCGCAGCGGGAGGAGTCTGCCCTATACCATCTACGCTGCGCGCGCGGCCTATATCGCAGGTATAGCCCTCGTAGAGGCAACCGCCATCGAGGCGGGTCACGTCCCCTGGCTGTATCACGTAATCAGCTGGCTTGGCTGTATCAGTGAAGGCGCAGCGCCTGCCGAAGCCAATGGGGGGCCAATAGATTCCATGGGGTGAGTGGTTAGCCCCCTCGGAGGGGATCGTCCTCTGGTAGACGTCGGCGAATTCCCTCTCGGTGGTGCCGGCGCTGACGGACTCTAGGGCGGCGTTCCATGCCTTCTCGGTGATCTCGACGGCTCCCTGGATTCTCCTCACCTCCTCCTGAGACTTCACCATCCGTATCTCCCTGAATATCTGACTCGCTGGATGGCCTCTAGATCCGGCAGCTTTGTCTTCACTCTATCCCAGAAAGAGGGATCGCGCAGCGTGGACGCCTCATCGAAACCGATCCTCCCCCTGGTGATGCCCCTCTCCCGCAGCATCTCAGCGAGGACCTCCGCCTAGTCGGACGACTTCGTCTCCTCCCAAGACCTCTGGGCCCGTATGAGCTCCCTCTCCTGGTCGTTCAGTGGCTCCTGAGCGAACTCAGTGACGATGTAGAACTCCCCGTAGTACCGGATGTCCTTGAACCAGGGGGGAGACAGGAGAATTATGGGCGCGGGGCTCGAGATGGGGGCGACTAACCCTGGCTCGATCCCTTTTTCTCGGGGAAGTAGTGCGTGACAGTTCCCCGATGGATACACATCTGTCGTGTAGTAGACGTTGGCCTCGGAAGTGGGACGAGGGCCTCTATTCGTGCTCCGACATCTTCTCCTTGGCCCTCCCCCTGTTCAGAATCAACTCAATTCGATGAGAGTCAGCCTTAAGATTATTATAATGATTGACATTCTCGCCAGAAAAGAACAGGCTATACTGAAGAGTACGTCCCTCGGATTCGCAGGCTCGCCGCCTAATTGGTATAGGCGCGCGCAGCAGGACAGAAACGGAGGAGAACGAAGCGTTGACTTACGAGTTATTATCCCAACCGTTTTTTTCCCAGTAATCGTTGTTATCCCGCCTCCGCGCGAACGAGGACATCCTATTAGGATTTCAAATATAACAGAAGAGTTAGAGTAGGTGAATCTAATGATCACCGAGATCGATGGTAGCTACATAGTGGTATTTGACGGTGAGGAGCACCGCCTTCTCAGGGACGGCGTCGTGGTGTACGAGGACGACAGGCTGATCCACGTCGGGAAGTCTTACGGTGGACGCGTGGACAGGAGGATCGACGCAAGGGGGAAGCTCGTGTGCCCAGGGTTCATCAACATACACGCCGTAACAAGCATCTGCATCACCCACTTCCG
>CP070784.1:25735-32129 GCA_020346605.1 Candidatus Bathyarchaeota archaeon | reverse complement strand
TACAACCTCCACGTCGTCCCCGAGTTCAGACGCCAAGGCCTCGCTAAACGACTCCTCGTTAACGCTGAGGAGTGGGCCAGACAACAGGATCTGGGCTCCATTGCACTGCATGTGATCGACTTCAACGAGCAGGCTAGGCGCCTGTACGAGTCCACGGGATACAACTTGGTGGCAACGCAAAACGAGAGCTGCTTCTACGAGATGAAGGTTGAATAGACCCTCATTTCAGGTTTCACTGATTCTTGTTGTAGAGGAGATGCTCCTCATTTTTCGAACTCGTCCGCCATTTTTCCATACCTAGAAGCCCTCAACTGAGGTCAGCAGTGGACCTCGAGGCCCTCATTCCTCCCTCAGTGCCTCGACCGGGTGAAGGTTCGCGGCCCTCCAAGAGGGGTAGATCCCGGAGATGGCGCTGGTGAAGATGGCGAAGCACGTCACACCGATGAGCAGGTTGAGCGGGGTCGAGACGGGCAGGTTGATGTATCCCCCCACCATCCTGCTGAGGAAGAACCCGAAGAGGGCGCCGAAGAGCCCCCCCAACAGCCCTGTGAGCAGGGTCTCCGTCAGGAAAAGGAGTAAGACGTCCCTGCTCTTCGCGCCGATGGCCTTCAGTATCCCGATCTCCCGTGTCCTCTCCATGACGCTGATGGTCATCGTATTGATGATCCCCACGCCTGCTACGACGAGGCTGATCCCGGCAATGCCTCCCAGCACGGCCTCGATGGTGCCTAGCACCTGCCCCACTAGATCCTTGATGTTCTCGTAGGACATCACTGTCACGGAGTCCCCTAGCTTCTCATCGATCCTGTCCATGATCCCGTCCATGTCCTCCACCGACTCGGCGGAGGCCGCTATGTAATCGAATTCGCTACCGACCTCGAAGAGCTGCTGGGCCACGCGGTAGGGGATCGTGATGGAGTTGTCGTCCTCGCCGCCGAAGGTTCCGCCAATCTCCTTCATTATGCCCACCACCCTGAAGGTCATCTCCTTCTCCTCGCCGCCGACTGTGACAGTGATCTTCACCCTGTCCCCCACATCTATGATGGCCTCGTCCTCGCCCGGGGGGTTCGCCACCCTCGAGCCGATCACCATCGCAGCGTTGTCCCCTCTCAGCAGGGACCTCCCGTCCTCCACCTTCCAGGTCTGGAAGATTGTGAAGTACTCAGGCTCCACCCCGTAGACGTACGAGAAGAACTCCTTCCCCCTGACGTTCACCTCCGCCAGCTCTGTGCCGATTATCGGTGTGACCACGTCCACCTTGGGGATGCTCTCGATGATCTCCAGGTCCCTCCAGCTCAGCGTGTTGCCCATGAGCCCGGCTCCCTGCTCCAGCTGCCCGGGGATGATCATCATGTTGGTGGGTCCGAAGGTGCCCAGCTGGCCGCTGACCTCCTCGTTCAGGCCCTGGGTCAGGGAGACGAGGCCGGTCACAGTCGTGCATCCTATCAGGATGCCTATCAGGTTGAGGGCGAACCTGAACTTCCTCTCCCTCACCCCCTCCGCCGCCATGGAGACGATGTCCCAGAACTTCACCTTTCCCCATGGAAGGAATAACTGAACGTAATAATAAGGACACTCTCCTCCAGACCTCTCGTCCCGGCTGAGATGATCAAAGAATACTGAGTGAATATTGATTGAACTATGGCGTTCTATTAAAAAAGATGTCAAGCACGTTGTCGGAGGCAGGCTCACCGAGGATAAAGTAGAGAGCCTCAAGAGCGAGAAGACCGCTGCAGAGCGAAGATCGTCCCGGAGGGGAACGTGAGCACAAATTGGGAGACCATCGACGACCTCGAAGGGATCGAAGATACACTTGAGGGCCAAGTGTTAGAGGCGATGAGCTCCCAGAACACTTGGCAGATGTAGCAACATCCGCCTTCATAGGCGGCCTCCCACTGGGTGGAATCGTAGTCTATTAAACGCAGCTAGGAAGCGGAGTTACCACCCCTTTTATCCCAACAGCTCCTTAGCTATACGGGTCGAGCCTGTAATTCCAGTATTGTTCTTTAGTAGTTCTTTTATGATTGGCGTGTTTTAAAGGGAAACATGGCTAGGATCGAGCAGTTGTCAGAGGCCCGTCCCAGTGTCGGCCCCGGTCGGCTCCCCTTCATCGACTTCGCCAGGGGGGTCGTCATGGCCATCATGGCGTGGGACCATGTCTCAGGCTTCTGGAACGAGTTCCACCACGGAGGTGAGGGGATACTGGGGCGCCAGCCCCCCTTCCTGAACCTCGTGTGGTTCCTGGAGAGGTTCGTGAGCCACGTCTGCGCGCCCACGTTCATCTTCCTCGCAGGGACGGTCCTCGCCCTCTCGGCGGCGAAGAGGCTGGCGCGCGGCGAGTCCCAGTGGAGCGTCTCTAAACGTCTCGTGATCAGGGGTGCGCTCCTGTTGATCTTCGAGGCCCTCATCGTCGACCCAGCCTTCGATCTACCGCGGTACTACTTCGGAGTGATCGCCTGCATAGGGGTCAGCCTAATCATCTTCAGCGTCTACCGCAGGCTCCCCCCCACTGTCATACTGGCGATAAGCCTCATCATCGTACTAAACCACAGCTTCCTCAGCCTCGACTGGATACCCACCGACACTGACCTGGGCTGGTACCTCAGGGTGATCATCCACGAGCCCAACTTCGACAGGTGGCCCTACGTCGGCTTGTACCCAATAATCCCGTGGATCGGGGTCATGGGTCTGGGCTGGAGCTTCGGAATACTGCTTGCCAACATGGACCCAGACGGTATCAGGAGGCTCAAGCTTCCACTGCTTGCCACTGGGGTGGGCTCTCTGGTCCTGTTCTTCGTCGTGAGGTTGATGAACGGATACGGGAACCTACTCCGCAGGTGGGGCAACACGGTCATCGACTGGCTCTACGTCTCCAAGTACCCACCGAGCCTCGCCTTCCTTCTGTGGACCTTGGGCTTGATGAGCATACTGCTTTCCATAGGCATCTTCCTCCAGGAGCGGGATTGGTCCGACAAGAACCTGTCCGGTGTGATACACACTTACGGTCGGAACCCGTTGTTCTTCTACCTCGTCCACCTCTGGCTGTACAAGGGAAGGCTTCCTTACACACCGAAGACGTTCCACCTGGAGATGTGGCAGACCTTCATCTTCTGGGTCGTGGGGCTCGTGGTGCTTTGGCAGCTCTGCCTCAGGTACGAGAAGCTGAAGAGGGCGCATCCCAGGTTCCTGCAGTACGTGTGAGGTGAATGGAGATGATTGAGACCACGAGACCTCCCGTATACGGGAAGAGAAACATCGTCGTCGTAGCGATCTTGGTCGTAGTGTTCACCGGCACCAACCTGTGGCTCAACAGGGACGTTCCGCCGCTGGGGTACGTGGAGTTCTCCAACTTCGGCTTCTCCATCTCCCACCCGCAGGACATGTACATCAGCACAGGCGCCTTCATCGACGGCTACCCGTCCAGGGAGTCGGGGCAGCTCCAGGGCACCCGCGAAGACGTGGGCATGGAGCAGTTCGGCGTCTTCTGGGCCACCGAGGGTCTTCCGGCGGAGCTGGAGTCGATCCTCGACCTCGTGTTCGAAATGGTGGCGGAGCAGAACAGCGAGGACTTCCTCCAATCCAGGGATCCCTTCGAGACCACTGCGAAGAACGGCCACGAGCTCGTCTATCAGACATTCGAGGTGAAGGACATGGTCGTGCTCCCTGGTATAATAGGGGCCTGGAACTGTGACGGTAAAATCTACATGCTCTACCTAGTCAAGTTGCCGGACTTATCCCACCCCGAGAACCGCCCCACGGACCTCGAATCCAAGTGGCGCACCTACCTTGACTCATTCAAATGCCACTGACCCTAACAGCCGGTGACAAAAAATAGGTCGTCTACCCATCTGTACAAGGGACTGATATGTCGCCATTGAAGGTTATACTGGACGAGATGTACGCGGGTTTGAAAGTATATCTAGAGGTGCTGGGCTGGTCGGTCTCAACCGTCCAAAACTTCGGGCTCGGCGGCGCTAGTGACAAGGAGGTCGTCGAGTACGCCAGGGATCATGGCTTCCTGCTTGTCATCCAGGACCAGCGACCCGCCGATCTTGCCGACCTCCTCGGCGTGAGGAACGTGTACATCTCCAACGCGGACGTCGCCAGGATCGTGGACTCTGAGATCAGGGAGAAGTACGCTGAGAGCCCTCATCAAGCCTGAGCAGATGGTACCACCGTTGACTCGAAATCAATATACATGACCTTACAGATTAAATCTGAAAATCGTAGCCGAGTGCCACAGATGGAGCAGTTACATCACAACGGGGTATTGGTGCCGCCGGAGTACATGGGTAGAGGCCTTACCGTGAAGATCCATGGCGATACCTTCACGCTCACCGACGAGCAGGAGGAGAGGGCGATGGCCTGGGCCAAGAAAGTGGGCACCCCCTACGTCGAGGACCCCGTCTTCGCAGAGAACTTCCACGAAGACTTCTCCGAGATCCTGGGCGTAAAAGTCCTCCCGGGGGACGTCGATTATTCCCTCGTCCTCAAGGTCGTCGAGGACGAACGTGAGTGGAGAGCCAGCCTGACACGTGAGGAGAGAAAGGCCCTAGCCGCCGAGAGGAAGCTCGTCCGTGAGGCGAACAAGGAGTTGTACGGTTGGGCCACCGTAGACGAGGAGCCAATGGAGGTCGGCAACTACACCGTGGAGCCCAGCAGTATCTTCATGGGCAGAGGGAGGCACCCCATGAGGGGCAGGTGGAAGCACGGCCCCCGCCACGAGGACATCGAGCTCAACCTCTCCCCGGACGCCCAGAGGCCCCCCGGTGAGTGGAAGGCCATCGTGTGGGAGCCCGAGACCATGTGGATCGCCCGGTGGAGGGATAAGCTCAGCGGCAAGATGAAGTACGTATGGCCCTCCGACTCTAGCATATTGAAGCAGCGGAAGGACATCGAGAAATACGATAAGGCCCACGAACTCAGGAGGGTCCTCCCCAGGATCAGGGCGCACATCGTCGAGAACCTGGACGCTGAGGACACTAGGCGCAGGAAGACGGCCACCGTCACGTTCCTCATAGACCACTGCAAGTTTAGGGTCGGCGACGAGAAGGACGACGACGAGGCAGACACCGTTGGCGCCTCCACCCTCCGACCCGAGCACATCACATTCAACGACGACGGCACCGTCACATTCGACTTCCTGGGCAAGGACTCTGTCCGCCACAACCTGTGCGTCGAGGTCCCCGAGCAGGTGATCGACAATCTCAAGGAGTTCAGCTCGGATATCGACAAACCCCTCTTCGAGGAGGTAGACTCTAAGCACGTCAGCGTCTTCCTGGATGAAGTCAAGGAGGGCCTATCGGCGAAGGTCTTCCGCACCCACTACTCCTCCACCGCCGTCGAGACCAAGTTAAACAGGACCAGGGTGAGCCCCGAGGACCCCGAGTACAAGAAGAAGCACGCCGCCACGCTCGCCAACCTCGAGGCCGCCAAGATCTGCAACCACAAGCGCACCATCCCCAAGACATGGGAGTCGTCCCTCCAGAAGAAGAAAGACCGACTCAAGGCACGGAGGCAGAAGGCGAGGGAGAGCGAGCGGAAACTCAAGCAGAGAGCCAATGAGACCGAGGACAAGTACAGGGAGAGGCTGGAGAAGTATGAGCAGCGGCTCCGGGAGCAAAACGAAGCCCTCGAAAAATACCGGTCGGATCTGATGGAGCGGGAGGAGCAGGGAAAGTCGGTGAAGGCTCTAGAAAACCGTATAGCCTCGAAGACGAAGGCCATCAGGACCCATTGGGAGCGGATCAAGAAGCTGAAGAGCACCCACGCCCAGCGGATGGAGAAGCTGAGGAATCGGATGGTGACGACCAAGGAGCGGGACAGGCAGGCCGTCGAGAAGCTGAAGCTCCAGATCGAGGCGCAGCAGGAGACTAGGGACTACAACTTGGGCACCAGCCTGAAGAGCTACATCGACCCCCGCATCTACTACGATTGGAGCCGGAAAGTCGATTTCGACTGGAAGAAGTACTACTCCAAGACGCTGCAGAAGAAGTTCAGCTGGATAGAGGCACAGGAGCCCGCATAGCCGGATATCTTAGTAAGGCTCCCACGTATCGTTTTTAACGCGCGATCATTAAACTATGAATTAGAATGCACATCCTGTGCGTGTGTGCTACCGTAAATATTCGTATAAATGTTCAAATAACCAATTGGAAATTAAAAATTAGACAAAATGGATTTGATATTGCGATGTACGTATAGAACATCTTATTTTCAGGGTTCTGCATGATAAGGAGTTGGGAGTGAAGTTTTGCAGCTTCCCGAGATGCTTGAGCGCATTGTGAGCAAGCTCCACACGGAGGGCGGTGACGACGCCAAAGCGGCCGTCGCCGTAATCTTCCGGGTGGACAGAGGGAAGCTCATGCTCCTGCTCGTGAAGAGAGCTGTCGTG
>CP070784.1:18509-25635 GCA_020346605.1 Candidatus Bathyarchaeota archaeon | reverse complement strand
CGGCGCCGATGGCGGAGTGGCCGAGCTCGTCGATGAGGGCGCTGAGGTGGATGCAGTCGCCGGGGTCGAAGATGCCGAAGTTGGCGCCGGCGTAGGCCTGCTGCTCGTAGTCGGGGCCGTCGGTGATGTCCCCCTTCCACCTGCCGCTCTTGATGCAGCTCAGCTTCATGCAGTTGGCGGTGCAGTTGAAGTCGGCCCAGAACTTCTTGATCCAGTACCGGTTCTCGAACCTAGGGCCAGCGAAGCTCCTCTCGTCGTGCCACTCCTCCTGCCAGTTCCTCACCGGCTCGGAACTCAAGGTGGCTCCCGTGGACCAGCCACCGTAGCCCGTCCCACTTCGGCGCCAGCTGTCCCTGGCGATGAGCAACCCGTGGGCCTGTTTCCACAGCTCTTTCAACCTTGGTAGGTCGTGCACCTCGGGCAGAGGCCCCCTCCCCTTGGCGACGATGGCCTTCAGGTTCTTGGAGCCCATCACGGAGCCATAGCCGCCATAGCCGCAGGCGTGGGTCAGCTTGGACATTATGGCGGCATTCCTCACCATGTTCTCACCGGCTGGCCCCACGTAGATGGAGCCTGGGTCCTTCCAGAGGCCCACAGGCCTCCTCTTCGCGAGCTCCACGGTGACCTCCCTGTTGATGGCCTTGATGGTCTCCCCTCCGAGCTTCCCCCAGAGGTGGCCGGCTTCCCTGATCTCGCCTCCGTCGTCGGTGACGAGTATGTAGATGGGACTGCTGGCCCTCCCGGAGACGATGACGCCGTCGTACCCTGTCGTCTTCAGCTCGTGTGCGAACTCGGAGCTCGCGGTCGAGCCCACAGTCCCTAGGCTGAGGGGCGACTTCGCCGAGCAGCAGATGCGCCCTCCCGGGTAGAAGCCGGTCACCGGGCCCGTCAGCGCCATGAAGATGTTCTCGGGGCCCAAGGGGTCCACCTCGGGCCATCTGACACCGATACTGTCCATCAGTATCTTCGCTGCCAGACCTCGTCCGCCGAAGTAGTCCTTCAGGGTCTCCTCGGGGAACGTGACATCCTTCACGGTCTCCTTGGAGAGGTCGACATCCAGGTACTTGCCCGCGTATCCTCTGGTCACCTAGATCACCTCCTCCCCCCTCTCGCCAAACATCTTCACAGCTAGGTCCTTGGCGGTCTCGATTGGATTCCTGGAGAAGTGCTTCCTGTTGGCGCTCATCCTCTCCTGGACGAGCCTAAGTGTGTCATACCTCGCCTCATGGCATACCTTGACGCACTCGGGGTCGCCCCCGCAGAGGTCGCAGATTGTGGCCTTGCCGTCCTTTGGGTGGAGGTAGGGCACAGTCCCGGGGCAGGCCTCGACGCAGGCGCCGCAGGCCGTGCAGGCCTCCCTGTCGACGATGACCGCCGTGGTGTCCTCGTCAACGGACAGCGCGTCGACGGGGCAGCTCCCCACGCAGGGGTAGTCGTCGCACTGGGCGCAGAGGTGGGGCACCTCCACTCCGGGGAAGGGCATGAACACCCTGATCCTGCTCGCCTCTGGCCACCAGACACCCTCATGCTTCATGCTGCAGGCCAGCTCGCACCGGCGGCAGCCGCTGCACTTTTCGTAATCTCTAACAATCCAGATAGAACTCATCTCTGAAATATAGTTGTCTCACGACTTAATAAAAACTGGAGGCGAGGCCCTCATCGAGGAATGATCGTAATATCCGCGAAGTTTACATCACTTGTTCAGTTTCAAATACTTTTGCGCGCGGCGTTTGTCAATCCATCTTCACGCCGAAATGGAACACACCCAGTCCGATGTAGTAGATCGCGGCTGCGACGATGAAGATCGGGTAGATCCCGTAAGAGTCGGCTATGAACGCGGCGGCTATGGGCCCAACGGATCCCACAAGGCTCCCGGGTAGCGTGGATAGTGCGAAGCCCATCCCCCTCTGCCGGCGCGGTGAAAGCCTCGCCGTTATGGCGGAGCTGGCAGGCATCCCCAGTATCCCGAAGAACCTCTGGGCGAGGTAGAAGAACATGAATGGCCAGAACCCCTTCAGGGTGATGGCGATCACGAAGCACGTGTAGGAGGCGAAAAGCGTCAGCACCGTCCACCTCTTTTCGCCGACGCGTGAGGCCAGCTCCCCCCCAAGGGGGGATGCGACGATGCCCATCATCGAGCTTGCCGCGAACATGACGCCCAAGTTGGCGAGGGTCCAATTCTGATTCTCCACGAGCCAGATGGTGAGGAAAATGGGGGTCAGGCTGCCTCCGAACCTCCTTATGCCGCTGGAGACGAGGAACATGATCATGTTCGAGGAGAGGAGGCTGGTGGCCTCATCCTCTTCGATCCTTTCCTCCGAGTCCTCCTTGTGAGCCACATCGTCGGGATCTTTCACGAAGAATAGGGCTACCAGCCCGAAGAGGATGGGCAGCACCCAGAACTGGTAGACCTGGCGCCACTGGAACGCGAGGTATCCCATCAGTACGCTGATGGAGAGGGGGCCCAAAGAGACGCCGAATGTGCCGCCGGCGTTCCAGATGCCAAGCGCCCTAGCCCTGTCCCTGGGTTTCGTTATCTTTGTGGTGTAGCTCTGAGCGGGTGGGTGATAGATCGTTCCGTTGAGTGTGAGGAGGGTCGATGCCACGATGTACATCCAGGGATTGGCCGATATGCTCCCGAGGAAGGCGCCGACTGCCGCCATTACTATGCTCAGCGCCATGAGCTTTCTCGCCCCGAACCGGTCCGAGAACACCCCTGCCGGGATGGCGAACAGGACTGTGCAAAAGGTCGGTATCGCCGCTATGAGGCCGATCTGCTGGTTGGTCAGCATGAACTCCTCCTTGAGGACGGGGAAGAGCGTGGAGCGCATATTCCCCGCGGCGTGGACCAACATGTGGATCACGACGGTTATGAGGAGCCCGAAGCTCAGGAGTCTAGCTGGTCTACTGTTCTCTTCGTTGCGTGTGGAGTCTGACATAATTAGGATTCCTCATCGAATACGCAAGGTTCCTATTTAACACCAACTGAGAGCATCACCGAAAAAAGGGATGAGTTATTGGTCACGCCATTTTTCGCCCAATGGATAAATGTCCCAGGGCAGATGATCGAAATGCAGCGTGCTCAGGTCCGCAGGGGTCGTCCCAGGCGGGTCCACGGGATAGTCCACTTCTCCCCAAGTGTCCCAAAACGCTTTGTGGTGCACCCGGCTCTTTAGCTCCACGATGTCGAAGCTGTCCACGTCGAGGCCGATGGCCCTCAGCGGGTCGGCGCTCATCGGCGCCCTCAGCCTTTCCGAGATCACCACGTGCCTGTTGTCGCCCAGATCCAGCGATGCCACGAGGTCGTCGTGCCTCACCGCGCCCCTACCCATGGGGCCGGTCTCCACCCAGTCCGCGGGGCCCAACCATTCGATCTTCCCGGTGACGGTCACCGGCTCCCCCGAGATGGGGTGCACCCATCCTCCGATGGTCACGGTGACCGTGTCGCCCACCTTGTTCTCCTGGTCCAGCCCGTAGAGCGTCTCGGGGTCGGCGATGCTGGTGGTGCACCAGTTATTCGCTCCCTGCTCGATGAGCTCCTTGAAGACGTGGGTGCCGTCCCCGAGCCTGTCGTCGTGGTAGGCGATCACCACCGGCTTGGTGCCCTCCTCCACCATCCTGATGACGTTGGCGACGCCCTCCTTCGCCCCGGGCAGAGGCCTCGTCAGGTCCTTCCTGAGGCTCCATACCAGGTCCGAGAGGTCCTGTGCGCACTCCTCCGCCAGCCTGTGATCGTCGTTCGTAACGACGAAGATGGAGACCCCTACGTCCGGGACGTCCGCGTATGCGAAGCCGGGAGCCACAGAGGCGCAGTAGACGCCTTTTCCCTCCCACTCACGGCACCTATCGTAGACTACCTTCATGGGGAAGTGCTCGGAGGCCTGATAGACGCTTGCGCAGATGATCCCGGGCCTCTTGATTGCCATCGCTGGCTTGAAGCTGCCCCTGATCGTCTCGATAATGCAGTTGGCCGCGGTGACCCCTATCTCGTGGCCGTCCAAGTGCGGGTAAGTCTTCAATATGAACACGCCGTCCGCGGCGTTCGCCAGCTCCTCGTCCTCGCAGGCGTGGAGGTCCAGGGTCACCATGATGGGCACATCGTAGCCGACGACGGCCCTGACGCGTCTGCAGATCTCCGCTTCGGGTCTGGGCACGTAGGTCACCGCCATCGCGCCGTGGAGAGCCAGGAGCACGCCGTCCACCGGCATCTCCTTCTCTATACCCTCGACGATCCTGCCGGTGATGACGTCGAAGGCCTCCGTCGTCAGCCAGCTCCCCATGCCCACCGTCTGGGGCCTACCCGGCCTTAGGACGCCGACGAGCTCAACGTCGTCGTGCGCCGCTGCCGCCTCCTTGTACCCCGTTATATAGCCCTTTCCCTCGCCCTCGGTGTCCAGAGCATCGGCCCCGTACTTCATCCCTCCGGCCTCCCAAGCCTCCAGGGTCGTCTCGTTGGGACAGAAGGTGCACGTCTCGTGCGAGAAACTCGCCACTGCAATCCTTGCTACCATGTCGATGATCCAAGTAGCCTGACGAGATATTGGCGTTTTCGGTCGCCATAGGTTGAGAGGCACCCGCTGCTGATAGCCCATTTCAAATATCTTGCCAGACGAATACTTACCATGCGTACTCTGGTTAAGGGTAGTTGGGTCGTCGGCTTCGATGGCGAAGAGCACCGCATAATCAGGGATGGCGTCGTGGTCTACGAGGACGACAGGATCGTGCACGTCGGCAAGAGTTACGACGGTAGGTCCGACGACGTCGTCGAGGCGAGGGGGCGGCTGGTCATCCCTGGACTCATAAACATCCACGCGGTCACGAGCATCTGCATCGTGCACTTCCGTATCGACGGGGTCGGTAAGGGTGGATCGCCGCGCACGAAAGAAACCATGATGGAAGGCTTGAGGAACCCGAAGGCCTACCTCGAAGGTGAGGATCTAAGGACAAGCGCGAGGTTCTGCTTCGCAGAGCTTTTGAAGGGAGGTGCCACAACCATAGGAGAGATCACCGCCTTCGGCTCCACCGGTCTCCAACCCCCTAGGGAGCAAGCGGATGTACTGTCGGAGACCGCAGGGAAGATGGGCGCCCGAGCGTACATATCCCATCCCTACATCGACGGCAAGACATACAGGGACGAGGATGGCACACACTATTACTTTGATGAGGAGGCAGGGCTGAAGGCCCTAGAGGAGGCGGTGAGGTTCTGCGATGAATACGAGGGCGGGTACGACGACCGCGTCCGCACGATGCTGTTCCCCTACATGTTCGACGCTTGTTCTGAGGGGCTCCTACGTGAGACCAGACGGGTGGCTCAGGAGAAAAACTTGCCGGTCCACATGCACACGGCCCAGTACCTCCCTGAGTACTACGAGAGCCTCCAGAGGTACGGGAAGACGCCCATTCACTTCCTCCACGACATCGACTTCCTAGCGCCTAGGACGATCCTCACCCACCTCCTTTACACGAGCTACAACCCTGTCTCACCGGCACCCAACACGGTGACCAGGGACCCGCGGGACATCGAGATGCTCGCGAGGACTGGGGTTACCCTTGGCCACACTCCGGCGGTCTGGGCTAGGGTGGGCCTGATGCTCAACTCATACGCGAGGTTCAGAGACGCGGGGGTCAACATTGCCATCGGCACAGACTCCTTCCCCATGGACATGCTAATGGAGATGAGATACGCTGCGATTATGGGAAAGGTGGCGGACCGGCACAGGGCAGCCGTGACGGCTGGGGATGTCTTCAACGCGGCCACGCTGGGAGGGTCGAAGGCCCTCGGCAGACCGGACCTCGGTCGCCTGGCGCCCGGAGCCAAGGCGGACATCCTCATCGTCGACCTGACAGGGATCCATACCGCCCTAACATACGATCCCATAAAGACACTGGTCTACTTCGCCAGCCAGAGGGACATAGAGACCGTGATAGTGGACGGGAAGACCGTCGTCGAGGGAGGGAGGATCCCAGACCTGGATGAGGAGGCGCTCGCGAGGGAAGCCGACGAGGTGAACCGTAGGTGGGTGAAAGGAACGGGTGTGAGATACCCTCAGTCCTTCCGCGAGCTCGAATAGGCACACACGAGTCCTGATGACACCAACATATGTGGTTCAGATGGTCCACGCCAGACTAGAGTCTGCCAATGTTACGTAGTATCTCTCGGCCTTTCTCCTCGGCCCTCCTATAAACCCCACGCTCGTCGAGGGTTCTGATGACACCATCTTCCATGACGACTTTCCCGTCGATGATGACGCCGCTCACTGCTCTACCGCCTCCAGCCCCGTATACTAAGTTCTTCACGGGCGCGATGCTGGGCGTCATACCCGGCGATTCCATGTCGAGGAGGATTATATCCGCCTTCTTCCCCACCTCCAAGGATCCCACCTGATGGTCGAGTCTAAGTGCTTTCGCAGAGTCTATGGTCGACATCTCGATGGCCTTCTCCGCTGTCATGGCTGAGGAGGAGCCCATGTTTACCTTGTGGACTAGGGCGCAGAACTTCATCGCCTGAAAGAGATCCAAGCTATCGTTCGTGGCGACGCTGTCGGTCCCAAGACCAACGGTGACTCCCTTCTCCAGCATGGCATGTACCGGCGTGACGATTGGATTGCCCGACCATGCGTTGGCTATGGGACAATGGGCGACAGGCGTGCCGGTTCTGGCCAGTATCCGTATCTCCCTGTTCCCCACGTTTGTGCAGTGTATGAGGAGGGAGTCAGGTCCGAGGACGCCGAGGTGCTCGAGGTACTCAATACTCCGGCCGTTGTACCTCCTCAAGGACGGGTCGTCCCTTCGTGGATCCGTCCTGCTCGAGCCGAGTTTGTACTGGATGTGGGATGCCCATCCGATGCCGTGCTTGGCCGCGAGTTCCCTCGTCGCCTGCAGCATCTCGTCTGTGCACTGGGCTAGCATGGACGCCTCGACCCTCACAATGATGCGCCCGTCCGCCTTTCCGTGCCACCTTGAGACTACCCTCTCGCTCTCCTTCACGGCGGTGTCCACATCTTCCGTAAGCCCCTCTGGAGCCAGGCCGGGAAGGTCCCAGCAGCCCCTCCCGAGGATTATTCTCATCCCCGATTCCTCGACGGACTGGGCCACGCCGTCGATGGAATCCCGGTGGAAGTTGATG
>CP070784.1:12175-18409 GCA_020346605.1 Candidatus Bathyarchaeota archaeon | reverse complement strand
TTGCTCAAGATCAGGAGGCCGATGGCGACTAAGAACAACGGCCAGAGCCTCCCCCAGACGGCCCAACGGAACACGCTCCCGAGGAGGCTCGAGACCCCGAGGAGTAGTATCAAGAGGCCGAACAGGATCCCCAAGGTGGGTGCCCCGCCACCTGTGCCGAAGCAAAGGTCGTCCTCGTAGCGCCTGCGATACCCCCTGTAAGTGGGGCGCCTCAGGGACGCCCCGCACTCCTTGCAGTTCAGGGCGCCGTCCTCGTTCTCTGCACCGCACTTCGAGCAGTAAACCAACCCAACCAACCCAATTTTAACTAACCTCTGACCATTATAGAAACATTACTGATGTTCAGGTGTTTTCGGGTTCAATGGTTCTGACGATCGCACGTCGGGATATCGCTTCATCAGCCTTTAGCGTCTTTGGTCTTCTCATCATCTGACCCGATCAGAGTGCTAACGACTTTGGGAAGAGCCCCCATTCGGGGAATAAGGAATGGCGTTCTCCTCCTGTAAGCTCTGTACTCTTCCCCGAACCTCTCTTCGAGGCCGGGCTCTTCCTTTGTCTTGACAAGGATGATGTTGACGAGAAGGACGATCGTTGTGATTGGTATGGCCATCCCCAGGGATCGGAACAAAATGCCCATCCCACACGGGAGCATCGAATAGCCCAGCACCATGGGGTTCCGCGTGTAGGCATAAAGCCCTGTCGTCACCAGCTTGGAGGTCCGGGTCTCCCGCACCGCCTCGCCCCACGGCAGCCCCAGGCCCTCTCTATACAGTCGTCTGGTCGATTTAATGCCGATGGCCAGCCCGGAGAAGAAAACGCCGAATCCGACCAGTAAATTGATCGGGAAAGGAGGGAACCTGGGCAGGGAGAGAGTGCTGTCAATCCATCCGCCGATGGCGTAGGTTAGGATGGGGGCCACTATGAATATGAGTAAGTAGGTGGAGAGCTGCCTCTTGTCTATCTGGGGGATTTCGTCGTCCTCCTTTGTCCGACGGATGAACAAGGCACCCACCCGTTTTACTCAGAACAGGCTCCTCAGGCCCGTGAGGATCGCCTGGCGCGCCAGGTACTGGTAGGTCCGCCTCGCGATGGGGTTGTCCGAGAAGAATCCCCTGTAACGCCTGGGCCAGGAGCCGAAGTACGCCTTGTAGCACTTGTAGAGCTCCTCCTGGACCTCCTCCCTGGTCAGGTGCTCCGTCGGCATGACGGCGTGGATCATGTCGTAGTCGCTCCAGTTCGTGTCCTCGATCCATCCGTTGCGCGTGGCCTCATCATAGATCTCCGTCCCCGGGAAGGGAGTCAGAGTCATAAACGTCGCTATGTCCGGATCGACCCAGTCGGCGTATTCCACGAGAGCCTCGATAGTTTCGCGGGAGTCCCTCCTTTCGCCGATGATGAAGGTCCCCTGGGAGAAGATGTCGTTCTGTCTCAGCAGCCGCACCACCTCCTTGGCGGTGGACCTGTCGATCCCCTCCCTGCGGAAGGATTCGAGGACGCCCGCGTCTGGGCTGTCGAAACCCACGAGCACCCAGATGCAACCCGCACTCCGCATCTTGGGCAGGAGCTCCCTGTGGTTGACAACGTCGTCGCATCTGACCTGACAGAACCAGGTCACGTCGTCCAGGTCCCGTTTCAGTATCTCGTCGCAGAGTTCGCTCGTCCTCTCGCCGAGACCGAAGTTGTCGTCCGTCAGCCAGAAGAACCTGCTCCCGTAGTTGCCGTTTATGTACTCAAGCTCCTCTGCGATGCGTCCCGGCGATTTGGCGCGGTACTTCCTCCTCCAGAACCCCCACTGGGAGCAGTAGCTGCAGTCATGGCGGCACCCGCGGGAGCCCTCCACGATTGCGAAGGGGGCCTCTTTCTCCGCCATTAGGGAGAAGTAGTATGTCCCCATGTGCCCCTCCACGAAGTGGTAGCCCGGGTACGGAAGCGAGTCCAGGTCGGCTATCAGGGGCCTGTCGGCGTTGTGGACGATCTTGCCTTCGTGCCTGAATGAGACTCCCTCGATCCCCGTCAGGTTTCTCTCCGCCTCAATGGCTTTTACGAGTTCTGCCATGGTCTCCTCCCCTTCCCCCCGGACCACAGCGTCAACGACAGGATAGGTCCTGAGGCTCTCATCGGCAAGAGCTGTGAAATGTTGACCACCGACCACCGTCGTGACATCGGCGTCCATCTTCTTGGCCAGATCCACTGTGCGGAGCACGGTGTAAGCGTTGGAGGTGGACAACCCGCTTGGAGCAACGATGTCTGGTCGAATGGATTCGATGCGCCTCTCTAACCCATCCCAGTCAAGCCCTTCCGCTTGGCAGTCCACTACCTCGATCTCGACGTTTTTCACATGGGCCTCGAGGTAGGCCGCGAGGGTCAGGATGCCGAAGGGCGGCGGGATGTACTCGCCCATGATGAACCAGAAGTCCTTCGGCGGCTCTACGAATACTACCCTCAAGACCTGACCTCAGACTCTATCTCGGCTGCCTCAGATTAATTATTTCTCCCAAGATTCTTTCAATATTCAATAGGAAACGAGAAATAGAGCCGCTCCCTTCCAGATCTCGGAAGCACGATTATAAGAATGAGGTGAATGTGAGAGTTGATAGACTTCTACATCACGGTCGGTATACTAATCGTCATCCTGTTCATGCTCCTGACCTCGTCCATCTACATTGTGCAGCAGTGGGAGAAGGCGGCGATACTGCGCTTAGGTCAGATCGATGCCATAGTCGACCCGGGCCTCCACTTCAGGGTGCCCGTGATAGACGTCGTGCGCAGGGTGGACCAGAGGACTCAGACCGTTGACCTCATGGGACAGTCGGCGATCACGAAGGACAACATTTCGGTGGGCATCGACGCCGTCGTCTTCATGAGGATCGAGGACACCGAGAAGCTGATAACGCAGATCGTGAACTACAGGGACGCCGTCTCAAAGTACGCCCAGACCGCCATCAGGAACATCATCGGCCAGTACAACCTCGACGACCTCCTCGAGAGCCGGGAGGAGATCGCCATCAAGCTGAAGGAGGAGATCGACAGGCTCGCCAAGGAGTGGGGCATCGACATCGCCAGGGCCGGCCTCCAGGACATCAGCCTCCCGGAGGACATGAAGAGGGCCTTCGCCGTCCAGGCCGAGGCAGAGAGGGAGTCGAGGGCCATCCTGATAAAGGCGGAGGCCGAGCTGAAGGCCTCCACGAGGCTCGCCGAGGCCGCCAAGAACATGGAGGACCCCAACACTATGCAGCTCAGGATACTCTCGACGGTGAACGACATCAGCAAGGACCAGAGCAACACTATCATACTGGCGCTCCCGCTGGAGACGCTCAGGGCGGCCGGCCTCCAGGGCGTCGCCAGCCTTTCCGCTGTTAGCAGGAACAGTAAGAGATCTGATATCTAGACCATCAGACCCCAAATCCTCCTTTTTTCAAAGGCTCAGCAGGTCAAAGGAAGAACTGGAGCTGCGGCAGCAGAGCCAGCAGTCCGAGTGCGATGCACAGGCTCCAGAATCTGACTCTCCTTGCCAGCTTCAGAAGAACGTCGATGGTCAGGTACGCTGAGAGGAAGGATGCAACCAGAGCTAGTAGGACCCCCGGGCCGAGAGGCGGAGCCCCCTCGACGACCGTCAAGCCCATTGCTGCGGCGAAGACGGCGGGGACGCTTATGATGAAGGAGATTCGGAAGGCCTCCACGCCCTGATACCCCCTGAAGAGCATGACCGACGTGGTCAGACCGGAGCGGGAGAGGCCGGGGAGAGCCGAGAGGCCTTGGACGACGCCGAGGATAATCCCGTCCTTGGTCTCCAAGGGCTCCGTCGTACGCGGGCGTTCGCCTCGGGCGCCCCTCTGAACTAAGCCAGTCACGATCAACGCGGCTCCCGTGAGCGTCAACAACGCCTCCCCCACCAGGCTCGTGCCCCTTGCGATGAGAAAGAGAGGCAGACCCACGATCCCCGTCGTGAGCGTAGCGATGACCAGGAACCGGAACAAAAGCCGGTTATTGGCGGAGTCCCGTCTGAGGACGCCGAATATCTCCTCCCTGAAGTAGACGAGGGTGGCGAGGCCGGTCCCCAGGTGGAGGTACACCGACAGGCTTAGCGCATATTCCGGCTCAAGCCCGAGGAACGAGATCATGAATATTACGAGGTTCCCCTGGCTCGAGATGGGCAGCCACTCCAGCAGGCCCTGGAGCAGTCCCACGATGAGGGCTGAAACGGGGGATTCCACAGACAGAGTGAGGAGGACAACGGATAAAACATCTCCGCAGGAACCCCAGACGTAAACATGTTCCACGAGGGTTCGGGTAAGGAGTTTAACGGATGAAAGTAGTTTGTAGCAACAGCTTTGCCCCTTAATCGAGAGACTCCCTCAGCCTGTCAAGAGCCTTCTCCAGCGAATCATCGATGTCTTTTGAGAAGATCCTCCTCTGGAAGAGCGAGCATATGGATCTCCACAGCTCTCTGATCTCCCACAGTATGCTCCTGTGCCTCTTGACGTTGAGAATCAGGTCCTGAAGGTTCTTTATGGTGTGCTCCTTCACGTGATTTGCGAGCTGATCCCAGCGCCTCAGCGGGAAGGCCTCCGGGTCCATGGTGTCTGCGTGCGCGTCGTAGATGTTCTTCAGGTTCAGAGTGTAGTAGTCGTAGACGTGGGTCTTGTTCTTAGCGAAGGATATTCTATAGTCTGCGTCCAGCCAGGCCTTTCCCACGAAGTGCTCCTTCAGCCACCTGCCGTCGTACTGGTAGGGCACTCTCCTCGGTCAGGTCGACGACCTCGTATCCATGCAGGTCTGGCCTGTGGTCGGAGATTCTGGCGACGTTCACGACGCCCCTGTTCTGGTACCAGTTACCGTACACGTTCTGCGACTCCACGAGCTTTAGGTTCTCGTAGCCCTCTCCCCTCAAAAGGTCGAAAAGATGCTCCACAAGCTCCATGTCTGTGTAGGTGGCGGGGGGCGTCTCCTTGTGCGAGAACATCATTATGTTGGGCTTGACCACCACAGAGAAATCCGCCTTGCCTTTCCCCGACGCCTTGAGGCTCGCTTCTAAATGGTCGAAAAAGTCAGCCAGCCTGAGCGCTTCGTCAAGGAGCTCTAGCTTATGGTCGCCTTTCTGGACGGAAACCTTAACCTCGGCAGACATCTTACACGTTGGTGGGGTGGTCATAGATTTTTAAATAGTACATAAGACTCTAGTTTTACAAATGAGTGAAACATCGACTGCGGAAAAGGTATGCGTGGTCTCAGACATCCATCTAGGGTTTAACAAAGCGCAGGATGCGGCTTTTTCGGCGTTCCTAGATCTCGATGAGAACCAGGACCTCGATGAACTCATACTGCTGGGAGATGTCCTCGACTTCTGGGTGGCGGACGACAAGACCATCTTCGGGAACATGCATAGCCTGCTCCGCAAGATCCAGCGCCTGGACTGCAGGAAGGTACTGGTGATCGGTAATCACGACTACATCTTGTCGGGGTACATCGGCGACTACATCCCGGATCTTCAGATCGTGGAAGACTACACATCCCAAATCGGTGGTAAACTCTATCTTTTCCTCCACGGCCACCAGTTTGACAGGGCCTTCAAACTGTTTAGGCCCCTTTACTTGGCGGGCCTGCTCTCAGCTTTGCCCGACATCCAAAGGTGGATAACCAACAAAGCCGTCAGTTACTCCTTCACGAGGTGGATCTGGGACAAGTGGCTGCGTTATTTTGTTGATCGCCCCAAACACAAATCCTTCGAGGAGATGGTGAACGAGGGGTACTACAACTTCTTCAAGTTACCCAAAGATGAGATGGCGGATGCCCTGATCTACGGCCACACCCACATACCGCAACTCACCGAGAGAAAGACGAAGAAAGGCTCTGTCTTCTGGGGAAACACGGGTTCATGGGTTGAGGAGTCCGAAGAGGTTTACAACACAACTATTTTCATCGATACGAAGGGTCCGATAATATGTCGATATGAATGGGACCCCAGTTCCGAGGAGTTGGAGGAGCTGTGGCGCAAAAATGAATACGAGCCCAAGAGCTACTTGGACGCTAAAGTATATCGCGAATCCGATGACTTCCGCACCAAACTGGAAAAGAAAAGATGAAGACGATTCCTGCGCGCGCACTAGGTTCTGTTTAAAACTAAGACCCCTAATTTAAGAGAGCCGGCAGGCGCGCGCACAGCGTCTGCGAGAGCATCGTACGCACAGGCTACAGAACGGTACCATTTCATCGCGCGCGAGCCGGGCTTCAGGG
>CP070784.1:7197-12075 GCA_020346605.1 Candidatus Bathyarchaeota archaeon | reverse complement strand
GCACTCCGATTCGTTCACGAGTCTTGTCGTATCAGGATTGAGCGCGCAATAAAATGTACAGAAACATAGATCTCCGTATGAAAAAACTGTTAATCGAAACCCCAACCACGATCACGAAAAGGAGACCAAAAAACAGCCTTCCAGAGAGGGGGGGAGGGGGGGTCATGACGTCCACACATGAAAACAAACCCATTCAACGAAAGGAGCCCGGATAACGCCCCTCTATGATCCGATTCAGACCAATGGGTGTACAAATGCAAACAAAAACCGTATCCCACGCAGATGAGGCTCGGAACAGCGAACCCGACGACCCCCCACCCAACCCATTCACACTGGGAAACTAAAAACCTGAAAACCTTATGACAAGCAGCTGACGCGCGCACGAGAAGATGCCGGGATCGGGGGTCCTGACCCACCGGAGGATTTCGCCCACGTCAACCGGTCGCAGCGTGACCCTCGGAGCAAACCCCAAATACATGGTTCATAGTCTATCTGGATCGGCGTCCAACATGCAACCCGCCCTTAGAGGAAGCGTCGAGAAGTTCATCGACATAGCCCTGGACGAGGAGAGCCTCACGAGGAAGTACCAGATGTTCAGGTACTACCATGAGGAAGGGATCATCAGATCCGTGGAGAGCGCCCTCTTCGGCTCCGTCTGGACGAGCGTCGTCACAGCCCTCGTGGACGTCAAGACCCGGGCGAGGCAGGAGATGAGCGACAGCGAGATGGAGGAGTTCAGGCGGATATTCGATTCAAGGGCCCTGGAGATAAAATCCAGGATAACCGAGATCGCTAATCTATAATCTCCCGCGCACAGCGCGCACCAAGGTCTCTTCCAGAGTCGTTTACCAGCCCCCCCATATTTGGAAAGCTTATACGTAAGAGAATTGGTACAATGTGGTGTATTCACGATGTCTCTTGAGCCGTGTCCCCGAGCAATCCTGGGCGGTACACTGATAGACGGAACTGGTCGTCCCCCTCTGAACGATAGCGTTGTTTTGATAGAGGGCGACCTGGTCACCGCCGTGGGCAAACGGGGTGAGGTGGAGATCCCCAATGGCGCCGAGCTCATCGACGCCTCCGGCATGACGGTGCTCCCCGGGCTGATCGACGCCCACCACCACTTCCTGTGGATGGGCATGAGGATGATCCAAACTGTCAGCCTGCGAGACACTAAGACCCTCGCTGAAGCCGTCGAGAAGGTGAAGCAGAGTGTTACCGAGGCGAAGAAGGGAGAGTGGATAGTCGGGAGCGGCTGGGACGACAGCAAGTGGGTCGAAAGACGCTACATAAACAAGTATGACCTCGATCCATTCTCCGGGGATAACCCCATCCTTCTGAGCAGGGTCTGCGGGCACCTCCTCACCCTGAACTCGAAGGCTCTGGAGATAGCCAGCATCACGAAGGACACGGAGGATCCGCCGGGGGGTCAGGTGGACAAGAGCGAGGAGGGGGAGCCGACCGGAATCCTCAGGGACGCCCACCAGCTGGTGGGGTCGCACGTGCCTCCCCCCACGATGGAGGTGGCCCTGGAGGGCCTCAAGAGGGCCTGTGATCACGCCCTCAGCCTCGGCTGCACGGGGGTTCACGATGCAGGGCTCAGCGGTTTCGAGATCAGGGCTTACCTGAAGGCCTTAGAGATGGGAGTCCTCAAGGTCCGTGCCTATCTGATGTGGAGGGAAGATCTATCGGAGTCGATGCGCTCGTTGGGGCTGCTCACGGGATTCGGGAACGAGATCGTCAAGCTAGGCTCGGCGAAGCTGCTCATTGACGGCTCCATCGGAGCGAGGACGGCCTCCCTCTTCGAGCCCTACGAGGATGATCCGTCAACGAAGGGGCTCCTAATGATGCCCGAGGAGGATCTGAAGGAGAAGGTCAAAAGGGTCCACAAGCAGGGGTCTCAGGTAGCAATCCACGCGATAGGGGACTACGGCATCGAAGCCTCCATCAACGCCATCGAGGAGGCCCTCAAGGCCTCGCCACGGAAAGACCACCGCCACCGTATCGAGCACTGCGAGATCCTCACGACGTCCCAGATCGAGCGGATCAAGCAGCTCGGTATCGTACCGTCTATGCAGCCCAACTTCGCGGGAGAGTGGAGCGGCGCCGATGGCCTCTACGAGGCGCGCCTCGGTGCTAGGCGACTCAGGCAGAACAACCCATACAGGCTGCTTCTCGATGAGGACATACGCGTGTGCTTCGGGTCCGACGGCATGCCTTTTGACCCTATTTACGGCATCTGTTCGGCGGTCAACCACCCAATCAGGGAGAGCAGGATCTCGCTCGAGGAAGCAATCAAGGCCTTCACCCTAGACGCGGCGTATGCCTCCTTCGAGGACGACCTTAAGGGCAGCCTGGAGCCGGGGAAGCTCGCCGACGTCACGATCCTGGAGAAGGATCTGACAGAGATCCCGGGAGATGAGATCAAGGATGTGAAGGTTCGCATGACCATGGTCGGCGGGAATATTCTCTACACAAAAGGCTGAAAGTCATCATCGCATGCAATGGTCTTACAACAATTTAGGCGTGAATTGTGAAAACGTGATTTGTTCGGATTGAGCGTTCCATCCTTCTATCTGGAAAGTTCTATAACATCCTCCCCCTATCAGTCCCTGTGACTGGACATGGCGGTTGAGCGTGGGAAGGTTGCCTGCATCGGCTCCGGCCTGATAGGACAGGGGTGGGCGGCCTTATTCGCCCTGAAGGGCTACGAGGTCGTGATGCAGGATCTATCGGATGAAGTTCTCGAGAGGGCGGCAGCACGGGTTAGGAGCCATATACGTTTTCTCGCTGACACCGGTCTAGGCGATGATCTTAACTCAGCCCTCGGGCGGATTGAGACGACGACGGACTTGGTTGAGGCCGTTGAAGATGTCGTCCTCGCTGTTGAGTCTGTCTACGAGAGCTACGAAGTGAAGAAACCCGTCTTCGCAGAGATGGATCAAGCGGCACCCGAAGACGCCATCCTTGCGAGCAGCACATCGGGTCTGCTGATGACTGAGATCCAGAAGGCCGTGGGACTGCATCCGGAGCGGTGCATCGTCGCCCACCCCTGGAACCCAGCTCACCTAGTGCCCCTGGTGGAGCTCGCTCCCGGAGAGCTCACCTCTAGGCGGACCGTGGAGAGGACCTATGCAATCATGGAGGACATCGGCAAGGTCCCAGTCGTCCTGAAGAAGGAGGCCCCAGGATTCATCGCGAACCGACTGTCTGTCGCCCTGTGGAGGGAGGCCCTCGACCTCGTTGACAAGGGAGTCGCCTCTGTGGAGGACGTTGACAAGGCGGTGAGAGCGGGCCCGGGCATCAGGTGGGCGATAATGGGACCGTACCTCACGTATCACCTAGGCGGCGGTACGGGAGGGATCGAGTACCTGATGAGGCACATCGGCGCCAGCAAGGCGTCTTGGCTGGAGACCATGGCGAAGTGGACCGATACCCCAGAGTCAGCTATAGAGAAGGCGATCGATGGCGTCAACGAGATGGTCGGAGGTAGGCCCCTTGAGGAGCTGGAGGCCTGGAGGGACGAACGGCTCGCCAAGCTCCTCGGGCTGCTCTGGAAAAATAAGTAACCTTTTACGACGCTCACACTTTTTTCTGATGTAGACAATATTCAAGGGGGTGGCTTGGATGGGCAAGATCAAAACGGTCGAGATAATCGTCCGGGGCGATATCATAGAGAAGAACATAATCCTGAAGCTGGCGAATAGGCTGAAGGTCTCGAAGCTGCGGGCCGACTTTAGCAGCAGCGTCGCCGTGCCCCCCGTCCTCATGGCGGTCGAGAAGCGTTACCCTAGCCTCGCCGTCCTCTACGGGACCGTCGACATTGAGGACCTCTTCCAGTTCAAGGCCCTCGTCGAGGAGCTCTGCTGCGATCTCGAGTGCAACATAATCTCCTTCAAGGAGCTCTAGCAGGGGGACCACTTGGATTATAGGAGAGGCATCGCCCTCGCGGCGGTTCTAGCGGTTTCCTTGATGGCCTTCTATTTGACCTCAGCGGTCTTGAGCCTCGATGAGAGGTACGCCCTCGTCGTGCTCGTCGTCGCCTCTGGTCTCTGGACGACGGAGGCTGTCCCCCTCGTGGCAACCTCCCTCCTAATTCCCTTGCTCCAATCCCTCTCCGGAGTCCAATCCTTCCGGGCCGCTCTGAGCCCCTTCTTCGATCCGGTCGTGATGCTCCTGCTTGGAGGTTTTCTCCTCGCCATCGCAGTGGAGAAACAGGACCTTGACGAGTACTTCGCCCACCAGATCATCTCGAGGGTCCAGGCTGACGCCAGGTTTGTGGTCCTCGTCCTCATGGCGACCACGGCCTTCCTCTCCATGTGGATAAGCAACACCGCTTCCACCGCCCTCATGCTCACCATGGCCCTCCGGCTGACCGAGGGGGTCAGGGATCAGAAGGGTAATTTCCCCAAGATTGTCGTCCTTGGCATCGCCTACTCCGCCACGGCGGGGGGCCTGTCGACCCTCTTGGGAACGACGACATGTGCCATGACAGCAGGCTTCCTGAAGGACCTCATCGGCCATGAGATCACGTTTCTCGGGTGGATGTTCTTTGGCGTCCCAATTACCATCGCCATGACATTGGCCATCTGGCTGGTCCTCTTCGTTATCTTCCCTACAGAGGTAAGGGAGATACCCGACCTCGAGCTCGAGATCAAGTCTCTGGAGGGGAAGCAAAAACTCGCCCTCGTCGTCTTCGTGTTGGCCATCCTCCTCTGGCTCACTGGAAAGCTTCCGGAGCCCTTGGCGAACGTCATCGGTTGGCCGGGCCACGGCTTGTCCTCGAGCGTCGTCGCCGCGATCATTGCAGTAGCTCTATTCTTCTCAGACTTGGTGGATGAGCGGGACCTGCCGAGGGCGAACTGGAACACGCTTCTC
>CP070784.1:0-7097 GCA_020346605.1 Candidatus Bathyarchaeota archaeon | reverse complement strand
CCGGTAATTCCCCTCTGCGTTCTTGCTGATGAGCCCCGTCTCGGCTAGCCTGTTGAGATGCCGTATGCACTGCTGATTGGTTATGCCAAGCTCCTTCGCGATGCTCGTGAGTTTCAAAGGCTTCCTATCCAAGATCTGGAGGATTCTCAGCCTGTCTTCGTTCGAAAGCTCGAAGTAGAGCTCACTAGTCCGCTCCAACGTCAGACCCTACCGATGAATGCGGTATTTGGAGTGGTTTGAGGTTTAAAAGGGATTATGTCTGCCCTGCACCCTCCCATGAGGTGGTGCCCCTGTCATATCAATGGGAGTGATGTGAGATCGAGCCCCTCTCCCTATAGCTGAGCACACTCCTGCAGACCCTAGACCTCTGGGTTGTGGGGCGGGTTGTCCTCTGGATGTTCTGTGCAAGGTACGAGGTGCTGAAGAGAAGGTATCCAAGGTTCCTCTGGTGCGCGCGCGCAAATGGCTGGGATGCTGCTCGATACAAACTGCGATGAATACAATAAAACAGTGCGGAGAGAGGCAGAGAGTCTCTATAGATCGAGACATTTTACGGAGCTGAACAAGGCCAGAACAACTATCGAAAAATCCGCTTATAATACAGGCTTAAGTACTGGCCATGAAAAGGGGAAGGCCGAGAATCGGATATGGTTCTACTGTTCAGTTTGTGGAAAACCAGTCTATATCGAGCCTAACACCGACGTTCACAAGGCAGTCATCAAATATATGCATGAACATAGGTGGGCCCATTCATCATGTCTCGCGAAACAGTCATGACTGGCAGACTGTTGTATATCCATAGCTCATTGAGAGCTCTTTGTTTAGGTTGCGGAAACAATACGGGAGATCTATGATTACTACTCGACAGTATCATGGTAAGGATGTGGAGCTGCCACGAAGCTGGTACGGGTTCATTAAGGGTTCATTTAAGGTTCCACAGGGATTATTTCGAATCTATTATAACGTTTGTACAAGGCTCATCCGAAATGTGTCGGTCTCGAAGCTTTCTATGTGTTTTCGATGTGGAGTCTCCAGTAGTATGTGGTTCTGGTGGCTAAAAGGTTGGTGGGGTAGGTAGGGTAGGTAGGGTAGGTAGGGTCTAAAGTTAGATGAAGGTTGTTTTTTTTAGAAGAAGAATTATATTATTATTGCTAACGTTTATTTTTTCTCCGTTGCCTCTATCTACGTCCTTTTTTTCCTTAGACTAGCGCCTCGGCGCGCGCGGCAGTCCTATCTCTTGCCCGTTAAAAGGCCTTGGACGTCGTATCAGTGTTCGAGAACATGGTATCCTTCAATCCGAATCCGTGCGCGCGCTCATACAATATCTCTAGTTGCGCGCTCTTCCCACGCGGGGTTTAATGTTCAGGACCGCCTCCCTCTCCTCTCCCTTCAGGTCGCGGATGGCGTAGAGCGTGATGGTGGAGCTTACGCCCTTCTTCCTCAGCGACTTCACGTACTCCAAGACCCTCTCCCTGTCTGCGCGCATCGTGTCCTTGAGCGCCCAGCCCACCCCCTTCCGGACCAGGTCCTCCCCGTCCCAGATCAGGTTGTCGCAGAGCTCCAGGGTCACGTCGACGTACCTGCCGCTCTCGGCGGTGCTCCTGGTGAAGGTGACGACACTAGCCCTCCGCTTCCACTGGTTCTCTGAGGCGTTCCACCGCCTCAGGAGCGCTATCACCTCGTCTGTGTGCTGCTCCAGTAGGGGGCGCGTCACACCGCTGCAGAGGGTGTCGACGTTGCCCCACCCCCGGAAGTGCTCCAGGAACCCGTCGAGGAACCCGAAGTGGGCCGGCCCCAGGACTTGCTCTCGGACGCTGAGCCTGAGCAGATGGACCCCGAGGTGGGTCAGGGTGGTGTTGCCGGTCCTCGCCCACCTCTCCGTGAGTTCGAGGCGATAGTCCAGGGTCAGGGCCTTGAATTTGGGGTCGAACGCCTTGTAGAGTGCTGTGTAGTCCGCCGAGTCGAGGCCGTAGGTCTCGTAGTCTTTGTTCTTGTCCCAGCGCCTTGAGAGCCGGACCTTCTCGGGATTCGAGATCCCCTCGAGGTAGTCGACCACCTCTCGGTGCAAGTCGTCAAGCTTCGAGGGCATATCGGTCCTCATGGGACCTTGGGGCTCTCAAGATATTTTAGAATGGCGTTGGTCCTCCGAGGCTCTCCTCGGCGTCCCTGTCGAAGATGCCCCTGACGGACCTCCCGCAGTGCGCGACCCCGCGCCGCCCCTCTAGGTGCCTGGTGGATATCGAGAGCTGGATTCCCTTTCCGCCGGATCGGAGGCGTGGCCTGGCTCGCTCGTCGAGTGTGATTTATCTTCCTAGGGGTCGATTGTTGTACCATGGAAATGTTCTATAGGACCAACCTCAGGTACTGGAACGAGCTGGTGGACATCCACGCCGGGTCCAGAGTGTACGACTTGGAGGGCTTCCTGGCGGGTGGGAGCTCCCTCCACAGCATTGAGTTGGAGGCACTCGGCGACGTCTCCGGGAAGATCCTTCTACACCTGCAGTGCCATTTCGGCCTGGACACCCTGAGCTGGGCCAGGCTGGGGGCGGAGGTGACGGGAGTCGACTTCTCGGAGAACGCGATACAGCTCGCAAGGCACCTGGCGCAGAGGCTGAGGCTTCCCGCCAAGTTCGTCCACTGCAACCTCTACGACCTCCCCGAGCATCTGGAGGGCGAGTTCGACGTCGTCTACACCAGCTATGGCGTCATCAACTGGCTCCACGACATCTGGCGGTGGGGGGAGATCGTACACGGCTACTTGAGGCCTGGGGGCATCTTCTTTATGGCGGAGTTCCATCCCTTCATGCTGATCTTCGACGAGGAAGGAGGGGAGCTCGCCGTGAAGCACGGCTACTGGCACAGCTCCGAGCCCTCCCTCATCGAGGTCGACGGGAGCTACGCCGACAGGGACGCCGTGCTGGAGAATAGGGAGGTCTACGAGTGGACCCACCCCTTGGGCGACGTCCTCAGCTCGCTGATCGGGGCGGGACTGGCTCTGGAGGAGGTCAGGGAGTACCCGTTCAGCGTCGACGAGATCTGGGGAAACATGGAGAAAAGGGAGGACGGCTACTGGAGGCTCAAGAGGAGGGACCTCCAGCTGCCTCTGATGTTCTCCGTCAAGGCGACTCGCCCGTGAACGCGGGATCCTGTTACAGAGTTTTGTTTCTTTGCCTACACAGATGGGCGGGGGAGCACGGAGCTGCTCTACAACTCTGGGCAAAATATCTATCCCCACATCTACAGCGTGTTCAAGCCGGGCGGTGACCACAGGCCGCTAGTGGAGCCCTCTGGCCCCGCGGGCGGGCTTGAGATGACGGTGGACATACACCTGGGCACCCTGAACCTAGGCAGCAAAGGGAAGTGGATCACCTGCTACATCGAGCTCTCCGAGGGGTACGACGTGAGGGACTGACGTCTCGTCGATCCTAATGAACGAGACTTTGCCGGCGGAGGAGGCCCCCGTTGAGGTGGGTGACTACGACGGGGACGGCGTAGAGGGCCTGATGGTTAAGTTCGATAGGGAGACCGCCATCGCGCGCGCCGGGGCAGGAGAAGAAGAGCCAGGTCAAGCCTCAGCACACTCCTCCGGGGTAGGGGAACAATGGTCAGGATAAACCAGAACATCCCTTTCATCCCCAAGAGCGCGCGCCGTCCCTACCGCGCACGAACTTGGACGAACATTAAATATCCAGACTTCACCAGATTAGCCCGCACATGAATCTCCTCGTCACAGGCGGGGCGGGGCGCCTCGGCAGAGAGGTCGTCAGGCTCGCCGCCGAGAAGGGGTACAGGCCCGTTGCCTTCGACCTGCCCCAGGTCCGCTGGGAGGTCTTCGAGGGCTCAGACGTCGGCGTCTTCAAGGGGGACGTGACCGACGCTGGGGACGTGGAGGAGGCCGTCCGCGGGGTTGACGCCGTGGTCCACCTGGCGGCGATCCTGCCGCCCAGGAGCGAGGCCGACCGCGACCTGACGATGCGGGTGAACCTGGGGGGCACTGGGAACCTCCTGGAGGCGCTGCGGCGACAATCGGAGGTTCCCCTGGTCTTCGCCTCCACCGTCTCCGCGTACGGGGTCACAGCGCACGAGGAGCCCCCCGTCGGGGAGAGCCGCCCGCTGAGGGCCCACGACCTCTACTCCGAGAGCAAGATCAGGGCGGAGCAGCTGATCGCGGCCTCGGGGGTCCCCCACTCGGTGCTGAGGATCGCGCCCATCTCCGTCCCGGAGATCGTGGAACTCCCGGAGACCATCCCTTACCGGGCCGACCAGCGGGTGGAGTTCATAAACGTGGAGGACGCCGCTCGCGCCATCGTCAACGCCGTCGGAGAGCCCGGGGCCCTGGGCCGGGCCTTCAACGTTGCCGGCGGTGCCTCCTGGCAGATGACGGGGGCCGGGTACGTGGAGGCGTTCTACGGGGCGCTGGGGATCGAGGTGGAGCCCCGGTTCTCGGAGGAGTACACCGGCGTGGACTGGTACGACACCTCGGCGGGGCAGTTCCTGGGTTACCAGAGGTTAACCTTTAATGGGCTGCTGGGGCAGTTAGAGGCGTTGGCGGTGGAGCTGGGGCTGGGGTGACGAGCGTGAGCGGCGGCATGGAAGTTGCGAAGGAGGCGCTGGGCGGGGCCATCGAAGCCGTGAGGGCGACCTCCCCGGAGGGGGCGCGGGAGATGGCGACGCGCCTGCAGCTCGCGATGAACGTGCTTCTGGAGAACGAGCGGAAGATCTGGCTGAGGACCAAGGCGGGGAGGGAGATGCTGGGCGCCCTCGGCGTCGCGGCCTCCCGTCTGGCGGAAATAGCAGGGGACGGCTCGCCGGAGGAGATCGAGGCGGCTCTGAAGGAAGTGGAGCTCCACGCCGGGGAGATACGCGAGGAGATCCGGCGCCGTAGCATGGTCGTGACCTGAGGGCCGATTGCCCGCGGGGTCGAACGTTAAATACAACTTCGCCAAATCTCCCATTGTTCTGTGGGGGTTGGTTGTCATGTCGAGCAAGGTTTACTTTATGGACGACAGGTACTCGGGGCTGACTTCGAGCCTTCCGGCGAAGGCGCAGCAGCTATTCGACCACGCGGGGCTGATGGAGTGCTTCGGGCCGGGGGACTCGGTGGCGGTGAAGTGCCACATGGGGGAGTGGTTCAACACCGGGTACCTGCGCCCCATCCTGGTGAGGGCGGTGGTGGACAAGGTGAGGGAGCACGGGGGCGTACCCTTTGTCACCGACACCACGACGGCGCCCTACTCCCAGTACGGGAGCAGGTGCACGGAACAGTTCTACCTGGAGACGGCGGCAGCGAACGGCTACACGGCAGAGACGATGGGGTGCCCGGTGATCATCGCTGACGGGGCGTACGGCACGGAGGACGTGAGGGTGGAGATCCCGGACGGTATCCTGCTCCGGGAGGGGTACCTGGCGAGGGGGGTCGCCGACGCGGACGCGATGATCGTTGTTAGCCACTTCAAGGGGCACGGCAGCGCGGTGTACGGGGGGAGCATCAAGAACGTGGCCATCGGCTGCAGCTCGAAGAGGGGGAAGATGAACGTGCACCTGACTACTCACCCCGAGGTGGGATGGAGGGAGTGGAGCTTCCACGGCGAGAACTGCATCGGCGAGGAGTGTCCCGACGCGACGCTGTGTAAGAACACGTGCCCCGTGGGGGCCATCGAGATCAAGGAGGACCGGCTGGAGTGGGACAGGGAGGCGTGCATAGGGTGCTTCGGCCACCAGAGGCCCCTGTTCCGCTGCGACGTGTGGGGACGTGAGAGGTACGACGACTGGAGCAACTGGTTCTTAGTCTCCATGGGGGACGCCGCGGCGGGCTACCTGCGCGAGATGGGGCCCGGTAAAGTTGGGTTCGTCACCTACGCGGTGGACATCACCCCGTTCTGCGACTGCGCCCACGGCGCGGACAGGCCCGTGATCTCCAACATGGGGGTCTTCGCGTCCAGGGACATGGTGGCCGTGGACGTGGCGGCGCTGGAGATGGCCGATAAGATGCCGGGCCTGCCCGGGACCAGGGCGGAAGCGAAGGGGGTGATGGCGGAGGGGGAGGAGAAGTTCACCGGTATCATCGGCAGGAGCCAGTGGGTGACGGTGAACGCCTGTAGCCGTCTGGGCGCCGGGGAGATGGAATACGAGCTAGTAGTGCCGCCAGTCTCGGAGTCGGAGGAAGAGTTCTGCCACTCCAGGCTGGGCCCTGAGACCCCCGTGGGGTACTACTTGGCGAAGGGAGTAGAGAAGTTCGGGTCGTGGCTGCCGGAAGGGGGGTTCGTGTACAACGAGAGGCCGACGGTACCCTTCGAAGAGCTCACCAAACGCTGAAACATTTCACTTAGTCTTTTTTTGTGTGTATTTCTAACTAACTTTCTCGACTGCACTTATGATTATTCTCTCTGTAAAACCAGCTGCGAATGAGACTGCTAATATCAAGTTCTTAGAGTCATTTCCAGATAGTATCAATCCCAAACGTAAAAACAAGAATGCTGCGCGCGCCCAGCATTCTTAGAAAGGTAAAATTTTTTTATAGGTTTCAAAAGATCCTTCTCTAACGGATAATTTACCGCGCCTAACACGTCAAATGGTGCGCGCGCCAACTGCACAATTATTACCCTTATCATACCCTACCGTTCACATGGCCCACGCTAGATCAGGAAAATGCAGACCGTGCACGACACTCCGATGTCTCCCCTGGGAACCGCGAAACCATGAGCTGACTGCTCGGGCGCTTGGGGGCCGCGGGCTGAACGCCTCGGCCGCAGCCTCGGCGAGTACACCCCGGCTCCATCAAACCCGTCTTCTACGGGCGCCCTCGCCCCGCCCTCCCGGACATGCCGATCGGAACGGGGAGGCCGTCTATTTTCAGGAGCGGCTTCGGGCTTAGATGCATTCAGCCCTTATCCGACGGGGCGTAGCTGCCCGGCGAATGCCCTGTCGGACAGCCGGTACACCAGAGGCCCCAGCATCTCGTTCCTCTCGTACTGAAGATCCTTTCCCCTCAGACGGCCAACACTCCCAACAGATAAAATCCGACATGTCTCACGACGTTCTAAACCCAGCTCACGATCCCTTTTGATAGGCTTGCAGCCTCACCCTTGGCCACTCAT